>CAVXNR010000001.1:0-190310 GCA_963763095.1 Vicinamibacteria bacterium
TGCCTACGCCATCGCGGCCGGCAGTTTCTCCATCTTCACCCGCGAGGGCCAGCGGCTCGCGCAGGGGTGGAAGGCGTACTCGCGGAGGTGAGCCGCATCGCGAAAGCGAAGGAGCCGGACCCGGTCTGGAGCGGTGCGGAGCTGCTGGCGTATGCGGTGGCAGCGGGCGTCGGCGCCGCGTGGGTCCGCAAGGCCGCACGAGCACCCGGACATCGTGCGCCGCCCGCATGGTTCCACGCCGCGGCAACCGCGGCGGAGGAACCCAACGCGTCGTTCGTAGCATTTCTCGGCACCCACGCGAGCACGTCGTCCGCAGGCGCTGGAGCGAGCGCGGGAGGCGGAGGCGGCGGCGCGGCCGGCGGCGGGGCGAGCGGAGCAGGGTAATCGTCGCCAGCCACATGTGATTGCGTGACAGCCACATGTGATTGCGTGACCAGCCACATGTGATTGCGTGACAGGCGTGGGGCAGGGCTTCAGCCCTGCCGACGTGTGATCAGAGATCGAGTTCTTCCGCCTCCTCCGCCCGCTCCATGATGAAGCGGAAGCGCGCCGAGGCATCCTTGCCCATCAGCTCGTTGATCACCCGGTCCGTGACGATCTGGTCGGCGATGTCCACCCGCAGCAGCCGGCGCGTCTTCGGATTCAGCGTCGTCTCCCAGAGCACCTTGGGCATCATCTCGCCCAGGCCCTTGAACCGCGTGATCTCCGGGGTGGCGCGGCCGTTCGCACCCTTGCCGTGCCTCTTGAGGATGTCGGCCTTGTGCGGATCGTCAAGGGCCCAGAAGGTCTCCTTGCCGATGTCGATGCGATAGAGCGGTGGCTGCGCGAGGTAGACGCGCCCGTTGGCCATCAGCTGCGGCATGTGGCGGTACATGAACGTGAGCAGCAGCGTGGCGATGTGGTGCCCGTCGGAGTCGGCGTCGGCAAGAATGATGATCTTGCCGTAGCGCAGGCGCGACAGGTCGAAGTTCTTGCCCAGCCCACAACCGAGCGCGGTGACGAGGTCGGACAGTTCCTTGTTCTCGAGCACCTTTGCGAGCGACGCGCTCTCCGTATTGAGCACCTTGCCCCGCAGCGGCAGGATGGCCTGCCGGATCCGATCGCGTCCCTGTTTTGCGGAGCCGCCGGCGGAGTCGCCCTCGACGATGAAGATCTCGGTGCTGTCGCGATCGTTGGACGAACAGTCGGTGAGCTTGCCCGGCAGCGCGAGGCGGGCGGAGGTCGCCGTCTTGCGCGTGACCTCCTGCTGTGCGGCCCGGCTCGCCTCACGGGCGCGCGCGGCGAGGATGATGCGCGCAACCACCGCTTCGGCGACGCTGATATTGTGGTTCATCCAGTGCTCGAGCGCCGGACGCACTGTGGAGTCGATTGCCGAGAGCAGCTCGGGATTGTTGAGCCGATCCTTGGTCTGGCCCTGGAACTGCGGCTCGGCCAGGAACACGCTCAGGACGCCGGTGAGACCCTCGCGGATGTCTTCGGCCGTGAGCGTCACGCCCTTGGGCGACAGGTTGTGCGTCTCGATGAAGTTCCGCACGGCCTTGCCCACGCCCGCGCGCAGCCCGTTCTCGTGGGTGCCCCCGGATCCGGTCGGGATGCCATTCGCGTAGCTGCGAAGGTGCTCGTCCGTGGACTCGGTCCACTGCAGCACGACATCCACGCGCAGCCCGTTGTCCCGCGCCAGCGTGAACGGCGCCTCGTGCACCGGCCTGGTGCCGCGCTCCCGGACGATCTTCTCGAGAAACTGCACGAGTCCCTCCTCGTGCTGGAACACCTCCTTCTCGCTCGTCGCCTCGTTCTCGAACGTGACCTTCACGCCCTTGTGGATGTAGCTGATCACCTCGAGCCGCTCGCGGATGAGGGCGGGATCGAATTCCACCTTCGGAAAGATCGTCGGGTCTGGATGAAAGTAGACCGTCGTGCCGCTGCCGCGCGCGGGACCAAGGTTCTTGAGAGGACCGGTCGGCTTCCCCTGCTTGAAACGCATCTCCCAGGTGGAGCCATCGCGCCTCACGGTGGCGACCAGCTCCTTGGAGAGCGCATTGACCACGGACGCGCCCACGCCGTGCAGGCCTCCGGCGGTCTTGTAATTACCCGCCTCGAACTTCCCGCCCGCGTGCAGCACCGTGAAGATCACCTCCAGCGCGCTCTGCTTCGTCTTGGGATGCCTGTCCACCGGAATCCCGCGCCCGTCGTCTGCGACGGTGAGCGAGGAGCCGTCGGCGTGCAGCCTGACCGCAATCGTCGTGGCGTGCCCGTTCATCGCCTCGTCGACGGCGTTGTCGAGCGTTTCCCACACGAGATGATGCAGGCCGGAAGCGCCGACGCCCCCGATGTACATGCCCGGCCGCTTGCGCACGGGCTCGAGGCCCTCGAGGACGGTGATGTCTTTCGCGGTATAGGTTGTGCTCATGAGGACGAGGCATCATAGCAGGCCGGCTGCCTACGCCATCGCGGCCGGCAGTTTCTCCATCTTCACCCGCGAGGGCCAGCGGCTCGCGCAGGGGTGGAAGGCGTACTTCGCGGAGGTGAGCCGCATCGCGAAAGCGAAGGAGCCGGACCCGGTCTGGAGCAGTGCGGAGCTGCTGGCGTATGCGGTGGCAGCGGGCGTCGGCGCCGCGTGGGTCCGCAAGGCCGCACGAGCACCCGGACGTGGTGCGCCGCCCGCATGGTTCCACGCCGCGGCGACCGCGGCGGAGGATCCCAACGCGTCGTTCGTAGCATTTCTCGGCACCCACGCGAGCACGTCGTCCGCCGGCGCTGGAGCGAGCGCGGGAGGCGGAGGCGGCGGCGCGGCCGGCGGCGGGGCGAGCGGAGCAGGGTGATTGTCGCCAGCCACATGATTGCGTGACAGCCACATGTGATTCGCGTGACAGGATGTGGGGCAGGGCTTCAGCCCTGCAGACGTGTGATTACAGATCGAGTTCCTCCGCCTCCTCTGCCCGCTCCATGATGAAGCGGAAGCGCGCCGAGGCATCCTTGCCCATCAGCTCGTTGATCACCCGGTCCGTGACGATCTGGTCGGCGATGTCCACCCGCAGCAGCCGGCGCGTCTTCGGGTTCAGCGTCGTCTCCCACAGCACCTTCGGCATCATCTCGCCGAGGCCCTTGAACCGCGTGATCTCCGGGGTGGCGCGGCCGTTCGCGCCCTTGCCGTGCCTGCTTCAGGATGTCGGCCTTTGCGGATCGTCGAGGGCCCAGAACGTCTCCTTGCCGATGTCGATCCGGTAGAGCGGCGGCTGCGCGAGGTAGACGCGGCCGTTGGCCATCAGCTGCGGCATGTGGCGGTACATGAACGTGAGCAGCAGCGTGGCAATGTGATGCCCGTCGGAGTCCGCGTCGGCGAGGATGATGATCTTCCCGTAGCGCAGGCGCGACGAGGTCGAAGTTCTTGCCCAGCCCGCAGCCGAGCGCGATGACGAGGTCGGACAGTTCCTTGTTCTCGAGCACCTTCGCGAGCGACGCGCTCTCCGTGTTGAGCACCTTGCCGCGGAGCGGCAGGATCGCCTGCCGGATCCGATCGCGTCCCTGCTTCGCCGAGCCGCCGGCGGAGTCGCCCTCGACGATGAAGATCTCGGTGCTGTCGCGATCGTTGGACGAACAGTCGGTCAGCTTGCCCGGCAGCGCGAGGCGGGCGGAGGTCGCCGTCTTGCGCGTGACCTCCTGCTGCGCCGCGCGGCTCGCCTCGCGGGCGCGCGCGGCGAGGATGATGCGCGCGACCACCGCTTCGGCGACGCTGATGTTGTGGTTCATCCAGTGCTCGAGCGCCGGACGCACCGTGGAATCGATCGCCGAGAGCAGCTCGGGGTTGTTCAGCCGATCCTTGGTCTGGCCCTGGAACTGCGGCTCTGCCAGGAACACGCTGAGGACGCCGGTGAGACCCTCGCGGATGTCTTCGGCCGTGAGCGTCACGCCCTTCGGCGACAGGTTGTGCGTCTCGATGAAGTTCCGCACCGCCTTGCCCACGCCCGCGCGCAGGCCGTTCTCGTGCGTGCCGCCGGATCCGGTCGGGATGCCATTCGCGTAGCTGCGAAGGTGCTCGTCGGTCGACTCGGTCCACTGCAGCACGACATCCACGCGCAGCCCGTTGGTCCGCTCCAGCGTGAACGGCGCCTCGTGCACCGGCTTGGTGCCGCGCTCCCGGACGATCTTCTCGAGATACTGCAACGAGCCCCTCCTCGTGCTGGAAGACCTCCTTCTCGCTCGTCGCCTCGTTCTCGAACGTGACCTTCACACCCTTGTGGATGTAGCTGATCACCTCGAGCCGCTCGCGGATGAGGGCGGGATCGAACTCCACCTTCGGGAAGATCGTCGGGTCGGGATGGAAGTAGACCGTCGTGCCGCTGCCGCGCGCGGGACCAAGGTTCTTGAGAGGACCGGTCGGCTTCCCCTGCTTGAAACGCATCTCCCAGGTGGAGCCGTCGCGCTTGACGGTGGCGACCAGCTCCTTCGAGAGCGCGTTGACGACCGACGCGCCCACGCCGTGCAGGCCGCCGGCCGTCTTGTAGTTGCCGGCCTCGAACTTCCCGCCGGCGTGGAGCACCGTGAAGATCACCTCCAGCGCGCTCTGCTTCGTCTTCGGGATGCCTGTCCACCGGAATCCCGCGCCCGTCGTCTGCGACGGTGAGCGAGGAGCCGTCGGCGTGCAGCGTGACCGCGATCGTCGTGGCGTGCCCGTTCATCGCCTCGTCGACGGCGTTGTCGAGCGTTTCCCAGACGAGATGATGCAGGCCGGAAGCGCCGACGCCCCCGATGTACATGCCCGGCCGCTTGCGCACGGGCTCGAGGCCTTCGAGGACGGTGATGTCTTTCGCGGTGTAGGTCGTGCTCATGAGGACGGGCATCATAACAGGCCCCCGCCTGTGGGGCAGGGCTTCAGCCCTGCAAGACATCGCACGTGCCTTGTGGGGCAGGGCTTCAGCCCTGCTGACGATCGAAGTGCCGCCGCCTCACAGCTCCAGCTGCATCCCCAGCTCCACGACGCGCTCCGACGGGATCTTGAAGAACGTCGTCGCCCGCATCGCGTTGCTCGACATCAGCACGAACAGCCGCTCCCGCCAGAGGGCCATGCCTGGCCGGTGGGTCGCCAGCAGCGTCTCCCGGCCCAGGAAAAAAGTCGTCGTCGACAGATCCACGTGCAGCCCGTGGGAGCCGAGCTCCTCGAGCGCGGCCGGGACGTCCGGGGCCTCCGTGAATCCGTACGCGACGATCACGCGGAAGAAACACTCGGCCAGCGGCTCGACCCGGAACCGATCCTCGGGCGCCACCTGCGGGACGTCGGCCGTGATGACGGTCAGCAGCACGACCTGCTCGTGCAGCACCTTGTTGTGTTCCAGATTGTGCAGCAGGGTCGGCGGCGTGCCCGTCCCCGTGCCGGTCATGAAGACGGCGGTGCCCGGCACGCGGTGCGGCGGGTTCGCCGTGATGTCCTTCACGAACTCGGCGAACGGGTACGCACGCGCCCGCAGCCGCTCGCCTACGATCTGCCGGCCGCGCTTCCACGTGGTCATGATCAGGAATCCGATCAGCGCGATGACCAGTGGGACCCACCCGCCATGCGCGATCTTGAGGGCATTCGCCCCGAAGAACGCGAGGTCCGCGACGATGAAGGTCGATGCGGCGGCGCCAGCGGCCAGCCGGCTCCAGCCCCACACCTGCCGCGAGATCACGTACGCGAGCGCGGTCGTAATCCCCATCGTCATCGTCACCGCGATGCCGTAGGCCGCCGCCAGGGCGCTCGAGGAGCGGAACGTGACGACGATGCCGATTGTGGCGATCATCAGTGCCCAGTTCATCTGCGGGATGTAAATCTGGCCCATCGTCTCGGCGGACGTGTACTGGATCGCCATGCGGGGGCTGTATCCGAGCTGTACCGCCTGACGCGTGAGCGAGAACACGGCCGAGATGAGGGCCTGCGATGCGATGACCGCCGCGAGCGTTGCCAGCCCGATCAGCGGGTACAGCAGCACCTGCGGCGCGAGCCGGTAGAACGGCTGTGCAGCGGCGTGTGGATCGCTGAGCAACAGGGCGCCCTGACCGAAGTAGTTCAGCATCAACGCCGGCTGCACGAGCGAGAACCACGCCACGCGAATCGGGCGCTTGCCGAAGTGTCCCATGTCCGCATAGAGCGCTTCCCCGCCGGTGACGACGAGGAACACGGAACCGAGCACGATGAACCCGTGGAATCCGTTGCGCGCGAAGAAGTCCCACGCGTTGCGCGGATCCGCCGCGACGAGCACGTGCGGATCACCCGCGATAGAGCGGGCGCCGAGCGCGCCGATGGTGACGAACCAGACGACCATGACGGGTCCAAAGATGGCGCCGACCCTGGCGGTCCCGTGCGACTGCAGAAGGAACAGCGCGACGAGCACGATCACGGTCAGCGGGACGACGTAGGGCGCCAGTGCGGGTGTGGCGGTGGTGAGGCCCTCGATGGCACCAAGCACCGAAATCGCCGGCGTGATCATCCCGTCGCCGTACAGCAGCGCCGCGCCGAACAGGCCGAGCGCCACGAGCACACCGCGGCTCTGCGCGCTGCGGTAGTCGGCCGGCACCAGCGCCATCAACGCGAGGATGCCCCCCTCGCCCTGGTTGTCGGCGCGCATCACGAAGATCAGGTACTTGATCGAGATGACGAGGACGAGCGACCAGAAGATCAGCGAGAGCACCCCGAGCACGTTGCCGCGGGAGACCTCGATGGCATGGGGCCCATGGAAACACTCGCGGAGCGCGTAGAGCGGACTGGTCCCGATGTCCCCGTACACGACGCCGAGCGCGGCGAGGGTGACCACTGCCAGTGCGCCGGGTGATCGGGGCTGCGGGTGCGGATGCGGGTGCGGTGGATGAGCGGGCGGCGACGACACGGGTTGGTGCTCCTGCCGCGTGGCGGTTCTGGCGGCTGCGCTGCGAACCGCCGATGTTAGCGCGAAAACGTGCACGGGCTACGGGAGCTACGCTGCTGACGGCAGGGCTGCAAGCCCTGCCCGCACGACGGCGAGCGATGGCAGGGCTGAAGCCCTGCCCCACATGCAATCGGCAGCTACCTGGCGCGAATGCAGAAACTGCACGATTGGAAGGGCACATCGCACAAAAACGGCAGTCTGTGACGTGTTTGAGCCGCCATTTCTTGCAATGCGCCACTCTCGCGATGCATAATCTGCAGGTCACGCCTGCTCACCAACCCGTTCTCTGAAAGGACACGTCACCGATGGGATCCGCTGCGCTACAGGACGCCATCAAAGGCATCACCGACTGGGGCGTCACCGTTGGCCAGGTCACCGGCAAGCTGCCGAAGGCCACCGATGCGTTCGGCAGTCTCACCTTCAACGACGAGGTGCAGAAGGCCCGCCTCCCCAAGCCCGTCTATCAGGCGCTCCGCCGCACCATCACGGCCGGTGAGGCGCTCGATCCGACGGCAGCGGACATCATCGCGTCCGCCCTGAAGGACTGGGCGCTCGAGCATGGCGCGACGCACTACACACACTGGTTCCAGCCGCTCACGGGCATCACGGCCGAGAAGCACGACTCGTTTCTCACGCCGACCGATCGCGGCAAGGCGGTCGCGGAGTTCAGCGGCAAGGAGCTGATCCGCGGCGAGCCCGACGCCTCGAGCTTCCCGTCCGGCGGCATGCGCTCGACCTTCGAGGCGCGCGGCTACACGGCGTGGGACCCGACCTCGCCCCCGTGGCTGCTGGTCAACCCGAACGGCGCGACGCTGGTCATCCCGACGGCCTTCGTGAGCTGGACCGGCGAGGCGCTCGACAAGAAGACGCCTCTCCTGCGCTCCCAGGAGGCGATCTCTGTGCAGGCGCTGCGGATCCTGAAGCTGTTTGGATCGCACGCGCGGCGCGTCATCACCACGTGCGGCCCCGAGCAGGAATACTTCCTCATCGACCGGCACTTCTTCTTCAACCGGCCGGATCTGATCAACGCCGGCCGCACGCTCTTCGGCGCCCGTCCGCCCAAGGGCCAGGAGATGGAAGACCAGTACTTCGGCGCCATCCCCGAGCGCGTGCTGGCCTACATGATGGAGGTGGAGACCGAGCTGTACAAGTGCGGCGTGCCGGTGAAGACGCGCCACAACGAGGTCGCGCCCAGCCAGTACGAGATTGCGCCGGTGTTCGAGAACGCGAACGTCGCCACCGACCACCAGATGATGGTCATGGAGACGCTGAAGCGCATCGCGCCGAAGTACGGCCTCGCGTGCCTGCTGCACGAGAAGCCGTTTGCGGGCGTGAACGGTTCGGGCAAGCACCTGAACTGGAGCATGAGCGACGACGCCGGGAACAACCTGCTGAACCCCGGCGACACGCCGCACGACAACCTCCAGTTTCTGGTCATCTGCGCGGCGGTGCTTCGCGCCGTCGATCGGTGGCAGGGCCTGCTTCGCATGAGCATCGCAAGCGCGGGCAACGATCACCGGCTGGGCGCCAACGAAGCGCCGCCGGCCATTCTGTCGGTGTTCCTCGGCACGGTGCTCACGGGTCTTTTCGAGCAGATCGAGAACGGCACGGTCAAGGCCGCGCAGCTCGGAGGCGAGCTCGACACCGGCGTGGCGTTCCTGCCGAAGCTCTCGCGTGACGCCGGCGACCGCAACCGCACGAGCCCGTTCGCGTTCACCGGCAACAAGTTCGAGTTCCGCGCCGTCTCGTCGGGACAGAGCATCGCGATGCCGAACATCTGCCTGAACGTCGCCGTCGCGGACGCCCTCGACTCGGTCGCGACCGACCTCGAACGGGCGGTCAAGGGGGGCAAGTCGATCGAAAACGCCGTCTCCGCGCTGCTGCCCAGCCTCATCGGCGAGCACAAGCGCATCCTGTTCGACGGCAACAACTACTCCGAGGAATGGCAGCAGGAGGCAGCTCGCCGCGGGCTGCTGAACCTGCGCAACACCGTCGATGCGCTGCCCGAGATCACGAAGCCCGAAGTCATCTCGGTGTTCGAGAAGCACAAGGTGCTGAACGCCCGCGAGCTGAAGGCGCGCTGCGAGATCAACTACGAGGCCTACAACAAGACGATCAACATCGAGGCGCAGCTGATGGTGCTGATCGCGAACCGCTACATCCTGCCGGCGGCGATCACCTACCAGAGTCTGGTCGCGCAGTCCGTTGCCGCGGTAAAGGCGGCCGGCGGTAACGGCCAGCAGCCCAAAAAGCTGCTCGATCAGCTCGGGATATTGATCGATGAGCTGAAGTCGAAGTCTGACACCATCGCGCACGACCTCGAGCACGCCGGCGCCAGCGCGGTGGAGCACGCGAAGTACATGCGCGACCGCATCGTGCCGGCGATGGTCAGCCTCCGGGAGACGGGCGACGCGCTGGAGGTCATCGTCCCGCACGGGGAGTGGCCGTTGCCGACGTACAGAGAGATGCTTTTCATCAAGTAGGGACCGCTCGGGGACGCCGGGGCTCGTTGCGCCTCGGTGTCTCCCTCTCGGGCCTCGCGCTCGGCGCCCGCAATGCACAATGCGCAAGGCTGCACACACTGACAGGGCAGCACGATGCCACGCCGACACGGCACGATGCTCGATTCACACCCTGTGACGAGCGACGCGACCTGCATAACGCACGCACCCAGATCGATCAGGCACGCACGCCGGCATCAGGCACGAGAGGGAGTAAGCTAGATCCGGCTTTTACATTTTGCATTGTGCATTGTGCATTACGCTTCGCACACCTTGCGCAGCCCCGTAACCAGCCGAAGCATCCCCTCCTTCACCCTATCCCCCTGAAGCGCTCCATACGACACCCGCAGGTAGCAACCTTCCGTCAGTCCGAACGTCTCGCCCGCGATGGCGGCGACCTTGTGCTCCCGAACGAGCCGTTCCATGACCGTCATCGCCGTCAGCGGCGTCCGCACGCGCGGAAGGCAATAGAATGCGCCGCCTGGCGTCGGCACGTCGCAGAGGTCCGCGATGGACGTGAACAGATCGAGCACCTCACGGCGGACGGCGCCGAGCGGGTCCAGGAAGCGTGCGGTCCAGGCGCGGCCCTCCTCCACGCAGGCGAGCGCCGCAGCCTGCGACACGAGGGTCGGGCAGATCAGCACGGTGTCCTGCACCTTGTAGACGGCGTCGTTCAGCGCCTCGGGGATCACCATGTAGCCGATGCGCCATCCCGCGAAGCCGTAGGCCTTCGACAGCGAGTACAGCGAGATCGTGTGCGCGCCCGCGCCCGGCATGGAGGCGGGCGAGAAGTGCCGGGCATCGTCCCAGGTGAAGTATTCGTATGCCTCGTCGGAGATGTGCAGCAGCCCGCGCCGCGCGCACAGCTCGTTGACCGCGCGCAGCGCTTCCGCAGGATAGACGGCGCCCGTCGGGTTGTTGGGTGAAACGGTGACGATCGCACGCGTTCGCGGTGTGACCGCGCGCCCCAGCGCCTCGGGATCGATCTGATACTGCGCGTCCGTCGGCACGATCACCGGCACGCACCCGGCGATCCGCACGGCCATTTCGTGATTGAAGTAGAACGGGGA
Organism: Vicinamibacteria bacterium; assembly: GCA_963763095.1. Taxonomy (GTDB): domain Bacteria; phylum Acidobacteriota; class Vicinamibacteria; order Vicinamibacterales; family JAENWD01; genus CAVUCH01. The sequence goes on from CAVXNR010000001.1 coordinate 10,471, forward strand.
CGGCAGGACGATCTCGTCCCCCGTGGTGGTGATCGCCTGGACGACCGACAGGAACGCCATGTTGCTGCCCGCCGTCACGAGGATCCGGCTGCCGTCGAGATCGAGCCCGTTCTCGTCACGCAGCTTCCGCCCGAGCGCCGCCACGAGCTCCGGGCTGCCCTCGACAGGACCGTACCGCTGCGATGCCATGAGGCCGGCCGCCTCCCGCGCCGCGTCGATCGCGGCCGGTGGCGGCCCCCACGACACCATCCCCTGCCCGAGCGAAATGGTGCCCGGATTCGTTCTGATAAGCTCTCCGGCTATCGGGATGATCGGCGCCTGAACAGCGTCCATGCGTGAGTGCATGGCGCCATTATGGCTAAGGGCTGAGGGCTAAGGGCTAAGGGCTAAGGGCTAGAGCCAAGGGCTCAAGGGCCAAGGGCTCAGGGCCAAGGGCTCAGGGCTCAGGGCTCAGGGCTCAGGACTCAGGGCTAGGCGCCATGGGCGCTCAGGGCTAAGGGGCCAAGGGCTCAGGGCTAAGGGCAGGCCGCAAGGGTTCGGGGTGGGGCTCGGGATTCAGCGCTCCGGGTTTGGAGCGCGCATGAACTGCAGAGGGGATGAGGGGCAGGGCAGCCCCGTCGCCATGGCCCTTCCGTCCTTTAGCCCTTGGCCCTTAGCCCTTAGCCCTTGGCCCTTAGCCCTTAGCCCTTGGCCCTTGGCCCTTAGCCCTCCTCCAGTGCCCGTGCCAGGTTCTGCAAGGATCCGACAACCGCCTTGCAGCGGGATCTGCAATCATCGACGGCGGTCACCGGCAGGTATGACAGCTCGCCCGAGAGATCGATCAGATACGCGGCCTCGCGAGCGGAGCCGAGGGCGACGCTGATAAAGTGGCGGTACTCGTTGCTCGTGCGCCTGGCGCACCCCTCTACGATGTTGCACACCGTTGACAGAACGGCGCGATACAGCTGCTGCCGGATGATGAAGCGCTGCTCCCGCGGGAACGCCTCGCCATGCCTGAACACCGCGAGCACCAGACCGTGCGCGTGATGATAGACACGAAGCTTCGCCGGGTCGCGGCTCATGCCGGCCACGTACGCATCAGCCGTGCCCGTTGTGCCCTTTAGCCCTTGGCCCTTGGCCTTTAGCCTTCTTAGCCCTTAGCCCTTAGCCCTTAGCCCTTTAGCCTTGATCCGCATCCTCATCACCGGCGGCACGTTCGACAAGGAGTACGACGAGCTCCAGGGCCGGCTGTATTTCAACGCCACGCACCTCCCCGAGATGCTGCGGCTGGGCCGCTGCCGCGTGCCGGTCGAGGCCGAAACCGTCATGCTCGTCGACTCCCTGCACATGACCAATGACGACCGCGCCCGCATCGCCGAGACCTGCCGGAACTCTCCCGAAACCCGGATCGTCATCACGCATGGCACCGACACGATGGTGGAAACAGCCGCGGTGATTGCCGCCGCCGCGCCCGGCAAGACCGTCGTCTTGACCGGCGCGATGGTGCCCTACGCGTTCGGCAGCTCGGACGGCCTTTTCAATCTCGGGAGCGCCATTTCGTACGTGCAGTCGCTGCCGCCCGGCGTCTACATCGCGATGAACGGGACGCACTTCGACTGGAACAACGTGCGGAAGAATCGCGAGACGGGGGTGTTCGAGACCGTTCACCGTTAAACCGTTGACCGTTCACCGTTCACCGTTGACCGTTGCCTGACCGTCAGCCCTTGGCCCTTAGCCCTTAGCCCTTAGCCCTTAGCCCTTGAGCCCTTGCGCCCTTAGCCCTGGAACAATCCTCCATGAGATTTCTGCGCATTCTCTTCAAAGTGGTGCTCGCGCTCGTTGCGGTTATCGTGCTCGCGGGCGCGGTAATTTATGTGCTCGCCGGACGCCGCATCGATCGAACCTACCAGGTGTCCACCCCGCCGGTCGAAGTGCCGACAGACGCCGAGGGGATCGCCCGCGGAAAGCGGCTGGTGACGGTCGTCGCGCCGTGCAACGATTGCCACGGAACTGACTTCGGCGGCAAGGTGATGATCGACGGGCTCGCGATGGGCACGCTGCACGCCGCCAACCTCACGCGCGGCCGCGGCGGTATCGGCGCGACCTACTCCGATGAGGACTGGGTGCGGGCGCTCCTGCACGGCGTCAGGAGGGACGGGCGCTCTGTGGTGTTCATGCCATCGCACGATTTCCGGTTCACGAAGCGCGACATCGGCGACATCATCGCCTACTTCCGATCCGTGCCGCCCGTGGACCGCGAACATCCGGCGCCACGGGTCGGCATCATGGCGCGCGCGCTGTCGTTCGGCCCGCTGCCGCTGCTCCCGGCGGAGTTGATCGATCACGATCGCGTCCGCTTTGCCGAGCCTCCTCCGGGCAGCGAGCCCGTCGCGCTCGGCCGGCACATTGTCGATACCGCGGGTTGCCGCGGCTGCCATCAACCAGATCTCACCGGTGGCGGCGGTCCGCCTCCGGGCGCGAGCAACATTACGCCCGTCGGCATCGGCGACTGGTCCGACGCGGATTTCCTGAAGGCCATCCGCACCCACGTCCGCCCGAACGGCACCAGGATCGCCGAAACGATGCCGGCGGGGTATGGCGGCATGACTGACCAGGAACTGACGGCCATCCATGCCTACCTGAAGACCGTTCCCGGCAAGGGCAAGCGGTCGAAGACACAGACCGTTCAGGCGGACTGACCGCACCGCACATTCTTCAATCCGCCCGTCGCAGAGCGTTCTCAAGAATTGCGGTCCCTTGCTCAACTGGTGCGATCACCGGCCATGATCGCCGACTTGGCGCGCGGCGGACTTCTTGCGACTGGATGTGGGCGGCAGGTGTTCTCGCCGGACACCGCGCAGGCGCCCGGGCTGCTAGTCCCCGGGAACCGTGATGGCTTGCATAAGCCCCGGAGCGCGGCGCCCGGCTGGCAAGGCGCGAAGAGCGAGCATATTGGGCATATGTGAGCGATAAGCAACGCCGCCAGACGGGATGCCCCGCCCGGGGATTATGTGAGTCATCACGGTTCCAGGGGACTAGAATCAGCGCGTGGCCGAGGGTGATCGCACGATGCAGTCCGTGCCGTATCGGGTGAAGCTCACCTACGCGGATCTCCTCGCCCTGCCCGATGACGGGCTGCGGCACGAGTTGATCGACGGGGAACACTTCGTGACGCCGTCGCCAGGATCCGTGCACCAGTTGATTGCTGGGAACCTCTACTTCTTGATTCGCACATACCTCGTCGGCCACCCGATCGGCGTAATCATGCTGGCGCCGTTCGACATCGTGTTGACCGATGTCGATGTGGTGGAACCCGACCTGATCTACTTTTCGACACGGCGGTTCGAGGAGATCGTCGGTGAGCGGAACGCCCGCGGGGCTCCGGATCTGGCGGTGGAGGTGCTGTCGCCGTCCACGCGCCTCCGGGACGAGGTCACCAAGCGAAGGCTGTACGAGCGCAGCGGCGTGCGCGAGTATTGGGTGGTCGACCCGGAGCTGCAGACGGTGAAAGTCTATCGCGCGGCAGCAGGCCGGCTGGTCAAAGAGCCCGAGCTGTCGCTCGAGTCCAACGACGCGCTCGCCTCGCCTCTGTTCCCGGACATGAACCTGCCGTTGTCGGAGATCTTCCGCATCCCTTAGAGTGCGATGCCCATCGTGGCACTCGCCTCGAGAACGCTGACCGCCCTCGGCATGGCTGCCGGCGTCGTGAGCACTGATTATCGGTGCGGCGAGCTCGACCCCGGCACACATCGCTACGCAGCCCGATCCGGTGCAGTGGCGTTGTGAGGTAGCGTTGGTGTCGCCGCCCGGGACGAGGCCACATAGCTCCGCCCGCCGCCCGCCGCCCGCCACCGCCGCCCACCGCCTCCATCCGGCGAAAGCCACGTGACGTCCGTGCACGCCCAGCGCCCAGCGCCCACCGCCCAGCGCCTCACAATCCGGCGAAGCCGGTCCCCCTTGATAGAATGACCGTCTATGGCCGATTGGTCCGGGGTGGGAGGGGTGAACGAGGGCTACGTCCTCGAGCTGTACGAGCGGTTCCGCGACGACCCAGCATCGGTTGACGCGGCCACGCGCGCCGCATTCGAGGCGTCACCGCCGGCGTTCGCGGATGCCCCGCCCGCCTCCCGGCCTGAGCACGGGCGTGCTGCCGGGACGATCGGCCCCGGGGACGTCCGCACGATCGTCGGCGCCGTGAACCTGGCGGAGGCGATCCGCCGCTACGGCCATCTTGGCGCCCAGCTCGACCCGCTCGGCTCGCCGCCCTGGGGCGATCCCTCGCTGGCGCCCGAGGCACACGGCATCACCGAGGCGGACCTGCACGGCTTGCCGGCCTCACTCGTCGGGGGCCCCGTGGCGGAGCGTGCCGCGAACGCGGCCGAGGCAATCGACGCGCTCCGGCGTGTCTACTGCTCGCGCACGGGGTACGACTACGCGCACATCTTCCGGCCCGAGGAGCGCCGCTGGTTGCGGCATGCGGCGGAGGCCGGGCTCTTCCGCGCCCCCGCGAACCCGCTCCATGCGTTCGAGCTGCTCGATCGCATCACCGAGGTGGAGACGTTCGAGCGCTTCCTTCACCGCACCTTCCCCGGCAAGACGCGCTTTTCGGTCGAGGGCGTGGACATGCTGGTTCCGATCCTCGACGAGCTCATCGCCGACGCCGCCGACGCCGGGGTGAAGCACGTGATCATCGGCATGGCGCACCGCGGGCGGCTGAACATCCTCGCGCACATCCTGCAGAAGGGGTACGCGCAGATCCTGGGCGAGTTCAAGGACTCGCAGCGCGATCAGCCGTTCCGCGAGGATCTCGGCTGGACCGGCGACGTGAAGTACCACTCCGGCGCCCGCGTGTCGGTGCAGGAGGGCGGCGAGCTCGTGATCGCGATGCCGCCCAACCCGAGTCACCTCGAGTTCGTGGACCCGGTCGTCGTCGGCATGGCGCGTGCGGCTGCGACGGATGCCCTCGAGCCCGGCGCGCCCAGGCTGCAGCACGGGCGCACCCTGCCGATCCTGATCCATGGTGACGCCGCGTTTCCTGGCCAGGGCATCGTGGCCGAAACGCTCAACCTGGCGCGGCTGCCCGGCTACGACGTCGGCGGCACGATCCACGTGATCGCGAACAACCAGCTGGGGTTTACCGCCACCGCGAAGCAGTCCTACAGCACGTCTTACGCCAGCGGCATGGCGCGCGGCTTCAAGATCCCTATCGTGCACGTGAACGCCGACGACCCCGAGGCGTGTGTGGAAGCCGCGCGGCTGGGGGCAGCCTACCGCGCGAGGTTCGGACGGGACTTCCTGATCGATCTCATTGGCTACCGGCGCTACGGGCACAACGAGGGGGACGAGCCGTCCTTCACGCAGCCCGTGATGTACCGCTCCATTCCGAACCACGCGACGGTGCGCGAGATCTGGGCGCGCACGCTCGAGGAGCGCGGCACCGCGCTCCCCGAAGCACCCGATGCAATCGTCGCGCGCTACACGGGCATCCTCGAAGCCGCGCTCGAAGAGGCGCAGCGGCATCCCGACGATGGGATCCGCTATCCAGAGCCGCCACCGCGCGGCATGGCGCGGCAGGTGGCCACCGCCGTGCCCCTCGAGCGGCTCCGCGCGCTGAACGCCGCGCTGATGGGGGTCCCCGAAGGCTTCACCGTGCACCGCAAGCTCGAACGGATCCGCGAGCGGCGGCGCCACGTGCTCGACGACGCGGAGGGACGCACCATCGACTGGGGCGCGGCCGAGGATCTCGCGTTTGCGTCGCTGCTCGAAGACGGCGTGCCCATCCGCCTGACCGGCGAGGATGTCGAGCGCGGCACCTTCAGTCACCGCCACGCCGTGCTGCACGATGCGGAGACGGGCCGCCTGCACACTCCGCTGCAGACGCTGCCGCAGGCATCCGCCTCGTACGAGATCCACAACAGCCCGCTCAGCGAGAACGCCACCGTCGGCTTCGAGTTCGGCTACAACGTGCAGGCCCCGGCGACGTTCGTGCTGTGGGAGGCGCAGTACGGCGACTTCATCAATGGCGCGCAGGTGATCATCGACGCCTTCCTGACGTCGGCGCGCGCGAAGTGGGGCCTGACCCCCTCGCTCGTGCTGCTGCTGCCGCACGGCTACGAGGGTCAGGGACCCGAGCACTCGAGCGCACGCGTGGAGCGGTTTCTCGAGGCGGCGGCCGACATCAACCTGCGCGTCGCGAACTGCACCACGTCAGCGCAATACTTCCACCTGCTCCGCCGGCAGGCGGCGCTGCTCCTGACCGATCCGCTGCCGCTCGTCGTCTTGACGCCGAAGAGCCTGCTGCGGCATCCGATGGTGGCTTCGCGTCCGCGCGATCTCGCCGAAGGCCGGTGGCAGCCCGTCCTCACCGACTCCGACGCCATCACACGGGCGCGCGAGGTGCGGCGGGTGATTCTCTGCAGCGGCAAGGTCTACGTCGACCTCATCTCGAGCGAGTTCCGAGCGCAGCACCCGGAGATCGCAATCTGCCGGATGGAGCAGCTGTATCCGTTTCCGTGGGCGGATCTCCACCCGGTGCTGGACGCCTTTCCCAACCGCGAGGAGATCGTCTGGGTGCAGGAAGAGCCCGAGAACGTGGGCGCGTGGGAGTTCGTGCGGCCGCTGCTCGAGGATACGATCGATGGCGGCTGTCCCCTGCGCTACGTCGGACGCGCCCGCAGCGCGAGCCCGTCCGAGGGCTCGATGGTGTGGCACACGAGGAACCAGCAAACGCTCATCGCCGAAGCGTTCGGCCCCACGAGAGAACGCACGCAGACGAGCATGGTCCTCTCGAAGCAGGTGTAGTACGGCACAGCGCCCGCGCTAATCGTGGAGCCGGAACTTCAGTTCCGGCGGATTCCCGTCCCAGTATCGCCAAGGAGTCTCCGTGTCGCAAATCGTCGTCCCCCAGCTCGGTGAGTCCGTTGTCGAAGCCCGCGTCGCCCGCTGGCTGAAGAAGGTCGGCGACTCCGTGACCCCAGGCGAGCCGGTCGTCGAGCTCGAGACGGACAAGATCGATCTCGAAGTGGGCGCGGATCAGGCAGGCGTCCTCACCCGGATCGATCGGCAGGAAGGCGAGGATGTGAAAGTCGGGGAGCTGCTGGCCGTGGTGGAGCCCGGCGCAGGGGCATCCGCGGGAGCGCCCGCCACCGCTCCTGCCGAGGGACCGGCTGCAACTCCGCTGGCTGCGCCGCGAGCGGCGGCCGCAGGCACCGAGCGCGTTTCATCGCCCGAACCAGCAGCGCAGGCCGCAGCGCCCGCGGTCGCGGCCGACATCAAGGCCACAGCCACAGCGCGGCGCATGGCCGAGGACAACGCAGTCGACCTCTCGAGCGTGGCCGGAACCGGGGAGGGCGGCCGCATCACGAAGGAGGATGTGCAGAAGTACCTGGCGGGGGATCAGGCTGCGGGCTCCAGGCTGCAGGCTGCGGGCGGTCGTTCAGGCTCCAGGCTCCGGGCTCCAGGCCCCGGGCGCCGCACAGAGTCCAGCCGCGGACACCCAGCCAGCCCAGCCGCCCGTCGCCAGCCGCCCGCCGCGTCGGAGCCCCCGCCCGCCGCCCGCCGCCAGCCGCCCGCCGCGTCGGAGCCCGCGCCCGCCGCACCCGCGCGCGCCAGAAAGGCAGGCGAGCGGACCGAAGAGCGCGTCCGCATGTCCAAGCGGCGTGCGACGATTGCCCGGCGACTCGTCGAGGCCCAGCACAACGCCGCCATGCTCACCACCTTCAACGAGGTGGACATGTCCGCGGTGATGGCGCTCCGCACGCGGCGGAAGGAAGCGTTCCAGAAGCGCCACGGCGTGAACCTCGGCCTCTCGTCGTTCTTCGTCAAAGCCAGCCTCGGCGCGCTCCGCGCGTTCCCGCGGCTGAACGCCGAGATTCAGGGCGACGAGATGGTCCTGAAGCACTACTACGACATCGGCATCGCCGTCGGCGCCAGCGGCGGCCTCGTCGTCCCCGTGCTGCGCGACGTGGACACCATGTCGTTTGCCGAGATCGAGTTCAGTGTCCGCGACTTCGCGAAGCGCGCCGAGGACGGCTCGCTCACTCTCGAGGACCTCACCGGCGGCACCTTCACGATCACGAACGGCGGCGTGTTCGGATCGCTGCTCTCGACCCCCATCCTCAACCCGCCGCAGGTCGGCATCCTCGGCCTGCACAAGATCGAAGAGCGCCCGGTTGCCGCCAGCGGCCAGGTGGTCATCAAGCCGATGATGTACGTCGCCCTCAGCTACGACCACCGCATCGTCGACGGCCTGGAGGCGGTGCAGTTCCTCGTGAAGGTGAAGGAACTGATCGAGGACCCGGGGCAGATGTTGATTGAGCTCTGAGGGAGGACGGGAGGTCAGGCGGGCGGCTGGCGAGCGGCGGGCGGCTGGCGACGGCTCACCACGTATCAATTCGGATGAACAGTGAACCCCATGGCCACGCCTGCCTTTCGGATGCGCTCGTCGAGAGACAGAAGCACGACGTCCGGCACCGCCGACCGCGCCGTGATAGCCGACGCCAGATGGAGCGCGTCCAGCGTGCGAATCGGCTCGGCGGGAAATGGCTGGCGCGCTCGGCTGACGATCTCGGAGCTTACGCGGAGCACCTGCCATCCTGCTGCGATGGACTGGAGGGACGAGCGGCGCTTCGCGGCTTCGGCCTCGTCCAAAGCCTGGAGAGTCACTGCCCGAATGAGCACCCGGTCGCATTCGATCAGGGTCAGGTCTGACGCAAACACGATTGTTGCAGCGCTCAGCGTGCGTCGTACGCGTGCCTCTCCCTCCTCGCCCAGCAACCAGGCCAGGACAGCACTTGACTCCGCGTACAGGTTCAACGCCCCTCTCGTTCCTGCTTCAACAACTCGGCGCTGGTAGAGTGGCGAAGAACGCGCGACAGCCTGGGATACACACGTGCAGCCGATGGACTTCCGAGCGTCAGCAGACCTCTCCTCGCGAGATCCGTGACCCCTGGCGGCAGCGAAGGATCCGCCGAACTGCGCCCCGGCGGCGCAAGTTCCGCGACCACCTCACCCCTGTCGGTGACGAGGACCGTCTCCCCGGCCCGGGCATGCCGGAGGTACTCGCTCAGCCGGTTCTTCAGCTCCCGAACCCCGACCTTTCTCATAGTCGTAATGTAGACGCACGTAGCTACATCTGTCAACGAGCCGCACTCTCAAACCATTCGGCGTTCTAGGCGGTGGGCGGTAGGCGGTAGGCACGCGCGGCGGGCTGGCGACGATCCGACTGCTGGACGTCTTTCTGCCATACGCACACCACCGATCTTCCGGCGAGTCGTCCGAGAACGTGGTCGGCGACCCGGCTGATCGGGATGACGCACCGATCCCAGAAGCGGATGTTTCTGGACGTTGGCGCCGTCCTCGAGAGGATCAGGCGATTCGCGGCGGACAGGCAGGCGCCCGCGGCGTCCAGGTAGCGCGCGTACACAACGATCGTGTCCGGGGGCGTGAGGGCTTTCAGGCTGGTGATTGTGTACCGTCGATAGTGTCCGATCGCCCGATCGAACTCGCTGTACAGGCTCTGGAACGCAGGCGCAAGAACCACCAGGTGCCCGGACGGTGTCAACCTGTTCGCAGCCGCGATCAGCTCGGCTCGATCGGCCTCGATGTGTTCGAGGACGTCAAGGTAGACGACGGCGTCGAATCGTTCATCGGCGGGAAGATCGCTGAGGGTCCCCTGGCGTGCCTGAATGGCCGCGGCCGGTACTGGAACTGAGTTCGTGGCCGACCACTGCGAGCTGTTCCGCGAGCCGTGCATCCGGTTCGAGGCTGACGAGGCGGGTGACGCGCGGATTGAGCAGATAGGGCACGTTCGCGCCGGCTCCGCCACCGACCTCGAGCACTGTGCCACCGACATAGGGCGCGAGCACCGCAGACCAGTACCGTTTCCAGTTGCGCGCCTGTTTGAAGGTGTCGAGCTCGGACCCGACGTAGACGTAGTCAGCCTTCGTCATTCAGCGTAACAATCGCCTCGACGTAGTGGTGGTAGTCGCGAATGGGCACGAACGATGACTGATCGCGTCCGCCGAGGATCGAAAAGGCGACGACGAAGCTTGCCGCAAGGGCCTGCAGACCGATCAGCACGAGAAGAGCCAGCAGCATACCCGCGTGCTCACTGAGCACGACCCGGCCGCTTGCGGCCAGGACCAGCAGCGCGAGCAAGGCCACGCCACCTGCGGCCGCTACGCCGCCGGACGCCAGTAGCAGACGGGTTCCGACAAGCTCGCGAAAGACGGAGATCGCGCTCAGCCCGTGCGTCACCAGCGTCACGTAGTTCATTCTGGTGCGCCCGGCGAGACGTTCCCCGCGATCCATTGGCACTGTGGTGAAGGGTAGCCGCGCCTTCACCACGCTCGCGGCGTAATGGCTCCACGACTCGCTGCTGACGACGATTGCGCCGACCAGATGCCTCGGCACGATGCTGAAATTTCCGATACGGACTTCGATGCCGGTCAGCGCACGGTGGCACGCACGATAGAGGGCATAGCCGGCCTGGAACACCAGCCCCTCGAGCCGGCGTCGGCGCGAAGCGAAGATGATGCGAGTCGGCTCGGACAGGTGGCGCTGGACGAGGGCCGCCGCATCCGTCGCCTTGTCTTCCCCGTCGCCGTCCATGACCAGCACGGCACTCGCATCCGTCTTGTCGTACAGGTAGGCGAGACCGAGGGCGATGGCACGCTGGTGGCCAAGGTTGCGGCGCAGGCGAACGATCGTGATGGAACGGAGGGCGTCGCGAGGCGACGCGAACGAGTCAACCGGTGCGGGCGTCGGTGACCCATCGTCCACGAGGTAGACGCGAAGGGCCGCAGCCGTCAGCCCGTCGCAGGCGCGGTCGAGCGCCTGGCACAGCAGTGCAGCGGCGTCCCAGTCGTCGAAGACGGGAATCAGCACGGCGATGGGGCGCGGGTCGAGCGTCAGCGTCCGCCCCACACGCTTCGCAGCGTCCAGATCTCCAGCGGCGTGCGCACCCCCGCCCCGTGCACCGGCTCCACGCGAGTGAACGGTCGCGTGGGCCACAGCCGATCGGATACGACCGTCTCGCCGTCGTTGGCGAACACTTCGACCGTCGAGCGATCGACGATCACGCGAAGGCGGACGCCGCCATCGACAGCGCGAACAGGCCCCGCGTGCCGGCCCGGATAATGCGCGAGCGGTGAGGAACGCGAGCGGCGGCGATCCACGAAGACCTCGAGCGGTGGTCCGGCAACACCGATCAACGCCTCTTCCCCACTGTCGTTTGACAGCCGAAGTCCGCCCAGGACTGCAGTCGTGGCTCCACGCGGGGCTGAGCCCTGCCCGACGTCGCCTGCCGTCGATGCAGCGACTCGCAGCGTGAACTCCGCGGCCGCGGGCAGCGCGGTCGACGCGGCGACACGGACGGGCTCCGCCCCTGTGCGCAGCGCGTCGAGCTCCCGCACGGGACGCTGCACCAGGCGCAGCCCCGCGGGTGTCCGGCGCAGAGAGAGCTCGCGCGGCACGGACAGGGCGCCGCGCCAGCCGCCCGTGGGTTCCTCGTTGGCGTAGAGCCAGTTGCTCATCCACGCCATCCAGATCCGGCGCCCATCGGTCGGCGGCATGTCGGAGAAGCTGATCGTGGCGTAGAAGTCCTTGCCGTAATCGCTCCAGAGGGTCTCCGTCGGTGGCGCGTCGTTCAGAAAGGTCCGTCCGTCGAAGCGGCCAATGAAGTACTGCCCGCCCGAGCCACCGGCAATGCCTCCGGGGTTCAGGTCCACGTCGAGCACCCAGCGCGTCTCGCCGGTGCCTTCGACCGCGAGCGGAAAGAGGTCCGGGCACTCCCACACGCCGCCGATCGCGCCCGCCGGGCCGAAGTCGCTGAGCATGTCCCATCGCTTCAGATCGCGCGAGCTGAAGAAGCGCACCTTGTGCTGGTCCGGCAGCACCGTCACCATCACCCAGCGCTTCGTGTCTTCGTGCCAGAACACCTTCGGGTCCCGGAAGTCTTTCAACCCCAGATCCACGACGGGGTTGCCGGGATACTTCGCCCATGTGCGGCCGCGATCGATGCTGAACGCGAGGTTCTGCGTCTGCTTCTTCTCCGTGTGCCCGGTGTAGATGGCGACAAGGCACGGGCGGCCCCCGCACAACCCGCTCGAGTCCGTGCGATCCACCACCGCACTGCCCGAGAAGATCATGATGCCGTCCTCCTCGCGCAGGGCGACGGGCAGGTGTTCCCAGTGCAGCAGGTCGCGGCTGACCGCGTGTCCCCAGCTCATATGTCCCCATCGGTCCCCGAAGGGGTTGTGCTGGTAGAACAGGTGATACTCGCCGTCGAAGAACACGAGCCCGTTCGGGTCGTTCATGAAGTTCGACGGCGGCGTGAAGTGGATCTGCGGACGAAGCGGCTCATCGAAGCGCACGGCGTTTGTCGGAGGCTCCTGCGCACGCGAGTGCAGGCCGGCGGCCAGCAGAACCGCGCACAACGAAGTGAAGGCACGCATCGGCTAGCGGCTGACCGTCTCGAGTTGCACCTGTGCCACTCGCCCCCCCATGTCCCACAACGTCTACTTAGCCAATCCGTCGGGCCGCAGCTGGAACTTGACCACCTTGCTGGGCGTGCCCTTCCCGCCCTCCATATGGAACGGCGCCCGGGTGCTCACCGTGGACCACAGGCCCCTCCCCTTCCAGCCGGCATTCGGATCGTCGATGCGCCCGTCCATCCACTTCGTGTAGAACCCGAGCGGATAGGGCACCCGCAGCACGACCCACTTGCCGTCCTTCAGCGCGAGCAGGCCCTCGGACTCGTTCCCGGTGTTGATCGGAATGTTCTTCCCGAGCCCGAACGTGTCGAACTGGTCCACCCATGTGTAGTAGCTCGCCTCCGCACTGCCCGACATCGTCAACCCCTTCATCTGCGGCAACGGCTCAGGGTAGAGCGTCCACCCTTCGGGGCAGTGCTGGCCCGTCGCTTTCGGGCCGTTCAGCGGGCCCTTGCACTTGCGGCGGTCGAAGCTGGCCATGTGGCCGCTCGCGAGGGCCACCCACGCTACGCCGTCGCGGTCGACATCCATCCCTCGGGGCGAGAACCCGTGAACCGCGGCTTTGGGATTGTCTGCGGGCGGTTCATAGACCTCCGTAAGCGCGGTCTCCGGCGGGTTCGCGCCCGGGGCGAGACGCACTACCGCACCCGGGTACCCGAGCACCGATCCCCAGACGGATCCGTCCGGCGCGGGCGATACGGAGTACAGCCCGCCGCCCCCATAGCGACGGTCCTTCGCGGGATCGGGCGGAGCATTCGGCTCCGTGTGCGCATCACGTCTGCCGTTGCCGTTGGTGTCGAGGATGAGCGCCGTCCATCCCTGCGACTTCATCTCGTCGCCGGTCTCGTCGAACATCTTCGTGTTCAGCCATCCGATGACGGTCCCGCCGCCGCTCGTCCACAGCGTGTGGTTCTGGTCCTCAGCGAACATCAGGTGGTGCGTGCTGAAGCACGTGCTGATGTGGGTCAGCTTCTTCGTGGCGGGATCGTATACGGCGAGGTGGCGGGAGGCGCGGTCCACCGGGGTCGCCTTCGCCGACGGGTGCGCCGAGCCGGCCTTGCACTCGGGCGGATTGTCCGGCGGCCGCACGGCGGATGTGATCCACACGCGTCCCTTGTGGTCGAACATCGGGTTGTGGACGTTGTTGCGGCTCTTCCAGATCGCCTCGCCGCCCCAGTACGGCGAGGGCTGCGGCATCGCCGACTCACGTGCGGGCGTGTTCGGGTCGCGAACCGTGAGCGGCACCTGGCTCGTGGTGTGGCGTACCGGGTCGAGCACCGGTAGATAGTCCGCGCTCTCCTCGAGTGCCCCGTAGATGGGCCCGTTCGCGTTTGCGGTGGGGTTGCGCCGGTCGGTCGAGACTTCGTCGTGCAGGTACGCCTTCGGGTCGGCCCAGTCCCACTCGGTGATGACGACGTTGCGCTCGATCCCGCGCGGCCGGGGGGGCGCCGGCGGCAGCTCGCCCTTCGCGATGCGGTCCGTCCAGTCAGCGAACATGGTGAGGGCCCGCGGCCCGAGGTTGTTGATCGTGCCAATCATCGTCGGCCCCGCTTGTCCGGACTGGATACGCCGCTCCCACGCGTCACGTGACGAGGCGAACTTGCCGAGCGATGGCGGGAACTCCCGCGTCGCCTTGTTGCCAAGCTGGTGGCACGCGAGGCAGTTGCCCGACTTGACGCTCCGCACGAAGTCTCCCTGCGTCTTCAGGTTCGGCGATATGCCATTGCCTGCCGGGCCGGTGCCAGGGAACTCGTCCGCCTTCGGCGGTTCGAGGAGCGAGAACCAGTACCCGGCGGGATAGTACTGCGCCGCCGCCTTCGCGTCTGGCGCGGCCACGGCTGTCAGGTTCACCAGCTTGCCTGGTGTCGACTCCACCTTCGGCGAGTCCACCAGCCCGTAGCCGCGGGTCCACACCCGGTAGCTCGCCTTTGGCAGGTCCGGCACGAGATACCGCCCGGCATCATCTGTCACGACGATGCGGACGAACTTCGTGGGGAGGTCGGTCGTCTCCGCGATGACCCAGACGCCGGCCTCCGGCCCACGCGGACCGGTCACGACACCGGCGATATCGTCGGGATCGATCGGGATGGCTGCACCCGTCCCCTGGCGCGCGCTCGTCGCCTGAGGGAATCGAGCGACGCACAAAACAAGGGCAACGCCGATGATTCCAAAACGCCTGAGCATGCGCGAACCTCCACCCTGATGTGGAGGATTATCGATCTTATTGGGCGCTGGACGGTTGCTCAGTCATACAGTGCTGACTCACTGCGCTCCTGATGGGTTCGCGTGCGGGCGGTCTGGCAACGGCTCGAAGTACAGATTTGAAGTGTCGTACCGCAAATATCTTGCGACCAGCACGTAGCCGGCCCGTGCAAAGTACTCCAGGATGAGTGGCCGGACCGGCATGTGGGCTTCGATGCAGACCAGCCCAGGCCGGTACTTGTCGATCGAGAACCCGCTCAGCGCTGCAGGTTCCGCCAGTTCAATGTCCATGCTCAACAAGTCGATGCGCTTGATACCGACCTGCTCGAGAAGCGTGTCCAGCCGTGCGGTTCGAACGTCGCTCGTTCCAACAGTGCCTCCGCCAAACTGGTCCGGAACGCTGCGGTCTGCCGAACTCGTAAGGCTGTTCGCCCCTACGTAGAACCTGCGGGACGCCCCATCAGAGGCATCGACGAAAGCAACCACAAACTGCGATCGCGGCCGATGCTGTCGCCACCCCGACGCGAACTCTGCTGAGGCATCAATCGCCAACCCGGTCCACCCGAGATCGTGTTCAAGGTAGTAAGTGTTGCTGCCGGTCTGCCAGTGCCAGGCGCCGACATCGATGAACACACCCCCGGGTTTATCCTGGAAGAAGTCACGGATGATCCACTCCTCCGGACCGAGCGAGGCTCGCCGCGGCCCGTATCTCTGGCGAAGCCGCGCATCCAGTTGTTCGTCGTCCTGCGAGGCGAACCTGGGCTCGCGGAGTAGCCGTTGGGTCCGGTGTTCCGCGAGCGCTACGGTCACAGCGGTCACAGCCGCGATCACCAGTATCGCCTCCCACCAGTCCAAGCAACCCTTTTGAGTTCTCATGCGTTTCAGCACTCAGATCGTGAGCGGTGCGAAGTACAAATTTTTTGGGTCCGCGCGCAGGTACTTCGCGACGACAACATATCCGTGCCCAGCGAAGTAGTTCACAATTTCCTGGCGGACGTCGAGATGTGATTCGATGCACACCAGATCTGGCTTGAAGCGGTCGATGTCAAAGCCGCGGAGGGCTTTGGGTTCCGCGAGCTCGATGTCCATCGACAAGAAATCGACTTTCCTGATTCCCGCCTGGTCCAGCACCACATTCAGAGTCGTCGTCGGCACGTTCCGGGCTTCGCCGGGGTGCCCCTCTCTGATAGTGAACTCCTGACTCGACGAGGCGACCAAATGGTTGTCTTTCGGAACGAAGAATGGAATCGTGGTGCCTGCCACATCGGACACGAAGAGCGCCGCAAATCTGGTACGTGGCCGATGTCGCTGGTAGTCTGGGCCGAACTCGGCCAGCGCGTCCAAGGCTACGCCTGACCATCCGAGTTTCGTCTCGAGGAAATACGTATTGTTGTCATTTCGGTAGTGGTTAGCGCCCACGTCGACAAAAATTCCATCTCGGCGGTCTTCGAAAAAGTCCCGAATACACCATTCCTCCACGTTTCGTGAATAGTGGTCTGGTCCATACCGGTCGCGAATGGGCCGAAGTTCGGCAATTGCACCATCGCTGAAGTAGCCGTACTCGCCCGCCAGGTGAACTCGCACCGCGCCAGCTGCCAGCAACGCCGCAGCTACTGCCACGATAGCGAGCTCAACCCAATCATTGGAGCGTCTCGCCTTGGCGTTCGTTGCTTTCGTTGGTTTCGACCCAGTGATGTCACCCATATGGCCTCTTATGTCGTCCGCAAGAACTGACGGCTTCAACACCTCGCGTGTCTCCGCCAACACCGGAGCCGTGCCGCTGTGCCCCAAGAACACCTTTCGGACGGGCTTTCCCCGCCAATCTTCAAGATTTTGCTGCTGGAATGCGATCTGCCATTGCCTGCCGGGCCGGCGCCAGGGAACTCGTCCGCCTTCGGCGGTTCCGGGAGCGAGAACCAGTACCCGGCGGGATAGTACTGCGCCGCCTGCGCGGTGGTGCGGGCCACGGCTGTCAGGTTCGGGAGGCGGTGCGGAGGATTGCGATGGTCCACAGCCAACGACGCGTAGCCGCAAGCAGCCGCGCGATGCCCTGGTCCTCAGCCATCCGATTCACCATCGTCCACGAGCCCGGCGGCCGCTATGATGCCAGCCTGGCGCGTCCCGCACGGAGCATCTTCCGCTTGCGCCGCACTTCCAGCACGAAGGGCGCAGGCCCGGCGACGAGGGATCCAATGGGCGCGCCTAACCGCCGCGAGCGCAACGACTTCGGCCGTCGACACGGGCTTCCAGTGCACCGGGACGGCGCACGCATCATCTCACCAGCGCCACGCCCAGGCCGTGGGCTCGGGCATCTGAGCCGGAACGCAAAAGGAGTCGGTTCGTTTGGCGTGCACTTAACGTTGAGTTCGGCCGTGGCTGCCGGCGCAGACTTCCACGGCCCCTGCGGCCTACGAGTAAAGGGTCGCCTGTCAAGGCCTGAGCATTCCGCCACCGCGCAAGGCGGGCACGCGGAAGGCCATCCTGTGTAGTCTAATCGGGTATGAACCGAAACGAGAGGCTGGGGCATAAGGAAGATGCATTCGTCGAAAGAGCTGCGGGCAGAAATCGCTACACTGGTGCGCCAGTATTGCGCCGCGCAGTTCTCGAATCAGACATTCAATCCGAACACCGATCTCGTCCACTACGCAGGACGTGTGTTTGACGCCGAAGAGCTCACCAATCTGGTCGATGCCAGCCTGGATTTCTTCCTGACAGCGAACCGCTACGCCGAGAAGTTCGAAGCGGACTTTTCGGAGTACCTGGGAGTGTCGGACGCACTGCTGGTGAACTCGGGGTCATCGGCTAACCTCGTAGCGTTGACGACCCTCACCTCGCCGAAGCTGGGGGCGCGGAGGCTGGTGCCCGGTGATGAAGTGGTGACGGTTGCAGCGGGGTTCCCGACAACTGTCGCGCCGATCCTGCAGAACAACCTCGTGCCGGTCTTCGTGGACGTCAACCTCGGAGACTACACCGCTGATCCCGAACGGCTCAGGGAGGCAATCGGACCCCGGACGCGCGCGGTCATGATGGCGCACACGCTCGGTGTCCCCTTCGACCTGGACGTGGTCTCCGAGCTCGCGGCTCAGCACGACCTGTGGGTCGTCGAAGACAACTGTGACGCGCTGGGATCGCGCTATCGGGGCCGCCTGACCGGAACGTTCGGCCACCTCGCCACCGTGTCGTTCTACCCCGCGCATCACATCACCATGGGCGAGGGCGGGTGCGTTGTGACCAATGACGAACAGCTCGCGCGCATCGCGCGATCGTTCCGCGACTGGGGACGGGACTGCTACTGCGCGGGCGGTGAAAGCAACACCTGCGGGACCAGGTTCAGCCAGCAGTTCGGGACCCTGCCCGCCGGCTACGATCACAAGTACGTCTACAGCCATATCGGATACAACCTGAAGGTCACGGACATGCAGGCCGCGATTGGTTGCGCCCAACTGGCCAAGCTCCAGGGGTTCATCGCCCGGCGGCGCGCGAACTTCGATCGGCTGATGGAGGCGCTGCGACCCTACGAAGATCGCCTGGTTTTGCCGAAGTCCCTGGCGCATTCGGAGCCGTCCTGGTTCGGGTTCGTCATCACGGTGCGGGAGGGGGCCGGTTTTACGCGGGCAGAGATCGTGAGGTTCCTCGAGGCCAATCGTGTGGAAACACGGAGCCTGTTTGCGGGCAATCTCCTGCGGCACCCCGCCTTCCAGGACATTCCGCACCGGACCGTGGGCGACCTGACGAACACGGACACGGTGATGAACAGCACGTTCTTCGTGGGCGTGTACCCCGGCCTCGATCCGTCGCGCCTCGATCACATGGCCGCGGTGTTCGCCCGCTTCATGGCCGGCGAGCGCGTTGCGAGTGTAGGCGTGTGACGGATGGCCGTGACGCAGAAACTCGCTTGCGTCGTGGAGCGGATTTCCGCTCATGGAGAGCGCGTGTACACCGTGACGCTGCGGCCGCACCGCGCTGCGCCGCGGTTTCGTGCGGGACAGTTCCTGCACCTGGCCCTCGACCCGTACGATCCGGCAGGGTTCTGGCCCGAGTCCCGCGTGTTCTCGATCGCGAGTGCGCCGGCGGAACGAAAGGCCCTACAGATTACCTACGCCGTGCACGGCGGGTTCACGACGCGCATGGAGCGTGAGTTGGTCGAGGGCCGGGAAGTCTGGATCAAGATGCCATATGGCGATTTCGTGATCGACGGTGGCGCGGATGTCATGCTCTTTGCCGGGGGCACCGGCATCACGGCATTCACCGCTTTTCTCCAGGGCCTGACCGTCGACGGGCACCATTCCGTCGGGCTTGCGTACGGCGCCAGAACGAGGAGGCTGCTGCTCTACCGCGACCTCGTGGAGCGCTGCGCGGCGCGCGTGCCATCGCTCGACGTGTCTGTACTTCATCGAGCACGGGGACGTGAATCCACCGGCGATGAGGGCGGGCAGAGTTTCGGTTGACGCGGTCTGGCCACGCCTGCGGCGGCCGCTCGAGACCCAGTACTACATTTCCGGCCCGCCCCCGATGCTGCGCGGCATCGGGCAGGACCTGCGTGCCCGTCACATCGCTGCGGAGGCCATTCACATTGACGCCTGGGAATAGCCGTTCCTTGGCAGCGACAACCTTCTGGCGCGACAGGCCTGTCTTCGTCACGGGAGCCACGGGACTCGTCGGCGCCCGAGTCGTGCGCCAGCTCCTCGCCGCTGAAGCCGACATCGTGGCGCTCGTCCGCGACTGGGTTCCACGATCGGAGCTCGTCGCCTCAGGATTGCTCGACAGGATCACGGTGGTCCGGGGCGACCTGCGCGATCAGGAGACGATGGAGCGCGCGCTGGGGGAGTACGAAATCACGACCGTCCTCCATCTGGCGGCGCAGACGATCGTGGGCGTGGCGAACCGGAATCCGGTCTCTACACTCGAGACGAACATTCGCGGCACATGGTCGCTGCTCGAGGCCTGCCGCCGGAGCCCGACCGTCGAACAGGTCGTGATCGCCTCATCGGACAAGGCCTACGGCGATCAAGACGTGCTGCCGTACACCGAAGACGCGCCGCTTGCCGGCCGGAATCCGTACGACGCCAGCAAGTCGTGCGCGGACCTGATCGCCCAGACGTATGCGAAGAGCTACGGGCTGCCCGTGTGCATCACGCGGTGCGGCAACTTGTTCGGCGGAGGCGATCTGAACTGGAACCGTCTGGTTCCAGGCACGATTCGTTCGGTGCTGCGGGGCGAGCGGCCGGTGATCCGGTCGGACGGACACTACACGCGCGACTATCTCTACGTCGAGGACGGCGCCCGCGTGTACCTGCAGCTGGCCGAGCGGATGGCCGCCGATCCGGCGCTCGCCGGGGAGGCGTTCAACTTCTCCTACGAACAGCGGATGACCGTCCTGGAGCTGGTGGCAGCGCTGCTCGACGTGATGGGGTCCACGCTGGAGCCGGACGTACGCAACGAAGCGTCGAACGAAATCCGCGATCAGTACCTCGACGCCTCGAAGGCGCGACGGGTGCTCGGGTGGACTCCCGCGTTCACCCTCGAGGAGGGCCTCCGGGAGACCGTCGAGTGGTACACGAGGTACTTCGGTGTCTGAGCCACGCATCCCCGTGGTAATCCTGTGCGGCGGCACGGGCACGCGGCTCGCCGAGCATACCGAGCTGCGTCCGAAGCCGCTCGTCGAGATCGGCGGCCGGCCGATTCTGTGGCACATCATGAAGCACTACTCGACGGTATGGCTTCAACGAGTTCGTGCTCGCGCTCGGCCACAAGGGCGATCAGATCAAGCGTTACTTCCTGGACTATCACGCGGTCGGTCAGGACATGACGATCTCGCTGCAGGACGGCCAGGTCGCCCCCTTGAACAACGCGATCGAGCCGTGGAAGGTCCACCTGGTAGACACCGGTGAGTCGACGCTGACCGGCGGCCGGCTGCGGCTGCTGATGCCCCTCATCGGCGGGGGCACCTTCATGCTCACCTACGGAGACGGCGTGGGGAACGTGCGGATTGACGAGCTGATGGCGTTCCATCGCTCCCGAGGCGCGCTCGTCACCCTCACCGCCGTGCGCCCCCCCGCCCGATTCGGCGCGCTGGAGTTCGACGGTGACCGGATCCGTCATTTCAAGGAGAAGTCCACGCTGCACGAGGGCTGGATCAACGGGGGCTTTTCCGTCGTCGAGCCTGCGGCGCTGCGCTACATCGAGTCGGACGTGATGTGGGAGCACGCGCCTCTCGAGGCGCTCGCGTCCGGCGGGCAGCTGGTTGCGTACCGCCACGAAGCGTTCTGGCAGTGCATGGATACGCTCCGCGATCTCCGATATCTCGAGTCGCTGTGGGACGCGGGCCAGGCACCCTGGAAGACGTGGTAGTCGCGGGCATGCGGAACCCTCTCGAGGAAGACCTGCAGTGCGTGCTGGAGCAGACGGGTGCGTTGTGGGACGAGCTGCGCGGTGCGCGGGTGTTCCTCACTGGCGGGACGGGGTTCTTCGGGTGCTGGCTCCTGGAGACATTCCTCTGGGCGAACGACCGCGTGGGACTTGACGCCTCGGTCGTCGTGCTGACCAGACGGGAGCGTGCGTTCACGACGAAGGCACCACACCTTGCCGGCCATCCAGCGGTAAGGTTGTGGCATGGCGACGTGCGTACGTTCGAGTTCCCGGAAGGACAGTTCTCGCACGTGATACATGCGGCGACTCCGTCGAGCACGGCGGCCGCGGAACACGATCGACGGGTGATGTTCGAGACGATGGTTTCGGGAACGGGCCGGGCGCTGGAGTTTGCGCGCCGATGCGGCGCGCAGCGGTTTTTGTTGACCAGCTCCGGCGCGGTGTACGGGCGGCAGCCCGCGGAGCTGACGCACGTTCCCGAGACATACTGCGGCGGGCCGGATCCGACGGACGCACGGATGGTATATGCAGAGGGCAAACGAGCCGCAGAGATGTTGTGCGCATTATATGCGGATCAACGACTGCAGCCGGTGATCGCGCGCTGCTTCGCGTTCGTCGGGCCGTACCTGCCGCTGGATGTGCATTTCGCCGTCGGAAACTTCATCGCCGACGCGCTCGCCGGACGCCCGATTCGGATCAAAGGAGACGGGAACGCCTTCCGGTCGTACCTCTACGCCGGTGACCTTGCGGTCTGGTTGTGGACAATCCTCGGTACGCGGGGCGCCGCTGCGTCCGTACAACGTCGGTTCGGCTGAGGCGCTGACGATTCGGGAGCTTGCGGACGCGGTTGCGGCAGCCGTGAGACCTGGCTTGGAAGTCGAGGTCGCGCTTCAGCCGGTTGCGGGTATGCCGGTCGAACGATACGTTCCGGATGTCACGCGAGCCGGCCGTGAACTGGGGCTCCGCTCCCTCGTCCCGTTGGCGGGCGCGCTCGGGCGGACAGCCGCCTGGTATGCGGTGCCCTCACGTGACTCCCGCCTGTAATCCCGGGGCCGGCCTCGAATGACGGAAGACAGGGTCCGCGCGATTTTCGCGGAAGCGTCGTCGCTGCACCTTGCGACGTCGGAGCGGTCGGCGCGTGCGATCGTGAGCGCGGCTCGCGCGATGCGGGACTGTCTTGCACGCGACGGAAGGATTCTCGTGTTCGGCAACGGCGGTAGCGCTGCTGATTCACAGCACTTCGCCGCCGAGCTCGTGGGACGCTTTCAAATCGAGCGGCGGGCGCTGTCGGCGATCGCCTTGACGACCGACACCAGCGTCATCACGAGCATCGCCAACGACTATGCGTACGAACAGGTATTCGCGCGGCAAATTCAGGCACTCGGCCGAGCGGGCGATGTCGCGTTCGGTATCTCGACGAGCGGTCGATCGGCGAACGTGCTCGAAGCCCTGGCGCAGGGCCGGCGGCAGGGGTTGACCACAATCGCCCTGGTCGGAGCGGATCTCGATCCCGTTGCGGCAGTCGCGGACATCGCCGTGCCGGTTCCGGGAAGGAGCACCGCCCGCATCCAAGAAGCGCAGCTGACTGCGCTGCACGCCATCTGCGAGCTGGTAGAAGATCATTTCGCGACCCGGGATTGTCGAGTTGATTTCACGCAGTAACCGATTGGAGACCTCCGCATGATCAGCAGTGGCGCGTCCGGTTTGCCTGAGAAATCGGTACAGATTGGCACACGACGAGTCGGAGACGCCGCCCCGTGTTACGTGATCGCGGAAATCGGCATCAACCACAATGGCGACATCGATCTCGCAAAGCGACTGATCAGCGTGGCCGTGGCTGCGGGGTGCGATGCCGTCAAGTTCCAGAAGCGGACCGTGGATATCGTCTATTCGCGCGAGGAGCTGGAAAAGCCCCGGGAGAGTCCGTTCGGGACGACGAATGGCGATCTCAAACGCGGGCTGGAGCTCGATTATTACGACTACCAGGAGATCGACTCCTACTGTCGCTCCAGCAAGATCGTGTGGTTTGCATCTTGCTGGGATGAGAAATCGGTCGACTTCATCGACCGCTTCTCCCCGCCTTGTTACAAGGTCGCTTCCGCTTCGCTCACCGACGACCATCTGCTTCGGCACACACGCGCGACGGGTAAACCTGTGCTCCTGTCCACCGGAATGAGCACGCTGGAGCAGATTGATCATGCTGTCGAGGTGCTCGGCACGGAGAACCTGGTGCTGCTCCACGCCTGCAGCACCTACCCGGCGTATTACGAGGAACTGAATCTCCGTGCGATCCCCATCATGCGCGAACGTTACGGTGTTCCGGTGGGCTACTCGGGGCACGAGACCGGGATTGCATCGACGGTGGCGGCGGCGGTGCTGGGCGCCTGCTGCGTGGAACGGCACATCACGCTGGATCGTTCGATGTGGGGCTCGGATCACGCGGCTTCGCTCGAACCGAACGGCATCTCGCGCGTCGTCCGTGACATCCGACTGGTCGAGCAGTCGATGGGCGACGGCGTCAAGCGTGTCTACGAGCGGGAGCAGCCGATCATCAAGAAACTGCGGCGCGTCGACGTCGTGGGACGATGAAGAACCTCAAGGCCATCGTCCTGGACGTCGACGGCGTGCTGACCGACGGCGGCGTCTGGTGGGGGCCGAACGGCGAAGAGTGGAAGCGGTTCTGCTTCGCAGACATCATGGGGGTGTCGCTGGCACTGAAGTCGGGGCTGATCGTCGGCATTGATTTCTGGCGAAGACAGCCCGTTGGTCGATCGTTTCGCGCGACAAGATGGGCATTACCGACATCGAGAAGGGCTGCAAGAACAAGGCGCGGGCGCTCCGATCCTTCGCCGAGCGCCGCGGCCTGGCGCTGAGCGAAGTCAGCTTCATGGGCGACGACGTCAACGATGTCGAAGCGATGGAGATCGCCGGGTACGCCGCCGCTCCCGCCAACGCCATGCCGGCCGCGCTCGGAAAGGCCGCATTCGTCTCGCAGCGCAGCGGCGGCAACGGCGCCGTCCGGGAGCTGATCGAGGCGATTCTCGCGGTCAGAGACCGACGTATGACGAGCATAGGGACGATGATCAAGCTTTCCGACTACGTGATCCGCTTCATCGCGGACCAGGGCGTGAAACACGTCTTCCTGGTCACCGGTGGTGGAGCGATGCACCTGAACGAGTCGCTCAGCCGGTGCCCAGAGATACGAGCCGGTGTGCAACTCCCACGAGCAGGCGAGCGCAATCGCCGCCGAGGTATACGGCAAGGCCACGAACAATCTGGGCGTGGCCCTGCGTGACCACCGGCCCGGCGGAACGAACGCGGTCACCGGTGTCGCCGGCGCGTGGCTCGATTCGACGCCGTGCCTGTTCGTGTCCGGGCAGGTGAAACGATCCGACCGCATGTTCGACGTCGAACGGCAGCGCGCTCGGCATGCGCCAGCTCGGAGTTCAGGAAGTCGACATCGTTTCCATTGTCGAGCCGATCACGAAGTACGCCGTGACCGTGCTCGATCCGGTCACCATCCGGTACCACCTGGAGAAGGCGGCCTACCTGGCGCGGTCCGGGCGGCCGGGGCCGGTCTGGATCGACATTCCGCTCGACGTCCAGGCGTTTCCGATCGACGTCGGGGAGCTGGCAGGTTTCGACCCTGCCGAACTGGCCCGTCCGCCTCGGGACGTCACGCTCGGGGCGCAGGTCGAGCGAATCATCGCCTCCTTCAATCAATCACAGCGTCCGCTGGTGTTCGCCGGAAACGGCATCCGCCTGGCGAAAGCCGAGAAGGAGTTTGCGCAACTGGTCGAGTTGCTCAAGGCACCCGTGGTGGCGTCCTGGTGCGCTGCGGACCTGATCTCGAGCGACGACTCCCTGTTCGTGGGCCGGCCCGGGTCCGTAGCCTCGCGCGGAGCGAATTTCGCCCTGCAGAACTGCGACTTCCTGCTCGCGATCGGGTTGAGGCTCGATTTCGCCATCACCGGGTACGCACCTGACAAGCTGGCACGAGCAGCGCACAAAGTCGTGGTGGACATCGATCCCGCCGAACTTGGCAAACTCGCGCCGCACATTCAGACTCCAATCTGCGCCGATGCCGGCGCGTTTCTCCGGGCACTGCTCGAACGTCGCGATCACGTGGCGCGTGTGAATCGTCGCGAGTGGGCCGAGCGGTGCGCGATCTGGAAGACGCGGTATCCGGTGGTGACAGCTGAACACCGGAAGCCAGAAGGACGGGTCAGCATCTACCACCTCGCCGAGGTGCTCGGCGGTGAGACCGACGCGTCGGACGTGATGATTTCCGGGAGCTCGGGCAGTGGCATCGAAATCTTCCTCCTCGCCTGCCCGACTCGAACGGGACAACGCATCTTCCACACCGCCGGCCTGGGGGCAATGGGCTACGGCATTCCGTCGAGCATAGCCGCCTGCCTCGCGGCCGGGCGACAGCGGACCGTGTGCGTTGACGGTGACGGCGGATTTCAATTCAACGTCCAGGACCTCGAAACGGTGTCGCGTCTGAGGCTTCCGATCAAGTTTTTCGTGCTGAACAACGATGGCTACGCGTCCATCCGGGCATCCCAGAGTGAACTACTTCGGGCGTGCGAGCATCGGCTGCGACTCTCGACCGGCCTCACCGTTCCCGATCTGTCGAAGATCGCGGCTGCCTATGACTTGCCGGCTGCCGTTATCAGCGACCAGTCGGAACTGCGCAGGGACGTGCGGAAGCGTGCTCGATCACCCCGGACCGGTGGTCTGCGACGTCCATGTGATTCCCGACGAGGTCCGGGCACCGCGGCTGTCGTCCATGCAGCGCCCGGACGGATCGTTCGTGTCCAAGCCTCTCGAAGACCTTTGGCCGTTCCTCGACCGCGAGGAATTCCTCGAGAACATGCTCGTTCCGCCGCTGCCGGATTAGAGGCTCATGTCTCAGGATATTGAACGCGAGCTCGAGCGCATCCTCTCTGAGCCAGCGTCCTCCGTGGCTGCGCGCGAAAGGCACACGCTGGATCGCGTGCTCGAGGAGTCGAACGGCAGGGTGGTCCTCTTCGGCGCCGGCGGCCTCGGCACCCACGCGCTGGCGTGCCTGCGCGAGCAGGGCACCGAGCCACTGGCGTTCTCCGACAACAACCGGTCGCTCTGGGGTTCCCGCGTGGGAGGGCTCGACGTTCTCCCGCCGGACGAAGCCGCCGCACGCTTCGGTGCCGACGCGCTGTTCATCGTGACGATCTGGAACCCGTACCACTGGTATGTCGAGACCCGGCGGCAGCTCGAAACGCTCCAGTGTAGGCGCGTTGTGCCGGCCTCTCCCGTGTACTGGCGCTTCCCGGAGCAGTTCCTCCCCTTCTACGCTCAAGATTTGCCTCACAAGGTGCTCGCGCAGGCCGATGAGGTCGTCGCGGCGGCCGCGATTTGGAGCGACGATCGGTCCAGGCACGAGTATCTCCAGCAGGTGGCGTGGCGCGTCAACGGTTCGTGGACATTCACTCCCCCGTCGGATCGCGAGTCATATTTTCTCCCGGACGTGTTCAAACTGAGGGCGGACGAGGTGTTCGTTGATTGCGGAGCATTCGACGGCGATACGCTGCGCGCCTACCTGTCACATCAACCGGCGTTCCGGCAGTTCGTCGCCATCGAGCCGGACGAGACAACGTACTCGAAGCTCAGCGTCTACGTGTCCGGACTGTCGCCCGACATCCGGGACCGGATCACGGCCCTGCACTGCGCCGTTGGAGCCGAACGCACCCTGATTCCGTTTCAAGCCGATGGCAATCTGAGCTCACGGATATCCCGCGGAGTCCCAGCAATCGGCGGTCCTGTGCCTGCCGATCGAGGAACTGGCGCTCTCCAGGCCGGTCACGTTCATCAAGATGGATATCGAAGGGGCGGAGCTCGATGCGCTGCGGGGCGCCCGGCCGGATCATCGAACGGGACCGCCCGCTCCTCGCGATTTGCGTCTATCACTCGCAGAGCGATCTCTGGCAGATCCCTTTGCTGATGAAGAACATGGTCCCTGAGTACCAGATGTATCTCCGCTGCCATGAAGGCGACGGATGGCAAACCGTAGCCTACGCCGTCCCACATGAGCGCGCATGTCGCCGGCCAGTGCCATGAAAACCATCAGCATTCTGACCCCGTGCTTCAACGAAGAGGGGAATGTTCGAGAAGTCTACGAGCGGGTACGCGCGGAGATGCTCAAACTCGGCACGTACGGCTACGAGCATGTCTTCATCGACAACAACTCCGCCGACAACACGCTCGGCGAGTTGAAAGCGATCGCGAGCCTCGACAGGAATGTGAAAATCATCGCCAATGCCAGGAATTTTGGACACATCCGGTCGCCGATGCACGGCTTCCTGCAGACCCGCGGAGACGCGGTCATCGGGATCGTGGCGGACCTTCAGGACCCGCCGGACCTGATTCCAGCCATGATCTCGCGCTGGGAAGAAGGCTACGCCATGGTTCTGTGTATCAAGCGGACGAGCGAAGAGAACCGCCTGATGTTCTGGATTCGCAAGAAGTACTACGCATCGGATCCAGCGGCTGTCGTCGATCGATACGTTCGAGAACTTCACGGGCTTCGGCCTCTTCGATCGCAAGGTGGTGGAGGCAGTGCGAGCCTTCGACGATCCGTATCCGTACTTCAGGGGCATGATTGCCGAAATCGGGCTCCCACACTGCGAGATCCTCTACGACCAGCCGCGCCGCAAGCATGGGGTCACGAAGAACCGTTTCTACTCGCTCTACGACACGGCCATGCTCGGGCATCACGAACCTATCCCAGGTGCCACTACGATTCGTGACGCTGTTGGGATTCTCCTGCTCCCTGCTGTCTCTGCTGGTCGGCTTCGTCGTATCTCATCTACAAATTGCTATTCTGGTCGAATTTCACCGTGGGCATCGCTCCGCTGGTAATCGGCCTCTTCTTTCTCGGATCGGTGCAGCTGTTGTCGATGGGCGTTCTCGGTGAGTACATCGGATCGATCCAGACCCAGGTCCGGAAGCGACCGTACGTGATCGAGAAGGAGCGCGTGAATTTCGAGTACCCCCCAGGTAAGCCACGGGCGGAGCATTCCACTCATGCGGCCGTCTGACACCGCGCCGGATCCGCTCGAGCAGGCGCTTGCGCGGGCAGGGACCCGAGAGGCGGCCCGCCGTCGCCAAGAGGCCGCGTTCGAAGAAATCGCCGGTGCCGCGACGAGCGTGGTGATTGCGGGCTGCGGATATCTCGGAAGACTCGCCTATGCCGGCGCGAAGGCAGCCGGGCTGGAGGTTGCAGCATTCGCGGACAACAACCCGCTGCTGTGGGGAACACAGATCGACGGGCTGCCGGTTCTCAATCCCGCCGACGCCGTTTCGCGGCATGACCGCGCGTTCTTCGTGGTGGCAATCTACAACGGGACGCCGGTCCGACAGCAGCTCGGACAGCTTGGCTGCCGGCGAGTCGTGCCCTACCCGCTCTTCTTCTGGGAGTTCTGGCGATCGATGCCCGAGGAGGACCGGCTCGAGCTGCCGGACCGGATTCTCAGCAGCGAAGACGACATACGAGCTGCGTACCAGCGACTCAGCGACCGCCGCTCGCGTGAGGAATTCGCGGCCCAGATCGCCTGGCGGTGCTCGCTCGACTACGATTGCCTGTCGCGCCCGGACGCTTCTGGTGACATGTATTTTGCCCGAGACATCGTCCGCCTGACCGGACAGGAAGTGCTCATCGACTGCGGGGCGTTCGACGGAGACAGCATCCGGATGTTCCTCGACAAGACAGAGGGTGCCTTTCGGGCACATTTATGCGCTCGAACCGGACTCAGGGAACCGCGCCAGATTGAACCGGTATGTGTCATCGCTTCCCCGCGCAGTCGCGCGACCGCATCTTCATCCTGCCGTTTGGCGCCAGCGACCGCGCGGGAATCGAGTCGATTCGAGCCGTCCGGTACGGCGGGGTCGCGCATCGTCGAGCGAAGTGACGACGTCATCGAGTGCCGGAGGCTGGATGATCTCCTGGAGGACGTGACGCCTACCTACATCAAGATGGATATCGAGGGAGCAGAGCCGCGAGCCCTTCGGGGTGCAACCGAGCACCATCCGCCGAACGCGGCCGGTCCTCGCCGTCTGCGCGTATCACAGATGCGAGCACCTGTGGACGCTTCCGGGAATCATCAGCACGGCGCTGCCGGAATATCAGATCCGCCTGCGACGGTACGCGGAGGAGTGCTGGGAAACCGTCTACTACGCCGTTCCGCCCGAGCGCCTCGCGGGCTCGCCGGATTGATGTCCCCTACCCCGATCACGATTCCTGCGGAGGTCAGGTGGATCGCCGCTGAGCGTCTGGGCGCTTTCTTCGAGAGCGTCAGCGGGATCGATCGGCACATCCTCGCCGCTGACTTTCTGAACGCAGACAAGTGCGAGAAGCGAGCCGAGTTGCTCGAGCGCTACATCGGTCTTCGCTCTCGGAGAGTGCTCGAGGTGGGCTCCGGGTTCGGAACCAATCTGGTCGCGTGGTCGAAGCGGTGGGGGATAGACGGATACGGCGTCGAGCCGGGAAGTGTGGGATTTGATTCAGCCGTTCACGCGTCCCGCCTGTTGCTCGACGCGAATGGGCTCGACCCGAACCGCATCATCAACGCAAGGGGCGAGGAGCTGCCGTTCGAGGACGAGTCGTTCGACGTGGTCTACTCGGCAAACGTGCTGGAGCATACCCAGGAGCCGGAACGGGTGATCAGCGAGAGCTTGCGTGTCCTGAGGCGCGGCGGCGTCCTTCAGATGGAGATGCCAAATTTCCTCTGGTACTTCGAGGGACACTACATGATTCTGCAGCCCCCAATCTTCGCTCGATGGATGCTGCCGCTATGGGTACGCCTCAGGGGGCGCGACCCGGCCTTTGCGCGGACGCTGAACACGTGGATCAACCCTAACTGGTGCCGGTCGGTCGCAGGAAGAATGCGAGCGCGCTACGACATACCGTGCTGTCGCTTGGTGACGACGTGTTTCTCGAGCGTCTGTCCAAGACGTTCACGTTCGAGACTTCAGTCGTGGGCGGCAAACTGGGCTCGGTGCTCTCCGTGATCGGACACTCAACTGTACGTAACTGGATCGGCCACGTGATCGCCGGATTGCGCGGATACTACCCCATCTATCTAACGATCCGAAAGAACTGACCCAAACCGACGCTCACGCTCAAACGCCCGAGAGTGGGAGGGCGATGCTCGAGCGCCCCGCATGGATGCATAAGCATGAGCACACGTGAAATCGAAGCCCTCGAGGCGGCCATTGGCGATCCGCGGGAGGGTCTTCCGGAAGACGTGTTTCTCTTCGTCAGCCGTCTCGTGCCGCTGATCAACGTCGATCTGCTGATACAGGACGGGCGTGGGCGGACGCTGCTTACTTGGCGGGAGGACGAGTTCTTTGGCGCCGGCTGGCACGTGCCTGGCGGTGTCATCCGCTACAGGGAGACGGCGGCGGCTCGTGTTCAGGCCTGTGCGCGCGAAGAACTGGGCGCCGAGGTCTCGTTCGATCCCGGCCCGCTCTTCGTCATGGAAATGATTCGCGATAAGCGCGATCGCGGCCATGCGGTCTCGCTTCTGTATCGATGCCGGCTTCTGAGCCCGCCTGAGCCGGCCAGGGAGGCCGGTCCAGGGATCCCGTCGACCGGGACATGGCGCTGGCACGACAAGCCGCCGGCGGACCTGCTCGACGCTCAGAGTCAGTACGCGCGGTTCTTCTGATGGTCGCGCGCCAACGGGCGAAGGCGGTCTCTCTGGCGATCGCCGTGGGCCTCGCAGCCGTGCTCCTGTACGTACTCGCTCCGCGGGATCGAGTGGACGCAGGTCGGCGACGTCGTCGCCACCGCCCGGCCGGGCGGCTTGGCGTTGACCGCTGGGATCGGGACCCTCACGCTCCTCCTGCGCGCATATCGGTGGCGCATCCTGTTGAATGCCGAGGGCAGGGTCAGCATCCCAACCGTGTTCTGGGCCACCGCCGCTGGGTATTTTGGCAACAACTTCCTTCCGGCGCGGGCCGGGGAGCTGGTACGCACTTTTCTGATCAGCACGCGCAGCGGGCTGGAAACCGCTTATGTGCTGGCGACTGCCCTGTCGGAGCGTGTGGCCGACGCCATCGCGCTGGTGGTCATCGGCGCCCTGGTGTTGCTGACGCTTCCGAGCCCGCCAGGGTGGCTTGCCGGCGCCGCCCGGCCGTTCGCCCTTCTCGCGCTCAGTGGAGTCCTCGCGATTGCACTGCTGCCGCTGCTCGGATCCGTCGGCACCATTCTCATCGAGCGTGCGCCACTCCCCCGCGGGCTCCGGCCGAAGCTAATGGCGACGATGGAGCATGCGCTTCAAGGCATGCGGGCGTTCCATGACTTCCGGCGCCTGTCCGGGTTTCTCACGCTGACGGTGGTCATCTGGTGCCTGGACGCCGCCGGCACGGCAATCGTGGCCGCCGCGCTCGGGCTCACCATGCCGATGTCCGCGGCTTTCCTGCTGATTGCTGGATTGGGACTCGGAAGCGCGCTCCCGTCGACGCCGGGGTATGTCGGCATCTACCAGTTCGTCGCGGTCAGCGTGCTCGCGCCGTTCGGGTTCAGCCGCGCGGATGCGATCGCGTTCATCCTGGTTGCGCAGGCGATGAACTACGTCCTGGTGGGCTTTTGGGGCTCGATCGGCATCGCGAAGTAC
Source organism: Vicinamibacteria bacterium (assembly GCA_963763095.1). Lineage (GTDB taxonomy): Bacteria > Acidobacteriota > Vicinamibacteria > Vicinamibacterales > JAENWD01 > CAVUCH01. The sequence goes on from CAVXNR010000001.1 coordinate 42,173, forward strand.
CGGCGTGCCCGGTCTATCCGTTCGCCGCGCTGACCGTTCGGGAACACTGACGGTCTACGCCGCCGGCCGAGGAGCATGCTGTCCAAGCGCCCGCTGGCAGCGCGCGGCGATCACGGTGTACTCCGGCGCGATATCGCGAGTTGCTTAGAGAGGCCCTCTGTGGTTCCATGCTCCACGATGCGCGATCACATTCGCGCCGATATTGGTGCGCGCGCATTCCTGACGGTCGGTGCGCTGCTCCCATACTGGCAGTTGTTGACGTTCCGGGTGATCTACGTCACCGACGACGTCTTCGCGTCTGACATCTTCAACGGCGAGCTGCCCGGACGTGTCCTGATCGGCCAGCTCATTCGTCAGGGCCAGGCGCCAGTGTGGACGAACCAGCTGTGTTCGGGTCTTCCATTGGCCGGGAACGCCGGCCGACCCGTTGGGACTGGCCGCGTTCTCGCTGTTGCCTCCTGCGGTGGCTCTCGATCTCGTCGTGATCGGTACTGCTGCTCATCGCAGCCCATGGGGCGTACGGGCTGGCACGCTGCTTCGGGGCCGACCGCCCGGGTGCAATCCTGGCGGGACTTGCCTTTGCGGGCTCCGGGGTCGTCGCCAGCCAACTCAAGCACCTGAGCATCATCGCCACCGTCGTCTGGCTGCCTGCCGGACTGGTGTTGATCGATCGCGCGTTTACCGCCGCGACAACTGCCAGACGGGCGCTCTCCGTGGCGGTATTCGGCCTTGTCTTCGCGCAGCAGGTGCTCGCGGGCTTCCCGCAGTCGGCGTACATCTGCGCGCTCGCGTACGGAGGGTTCGCGCTGTTCCGCGCGGTGACCGATCGCACCGGGCCCGGCTTGCGTGTGCGAATGGCGCGACTCAGCGCTCTCGGCGCTGCGGCGGCACTCGGCGCGGCAGCCGGCGCGGTGGTGCTGCTCCCACTGTCCGCGCTTGGAAGCGTTTCCGATCGCGCCGCGGCGCTGGGTTGGGACTGGTCCACACGCCTGGCCTATTGGCCGCCGAACGTGTTGACATTCCTCGTGCCGCACCTGTACGGCGACATCTCGGACAACACTTACATCGGGGACTCCATCTTCTGGGAGGATTACGGGTACATCGGGATTGCACCCGTGCTGCTTGCGATTTACGGCGGTGTGCGGGAACGGCGGCGGCCTCTGATCGCCTTCACCATCGCGATGACCGTCCTCGCCTATCTCCTGGTGCTGGGGCCAGCCACACCCGTGTTTCGCATCGCGTACCTTGCGCTTCCAGGGATGAAGCTCTTTCGCTTTCCCACCCGGTTTCTGATCGTGGTGGAGCTGGGACTCGCAGTGCTCGGAGCCGTGGGCCTGACGCGCTTGCACGGGAAGCTGGAACGAGCCGCACAGAGGCCTACGCGCGTGCCCCTCCTGATGGTGCTCCTGATCTGCGCGGGCACGGCGCTCGATCTGTTCGTGCACCACGCACGGCAGAATCCGATGGTTCCGGCTCGTGATTGGCTCGCCGCACCGAACACGGCCGAGCGCATCCGGGCCGATACCGCGCAGCCGCGTACGTTCACGCCCTCGCATCGGCAGCTGCACGCGCAGACGTTCCTCCTGGCACGCGGTTGGGCGGACGTGGATCCGTACTTCCACCTGCGCGATGTGCTCGAACCCAACACTGGTGGGGGTCTCTGGAACATACCGTCGGCAGACTGTTACGCCGGCATCGCGCCCCGCTGGTACGTGGACGTGTGGGGCGACCACAACCGCGATGGTTTGCTGGTATCTTCACTGGCTCACCTGGACTTCCCGTCGCGCACCTTTCGCGCCGATCCGGCGCTCGAACGAACGATGGCCGCGTTTGGCGTCACCCATGTGCTCAGCCCCTATCCTCAGCAGGACTCGAAGCTTGTACTCGCCGGACATGCAGGGCACGCGTACGTGTACCGGATCAGGGACGCCGCCCGTGCACGTCTTGTCCGGCGGGCACGGCATGTGAAAACCGATGAGGAAGCGGCCAGGCGTCTGCGCGAAACCACCTTCGATCCGAATCGCGAGATTCTCCTCCACGACGTGCCCGCTTCGGCGCGTCCGGCCGTGGACGGGGTGACTGAGGCCAACGCGAACATCGGCGGAAGCGAGTCGACCACGCTGGCGACGGCCGGCGCGGTCGTGAGCCAAGAGGATACTCGCCGGGTCGTCATCCAGGCCGATGCTGCCGAAGACGGCTTCCTGCTGCTCGCCGATACGTTTGCGCCGGGGTGGACAGCCCGAGTGGACGGTACGGCCGTGCCCCTGTATCGCGCCAATCTCTCAGTGCGCGGAATTCAATTGCCGAAGGGCCGCCACGAGGTTCGATTCGAATACGACGCGCCTGGCTTCTCCAGGGGGTTATGGACCACACTGGCCGCCGTGTCCATTCTACTGACCTGGGCGTGCGCAGCCGCGTATTGCGACATCAGGGGTTGGACGCTCTCGCGGGTTGAGGGGAGAGCGTGCGCCGCTACAAAATAGCTTGCAACCGCGCACCCCAACACGGCACCGAAACCAGCTATGAGCGCGATGACCAGCGCCAGCACGCTCGCGAGCACGCGCGCCGCCGGTAGAACCACAACCCCAGTGAACCCGAGAAAGCGATCACGCGGTTCCGACGACAGTCGCGAGGGCCAGCCCCGCCGGGTTGCGAGGCGCGGACGCGCGGCCGGTCACGCGGCTTCTGCGTCCTTGCGCTGCAAGCCGATCCACAGCGCCAACATTCCGTATGAGAGTGCCGACCCGATCGTCAGCGTCGCGATGCCGGAGTGGCCTGCGACAAAGGTGGCGACCGGGCCTGGGGGAATGACCATGCCCAGAGCGAAGGCTGCCCATATCGATCGCGGCAGCCGGATAACGCGAATGACCGGCACGAGCCACCACACGTAGTACACCCATCCGAGCGGCAAGGCCAGGAACACGGCGCTCAAGCTCAGAGCCCACGCCCGGTCGGTATCTTGCGTGCGGTGCAGGACTTGCGCGGTGCGGGCGACGATCAGCGCTCCCATTACAGCGCCGATCAACTGGGCGACACCATCGGGCGCAACCGCAATCGGCTGGTAGTACGGAGTGGTCTGCAGCGCTCGCGCGGGAATCGCCCAGATGCTGGCATTCAGCGCCGGCCAGGCCCATGTCGCCTGCCGCAGTTGATGGATCCACGAGACGTAGGAGCCCGGCCCGTAGGCGACGGCTCCGACGGCGCACGCGGCGACGCCCGCGAGGGCAGCCGCAGCTGCGGCCAGCCGGCCCCGGCGCAGGACGTGCCAGGCGATCAGCAGCAGGAGGTGGGGCTTGATACTCGCGGCAAGCCCCAGCCACACCCCAGCCTCGGCATGCCGTCCTTCGCGATCGGCACGCCAGGCCATCGTCAGAGGGACCAGCAGCAAGGCCGTTATCTGGCCTGTGTAGAGCAAGGCGAACCATGGTGACCAGATCCACACCACGATCCAGAACCACCAGGGCCAGCGTGTAGGGCCCGCAGTTCGAGACAGAAGCAGCGACCAGGCGATCGCGGTCACGGTCAACGCCATCCACACCCAGTAGGCGGCCGTGATCGGCAGCCAGGTGAGCGGACGGAACGCGAGGTGGAAGTGCGGCGGATTCAGGTTGATGAAGGTGACGGCGCCAACCTTCGGGAGAAGCGGGTCCGGGCCATACAGCCTGCCGGATGCGGTGGCCCGATAGAAGGTGCCGAAGTCGTTGAACGCGAGCACCCGCTGCACGACGAAGACGCCGCCGAACAGTAACGCCCAAACGTATACGACGACCAGGGTTCCGCCAATGACGCGTCGCTCGTGGGCCATCCGGGTCGCACTCTACCGTACTCCCCCGTGGCGATTAGGTCTGGGCCTGTCGCGGGCGGAGTCTGCAGGGCTGAAGCCCTGCCCCACATAGAGCGGAGCGGCTCCGGCGACCTCCAAAGGCTCGCATCGACTGCCGTCCACCCGAGAGTGGTGAAGCCGCGGGGTTCAGTCTGGGATGTGGAGCCGGGCTTCAGTCCCGGCGGGCTGGGATGTGGAGCCGGGACTTCAGTCCCGGCGGACGATGACACTGAGGACGATCCCCAGCACCAGGCGTGAGACGCCAAGCGCAATGGCGAACGTGGTCCCGAGTGCAACGGTGAGGACTGCGGCGTCCATGTTCTGATCATCGGCAGATCAGGCGCGCAATATAGAGGGCGTGCACAATTCTCATCTCGCCTCGGTGACAGAACTGTGACAATCGGCCGCCCCGCCCTCCTGTAGCATTGGCACATGCTCGATGTCGAAGTCACGTCCCCGGCGGCAGCCTCGTCCGCGTCCTGGAGCGCTCGCCTGGCGCCGTTCCGCCACCCTGATCTCGCCCGGAGCGCCTGGCAGCTCTCGAGCACGCTGGCGCTCTTCATCACCGGCTGGTGTCTGATGTACGCGAGCCTGGGACTGCCCTACTGGGTCACGCTGCTGCTGTCGGTGCCGACCGGCTTCATGCTGATTCGCCTGTTCATCATTCAGCACGATTGCGGGCACGGTTCGTTCTTCAAGTCGAGCAAGGCGGCCGACCTCGTCGGGGCGTGCCTGGGCGTGCTGACGATGACGCCGTACACCTACTGGAAGCGCACACATGCGATGCACCATGCCACCTCGGGCAACCTCGATCATCGTGGGTTTGGCGACATCAACACGCTGACCGTGCGCGAATACCTCGCGAAGACGCCGATGCAGCGCCTGAAGTACCGCATCTACCGGCACCCCGCGATCCTGTTCGGAATCGGGCCGTCCCTGCACTTCATGCTCGTGCACCGCCTGCCCACCATCGTTCCGCGCGAGTGGCGGCGGGAGCGCCGCAGCATCATGCGGACCAACGCGGGCCTGGCGGCGTTCATCGTGGCTATGGGTATGCTGGTCGGCTGGAAGGCGTTCGTGCTGGTACACCTGCCTTTGATGGCGCTCACCGCGTCCATCGGCGTGTGGCTTTTCTACGTCCAGCACCAGTTCGAGCCCACCTACTGGGAGCACGACGAGGGCTGGTCTTACGATGCCGCCGCGCTCGAAGGCAGCTCCCACTACGAGCTGCCGCGGCTGCTCCGGTGGCTCACTGGCAACATCGGCCTGCACCACGTGCACCACCTGAACGCACGAATTCCGAACTACCGGCTCCAGCGCGTCCTCGAGGAGGTCCCGGAACTGCAGAAAGTCACCCGCATCACGTTGTGGCAGAGCATCCGCTGCGCATCGTTGGCACTCTGGGACGAACGCACCCGGACCCTGGTGCCCTTTCCGTAAGGCCTAAGGCCTGAGGCCAAGGGCTAAAGGCTAAGGGCTAAAGGTTAAAGGGTCGGAGGCTGATACGGGCAGTCGGCCCGGGTCTTAGTCGCTCGTCGGCGCCGGTCCCTCGAGAATTCTCTTGATGCGCCGCGCTGCCTCCAGGCAATCCTCCCTGCTCACATCTGCGTGCGTCATTGCCCGAATCCGCCGCCCGCCGAACGGCACCAGCAGAACCCCGGCCTCCCGCGCCGCCGTCAGGAATAGATCCGGTGACCACGGCGCCTGCGTCTCGAAGATAACGATGTTCGTCTGCATGCGCGTGAGGTCGATCGAAAGCCCCTGAACCTCTGCGAGGGCCTCCGCAAGCAGCCGTGCGTTCGCGTGGTCCTCGGCCATGCGATCCACCATCGTCTCGAGCGCGACGAGCCCGGCGGCGGCAACGATGCCGGCCTGCCGCATGCCGCCCCCGAGCATCTTGCGCATGCGCCGCACCTCCAGCACGAAGCGGGCGGGCCCGGCCACGATAGATCCGACAGGCGCACCCAGGCCTTTCGAGAGACCGAACTGGACTGAGGTCACGTGCCCTGTCCAGGCGGTGACGGGGAGGTTGGAGGCCACGGCTGCGTTGAAGATTCGTGCACCGTCCAGGTGCACCGGCAGGCCGTGCTGCGCGGCGAGCGCCGCGACCTCGGCGGTGTACTCCGGTGTGATTACCGTGCCGCCCCTGCGGTTGTGGGTGTTCTCCAGACAGATGACGCCGGCCGGCGCCAGGTGTGGGTTCCCGGTCGACGGCCGCACCGCTTCGGCAATCGACCCGATCGGGAGCGACCCATCGAGCGCGGTGGGCACCGGGTGATACACGAGACCACCGACGATCGATGCTCCTCCGGCTTCGTAGTGGTAGATGTGGGCCTCGTCGCCGACGATCACTTCGTGGCCACGTTGACAGTGTGCCAGCAGGCTCGCCAGGTTGCCCATCGTCCCGCTCGGCACGAACACCGAGGCCTCTTTGCCGACGCGCTCCGCGGATCGACGCTCGAGCTCGTTGACGGTGGGATCGTCGCCGAAGACGTCGTCGCCGACCTCGGCGGCGGCCATCGCGGCGCGCATGGCAGGTGACGGGCGCGTGACGGTGTCGGAGCGGAGGTCGATGAGCTGCATGTGGCGCAGATCAAAGATACCGTATCGTCTGACGCGGCAGCTTACGGCGCCACGCGTCTGCTCATGGTCCTTGTGCGCGGCCGGGCACAGCACCCGCGGACGCCGCACATTCATCGAGCCGGCGAATCTGGGCTGACGCGTCGGCGGTGCCACCATCTTTCGCCCGCTGGAGCACTGCTGCCGTGGGGTCGCAGTGCCAGAGAACCCACCCGGGATCCCGGGCGAGCTCGTGCGTCAGCGAAGTCTGACTCGGCACCATCACGATCTGTATCCGCCATCTGTCGAGGATGTCGCGCCAGCCGGGCGCCAGCTCGCGGACGGCGGCGTAATCCCGCAGCAGCGCCTCCCCGTAGAAATCGGTCTGCCCGTCGATGAACACCTTCTGCTCGGGCCAGGCGAAGAGAATGTAGCCGCCCCAGTGGAACTCGTTGTAGATCCGGCCCGATAGGCCGGATGCGCGCGCCCTGTCCACTGCGGCCACGGGGAACTCGGAGGCATCCAGTCTGTCGGGAAGGAACCGGGTCTCACCGATGCGGCCGCCGGCCAACCCAAGTCCGATGAGCGCAGCCGCCACCGCAGCACCCCACCACCCGGGTGCCGTCTCGTGGTCGCCCAACGCGAACGTTGCTCGAATTCGCGAGAGCGGCCGGCCGGGCAGGGCCCGCCACGCGGCTGTCGAGCTCCAACGCCAGCAGCGGCAGCACCACGAGCCCGAACAACGGGATATTACGTTGCGAGTGCAGCGCGAACGCCACGTTGGCGGCGAGGGTGAACGTGACAGGATACGAGAGCCGTGCGTGGCGCTGCGCGAGGAGCACGAGCAGGGGGACGAGCACGGCCAGAAAGAAGCGCCCCACGGCGTGGTGAAAATCAGGCGAGTGGTACTCGCCCGTGTGGTCCACGAGATACGCGTTACCCAGATAGCCGGTCACGTGCGCCAGCAGCGCAGGGCCATTGGGATTGACACAGGACGCGAGCAGCGCGACAGCCAACCCACCTGCGTGAAACCGGAGGCGCCCGGCCCATCGCTGTCGTTCGGCGGCGTCGCGCGCGCGCAGGAGCTCCGCCAGATCACCCGCGGCGTAGATGGCGACGGCGGTGAGGCCGTACAGGAACCCGCCGTGGAGGTTCGCCCACAGCATGAACAGCGGTGCGAACCACCAGACCGAGCGGCGCCCGCGGGGCTCCAGCAGGAACAAGAGCGCCGCCCCGCCAAGCATGGTGAAGAGGTGGGGTCGCGCCAGCCAGTGGGACGCGCCGAGCAACGCCGCCCCGAGGCCGGTGAGATACGCCAGCAAGGGGTCCACCTCGCGCCGACGCAGGAACTGCACGAGTAACCCGAAGGCGAGCGCGATCACGATCGCGTTGACCACGGCGAGAAGCGGGAACCCACCCAGGCGGTACGCCGCGGCGACGAACACCTCGCTGAGCCACTCATACGGCACGAACGCCCGGCCGCCACTCGTGAAGGAGAAGGGGTCCGTGTGGAACAGCCGGCCCCGCTCGAGAATCGTCTCCCCCACACGCAAGTGACGCAGCAGGTCGCCGTCCGAGTTGAGCAGGCGCGAGTGCAGGCCGAACAGAACGAACAGGAGGATCGTGATGAACGACAGATCCGAGAGGGCGGGACGACCCGGGTGCTTCAGGCGCATCGACCTCGCACCCTTCGGGTGCGGTTGTCCGGCGTCAACTGGTCTCTTCGCAAACCCAGACTATATCGTGTGCGGGTCGGGTCAGTGACCGCCGCGTCGGCGCGCTGAGGGTTCTCCCCACTGTGCTGTTGCGCGCACCGGCCAGTGCTCGACCGCCCGGCCAGCCGGCACGGGGCGCGTGAGGGCAATCAACAGTTCGTAGGCCGCGAGGCCGAGAAGGGTGATGTCGAAACCTCCGCCCCTGGCGAGAGGGTCCCACGAGGCGAGCGCGACGAGCACAGCCGCGGACAGCAGCCACGGGCCGAGGGGGCTGTCCGTTCTCACGCATGCTGCCAGGATCCCGCCGAGGCTGAAGAACTCGCCCCTGGGAAGCCGGGGCAAGAGCGGCACCCGGCGTTGGCTTGCGCTTCCGCGGGCTTTACGTTCACCATCCACGCAGATGCCACAGAGCAACAGTGGGTCCAGTTGGCGTGCACGAGAGTGGCCGTGCGTGCATGTACAGGTGCGTGCGAACCCCTGGAAGTACCTTGGCAAGCAGACGAATGTCTGACGTGGCGGGTGATGCGTCCGTCGACCAGCGCCGACCAGGAGGCCGACCAGGAGCGCGGACGCTGTGGCGCGATGCAGGTCTGGCAAAGCGGCGTCTGGTGCTCTGGGGAGGCACGCTCCTCTGCCTGGGATGGCTCGGCCACGGATGGCAGGTGGCGGGCCATGGTCTCGCGACCAGGGGAGGCGACCTCAAGGGGGCCGACTACATCCAGTTCTACGTGATGGGCACTCGCGTGCTGGAGGGGCGTGAAGACCTCCTGTACGACATGAAGCAGATCTCGGCCCATGCGAAGCGTCGCATCTCACCGCGCCTGGAGTATCACCCTGACCGCAACCCTTACGGGCCACAGGTCGCCCTGGTGTTTGCGCCCCTGGCGCGGCTGCCGTTTCTCACTTCGCTCGCGGTGTTCTCGCTCTTGTCCGTCTCGGTGTACGCGGGAGCCGTGTGGCTCCTGTGGCGGCAGGCCCCTGGGCTGGCCGGGCATGGACGCTACGTCGCGCTGGTCGCTGCCGCGGCTCCGGCGCTGCTCGTGACCCTCCGCTTTGGTCAGATCAGCACGTTGACGCTGCTGTCACCCGTGCTCGGTGTCGCCGCGCTCACCGCCGAACGCCGATTCCTTGCCGGCATGTGCCTGGGGCTGCTCGCCTACAAGCCGCAACTGCTCGTAGTCGCGGTGCCAATGCTGGTGATTGCCCGCGACTGGAGATGTATCTGCGGTGTGATCCTGGCGGCTGCGGCGCAACTCGCGGCCGCGTGGGCGGTAGCCGGCAGCGCCACGATGCAGCAGTACTTCCATATCCTCACGGAACTGACCTTTCGTCCAGACGTCGTGATGCTTTACCCGGAGAACTCCCATTCGCTGCGCGGAGCGCTCCGCCTGGTCAATGTGCCGCCTGGAGTGGCAACGGCAATCAGCGCCGTGCTCGCGCTCGCGTGCGCGCCGGCCCTCGCCCGGCTGTGGCGAGGCGGCGGCACTCCGCTCGCCCGGATGTCGCTCCTGGTGCTCCTCACGCTGCTGCTCACGCCCCACCTGCTCACGTACGATCTCCTCCTGTTGACGGTCCCCATCCTGGCCCTGGCCGAGTGGGCCACGACCGACCCCGCAGGTGAGCACGCCCGCCGGGCCATCGTCGTGGCGGTGGCGTTGTACATCGCGCCCTTCTCGCCTGTGCTGGCGGAACACGCCCACGTGCAGATATCCACGATTGCCATCGCAGCCGCGGTGTGGGTGACGTGGGGTGCCCACGCCGACACTGCACGCACGGGGAGGATGCGAGCGCCACAGGACGGTGCGGACGAAAGCGGAGGGCAACCTGGCGAGTAACCGGTCGTCTCGGCTGATCGCTGTTGCCGCGGTTCTCTTCCCGGCCGTGCTGCTGCCCATCATGCTTGCCGTCTCGGGCGACTATGGCGCCACGTGGGATGAAGAACTGCAGCAGCAGCGGGGCGAGAAGATCGCGGGCTATTACGCCGGCAGCGTCCCGGATTTGGTATTTCCTGATGACGGCGCTCACTTGTACGGCGCGCCGTTCGATGTGGTCGCGGTGGCGGCGCAGCACGTGGTGACGGCAGACACCTACGCCGTACGCCATGTGCTGAATGCGTTCGTCGGCTGGCTCGGAATCGTCTTCTGCGGCCTCATCGCGCATCGAATCTTCGGTTCCGGCACGGCGCTGCTCGCGATGGTGCTGCTCGCGACCATGCCCCGGTATTTCGGCCACTCGATGAACAACCCGAAGGACGTCCCATTTGCCACGGCGGCGGCCGCGATCGTGTACGCGCTGTGTCTCCTCCCGGCACGATACCCGTTTTTCACGTGGCGCAGCGCTGTGGGACTGGGGCTGCTGACCGGCCTGGCGCTCAACGTGCGCCCGGGCGCCTTGCTTTTCCTCGTGTACACGGCCGCGCTCCTGGGGTTCCGTCTCGTGCAGGAAAAGCCATTCCCGCTCGCGTCCGCACTCGCAACGGCAGGGTGGCTGGCGGGCATCACATTGGTGACCCTCTGCATAGGCTCACTGTTCTGGCCCTGGGCGTTGGACCGTCCGGTGATTGGCCCGATTCTCGGCCTGGCGCAGGTCTCGAAGTTCGGGTGGATAGGCCACGTGCTGTTCAATGGACGCGATGTGGACGCGCTCGTGCCGGTGTGGGATTACGTGCCGCGCTGGATGCTGATTACGACGCCCGTCGTCACGCTGGCCGGCCTCGGGCTCGCATCCCTGCTGGTGCGCGAGCAGAGTGGGCGTCAGGCGGAGGCGATCGCGCTTTGGGCGATCGTGCTGTTTCCCATCGTGTACATCATCGGGGTGCGCGCAATCATGTACGACGGGGTACGGCACCTGCTCTTCGTCCAGCCACCAATCGCGGTGCTGGCCGCCGCGGGCTGGACGGAGGTGCTTCGATCGCGTCACTCCGGTGCCCGCTGGGCCGCGGCGTCACTTCTGGCCGCAGGGCTCGTCCCGCCAGTCATCTTCGAAGTTCGCGAACATCCGAACCAGGTGGTCTACTTCAACGAGCTGGTGGGAGGGCCGGCAGGCGCGTATGGACGGTACGAGATGGACTACTGGGGGAATTGCATCCTTCAGGCTGTCGCGCAGGCCGATGCGCTGGCGCCCCAGGGCACGGAACCTCTCCGCGTGTCCGGCTGGCCCCTGCCGCTCGTGCGTGTGGACGCAAGACGGTTTCCGCGGCTCCAGGTGACGGATCTCGCAAGCGGCACACACCATGTCGAAGTGGTGCTATCGCGCGGGAGCAGAGCCTCTGTCATGGAGCTGGCGGCGCGGCGCGACATGGCGGCGCGGGTGACTACGACGGATGGCGCCCTGCTGTGTGCGGCACTGCGGGGTCCTGCCTATCAGACGCTCCCGAAGGCGAAGAATGTCCCCGGCGGCGCATCGGAGCGCTCGGTGCGGTGACCGTAGAGCGAGCCGGCAAACGACCCCACAGCTCGGACGGCGGGCGGGATTTCAGTCGTTCTGGCTGAAATGACGGCCGTGGCAAGCGTCTTCAATACATCCGAACTGCACTGTAATGCGCCGACCTGATCCCGCCGATATGCCTGCCATGGACACAAACATCTACGCCGCCGCAGCCGTTTTCCTCATGGCCGTCATTTTCTCCCTGTACATCATGCGCCGCCGCAGCCGTCTCGGCACGCGAACCCCCAAATTCTGAGGCTCGACTGCGGATCGCAGCTGCCGGGTCCTCCCCGGTCCCGACCGTGTGCTGCGAGCCGCCCGCGCGGGTTGCGGGCCTGCACCTCGGCGGCTGTTTACACCCGCGATTCACTTGTGTATTCACGTGGGGCAGGCCTTCAGGCCTGCTCGCGCGTACTGATTTGCAGGGCTGAAGCCCTGCCCCACATGAGTGGTTCAGTGACAACACAAGCGAGCACGGGGTCTAGAAACGGGTGCCGGGCCGTGCCGCGCCAGGCCGCGTACCCGCGGGCTCACGGTGATGTACCTTGCTGCTGTGGGACGCCAGCACGTGCGCCAGCCTGAGTCGTGACTGGCTCGAAGAACCGTGGGCTCTTCGACGAGCCAGTCGTCCGCGCCTTGGGACTGCTCATCCTCCTTGCAACGGCAACCGGCATCCTCCAGGGGTATGCCGCGCTCGGTCGCCGGACGGTCACCACCTACGGCATGGAGGATTTCGGGCTCTTCCATGCTTCTGGCAGGCAGTTCCTCGAGGAAGGCAGATTGTACGGTGCGCTTCGGCGACCGGGATCGACGCGGTTGTCGGACGCCAGGAACCTGAACCTGCCCCACACGACCCTTCTGTTCCTGCCGTTTGCGATGCTGCCCGCCGGTGTGGCCCTGCAGGCGTGGATCCTCTTGAATCTGCTGGCCCTCTCGGACATCGTGAGGGTCATGGTCCGGGAGCTTCGGTTCCCATTGGTGTCGTTCCGCACCGCCACAACGGCTGTCTTCCTGCTCGCGTGGGCGCCGACGGCTGCCCTGGTGATCACCGGGCAACTGGCTTTGCTCGTCGCCTGGCCACTGACGAGAGCGTGGCGCAGTGCGCGGCACGGAAACTGGAATCGCGCAGGGTTGTGGCTCGGGGGAGTAGCGGCGCTCAAGCCATTCCTTCTCGTGTTCCTGCCGTATCTGGCGCTGCGCAGGCGGTGGCCGGCGCTGGTCCGTGCGCTTCTGCAACTGGGCGCCTGTGGGGCGATCGGCGCACTGGTGTGCGGGTCTGCCGCATACGCCGAATGGGCCACTCAGTTCGGTGACGTGACCTGGTACGGCCACTACATGAACGCGTCCGCGTGGGGGCTGCTCGACCGGGTGCTCCACGGCTTCCGCGGTTACGCCCCGCTCCTCACGGCCCCTCGCCTCGCGATATTCCTCGGGTGTGTGCTCGCAGGCAGCATTCTGAGCCTGACGTGGTGGCGCGCCGCCACCGACGGCACGGACAACGTGGACAGGTCGTTCACGCTACTGACGGTCGCGGCACTGCTGGCCTCCCCCCTCGGTTGGGTGTACTACTTCTGGCTGCCGCTTGCGCCTGCAATCGCCACCCTCGTCGCGGCGGCGCCGTCGTTCTCACGCGGCGAGAAGGCTACGGCCGTCGCCCTCGCAGTCGGCTCATTGTGGCACGCGTCTGCGACCCTCTGGTTTCAACCGAGCGGCCTGGCCACACTGACCGTTGGCTCACCGTATTTCTGGGCGCTGTTCGGCCTGTGGCTCTGGCTGGTGTGCCGGCCAGATCACCGCGCACTCATTCACCTGACCGGCTGATGCGCATGCCGTTCAAGCAGGCTACGCGGTGATAGTGTTGCGGACGTGAACCGGATCGGCGCCGACGGCGGCGAATCGCACTGGACGCGTCTGCTCCGCCCACGCACGCCTGAAGCGCTGACAGCCAGCCTCATCCTCCTCGCGTTCGCGGCGCTGGCGGCCTTCATGCCGGCCCAGAACGATACATGGTGGAACCTGGCCGCGGGCCGGCGCATCGTGGAAACCCACGCGATCGAGCTCGTCGATCACTTCTCCTGGACCGCACAGGGCCGCTACTGGTCGAATCACGAGTGGCTCTCCCAGGTCCTGTTCTATGCCGCCTACGCTGCCGGGGGTATGCCCCTCCTGACCCTTGGTTGCGCCACTCTTGCGACGATGACGCTGGGCCTCCTCTGGCACTCGATGTCAGGGCCGCCGCTGCTCCGCAGCTTGCTGTTGCTCCCCCTCGGGATGTCGCTGGTGACGGAGTGGTCGCTGCGCCCGAAGCTGTTCACGTTGTGCGCGATGGCGCTCACCCTGACGCTGCTGCAGCGCCGCGCGTACGCGTGGCTGCCGCCGCTGTTCGGGCTCTGGGCCAACCTGCACGGGGCCGTCGCGCTCGGACTGGTCGTCCTCGCCGCTGCCTGTGGTGAAGCGCTCCTGCACGACCGCAGACGCCTGCCGCGCCTCGCACTCGCATCCATCCTGAGCGTGGCCGCCACTGCGTGCACCCCACTCGGCCTGTCGCTGTTCGATGACGTGGTCCTGTCGCTCCGGCGGCCGGACTACCGCTTCATCACCGAGTGGCAACCGGCGGGCACGGAAGGTTGGACGTTCGTCTTCTTCGTGCTCGTCGCCGCTCTCGTCATCCTGGTGCTGCGCTTCCGGTCGGCACTCGACGAACGGGAGCGGCTGCTCACCTACGTCGGGCTTGGCGTGCTCCCGCTCGCGTGGCGCTACTCGCGGAACATCCCGATCTTCACATTGGCGGCGGCCCCCCTGCTCAGTGCGCTGCTGCTGCGAATCCATGGTGTGATCGCCTTGTTCAGGAGCAGCAGCCCACGGCGGGCGCCGTACAGGGCCCCGTTGATCGTCGCAGCCAGCGTTGCCCTCGCCGCGGTGGCTTACGCGTGGACGACCCGGCTACCGGTGCTCGGGTGGGATCCGATCACGCCGGATGCGGCGCGCGCGATTCGCGTCTGTGGACGCCCGATGTACAACCACTTCGACAACGGCGGGCCACTCATCTGGTTCGTGCCGGAGCAGCCCGTGTTCGTCGACAGCCGCCAACACCCCTTCCCCGCCGCGTTCATCGTCGAGCATTTCGAGGCGGAGGACTCGGGCATGTACCGGCACCTGTTCGATCGCTACGGCATCCGTTGCGCAGTGCTGCCACCCTACTCGAAGGTCGCGCACGCCCTGGTCCACGACGGCTGGCGCGTGACTTATCGGGATGCGTCATGGGTCGTCGCGGCGGCACCCTGATGCGGTGCAGCCGCACGTATAGGTTCCAGCACCAGATCGCGCCGATGGGTCGAAGGCTTGATCCGTGCCGCACTGCTGACCAGAACCAGCCAGCCGACAGCGAGCGCCCAGAAGTAGACGGACGCGTATGTCAGCGTGGCTAGTCGAGAGGGCTGGTTGGCCGCGGTCTGCTCCAGCGGCACGTACAATCCCCACGCTGCCACGAGCGCTGCCGCGATCCAGCCCGCCGGCAACTGCCGCCACCACGATGTCGTGATGACGCCAGCCAGGGGTCCAATCGCGAGCGGCAGGTAGTACACCCATCCCAGCGGCGACGCCAGGACTGCCCCCGTCAGCAGCACGAGGATGGCTGCGTCAATGCCATCGCTCTGGCGGTCCAGACGCAGCGCGGCCCACAGAGAGGCAACTCCAACAAGCGCCGATCCGGCAAGAGACGCCGGCGTGACCACGGAAGGCAGCCTGACGACCTCCTCGAGACCATATCCCCCTTCGAAAACGCGTGACACAGTTCCGTGCCATGAGGCGTTCGCCGGCAGCGACCACCACGTGATCATCCGCATCGACTCGAACCACTGGACGTACGTCTCTGTTCCGTGCATGGCGATGCCGAAGGCGGTCCAGGCAAGAACGGCCGCTGCCGCGGCGCCGAGTGCTCCCCAGCATCGCCGAATGAGGAGCCAGGGGACGAACAGCAGGAAGAACAGCTTGAACGCGATACAGCACCCCAGCCACAGCCCAGCGTTCACCCACTCTCTCTTGCGGGCCGCGGCCCATGCAGCGGTGAAGGGCAGCAGCAGGAGGAACGACCATTCGGAGGTGGCGGCAACCGCCGTGAACGGTGCGGCCGCGATGGCGAGGCATCCCCATACCGCTGCTCCGGCGGCGGTGATCTTCACGTTCAACGTCGTGACGACGAGCATTACGGAACCCGCCAGTGCCAGCACGTTGACGACACACCACACCTCGAACGCCCGCGAGTATGACAAGGACGCGAGTGGTTGCAGCAGCGTCTGGAAGTGGGGCGGGTTGAGGTTACCCATGTGATCGATGTGCCAGGGGATCCCGTATACGGCCGGGGATTCGTACATGGGGCGGCCATCCGCCAGGAGCCGCGCGCCGTAGTAGAACATCGTGAAATCAGTGCCGCCCGGTTCTCTGTTCATCCTCCAGGATTTCAGATACGGCTGCGCGAAGTACACCCAGCCTGCGATGACGGTGATCCACAGCAGCACGCGGATGAGATCCCCCAGCAGCGCGACGGTATTGGCCGGTAGCCACTGGCGAAGCGTCTGGTCCGAGATCATGCTGTGCGATGCTCCCGAATGCCAATCGGCCGTACCGCTACTCACTCGGGGCGAAGTAGCCGCCCCGGCTCACGGCGGTGACACCGGGCGTGGTGCTGCGAACCTCGACGCTGCGCCACTTGCCGTCGCGCGTGGAATTACTGGACGTGTAGCCGACGACGTATCGCTTACGCAGGTTCTCGACTACGCGGCGGAACTCCTGCGGGAGCGCTGACACGTCCTGCGGAAAGGCCGCCTCGCCGCCCGACTCCTCCGCCAGCTGCTCGAGCAGGGCACGATCGATGTTCGTTCCCAGAGCGATGGTGAAGATCGTCGCGTCGACGCTCTTCAGCCGCTCCCGAACGTCCTGAAGGCTGCGAGTGCTGCCCGGGCCGTTGCCGCGGTTGTTCTCGTCGCGTCCATCGGTCATCACCACCACGACGCGCCGTCCCTGGATGCCACGAAGGCGCATCAACGCGTCGTGGATCGCGTCGTACAGGGCCGTGCCGCCGACCGCCTGGTACTTGTCGATCGCCTCGAGACTCCACGAGCGGTTCGTCGTGATGTCGTGGGCAAACTGCGCGCGATCACCGAAGAGAATCAACCCCAGCGGATCCTGCGGGCGGAGCGCCTGGACGAAGCTGCGGGCCGCAGACTTCACGTCATCGGCAGCCTTCCGCATGCTGCCGCTGGTGTCGAGAGCGAACAGAATGGAGACTGGCGACACCGCTTCCTGGAACACGTCGACGGCCTGCTCCACGCCGTCCTCGAAGACGCGAAGCTTATCGGCGGAGACGTTCAGCAGCTGCCGGTTCGCGTCGATCATCGTGAACTCGATCGTCGGCCTCACCGGCGGTGGCTTCGGCGCGAAGTAGCCCGGGCGCGTGCGCACGACCATCGTCGGGTCCGCGGTCTGGACCGTAACGGTTCGCCAGCTGCCGTCCACCTTCTGGTTCTTCGGTGTGTAGCTGATGAGATATCGCAGTTGCACGTCGGAGGCGACCTGCTCGTGGACGGGCCGCAACTCGATCTCGCGGGCGGGAAAGAACGCCCGGCCTCCGGTCTCCGCCGCGAGCCGCTTCAGCAGCCGCTCGCCCCTGATGGAGATTCCCGCGACGCCGCCGATTCCGACGACATATACGGCTGCCCCGCTCTTCTGCACAGACGCGAGCACGTCCTCGAACGGGCGGGTGCTGTGCTCATCGTAGCCGTCGGTGATGAGAACGATCGCGTGGCGGCCTTCGATGCGGCCGACGAGCTGCGAGGCGCTCTCGAGAGAATCGAGAATGGCCGTGCCGCCCTTCGGCCTGATGTTCCTGATGGCGTCGGTTACGGTCTGCCGGTCGTCCGTGGGGCCCGTGACTGGCGCCAGCGCTTTCGAGAACGGCGCGACAATGATGCGGTCCTGCGGGCGCAGGTAGCCCGCGAGTGCGCTCGCAGCGTCGCGCACGAAGTCGATGCGGCGGGCCATGCTCTGGCTGCTGTCGACGAGGAGCGTATATGTGGCCGGCAGCGTCTCCGAGCGGACGAGATCGAGCGATTGCGGCACGCCGTCTTCCAGAACGGAGAACGTGCCAGGGGCCAGACCGGTCACGAAGTGTCCGAAGCGATCCTGCACCGTGGTCTCGAGCATCACGCTCGACACCTCGGACTTTTCCAGAATCTCGAACGGCTTCAGCAGCACCACGTCGCGGGCTGTGCGCCCGAGCACGTCGGTGACCTCTGCAGTGATTTCGCGAGGCTCGAATGGGTTCTCGTCCGCCCACTCGATCGCCCAGGGCGGGCCCTCCCGGACCTCGCCGAGCAGAACGTTGTCGACCAGGATCCGCACGGGGTTGAGCACGGCGTCAGGAGCCGCGTGCACCTGCGCCACGATGCGCACGACCCCGGCGGTGCCGGTGCGGCCCAGGGGCGACGTGATGCGGATGGAAAGCGGTTCGCCGTGTTCAGGCGATGCCGCGGCAGTGACGGGGACGAGCAGTACGAGCGCGAGAAGCGCCCGAAGCATGCGCCGTGACACGAGACGCTCCGGGCCCTTCATGCATGGGAGGCCGAGGGCGACAAGGAGGCGTCGCTGTCGTCCACGAAGTAGCTGTCGCAGGCCGCGCGCAGGAGCGCCGGCGTGAGTACCCGCGGCTCGCCGAGATACTCGGCGACGGTGAGCGCGTGCTCGACCAGATCGCGCGGCTGGCATCCGCGCAGCGGGAGTCCCCGCGGCTCGTAGTACGTCTCCAGCAGATCCTCCACGAGACGGCGGTCGAAGTGAACCCCCCGGCCGGCGCAGTAGTTGCGAAAGATCTGCATGAACTCCTCGCGCGTGGGGCTCTCGCACCAGACCTTGTACTGGATGCGCCGCAGGAACGCCTCGTCCACGAGCTCGAGTGGCCGGATGTTCGTGGCGAACACCACCAGCACCATAAACGGGAAGTCGAATTTCTGTCCGGTCGAGAGCGTGAGAAAGTCCACGCCGGTCTCGAGCGGGACGATCCACCGGTTGAGCAGCTCGCGGGGCTTCATTCGCTGCCGCCCGAAGTCATCGATGACCAGCATGCCGCCGTTCGCGACCGCCTGCACCGGCGCCTTGTAGAATCCGGACACACCGTTGTAGCTGAGCTCCAACGATTCGAGCGACAGCTCTCCCCCGACCATCACGAGCGGGCGGCGACATCGGACCCAGCGCCCGTCCACTTCCTCGCTGTGCATCATCAGCGCGCTCGGCCTGTCGCCGGCCGGCACCTGCTCATGCATCACCGGATCGAACAGCCGTACGATCGCACCTTCCATGTCGAGCGCGTGGGGCACATGGATATCGCCGTCGAGCAGCTTGTGAATCGCCTGTGAGATGACCGTCTTGCCGTTTCCAGGCGGCCCGTACACGAACATGGAATGGCCGGCGTTGATCGCCGGACCGAGCTGATCCAGCACGCGGTCGGGGACGACGAGGTGCGAGAATGCCTCGCGCACGCGCGCGCGGAAGGCCGTCTTCGGTGCTCGCGCCTTGAACCTCTCCATGTAGCGGCGATACTGGGCCAGCGGCACGGGCGCGGCGCCGACGTAATGGCTGCTCTCGAGGAACAGCTGCGCGCGCGTGCGCCCCGCGTCGGTGATGCGGAACCTGTACGACGGCCCGCCCACCAGCGTGCCGCCCCCGATATCCACGTGCTGGTGTGCCTTGAGCATCAGCATCGCGGGCTCGATGACGGAATAGCGCAGGCCGAGGCGCATTGCCAGCTCCGCGCCCGTCAACTCGCCGACGAAATGGAGCGTCTTCAGGGCCAGCTGTACGACGAGGTCGAGCGACAGGCCGGCCGCCTGCAGCGTCGTCGGCGCCGTTGGCGGTGGAACGATGTCTTCCGGGAGAGCAGCCATATCAGGAGCGGGGCGCCTTGCCGACGAAGCAGTCGGCCGGGGATGCTGCGGTTGAGTCGTGAAGCCGAGCGAGGTTGGCGCGTGCCCAGGGGGCCGCGGGCTCCAGCCGCGCGGCGCAGCGATAGGCTGCGGCGGCGCTCACGTGGTCTCCGAGCCCGGTGAGGATGGTGCCGAGCGTATTCCGCGCGCCGGCCGACGCCGGTGCGAAGAACACGGCCCTGTTCGCGTCACCCACGGCGGGACCGAGGAAACCCCAGTCACGCCACACCCGCGCACGCGCGTCGTACGCGGCAGCCAGGCGCGCATTCATCTTCAGCGCGTCGTCGAAGTGTTCGATGGCAAGATCGAGCACGAGCACATGCTGGTAGGCGAGGCCCACCCGCAGGTGGGCGGCCGCCGACGGCGCTGCCACGAGAGCCGCAAGCGACTCGCGGAGTTCCGGGTGCGTCGATTCGACCGTCGGCAGCGGCGCCGCCTGTGTTGGGGTTGTGCCGGAAACCGGATGCGTCGGCGTCAGTGGAGCGCGCGGCCCATGAGCGGCTCCGCGCTGAACGACCTCTATCGGGCCCGATCCGGTGCGCCGGATGAAACGGTTTGTCGCTCCACCCGAGCACCCGGATGCCAGGAGCGCGGCGGCGATGAGGTATGCCGCCACACCTGTCCGTCGCGGCAGCACCTAATCGTCGTCCTTGCCCAGGCGTGCACGCCGCCGCATCAGATACAGCACCAGGCACACCAGCGCCCCGCCACCCGCCACCATCGTCATCGTGTCCATTCGCTCGTCCTCCAGCAATCACCGAATCAACTAGTCGCCAAGAACTCCAGGATCTTGATGATCGCGGGGCCCAGCACCACGATGTACAAGGCTGGGAAAAGCAGAAACACCAGCGGGAAGACGAGCTTGACGCCAAGCTTCGCCGCCTTCTCTTCTGCCAGCTGCCGCCGCTTGGTGCGCGAGACCTGCGCGTGGGTGCGCAGGGCCTGGGCCACGCTCGTCCCGAACCGATCCGTCTGCACGAGCATGGCGACGAGCGATCGGACGTCGTCGACTCCGGTGCGGCTCGCGAAGTTCCTGAAGGCCTCGATGCGCGGCTTGCCGGCCTTCAGCTCCGTGTGCACCAACCGCAGCTCAGCGGAGAGATCCGGGTGCGCGAGCGCCAGCTCGTCGGTCGTCTTCACGATCGCCTGCTCGAGCGCGGAGCCTGCCTCGACGCACACAATCATGAGGTCGAGAGCGTCGGGCAGCCCGTTGTTTATGCGTCGCTTCCGCGCGGCGGTTCGGTTGGCCAGCCAGAAGCCTGGCAGCGAATACCCGAGTCCAGCCGCGAGCACGGCGAAAATGACCCCCTGAATACCGCCGAAATACACAAA
The DNA here is from genome assembly GCA_963763095.1 of Vicinamibacteria bacterium. GTDB lineage: Bacteria > Acidobacteriota > Vicinamibacteria > Vicinamibacterales > JAENWD01 > CAVUCH01. The sequence continues at coordinate 63,004 of CAVXNR010000001.1, forward strand.
CACGGGGAGGCCGAGCACGAAAGGCATCGCCATCTCTATCAGCGAGTAGGTGATTGCCGCGCGTGGTCTCGGGTAGCCCGCGCGCATCAGCCGGCGCTCGAGCTTGCTCATCTCCTTCGGCGACTTCGGGACGAACGAGGCGACCCTCTTGGCGAACGGGTCGGGCCGCACGGCCGCGAGGCTTGCACCGGTTCCGCCCGTAGTGGCTCCGGCGCCGGCGTATTCCAGCTCCTGCAACCTACGGCGCTCCGGCGTGTACCGGGAGAGCACCAGCCATACCCCGGCTGCGGTGACTACCGCAATCGATACGAACAACGCAACCAGCGGGATCAGAAGAGCAGTATCCACGGTCAGTTCACTCAGTAATCAACCTTGACCAGCCTGCTGATGACGAAGGCACCCAGCGCCTGCATCACGACCGCAGCGGCGATCATCCGTATACCCGTGGGATGGGTCCACATCACTCGCATGTTGTCCGGATTCAAAAAGGTGAGAGCCGCCGCAAGCGCCGGCGGCATCGAGCCGAGCACCCAGGCCGTCATGCGCCCATGCGCGGTGACGACGCGGACCTGCCGCTTCACCTTGAACCGTTCGCGAATGACGGTCGAGAGGTTCTCCAGCACTTCCGACAGGTTACCACCCACTTCCCGCTGGGTCAGCACGGCGGTCACGAAGAATTTCGCGTCGATGAGGGGCACGCGCGCGCCGAGGGAGCGCAGGGCGTCGGGCAACGGCATCCCGAAGTTCTGCCGGTCGTACGCGAGCTTGAACTCGCCGCCGACCGGGTCCGGCAGTTCTTCCGCGACCATCGACAGCGCGGTCGTGAACGCGTGGCCGGCGCGCAGCGCGCGCGACATCAGGTCGATCGCTTCAGGAAACTGCTCTTCAAATTTAGCGACGCGCTGGTTGGCCAGCACGTTCAGCACGAATGGCGGCACTGCCGCCGCCAGGGCTCCGAACGGCAGCGCCAGCAGCACGAACCCGCTCAAGTTCAACAGGATCAGAAAGACCCCGATACCTGCGACCCCACACGCCAGCAGCAACGTGCCGACGTTCATCGACACGCCCGCCTTGTTGATCAACTCACGGGCGGGCTCCGTGACCACGTGCAAGGCTCGCAGCACCTTGTCGAGCGCCGGAATCCTGCTGAGCGGCTGATCCGTGATGACCAGGCTGGCGGCGTCGAGTGTGGCGCCCTTTCCGCGGGAACCCTTCATCCGGCGCTGGAGAGCCGTCTGCTCGGCGGCCTCACCGCGCGCCACGAAGAACCAGTAGGCGCCAAAAATGACGCCCACCACGAGAGCGAACGTGACGATAGCCGGATACACCATCTGCGGATTACGCGACCATCATCATGTGGTCGAACAGGTCGAGGGGCAGCGGGTGGCCAGCGGCGGCGAGGCGCTCGCTGCACTTCGGGCGAATGCCGGTCGCGCGGAAACGGCCCGTGACCTTCCCACCCGGCGCGACGCCCAGTTTTTCGAACAGGAAGATATCCTGCATCGTGATGACCTCTCCTTCCATTCCCGTCACCTCTGCGATGGCGGTGGCACGGCGGCTGCCATCGGCCAGGCGGGTCACCTGGATCACGAGGTCGACGGCCGATGATACCTGCTGACGGATCGCACGCTCCGGGATGTTCAGATTGGCCATGGCCACCATCGTGTCGAGCCGGTACAGTGCGTCCCGTGGCGAGTTGGCGTGGACGGTTGTCAAGCTGCCGTCGTGGCCGGTGTTCATCGCCTGGAGCATGTCGAGCGCCTCCGCGCCACGGACCTCGCCCACGATGATGCGATCGGGCCGCATGCGGAGGGCGTTGATCACGAGGTCGCGCGCGCGCACCTGGCCCTTGCCCTCGATATTAGGCGGTCTGGTCTCCAGGCGCACGACGTGCCGTTGCCGCAGCATCAGCTCCGCGGCATCCTCGATCGTCACGACGCGCTCGGTGTCACCGATGAAGCTGGACAGGATGTTCAGCATCGTCGTCTTGCCGGCGCCGGTGCCGCCGGACACGATGACGTTCAGGCGGCTGGCGATGGCGGCGTGTAGAAAATCCAGCATCGGCTGGGTGAGCGACTGCCGCTCGACGAGATCCTGCGCGCCCAGACGATCGGTTCGGAAACGGCGGATAGAGAGCGTCGGGCCATCGAGCGCAAGCGGCGGGATGATCGCGTTGACGCGCGAACCGTCTGCCAACCGGGCATCCACCATCGGGCTCGACTCGTCTATGCGGCGTCCGACCGAGCTGACGATGCGCTCGATGATCTGCATCAGGTGCTTGTCGTCCCGGAACATGATCGGTGTCTCTTCGAGCATGCCGTTGCGCTCGATGTACACCTGATCGTGCCGGTTGACGAGGATGTCCGAGATGTCGCGGTCCTTGAGCAACGCCTCGAGGGGCCCGAGGCCGAACAGCTCGTCGAGCACGTCCGTGATCAGGTTTTCGCGCTCGTACAGGCTGAGGGGCGTGGTCTGGGCCTCGGCCTCGATCATCCCGTTGATCAGCTCACGTATCTCGGGCTCCGCATCACGCCGGCTGACCCTGGTCAATCGCTCCAGGTTGAGCCGATTGAGCAACTCGTGGTGGACGCGGCCCTTCAGCGTCTGGTAGTGGGCGCTTCGCGTGTCACCGCCCGATGTGGCTGGCGCGTAGGTGACCGGCCCGCGACCGGGCTTGCTGGCCGCCGGCGTCGTCTTCGCAGTTACTTCGGTGTTCATCAGACCAAGACTCCGGATCATCGCCGTCCCGTGATCCTTCCAAAGAGGCTGCCCTTTGCTGCGTCAACAACGGGTTCCATACGCACGCCACCGAGGTCGGACGCAATGGTGGTGAACGCGTCGGCCAACCGAGTACCGGGCTCGAGAGCAAGCGGACGTCCCTTGTTGAGCGCCTGGAGCGCAGCGCGATAATCGCTCGGCACCACGTGCTTCACGGCCACCCCTATGACGCGCTCCACGTCCTCCTGGCTGATCTCCGCCTGCTTGTCATAGCGCGTGAGCACGACGCGGATGCGGTCCTTCCCGTACCGCTGCCTGAGGGCGGTGGCCATTCGGCCGGCATTGCGGACGGTCGCCAGTTCCTGGTTCGCGACGATGACGATCCGGGAGACCGATTCCAGGGCGTCGAGCGCCGCTGCCTCTGACCGGGGCACGTCCAGGAACGTGTAGCGATAATGGGCGGCCGCGAAGTGGAGGAGCGTGCCCACGCGTCCGAGATCGGCGCCGTGGGTGGAGCGGTCGGCAGATGCGAGCAGGTGCACCCGGCTCTTCGTCGGCACCACCAGGCTGTCGAAGAACGATTCGTCGAGGCGGTGCGTGTTCTCGATGGCATCCACGACAGAGAACCGGGGCTCGGCCCCGAGGAACACCGCCGCATCACCGTACGACATGTGGAGGTCGATGAACAGCGTGCGGTCACCCGAGACGCGTGCAAGTGCCGCGGCGACGTTCACCGCCAGGGTCGTCGTGCCGACGCCGCCCTTCGCCCCCACGAAGGCAAAAATCTGGCCCTGCACGCCCACAGAACGGGTGGCGCTGACGCGTTCCAGGGCCGCGACGAAGTCGGTGGACGGTCACCGGGTTTGTGACCCACTCGGTCACGCCGGCGCGCATGGCCTCGAGCATGAGCACCGGGTCGAGGCGTGCCGCGACGATGACGACACCCGTGGTCGGGTGCTGCCGGCGCAGCGTGCTCAGGGTTGGCGGCAGCGCATTCGAGTCGCGAAGGTCGAGCACGACGACGTCTGGCTGCGCGGTTGTCTGCTGGGCCAGGGCGAGCAGATCCCCCACGGGCAAGGACTTCACCCGCATGTCCTGGCCGCGGAGCAGTTCCTCCAACTGGCGATCGGAGGCGCCGACGATCGTGATGTTCAGACCCATAGTGTGTCGAATTCACCGCACTAGAATGACCGTTTTGAGAAATGAGGCGGTGCTAACAACCTGCCCGCCGCCGGTATTGATCATTCCTGGTGCTGGAACGAGTCGCCCTATGATCTGCTGTGTTGGGCTGTTCCCGTTGGGAGGATCAGTGCCCTCGACGAAGAAGCCGATCAAATTCCGGATAGGCATCTGCATGGAACCCGTGGCGTTGGCGAACCCAGTGGGATCGAAGACCGGCACAGGGACGATTCTCGGGCTGGAATTTACCAAGCCGGTGGCAGAGCTGTAAACGCAACCGTCTGCGCACTGCGCCGATCCAGGAGGAAGCCACGTCGCCGTGGGATCCTGTGCTATGAGCGTAGTGAGTCCGTTCTGTATTTGTATTCGGGCGCCCAAGCCCTCTTGAGAAACATTTATGCTATCGCCTACGGTCCGCAGCACCCCGTCGCAGCCGGCGACAGTGGTCTCCAGACACTGCGGTCCAGAGCACGCGAGCGGCTGATAGCAGCCTCCGTAGTGAGATGTATCAGCCGGATTGCAGATGTTGATGTGCAGACGCTTGCCGTAGTCACAGCAGAAACTCGTGCTGTTCGTCGCGTACAAACGGTACGATGTGCCTGCCGAAGACGATGTCGGAGCGACATACCGCGCTGTGGTTGACAGGTACTCTGGCATCACGTCGGGCTCGCCATTGTTTCTTCCTGGCAATGGAACCCAGTAATCCGGATCCCAGTTGGTGGCCCTGCCATACGGGTCGGGGAATCCATTCACTGTTTCCCACTCGCTGTCGATGGCCTCATCCCATTTGTCCATGAGACCAAACGGGCGCATGCAGTTGGTTGCGTTGCCCCCCGCAATCACGGCGGTGGCGGTCGCCTGCACGCCTTGCTGCGTCCGCCCGAACAGCGGTGCGAAGAACACCGGCAGGGGATTATTGCCGGCCTTGCGATAGACGTTCACCCGGATACACGTATCGCCCGACGCGGCGAACCCGGGCGGGCACTGATTCGTGAACGTGGGTCCCATGAAGCTGATGTCGTCCGTGCTGTTCCCCCCGGTGCCGCTCCCTTGCGTGATGCTCAGTGTCCCGCCGAACACCTTGTTCGCCTCGCCGACTTTCTTTGCCATCATGCGGGCGCGATCGAAATCAGTTCCGTTGTCGAAGGCGAGCGAGACGGCGCCTGCGAGTGCCGCGGCGTCGGCGGCATTCTGCGCCTGCGCTCGGCTCACCCACATCACACCGTAGTCGATGGTGAGCGCGCAAAAGGCCAACAGCCCGATGATCGCCACAGCCACGTGCACGAGCACGGCACCGCGTACGCTGTCGGACCAATAGTCCCCCCCCCGACCCCTTGCCATGTTGCCCTCTCCCGCGACCTCAGATCAACGCGCCCCGGGGGTCACCGGTGGTGCATCCACCGGCTTGGTGTCTTCGCCTTCCGTGCCAGGCAGGAACGACCCTGGCGTCGTCGGCAGCGGCGGTACTTCATCGGGATCCAACGGCCGAACCAGCCGCGGAGTGATCAGGACCATCAACTCGGTGCGTTCGGCACGGTTCGCGCGACTCTTGAAGATGTTGCCGATGACCGGCAGACTGCTCAACACGGGAATGGCCGCTCCATCTTCTTGCGAAATGTTGTTCAGCAACCCGGCGATCGCAAACGACTGGCCGTCGCGCAACTCGACGTCGGTTTCGGCACGACGCGTGATCAACGCCGGAATACGGAAGCCGCTGAGGGTAATCCCGTTATTGAAGTCGAGGGAGCTGACCTCCGGCCGGACCTTCAATCGGATGACGTCGCCCGCGATCGTGGGCTTGAACGTGAGCCGGATGCCGAACTCCTTGAAGAGCACGCTGACGCTGCCGGAGTTCCCCTGCACCACCGGCACCGGAAACTCGCCACCCGCGAGAAAGCTTGCCTCCTGACCGTTGTAGGCAATCAGGTTCGGCTCGGCGAGGCTCTGAAAAAAGCCCTTCTGCTTGAGGGCCCGCAGCACGGCGCCGACGCCTTCCGACTTGGAGAAGAAGAACAGGTTCAGGAAATCGGCAAAGGTGGTTTCGTTCGCATCGAAAGTGGGAGCCGCGAACTGCCCCGTGGTGGCGCGGCCCGCCCAATCCGAGCGGTTCACGAACAGGTTCAGGCCCAGTTCCGAAATCGCCCGGCGGTTGACCTCAGCGAAGCGCACCTGCAGCATCACCTGCTGGCTCTCGCTCCCGCCGGGCAACTGGAGGAGGTTGATCACCTTCAGCTTCGACGAGCTGGCCGTCGCGATTTCACCGGCCCGCAGCATCACGGCGTTGCTCGAGGCGTTGCCCGACAGGACCATCGCCTCTTCCGTCATATCAACGCGGATGTCTTCGCCAGGAAACAGGTTCTGAAACTGCTGCTGCAGCGAGGCTACGCCGGGATCGACCACCAGATCGTACTGCTTCCGCGAACCGCCACCCCAGACAATCAGGCTGATGGTGCCGGGCGCCTTGCCGTCGATGAGAACCTCGCGAGGCTGCACGACGGTCGCATCGGCGACGGCGGGATTCGTGACGGCGATGCGGACGATATCGAAGTCGGTCGTGAGCACGAGCGATCGGCCGGCCGTCAGCGATATGCGCTCGTAGACTGGCGGCACGGATAACGTACCAGTCTGCGGAGGCGTGGGCGCCTGGGCGGCAACCCCCGCCGCCGCCGCGAAGACGAACGCAATGGCGGCGGCTGTGCGGGGCCGCACGACGGAAAGAATATTCAACGAATTGTCTCCTCCGCCCGCTTGGCGGCCCGAATCGTTTCGACGGTGTACGGTTTCGGGGCCTGCGGTGCCGGAGCAGAAACGGCACGCGGGGCGCGCCGCACCGGGGCGGACGACGGCTGCGCGGGTGGAGGGAGACCTCCGCTGAACAGTGACCCTCGTCTGGCGCCCGGCGTGACCGTGGGCGCCACGTCCAGCGGATTGCGCAACGTGAGCATGATGCGGCCTTCGTCCGCGGCGAGGGTGACGCGCTCGGCGTCTTCAGGCGTGAGGAGCAGCGTCACCACGCTCGTGGGAATGGGCTGTCCCTCCTGTCTTGCCTGATCCTGGTCGTAACGAGTACCCGCGGTCAGCACCTGGATATTGCTCACGATGACGCGCGTCACGGATTCGCTCGGTTGTCCGCTTGCCTGTCCGGGGTTGATCGACACGAGCACGTCGACGCGGTTGCCGGGAACGACGAAGCCGGCCACGCCAACGACCTCGTTCACCCTCACGGAAAGGGCGCGCATCCCCGGCGGAATGGTCGGCGGAAGCCCCGCGCCCGCGCCGGCCTTCGCCAGCTTGGCTTCCGTGAGCGGCTCGTTCTCGGCAAGAGACTGCACCAGGCCGCGATTGGTGACCTGCTCGATGCTCGTGAACGAGCCGGGCATAGGATTGGAGGAGGGCCACACGACGAGCTTCACGTCGTCGGCGGTCAGGAGGTCCCCAACAGGCAGGGGCTTGGCCGCGACCACGGCATGCAGCTTCGCAACCTCCTCCTTCGGCGTGGCGCGCTGCACGGCCACGTAGACCGCGTAGCTGGCAAACCCCGCCACGGCCAGCGCAACGACCAGTACGATGATGGTTCGGGTATTCCGGTTCATCTGTCCTCTAACTGCCGGCCTGTAGCTTCGAGTCGCATCTGCGACGTCCCGTAGACGTTGATCTGATTGCTCCACGTCCGGTTGATCAGGCTCATGATCGGCCCCAGCATGATGAAGTTGTGCTGATAGGTCACGGCCACGACGGTCGTTTGCACGGCGGGCGTGACTCCGGCGACCGTTCCAGTCGTGATGTTCACCCCTGCCGCCGAGTTGGGCACCGCCGCATCGAGCTGCGCGGTCGTAAGATTCAGACCCACCCGGATGTACTCCCTGACGCGCGTGCGCGCCGCGGCGTCGGTGTACCCCGCCAGGGACCGCAGGCGAGCCCCCTCGCGCGCGGCGTTGGTCACCACCTCGTACCGCTGGAACAGAAATCCAAAGTCGACGATGCCGCCGATGAGCACGAGCAACAGCGGCAGGACGAGCGCGAACTCCACGAGCTCGGCGCCACGCTCGGAACGGATACGCAAGCCTCTTATCGGAACCATAGGGCCGCCACAGTACCCGCAGAGATGGGGAGCGCGTACGGCAGCCGCGGGCTCGAAGCCGTACGCAGGGTCAGGCCCGGCATGGGCTGCAGACCGGCGATGCGCCAGAAGATGAGCAAACCCCACAGGTTCGTGAACAGTTGCTTCATATACCCCCGGGCGACAGACACCATCACGGCCATGACGCCGCCCGCCACCCCGGCGTACAGCGCGACGAAGAGGATTGTAGAAGGTCCCAGCCAGGCGCCGAGAGCGGCCAGGAGTTTGACGTCGCCGGCACCCATTCCGCCGAGGAGGAAAAACGGCAGGAACAGGACGCACCCAACAGCCCAGCCGGCGAGCGCATGGCCGAGTCCCGGCAGGCCGTCAAGAGCCGCTGCCACGACCAGGCCCGCAAGCGCAGCGCCCAGCGTCAGGAGGTTAGGAATTCTACCGGACCTGACATCCAGAGCGCTGGCCGCCGCACACACGATCAGGGCGCCAAGTGCCCCCGCGGTTACGGTGATTCCCACAAACCTTGCACACCGGTATCGTAATCGGTGTACCGGTCGCCGATCAGGCCGACGATTGTCGACCAGATCGCAAGGCCCGCCAATCCGATCAGGGCCGTGAGCAACGCGTACTCGACGAGGTCCTGACCGTCTTCTTCGAGCCAGAACCTCGACCAATGCTTCATCTTGCTCACCTGGTGCGCGGCGCAGGTTATCAGGCCGACACCGCGCGCTACCGGGTCAGGAGGCGCTGTTCAGGGTGCTGGTCGCGCTGTCGTACTTGTTGTTGATGGCGGTTCCGAGCAGACCCATGGCCGTGATAGCTGCGAGAGCAATCAACGCGAGCAGGAGCGCATACTCCACCAGGTCCTGACCCTCATCCTCCCGAACGAACCGACCGAGTAGTTCCATCATCGTCGATCTCCACAACTCATAGAAAAGATTAACGGCGATCGGACCGGGAGCGCACGCCGGTCGGCCAGGCCAGAATCGAGCGCAGCCCGGAGGGGCCCGCGAGCGATGCCCGGAATCGATTCCGACACCGCTCGCGACCAGAGGTCAGGATGCGCTGTTCAACGAACCGGTCGCGCTGCCGTACTTGTTGTTGATCGCGGTACCGAGCAGGCCCATGGCCGTAATCGCCGCGAGCGCAATCAACGCCAGCAACAGGGCGTACTCAACGAGATCCTGACCTTCATCTTCGCGAATGAAACGGGCAACCAATTCCTTCATGCTGTTCTCCTACCGTCATCGTCGATTGCGCGAACGGCCCACCCGCCCGCGCCTGCTGCCTGCCTGGACCGGCAGAAGCCTGAATGGCGCATCGGCGCCGCCGAACCTCGCGCGCGGGTCCACGCGCGCGGTGCACAGTTCCGAGTAAAGCCTCCCGGCTGTGCGCCCGGTCGGCGAGAGTAGAGCGTGCCTGCTAACTCATCCGCAACGTCTGTGCCGTGGAGCGCGGAGAGCGGCTGCGGCCCGGAAGTCCCATCTGCTGCCCGATTTACGGTCCGCATCGCTTCGGCGGCCCGTCGCTGCAGTCCCCTATTCCCCACTATCGGCAGACTTTTGTGTGGTCGCCACCGGACTCGCCGGCGCCAGCTCGAGATAGTCACCGGTGGTCACCCCCGACACACCGCCCGCAGCCATCTCGATCACGCCGAATGCGCCGGGCGACACGACCACGCGCCGCGCCGGAACGCCGGGCCGCACCTTGGTCACGCGGCCGTCGCGGCGCACGAACACCAGGTCAATCGCGAAGCGCATGAAGAACGTGTGAACGGCGTTGCTGGGCGCAATCACCAGCGCCGTACCTTCGGCCAAACCGTCCCGTCCCAGTAGACCGCGTCTCCGGGTCGCCGAGTCGATCGCCGGTTCGACACAAGTTGCGACGACCATGCCTGTGGTCGCGTTGCGCAGCGAGAACGGCTGAGCGCCGCCGGCTACCAGCGGCGAGAGAAATCCTGCGCGCATGCTCAGCCCCGGCCGAAGTCAATCCTGTCCGCTGCCGTCCGAAGCCGCCTCTCAATACGTGCCATGCTACGCGGTGCAGGTTTGCCCGTAAATAAGACGGACGTACCTGATACCGGAGGCGCAGAGTACCTCGTTATAGATGTGTTTTTGGGCGCGAGGCACGTCAGTATATCGACGGATCGCCGTTGGGGCTGCACCGTTAGCTCGTCTTCACGGTTTTACCCGCCCTGTGCTCGCAGGCCTCTCATCGACTCGATCACCTCGAACGAGAACCGGAACCGGTCCGGGCGCTCGCCGCGATGACGGACGCGACGCTCGTCAGCATTGCCGAGGAATTCCGAGGCGTCCGCCAGGTATTGCAGCCGGGCCGGGTCCAGTCCGATCGCCCGGGCACATGTGGCATCAACAGCAACGGGGTCCGTCCCCATCGCGAGAAAGCCGGTCGCCCGCGGCTTCCCCATGATGGGCCCATCGCCCTCCATCGAGACGACGGCATCCACGATCACCAGCGCAGGGCGGATCGTGGCCGTAAGATCCACGGTGGCATTCGAGATGCCGTGGAAGTGCAACACGTTCTTGGGCCATCCATAGACGGCGCCGGGGACGACGCCGAACAGGTTCTTCATCCCGCAGGTCATGCCTGCCCAGTGGTGCGTCTTCAGCTTGGGCAGCGACACGACCATGTCGGCGTCGAGCACCGACACTGGCAGCGCGAAGTCCGGAAGGTCCATGAACCGGCTCCGCAGGGGCACCCGCCGTATGTCGTCGTGATTCAAGTCGACGAAGCGGAGCTTCAGGTCGCGGAGGTGATCGTAGAGTCCGGTCGCGGTGACGAGGTACTCGGTGTCGCGACGGTGGCCCGGGCCTTCGGCGACGACCACTTCGCGGGCACCATGTCGCAGTGCGGCGTCGGCCGCGGCGGCAACCACCGACACGTGCGTGTTGATGATCGTGCCGCGCTCGTACTCCACCATGTTGGGCTTGAGCAGTACCCTCTTGCCCTTCATCGACAGGCCCAGATCGCGCATGCCGCGGCCGATGATGTCGCTCAGATCAATTTCGTAGTTCGGAGCGGCCAGCAGGAGGACGTCGGAGGTGGCGGGTAGCGGGGCGAAATCCGCGGCGTTCCAGGGGCGGCGGCGGCGGCACGCGGAGCCGGCGGCGGCTACGGCGCCTGCCGCGGCGGCAAGGAAGTCGCGGCGCGTCAGGGGGGTTGCAGGGCTGAAGCCCTGCCCCACATGCTCCCCACGAATTGCAGGGCTGAAGCCCTGCCCCACATGCTTCTTTGTTTGATCAGATTCGAAAAGCGACATGGTTCTCTTCTGCGCCGGCCTCGGAATACAGAGCTAGGGCGGTTGCGGGGATGTTGCCTAGGTACTCAGTAGCTTGCCAGGTTTCGGCCAGGGCGGCTTCGAGCTCCTTCAGAGGCCGGGACTGAAGTCCCGGCTCCACACTCTGAAGTCCCGGCTCCACATGAAGTCCCGGCTCGACACTCTGAAGTCCCGGCTCCACAGCTTCCCTGCGCGGCTCCATCGTCTGGAACACTGCGAGGGCGATGCGGGACAGGGACAGCGACAGGCCGGATCGTTCGTCGAGGCAGTGGGCTTTCAGGTACGCCAGCGACTTCTTCACGGCGTCTTGATCCCGGCGGCCCTGCAACGCCAGCAGCGCGATCGCGGTCGTTGGGACATAGGGAGGCAGTTCCTTCCCGAGCACGTTGGAGTTGCCGTAGTTCCAGCCGCCGTTCTTGCAGACGCGATCCAGCAGCAGGCGCTCACCCTCGGCCACGCGCTCCCCGATTGAAGCGTCCTTACGAGAATGCGCGTGCGTCCACTTCCTGAGCGCGAGCACGCACCAGGCGGTCGGCTCGACCCAGCTGAAGGTGTTCGCAACCCACGGCCATCCCTGGAGCGCGTTGTCCTGCCGGTTCGTGCTCGAGGGCGGAAGCTTGACACCTTTCATCGCGGCGAGCACCGTGGCAAGGCGCGCGGCGAACGCAGGAGCGCCGATGGCTGGATGCTGCGCGGCGAGCAGCGCGACGGCGTTGTCGCTGGCGTTGACCGCTCGCGACTGCGGGTCCAGCAGCAAGCCTTCCTCGCTCGGCCACCGCACGATCACAGAGTGGTCCGGGCGCGTCCCAGCCGCCGCCAGCGCGAGCAGCGCCAGGCACGTGGGCTCGAGCCGGCTCGCGCGGCCGCGCGCGTACCCCCACCCGCCGTCCGCGTTCCGCGCGACGCTCAGCGCCTCCAGTTGCGCGCGAGCGGTGCTCGACAGCGTCACGTCAGACGGACAGCAGCACGCGCAGGCGATACCGCACCGGGCGGCCGTCCTTCATCGCGGGCTGGAACGTCCACGCCTTGATGTGGGACAGGATCATTCGCTCGTGAAAGCGGGCGGGGTTCGACGCCAGCACCACCCGTTCCACGCGCCCCTGCCGGTCGACCACCAAATCGAACAGCGCCACGGTTTCGGGCGGAGCGTTCGCCGCGGGCGGGGGGGGATCACCGGTCGCACAATCGTAGGGGGCAACACACTCAGGTCGCCCGACGAGTAGAGGGCGTCGCTGTTCATCACGGGAGCGGACTCCGCCGGTGCATCGGGTTCGAGCGGCCGCCCGCCCAGCTCAGTCGTGATGATGGTGACTGGGTCCATCTCCGCATCGTCGGCGTCGGTGACGCCGTTCCGCGCGCCGGTGGCCGAGGCTCGGGCGGCCCTCCGCCGTGCGTGCGGCGCCGCTACGACCGGGGCCGGCGGCGCCGGAGGTGGAGGGACAAGTTCAGGAGTGGCGGGCGAGCCGCTGAACACGGATCGCACGGCATCGCCGACGCGTCCCAGGAGTGACGTGGGCGCGGCCTCGGGCGGCGCTCCCGGCGTTTCAACCGATGAGCCTTCGCCATCGGCACCTTCCGCATCAGCAGTCTGCTCGACGACGGCCGTTTGCGCTGAAGAACCCTGTGTCCGCCACCAGAGTGCGCCCGCGCTGAGCGCAATCGCGAGCAGGCCGGCCGCCAGGACGAGCGGCACCACGGCGCTGCGTTGAGTCCGCTTGGCGCCAGCAGGGGCGAGCTCCCGAGGCTTTTCGCCCTCGATCGCCCGGGCCTTCAACCTTCGCAATTCCTCGTCCGCTCGCGTCTGCTCCTCGGCCACCGACGCGCGTGCGACGAGCGCCGCGATATCGTCGCGACGGCCCGGGCGTTCGAAAAAGGCGAGCGCCTTCGCCAGATCATCCAGGGACCTCGCCTCCGGCGGATCGGTGGTATTGCGCTGGACGATGTCGATCAACTCAGGAGGGGCGGTCACGTCCTCGAGCAGCAGATCCATGAGGACAGCCAGATGCCGAACGGGATCCTGGGGGACAGGACTGCCAGGGAGCACGGCAATCGTGCCGTCGGGCGAGAGCCCGATGTGCTCGATGTCAGGAAGCCGCGCTGCAGACCCGCTGGCGGGAGCCGTCGTGTGTAACAGTTCCTGGACGACCGCAACGGCCTCCTGCCAGGAGGGCAGGGTGTTGCGCGCCCGCAGATCTGCGAGCGTGATCATGCGTTTCCTCTGGGAGCGCGACAATTATACAGGGGCGGTCGCTCCATCGTCCGGTGGACACCAATGCATCGTCCCGCGGACACCAATGCGCCCCGCCGGCAAGGGGACATCGTCGATGTCAGATGGCCACCCGGACTTGCAGGCGGTACCGCACGGCACCGCTACGCCTCGACGCCGGTCGGAACTTCCAACTTTTCACGTGAGCGCGCATCATGCTCTCCCGCATGCCGCGGTCCCCGGCAATCAACTGCACCTGCTCCACGTTGCCCGAGGCGTCCACTATCAACTGGTACGTAGCGGCAGGGACACCCGCTGCGGGCGCGGGCGCCCCGCTACCGAGCAGCACAGGGGGCGTCACATCCGCATCGCTGCCTGAGAACGTTGCAGGCGCACCGGGATCGTCCTGCTGAAGCGGCTTGACGGGCCCACCCTCGACGGCGGGCAACGGCGCGCTGGGAGGCGCCGACGATGACGCCTCGCCCGATGAACCCGCAGCGGTTCCGCCCGCCGCCGGCGCAGACGATGAAGAGCGTCCTGAGCCTCCCGCGGACGACCCGCCCGAACCACCTGACGATCCCGTCGAACCTGCAGGCGACGGCGCGGGGGCCGGAGGGCGGTCCGCGGATGGCCCGGACGGAGCTCCCCCTGTGCCGCTGCCGTCGCCGAACACGCGCCGCGCGGCCTTTGCGACGTTCTCTTCGACCTTGGTGACACCGGCGGGCGGCGGAGCTTGTCGTGTGATCCAGTAAGCGGCATAGGCCAGCGTTCCCACGATCACGACCAGGCGGAACGTCCCGTGAATATCCCACTTGGCACGGACAGGCGGCACATCGTCGATCCCGATCAGTTCTGTGGTGCTGATCGCCGGCAGTCGTGGCCCCTGGCCCAATTTCCGCTCGCGCTTCACGACCGTCACGGTGCCGTCACGTTCGAGGATGTGCCGTTCGGGGATCTCCTGGGCCTCCAGCAACTCGCGAGAACGCTCCTCGAGGTGCCGCAGCTCGTCGTCCACCGCCTTCTGTTCCCTCGCGCGCTCCGCGCGGACCACGAGCTCCTTGATGTCCTCGTCACGTCCCGGGCGCTCGAAGTACCGCAGCGACCGCGTGAACTCCTCGGGCACCGGGAACTCGGGCGGATCCTTCAGGTTGCGTTCCGCGAGATCCAGCAGCGGACCTGGGGCGGGCACGTTCTCCAGCATCAGGCAGAGCAGCACCGCGAGGTGTCGGACAGGGTTCTCGGGTATGGAGCTCTGTGGGAGCAGCGCGATCGATCCATCGGGGTTCAGGCCGATGTGCGCGATATCGGGCAGACGCGCCGCGGAACCGCGCTCGCCCACCGTGGCCAGAAACAGCTCCTGGACGATCGCTACCGCCTCCTGCCAGCTCGGCACAGTGCTGCGAGCGCGCAGATCGGCCAGGGTCACCATGAATCGCTCTCCACATCAGACGTATGGTCTCGCGGACAGAGTATCGGCAAACTCATGCGAGCTGGATAGAAATGGACCGGCTTTTGGCCCAAAAAACATCATAGCTGGCTGCGGGTGGCGAGTGCGAGCGGGACTGGAAGGGAATCGTCAGCAGTTCAGCAGCAGCCCTAAAGGGCTGCCCCACATGTGCTCACTTGCAGCCCTAAAGGGCTGCCCCACATGTTCGATTGCAGAACACATGTTCGAAGTGCAGAACACATGTTCGAACCGCGATCGGTCCATGTGGGGCAGGGCTTCAGCCCTGCTGACGCGTGCATGTGGGGCAGGGCTTCAGCCCTGCTGACGCAATCGGTCCATGTGGCGCAGGGCTTCAGCCCTGCTGACGTGTGAGAGCTATCGTGTGGGGCAGGGCTTCAGCCCTGCCGACGTGCGCGAATCGCGACAGCACTACCCCGCCGCCGGGCTCACGCTCTCCGTTTTGCGGGTCGCCTCACGGTCATCGGCCACAGGCGCCGGCTCGCGCACCTCCAGCGGCGGCAGCAGGCGCGGCGACCGCAGGGGCGGCGGGCTGCCGTGGCGGAACTCGCGGAAGTCCACCGTGCAGTCGTGCGCAGCGAGGAAGTTCAGGAACCGCTTGTAGTCCTGCGTCGGCAGCCCAAAGAGCCGCAGCAGCGACCGGTAGTTTCCCCGGGTGGTCGAAAGCCCCTTGCGCACGAGACACCGCATGTCGTACCGCGTGATGTCACGAGCGAGGAACAGCGGGTGGATGTGCTCCCAGAACGAGTAGCCGCCCGACACGAGCGCGGTGTACAGCTCGTCGCTCACCTGGCGCCGCCGCTCGCGCATCGGGGCTGCCGCATCGCCCGCAGCCTGCACCGCCGGCGGCAGGTGCGACACGTCCACGCGGCTGCCGTTCGACATCCACAACGACTGCTCGACGACGTTCTGCAGCTCGCGGACGTTGCCGGGCCACCGGTAGCGCTCGAGCATCTTCAGCGCGGGCTCGTTGAACTCGCCGTCGCGCCCCGCTTTGGACACCAGGAACTTCACGAGCGGCCGGATGTCTTCGCGCCGCTCGCGCAGCGGTGGCACGTGGATGTGGATGACGCGCAGGCGATACAGCAGGTCTTCGCGAAATTGCCCGTTGGCGACCATGTCCGCCAGGACACGATTCGTCGCCGCGATCACGCGCACGTCCACCTTCGTCTGCACGTGGTCGGCACCGACGGACTGCACCTCCCCGTTCTCGAGGAACCGGAGGAGCAGCGCCTGCATGCGGAGGCTCATCTCGCCCACTTCGTCCAGGAACAGTGTGCCGCGGTGCGCGAGCTGCAGCTTGCCGGGCTTGTCACGGTAGGCGCCGGTGAAGCTGCCCTTTACGTGGCCGAACAGCTCCGATTCGAGAAGCGTCTCCGTGAGGCCGGCGCAGTTGACCGCGATGAACGGACGCGTCGCGCGCGCGGAGCGCATGTGGATCTCTCGCGCGACGAGATCCTTGCCCACCCCGCTCTCACCGGTGACGAGCACCTTCGTGTCACGCGCCGCCACCCGCTCGACGAGCGCCAGGATGTCCGCCATCTGCTGGCTGGCGCTCACGATCACGGGCGTAGCGGGCGCCGGGGCATCGAGGCGACCGACGGGAACGGGTCCCAACACCTGGCTACTCACGGACTGGCCTCCGGGCTCCTGGCATAAATGCCGCGTACCGCTGGGATGTCAACGCTGGAACCGAAGAGCTAGCAAGGAGAATACCGTCGAGAACGCACCTGCGACGGCCAGACTCCGCGGGCTCAAACCCGCCCGATTGCCAACAATCTGGACCGACATTCGCCGTCGCCGGATCTGTGCACCCGGCCAGACCTTCTATGGCGCACCAGGACGGCCGTTACGAGTCCGTAACCGTCCTGACGGT
The DNA here is from genome assembly GCA_963763095.1 of Vicinamibacteria bacterium. Classification (GTDB taxonomy): domain Bacteria; phylum Acidobacteriota; class Vicinamibacteria; order Vicinamibacterales; family JAENWD01; genus CAVUCH01. Next base: position 79,821 of record CAVXNR010000001.1, read on the forward strand.
TCTGACATTGCCGTTGAGCGTCTCCCAGCGTGTCATTCGCACGTCAAGTCATCGACTGGCCCCGACCTGTATCCTGCTGCCCCCCGGTAGACTTCACAATGGGCCGCAGGTACTGGGTCCTGGTGGACACAGGTACCGGGTACCAACGTAAACCGGAGGATCGGGCTGAGGCCCCTTGGTCCGGTCTTCCAAAAGAGGGCGGATAATTACGCGTGCACCCAATCTTCGATAACGATGACCCTGCCGACCTGGAGGTCGTCACCGCCGCGCCGGGACCGAAGGGTTCGCTGCCGTTCACGCCGGCCGATCTGCTGCGGAAGCCAAGCGGCGATCTCTTCGGATGGACGCAGGACGTCGGAATGGGCTGGCGGCCCGACGAGCTCGGTCGGCCCGAGGTCCTGATCCTCAGCACGCAGGGCGGCATCAGGCAGCCGGACGGCACCGCGCTCGCGCTCGGCTATCACACCGGCCACTGGGAGGTAGGCCTGCTGATGGAGGCCGCCGCGCGTGAGCTTCGCGGACGCGGGCTCATGCCGTTCGCCGGGTTCGTCACCGATCCCTGCGACGGCCGCACGCAGGGCACGACCGGGATGATGGACAGCCTCGCCTACCGCAACGACGCCGCGATGGTGCTGCGCCGGTTGATCCGATCGCTGCCGACGCGCCGCGGCGTGATCGGCGTGGGGACCTGCGACAAGGGGCTGCCCGCGATGCTGATGGCGCTCGCCGGGTCGCGCGATCTCGCCACCGTGGCCGTGCCGGGCGGCGTCACATTGCCTCCGACTGATGGCGTCGACGCGGGCGCGGTCCAGACGATCGGCGCGCGCTACGCGTATGGGCAGCTCACGCTCGAGGAGGCTGCCGAGCTCGGGTGCCGTGCGTGCGCGTCGCCCGGCGGTGGCTGCCAGTTCCTGGGAACAGCCGCCACCGCGCAGGTGGTCGCCGAAGCGCTCGGCCTCGCGGTGCCCCACAGCGCGCTGGCGCCCTCAGGCCAGCCAATCTGGCGCGACGTTGCCCGCCGATCGGCGCGCGCTGTCGAGCGCATGATCGCGCGCGGATTGACGACGAGGGACGTCATCACGGATGCCGCAATTCGGAACGCCATGACCGTGCACGCCGCGTTTGGCGGGTCGACGAACCTGCTGCTGCACATCCCCGCGATCGCGCACGCGGCCGGACTCACGCGTCCAACCGTCGAGGACTGGATGGCCGTGAACCGCCAGGTGCCGCGCCTCGTGGACTCGCTGCCGAACGGCCCCCATCCCACCGTCCGCGTGTTCCTCGCTGGCGGGGTGCCCGAAGTCATGCTGCACCTGCGCCGCCTCGGGCTGATCGATGGATCAGTGATGACCGTGAGCGGCGAGCGTCTCGACGCGGTGCTCGACTGGTGGCAGGACTGCGAGCGCCGCACGGTTCTTCGCGATCGCCTGCGCGCCGCCGATGGCGTGGATCCGGACACCGTGATCATGGGCCCCGACGCGGCCGCGCGATGCGGGCTCACGAGCACGGTGTCGTTCATCAAGGGCAACCTCGCGCCGCAGGGCGCGATCGTCAAGAGCACGGCGATCGATCCCTCCACCGTGGGGGCGGACGGCGTCTATCGTCTCACCGGCACGGCGCGCGTCTTCACCACCGAGCGCGCGGCCGTCGCCGCGATCAAGAGCAGGGGCGCCGATCGCATCCAGGCTGGCACCGTCATGGTCCTCATCTGCCGCGGCCCGATCGGCGCCGGCATGGAGGAGGTCTACCAGGTCACCTCCGCGCTCAAGTACCTGGACGTCGGCAAGTCGGTCGCCCTCCTTACCGACGCGCGCTTCTCGGGCGTCTCCACAGGGCCGTGCATCGGCCACATCGGTCCCGAGGCCCTCGGCGGCGGTCCCATCGGTCGCATCCGCGACGGCGACCTCATTCGCGTCGTCATCGACCGCGGCCGGTTAGAAGGGTCCGTCGATCTCGTGGAGAGGACGGCGTCGGGCGAGGTGATCGCCGCGGACGCGGAGATCGCCGGTCGCAGGCCGCGCCCGGACCTTGCGGGGGACCCGGCGTTACCGGACGACACCCGCCTGTGGGCGGCGCTGCAGCACGTGAGCGGCGGGACGTGGGCCGGGTGCGTCTACGACACGGACGCGATCATCACGGCATTGGCGAGACCGGTGTGATCTGTCGCCCCGGCCGCCCGGCCGCGGCCGACCGGTGTCACTGCGGCGGGAGCGCTTGATCCGTCGAGACGTCGAACTTCTTGTAGTCCGAGTAGACCGTCAGGCTGCTGACGGTGAAGCGCCGGAGCAGGGCGCGGCCGGAGCCCTTGATCTCCAAGCGCGCCGGCAGCCAGACCTCGTTGTTGATCTTCGTGCGCTCCATCTCCGCCACCGTCCCCGTGTGCAGGCGCAGCGCCAGCCCCCATCCGAACGTCACGTCGTCTATGACCTGCGCGACCCCCTTCACGACCTGGTAGTCCGACTCACTGATCCACGCGCGAACGCGGAGCTTCTTCATCCAGTGACCCGCCTCCGTGCGCGGCCGGTACGCCGGCTTCGGTTCGAGCGTCGCGATGACCGTCGTGTGCCCGTGGAGGACCTCGCGGCCGACGAGGCGGATGTCGTACAGCTGGAAGACCTCGTCGAGCGTGCGGTTCCACTCGATGCGGTCCTTCTCCTCGTCCCGCACCCGCCGCTGGCGCTCCTCAGGCGTTTCCCGCTCGCGCTTCGCCGCCTCCCGCAGCACGTCCTCGCGATGAGTGCGGTCCTGCTGCTCGAGCTCGGCCGGCGGCACCGGCACGCCGTTGACCGCGATGAGCCGCTTGTATGTGTTGCCGCGTTCGACGGACGGGTAAACCTCGTACGTCTTCACCGGTCCCGCGCTCACCTTCCCCAGCTTCGTGGCCTTAATCTCCTCGCGTTTCTCGATGAATGTGTACTGGGCCTGCAGCTCGCGGTCGGTGAGCATCCGCCGGCGCACCTCGGCGCCGAAGGCTTTGGGGTCGGGAAGCGGGCGGTCGCTCACGGACGGGCTGGCTTGCTCCAGGCTCTCGACTCCGGGCTCCTGGGCACCTCTCGCTTCGACGCCGCGGGGCTCGTCGTCCGGCGACGCACCGCCCACACCAGGGCTCAGCAGGACGACGGCGAGCAACACGAGGAGTAGGCGCGTCTGCATGCGGTTGCGATCCATCCCCATCATGCAAGACGCACGACCGGCTGAATTTGTCGCATGGACTGTCGTTGTCGCCGTTCTGTCTCCGCCCAGCGCCCACTCCGTGGCCTGTCCCGCCTGTCCGCCTGCCGCCTACCGCTCACCGGCCGCCGCCCGCCACCCGCCGCCCGCCGCCCGCCTGTGTATAGTGTTCCCCATGAAACTCGATGCTGCGCGGCTGTGCCTGGACTGCGACGAGATCCACGAGGAGCAGATCTGCCCTGCGTGCAGCTCAGAGGCCTTTGCGTTCGTCACGCGCTGGGTGAAGACGTCCGGCGAGCACCGTGTGGAGCGGCGGGCGGCGCCGGAGGTGCAGCCCGCGACGACGGTGCACCCGGCGCGCACGCCGGAACAGATAGAGGCGTACCGCCAGCTGATCGAAGGTAAGCCGGAGAAGGGCCCCGGGCGCGGTCTGGTCACCAAGGGCGTCTTCGGCATCGCCGCCGTCAGCCTGCTCGGCTGGGCGTGGAGGTCACGGACGAGAGCTGAGGGCCCGGGTTCGGACTCCGAACGTTCCGATCAGGGCCATGGACCGGCCGGTCCACGAGCCGTCCGCGAGTCTCGACGACGCCGAACGTAACGCCGCAGGGCCACTAAGACGCAGAGTCACGCCAGAGGTCACGCCGATGCGCCAACTCGCCCTGCTCTTTGCGGTCCTGCTTGCTCTTCCTTCCGCGGCTGCCGCCGATCCTCTCGCCCATACCTACTCGATCGTCGCACGCGACCCGAAGACGGGCGAGCTCGGGGTCGCCGTCCAGTCACACTGGTTTTCGGTCGGCTCCATCGTCACGTGGGCCGAGGCAGGCGTAGGCGCGATTGCCACGCAATCGTTCGTTGATCCCGGCTACGGGCAGCGCGGGCTCGAGCTGCTGAGGCATGGCGTCTCGGCACCTGATGCGCTCGCGCAGCTCGTCGCCGCCGACGCGCAGCAGGACGTCCGCCAGGTCGCGATCGTCGACGCCCAGGGCCGCGTCGCCGCGCACACCGGCAAGAAGGCCATCGCCGCCGCCGGGCACCACGTCGGCACGCAGTACTCCGCACAGGCCAATCTCATGGCGAACGCGAAGGTGTGGCCGGCAATGTCGGCCGCCTACGAGAAGGCCACTGGTGATCTCGCGGATCGGCTGCTGGCCGCGCTCGACGCGGGGCAGGCGGTGGGCGGCGACATCCGCGGACGGCAGTCGGCCGCGATCCTGATCGTGAAACCGAAATCCACTGGCAAGCCGTGGGCCGGGGCCGACCGCATCTTCGACCTGCGCGTGGAGGATCACGCCGAGCCACTCGAGGAGCTGCGCCGGCTGATCCGCCTGCAGCGCGCCTACATCCGCGCCAACCGCGGCGACGAGCTCATGAGCGAGCAGAAGGTGAACGAGGCGCTCGAGGAGTACGCCGCTGCCGCGACCATCGCTCCGGAGATCGTGGAACTCCCCTTCTGGCACGCCGTCACGCTTGCCTCGATTGGCCGCGAGGCGGAAGCGAAGCCCATCTTCCAGGCGGTGTTCGGAAAGGAGCCGGCGTGGGCCGACCTGGTTCCCAGACTTCCCGCAGCGGGGCTGTTGCCGGATGACAAGGGGCTTATTGACAGGATCATTGCGCTGCGGAAATAGGCGACAGTCTGCAGGCTACAGTCTTCAGGCCGGTCTGGCCGAAGGCCCGGCCCACGAGCCCGACGGGCCTGCAGCCTGCAGCCCGTAGCCTGCAGCCTGTCGTGGTACCATCGTCCTCATGCCCAAGGCGAAAGTCGCCGTCCTCCGCACCGCGCCGGAGACGGTGTTCCACGACTACCACCGGCTGATGAACCTGGCCGGTTATCAGGACGTAATCGCGAAAGACGCCGACACCGCGCTCAAGGTCAACATCTCCTGGCACTTCTTCTTTCCGGGCAGCTCGACGACACCCTGGCAGCTGGACGGGGTGATCCGCGCGATGAAGCAGGACGGCTACAAGCCGGACCTGATGCACGCCTGCCACAACCGCACCGTCGTCATCGACGCGCACCTCGGCGAACGCGAGAACAAGCAGCTCAACGTCGTCGAGGCGCACGGGTTGCGGAATGTTCACATCTACGAAGGGGAGGAGTGGATCAACATCAAGGACGCCGTCGGCGACCTCACGAAGAAGTTCCTGGTCCTCAACGAGGTCTACCCTGACGGGTTCATGATTCCCCGCCGGTTCATCGGCGAGAACATCATCCACCTGCCGACCATCAAGACGCACGTCTTCACCACGACCACCGGCGCGATGAAGAACGCGTTCGGCGGGCTGCTCAACGAGCGGCGGCACTGGACGCACCCGGTCATCCACGAGACGCTCGTGGACCTGCTGATGATCCAGCAGAAGATCCACCGCGGCGTGTTCGCCGTGATGGATGGCACTTTCGCCGGCGACGGGCCGGGCCCGCGCTGCATGGTGCCGTACACGAAGAACGTGATTCTGGCGAGCAGCGACCAGGTGGCGATCGACGCGGTCGCGGCGAAGCTGATGGGCATGGATCCGCTCTCCATCAGGTTCATCCGCCTGGCGCACGAGAAGGGCCTCGGCTGCGGCGATCCGCGCGACATCGAGATGGTCGGCGACCTCTCGGCGGCGAATGAGAACTGGCACTTCGACGGTCCGTTCCGCGAGATGACGTTCGCCTCCCGGATGCAGCACAAGATCTACTGGGGCCCGCTGAAGAAGCCCGTCGAATGGTCGCTGAAGACGGTGCTCGCGCCGTGGGCCTACATGGCGAGCGTGCTGTATCACGACAGCTTCTGGTACCCGGTGAAGGCCCGCATGATGATGGCGCAGGCGCTCGACAGCGACTGGGGCCGCCTGTTCCGCAACTGGGAAAGCCTCACGCCCACCGCAAACGGCTTCCCCACCGTTGGCGACAACACCGCGCAGATCGAGCGCACCGGGATGAAGGCCTTCACGCGATCGATCGGCATCCTCGGCACGTGTATGAAAGAGGCGCCGGAATTCGGGAGGAAGCGGCGGAAGGTTCTGCCCGCGGCCCGATAGGCGCCGCCGTAGCCTGCAGGCGGCAGGCTGCAGCCTACAGGCCCGGTCGGTCTCTGGAGCCTCGCCCAGCCTGACGGCGCCTGCAGCCTGGAGCCCGCAGCCTGGAGGCTGATCCTGTCCCATGTCCTACCAAGCATCCTTCCGCTGCATCGCCGGCTGCCCGGGTGAGCACTCGCTCGAGCAGGCCATCTATCGCTGTCCCACGTGCGGCGACCTGCTCGAGGTGTCGCATGACATCGAGGCGCTGCGCGGGCGCAGTGCCGCCGCGTGGATGAAGCTGTTCGACGACCGCTACAAGCGCACGACGTGGCCGTACGGGTCGGCGGTGTGGGGGAAGAAAGAGTGGGTGCTGCCGTCGATTCTCGACGACAACATTGTCTCCATGGACGAGGGCGGCACGAACCTGTTCTGGGCGGACCGCTTCGGGCGCACGCTCGGGCTCGACGACCTGTGGGTGAAGCAGTGCGGCAACTCGCACACCGGTTCGTTCAAGGACCTCGGGATGACGGTGCTCGTCTCGATGGTCAAGCAGATGATCGAGCACGGCAGCGCGATCCAGGCGGTCGCGTGCGCGTCGACGGGTGACACGTCCGCATCACTGGCCGCGTACGCCGCAGCCGCGGGCATTCCCGCCATCGTCATTCTCCCGCGTGGCAAGGTGACGACGGCGCAGCTGGTGCAGCCGCTGGCGAACGGGGCCACGGTGCTGTCGCTCGACACGGACTTCGACGGCTGCATGTCCATCGTGCAGCGGCTTGCGGGCGAGGGGCGCGTCTATCTCGCGAACTCGATGAACAGCCTTCGGCTCGAGGGCCAGAAGACGGTCGCGATAGAGATCGTGCAGCAGTTCGACTGGCTGGCGCCCGACGTCGTGATCATCCCCGGGGGCAACCTCGGGAACGTCAGCGCCCTCGGCGCGGGGTTCGATCTGATGGAGGCAGTGGGGATCACCTCCCGGCGCCCCCGCATCGTGCTCGCGCAGGCGCAGGCGGCGAACCCGCTGTACCTCGCCTACCAACGCGGATGGGACTTCGAGCCGGTCGCCGCACGCCCGACGCTCGCCTCGGCGATCCAGATCGGCAACCCGGTGTCGGTGAAAAAGGCGATCAGGACGCTGCAGCGCTACGACGGCATCGTGGAGCAGGCCTCGGAGCAGGAGCTGGCGGACGCCGCCGCCGAAGCCGACCGCACGGGCATGTTCAACTGCCCGCACACCGGTGTGGCGCTCGCCGTGCTGAAGAAACTCGTCGCGCGCGGCGAGATCACCGGCGGCCAGCGCGTCGTCGTCATCTCCACGGCGAACGGCCTGAAGTTCACGGACTTCAAGATCGGCTACCACGAAGGCACGCTCGCGGGCATCGAGTCCCACTACGCGAACGGGCCGGTGCTGCTGCCCAACGACTACGACGCCGTGCTGCGCGCGATCGACAACGCAGCCGCGGCCGCCCCCCTCACCGCCTAGGCCCGCTGTCGTGTGGCGCCGGGATTTCAGTCGCGGCGTGCGTCGCTGTCCGATGTGGGGCAGGGCTTCAGCCCTGCAAATCGGTGCGCTCTAGCAGGCCTGAAGGCCTGCCCCACATGACTACACAAGTGAATCGCGGGTTAGCTGTAGTTTTCGTCCGGTCTGCGATTAGACCCGGTGCTCGCTTGTGGTGTCACCACATCGCTGATGTGGGGCAGGGCTTCAGCCCTGCAAATCGGTGCGCTCTAGCAGGCCTGAAGGCCTGCCCCACATGACTACACGACGGCCGGGACGAGTCCCGGCTCCACATTCGCCAGCTTACGGTTTCGCCGATGTGAACGCGTAGATCAGGCCGAGGGTCAAGGTTGACTGCGTCTTCTTGAACCCGTCACCCTCGGGGAAGAATTCCTCGTCGGAGAAGTCCTGGCGGAACTCCAGGCGCGAGATCAGACCGCTGAACTTGTACTCGCCGGTCAGCGTGAACTCCTTCACGTTCTGCAGTGCGCCGGTGGTGAACGCCTTTGAGTCCCACAGCACCTCGAACCGGGGGATGAACGCGAGATTTTCGTTGTGCTGGTACTTCAGGTACCCCGCGACGCCCGACCAGTCGACCGATTCACCTGCGACCTCGTCACGACCGTAGTCGTAGTTGCCCATCAGGCTGATCCTGTCGGTGAGCGTGAAGGAGACGACCGTGTCGAAGAGGTGCCGCAGGTCGTCGTTGTTGTCCGGCTGCTCGGCGCCCACCATGTAGTTCTGGATGATGGACACCCGATCGTTGGGCTTGATCGCGACGGACCCGCCGAACGTCTTCGCGCCGTTGTTCTCACGGACGTTGTTCCATCCGTTCACGACGAAGCCCGTCACGCTCACCGTGTCAGCAATCGGGTAGCCCACGCGCACGCCCATGTGGTAATACGGAATCGCGAGCGCGAAGAGCAGGCCGCGTGAGTAGTTCCAGTTGTCGCGGCTCTCGATCACCTCCGCACCGTGCGGTGTCACGAACTTGCCGAAGTCGACCTGCAGCCCCTTCCCCACGGGCGCAAGGAAGCTGGCGTACCCCTGCTGGACGTTGTCGAGGAACTCCGGCCCGCCCGGCTCGAAGGCGTTGACCATGTCCGCCGTCTGGCCCGCATCGAAGTCGAGGCGGAACCCGACGCGGCTGTCCGCGGTTGCCTTCTTCTCGAGCGCCACCTCCGCCAGCGCGAAGCTGAACTCGTTGTGGTTGACGTCGAAGTTCCGCAGCAGGGTGGGGCTCTCGCGGTCGAAGTTCCACCCGTAGTATGCGTCCACGAAGCCGGTCAGCTCGGTGCTCTTGAAGAATTCGACGAGCCCGCCCGTGTCGGCTGCCTGTTCCTCCGGGGGCGTCTCCTTGTCGCCCGGATCCGCAGCCGTGTCCGGACCCTGCGCGTCCGCCGCCGCTGCCGGGACCCCGAGCACGACGGCCGCCTGCGCCGAGAGCGTCCCCGACGCGGATCCTGCCGGCGTCGGCTGCTGTGCCGCCGCCGATGCGGCGCCCGTTACCACGAGCGCTACGCCGCACCCCCAAATCCCCAGCGCTCTCGACATCGAGCACTCGAACCGTTCTCCCCTGGCCACGGGCATCACCTGACCTCCAGAACGCCACGCGCGAGACGGACATCTTCCGTCGCCGCTGACGCTGGCCCGGCAGATAGCAGCCGGTGTGCCATGCAGATCAACTGGTCTGACAACAGCAGATTTACGGCGCGGCGCGCAAACTCCGGCCGGGCCGACCAGCGCCGGCCGAGCCGCAATCGGACGAAATTGTAGGGGAACGCGCCAGCCGCAACATTCGCGTCTCTCACCCGGCGCGACTGAGCGACCGTCAGGCGCCGAAGCGGGCGCAATCTATCCCGTATTTGCGCACCTTATAGCCGAGAATGCGCTCCGTCGTCTGCAGCAGCCTTGCCGCGCGCGCGCGGTTGCCGCGGGTCGACTTGAGGGCGTCCTGGATCAGATCGCGCTCGAACGTCGCCACGTTGTCCTCGAGCGACGTCCGCGGCATCGTGCCGGACGCTTCGGCCGTCTGCAGCGTCGGCGGCAGGTGATGCCCGTGGATGACGTTCCCCTCGCACACGAGCACCGCGCGCTCGATTGTGTTCTCGAGCTCGCGGACGTTGCCTGGCCAGTGATAGCTCGTGAGCATGTCGATGGCCGGAGTTGCGATGCGCTTGATGTGCTTCCCATGCTCGACCGAGTACTTCGCGAGGAAATGATCGGCCAGCAGCATGATGTCGGGCTTCCGCTCCCGCAATGGCGGAGCAAAGATCGTGAACACGTTCAGCCGGTAGAACAAGTCCTCGCGAAAGGTGCTGGCGGCCATCAGCTCCTCGAGTGGCCGGTGCGTGGCCGCGACCAGGCGGACGTTGACGCGAATGCTGTGCGTGCCGCCGAGCCGCTCGATTTCCCGCTCCTGCAGCGCCCGCAGCAGCTTCACCTGCGTCGTCACGTCTACGTCGCCGATCTCGTCGAGAAACAGCGTGCCGCCCTCGGCCAACTCGAAGCGGCCTTTCTTCAGCGCGTGGGCGCCCGTGAACGCTCCCTTCTCGTAGCCGAACAGCTCGGACTCGATGAGGCTGCCCGGCAGCGCCGCGCAGCTCACTTTGATGAAGGGCTTCTTCGCGCGGGGTGAATTGTAGTGGATCGCATGCGCGATCATCTCTTTGCCCGTGCCGGACTCGCCGCGGATCAGCACCGTCGTATTCGTTCGCGCGACCTGCGCCACCTGCTCGTACACCGCCTGGATGGGCGCGCTGTTGCCGATGATGTGGCGGAAGGCGTAGCGGTCGGCCAGCTCGTCGCGCAGGTGCGCGTTCTCCTCGACCAGGCGCCGGCGCTCCGATTCAGCGACGCGCGCCACCTTGACGGCCTGCGCGATCATGGAGCCCACCACCCGGAAGAACTTGAGCGATCGCTGATATTGCCGGTGCCGCTTGAAGGCGAGATGGACGGCGAGCGCGCCAACTGGCCGCCGACTGACGACGAGCGGCACGCAGATGAAGCTCAATTCCCGGGCATCCGGCCGCCGGCCGCGCTCGTGCAGCAGCGGTTCCTGCGATACCTGTGGCACGACGACGGCCCGCCCGCTCTCGATGACGCGGGCGACCATACCTTCACCCGCCCGGGCCCGGTCCCGCAGCTGGACACTGCCGGTTGCCGCCATCACGTACTGCTCACCGCTTTCATCGTCTGCCAGCGTCACCAAGGCGCGGACCACGCTGTGATGCCTCTCGAGCGTGTCGAGCACGGCCGGCAATGATTCTGCGAGTTTCGGGCTGCCGGCCAATGCCTGGCTGATCTCGACCAGCGAGGTCAGCTTGCGGATCTCGCCGGTAGCGTCTTCGCCGTCGGCACCGGGGTCGACGCGGCCGGACCGGCGTGTGCGGGTGACAATTTCGTCGGACATTCGAGATGCTCAGACGGGATTGTACATGTGATCGGCGGCCCGGGATGGCCGGGGCGCTTCGGCCCCCGGCCCTACGCTGTCATCAACTGTTCGGCCGTGGCGCTTCGGCCACAGCCCTACACCGTGGCATGTCTGTGCGGGATGGCCGGGGCGTCTGTGGACTGTGTGGGGGCCGGGGCCGAAGCGCCCCGGCAGACACGTGTCGACGCCGTCCTCGTGTGGTCGAAGCGCTCCGCCGAACGGCCAACCTACACGTGACGCTTCACACCTGTATCATGTGTCCCATGAGCAGCACGACGATGGGACGGTCGCGGCCACCGATGGGCACCCACGAGCAGTGGACTGCGATCGACGCCGAGGAGCTCTACGAAGTCCCACGGTGGGGGAAAGGATACTTCTCCGTCAGCGATTCCGGGCACGTCCTCGTGCATCCCACGAAGGACACGGCGCAGGCCATCGATCTGAAGCAGCTGGCCGACGACCTGCAGACCCGCGGCATCGACCTGCCGGTGCTCATCCGGTTCACCGACATCCTCAAGCACCGGCTCGGCGACATCCACGATGCCTTTCAGGCGGCCATCGCGCAACATTCGTATAACGGCCGCTACACCTGCGTCTATCCGATCAAGGTCAACCAGCAGCGCCAGGTCGTCGAGGAAGTGCTGACCTTCGGTCAGCCGTACAAGTTCGGTCTGGAGGCCGGTTCGAAGCCGGAGCTGCTCGCGGTGATGGCGATGGCCACCAACGGGACGCCGATCATCTGCAACGGGTTCAAGGACGCGGAGTACATCGAGACGGCGATGCTCGCCCAGAAAATCGGGCGGACGATCATCCCTGTCGTCGAGAAGTACACCGAACTCGAGCTCATCCTCCAATACGCGGAGAAGGTGGGCGTCCGGCCGATGATCGGCATGCGGGTGAAGCTGGCCGCCCGCGGGGGCGGCCGCTGGCAGTCGTCGGGCGGCTACCGCTCGAAGTTCGGGCTCACCGTTGCGGAGATTTTGCAGGGGCTGGAGCACCTGAAGGGGCTCGGGATGCAGGACTGCTTCAAGCTCCTGCACTTTCACCTCGGCAGCCAGATTCCCAACATCCGCATCGTCAAGGCGGCGCTGAACGAGGCCGCCCGCGTTTATACGGAGCTGGCGCGCGCCGGGGCCGGGCTGGAGTACCTCGACGTCGGCGGCGGCCTGGGCGTCGACTATGACGGCTCGCAGACGAACTTCGAGTCGAGCATGAACTACACGCTTCAGGAATACGCCAACGACGTCGTCTATCACATTCAGACCGTCTGCGACGATGCGGGCGTGCCGCATCCGACGATCGTGTCCGAAAGCGGACGCGCGGTCGTGGCGTATCACAGCGTCCTCGTGTTCAACGTGCTCGGGGTATCGGGCTTCGGCCCCGAGACACTGCCCAAGCCGCCTGTCGACGAGCTCGAGCAGCCGCTGATCGATCTCACGGAGACGTTCAACAACCTGACGGCGCGGAACGCGCTCGAGGGCTACCACGACGCGCAGCAGGCGCTCGACATGGCGTTGAACCTGTTCAGCGGCGGGTACCTGCCCCTCGACCAGCGCGTGCACGCCGAGACCCTCTACTGGGCCATCTGTCGCAAGCTGCAGCGGCTCGTGCAGCAGATGGAGGAGGTGCCGGAGGATCTGCAGAACCTGGATGAGTCGCTCTCGGACACGTACTTCTGCAACTTTTCGCTCTTCCAGTCGATCCCGGACAGCTGGGCGATCAAGCAGCTGTTCCCCGTGATGCCGATTCACCGGCTGAACGAGCGGCCAGTACAGCACGCGGTGCTGGGCGACATCACGTGCGACTCCGACGGCAAGATCGACCAGTTCATCGACCGCCGCGACGTGAAGAAGACGTTGCCGCTCCACACCTTCACCGGCGACCCGTATTACCTCGGCGTGTTCCTCGTCGGCGCGTACCAGGAGATCCTTGGCGACCTGCACAATCTGTTCGGCGACACGCACGCCGTCCACGTCAGCCTCGACGCGAACGGCACGGTGGTGCTCGACGCAGTGATCAAGGGGGACACGGTCCGCGAGGTGCTCGACTACGTGGAGTTCAATGCCGCGACGCTCATGGACCGCCTCCGTGAGGACGTGGAGCACGCTGTCCGCGAGGGGCGCATGGATCTCGAGCAGTCAGGACGGCTGCTGCGGTTCTATGAGAACGGGCTGCACGGGTACACATACCTGGAGGATGCACACCGCGGCTGACCCGAGGTCGTCCCCGGCGTTCAGCAACCGTCAACCGTCAATCGTTAAGCGCTTCGGCCGAGATGAATTGACAGCGTAGGACGGGGCCGAAGCGCCCCGGCCGAGATGAGGATCATGACAGCGGCCGCAGACACTGCAAAGAACCAGCTCCTCGGGGACGTCGAGTCTCTGACGCTCGGCCCTCGAGGCTTTGCCGCCTTCCCCTGAGATCGAGAAGGCGATCTACCAGTGCGACCGGCTGCACGTTGCGGTCCGGTCATCGCACAATGAGGGGACGCGCTTTGCAGCGTTCACTCTGAACAAGATCGTCCGGGACCTTGGCGAGGCGGCGCCCGCACCGGTTGTCGAGAACATGGCCCGCGTGCGCGCCGGGCTGGACGTGATGGGCGTGGAGTTGCACAAGTAGCAACGTTTACCGTTAACCGTTTACCGTTAACCGGCTACCATTTACCGTCTACGGTCACTGCGTCCGCGGTCTACCTTTTGAAGGCTTACGGTCCGCGGTTATCGTGTACGGTCCACGGTCCACGGTCTACGGTCAACGGTCTACCGCACCCGCGCCTACCACACCCGGCACCGCTTCTCCGGCACCATCGGCGCGCCCGCCTTACAGCTGAACGCCTCCTGGAACTCCGGCATGTTGCTGACGGTGCCGTTTGTGCGGAAGCGGCCCGACGAATGCGGGTCGGTGAAGATGCGCTGCAGCGCGTCGGCCTCGGTCGAGTTCTGGCACCACACCTGGGCGAAACCGAGGAAGAAGCGCTGCTCGGGCGTGAAGCCGTCGACGGCCGCCCGGTCGCGGCCCTTCAGGGTGTTCATCAGCGCCATGAACGCGATGCGGACGCCGCCGTTGTCGCCGATGTTCTCTCCCAGCGTGAGCTTGCCGTTGAGGAACGCGGGGTTGCCGGTCTTCGGATCGTTCACCGGTGAGTAGCCGGAGTACTGGTCCGCGATGCACGCGGCGCGCTCCTCGAAGGCTTTGGCGTCCGCGTCGGTCCACCAGTCTTTCAGGTTACCGTCGCCGTCGAACTTGCGCCCGGAATCGTCGAAGCCGTGCGACAGTTCGTGACCGATGACAGCCCCGATCGCTCCGAAGTTCACGGCATCGTCCACCTTCACGTCGAAGAACGGCGGCTGCAGAATGCCCGCCGGGAAGACGATCTCGGCAAACTGCGCGGAGTAGTAGGCGTTCACGGTGGGTGGGGTCATGCTCCACTCGGTTTTGTCCACCGGCTTCCCGAGCTTGTCGTAATCGCGTTTGACCTCGAAGCGGTCGGCCCGGCGGCTGTTGCCCAGGAAATCGTCGCGCGTGATGGAGACGGATGAGTAATCGCGCCACTTCTCGGGGTACCCGACCTTCCCCTTGCCCAGCTTTTTCAGCTTCTCGATTGCTTTGGTCTTGGTCTCGGGCGTCATCCATTCGAGCGTGGTGATGTCACCCTCCAGGCCGACCGTCAGCGCGTCTACGAGTTGTGCCATCCGCGCCTTGCTGTCGGCCCCGAACGCTTTGCGTACGTAGAGCTGTCCAAGCGCCTCGCCCAGATTGCCGTCCACGACGCCGACGCAGGTCTTCCACCGGGGCGGCTGCTCCTTGATGCCGCGCAGGTAACGGCTGAAGAAATCGAAGTTCTCCTGCTCGAACGGCGACGCGAGGCCGGGGGCGGATGCGTTCAGCACGTTCCAGCGTGCATAGCTCTTCAGATCGTCCAACGAGGTATCGCGCCAGGTCGCGTCGAGGGCCTTGAAGAAGTCGGGCCAGCCGACGTTGACCTCCGTGAACGCCGGCGCCTCCGCACTTGCAACATATGTGGCGATGTCGAACCCCGGCGTGAGGCCCTTCAGGCCGTCCAGCGTCATCCTGTGATCGCGGTTGTTGGGATCGCGCCTCGCCACCCGATCGAGCTGGCCGGCCGCGAGCCGGGTCTCGAGCGCAAGCACGCTCTTCGCACGCGTGGCCGCCGTCTCGGGTGTGTCGCCCGCGAGCGTGAACATGCGGGTCATGTGAGCCAGATACTTCTCGCGGGTCTCGACGTTCTTCGGGTCGTCCTTCAGGTAGTAGTCGCGCTCCGGCAGCCCGATGCCACCCTGGTCCACGTTCATCAGCGTCTTCGTGGAATCCTTGAGATCCGCGCCCACGCCGAACGCGAACAAAGTGCTCGTTCCATCGCGCCGAAGCGCGCCCATGACCCGCAGCAGGTCGTCCTTCGAGGTGGCTGCTGCGATGCGCTCGAGATCCTGTGAAATCGGCTTCAGGCCCGCGGCGTCGATGGTCGCCGTGTCCATGCACGACGCATAGAAGTCGCCGACCTGTTTCTCAATCGGGGTCCGCGTGCCCACCGGCTTCCCAGCCTCGTCGAGGATGTCCTTCAGGGTGTAAAGGTTGAACTCGCGGAGCTCGTCGAAGCGTCCCCACCGTGCCTTGTCGCCGGGCACCGGATTGTTCGCGCGCCAGCCGCCGCACGCGAACGCGTAGAAGTCGGTGCAGGGGTCCGCTGCCTTGTCGATGGCCGTGACGTCGAGGCTCTTGAGCGGCTTGGTGCGTTCAGGGGTTGCAGGCGTCTGCGCCCGCACGGCCGGATCCGTGAGCGCGGTGATGAGAACGATTGCGGCGAAGACACGGCGGATGGGCATCCGGCGATTCTGACCGCGCGGGCGGAGAGGGTCAACATCGTTCACCGTTTACCGTTTACCGTTTACCGTTCAGCCATCAGCGGTCAGCGGTCAGCGGTCAGCGGTTTACGGTCAACAGTCAACGGTCAACGGTCGACGCCGGAATCTACCCCGCCACGGTCGCCCGCTCCGGCTCGTAGCCCAGGTTCGGCGCCAGCCATCGCTCCGCCTCCTCTGCCGGCACCCCCTTGCGCCGGGCGTAATCCTCGACCTGGTCAGCGCCGATGCGCCCGACGACGAAGTAGCGGGCGCGGGGGTTGGCGAAGTAGAGGCCGCTCACGCTGGCGGCCGGCAGCATGGCAAAACTCTCCGTGAGCGACAGCCCGGCGTTTTCGGCCCCGAGCAGGTGGAACAGCTTCAGCTTCTCCGTGTGGTCAGGACACGCCGGGTAGCCGAAGGCGGGACGGATTCCGCGGTACTTCTCAGACACGAGGTCCTCGGGCGACAGCCGCTCGTCGGCCCCGTAGCCCCACTCACGGCGTGCCTCGGCGTGCAGGTACTCCGCAAAGGCCTCGGCGAGCCGGTCGGCGAGAGCCTTCACCATGATCGCGTGATAGTCGTCGTGGTCGCGCTCGAACTCGGCCACGAGGGTCTCGATGCCGAGACCGGCAGTCACCGCGAAGGCACCGACGTGGTCGCGGCGTCCGCTGTCGAGCGGCGCGACGAAGTCGGCGAGGCATCGATTGGGCTTGTCGTCGGCGATGATCTCCTGCTGCCGCAGCATGTTGAACCGCAGCAGCTCGTCCGAGCGCGTCTCGTCGCGGAACAGGACGATGTCGTCGCCGTCGGATGCGGCAGGCCAGAAGCCGTACACGCCGGACGCGGTCAGGCGTCCTTCCCGCACGATTCGGGACAGCAGGGTCTGCGCGTTCTCGTACAGCTCGCGCGCCGCCAATCCGTACTGCGGGTGATCGAAGATGGCCGGCACCCGCCCCTTCAGCTGCCACGCCGTGAAGAAGAACGTCCAGTCGATGAATGGCAGCAGGAACTGCAGATCGAGACGGTCGATCGTGCGCGGCCCGAGGAACGATGGCGACGGCAGATCCTCGGCGCCCCAGTCGATTACCAGGCGGTTCTGCCGCGCCTGTGCCAGGGTGAGGAGCGGCTTCTCGGCACGCTTGGCATGCTGGTCACGCAGCTTCGCCTGGTCCTGGCGATTGGCCGCGATGAACGCCGGCCGCGCGGTGTCGCTCAGCAGGTTCGACACGACGTCGACAGCGCGCGAGGCGTCGAGGACGTGCACGACCGGCGAGCTGTACCCGGGCGCGATCTTCACCGCCGTGTGCTGCCGGCTGGTCGTGGCGCCGCCGATCAGCAGCGGGATGGTGAGCTGACGCCGTTCCATCTCCCGCGCGACCGACACCATTTCGTCCAGCGACGGCGTGATCAGGCCGCTCAGTCCGATCAGATCGGCCTTGTGGTCGAGCGCGGCCTGAAGGATCTTGTCCTGCGCCACCATCACACCGAGATCGATCACGTCGTAGTTGTTGCACCCGAGCACGACGCCCACGATGTTCTTGCCGATATCATGGACGTCGCCCTTGACGGTGGCCATCACGATACGGCCTTGCAAGCGCGTGTCGCCGGTGGCGAGCTTCTCCGCCGCCATGTACGGTTCCAGGTACGCAACCGCCTTCTTCATGGCGCGGGCGCTCTTCACCACCTGCGGCAGGAACATCTTCCCGGCGCCGAACAGGTCGCCCACGATCTTCATGCCGTCCATGAGCGGTCCCTCGATCACCTCGAGCGGACGCCGGTACTGCTGCCTCGCCTCCTCCACATCGGTTTCGATGAAGTCGATCACGCCGTGCACCAGGGCATGGGCGAGCCGCTGCTGCACTGTGCCCTCGCGCCACCCCAGGTCCAGCTCGCGCTTCGTCCCGGCGCCCTTGACGCGCTCGGCGAACTCCACCAGCCGCTCCGTCGCATCCGGGCGGCGGTTGAAGATGATGTCTTCCACGTGCTCGAGCAGATCGGGCGGGATGTCCTCGTACACGATCAGCTGGCCGGCGTTCACGATGCCCATGTCCATGCCCGCCTTGATGGCGTGGTACAGGAACGCCGAGTGGATCGCTTCGCGCACGCGGTCGTTGCCACGAAACGAGAACGACAGGTTGCTGACGCCGCCGCTGATCTTTACGCCCGGGCACCGCGCTTTGATCAGCGTCGTCGCCTCGATGAACGCCTTGGCAAACTCGTTGTGCTCCTCGATGCCCGTCGCGATCGCAAGGATGTTCGGATCGAAGATGATGTCCGACGGATCGATCCCCGCCCGTTCGGTGAGCAGCCGGTAAGCGCGCTCGCAGATCTCGACCTTGCGGGCGACGGTGTCGGCCTGGCCCCGCTCGTCGAACGCCATCACGACCACACCGGCGCCGTAGCGGCCGACCAGCGTCGCCTTGTGGAGGAAGTCGGCTTCGCCCTCCTTCAGGCTGATCGAGTTGACGATTGCTTTGCCCTGAACGCACTTGAGGCCAGCCTCGATGACGGACCATTTCGAGCTGTCGATCATGAACGGCAGCCGCGCCACCTCCGGCTCCGTCGCGATGTAGTTCAGGAACGTTGTCATCGCAGCTTCGGAGTCGAGCATCCCCTCGTCCATGTTGACGTCGAGGATGTTGGCGCCGCCGCGCACCTGGTCGAGCGCCACTTCGACCGCCGTCGAGAATTCGCCGATCTTGATCAGCCGCGCGAACTTCGCGGACCCGGTGACGTTCGTCCGCTCGCCCACCATCTGGAAGTTGCTGTCCGGCAGAATGGTGAGCGGCTCGAGGCCGCTGAACTGGGTGCGACGCGCCAGATCAGGCACGACGCGCACGGGCGCGCCGCTCACCGCCTCGGCGATGGAGGCGATGTGCTCGGGCGTGGTGCCGCAGCAGCCTCCGACAATGTTCAGCAGGCCGGCGGCGGCGAACTCGCGCAGGATGTCGGCCGTCGTCGCGGGCTGTTCGTCGGTACTCGCCGAAGGCGTTCGGCAGACCCGCGTTCGGGTAGCAGGACACGAGGGTGGTTGCGACCGCCGCGAGGTCGGCGAGATACGGGCGCATCTGCGCGGCGCCCAGGGCGCAGTTGATCCCGACGCTGAAGGGCCGGGCGTGGCGGATCGCGATCCAGAACGCCTCGATCGTCTGTCCCGAGAGCGTGCGGCCGCTGTTGTCCGTGATCGTCACCGAGATCATGATGGGCAGGCGCGCACCGCGGCTCTCGAACACCTCTTCGCATGCGACGATGGCCGCCTTGGCGTTCAGCGTGTCGAAGATGGTCTCGATGAGCAGGGCGTCGCACCCGCCGTCCATCAGGCCGCGCACCTGGTCCTTGTAGGCGTCGCGCAGTTCGTCGAACGTGAGGGCGCGGAACGCCGGGTTGTTCACGTCCGGCGAGATGGACAGCGTCCGGTTGGTCGGGCCGATCGCACCCGCGACGAAACGCGGCTTGTCCGGCGTTTTCGCGGTCCATGCCGCTGCCGCCTCCCGCGCCAGACGGCCGCCCTCCACGTTCAGCTCATAGGCGAGCGCCTCGAGGCCGTAGTCCGCCTGAGAGATCGCTGTGCTGTTGAACGTGTTGGTCTCGATGATGTCGGCGCCCGCGGCCAGGTAGGCGTCGTGCACACCGCGGACCACGTCCGGGCGCGTGAGCACGAGCAGATCGTTGTCGCCGCGCAGGTCGTGCGCGTGACTGGCGAAGCGCGCCCCACGGAAGTCCGCTTCCGAGAGGTTGTGGCGCTGGATCATCGTGCCCATCGCGCCATCGAGGACGAGGATGCGGTTGCGGGCGGCATGGGCGAGTGGATTTATGGACAACATGGGCTTCTCAATTCGATCCTGTAATGCACGATGCACGATGCACGATGCACAAAAACGCGAGCCGTCGATTCGCCGCGTTGCTGCGGAGAGCCCATGGCCGTGTGGGGCAGGGCTTCAGCCCTGCTAACAGCGGCCCGAGTCGGCTCGGGCCGTCGGCGACTGACGCGCGCCACTCCTTCGTCACGCGTTCCTGGTCCCTGCGGCGATCAGCACGGTGAACGGGTCGCCGTCGAGCCGTGCGCCGACCCGGACGCGCACGTTGGTGAAACCCGCGTCCTTCACCATCCCCGCGAGCTCCTCGTCCTCGAAGCCGAGCACGCGGTCCCCGAGGCGATCGCGCACCCACTCCTGATCGTGCCTGCGGAGATCCAGGATGAGGATCCGCCCGCCGGGTCGCAGGATTCGTGCCGCCTCCCGCAGTGCGAGCGGCGGCTCGTCCACGTGGTGCAGCGCCTGCGAGAGCAGCGCGACGTCGGCTGACGCATCCTCCATCGGCAGGGATTCGAGCTCGCCGCGCTTCCACGTGACGTTGTCGACGCCGCGGCGGGCCGCCAGCTCCCGTCCGCGGGCCAGCACCTCGCGCGACCGATCAATCGCGACCACACGCCGCGCCCAGCGCGCGGTCTCGATCGTCAGGTAACCATCGCCGCAGCCGAGATCGGCGACGTCGATCGGCGGGAGCAGCAACCCCAGCGCGCGGGACCACGCGGCCCAGCTGCGACCCGGCACCAGCTGCCGCTCCGTTCCGCCGTGGCTCGCGAAGCTCTCCTTGCGCAGCCGCAGCACTTCCTTCAGCCGCGCCTCGTCCGCACGCACCGCCGGATCCGCCGCCGACGCCGCAAACTGGGCGGAGAGCCCTTCCCAAACTGCGCGGCGGTCGCGCTCGCCGCCGTCGGCGGCCGCCTTGTAGTACGTGAAACCGCCCTCGCGCTGCTCCTGGACCAGCCCGCTCTCCTTCAGCAGTCCGAGGTGCCGCGACACGCCCGACTGCGCTATTCCAAGCACCGCGGTGAGCTCGCTCACGTTCAGCCGCTCCTCGGCGAGCAGGCGCAGGATCCGGAGCCGCGCCTCGTCGCCCAGCAGCCGGTAGAGGGCGGAGGCCGACTTCATATCAATTAATCTACATCTGTTGATGTATTGATCGCAAGGCGGCGGGAGGCGGGCGGCTGGCGGCGAGCGGCTCGCGGCTGGCGGCGGGGCGGCGGGCGGCGGGCGGCGGGCGGTTGGCGGTTGGCGGTTGGCGGCTGGCGGTTGGCGGTTGGCGGCTGGCGATTGGACACAACGACCACCCTCCAGCCGGTGCTCCCGATAGTGAGAACTCCCGCCGCCCGCCTACCGGTCCGTCGAATCCACGTAAGATCTCGTAGTGTCCGGCCGGTCCTGGGTTGTCGCAGTCCTACCTTGCGTGCTTCGGGCTGGCGTTCTTACCGTTCTCTGCCTGCTCAGGTGCTCCACCGCGGGGGCTCAGACAGCGGCGGTACCCGCGCAGCCACAGTCGACGCAGCACGACGCGCCTGCGGCAGACACAAACATCGAGGTGGAGGCGCTGCCGATTTCACTCGAGCGCATCAGTGAGGGGCTCGAGCGGACGCCCGTGATCGATCTGGACGCGCTCAGGCCGACATTCCGCGTGCAGATCGTCGGCACCCGCGAGCGTTGGACACTCGGGATCGACTGGCTCGGTACAGGAGGAGGGCTTCAAGCCACCAGCCGGCACGCCGTGGCACAGTCAGTATCTGAATATGGTGACGCCCGCCCAGGCGCGCAGCTTCGGTGCCTTCGAGGGGACGGATCTGCTGCAGGTGCTGGGCACGAGCGTGGCGCAGGGCCTCGCCGCTGGCCTCCTGACTGGCAAGATCAAGTCAGCTGTCCAGGCCCGCCGCGAGCGCCTGGCCCGCGAGGAAGTCGACGCGGCAATCGCCGCCTGGAAGAAGGAACGCGAGGCAGAAGCCGCCAAGCATGGCCGGGGCGCTTCGGCCCCGGCCCCACACTGAGATCGGCGCGTGTGTTCATGTGTGGCGTCGGGACTTCAGTCCTGCGTTCATGTGTGGCGCCGGGACTTCAGTCCCGGCGTGTCGCCCAGCGCCCACCGCCCAGCGCCCGCGCGCGCCCCAATCAGGCGCGCGTGATGATGTCGTTTTGTCTGTACTCCGTCCGCTCCCGCCGCCAGAACGGCACGAGGCGCCGCCGAACACGCCGGTGCCGCACCCACATCCCGTATTCCCGTACCTCGAGCGTCCACGCCACCGGGGTGTTTCCCCGGCACGTCACCGCCAGCCGGCACGCGTCCGACAACGCCAGCTCCATGCAATCCAGCGCATCGTCGTCGCGATCGAACGTGCGCATCCATCCGTCCAGCCGGACGGTGTAGCGCTTCCGTCCTGATTGCAATTCGATCGTGAAGCCGCCCGCGTGCGGTGCCGGGATCCGGAGCCGCGCGTGCGTGGCGTCATAGCGGAGTTCCGGCCAGCGCGTCAGCCTGCGCCTGGCGCGCGCGATCAAGGTCGTGTCGCGCGCCGGCCGGCTCATTCGAGGAACAATCCGTACGCCTGGTTGTCCGTTTCCGGCAGGTAGGGATAGCCGAGGCCATCGAGGAACGCGTGGAACTCCGCCAGGTCGGCGTCGGGCACCTCGAAGGCGGCCAGCACGCGTCCGAAGTCCGCACCGTGGTTGCGATAGTGGAACAGGCTGATGTTCCAGCGGCCCCCGAGTGCCTCGAGGAATTGCATGAGCGCGCCGGGCCGCTCGGGGAATTCGAATCGGCACGGCCGCTCGTGCCGTGCGTCGCTGGCGCGGCCGCCGACCATGTGGCGAACGTGCAGCTTCGCGAGCTCGTTCTCCGACAGGTCGAGCGTCTCGTAGCCGGCGGCGTTCAGGCGATCGGCGACCGAGAGCGCGTCGCGTTTTGATGTCGTGCTGACGCCGACGAAGATCCGCGCGGCGCTGCGGCTCCCGAGGCGGTAGTTGAACTCGGTAATCACCCTGCGGCCGAGCGTGGCGCAGAACTCACGGAACGCACCCGGACGCTCGGGGATCGTGACGGCGAAGAGCGCCTCGCGCGCCTCGCCCAGCTCTGCGCGCTCGGCGACGAAGCGGAGCCGATCGAAGTTCATGTTGGCGCCGCTCAGGACCGCCGCGAGCCGCTGCCCCGGGAGCGCCCCCGCGGCAGCGCGCCCGGCCCAGGCCTTGAGACCCGCCACTGCCAGTGCGCCGGCCGGCTCCATCACGCTGCGCGTGTCGTCGAAGATGTCCTTGATCGCGGCGCAGATCTCGTCGTTCGTCACGCGGACCACTTCGTCGACCACGCCTTGCGCCAGCGCGAAGGTCAGCTCCCCCACCTCCCGCACGGCGACACCGTCGGCGAAGATGCCGACGTGGTCGAGGGTGATGCGCCGGCCGGCGCGCAGCGATTGGTACATCGCGTCAGCCTCGAACGGCTCGACGCCGATGATGCGCACGTCGGGCATGAGCGCCTTGATGTACGAGCCGATGCCGCTGATCAGCCCGCCACCACCGATGGCGACGAAGACAGCCGAGAGGTTCCCCTTCCGCTGGCGGATCAGCTCGTCGCCGATGGTGCCCTGCCCGGCGATGACGTACGCATCGTCGAAGGGGGGGATCAGCGTCATCCCCCCCGCGCGCTGCATCTCGTCACACCGCACCTTCGCGTCGGCGTAGGTGTCACCAGCGAGGACGACCTCGGCACCGAGGTCGCGCACGGCCTGCACCTTGATGTCGGGCGTGGTCTGCGGCATCACGATCACGGCCGGGATGCCGAGCCGCCGCGCGGAGAAGGCCACGCCCTGCGCGTGGTTGCCGGCGCTCGCGGCAATCACGCCGCGTGCGCGCTCGTCTGGCCGCAGGTGCGCGATCTTGTTATAGGCGCCGCGCAGCTTGAAACTGAAGACGGGCTGCAGATCCTCGCGCTTGAGCAGGACCTCCGCGCCGAGCCGGCGCGAGAGCCGCGGAGCCGAGTCGAGGGGCGTCTCACGGCACACGTCGTACACGCGGCTGGTCAGGATGAGCCGCAGCATCTCGTCGCGCGTGGGCGGCGGCGAAGCCGACCGTATGGCGTCCGGCGTTGGCATGGGCCTGCCGATTATATGCGGCGGGAACCCAACCAGATGCCTCCGCTGACCGTCTATACTTCCCAGCACCGAGGTATCGCATGTCGATCCGCGCGGGTAGCCATGCCGGGGGGCACCCCACCGGCGTCCGTCTCCCCCTCGGGCGGGCACGGCGACCGTTCGTCGCTGTATGCCTGCTCGCCGCCGCCGTCTTCATGGTGTGGCGCCTCGCCCCGTCGAGCGACGCCGCCCCCGAACGCCGGCCTTCTGCAGATCCCGCCACCGCTCCCCTCACGCCCAGCGAGTTCGTGCGGACGCTGCGTGTCACCGGCCTGACCGAGGCCACCCGGTCGTACGCCGTAGCGGTTCCCCTCCAGACCGGCGGCGGACGCGAGTCGCTGGTCATCACGCGCCTCGCCGCTCCCGGAAGCCACGTCGCGCGCGGTGACGTGCTCGTCGAGTTCGACAAGCAGGACCAGGAAAAGCTCGCGTTCGAGAAGGCGGCCGAATACCGCGACCTCCTGGAGCAGATTGCCAAAAAGCGGGCGGAGCACGAGGCCCGCCGCGTGAAGGACGAGAGCGAGCGCGAGCAGGCAGCGAACAAGGTCGAGCACCTGGAGCTCGAGGTGCTGAAGAACGAGATGCTGGCCGCCATCAAGGCCGAGAAGAACAACCAGGATCTGGACGAGGCGCGGCAGCGGCTGGCTGCGCTCCGCGCAAGCTTCGACCTGAAGCGCCAGGCCGCGGGCGCCGAGATTCGGGTCCTCGAGATCAAGCGAGACCGCGCGAAAGCGGCCATGGAGCACGCCGCGGCCAATGCCACGGCTCTCACGATCCGCTCCCCCATCGACGGCCTGATCGTGCCCCGCCAGATGTGGAAGGGCGCCGGCCCCGCGGACGTGCAGGAGGGCGATCAGCTGTGGCCGGGCTCGCCGGTGCTGGAGGTGGTGAACCAGGCGTCGATGCAGGTGCGCGCACGGGTGAACCAGGTCGACATGTCGCACATCCGGGCCGGCCAGCCCGTGACCGTGCGGCTCGACGCGTACCCCGACCTGGTGCTGCCAGGCCGCATCGCGCAGATTGCCCCCATCGCGCTGCCTGGCTCGTTCTCGACGCGGGTGCGCACCTTCAGCGCCATCGTGGCCGTCGAGGGGACGAGCGACCGGCTGCTGCCCGATCTGACCGCCGCCGTCGACGTCGAGCTCGAGCGCGTCCACGATGCGCTGGTCGTCTGGCGCGACGCCGTGCGCGTGGAGAACGGACGATCGCGCGTCCGTGTGCGCACCGGCAGCGGCATCGCCAGTCGTGACGTGACCCTCGGCCCTGGCGACGACGTGCGCGTAGTGGTCACCGGCGGCCTGCGCGCGGGCGAGGAGGTGGTGCGATGAGCGTGACACGCCGTACCGGGGCCGTCGGGATTCTCGTCTGCGCGGCGGCCCTCGTGTTCTGGGGGTCCCGGCCCGCTGTTCCCTCCGTGCGCAGCGCGGAGGCACGGATGGGCGAGTTCGTCGACGCGCTGCAGATTCGCGGCGAGATCAAGGCCAGTCGTTCCATCACCCTCTCGGCACCCGCCGAAGCAGGCGACCTGCGGATCCTCACGATTGCCCGCGGGGGCACTGCCGTCAAGAAGGGCGATGTCGTCGTCGAGTTCGACGGCAGCACCGTCTCGCGCACGCTGGAGGAGAAAGGGACCGAGCTGCGCGGGTATGAGGCGGAGATCGAGAAAGTACGCGCGCAATCACGCACGACGGAGGAAGCGGGTGTGACCGCCGCCACCAAGGCGGATTACGACGTGCAGCGTGGCACGCTCGACTATTCGGCACGGGAGATCCTCTCGCGGGTGGAGGGAGAGCAGAAGCGGCTGGCGGTGCTCGACTCGGGACAGAAGCTCCGTGAGGCGCACGCGAATCTCGCCAGCACCCGCGCAGGCGGCAAGGCCGACCTCGCCGCCACCGGTCAGAAGCGCGAGAAGTCGCAGCTGGAGCTCGAGAAGGCCCGACGCCAGCGTGCGGCGCTGAAGCTGATCGCACCGACGGACGGCGTGGTGAGCCTGCTGCCGAACTTCCGTTCGAGCAACTGGAACAACCTGCAGGACTTCAAGGAGGGCGACCAGGCGTGGCCTGGTGCGGCGGTCGCGGAGCTGCCGGATGCCTCCTCCTTGTACATCTCAGCCCGGGTCGACGAAGTCGAACGCGGCCGCCTGAAGCTCGGTCACGAGGGGACGGCACGCGTGGAGGCACTGCCCGACCGCGAGCTTCCGGCGCGCATCGAAAGCATCAGCGCCCTGGCAAAGACGGACTTCTCGTCCTGGCCGCCCCCACGCAACTTCGACCTGCGGGTAAAGCTGGAGGGCACGGATTCACGACTGCGGCCGGGCATGAGCGCCACGGTGCGCGTGGCCGTCGAACGCGTGAACAACGTGCTGCTCGTTCCCGCCGACGCGGTGTTCAACAGCGGCGGCCAGGATGTCGTCTACGTGCTCTCGCGGAACGGCGCCGAACGCCGGCCGGTGGTGGTCGAGCGGCGCAATGCCGACCACGCGGTCATCAAGGAGGGCATCGCGCCCGGCGAACGTGTCGCCCTCGAAGATCCGACGATAGTCGCCGGAGGGGCGCGGCCATGAAGCTCATCCGACTCGCACTCGTCGTGATCGTCGTCGCGGGCGCCGGCGTCGCAGTCGTGTTCGGCCTGCCGGAGCTTCGACCACAACCGGAGCGCATTCCGACGATTCGAGCCCAGCGGGGCGACGTGGACGTGCGCGTGCACACGCTTGGCGAGCTCGGCCCGCGCCGCGCGATCATGCTCTCCGCGCCCGCGAACACGGGCATGCTCCAACTCGTCACCCTCGTTCCTGCAGGCACACTCGTGCAGGAGGGCACGGTCGTGCTCGCCTTCGACCCGGCCGAGGAGCAGTACAAACTGGAGCAGGCGCGATCGGAGCTCGCAGAAGCCGAGCAGGAGCTCGTGAAGCTGCTTGCCGACACACGCGTGCAGGCTGCGGATGACCAGGTGGCCCTGCTGCACGCACGGTACGAAGTACGGCGCGCGGAGCTGGAGGTCACCGGCAACGAGTTCG
Organism: Vicinamibacteria bacterium; assembly: GCA_963763095.1. Classification (GTDB taxonomy): domain Bacteria; phylum Acidobacteriota; class Vicinamibacteria; order Vicinamibacterales; family JAENWD01; genus CAVUCH01. The sequence goes on from CAVXNR010000001.1 coordinate 106,752, forward strand.
TGGGCGCGATCCAGGCCAAGAAGAACCTCCTCGCGCTGGAGGAGGCGAAGCGCGGGTTGGCGCAGACCGAGGCCGACGTGCAGACGCACGCCGACAGCAATCACGCCGGCCGGGCCGTGCTGGAGGAGAAGCGCCACAAGGCACAAGGCGCCATGCAGTTTGCCCAGCGGACGATCGAGAGCATGGTCGTGAAGGCGCCAATCGCCGGCCTGGTGGTCGTGAAGGAGAACCAGGACGCAAGCGGCGGAATGTTCTTCAGCGGTATGAGCCTCCCGGAATATCGGGAAGGCGACACCGTCCAGCCGGGACGCGGGGTGGCGGAGATCGTGGACCTGTCGGAGATCGAGATCAAGGCGAAGGTGAACGAGGCCGACCGGACCTCCCTCGCCACCGGCGCGTCGGCCAGTGTCAGCATCGACGGCGCACCCGCACGGCCGCTGACGGGATCGACCAAGGGCGTCGGCGGACTCGCTGCGCGCCATTTCTGGGACGCGGGGGCCGAGCGCCAGTTCGACGCGTCGTTCCGCCTGGATCGCGCGGAGCCGGCGCTGCGTCCGGGCATGACGGCGCGCGTCGTGATTGCCGGCGAGCGGCTCGCGGGCGTGCAGCACCTGCCGCGGCAGGTGCTGTTCGAGAAGGAAGGCAAGCCGGTGGTGTATGTGAGGTCCGCCGCCGGCTTCACCGCCACGCCCGTGAAGGTCGTCCGCCGCACCGAAAGCCGTGTGGTGGTCGAAGGTCTCGCGACCGATGCGGAAGTGGCACTGACGAACCCGGAACGCCACGCGAGCGGGCGCGGTCCGCGTCCTGCTGCGGCTCCCGCAATGGGAGGCGCAGACTGATGGCCAGCTTCACGGGCCGCGTCGAAGCGACCGTTCGGCAGCTGATCACGGACTGCGCGCGAGGCGTGGAGACGCTCCGCGTCCACAAGCTGCGATCGCTGCTCACCATGCTCGGGATGATTTTCGGGGTGGCGGCGGTCGTATCGATGATGTCGATCGGCGCCGGAGCGCAGCGGGAGGTCCTCACGCTCATCGAGCAGCTTGGCGTGCGCAATCTGATTGTGGAGGCCCGCGAGGCGACCGACTTCCAGGCGTACCAGAAAGTCCGCAAGACGTCGCCGGGCCTGACCGAGCGGGACCTGCGGGTCATCCGCGCGAACGTTCCGGGGATCACCGCGTCCACCGCGCGCAAGCGCTACGTGCCACAGAAGCTCGTGCCGAAGCCGCAGCGCGACATGCCGCAGGTCTACGGCGTCGAGCCCGGCTACCGGGACATCGCGGGGCTGCGGGTCGCGTCCGGACGCTTTTTCGACGAGCAGGAAGCCGGCGTGGCGGCGCCCGTCTGCGTGCTCGGTGAGGGTGCCCGCACGGCGCTCTTCGGCGCGCGGAACCCGATCGGCGAGTATGTGAAGGTCAATCAGCAGTGGTTCCGCGTCATCGGGACCGTCGCACCACAGGTGAGCCCCAACACTGACATCCCTGGAGTGCCGGCCCAGGATCGCAACAACATGATCTATGTCCCGGTCGCGTCCGCGATCCTGCGGCTCGAAGACAGCTACAGCCGATTCAAGGACGAGATCGACGGCATCTACCTGCAGCTCGCTTCCGCGACCGACGTGGTCGCGACCGCCGACGTGGTCCGTGGCATCCTCGATGCGGCGCATCGGAATACCGACGACTTCGCGCTCGTGGTCCCCGCGCAGCTGCTGGCGGAGCAGCGCCGCACCCAGCGGATCTTCGGAATCGTGATGGTGGCACTCGCGTCCATCTCGCTGCTCGTCGGGGGCATCGGCATCATGAACATCATGCTCGCCAGCGTCCTCGAACGCACGCGCGAGATCGGCATCCGACGCGCGGTCGGTGCGCGCCAGGGCGACATCGTGCGGCAGTTCCTCGTCGAGACGGTGATGATCTCGTTTCTCGGCGGGCTGCTCGGCCTCGTCTTCGGCGTGGGCCTGTCACGCCTGATCGCGGTGCTCGCCGGGTGGTCGACGATCGTGACCGCCAACTCGGTGCTCCTCGCGTTTCTCGTGTCCGTCGCAGTCGGCCTGGTGTTCGGGGTCTACCCCGCACGCCGCGCGGCGCGGCTCGACCCCGTCGCGGCGCTGCATTACGAATAGGCCCCGGTACATGGCCGGGGCCCCGTCGCCACAGTGTAGGGGCCGGGGCCGCAGCGCCCCGGCCGATACCTCTCGGTCGATCCATAATCCCCCTCATGAACGCGATCATCGTCTCCGAATTCGGCGGCCCCGAGGTGATGCGGGCCGCACAGGTGGACGACCCCGTCGCTGAACCGGGCCACGTCGTCGTCCGTGTACGCGCCGCCGGCGTCAATCCCGTCGACACCTACATCCGCGCCGGGAGCTATGCGCGGGTGCCACCGCTTCCCTACACGCCCGGGTTCGATGGTGCGGGCGAGGTCGAGTCGGTCGGCGCCGGTGTGACGAAGTGGGCGGCCGGCGATCGCGTGTACATTGCGGCGCTGGGCGCCTGGCGCGGCACCTACGCGGAGCGGATGGCGTGCACGCCCCAGCAGATCTTCCCGCTCGCCGCCCATGTGTCGTTCGCCCAGGGCGCCAGCCTCGGCGTACCCGCCGCGACCGCGCATCGGGCATTGTTCGGGCGGGCGCACGCACAGCGCGGGGAGACGGTACTCGTGCACGGCGCCAGCGGCGCGGTCGGTCTTGCGGCCGTGCAGCTCGCAAAGGCGGCGGGCATGCGCGTGATCGGCACGGCCGGCACGGAGGAGGGACGCGCCCTCGTGCTCGAGCACGGCGCCGACGCGGTCTTCGACCACCGTGATCCGGCACGCCTCTCGGCGATGAAGACGGTGGCGGACGGCCGTGGACCCGACGTGATCCTCGAGATGCTGGCAAACGTGAATCTCGACGCCGACCTCGGCCTGCTCGAGCCCGGAGGCCGTGTCGTGGTCATCGGCAACCGCGGCCGCACGGAGATCGACGCGCGTCAGACGATGGGGAAGGAGCTGTCGATCCTGGGGATGGCGCTCTGGAACGTTCCGGCGGATGAGCTCCTGCGGATACACGCGGACCTCGTCACCGCGCTCAAGGACGGCTCCCTGCGGCCGGTCGTCGGGCGCGAGTTTCCGTTGGAGCAGGCCCCGCGAGCGCACGTCGCGGTGTTGAATGAGGGCGCAAAGGGGAAGATCGTGTTGGTGACGTAGCGGGTCGGCCGGGCCGCTTCGGCCCGGCCCCACACAGTCCCCACGGTGATCCAATCACCGTCCGTGTAGGGCCGGGGCCGAAGCGCCCCGGCCACGCGATCCCGGTCGACCGGTCAATCCAGGCAGATTTTTCGCAAGAGCGGGAAATCCGACAGCATCTTCCCCGCGCCGAGCACGACCGAGGAGAGGGGCTCCTCGGCAACCGCGATCGGGAGCCCGGTCTCATCGCGCAGTCGCGCGTCCATGTTGTGCAGCAGGGCGCCGCCGCCGGTGATTACGATGCCGCGGTCGAACACGTCGGCCGAGAGCTCGGGCGGTATCTGCTCCAGCCCGTCTCGCACGGCCTGCACAATCGTGCGGACGGGGTCGGCGAGCGCCTCGCGAATCTCGCCATCGTTCACCAGGATCGTCTTCGGGCGGCCTTCGAGCAGGTGGCGGCCCTTCACTTCCATCTGCTGCTGCGGCGTGTCGAACGGCGCAGCGGATCCGATCTGCATCTTGATCCGCTCGGCCGTGCGCTCGCCAATCAGCAGGTTGTGCGTCCGCTTCACGTGCAGGATGATCGCGTCGTCCATGGCGTTCCCGGCCACGCGCACCGAGCGGCTGTATACGATGCCGGCCAGCGAGATGACCGCGACGTCGGTCGTGCCGCCGCCGATGTCGACCACCATATTGCCCGCGGCTTCCGTGATTGGCATCCCCGCGCCGATTGCCGCCGCCATGGCTTCCTCGATGAGGTGGACCTCGCTGGCCTTGGCGCGATAGGCGCTGTCTTTCACCGCGCGCCGCTCGACCTGCGTGATCTGCGCGGGTACCCCGATGATGACGCGCGGCCGCATGAAGCTGCGGCCAGACTGCGCTTTGCGGATGAAGTAGGTGAGCATGCGCTCGGCCGACTCGAAGTCGGCGATCACGCCGTCCCGCATCGGGCGGATGGCGGCGATGTTCCCGGGCGTGCGGCCCAGCATCTCCCGCGCCTCGTTGCCGACTGCTTCGACCTTCGAGGTCAGCGTATTGATCGCGACAATCGAGGGCTCGCTGGTCACGATGCCTTTGCCGCGCGCAAAGACGCACGTGTTCGCGGTGCCAAGATCGATCGCGAGGTCATTGGAGAAATAGGACAAGGCACTCAAGAACACGGTTGCACTCTCCGGGGTCGCCGAGTGGAATTCCAGGATCGAGGTTCGATCGGCAGGACAGGCAAGCACTGTGCCGCGCGGAGCTGTCAACAATCGCGCCAGCTTTTGTAAGGCGCGGGCCTGATCCCGCCACGAAATTGACACACGACTTACAAATCCGTCAAATGCATGGCTCACCCGTTCATTTTTCGTTTTTCGTTTGGGCGTGCCACGATGGAGCCTCAGGCAGGCCGTCCGGCGATCCGGCCGGGCGGCTCGGGCCGGGAAAGAGGAGCACGACGTGCCACAGCTGACGGTTGAGGGATTCGGGACGGTCGACGTGCCGCAGGCCAAGCGGCTCGTGCTGGCGATTGAAGAGGACGCAAAGGTGGACGTGCTGCACGCATGCGGCGGCAACGCCCGGTGCACGACGTGCCGCGTGGAGTTCATCGAGGGGGAGCCGTCGCAGATGACGGAAGCGGAAGTGACGAAACTCCAGGAACGTGGGCTCACCGGCGTGCGCCTATCCTGCCAGATTCTGTGCGACCACGACATGACCGTGCGCGCCATCAGCCGCCTGACCGGCAGCGGCCGGCCGGATCCGGGACCGACCCCCGCGCCGGAGATCACGCCAGATCCCGTTTGGCTCTCCGCGTGAGGTGAATCGGGACTCTGGCGTCGATGTGATCGTCGGCTGCAGGCTGCAGGCTGCGGGCGGCAGGCCTGCTGGGCCCGGACGGCCAGCACTCAAGGGCCGTGGCCCCACGCTGGGTGGCACCAGCAACCGCAGTCGTCGAGGCCTGAAGCCAGACGGGCCTGCAGCCTGCAGCCTGCAGCCCGCAGCCTGACCGTCGCATCGCTAGCTCCCAACCTCCAACCTGGCTGCCAGTTCCTTCAAAAAGAACTGGCAGTCCGTCACGAGCCCGAACGCCTGCCGCGTGCCGCGGTCCATCAGCTTGGTGATCGTTTCCATGTTGTTGTCGACGCAGATGATCTGCACCGACGCCGGCAGCAGGTTGCCCGTGGCGACGGAGTGCAGGGTCGTCGCGACCATGATGGCGAGGCCGACGGCCGGGATGCGCAGCCGCATGGCGTCCTGCGCGCGGACCACGTCTGTTATCACATCCGGCAGCGGCCCGTCGTCGCGAATGCTCCCTGCCAGCACGTAGTCGACGCCGTGCGCCACGCATGCGTGCATGACGCCACGCGTGAGCACGCCCTGGGCAACGGCGTCCCGGATCCCGCCCGCCGCGCGGATGCTGTTGATCGCCCGCAGATGATGGTTGTGGCCGCTGGCGGTGGGCACGCCGGTGGTCAGCTGCACGCCGAGCGACGTGCCGAGCAGCGCCGATTCGATGTCGTGCGTGGCCAACGCGTTGCCGGCGAAGAGGACGTCGATCCAACCGGCTGCAATCAGCCGCTCGAGATACACGCCCGCCCCGGTGTGGATGATCGCCGGTCCGCCAACAAAGAGGATTTTCAGACCGCGTGCGCGCATGTCGGCCATGCCGCGGGCGACCGCCGCCACGCTCAGCTCCTTGGGCCGCTCGGCTGACACCTCGCTCGACATGAAGCCGAAGACGTGCGCGGGATCCTTGCGCGGCGCGGGCACGACCCGCACGGCGAGGTCGTCGACCAGCACGCGGTCACCCGCGCGCACACGGTGGACTGGCGTGCAGACCGCACGGACACTCTCGCCCGAGCCTTCCAGCACCACGCCGCAGTCCATCTCGATGTTCTCCACCGGCAGCCACCGGCCCTCGGTGCGGACGAACGTGGGAAGGTTGGTCGTCGAGTAGAACTCGTCGGGAAAGACCCCAGCGAGCGCCGCAGGAACCCATCGAGCCTCGTGGGCCGACGCGGTCGCCCCGTGTTGGCCAAGCTCCTGGAGGATGTGCTGCAGAGCCTCGGCATCGGGCGCGCGCACGACGATCTCTGCGTGGCTCGCTTCCTCGCGCGTGGTGCCGATGCGGAACTGGGTGATTTCGTAGTCGCCGCCGTGTAGCAGGATGAGGTCGAGCACTTTCGAGAGCGTCTGCGAGTCAATGATGTGGCCGTCGAGGTGAACGGTTTCGGAGGTCATCCGGGCATCTTACCCGCGGACGGGTTTCACGCCCCGCGCGTACTGTAAACTCGCCGGATGCAGGTCATTCGCCCCCGCAAAGTGCATCCGGTCATCGTCGTTGGCAGCGGTGCGTCCGGCGGCATGGCGGCCTGGAACCTGACCCGCAAAGGGATCAACGTGCTGATGCTCGATGCGGGCGACAGGTTCGATCGCAGCACGTTCTGGACGCACGTGCAGCCCTGGGAGTGGCGCGAGCGGACCGCCAGAGGCGAGAAGCCGCCGCAATTCTTCCTCGACACGAAGGAGCAGCCGTATCTCACGCCGCCCGACAAGCCGTTCGAGCTGATTCGGGTCTGGGGGCACGGCGGGAAGACCAACGTGTGGGGCCGCGTGAGCCTGCGCTACTCGGATCTCGACTTCAAGGGGGCCACGAAAGACGGCTGGGAAATCCCGTGGCCGATCAGCTACGCGGACGTGGCGCCGTATTACGACAAGGTCGAGCAGCTGATCGGCGTCTGCGGCGGCACCGACGACTCCGACGCGCTGCCCGGGAGCAAGTTCCTCCAGCCGGCGCCGCCGCCGCGCTGCGGTGAGCGACTGCTGCAGCAGGCATTCGGCAAGGTGAACATCCCCGTCGTCACCGGCCGCCGTGCCAACATGACGAAGCCCACGCGCGGCTTCCCGGCATGCCACTACTGCGGCAACTGCGGGCAGGGCTGCGACACGGCGTCTTTCTTCAACTCGGCCGACCATCTGCTGCCGTTTGCGCTGAAAACGGGGCGTCTCGAGCTGCGGTCAAACGCCGTCGTCGCGCGCGTGCTGGTCAACGACCGCGGGCTTGCCGAGGGTGTGCAGTACTTCGATCGGAAGACGGGCAAGGAGCAGCGCGTCTACGGCAAGGTCGTCGTGATGGGCGCGAGCGCCGTGGACACGACGCGCATCCTGCTGAACTCGAAGTCCGAGAAGCATCCGAACGGGCTTGGGAACGGCAGCGACGTAATCGGGCGATACCTGTGCGAGCAGATTCGCGTGCACGTGCGCGGCTTCCTGCCGCAGTTGTTCGGTACGCCGACTCGCAATGACCGGGGCATCGGCGGCGAGCACATCTACATGCCCCGGTTCACGCACCGTCTGAAGGATCCCGGATTCATCCGCGGGTACCAGATGCAATTCTGGAACACCGGCTCGCAACCGACGAACCTTCCAGGACTCGCACGCCAGCTGCCGGGGTTCGGCGCCGACTTCAAGCGCGACGTCAAGAAGCATTATCCCGCCTGGGTGGAGCTGCACCCGTTCGGCGAGACCCTCCCCTACCGCGACAACCGAATCACCGTGGATCCCTCGAAGCCGGACCGGTATGGCACTCCGATGCTGCACATCGAGTACGCCACCGGCGACAACGAGCGGAAGATGTCCGAGCACATCTTCGACACGCTCGAAGAGGTCGGGAAGGCCGCCGGAATAGAGTGGGTGGATTTCAAGCGCGGCGTGCTCGACAACAACGGATCGGCGATCCACGAGCATGGGTGCTGCCGCATGGGCGAGGACCCGACGCGCTCCGCCCTGAACGCGTTCAACCAGATGCACGAGGTCAAGAACGTGTTCGTCGTGGACGGCTCCGCCTTCACGAGCGCGAGCGAGAAGAACCCGACCCTGACGATCCTCTCGCTCTCCTGGCGCGCGACGGATTATCTGGCGGAGGAGATCAAGAAAGGAAATCTGTAGGCTTCAGGCGCCAGGCTCCGGGCTCCGGGCTTGTCTGGCCTGAGCCCTCGACCCCGGCCAGGAGCCAGGAGCCAAGACGCCGGCCACCCGCCTCCCGGCGCCTTGTCACCTTCGTTCCTAGTGTTCCGCCTGCCGACGACCCGGCGCGGCATAGCGGCGACGGAGCACGACGGGCTCCGTCTTCTTGCGCACCCTCAGGTTGATCATCTCGACGAACACCGAGAACCCCATCGCGAAGTACACATAGCCCTTCGGCACGTGCTGTCCCACGCCGTCGAGGATCAGCGACATTCCAATCAGGAGCAGAAAGCTCAGCGCAAGCATCTTCACCGTGGGATGCCGTTCGACGAAGTGTGATATGGGGCCGGCCGCCACCATCATCACGCCGACGGCGATCATCACGGCCAGGATCATCACCGACAGCTCGTTCGCCATTCCGATGGCCGTGATCACGGAATCGAGGGAGAAGACGATGTCGAGCAGCATGATCTGCACGAGCACGCCGGCCAGGGACGCAACGGCCCGCGCCTCGCCGTGCTCCCCTTCGCCCTCCAGGTTGCCATGGATTTCATGGGTGCTCTTGGCAAGCAGGAACAGCCCTCCGAGGATCAGCACCAGATCGCGACCCGACACTCCATGGCCGAACACCGCAAACAGCGGCTGCGTCAGCCTCGCCATCCACGCGATTGAGAACAGCAGGCCAATGCGCATCAGCATCGCCAGCACTAGCCCGATGCGACGTGCCCTGTTTTGCTGATGCTGCGGCAGCTTGCCGGAGAGAATCGAGATGAAGATGATGTTGTCGACCCCGAGCACGATCTCGAGGACCGTCAATGTGACGAGGGCGATCCAGCCTTCTGGCGAAGAAATCCAGTCAAACACGTCGCGCGACTCCAGTGCAGGACTGAAGGTCCGGCCCCTGGATTATGAGGCACGCGCCGAGGATGAGGTGGATACGGCTCCGGAGACTGGCGAGGGTGCCGACTCCATCAGAGACCGATGCGTTGATCGCAGCGCCGATTCACGGTGAGTGTGTACGCACGCCTCGCGGTGCGCATTGCACTGGATGAGTCCCGTGCACTCACGGTGAAGGAAAAGCTGCCAGACTGCAACGGGGTGCCCGCGATCAGGCCCGAGGCGCTCAGGGAGAGTCCCCGCGGGAGTGTCCCAGGCGATCGTCCAGTCGCCAAAGTGCGGGGGATCAGTGAGCGCGCAGACGCGCAGCTGCCCGGCCTGCCGTCGAGCACCGTTGGACTTGAACTCAGGGCGCCGCGCTCACATGGACGAGCACCGCACGGGAATTGTTGATCTCGAACGTCTCGCTGACCTGCCCCTCGCCATCCGCGACCGCAATCACGTAGAACGACGCAGTAGGCAAGCCGGCTGGCAGAGTCATGACGGTCGCGCCTGACGCGGTCCCGCCGGTGTTCAATGAACCGACGGCCCTGGTGGCCAGGAACGTGTCATTCGTGTCGAACGACGCGTTGGTGGACAGGTAAAACGTCGTCGCCGATGCGGCCGCGGCACCCCCGCCCTGGTTCTTGACCGTATCGGTGACGGTGATCGCGGTTCCCGACACTGCGCTCGCCGGCGCCGAAAGCGCCGTTACGATCAGGTCCGGGCCGACCCGCATGATGGCGCCGGCAGTGTTGTTGGCCTCATTGCCTTCGGCGATGCGACCGCCGGCATCGGCCATCGCAATCAGGTAGTAGGTGCCGGTCGGGGTGGAGGCTGGGATCTGCACCGTCGTCGACGCCGTATGCGCCCCATTCAGACCGAGCGGTGGCACCAGACGGGTGCCCAGCAAGACGTCGGCGGCGTCGAGCACGGCGTTCGCCGACAGGTAGATGGCGGTGCTCGTGTCGTCGGCCGGAGCGGCTCCCCCGTTTTTCGTCGTGTCGGTGACGAGGACAGAGCCGCCCGCGCCCACGGGAGGCGGCATGGCGACCGATACGACCAGATCAGCACCGATCTTCACGAGCCCGCCGACCCTGGTGTTGTTGCTTTCCGAGGTTTCGGCCACCCTCGCATCGGCGTCTGCCTGCCCGATGATGAAGTACGCGCCTCCCGTCATCGTGGCGGGAATCGTCATGACCGAAGAGGCGGCGTTTGATGCCCCGCCCGACAGCGCGGGAACCGCACGGGCCCCGAGGGCTGTATCGCCGGCATCAAGCACGCCGTTGGCCGACAGGTAGAACCTCGTGACCGACGCGGCTGCCGCACCACCGCCGGTGTTGGTGATCGTGTCGGATATGGCAATCGGGGATCCGGCCGCACCCGTCGCCGGCGCCGTAACCGCTGCGACCGTCAGGTCGGCACCGATGCGGATGATTGCCACCCTGGTATTGTTGCTTTCGTTGCCTTCTGGAACGTCGCCGGCGGCGTCGGCCCTGGCTACGACGTAATAGGTGCCGCTCGTCAGACCTGCGGGGACCGTGACGGTCGTCGACGCAGAGGAAACCGCCCCAGTGCCGAGCGCCGACACCGGGCGGCTGCCGAGCAGCACGTCCGTGGCATCAAATAAGGAGTTCGTCGAGAAGTAGATGCGGGTCACAGACGCGCCGGCGCTGCCGCCGCCGTTGTTCGACGTGGTGTCCGACACCGCGATCGCCGAACCCGCTGCCGCGATCGCGGGCGCGGCCAGCGCCGACACGAGCAGGTCGGGGCTCGATGCGATGCTGAGCGTGTAGGAGCGCGTTGTCGCGTTCGTGGCGTCACTCGCATCCTCTGCACGCACGGTGAACGAGAACGTGCCCTGCTGCAGGGGCGTGCCGGCGATCACCCCGGACGACGCGCCTAGTGACACGCCCGCGGGGAGTTGGCCCGCAGCGAGCCTCCACGCGTAGACACCCGTCCCGCCGGTGGCGACAAGCGTCACGGCATACGGCGTTGCCGCCTGCGCCTGTGGGAGCACCATCGTGTCAATGGTGACCGGGGCTACGATCGCGACATTCGCGGCCGCACTGGTGGTGGTAAGGCCGTCGTTGTCCGTCGCCACGGCGGTCAGGCGGTACGTCCCAGGCGCGATGTGGTCCCAGGTGATCGACCATGGCGACACGGACGCGCTGCCGAGTATGGTCGCATTCGCGTAGAAGTCGACCCGCGTCACCGTGCCATCGGGGTCACTCGCCGAGGCCACAAGCGCTGCGCTACTGCCCACGAGTGTCGCCCCATCGAGCGGGGCGGTAAGCGAGACGACGGGCCGAGTCGAGGCAATCGTCAGGCTTAGGATCTGCGCTGACGCATTTGCAGGGTCTGCCGCGTCCTGCGCCCGCACGGTGATCGGGAAGGTGCCGGGCTGGGCCGGGATCCCGCTGAGGACGCCCGTGGTTGCCGCGAGCGACAACCCCGGCGGCAGCGCGCCCGCGGTGACCGTCCAGCCATAGGTCCCGGACCCACCGGTCGCCTGGAGGGTGAACGCATACGCCGCCCCGGTCCGGCCGGCCGGCAACGTCGTCGTGCTGACGACCACCAGCGGCGGCGCCCCCGTGCCGCCCTGACGCGCGGCCCGGGCAGCGGCCTCGACCTGTGCCACAGGCGCGCCGAGGTCCATCGCATCGGTCCCGCTCGCGCGGTAGCCGCTGGTCTCGATCAGGGCGAAGTTGGATGCGGCGACATCGACAAACTGTCCCTTCCAGTACGCCACGGTCGGGAACTCGGTGCCGGCCGGATACCGCGCAGGCGATCCTCCAGCCAACGTGTTCCGCTGCAGGAGAGCGCCTGGGAAGTACGCGTTTAGCGTGTCGGTCCCGTAGCCCCGCCCGTCGCCCATGATCCCATAGGTGTTGTGCTTCAGCAGGTTGTTCGTCAATCGCAGGTTCGCAACGGTCGTCTCGGCGCCATAGCTGCCGCCATACACGTACAGCGCCGACCCGTCGTGCAGGACGGTGTTGTGGTCGATGGTGAGGTCGCTCGGCCCACTGCCGATCTGGATCCAGCGCCCGCTGCCGCCCCACGTGACCGAGTTGATATCATCGAAGATATTTTGGGCGATCGTGATGCGGCGCGTCTGTGCGCTAGTGGCATTGTTGTCATAGCCTTCTACCTGCACGCCGCTGCCGGCATGCCGTACCAGATTGCCGGTGAACGTCACGTCGCGTACATAAATCCACGGCGACGTGCCGTCCTGGTTGCGCGGCGTGAGGAGCACGGCAAAGCCCGTCTGCGACTCCTTCCAGCAGTGCTCCATCAGATTGCCGTGGACGCGGACGCGTTCGCCCACCTTCAGCTCGAAGAGATTCTTTACGCTCCAGCGTGTTCCCGTGGCCCAGGTGCCGGTGTCCGCCACGCCTGCCGCGGTGCCGTCGTCCACGAAGCTCGTGCTCGCCGTGCCGAAGTAGCGGTCCTGGGCCCCGGGCGCCGCCCCTCGGTAGACGCGATACGTGGTCGCGCCCGCGACGGGCGCCCACGCGACCGTGACGCGCCCGCCGGCGGCGACCGCGACCGTGACCTCGGGAGTGCGCGCAGAGTAGGCCCACGCGTCCTGCGCCGTGCGACGCGCGGCCACCACGCGATAGGAGTACGTCCCGGCGGAGAGCGCACCGCTGCCACCGGCGAGGGCGGTCAGCCCGGCGGGGGTAGGCACGATCGGGGTGCGCCAGGCGAGCGGCTTGTAGAGATGATTGCCGGCGAACTCGATGTCGGCGGGGACCATGTTCGGGATCTTCGGGCTGGCGCCGCCGAGCATGAAGTTCTCGCCCGCGGCCTCGAGGTAGTTGTTGACGATCGTGTAGGGCCCGGGACCGTTATAGCCGTTGATGGCCTGCGTATCCATGCCGACGCCCTTGATATCGGCGATGTAGGAATCGGTGATCCAGGTGGCGCCGCTGTGCAGGGCGATGCCGCGCTTCTGGCCGAGCACCGGGTCGCCATGGATATAGAGGTGGTCGAGCACGAGATGGTGCGGCACCTGCGTGAGCATGGTCTGCGTGCCGGCGCCGAGCGCGATGATCTCCCCGAAGCCGCGAGTGTTGGCGCGGAACTCCAGGTACTGCAGGCGCCAGTGATGCGCGCCGGCGGCGGTGGTGAGCGCCGAGGCCGTGTTCGGCGAGCGGAGGACGGGCAGGTTCGGGGCATCGGCGGGCGTGATGCGGACCCCGGCGAGCGGCAGCAGCGTGTCGGCGGCGGCCGAGCGGATGGTGATGTAGGTGGTGGCCGCGCCCTTGTTGGGCAGGCGGAAGTTGCCGGTGAACGTGGCGCCGGGCGCCAGCAGCAGGCGATCACCGGGCTGCGCGCTGTCGATGGCCGCCTGCAGGCTCGCGCCGGCGGCGACGTAGATGTCGCCCGCGCGCGCAGGCACCTCCGTCATCACGACCGCGGCCGCACACAGAAACACACCGAGGCAAACGCGTCGCCAGCTACCCATTGCGTCCGACCTTCTGGAGGGGGGTCGCTGCAGCACAATTGCGTCAGGTTCCCTGAGCCGCGGACCTGGCGGGCAAGGATAGTGCCGAGCTTAACGGGCGAGGGACGACGCCGCGAACTCCAGTGGTCTGAAGCTTTTTGGCCGCAATTCATGGCGACGGGTGGGGAGGTACAGGTCGGGCGGTCGTCCGCCCGCCTCGCTGCGGGACTCGGCGGATTACGCAACCGTCTTTCTGAAGGGAAATTTGTAAGGAGGATCAGGCTACGGACCGCCGCCCGGCCGCGAACCCATCACGGGGCACGGTTGCACGCAGCAGCACGCGCCGGCACGATCGCAGGGGTGGCGAGCTGGCACGGTCGCTCCATAGGCGACCGCGCCAGCACGCCGTCTCGCTCAATACGTGCTGATCGTCCCATCCGGCCGCACGATCGTCCGGTCGTTCCGAACAGGTCCGGGCGCGGACGTGAGGAAGCGCTGCGGGCTGATCACGACCTGGTCGATGCGCACGCCGTCCTGGCGTGTCTGGATCCGCAGCCGCTGCGTCCCTGTAGTCTGGAATGTCACAGTACCTGACTGCCCCGTCCACCACGCGGCAGCAATCCACCCCCACCCGGACACCCCGCATCCTGAACACGCTTCGAGATCGACGAGCACAGCGGACGTCGTGCCGATCCGGTTCACCGCGGCGCCGGAACCATTCACACTGCCGTCATATTGGACCCAGACGGAGTCGTTCGTCGTGGAGTTTCCGGCTGCGGACAGGCGCAGCCAGGTGCGATACTTCACGCCCTTGACCGCCGTGAACGTTACATCGACGTAGTTGGCCGGAGACGCGAGCGCGGTCAGGAAGGACGAGTTCTGATTGACGCTGCTGAGCCTGCGCCCATCCGCAGCGGCGCTGTCGCTCTCCAGCAGCCAGTTTCCCTTTCGCTCCACGGAGTCGTCGGCGCGCAGCACCACGTCCTTCGCCGTGAGCGTGGCGCCGGTGCGCGGCAGCACTGTCCCGTCATTCTTCTCCGAGCCGGGGGCGACTGTCAGGTACTTCACCGGGCTGAGGACAATCTGATCCACCTGGACGCCGTCCTCCCGCGTCTGGATACGGATTGTCTGGGGTCCCGCGGCCTGGAAGCGAACCACCCCGGTCGAGTTCTGCCAGCCCCATCCCGAGAGCCCGCATCCCGCACAGGCCTCCAGATTGATCAGTTGCCCGCTCGTGGTGCGCGTGCGCCACAGCGGGGCGCCCTGGCTCGACACCCCGCCCGTGAACTGCACCCAGACCGAGTCGTCGTACTTGTAGCCGCTCGGCGCGCGGAGGCGCAGCCAGATCTGGTAGTTCGTATTCGCGGCAGCCATGAACGGTGCCTCGAAGTAGTGTGCGGGTGCAGCAGCCGGCACGTAGTACTGTGTGAACCCATTGTTGGCGCTCGACATGATCTGCCCGCCGGCGCCGGTGGTGGACGAGATGCGGGCCCAGTTGCCGCGAATGACCGTCACGTCGGCCGCCGTGAGCACGATGTCGCCGGCAGTGGTAGTCGACGCCGCCTGGACGGAGGCGGTGGTCGTGGCCGCACCCGTCGCCCCAGTGTTGTCGGTGACGGTCAGGCGTACGGTGAACGTGCCGCTGCTCGCGTAGGTGTGGGATGGCGTCGCGCCGGATCCCGCGCTCGAGCCGTCACCCCAGTCCCACCGGTAGGACGCGATCGATCCATCCGCATCGCGGGAGCCGCTGCCGTTGAACGAGATGGCCGTCCCGGTCTTACCGCTATATGGCCCGCCTGGGTTCGCGGTTGGCGCCGCGTTGGTGGTCGTGCTTCCCCCGCTCGACCCGCGTGCCTGCGTGAGCGCGGCCAGATCCACACCGATGTTCTTCCCATCCGTGGCACGGCCGATATACGGGCTGCCCGAGACCAGCGCATAGTTCTGCGCGGAGTAGTTCACGAACTGCGCATAGAACGTCGTCACACTCGGAAAGAAGTTGTCGGCCGGATACAAGGAGGAGTTGCCCCCGGCGAGCACGTTGCGCCGGACCGACGCGCCGGGAAAGTAGCTCGACAGCGTGGCGTTCCCGATCCCGGACCCCGAACCGAAGATGCCATACGTGTTGTGTTTCATCAGGTTGTTGGTGAACACGAATCCGGTACTCTGCCCGTTGTCGATCAACACGATGTTGCTGGTGTGGAAGGCGGTGTTGTGGTCGACTGTCACATTCGCAGGTCCGCGCGTAATGCACAGGAGATGCCCGCCCTTCCCCCAGGTGGCGCTGCTGACATCGTCGAACACGTTGTTGACGATGGCAATCCGGCGCGTGAGCTGGCTGCCCGTGCTCGACGAGTAGTCGGATCCGAGGATGTTGATCGCCCCATTGACGTGCCGGACGATGTTCGAGCGGATGGTGACATCCTGCACCACGGTCCACGGTGCGGTGTTTTCCTGGTTGCGCGGCGACAGCACGAGCGCATAGCCGCTCTGGCTTGCCTGCCAGTTGTTCTCGATGACGTTGCCTTCGATCCGGACGCGCTGGGCGTTCTTCAACTCGATCGTGTTCTTCACGTTCCACAACGTGCCGCTGGTACGAGGCGTACCAGACGTCTCGCCGGACCCCGTGTAGGTGAAGGTGGTGCTGGTGCTGCCCGTGTCGCGATAGACCCTTTCACCGCCGGCGCTGGTGCCCCGGTAGATGCGATACCCGGTAGCGCCGCTCACGGCGCTCCAGCTGATTGTGACCGCCGCACCGGACGACACGCCGATCAACACTTCCGCCGACGGCGCGGAGTACGCCAGGCTGCCGCCGGACTTGAGCAGCGCAACCACCTTGAAATAATGCGTGCCGCCGGCCAGCGATCCGCCCGCCGACGATGACGCGACACGTGGGCTGCCGGGTTTGGAGAGGATGGGGTTGCGCCAGGCGAGAGGCTTGGTCAGCAGGTTGCGCGTGATCGCAATGTCGCTCGGCACGAGGTTGGGAGTCTTCGGATCCGAGCCACCGAACATGATGTTCTCGGTCGAGCCTTCCAGGTAGTTGTTGTCGATCTTGAAGGGGCCAGGACCATTGAATCCGCCGATTGCCTGGGCGTCACTCGCGAAATGCTTGCAGTCCAGGAAGTAGCTGTTGAGGATGTTCGTGGACGCGCTGTCGAGGGCGACGCAGCGCTTCTGACCCCGCACGGGATCGCCGTGGACGTACAGGCGATCCAGCGTGATCGCGTATGGTGCGAGGCTGGCCGAGGTCTGGGTCGTGTTGTTCCCGAGCGCAATGAGGGTCTCGTAGCCCTCCTGGTTCTTCCCGTCGATCTCGAGGAACTGCAAGCGGTAATGGTGGGCGCCAGTCGCTGTCCGGATGACCGGTGTGCTGCGGTAGGTGCTGCCCTGCCCGCGGAGCCGCGCCAGCGCGGACAGCGAGGTATTCCCGCCGGTCCGCCCCGAGGGCACGAGGCGAACACCAGCGGCCGGAAGGCTCGTGGCTGGCGCATCCGAACGAATCACGATTTCCGCTGTGCCGCTCTTCGCCTTGAGGAGGTAGTTACCGATGAACGTCTCGCCGGCACGCAGGAGGATCGTGTCGCCAGGTTGTGCCGCATCGATCGCCGGCTGGAGGTTCGTGTACATGCACCCGCTCGCGCACACGGTGCGCGTGGCACCTTGTGCCGAGCCGGCGAGAAGCACTGTGGCAGAGAGCGCCCACACGGCAAGCCGGAACAAGTGCACGTCGCGGTCTCCTGTATCGAGAAGTCCCGGAATACTCCGGGTTGAAAGCGTCCCAGGATTCCGGGCGCCAGGAGGCTGCTGGCAAGACATCTGCCATGCGACGCGCGTCCGTTTTTACTAGAGTTTCAGAATGCTACAGCGCCGAGCTGACGGGACCGTCGCCGTTTGCAACTGAGCAGTTTTGTAACAATTACTCTCTGAATCGGCACGGAAGGGCTACAGGCTTCAGGCTGCAGCCTGTCAGGCGCTGTCTGGCGGAAGGCAATGTCGCTGCGCATCAGTGGCGCTGCCAGCCCTGCCGCACTGCGCGGCCGCGTGTAGGCTGTATTCGGCCAGCCTTCCCTTCAGATCGAGCATGACAGACGACTCCGACCGGATCATTGTCGTTGGCGGTGGCGCGGCCGGGTTGATGGCCGCGATCACGGCCGCTCGCTTCGCACCTGCTCCCGACGTCATCGTCATCGATGGCGCGCGGCGCCTTGGCGCCAAGATTCTCATCAGCGGCGGCGGCCGCTGTAACGTCTCGAATCGCGTCGTGACCGCCGGGGACTTCAACGGTGGAGCGCCGCGGGCGATTGCGCGGGTGCTGCGAGCCCTGCCGGTGGACGACACGCTGCGGTTCTTCAACGAGCTCGGCGTCACGCTCCACGAAGAGCCGCACGGGAAGCTGTTCCCCGATTCGAACCGCGCGGCCACGGTGCTCGATGCGCTGCTCAACGAGGCCGCAAAGGCCGGCGTGCGGCTCCGGCATCCCCAGCGTGCAACCCATGTCGCGCCGGCTGATGGAGGCTTTGTGGTCACCACGAACAACGGGCCACTGCGAGCCCGACGCGTGGTGCTGGCCAGCGGCGGAATGTCCGTGCCGAAGACAGGCAGCGACGGCGCGGGCTACACCATGGCGCGCGCGCTCGGCCACGGAATCGTACCCCGCGACGCCCGCGCTGGCACCGCTGATCCTGGAAGGGACGTTCCACGAGCCGGTGTCCGGAGTCAGCCACCCGGTCGAGGTCACACTCCGCTCGCCGGGCCAGCCCTCGCGCCGCATCACCGGCGATCTCCTCTGGACGCACTTCGGCGCGAGCGGCCCGGCGCCGCTCGACATATCCCGCCATTGGCATCGGGCCGCCATCGATCGCCGCCCCATGGCCGTCGATCTCAGCTTCAGACCAGGCGAGCGCTTCGAGGCCGTCGACGCGCAGCTGATCGCGGAAGCGGCCGCCCGGCCGCGTGCCTCCATCGCAACCGTGCTCGCTGCCGGTCTGCCTGCGTCAGTGGCCGCGCAGATACTTACCACGCTGGATCTCGACCCGACGGGAACGATGGCGCATCTCGCGCGAGAAGACCGCCGCCGCCTCGCGCACGCACTGACGGCGTGGACGCTGCCGGTCACCGGGAGCCGCGGGTTCAACTACGCCGAGGCCACGGCCGGAGGCGTATCGCTCGATGAGATCGATCCCGCGACGATGGAATCACGCGTGTGCCCCGGGCTGTACCTGGCCGGCGAAGTGCTGGACGTCGACGGACGGCTCGGCGGCTTCAACTTCCAGTGGGCGTGGGCTTCGGGGTTTGTCGCAGGACGAGGGGTTGCTGGATCGTGAAATGCACGATGCAGAATGCACAATGCACAAACTGCAGGCGCGGCAGAATTCTGAGCCCCGCGATCCTTTGTGGCTCAGGCGTGTCGAACTGCCGCGAGCCAACGTTGTGGATAGTCCAGTGTGCATCGTGTGCATTGTGCATCGTGCATCGTGCATTGCCAGCCGTAGGCCCCGTTAATCGCCGTCGATAACGTTCCCGAACCCGAAGGCCTTGTCGAGGACCGACCCTTCCTCGGTTCGGCGTCCGGTCTTCGGTGCGGCCTTGTAGATGCGGTCCGCGAGGCGGCTGAGGGGCAGGGACTGGAGCCACACCTTGCCGGGGCCGGTCAGGGTTGCGAAGAAGATGCCTTCTCCACCGAAGAGGGCGGTCTTGATTCGGCCGACGAACTGGATGTCGTACTGCACGGTCGGCTGAAGCGCCACGAGACAGCCGGTATCGACGCGCAGTGTTTCGCCCGGGGCGAGCTCCAGCGGGTGCACCATGCCGCCGGCGTGCACGAAGCAGAGACCGTCGCCATCGAGACGCTGCATGATGAAGCCTTCGCCCGCGAAGAGGCCGACGCCGATCTTCCGCTGGAAGGCGATGCCGATCGAAACCCCTCGTGCCGCGCAGAGGAACGAGTCCTTCTGGCACACGAGATGACCGCCGAGCGACGCCAGATCGAGCGGGATGATGCGGCCCGCGTACGGCGCGGCGAATGCGACACGCTGCTTGCCGGGACCGCTGCCATTCGTGAACACGGTCATGAACAGGCTCTCGCCTGTCAGCAGGCGCTTGCCGGCCCCGAGGAGCGCGTTCATGATTCCCGGGCTCCCCTGCTGGGTGCCGTCGCCGAAGACGGTCTCCATCTGGATGCCCGGCGTCATGTACATCAGGGCGCCCGCTTCGGCCACCGCACTTTCGCCGGGATCCAGCTCCACTTCGACGAACTGCATGTCTTCCCCGATGATCTTGAAATCGATGTCGTGAGCGCGCCGCCCGGCCGCGCTGCCGAGCGGTGGCGGCGCGGCCGCCGTGGGGTTCAGCGCCGAAGCAAACTGCGGCACCGCGCTGAGCGGCGTCCAGTTCGCCATCCCTGCGGTGAACATCAGGGTGTTGGCGTCGATGCTGCCATTGGCCAGGTTCGTCCTGATCTCGTCCTCGCTCACGGGGCCCACCTGGTGCCCGCCAATCGCCATGTACCACTGGCCTGCCATCACGATGCTCCAATCAGAGAGACGGCAACACTCGGCTGCAGGCTACAGGCGGCAGACTGCAGCCCGATCGGGCGTCAGGCCGGATCGGCCCGCAGCCTGTAGCCCGCAGCCTGTCGCCTGGAACCTCACCCCTCAACTCGCGCCGCCTGCAATGCGCTCTACAGCCACTCGCTCCAGCTCCGTCGCCGCAGCCGCATCGAGCCCGAGGAGATGTGCGAGCTGGGCCAGGAAGATGCGCTCGCCGCCGGAGACGGATTCGTCGGCTCGCGCTACGGCGAATGCCAGCGTGTAGAGATCGCCGCGCTGTACGGGCGGTGCGCCCGCGATGAGCGCCGGCAGCGGAGTCGGCGCCCGGAGCTCCTGCTCGACGACCGACTCGGCTCCCGCGGTGCGCGCGTGGGTGAGGATGGCGGCCTCCTCCTTCGGCGTGAGAGTGCCATCGGCGCGCGCGGCCGCGATGGTCAGGCGAATCACCCGCAGCACCTCCGATGACACCGACGCGGCGCTGACGGCATCCGCCCCGGTCACCTCAGACGCGGCAGGCAAGGGAGACAGAGCCGCCTCACCTGCGGCTCCGACCGCCGGTAGCGGAGGCACGTCGACCCGCGCAGCGTGTGCCCCTCCCGGGGGCGCGGACCCAACGCCCGTACCCGCCGACGCCGGTGGCGTCGGTGTCCGCGTGGCCGTTTCGTAGAGGCCCCAGGCTACGCCGGCGGCGGTGAGCAGCGTGCCCGCGTTCAGGAGCGAGTGGCGGCCGTCGGTCAGAAACCGGAGAGCGCCCGTGCTCCGCTTGCGCCGGCCGCCGAGCGCACCGCGAATCAACGTTCCGAGCAGTTGTTCAGCATCCATGGGGCGTCTCCGCGCCAGCATAGCAGGTGATGAGATAGGACGAGGGGCGCTGTCAGGAGTTCCGGGTGACATAGAATCGACGCGTGCCCGACACATCCTCATCGGCCGATACGCCGCCGTTAGGCGAGACGACGACACGCGGCATCCGCGTGCAGGTCACCACCTCCTATCTGCCGGAGCGCAGCGCGCCGGCAGAGCAGCAGTATCTGTTCACATATCGCGTCCGCATCACAAACGTGGGCACGGAGACGGCACAACTCATCAGCCGTGAATGGGTCATCACCGACTGCGACGGCAACGAGCAGCGGGTCCTCGGCCCCGGGGTGGTCGGTGAACAGCCCGTGCTGTCGCCGGGCGACACGTTCGAGTATTCGAGCTTCTGCCCGCTGAAGACACCCGTCGGGTCGATGCACGGCTCCTACCAGATGGTCACCAGCGGGGGCGAGGCGTTCGACGCCGTCATCGCGCCGTTCACGCTGGCGGTGCCGAATGCGCTGAACTGACGGCTAAGGGCTAAGGGCTAAGGGCTAAGGGCTAAGGAATGATGAGCCGCGAGAAGCGACAGGCGAGCCCTCAGCCCTGAGCCTTTAGCCCTGAGCCTGCTAGCCTTTAGCCTTTAGCCTTTAGCCTTTAGCCCTGAGCCCTTAGCCTGAGCCCTTCAGGAGACCGGCGGGTCCAGGTGGGCGGCGTCCGAGTCTCCCATCTCGACGCCTGCTGGAAAATACTCGCGCCAGCGTGCGGTGACGGTCGCGGCGACGTCCTCGCGGCAGAAGAGCTCCTTCGGGAACCAAGGCTTCAGGCGCGCGTCGATCAGAATCGGGGCGCGGTAGGACAGGTGGTGGCCGCGCACCTCGGTGCCCGCCGGGTGGATGTCGCGAGCCGGCTCGAAGCGCGTGAAGGTGGTCCACAGGAAGTTCATCGGGCTGGCGACCGAACGCCGCGGCTCGTCGCTCAGCACTACCAGTGGCCAGCCAGCAAACGCGTCGTGGGAGGCCAGGCGGGCGGCAGCGCCGGGATCGCTCGCGTAGGACGCGGCTCCGATCACGAGGCAGCCGGCGCAGAAGACGCGAACGTCGGTGACGTCGCGCGGCAGGTCCGCAGCCGGTTGGAACGTACGCGGCAGCTCGCGCACAGGATCGCCGAGCCCCATCCACACACCCTTGGAGCCCCTGTTTACCTCCGGGCTGGTGTAGTCGAGCGTGTCCATGGAGAGGTTGGCGAACACGTACAAATCCGTCTCCGGATGCGTGCGTGCGAGCACGTGCTCGAGGGTGGCGCGGAAGTCCCTCAGGTCGACCCGTTGATCGGTGACGAGCAGGAACTTCGTGAGCGAGAGCTGCCCTTCCCCGAGGATACGGAAGGCGCTGGTCATTGCCTCGCGCGGGTAGCGCTGCTTCACGACTGCGGCGCCGAGCGAGTGGTAGCCGGTCTCGCCGTACGACCACAAGTCCTCGACCGCCGGCATCACCAGGGGAAAGAGCGGCGACAGCAATTCCTGCAGCAGGTCGCCGATGAAGAAATCTTCCTGCCGCGGCTTTCCCACCACCGTGGCCGGATAGATCGCGTCGCGCCGGTGCGCGACCGCGCGCACGTGAAACACCGGGTAGTCGTGCTGCAGCGAGTAGTACCCGTAGTGGTCACCGAATGGCCCCTCCGCGCGCCGTTCACGGGGGGGCACTTCTCCGATCAGCGCGAACTCCGCGTCGGCCAGCAGCCCATGCGGGCCGGGGCCGCTCGTCGTCCGGAGGCGTTCCCCCGCAATCAGCGACGCCAGCATCGTCTCGGGCACGTTCTCCGGCAGCGGCGCGACCGCGGCGAGGATGAGCGCCGGCGGTCCGCCAAGAAAAACGGTGACGGGCAGGGATTCGCCGCGCCGTTCGGCGATCTGGTAGTGAAACCCGCCGCCCTTGCCAATCTGCCAGTGCATGCCGGTGGTCTGCGCGTCGTAGACGTGCAGCCGGTACATCCCCAGGTTGGGCCCCTTGCCGTCGGGGTGGCCAGTGTAGACGAGCGGCAGCGTCACGAACGGCCCTCCATCCTCGGGCCAGCAGGTGATCACCGGCAGCCGATCGAGTTGCGCGGGTCGATCGATCACCTCCGTGACTGGACCCGATCCGACGCGTCTTGCGCCGATGCGCGTCAGTTCCCAGGCGAGGTCGCGCGCGCCCCAGAGCTTGGCGGGCGTGGGCGGCAGCAGCGTCTCGGTGAGATGCACGAGCCGCTTGATGAGCGCCAGCGGCCGCGTCCCGAACGCACGCTCGGCGCGCCGCGCGGTGCCGAAAAGGTTCGTGACCAGTGGAAATGACGCGCCCTTCACCCGCGTGAAGAGCAGGGCGGGACCGCCGCCGGCGATCACGCGGCGGTGAATCTCAGCGGCCTCCTGATCCGCATCCACCGGCACATCGACCACGGCGAGATCGCCGTCCCGGCGGAGTTGGTCGAGGAAGGTTCTGAGGTCCGGGAAGGACATGCTCTCAATCGTCCAAAGCCAAAGGCCACGGCCAAGGGGCGAAGGCCAAAGGCCAAAGGCCAAGGGCCAAAGGCCAAGGCGGCCCAAGGCCCAAAGGCCAAAGGCCCAAAGGTCAAAGGCCCAAAGGCCAAAGACCAAGGGCACTGTCAACCGTTAACCGTTCACCGCTGACGGCTGACCGCTGACCCGTTAGCCGTTGGCCCGTTGGCGCTTGGCCCTTCGCCCCTTGGCCCTTAGGCCCTTAGCCCTTAGCCCTTAGCCCTTAGCCGTCTTACGCCCAAGCTTCGTCACGATCTCGAATTCCCGCTTCGTCACCGGCTGGATTGACAGGCGGCTGCCTTTCCTCGTGACCACCATCTCCTCGAGACCGGGCGTGCTCTTGAGCGTGTCGAGCGACACGATGCCGGGAAATCGTTCGACGAACCGGATGTCGACGGCGTACCAGAGCGGCTTCTCGGGGGTGCTCGCTGCGTCGAAGTAGGTGTGGCCCTTCTTCCACGCAAACGCGTCCGGGTAGGCCGCGCGCGCAATCTCCGCAAGCCCCGTCACCCCGGACGGATCCGCGTTCGACGCATAGAACAGCACGCCGTCCCCGACCTGCATCTCGTCGCGGATGAAGTTGCGCGCCTGGTAGTTGCGGACGCCCTCCCAGCTCGTGCTCCCATCGCGCGCGAGGTCATCGATCGAGTAGGCGGACGGCTCGACTTTCATGAGCCAGTAACGACGGGGCATTGGGACCTCACTGAGGCTACAGGCTATAGGCTACAGCCTGCAGGCCGATCGGGCTCGCCAGGCATTCGCGCGCTGCAGCCGTAAGCCCTGAAGCCAGACAGCGCCCGCAGCCCGAAGCCTGGAGCCTGGAGCCTGAGTATGTCAGCGGAGCGGCGAACGCTGTCCCCCTGCCGCGTAGAGGTCGATCACTCCGGAAATCGCCCGCCGACACACCGCACAGAACGGCACCGGGTTGCGCGTGAACATGATGCAGTCGACCTGGGGACGGTAGTAGCCGCGGGCCTCGTACATGGCGCCCTCGAATGCGCCGACCGCCTGAGCGTAGCGCTCCCCACCGAACATGCGGACTTCTTCCGCCTGCTGCTCCTTGAAGAGCGCGTCCATGTCGGCCTCAGGCCTGTTCGCCGCACGGATCGCGCGGCGCCGCTGCTGGATGGCCCGCGAGTGCGCCTCGAATGCCTCCTTGTTCCACGGCGTCGGCACGGGCGTGCCCGCGGTGCCGAGATCCTTCCACTTGAGCCTCTCCGGGTCCCGCAGCACGGTGGCGTTGGCCTCCCACGGCTCGACGGGATCGCTTGCGGGCAGGTACGCGACGTCGGACGTGTAGTACTCGTCGGCCAGGCCGGCGAAGTGGTGCCCGAACTCGTGCACGAAGATGTACGGCGCCCAGGCGCTGTCGGCCGCCACGGTCGCATACAGGTTGAAGATGCCACCGCCACCGTACGTCGCGCCGTTGACGAGGATCTCGACGAACTCATATGGCGCGAACGCCGCGATGTCGCGAAACGCGCGGTTGTCGAACGTGAGCACGTACCGCTCGGAGCCGAACGCGTCGTACCTGCGACCCGGCAGGCGCGCGCCGCCAGACGCCGGTGGACGGACGCGAGATGCCCGACTCGGCCGCGGGCGGGCACAAGCCCCACACGTTGAAATCGGCCTTCCGCTCTTTGAACGGCGAGGTCGCGAACAGGATCTCGACCAGCCGGCGGGCGTCCTTCTCGAACTTCGCCCGCTCGGCCGCGGTGTAGCCCTCGCCGAGAATCAGCACGTCCACCTTGCTGGCGGAATCGCCGCTCGCGAGAAGCGGAATCAACGCGCCCGGGCTGGGCGCCTGCGAGCGATCGATGAAGATGTCGGCGGGATCGACCAGTGTGGACCACACCTCGCGGAACGCATTGAGCCTGTCGCGCTTCTTGACGACGACCTGCACGGGTGACACCGGCATGGGGAAGCGCAGCGATTCGCCGAAGGTGCGCGTCACCGCTTTGGCTTCGCCGGTGATCTCCCACTCACCGTAAATCGAGGCGAAGCCGCGCGAGTAGAGGACGCGGTTCGAGGAGCGGTCGATGACCTCGAACAGGTATTTCCCGAGGTTCGTATCGTCCACGGGCCGCGCTGGATTCCCCGGCCACGGCAGCGGCTCGAGCGCCAGGCGGTCGAGGCTGAAGCGTTCCTCGGTTGCGCTGCCGGTGTGGAAGAAGTCCACGCGCAGCGTGCGTGGCGGGTCGGCGGCGAGCGCTGGCAGAGACATCACGCTCGCCAGGTACGCGAGGATCAGGGTTGCGCGGCGCAGGCTGCAGGCTGAAGCCTGCAGACTACAGGCTGCGTTTCGGCCCAAGGCCCGGAGCCTGACGGCGCCTGCAGGCTGTCGCCTGCAGCCTGTAGCCTGAGTCGTCACCTCGTCAACTTCCTGTACTTGATCCGATGCGGCTGGTCGGCAGCGGCGCCGAGGCGGCGCTTGCGGTCGGCTTCGTAGTCCTGGTAGTTGCCTTCGAACCATTCGACCTTGCTCTCGCCCTCGAAGGCGAGCATGTGGGTGGCGATGCGATCGAGGAACCACCGGTCGTGGCTGATGACCACCGCGCACCCGGCGAACGAGAGCAGCGCTTCCTCCAGGGCACGCAGCGTGTCGACGTCGAGATCGTTGGTGGGCTCGTCGAGCAGCAGCAGATTGGCGCCCGAGCGGAGCAGCTTCGCGAGGTGCACGCGGTTACGCTCGCCGCCCGAGAGGGTCCCGACCTTGCGCTGCTGCCCGGGGCCCTTGAAGTTGAACCAGGAGCAGTACGCGCGCGATGCGACCGTGCGCTTGCCAAGCATCAGCTCGTCTTCCCCGCCGGTGATCTCCTTCCACACAGTGTTGTCGGCGTTCAGCTCGCGGCTCTGATCGACGTAGCCGATCTTCACCGTCTCGCCCAGGCGGAGCGTGCCCCCATCCGGCTGCTCCTGCCCGACCAGCATCCGGAACAGCGTCGTCTTGCCGGCGCCGTTCGGCCCGATGACCCCGACGATTCCGCCTGGTGGCAGCGTGAAGTTCACATCGTCCATCAGCAGCACGTCGCCGTAGCCCTTGCGGAGCTTGCGCGCTTCGACGACCACGTCGCCGAGCCGCGGGCCGGGGGCGATGTAGATTTCCGTGCTGTCGGCCTTCTCCGGCGTGTCGGCCGCGAGCAGCTGTTCATAGGCGGTGAGGCGCGCCTTGCCCTTGGCCTGCCGGGCGCGGGGCGAGAGTCGAATCCACTCGAGCTCGCGCTGCAGGGTGCGCTGCCGCTTCGACTCGGCCTTCTCTTCGAGCGCGAGGCGCTGCTGCTTCTGATCGAGCCACGACGAGTAGTTGCCCTGCCATGGGATGCCGGACCCGCGATCGAGTTCGAGAATCCATCCCGCGACGTTGTCGAGAAAGTAGCGATCGTGGGTGACCGCGACCACGGTGCCCGGGTAATCGTGGAGGAAGTGTTCGAGCCAGGCCACCGACTCCGCGTCGAGATGATTCGTGGGCTCGTCGAGCAGCAGCAGGTCGGGAGCGCTCAGGAGCAGCTGGCAGAGCGCCACCCGGCGCCGTTCGCCGCCCGAGAGCGTGGCCACGTCGGCATCACCAGGCGGGCACCGCAGCGCATCCATCGCCATCTCGATCTTCGAGTCGATCTCCCACGCGCCGACCTGATCGATCCGGTCCTGCACACGGCCCTGCTCCGCGAGCACCTTGTCCATCTCGTCAGGTGAAAGGTCCTCGGCGAACTTCGCGTTGATCTCGTCATAGCGCGCGAGCAGCGCGCGCACCTCGGCCACGCCCTGCTCCACGTTGCCGCGAACGTCGAGCGCGGGGTTCAGCCGCGGTTCCTGCGGGAGAAAGCCGATCTTGATACCCTCGGCCGGGAACGCCTCGCCGACGAAGCGCGTGTCTTCGCCGGCCATGATCTTCAGCAGGGAGCTCTTCCCCGCGCCGTTCAGGCCGAGCACGCCGATCTTGGCGCCGGGATAGAACGAGAGCCAGATATCCTTGAGAACCTGGTGGTCGGGAGGATGCACCTTCCCGAGCCCCTTCATCGTGTAGATGTATTGTGGCGCCATCGTGGAGCGTGGTACTGGATGTGAATGTCAGGCGCGCCGAGCGCGCTCGTGGCCGCATGTGCCGCCGGATGGGCCGGCGCACGGGTTCCTCAGTATACCTGCACCATGAGCACCCGACGCCGCGGCACACCAGCGCCGCCGGGTGCGGGCGCCGGCCCGAATGGCTCTCCTCCGTCGCCTCGCCGCGTCAAGCTCCTGAACGTCGCGGTGGCGGAGGTCATCGCCGAAACCGGCGATACGGTGACTCTCGTCTTCGATCGCCCGCCGTCGCACGATTATCGAGCCGGCCAGTGGCTGACGATTGACCCTCACCAGTTCTCCTCCCTGCTGCGGTTCGTCCAGCTGCTCGAGCGGCTCAAGGCTAGGAAAGAACCGCCGCGCGCCTACTCGATGGCATCAGCGCCGCACGAGCGCCTCGCCATCACGATCAAGGAGGAGGCGTGGACGCCGGGCGAGCAGGCCTACCCGACGCTCCTCTCGCCGTACCTCGTGAACGACGTCAGGACCGGCATGCCGATGACGATCTCGGGCTTCAGCGGGCCGTATCACCTTCCCGACGACACCGCGATCCGTACCGACCACATCGTCCACGTGTGCGAGGGGTCGGGCATCGTGCCGAACTGGTCGATCGTGAAGGCGGCGCTGCGCGATCATCCGCGGCTTCGCCACACCATGCTGTACTCGAACACGTGCTGGGACGACGTCATCTTCCGGGACGCGTTGCACGCCGTGGCCGCGGCAAACCAGGATCGCCTGCGTGTTGTTCACCTGCTGACGGCGCAGAAGGATCTCACCGGGCTGCCGGCGACCGTAATGGCAGGGCCGATCAGCACCGCGCTCGTGCGCGAGGTCGTACCGGACTGTGGCAGTGCCTTGTTCTACGCGTGCGGTCCCGCACTGTCGCCGTGGGACCGGCTGGCGGCGAAAGAGAAAGGCACGGAGCCCGCACCGCGTTTCATGGAGCGCGTCCGCGACATAATCAGAGAGCTGCGGGTTCCCAGGTCGCGGGTGTGGGAAGAGTGCTACGGGTGAAATCCGCCCTGGCGCCAGACCGGCCCGTAGCCTGCAGTCTGCAGCCCGCAGCCTGAATGTCGCATCAGCGTTCCGTGCCCCGCCGCATCCTCCACATCGACATGGACGCCTTCTACGCGTCCGTCGAGCAGCGTGACGATCCGTCCCTCAAGGGGCGGCCGGTCGCGGTTGGCGGGGATCCCAGTGGCAGGGGCGTGGTGGCGGCGGCCAGCTACGAGGCGCGCGCCTTCGGGGTACGGTCGGCAATCCCGATGGCGCGGGCCGTCCGGCTGTGCCCGCACCTGGTGATTGTCCGCCCGGTGTTCGAACGGTATCGCGCGGTTTCGAACACGGTATTCGACATCTTCCGCAGCATCACGCCGCTCGTCGAGCCGCTCTCGCTGGATGAGGCCTATCTCGACGTGACCGAGAATGCCTGGGGCGAACCCCTGGGGATGCGAGTTGCGGAGCGGCTGAAAGGTGCGATCCGGGAGGCGACGGGACTCACGGCCTCCGCGGGCGTGGCGCCGAACAAGTTCCTGGCCAAGATCGCGTCCGGCTGGCACAAGCCGGACGGGCTGACCGTGATTGCACCCGAGCGCGTCGAAGGCTTTCTCCAGGGCCTGCCGATCGACGCCTTGTGGGGCGTCGGCCCTGTCACCGCGCGGCGCCTCCGCGCGCAGGGCATCGAGAAGCTGGTGGACCTGCGCGCGCGGCCGCTCGAAGACCTCCGCGGCATCGTCGGCAGCGCCGCGGAGTGGCTACAGCAACTCGCGCGCGGCACCGATGATCGCCCGGTCGAGCCGAACCGCCCGCGCAAATCAGTCGGCAGCGAAAACACGTTCGCGCGCGATCTGCTCGACCTCGCCGACATCCGCCGGGCCGTAGACGAGATGGCGCGTGACGTGGCCGCATGGCTCACGCGCAAGGCCGTGTTCGGCCGCACCGTGACGCTCAAGATCCGCTACAGCGACTTCACCACCTGCACACGCAGCGGGTCCCACCCACGCGCGACGCAGAATGCGGACGCGATTGCCACGCGCGCCCTCGCCCTCCTCGAGAAGACCGAAGCCGGGCGCCGGCCGGTCCGGCTGCTCGGGGTGAGCGTGCACAATCTGCAGGAGGTCGAGGAGGAGGCGCCGTTACCGGCGGAGTCATGGACGCCGGGGTTGCCGTTTGGGAATGATTAGGCGGGCGGCTGGCGGCGGGAGGCTGGCAGAAGGCGGACCAAGTGTCGCGCCCGTGGCTCTCTCGTGCGTTGTTTAGGTCGCCCGCCGCCCGGCGCCCGCCGCCCGCCTGTTATGATTCATCAGATGCTGAAAGCTACCCGCGATGCCATCCTCCGCAAGGTGCAGCCGATCAGCATCCATGGCCAGATCTCGTGGGACGTGTACTTTGCCGACGTCGACGATCCCGAGGGTCCGACTCATGCCGCGCGCGTCGGGCCTGAAACGGTCAGTCACCGGCTGGAACCGGGCGACCGCATCAGGCTCGAATACGTGCTGGGATCGGTCATCGGTGTGACGAAGCTTCAGCCGTGACCGCGCGCCACACCGGCTGCTAGCCGCGGCCTCGGCGTCCCCCGCCCTTGCGGCCACGCCCTCTCCCCCCGCCTGACCCGCGCTCCGCGGTGTCGTCCAGCTCGGCGTTGTCGTCGAGCACGAAGGTGACAAGCATGTTCACCTTGTAGCCCGAAATCTCCCCATTCTCGATCTGGACCTCTTGTTCCTTCACCCAGGCGCTGCGAACGTTGCGCAGCGTCTGCGTGGCGCGGGCCACCCCTTGCTCCAAGGCATCCTCGAAGCTCTCTTGTGATGTCGCCGTGATCTCGACGACGCGTGCAATGGACATGTACACCTCCGGATTGGCAATGTGCCGCGCGTGAGAGCTCGCGGCGATCCGGGTGAACACGTGCAAGAGGTGTGACAGTTTCGCGGGGCAACCTCGGCCCATCGCTCTGACGCGACAATCAGCAGGCTGTTTCCAGCGCTGGGTTGCAGGTTCGGTCTTCGGACGGAGCAACCTCACCCATAACCCATGACCGCCGGCGCCACGAGCGTCATGCTCGCCGCGGAGAGCGGACCGCCACCGCGGGTCGCTCAGTCGCCGCCGTCACTGCACCGGTCCCTGCGTGTGCCGACGCGTGCGTGGCCGCCGCGTGCGTGGCCGTCGCGTGCGTGTTCCGTTCTGCATTGTGCATCGTGCATTGTGCATTAGGCGTCACTCACCAACGCCTCGACGGTCTCGAGCGTGTCCGCCTGGTCGGGCGTCTTGTCCTTGCGCCACCGCAGCATCCGCGGGAAGCGCACCGCGACGCCGGACCGGTGCCGCGAGGACCGGCTGATGCCCTCGAACCCGAGCTCGAATACGTGTAGGGGTTCCACATGCCGTACGGGCCCGAAGCGCTCGATGGTGTGCCGCCGGACCCAACGATCGAGCTCTGCGATCTCGGCGTCCGAGAGTCCTGAGTAGGCTTTTGCGAACGGCACCAGCTCGGTGCCCTTCCAGACGCCGAACGTGTAGTCGGTGAACAGGCTGGAGCGGCGGCCGCTGCCTGGCTGTGCGTAGATCAGCACCGCGTCCACGCTGTACGGATCGATCTTCCACTTCCACCAGTCGCCCCGCTTGCGGCCGACGAGATATGGGGCGGCGAGGCGCTTCAGCATCAGGCCTTCCGCGGCATGCTCCCGCGAACGCTCGCGCCTTGCGGCCAGGCCAGCCCAGTCCTTCGTCTCGATAGCAGGCGAGAGCACGCATGGCGAGCCCATGGCCTGCACGAGAGCGGCGAGCCGCGGGCGACGCTCGGCCAGCGGCCGGGTGCGCACGTCCTGGCCCAGGTCCTCCAGGAGGTCGTACGCGAGCAGGCCGGCGGGTGCATCCCGCAGCACGGCTGGTGTCAGCTTCTGCCGGCCGATGCGACGCTGCAGCACGGCAAACGGTAGCGGGCGTTCCCCGTCGAAGGCGACGATCTCGCCATCGATCACGGTGCCGTCCGGCAGGCGCGCCGCGGGCACGTGGAGCTCGGGGAACCGCTCCGTCACGAGTTCCTCGCCGCGCGACCAGATAAACGTCTCGCCCCCCCGGCGAATCACCTGGGCGCGGATGCCGTCCCACTTCCACTCCGCCAGCCACTCCTCGCGTGGGCCGAGATCGGCCGGCTCGCGATCGAGCGGGGACGCGAGGTAGAACGGGTACGGACGCGATCGATCGACGCTCGCGGTGTCAGGGGACAGCAGCGAGCGGAAGAACGCCGCCGACGGCTGCCACGTGCCCATCAAGCGGTGCGCGATCGCCTCGCGTGGGGTCTCCACGACCTGCGCGAGCGCTCGGACCACGAGCGTGTGCGACACGCCCACGCGGAACTCGCCCGTCAGCAGCTTCGTGAGCAGGAACCGCTGCGGGCGGTCGAGCGTGCGCCACCACGAGATGACCTCACGCTCCTGCACGTCCGGCGCTGCGGTACGCAGCGGCAGGATGCGCCCCTCGATCCACGTGGAGAGGGGCACGTCCGGCTGCGAGGTGGATGGTGTCCTGTACGTGAGGTCGAGGATGAGGGCGATTGTCTCCGCCCCGTCACCCACTGCCTCGTAGCTCTCGGCGATCAGCCACCCGGGGACGCCGCTCGCGTGTTCCGCCCAGGTCTGCAGGGAGGCGGACGGCAACAGTCGCTTCAGCCGTTGGCCCGTCAGGAAGAACAGCGCCCACGCGGCATCCTCGGCCGGTGCCTCGGCGAAGTACGCGGCGAGCGCCGCCACCTTGCCGTTGGTGGATGTCGTGCGATCGAGGCGGTCGTACAGATCGGCGAACAGACGCATGGGAATGGCGCGGTGCCGGGGCGCTCTTCGTGCAATGTGGCCGGTCTGCTGTCGAGCTGAAAGCCCGGAGGACAGGCTCCAGCGCCAGCATACAATGGGCGCCATTCATGGCCGTCGCCAGCCGCCGTCTACGTCTGCTCGTCGTCGACGATGAACCGGAGCTCGCCGAGCTGATCGCCGAGTTCGGCCGCCGCGCAGGATACGACGCCACCTGCACGTCGGACCCTGACGATTTCGATCGCCTGTATCGCGACGATCTCGATGTGATCGTCCTCGACCTCTGGATGCCGCGGCGGGACGGCATCGAGCTGTTGCGGCACCTCGCGGAACGCCACACCCGCGCGCGCGTCATCCTCGTAAGCGGTTTCGACGAGCGCGTGCTCGCGTCGGCCCGCGGCCTGGCGGCCTCGTATGGATTGAACGTCATCGGCGCCCTGACGAAGCCGGTACGTCTCGCCACGCTGACACAACTGCTCACGGCCAGCGATGCGCCGGCGGCAGCGGCCGCGAGCCTGGCGTTCGAGGTCACGGTGGCCGCACTACAGGCGGCCTTTGAGGAGGATCGGCTCGTCCTGCACTTCCAGCCGCAGGTATCGCTGCGGACCGGGGAGGTCGTCGGCGTCGAGGCGCTCGTCAGGTGGCAACACGCCGACGGTCCGCTCATTCCCCCCGACATGTTCGTCCAGATTGCGGAGGCGGCGGACCTCGCGCAGGCGCTCACGTGGCGCGTGATCGAGAAGGCGGGCGCCGCCGCGTCTCTGTTCCCGGATATGTCCATCTCGATCAATCTGCCGCCGGTGTCGCTCACTGACGTCACGTTTCCCGATCGGGTGATGGCGCACCTCGCGACGAGCGGCCTGACCGCGTCACGCCTGCACTTCGAGATCACCGAGACCTCGGTTGCGCGAGAGGCGGTATCGGCGCTCGACATCCTGACGCGCCTGCGGCTGAAGGGCTTTTCGCTGGCGCTCGATGACTTCGGGCGGGGGTATTCGTCGCTGGACCAGCTGCGGCGGCTGCCCTTCTCTGGGTTGAAGATCGATCGCTCCTTCGTCTCGCGTCTGGACCGCGACCCGGCCTCGCGATCCATCGTCGAGCACTGCATCACGCTGGGGCACGACCTCGGGTTGACGGTGGTTGCGGAGGGCGTGGAAACCTCGGGCGTCTACGAAATGCTGAAGCAGACCGGGTGCGACGTCGTCCAGGGCTACTTCATCATGAAGCCCGCGCCCGTCCACGAGCTGGCCGCCTGGATGCGGACCCAAACGAGACCGACATGAGAATGAGATCGGGAGGTGTTTTGCAGAAATGCGCAAAACACCTCCCGATCTCATTCTCATCGGCGTCTCATTTGTCCTCGCTTTCGCTCTCGCCCAATCGAGTGGCGATCGTTCCGGCGTCCAGCGCACGTGCCTCTCTCAGGTAGCGAGCCAGCGGCTCGGACGAGCCGTGCGTCGCAAAGATGCGCCGGGCGCCGGACTCCTCGACCGTCCGCAGCAGGGCGGGCCAATCGGCATGGTCCGAGAGCTCGAACCCACGATCGAAGCTGCGGCGCCGCCGGTTGCCGCGCACCCGCATCCATCCGGAGGCAAATGCCGTCTCGTGATCGCCGAAGCGGCGCATCCAGGTGCTGCCAATCGCCATTTCCGGCGCCAGCACGAGCTCGCCAGCGAACGATTTTCCGCGCATCGTCTCGGCCACGGGTATCGTTGGGAGCATCTCCACACCCGCGGCACGATAGACCTCAGTGAGCCCGTGCACGGCGCCGTGGACGAACACGGGGTCGTTCGTGAACGCGCGCAGCATGGCGAGGATGCGCTGCGCCTTTCCCAGCGCGTAGCAGAACAAGACGGACGCACGTTTCGCGGCCCGGTTCGCCTGCCACCACGCCACGATGTCGTGCGCGACCGCGTCGGGATCCGGCCAGCAGTAGATGGGCAGCGCGAAGGTGGCCTCGGTGATCAGCACGTCACAGGGCAGCGGCTCGAACGCCGCGCACGTGGGATCGGCCTGCCGCTTGTAGTCGCCCGTGACGACCCACACCGCGCCGGCACCCTCGATGCGCACCTGGGCCGAGCCGAGGATGTGCCCCGCCGGGTGGAATGACACGACCGTGTCCCCCAGAGAGACGCGTTCGGCGTACGGCACAGCCCGGATCACCGCCTCCGGCCCGAGCCGCCGTCGAAGCAGCCCGGCACATGCGTCCGCGCACAGGTATGCTCCACTCCCGGGACGCGCGTGGTCTGCGTGTGCGTGCGTTACGAGCGCCAGGGATACTGGTGCCCACGGGTCGACGTGAAAGGGGCCGCGGTCGCAGAGCAGGCCCGAAGGAGAGGTGGAGAGAAGGTCAGTCATGAACCCGAGCAGGGGCGGCCGAGTCGGTCGAAACAACGCGCAGGGTTATCCTCGCATGAGCGGGGCGCGTCCCGGGGAGGTGTGCTGTGAGTAACCTGCGCGATCTCAATCTGGATCATGTTCCGCGGCCAGCCCCGCCGGCCCCTCCACCGCCCGTATGGCCGATGGTGGCGGCAGCGGTGCTCGTGCTCCTTCTCATCGCGCTCGGGGTCTTCGGGTGGTACTCGCGCCGCACGCGCAGCGTCCCGCCGCAGACGTCGGCGACACCGCGGGCAGAGGGGCGTGCGACCCGCAGCCCGACACCTCCGCTTGGCGGCGCCGGCGAAGACATCGAGCTGCCGCCGCTCGGCGAGTCCGATGCCCTCGTTCGGCTGCTGGTGAACCGGCTGTCCACGCATCCAGCCGTGGCCGCGTGGCTCACGAGCGACGACTTGATCCGAGATGCGACCGTGGTGGTTCAGAACGTGGCTGCGGGTGAGACGCCCGCGCGCCACCTGCGGCACGTCGGCCCAGAGGGCGCATTCGCCGTTCGCGCCGAGTCTGGGGACACGTTCGTCGATCCGCGCAGCCATCAACGCTACAACTGGCTCGCCGATGCTGTGGCTTCGATCGACAGCGAGGGCGCGGTACGGCTCTACAGTACATTGCGGCCACGCGTGGAGGAAGCGTACGCCGAGCTCGGATCACCCGAGAGTCGCTTCGATGCGACCCTCGAGCGCGCGATCGTCCTGCTGCTGCAGACGCCCATCGTCGAAGGGGACGTGCGGCTGGTCACACGAGGCGCCTTGTACGCGTACGCAGACCCTCGGCTGGAAGCCCTGTCGCCCGCGCAGAAGCAGTTGGTGCGAACCGGGCCCAGGAATACTCGACTGATGCAGGAAAAGCTTCGGGCGATCGCGCTGGCACTGGGAATTCCGGAGGACCGCCTGCCGAAAGAGACGATCGTCCATGCGCGGTGATCGCGATTGGGCCGCCGGAACTGAAGTTCCGGCTCCACACAATCAGGAATACTGCACTGCCAGAGATGTGGAGCCTGGTTCCGGCGGGCGCGAGCCGGGCTCGTAGCATACGAGCCGCCGGGATGTGGAGCCAAAACCTCAGTCCCGGCTTAGACCCAGCGCTCGTTCATAGTGCCACCGCACCGCTGATGTGGGGCAGGGCTTCAGCCCTGCAAATCGATGCGCTCTAGCCGGCCTGAAGGCCTGCCCCACATGACTACACAAGTGAATCGCGGGCCTTGAGCGCGACGCGAGCCGGCCCAAGTCAGAGGTCGCGCTCGCGATTTGCGGGGCCAACCTCGACCGGCTCCGGTTCGGGCGTGAAATCCTCACCGGGGTTCACGAACTGGTTGCGCTCGAAATTGTACTGCTTGTCGTACAGCTGCCGGTAGCGGCCGTTCAGCGCGAGCAGTGTCGTCATGCGTGCCGCGCTCGACGATCTCGCCGTGCTCGAGGACCAGAATCTGATCCGCGCTGCGGATCGTCGACAGGCGGTGCGCGATCACGAACGTCGTCCTGCCCTGGCGGAGCCGTCGGAGACCATCCTGGATCATTGCTTCACTCTCGCTGTCGAGGCTCGAGGTCGCCTCGTCGAGGATCAGAATGCGCGGGTCGGCGAGGATTGCGCGTGCGATGGCGATGCGCTGTCGCTGGCCGCCCGACAGCTTGACCCCGCGCTCCCCGACGACGGTGTCGTACCCGCTCTCGAACTCCCGTACAAAATCGTCACAGTGCGCGATTCTCGCCACCGCGTCGATCTCTTCGCGCGTGGCATACGGCCGCGCGAAGGCGATGTTCTCGGCGATCGTGCCGTCGAACAGAAAGTTGTCCTGCAGGACCACGCCGAGGTTCGCCCGGTAATCGCGCAGCCGCACGGTTGCGAGATCACGGCCATCGATGTAGATGGCGCCGCTCAGCGGGCGGTTGAAGGTCATCGCGAGGCTGATCAGCGTGCTCTTGCCCGACCCGCTCGATCCGACGAGCGCGGTTGTTGCGCCAGCCGGCGCATGGAAGGTCACGTGCTTGAGCACGGGGACCCCGGGGTTGTACTCGAAGCTGACATCCTCGAACCGCACATCCCCGCGGACTTCCGGCAGCGGCTCTCGCTCCGCATCGTGCGCATCCTCGGTCGCCATCGACCGGATTTCCCGGATGCGATCGAGCCCGGCGAACGCGTCGGAGATCTGCGTGCCGATCGACGCGATCGAGACCAGTGGCGCTGCGACGAGGCCGGTGAAGAACACGTACATCACGAACTCGCCGAGCGTCATCGTGCCCGCGAGGATCGCACGGCCCCCGACCACGATCATCAGCACGCCGATGATGCCGACGATGAGCGTGGACACCGCCGACACGGTCGAGACACCCACCATCGACTTGGCGATGTTCCTGAACAGCTTGTGGGCCCCCTTCGCGAACACCAGGGCCTCGCGCCGCTCCGCGGTATAGGCCTTGACGATGCGGATGCCGCCGAGCGATTCCGCGAGCCGGCCCGTGACCTCGGCGTTCAGGGCGCCGCGCTCGCGGAACAGCGGCCGCAGGCGCGTGAAGGCCATCGCCATCACGCCTCCGAAGGTCGCAAGCAGCACCAGGGTGATTGTCGTGAGCCGCCAGTTGAGCCAGAAGAGAACGCCGAGCCCGATCACGGCCGTGAGCAGGCTGCCGACGAGCTGCACGATCCCATTGCCGACCAGGTTCCGGATGCCTTCGGCGTCGCTCATGATCCGCGAGATGAGCACGCCAGTCTTCGTCGAGTCGAAGTAGCGCACCGGGAGACGCTCCACGT
Organism: Vicinamibacteria bacterium; assembly: GCA_963763095.1. Classification (GTDB taxonomy): domain Bacteria; phylum Acidobacteriota; class Vicinamibacteria; order Vicinamibacterales; family JAENWD01; genus CAVUCH01. The sequence continues at coordinate 144,072 of CAVXNR010000001.1, forward strand.
GGCGCTGGACAGCGAGACGCATGTCGGTGATGGAACGCTGGGCCGCGACGCCCAGCACCAGCGACAGCGCAAACGCGGTCGCCCCCTGCACGGCCGTTGCCGCACCAGCAGCGAGCGCTATCGGAATCAGCAGATCCGCACGGGATTTGTTCACCACCTCGTCGATCAACCACTTCGACGAAGCGGGCAGCACGAGCCCGGCGAGGCGGTTGATGATCATCAACAGGAAGCCCAGGCCGAGGCGGCTCCGGTGCGCCCAGACGAGCTCGCGCGCCTCACGCCATACGACGTCGAGACTCGGGCGCTTCTTCTTCTCTGCATCCGGGGTCTTGGCGCTCGCAGGCGTGGCCGACCGTACCCGAGGGCCCGAGGGGCCGATCTGGAGCGCTGACTTCAATCCCGCCATTCATTCCGTCCTGACGGTGACCTTCGTCACCTCGATGCGCTTGGTCGGGGCTTCGCCGTCGACGGGCACTGCGTCGATCGCTTCCACGACACCCATTCCGTCGACCACCTGGCCGAACACGGTGTACTTGCCGTCCAGTGATGGCGCCGGCCCTGTGCAGATGAAGAAGGAGGTGGAGGCACTGCCCGGGTCGTCGGTGCGAGCCATCGACAGAGTGCCCTTCACGTGCGGCGTGTCGTTGAACTCCGGCGCGAGCATGCGCACGTATTGCTGCGCCCGTTGCGGCACCGCGTCCAGGCGCGTGTTCAGCATGCCCCCCTGCAGGACGAACCCGTGGACCACGCGATGGAAGGCCGTACCGTCGTAGGCGCCGAGCGACGCGAGCCGCAGGAAATTCCGCACGTGACCGGGGGCCCGGTCGGGCAGGAAAGCGAGCGTGATGGATCCCAGGGTGGTCTCGAGCACCGCGCGGTACTTCGCTAGATCCTCGACGGTCTCGGTGAGGAACGGCTCGGGCTCGACCGGAGGCGCGTCACGGATCGTGACGTGCGTCATCTCGATGCGATCGGCGATCCGCCCATTCGCGTCCGTCGCCGCTTCCGAAATCTTCTGCACCACCTCCATGCCCTCGACGACCCGTCCGACGATCGTGTACTGCCCCTCGAGGGCGGGCTGATCGGTGACGGCAATGAAGAACTGGGATCCGCCGCTGTTCGGCTTGCCGGGTTGCAGCACGGCGGCGACGGTCCCGCGCGTCATCTTCTCGGCGCTGATCTCCGCATCGAGCATCCCGAGACCACCCGTGCCATACTGCGCGGTTTTTGCGGGATCCTTCGATATCGGGTCGCCCCCTTGAATGATCCCGTACTTGATCGCGCGGTGGAACGTGGTGCCGTCGTAGGCCCCCGCCCGGGCACGGTCGATGATGTACCCGACATGGTTCGGCGCCGCCTCGGGCAGCAGTTGGATCACGAACGTGCCCATCGCGGTCTGCACAACCGCCTGCTTACCCTTCATCTGATCTGGCGTAAGGGTCGTCCGGAATGGCGCGGCCGGCGCCTGCCCGGCGGGACGCCGGCGCGTCGCCTGAGCGTCGGCTGAGGGGACGGACGTCAGCATCGTGAGAATGGCTGCCGTGGCGCACAGGACGCCGCGTCGCCGGGCCACGCGCGTCGCGCGTGACTCTCGGCGACTGGTCGTGAGCACCGGGCTGGAGAGGAGACGCCGCACCATGTAAAGCTCCTGAACAGAACGCACCGGGTCGATGTGGAAGGTTTGATGGTACCGGGGCGGCGAATCGCTGCGACCGAACCCGGGAGCGGCACGCCGGTCACACTCATCGGATTCGTCGCACCGCGCCGCCGCCCGCCGGCCGCCGCCCGCGGCCGCGGCCCGCTCTTGAGTAGAGTACCCGATGTCCGCGCTCCGAGCCGCCCTGGCTGACTTCATCGATTACGCGGGACTGTTTCCCCCCGCTGCCCTGGACCTGCAGACGACCGTGGCCAATCACGATCGCTACGCGTGTTCGTCGCAGGGCTGGATGCTGGGCAGGCTGGTAGTCCCGCTGTCCCGCCTCGACGAGGTCGCCGCAGTGCTCGCCCGGTCGCCGGCCCCGGGACGGAGCTGGGAGATCGCGGCCCTTGTCGGGGCCGGGGACCGCATGGAGGAGCGTGCCGGCTGCCATTGGCCGTTTCCACGCATCGCCGGGAACGGCGGGCGTAACCATCAGCGCGCTGGAGGCAGCGCCGCCCGACCTGGATGCAGTGCCCGCACAGGCCGGCGATCTTGTGACGCTCGAGCGGTTCGTCGAGGTCCCGCTCGATGCCACACGCGACACGTGGCTCGACGCGCTCACGGGGGTGGGCTGCAATGCCAAGGTCCGCACCGGCGGGCTCACGGCCGACCGCTTTCCGTCACCCGCGTCGCTCGCCTCGCTTCTCGCGGCCTGTGCACACCGCGGCCTGCCGCTCAAAGCGACGGCCGGCCTGCATCACGCGATGCACGGTGCGTACAGGCTTACCTACGAGAGAGGAAGTCCGACGGGGATGATGCACGGGTTCCTCAACCTCCTCGTCGCTGCCCTGATCCTCAGGACGGCCGCCGGCACCGCAGCCGACGCACGACGCGCGCTCGAGGTGCGCGATCCCCGGGAGTTCACGCTGGGCGAAGACGCGATCAGCTGGGAAGGCCGCGCGTTCACCGCGGCTGCATGCGCCGACACGCGCACTCACCTGCTGCGCTCGGTGGGCTCGTGCTCGTTCGACGAGCCTGTCGCGGACCTGCGCGCGCTTGGATGGCTGCCCGGGGATCCATGAGCGCGTGTCCGCCGGGACTGAAGTCCCGGCGCCACATCGGACAGTCCCGGCGCCACATCGGAAACTTCCGCCGCCACATCCGGGAGTTCCGACGCTACATCGGACGGTCCCGGCGCCACACCCGAAAGTTCCGACGCTACATCGGGAAGTCCCGGCGGACCAGCGACCCTAGCGGACACCCTCCCCGAGGATTACCACGTGGACCTCTCCGGGCCCGTGCACGCCTCGCGTCAATGTCATCTCGATATCCGCGGTGCGGCTCGGACCCGTGATCAACACCAGGTTGCTGCCCTCTTCCGCGATGTCCGCATGCGCCGTGAAAAATGCGGTGAGTGACGGGTAGATGTGATCCGCCCGGAGCACCGCGATGTGCACCGGTGCGAGCAGCGAGGCGAGGCGGGACCGCCCAGCCCCGGAGACGACTGCGATCGACCCGCTCTCCGCGATGCCGGCAAACGCGCCGGTGATGCCCACGCGAACCGGTTCGAGGGCGGCGAGACGGTCAATCCGGTCGTCGCCATCGGGCAGCCAGCCGTGATCGACTGCAATGCCGCTTGCCGCAAGCCCCTCGTCGAGGCCGGGCAGCCCGATCCACTCGGATGCCCAGGACAGCACCCGCGACGCGCCATGCTCGCGGCACACGGCGGTGACTGCGGCGATGGCTTCGCCGGTCGTTCCGGGGCGGTGGACGCGGCCAGCGATGGCTGTCAGCTCCGCGCTGAAGCGCTCTAGGAGCAGGTCCTGCGGGGGCACCGGCGTCGAACCCGTCTCAGCGGCGGACACGGCTTCGGCGGGTTGGATTGGCTCGTGCACGGCACCACCGCCGCGGCGCAGGTTCGCCGAGATGTTGCCGAGCACCGTCGCACGTCCGCTCACGACAGGCGCTTCCGGCGCTCGCGCCACAGATCCTGAAAACTCCTGGCGGCGGGAAGCGGAAAGTCCCGCTGGGCGGTCCATCCGGCGAGCGGTCCGGGCATCGCTCGAACCCACCCGTCGCGCGCTTTCAGCGCGAGCAGCCGTCTGCCCAGGCGCGCCGCTGCACGGAAGAGCGGCGGGTGTTTAGCCAGACGCGCATAGAAGGCCAGCCCGAACGTGATCCACGCGGGACCACGGCGCTCGCGGACGCCCTGGGCGCGCAGCGCCAGCAGCATGCGCGGGATGTCGATCCGCACCGGACAGATCTCGCGGCACGCCCCGCACAGGCTGCTCGCGTGGGGCAGCTCGCCGAAGGGCCCGAGCCCGCGCAACGCGGGTGTGAGGACCGATCCCACGGGCCCCATGTAAACGGTGCCGTACGCGTGACCGCCAACCGACTGGTACACCGGGCAGACGTTGAGGCAGGCGCCGCACCGGATGCAGTGGAGGATCTCGGCCAGCTCGGTGCCCAGCAGGCTGCTTCGGCCGTTGTCCACGAGGACGACGTGCAGTTCGTCGGGACCATCGGGTTCCCCGGCACCATGTTCATCTCCCGCCGCCGTCTTCGGTCCGCGCCGACGGGGGCCGGAGATGATGTTGGTGTACACGGTGAGCGGCTGCCCCGTCGCGCTCCGTGCCAGCAGCTGCAGCATCAGACCAAGAGCGGCGAACGATGGCACCACGCGCTCGATCCCCATCAGCGCCACGTGCACTCGCGGCACCGTGGTCGTCAGGCGGCCGTTTCCCTCGTTGGTGACGATGCACAGGCTGCCGGTCTCGGCGATGCCGAAGTTTGCGCCGCTGATGCCCATGTCGGCGCGAAGGAACTCGGCGCGGAGCAGCCGTCTCGCGAACGCCGCCATGTGGGGCACGTCGGCAACATCGCTGGGTGTGGCCCCGAGCTTCTGCTCGAACAACGCGGCGACGTCGTCCTTGCTCTTGTGAATGATCGGCCCGATGATGTGCGACGGGTGCTCACCGGCCACCTGCACGACGAACTCACCGAGATCGGTCTCCACCACGCGCACGCCAGCGGCCTCGAGCGCGCCGTTCAGCTCGAGCTCCTCACTGATCATCGACTTCGATTTGACGGCGTGCCGCACCCCGCGCGCCGCAGCGATCTCGGCGACGATGCGCCGCGCATCGTCAGCGGTGTCGGCCCAGTGCACCTGGCCGCCACGCGCCTCTACGCCCGACGCGAACTGCGCGAGGTACCGATCCAGGTGCGCGATGACGTCGGCGCGAACCGCCTGGGCGCGATCGCGCACGGCATCCGACCCGGCGAAAGCCCCGAACCCAAGCTCCCGGCTGGCCAGCAGGCGGCCCGTGGCGCGCTGTACCTTCGCACTCAGTGCCGCGTCCGCGAGCGCATCCTCCGCGCGCCTGTAAAAGGAGGCCGAAGCCGCGTTCACCGGGCCGCCTCGGGTTCGACGCCCCCACCCGTGTCGGCCAGCACCTCGGCCAGGTGACGCACGCCGACGCTGCTGCCGCGTCGCCGCAAGCCGCCGGCGATGTGCATCAGGCAGCTTACGTCGGTGGCGACAACGGTGCTCGCACCGGATATCGCGATCGCGTCCAGCTTGCGATCGAGCATCGCGCCGGAGATGGCGCTCATCTTCACGGAGAACAGCCCGCCGAAGCCGCAGCAGGTGTCAGCATCCGGGAGGGGGCGCAGGTCCATGTTCTCCACCGCGTCGAGCAACGCGAGCGGCTGGGCGCGCAGGCCAAGGCCACGAAGGCCATGACAGCTCGGGTGGTACGTCATCGAGTCGCGCGCGCAGGCGCCGCAGGAGACCTGGCCAAGAACGTCCACCAGGAATTGCGTGAGCTCGTATGTGCGTCGGGCGAGGGCGGCCGCGCGAGTGCCGTAATCCGGTTCGCCGGCGAGCAACGCGGGCGCATGATGCACGAGCATGTCGGCGCACGAGCCCGAAGGCACGACAACCGGCGCATCGCTGCGGGTGAGGAGATCGACCGTGTGACGTGCCATGGCCCGGGCATCGTCCTGGCAACCCGCGTTGAAGGCGGGTTGACCGCAGCAGGTCTGCCCCTCCGGCACCACCACCTCGAGACCGGCGCGCTCGAGGACGTCGGCGACGGCGAGACCGACCCGTGGATAGAGATGATCGACGAGGCACGTGGCCAGCAACTGCACGGCACGCGGCCTCGACGCGTCCGCTGTGCGCATCGCGTTCAGCTTAACTCATCGAACGCCGGCGACCAGCGTGGACAGCCCGTCAGGGCAGCTGAGACGGGTGCAGGCTGGCAGGGCTGAAAGCGCGCAGGGCTGAGATCTGGCAGGGCTGAAGCCCTGCCCCACAACACAAGGGGTTCGCGATTAGCGGAGGCGCATGAAGCGGCGGCGCTGGTGATCGAAGTGGTACTGCCCGCAGCGATTCTCGCAGGGCGCGAAGTAGTCGAACTGAATGCTGGCGACGGTCTGCGTGTCGCGCCACACGAGACCGGACCCGCAGTCGGGGCACGGGAACGTGGTGGACTGGCCGGCCATTGCTGCCGTGCGGCACTGGAGGACGCGACTCTGCACGGCCAGGCTCGACGTGCGGTTGCGAAGTCGCGTGGAACGCGCGGCGGCCTGCGTCGACGTGTCGCGCGCGCGCGCGCTCCTGGCGAGGAGATCGTGGATGGTATCTCGCAGCGCGTCGGGCAGGCAGGGCTTGATCAGCACTCGATCGAAGCCCGCCGCTCGCGCGAGCTCCACGTCGCTCTCGCGGGCGGCACCCGTGACCGCAATGACCGGGATCGAAGCCGTCGCTTCGGTCGTCTTCAGGCGCCGGCACAACTCGAGGCCGTTCAGGCCGGGCACGTGAAGGTCCGTCACCACGACCTGCGGCGAGAGCGACATCGCCTGTGTGAGCGCCGTGGTTCCGTCGCCGACGCTCGTCACGCGGAACCCGGCCCATTCCAGGCCCAGCGCGAACATCTCGCGCGAGTCACAGTCGTCCTCGACGAGCAGGACCAGCGGCTGCGCGCCGGCGGACGGGGATAGGTCGTGTGGCGAACTCAGCATGCGCTCCGCCTGACTGTCTGCGAAAATTGTGGAAACGGGAATGTGTCGAGTGTAGCAGAGGATACGGTCTCTCGCTCGTGATTCTGCGCACCAGCAGGCCAAGCGTGCCTGAGCTGGCCACCGTCCAGCACGTGGGAAGTTACCGCTTCGGCGGCATCTTGCGCATCGCCCGGTGGATCGTGCGGGTCTGCTTCTTTTCCGTCTGCTGGGCGAGCGCATCCTGCCGGGTGGCCAGGTGCCGCAGCTCCGCCTGGATCTTGCGGTAGCTCTCCAGTCGATCCGGCGCGAGGCGCCCGTCGTGGACCGCTGCCTTCACGGCGCATTTCGGCTCGGTATCGTGCGCACAGTCTCGGAAGTAGCAGCCCTCCCCGAGAGCCGCGATGTCGTCGAAGGCTTCCTTCACGCCCTCGTCCGCACTCCACAACTGCAGCTCGCGCATCCCAGGCGTATCGATCAGCAGGGCGCCACCCGGCAAGGGCACCAGCTCACGGTGGGTCGTGGTATGCCGCCCCCGCGAGTCCTTCTCGCGCACATCGCGTGTGAGCTGCCGCTCGTGGCCAACCAGCCGATTGATCAATGTGGACTTCCCCACGCCGGACGACCCCAGGAGGGCCACGGTCGTCCCCAGCTGCAGATAGGGGAACAGCTCCTCGATCCCGCTTCCCAGTTTCGAGCTGATCGTGTGCACGGGCACGGCGCCGGCAATGCCGGCGACCTCCGCACGACATGTCTCCAAATCGTCGGCGAGATCGGCCTTGTTGAGGACGATCACCGGCCGCGCGCCGCTCTCCCAAGTCATCGCCAGGTACCGCTCGAGACGCCGAATGCTGAAATCGCGATCGAGGCCTGCAACCAGAAACGCGACGTTCACGTTCGCCGCGAGGATCTGCTCCGTGGTCTCCTGTCCCGGCACTTTCCGGGAGAACAGGCTGGTGCGGGGCAGGATGTGCTGAATGGTCGCGCGCTCCTGGCGCGAGGGCCATTGCAGGGCGACCCAGTCGCCCACCGCCGGCAAGTCACGGCGTGATTGGGCATCGTGCCGCATCCGCCCCGGCACGTCAGCAAGGGTCTCGTCGTCCTCGAGGTACACGCGGAACGTAGCCCCGTAGGCGACCGCGACGCGCGCGGGCAAGAGGCCCTCGGCTTCAAAAGGCTCGAAGAGCTGTCCTTCTCGTTCTGTCCAGCCGAGCTCGGGAAGATTCATTGTCTGTTCAGGTCGCAAGGCGGGTCGGTGCGAGGCTGGCCGGGGCGCTTCGCCCCGGCGTTACGGTGTCGGCTTCAGACTGCGCCGTCGCGGTGGGACATCCCCGATCGCTCACATTCCCGGCTTTCGGGTATCCAGGTCGACCGGGTTCAGCGGCACGTCCCAGTGCGCGACGAGCAGCTCGAAGCGGCGGCGTTCCTCTTTCCGGAAGGTGGCCTGGTCCGGGTACATCTTGGCGATGAGCTCCTGTTCCGTCGGGCCGCCCGTCGCACCCTCGCGGGATACGAGCTCCACCACGAAGGTCCAGTCGGCGCGGCCGTCGCCGTGATACTGGGGCACCCACGTGCGCACGGACGCGAACCGACCAGCCTGCTGCTGTGCCTTGAGCAACGGATAGTGGTTCTTCTGAAAGAGGTCGAGGAACTCGTCCTGCGAGCCCCACTTGACCGTGTAGAAGTACCAGGTCGTCTTCGTTTCCGCTGCCGGCGCCGGCGCCGTCTGGGCGGCAGCCGCCGCGCCGATGCACAACACGAGACCCGCTGCCGCAGACGTGCGCACGACAGACATCCGCCACCTGCTCTTCGTCATCTCGCCTCCAGGCTGTCGATTATAGGAGCGCGCGCCGCCACCTGCCGCCGGCCGCCCGCCAGCGCGTCACCGGCGCCCAACCGGGGAGCGCCCACGCGAAAAGCCGCAGGCGCGAGCCGTATAAGAAATGCTTATCTCGTTTGAACAATCAAAACGGATTGTTGTAAAGTAGTCGGACCCGATCGCGCAGGCCGCCGCCGGAGCCGGGGCCCTGAGGCCCGCCCGCGGGCGCTCATGCGCGGGGTGAGGAGCGACCATCCCGTGCGCATTGCTTACCAGGGAGAGCCCGGCGCCTACAGCGAGGCGGCCGCCCTTCATTTCAGCGACCACGCGGACCTCGTCGCGTGCGAAGCCTTCGACGACGTGTTCACGGCGGTGGCAGGTGGGCGGGCCACGCACGGGATCCTGCCGGTCGAGAACTCGATCGGTGGCAGCATCCACCGCAACTACGACCTGCTGATGGAGCACGACCTGCCGATCGTCGGCGAGGTCGAACTGCCCATCCGGCATCACCTGCTCGCGTTGCCGGGCACCAGCATCGACGCGGTGCACCGGATCTACTCGCACCCGCAGGCGCTGGCGCAGTGCGAGCGGTTCCTCAAGGGAATGCCGACGGTGCGCGTGACGCCCACCTACGACACCGCGGGCAGTGCAAAGCTGATCAAGGAGCAGGGGCTCACGGACGCCGGAGCGATCGCCTCCGAACGGGCGGCGCAGGTGTTCGGCCTCGAGACGCTGAAGTCCGACATCCAGGACTTCTCGGACAACATCACGCGGTTCCTCGTGATTGCCCGGAGCAGCGATCCGCAGGCACCTGCCGATAAGACCACATTGGTGTTCTCCTTGAGCAATGCACCGGGCGCCCTCTTCAAGGCTCTGAGCGTGTTCGCGCTGCGCGACATCGACCTCACGAAGATCGAGTCGCGCCCCATCCGCGGCCGCCCCTGGGAGTACCTGTTCTACGTCGATATCCCGATCAACCGGCAAGATCTGCGCTGCGCGCGCGCGCTGGTGCACCTGGGGGAATTCGCCCGCACGCTGCGGACGCTGGGCTCGTACCCGAGCGCGCGCATGCGCGAGGCGGCGACGAAGCCGGAGCCGGCATGAGCGACACGCAGTTCATCCGCCGGAGCGACGTGCTGCTGCGCGGCCCGCACCGGGCGCCCGCGCGCGCGATGCTCAAGGCGTCGGGCTTCGATGACGAGGCCCTCAGCAAGCCGATCATCGGCCTGGCCAATACGTGGATCGAGATTGGCCCGTGCAACCACCACCTCCGGGAGCTCGCCGCGGCGGTCAAGGAGGGCATCCGCGCGGCCGGCGGCACGCCCATGGAGTTCAACACCGTCTCGATCAACGACGGCATCACCATGGGCACCGACGGCATGCGAGCCTCGCTCATCAGCCGTGAGGTGATCGCAGACTCCATCGAGCTCGTGACGCGCGGCTACAACTTCGACGGCGTGATCGCGCTGTGCGGCTGCGACAAGACCATCCCTGGCACGACGATGGCCGTTGCGCGCCTCGGCATCCCCGGTCTCGTCCTCTACGGGGGGCTCCATCGCTCCGGGAGCGTTTCAGGGACGAGACGTGACGATTCAGGACGTGTTCGAGGCCGTCGGCGCGCACGCGTCCGGCCGCATGAGCGACGCGGATCTGCACGACATCGAGGACCACGCGTGCCCCGGGTCCGGCGCGTGCGGCGGCCAGTTCACCGCGAACACCATGGCCACCGCCATCGAGTTCCTCGGCATCGCGCCGATGGGCAGCGGCTCGGTGCCAGCCGCGGCGGCGGAAAAGGCCGATGTCGGCCGGCGGGCCGGCGCCCTCGTGATGGATCTGGTTCGCGACAACGTGCTGCCACGCGAGATCCTCACCCGTGAGGCGATCGAGAACGCGATTGCGTCCGTCGCGTGCACGGGCGGGTCCACCAACGCCGTCCTGCACCTGCTCGCGATCGCGCGCGAGGTCGGCGTCCCGCTCGCGATGGACGACTTCGATCGCATCAGCCGTGTGGTGCCGCTGCTCGCCGACCTCAAGCCTGGCGGCCGGTACGTGGCCACCGACCTGTATCGCGCGGGCGGGATAGCACTCGTCGGCAAGCGGCTGCTCGAGGCGGGACTGCTGCACGCGGACGCGCGGACCGTTTCCGGCCGCACGATTGGCGAAGAGGCCGCGGCGGCCGTGGAAACGCCGGCCCAGGAGGTCGTGCGGCCGCTCTCGAACCCACTAAAGACCACCGGCGGCCTCGTCATCCTGAGAGGCAGCCTGGCGCCCGAGGGCTGTGTCGTCAAGGTGGCGGGACACGATCGGCTGCACCACCGGGGCCCCGCGCGCGTGTTCGATAGCGAGCAGGCCGCGCTTTCGGCGGTGCTCGCGAACCAGATTCAGCCGAACGACGTGGTGGTCATTCGCTACGAGGGCCCCGCCGGCAGCCCGGGCATGCCGGAGATGCTGGCGGTGACTGGCGCGCTCGTGGGCCAGGGACTGGGCGACTCGGTGGCGCTGATGACGGACGGACGCTTTTCGGGTGCAACGCACGGGTTCATGGCGGGGCACGTGGCGCCGGAAGCGGCACGGGGCGGTCCCATCGCCGCCCTGCGCGAGGGTGACATTGTCGTATTCGACGTTCCCTCGCGGCGGCTCGACGTGGAGCTGCCGGGTGAGGAACTGGCCGAGCGGCTGCAGACGTGGACGCCGAAGCCCGCACGCTACGCCCGTGGCGTCATGGCGAAATACGCACAGCTGGTGTCGTCGGCGGCGCAGGGGGCCGTGACGTCGTAGATCAGCGGTCAGCGATCAGGCGGTCAGCGGTCAGCCGGGGTCAGGGGTGAGCGATCAGGGATCGGGGATCGGCGGTCGGGGTTTGCGAGACTGAGCCCACAACTGACCGCTGCCGCTGATCGCTGACAGCTGACCTGACCGCTAAATGAGAGAGCAGAGCCATGAAACGAACCGGAGCACAGATCATCTGGGAATGCCTCGCCCGTCAGGGCGTGCACACGGTGTTTGGGTACCCGGGCGGGGCCATCCTGCCGGCGTACGACGCGATGACGCAGTACGCGATCCGCCACGTGCTGGTCCGCCACGAGCAGGGTGCGACGCACATGGCCGACGGGTTCGCGCGTGCCACGGGGCAGGTCGGGGTCGCGATCGCGACGTCGGGGCCGGGCGCCACCAACATGGTCACCGGCATCGCGACGGCCATGCTCGACTCCTCCCCTATCGTCTGCATCACGGGGCAGGTCGGCAGCAAGCTGATTGGCACCGACGCGTTCCAGGAAACCGACATCACAGGGGTGACGCTCCCGATCACGAAGCACAACTACCTGGTGACGCGCGCCGAGGACGTGGCGCCGACCGTGCGCGAGGCGTTTCACGTCGCCGCATCCGGCCGGCCCGGGCCGGTGCTCATCGACATCACGAAGGACGCGCAGCAATCCACCGCCGATTTCGACTGGGACGCGGCCGCACCGCAGATGCGCGGCTACCGTCCGGACCATCGCCCCGCTGCGGCCGACTACGAAAGTGCCGCCACGCTGATTCGCGAGGCGAAGCGGCCGGTGATCCTCGCGGGACGCGGCATCATGCTGTCGGGCGCGATGGACGTCGTGCAGCAGTTCGCCGAACGCACCGAGACGCCCCTGGCCATGACGCTGCTCGGTCTCGGCGGCGTGCCCGCGAGCCATCCGCTCAACCTCGGGATGATGGGGATGCACGGCGAGGCCTGGGTGAACACGGCCATCCAGGAGGCGGACCTGCTGCTCGCCTTCGGCATGCGCTTCGATGATCGGGTGACGGGCAACCTGAAGACCTACGCGCTGCGCGCCAAGAAAATCCACGTCGACATCGATCCCGCGGAGATCAACAAGAACGTCAAGGTGGACGTTGCGCTCGTCGGCGACCTCGGCGAGGTGCTCGGCGAGTTGATGCAGGTCGTCGCCGGAGTCCAGCACCCCGAGTGGCTCGCGCGCATCTCGGACCTCAAGGGCGACTCGGCCGTGCGCGACATCCAGAACCTGCCCGACAGCGGGCACCTATACGCCGCCCACGTCATCAACGATCTGTGGCGGGAGACCGGTGGCGACGCGATTGTCGTCACCGACGTCGGTCAGCACCAGATGTGGGAGGCGCAGTACTACAAGCACAACACGCCGCGCTCCCTCATCACGTCGGGCGGCCTTGGCACGATGGGCTTTGCCCTCCCCGCGGCCATCGGCGCCAAGATCGCGCGCCCCGACGCAGAGGTCTGGGTGGTTGTTGGCGACGGCGGGTTCCAGATGACGATGTGCGAGCTCGCCACCATCGTGCAGGAGAACCTGGAGATCAAGATTGCCATCATCAACAACGGGTATCTCGGGATGGTGCGGCAGTGGCAGGAGTTCTTCTACGAGAAGCGTTACGCCGCCACGCCCCTCGTGAACCCGAACTTCGCGAAGCTCGCCGAAGCCTTCGGCATCCGCGCGAGCTCGGTGTCGAGGCGCGCCGAGGTGTTGCCGGCCGTCGCGGACGCCCGCCGCCACCAGGGCCCCGTGCTGATCGACTTCCAGGTGGAGCAGGAAGACTCGGTCTACCCGATGGTGCCCGCCGGCGCCGACCTGGACGCGATGATCCGGCGGCCGAGCCCTATTGTGGAGACTGCGGCGGACTAACCGAAATGCACAATGCACGATGCACAATGCACAACCGCAAGAATGCAGACGCACAGATTGAGCTCCGTGTCGTTGTGCGTTGTGCATTGTGCATCGTGCATTACAGGAATCAATGATGCTGCACACCTTCGCCGTCTACGTTGAAGACAAGCCAGGCGTTCTCAACCGGATCGCGTCGCTCTTCCGCCGCCGGGCGTTCAATATCGATTCCCTGACGGTCGGGCACACCGAGACCGAGGGCGTCTCGCGCATGACCATCGTCTGCGACGCGGACGAGACCAGCGCGCGGCGGATCGAGGCGAACGTCTACAAGCTCGTGAACGTGTTGCGGGTCGACGACCTGTCCCAGCTGTCGTCCGTGGATCGCGAGCTGGCGATGGTGAAGGTCAGCGCGACGTCCGAGAACCGGGCGCAGGTGATGCAGCTCGCGGACGTCTTCCGCGCACGCGTGGTGGACGTCTCCCCGGAGTCGCTCATCGTCGAGACGACCGGCACCGAGGAGAAGATCGACCGTCTGCTGGACGTGCTGCGTCCGTACGGCGTGCTCGAGATGGTGCGCACCGGCCGTGTGGCCATGGCGCGGGGCACCCGCCCGGCCGCCACCGTGCGTGACCGCTTTGCCGGCGCCGTCGAGACCGAAGACGCGAGCGTGTCGTATTCGGTTTAGAAACCGTTCACCGTTCACCGTTCACCGTTCACCGTTCACCGTTCACTGTCGACCGTGCAGCGTTGACCGCGGACGGTCCACGTCGACACGATTACGGTTGACGTTGGCCGTTTACGGTCAACGGTCAACGGTTAACGGTTGACTTTCCCCGGAGTTGAAATGGCCACGATCTATTACGACAAAGACGCCGACCTGTCCCTCATCCAGTCCCGGAAGGTGGCCGTCATCGGCTACGGCTCACAGGGGCATGCCCACGCGCTGAACCTGAAGGACAGCGGCGTGACGGTTGCCGTGGGGCTGCCCGCGACGAGCCGCTCGCGCGCGAAGGCGACGGCGGCGGGACTGACGGTCAAGACGGTTGCCGACGCGGCCGCATGGGCCGACGTGATCATGGTGCTCGTGCCCGACACGACACAGGCGTCGCTCTACCGCGATGCGATCGCGCCGAACCTCACCGACGGCAAGACGCTCATGTTCGCGCACGGCTTCAACATCCGGTTCGGAACGATTCAGCCGCCGGCTGGCGTGGATGTGTCGATGATCGCGCCGAAGTCGCCCGGGCACCGGGTGCGCGAGCTGTATGTCGAGGGCGGCGGGACGCCGGCCCTGCTCGCCGTGCACCAGGACGCGACCGGACAGGCGCGCGCCAACGCGCTCTCCTATGGCCGGGCGCTCGGCGTCACGCGCGCGGGCGTGCTCGAGACCACGTTCGCCGAAGAGACCGAGACGGACCTCTTCGGTGAGCAGGCCGTGCTCTGCGGCGGTGTCAGCGCGCTCGTGAAGGCCGGGTTCGAGACTCTCGTCAAGGCGGGATACCAGCCGGAGATCGCGTACTTCGAGTGCATGCACGAGCTGAAGCTGATCGTCGACCTGATGTACCGGGGTGGACTGAACTACATGCGCTACTCGGTCAGCGACACGGCCGAGCATGGTGACTACACGGGCGGCGCCCGTCTGATCACGGACGCGACGCGCGCCGAGATGCGCAAGATGCTCGCCGAGGTGCAGGACGGCACCTACGCGAAGGGCTGGATTGCGGAGAACGAGAAGGGCCGCCCCTGGTTCAACGCCACGCGTGCCGCAGAGCAGACGCAGCAGCTCGAGGAAGTCGGCGCAAAGCTCCGCGCGATGATGCCGTTCCTGAACCCCGTGACCGTGCGCCCTGACGGACAGGGCGTTTAAGGCTAAAGGCTAAAGGCCAAGGGCTAAAGGGCAAGGGCTGAAGGCCAAAGGGCTGAAGGCCAAAGGGCTGTGACGGTTGACCGTTGACCGTGGGCCTTTTGCCCGTTTGGCCTTTAGCCTTTAGCCCTTAGCCCTTAGCCCTTAGCCCTTAGCCCTTAGCCCTTAGCCCTCGTTCAAGGCGTCACCGGTACCAGCCGTAAGATCCGATCGTCCTCGACGATGGGCGCGCCGCGCCCGTCTCGATTGTTGGTCGCGACATAGAGGTATCCGTCGGGCCCACTGACCACATCGCGGAGGCGCCCGAAGCGGTTCTCCAGGAGCCGCTCGATCGACTGCACGCGCCGCGGATTCGCCGGGTCGAGCCGGATGCGCAGCAGCGCCTGCCCGCGAAGCGTGGCCACGAACAGGTCGTTGCGAAACGCCGGAAACGCCGTCCCACGGTAGAAGGACGCACCGGACGGTGCCACTGCCGGCGCGAAGAACGTGATCGGCGTCTGCATGTCGGGCTGCGACGCGTCGGCCTGGATGATCGGCCATCCGTAATTCCGCCCGCGCTCGATCACATTGATCTCATCGTTGCCGGTTGCGCCGTGTTCCGACTCGAACAGGTCCCCTGTGGCGGGGTGCCAGTCGATTCCCTGCGGATTGCGGTGTCCCCACGACCACACGGGTGATCCGAACGGATTGTCTGGCGGTGTCGTGCCGTCATCCGCCAGGCGCAGGATCTTCCCGTTGAGCGATCCCAGGTCCTGCGCCACCGAGGGCGTGGCGGCATCGCCGAAGGTCACGTACAGCAAGCCATCGGGTCCGAACCGCACACGCGAGCCGTTGTGGACGTTCGCGGCCGGCACATCGTCGAGAAGTACCGCCGCCTCGCCGAGCACGTTACCCACCTCGCGGTAGCGCACCAGCCGTGCGACCGGACCGCCCGCGTCCGACGCTGTGTAGACGAGATACACGAGTCGATTCGCCGCGAAGGACGGGTGCAGCGCGAGCCCGAGGATCCCGCTCTCGTCGCGCGTGAAGACGTCGGCAATCGTGAGGGCGGGGTCCGCCAGCAGCGAGCCGTTCTGAAGGACGCGCACGCGACCGGGCCTCTCGCTGACGAACAGCCGGCGGTCCGGCGCAAACGCGAGGGCCCAGGGGATCTCGAGCCGTGTCGCGACCACTTGTACTGCGACGCGCACGCCGTCCGCCGTTGTGAAGGTTTCAACGGGCGGGGGGCCACCGGACGGCGGAGACGGTTCGGGTGGTTCAGTGGGCGGCGGAGCGGGCGACCCGCACGCGGCGAGCTGCCAGAGGAGGGCGACCGCCACCAGGTGTGCCCACACGCGCATGATCGATTTTAGACCAGCCGTGTGCCGGCCGGGCTCGTGCCGTGACCGATGTACCCTTGCGCCATGCGCAGGACGCGTCTATGGGCAATGAACGTTGTGCTAGCGTGCGCTGTGATGACCGCGCACGCTGAGCCGCCCGTCGCCCTGAATCCCGTCGAACAGCAGATCGTGGCGGCGGTCGACCGTGAGAACGATGCAGCGATCGCGCTGCTCGAAGCCGTCGTGAACATCAACAGCGGCACGGGCAACCTCGCCGGGGTGCGTGCCGTCGGCGATCGGTTCCGCACGGAGTTCGACGCGCTCGGGTTCCGCACGCGCTGGGTGGCCGGCGCGTCGTTCAACCGGGCGGGGCACCTGGTGGCGGAACACGCCGGGAGGGGCCCTCACGTCCTGCTGATCGGTCACCTGGACACCGTCTTCGATCCCGACCACCCGTTCCAGCGGTTCGAGCGGCTCTCTCCAACCGAGGCGCGCGGGCCCGGGATCATCGACATGAAAGGCGGCGACGTCATCATCGTCCAGGCGCTGAAAGCCCTGAAGGCGGCGGGCGCACTGCTGGACGCGCGCATCAGCGTGATCATGACGGGCGACGAGGAGGACGTGGGCCAGCCTCGCGACCTCGCACGGCGGGCGCTGCGTGACCTGGCCGATGCCGCCGACGTCGCGATCGGCTTCGAGGACGGCCCCGGGGATCCGCGCCTGGCCGTCATCTCACGGCGCGGCTCCACCGGGTGGATGCTGCAGGTGGCGGGCAAAGGCGGTCACTCGTCGCAGATCTTCCGCGACGAGGCGGGTGCCGGCGCAATCTTCGAGGCAGCGCGGGCGCTGCAGCTGTTCCGCGAGCGGCTGTCCCACGAGCCGCTGCTCACGTTCAACCCGGGTGTGATCGTCGGCGGCACGGCGGTGACATTCGACCGCGACGGATCTCGAGGAACCGCAAGCGGCAAGTCCAACGTCATCGCCGCGCAGGCCACCGTGGAAGGCGACGTGCGCGCGATTTCGCTCGAACAACTGGCGAGCGCGAAGGCTGCGATGCAGGCCATCGTTGCGGACGCGCTGAAGCATACGACGTCGACCATCGAGTTCGACGACAGCTATCCGCCCCTCGCCCCTACGGACGGCAATCGGCGGCTGCTCTCCATGTACGACCAAGCCAGCCGGGACACCGGTGCGGGCCCGGTAGAGGCGAGTGACCCGCGCGCTGCGGGTGCGGCGGATATCTCGTTCACCGCGGGGCGCGTCGACATGGCGCTCGACGGGATCGGGCTCATGGGTCGCAACGATCACTCGGGGGAAGAGACGGCGGACCTTGCGACGTTGCCGTCGCAGACGAAGCGTGCGGCGGTGTTGCTGTACCGGCTGACGCGCGAGGGTGCCCGCCGGGACTGAAGCCCCGGCCCGACATCCACCCACGCTCCGCGTTCCCTCGGGGCCGGGACTGAAGTCCCGGCTCCACATCCGCCCACGCTCCGCGTACCCGGGGCGGCATTGAACTCGCCAGCGTTTCTCGTTGTACGCTGCAGGCATGCCCCTCAGTCGTCGTGAGTTCGTTGCCACGGCTGTGGCCGCTGCCCTCAGGGGGCGCGGACTCGCAGCTCCGATCCCGTGGCTCGATCCGTATCGCGAACCGGCCGCCCGGCTGATCGGGGCGGCGCTCGCGGACGCGTCCGCCTGGAATCGGCTGGCGGAGCTCACCGACACCTTCGGTCATCGACTGAGCGGCTCGCGCGCGCTCGAGGACGCGATCGCCTGGGCCCTGCGCGAGATGCGCGAGGATGGCCTCGAGAACGTGCGTGCCGAGCCGGTGGTCGTGCCGCGGTGGGTGCGCGGACGCGAGTCTCTCGAGATCGCGTCGCCGTATCCGGGCGAGCTGGCGATGCTCGGGCTCGGGAACAGCGTCGGCACGCCTCCAGAGGGTCTCGAGGGCGATCTGCTGATCGTGTCGGGTTACGAGGAGCTCGAGCGGAGGGGGCGTGAAGCCGAGGGACGCATCGTCCTGGTGAACGTCCCGTTCACGGATTACGGCGCGACGGTCACCTATCGAACGTCGAGCCCGTCGCGTGCGGCGCGGGTGGGGGCGGCCGCGTGCCTCGTGCGCTCGGTGGGCATCGATGGCCTGCGGACTCCGCACACCGGGATGCTGACCTATCGACCCGACGCCCCACGGATTCCCGCGGCCGCAATTGCCGTAGAAGACGCTCTGCGCCTCCAGCGTCTGGCGGCCCGGGAAGAGCGCGTCCGACTGCGCCTCAGGATGGACGCCGCGATGCACGGGGACGCCGATTCCGCCAACGTGGTCGGCGAGATTGTCGGGCGCGAGCGTCCGAACGAAATCGTTCTGGTCGGCGCTCACTTCGACTCCTGGGATGTGGGCACCGGCGCCATCGACGATGGCGGCGGCTGCATCGTCACGTGGGAAGCGCTGCGGCTGATGAAGGCCCTGGACCTGCGCCCGCGACGAACGGTGCGCGTCGTGCTGTTCACCAACGAGGAGAACGGGCTCCGGGGAGGCCTTACCTACCGTGACGCGCACCGCGCGGAGCTCGCGGATCACGTGTTGATGCTCGAATCGGACGGCGGCGTGTTCCGTCCAAACGGCTTTGGTTTCACCGGCAACGATTCCGCCCGGGCGACCGTGCAGAGCGTGGCCACGCTGCTTCGGGGGATCCAGGCGGATGCGGTCGGGCCCTCAGGCGGTGGCGCAGACATCGGTCCGAGCGTTCAGGCCGGGCAAATTCCAGCCATGGCGCTCGACGTGGATGGGACGAAGTATTTCCTGTACCACCACACGGCCGCCGACACGGTCGACAAGATCGACCCGCTCGATGTGGCCCGCTGTGCCGCGGCGATCGCGGTGATGAGCTATGTGATCGCAGAGCTGCCGGATCGGCTGGGGAGCTGAACGGGCGCCGATGTGGCATTCCGCTCATCGGGTCACCTCTCGTGCAGGAAGGATCTGTCCCCGGCATTCGCCGAGTCCGATCCGGGTGAACCCGTCGCGCTCGCAATACCCGCGCAGTACCACTTCGTCCCCATCTTCGAGGAAACGTCGCGTCTCTCCCCCCGGCAGCTCGAGCGGTTCGGATCCGCGCCAGGTCAGCTCCAGCAGGCATCCGCGCGACTCGCGCGTGGGACCCGACACCGTTCCGGTGCCGAGCAGGTCGCCCGGACGGAGATTGCACCCGTTGCTCGCGTGGTGGGTGAGCATCTGGCCTATCGTCCAGTAGAGGTGTCGCAGGTTCGATCGGCTGACTACGTGCGGCGCCATGTGCAACTCGCGCATGCGCGCCGTCGAGAGCGCAACCTCCAGACGCAGATCAATCCCGCCGCGCGCGCGCAGCGTCTCGGCATCGAGGTACGGCAGGGGCGCAGGATCGCCGTCGGGCCGGCGGAAGGCAGGCGCGCGGAAAGGCTCCAGCGCGTCGAATGTGACGACCCATGGAGATATGGACGTCGCGAAGCTCTTTGCCAGAAAGGGACCCAGCGGCTGGTATTCCCATATTTGGATGTCGCGCGCAGACCAGTCGTTCAGCAGGCACACGCCGAAGACGTGCTGCTCCGCCCGCTCAATCGGTATCGCTTCGCCGAGATCATTCCCAGGTCCGATGAAGGCGCCGACCTCCAGCTCGTAATCGAGCCGGCGACTCGGGGACACGAGCGGTTCCGACGCACCATCGGGCTTCACCTGGCCCACCGGGCGGCGCACGGGTGTGCCACTGGGTACCACAGACGAGGCCCGGCCGTGATACGCGATCGGCACATGCCTGTAGTTCGGCAACAGCGGCTCGTCGGGCCGGAACATGCTGCCGACGTTCGTCGCATGAAACACCGACGCATAGAAATCGGTGTAATCGCCGATGTCCGCGGGCAGCAGCATCGTAACGGCAGACCGGGACACGAGCAACGGCTCGATCGCATGCTGGTGAATGCGTGGCCCGCCGCCATCTGCGCGCAGCCACTCGCTGATCGTTGAACGGAGCTGGGCCCACACCTCGGGTCCGAGTCGCATCAATTCGTTCAGCGACGACGCCCGGCACGCGTTGCGCACAAGACTGGCCGCGTCGTCGAATACGCCGCGCTCCGCACCGAGCTGCAAGTCGAGGATTTCGTCGCCAATCGCCACTCCGATGCGCCCCGGGGACGACGAGGATCGGCGGAACGCGCCGAACGGAAGATTCTGGATCGGGAAATCGCAGCCGGGTGTGTTGGCCGACGTCACCCAGCTGCGCAGCCGTTGGTCGTGCGTCGCGTTGACGGCCATCACGTTCAACAGGCTGCCGGCTGCAGACTGCAGGCTGCAGGCCTGTCTGGCCTCAGGCCGAACGGACGCCCGTTCGCAGCGGCCCGCAACACGGGCACCGCGCGGCGGGCTGACGGCCGCTTCCGCCCGGCAGGCCTGCAGTCTGCCGCCCGTCGCCTGTAGCCGGATGTCATCGGCTACCCGTCCACCCAGGAGCGGAAGTAGTCGGGGGCCTCAATCTGCAGCGCCTGCCGGCTGACGTGCAGCGGACGGAAGGTGTCGAGCATCACGGCGAGCTCGTCGGTCCGCTGACCGCCCAGTGAGGCTTCGGTGCGTCCCGGGTGCGGCCCGTGGGGTACGCCGTCCGGGTGCAGCGTGACAGACCCGTATTCGATGCCCTTGCGGCTCATGAACTCCGAGCTCGCGTAGTAGATCACCTCGTCCGACATCACGTTCGAATGGTTGTAGGGCACCGGCACCGATTGAGGATCGAAGTCGAACGGCCGCGGGCAGAACGAGCAGACGACGAAGCTGTCGCCTTCGAAGGTCTGATGCACGGGCGGAGGCAGGTGCACCCGCCCCACCCGCGGCTCGAAGTTGCTGATGTTGAACGCCCACGGGTAGTAATAGCCGTCCCACCCGACGATGTCGAAGGGATGCCACGCGAGAATCAGCTCGTACAGCTTGTTTTCTTTCTTCACGACCAGCTTGTGCTCGCCACGCGCGTCGTGGGTCGGGAGCTCAGAAGGGCGCCGGATGTCACGCTCCGAGAACGGGCTCATCTCCGTGAGCTGGCCGTGCTCGTTGCGATATCGCTTCGGCGTGCGCACGTAGCCGCGGCTCTCGATCACCAGGCATCGGACGGGCGAGCCCGTGAAGGTGTAGCGGTGCATGATCCCGCGCGGGATGACGAGGTAATCACCCTGGCCGAACGTGATGGCACCAAGCTGCGTGTGCAGAACGCCGGCTCCGTCGCTGACGTACACGATCTCGTCGCCCTGCGCGTTGCGGTAGAAGAACTCGTCCTCGCGATCCGGCTGCACGAAGAGCATCGCGACGTCGGTGTTGAAGAGCAGCGGCACACGGTCCAGGGTGATGCTGCCGCCAGACGCGAGCTGGTGGGTGCGGAAGTGACGGTGGCGGAATTGCCGGTCGGGGTCCGGCTCCCAGTTCAAATCCCGCACGCGCCGGACGGTCTTGACGTGCGTCGGCTGGTGCACGTGATAGAGCAGCGAGGAAGGGCCCTCAAAACCCTTGTTGCCGATCAGCTCCTCGGCGTAGAGCGCGCCGTCCGGCCGGCGGAAGACGATGTGGCGTTTGCTCGGGACCTGGCCTAGCTGGTGATACATCGGCATGGCTGCTGATCCTTGTCGGCTACCTGCTAGAGGCTGCGGGCTGCGGGCCCGGTTCCAGCTGCGCTGGCGACCTCCGACCTTCGGTCGCCTGTAACACGTGCGACTACAAATTACCCCTGAGTGCCTGCTCCCGTTCGATGGCTTCGAACAGCGCCTGGAAGTTGCCCTTCCCAAATCCCCTGCTCCCCTTGCGCTGGATGATCTCGAAGAAGAGCGTGGGGCGATCCTCCACCGGGCGCGTGAACAACTGCAGCAGGTAGCCCTCGTCATCGCGATCGACGAGGATGCCGAGCCTGCGAATCGTGTCGTGCGCTTCGTCGATGTCGCCGACGCGAGCCGGCAGCATCTCGTAGTAGCTGGCGGGCACCTGGAGGAAGGCCACACCCCGCTCGCGCAGGCTCGTCACCGTGCGCTCGATGTCGACCGTCTGCAGCGCGATGTGCTGGACGCCCGGTCCGCCGTAGAACTGGAGGTACTCGTCAATCTGGCTCTTGCGCTTCCCCGCTGCCGGCTCGTTGATCGGGAACTTGATCGCGAAGGAGTCGTCGGACATCACGATGCTCATCAGGGCGCTGTACTCCGTCGAGATGTCCTTGTCGTCGAAGCTGATGTAACGCTTGAAGCCGAGCACGCGGCTGTACCAGTCGGCCCACTCCTCCATGCGACCGAGCTCGACGTTCCCGACGATGTGGTCGATGCGCAGGATGCCCGCATCGGTCGCGGGCGCCGGTCGCGCGACGAACCCCGGAAGAAACGGCCCGTTGTAGTCGCCGAGCGACAGAAACGAGTGCAGCGTGTCGCCGTAGGTGTGAATGGCCCCGCGGCGGATCGTGCCGTGCTCGTCGCTCACGTCGTGCGGCTCGGTGGCGGGCTCGGCGCCCCGCCGCACTGCCTCATCGAACGCGCGGTCCGCATCGTCGACCTGGAACACGATGTCGCGAACGCCGTCGCCGTGCAGGCGGATGTGATCCGCCGCGGGATGGTCCGGCGTGAGCGGCGTGGTGAGGACGAACCGCGCGCGGCCCTGTTCGAGCGCGTAGGAGGTGTCGGTGCGGCGTCCCGTTTCGAGCCCGCTGTACGCCACCTGGGAGAACCCGAACGCGTGGCGATAGAAGAAGGCCGCCTGCTTGGCATTCCCCACCCAGAACTCGACGTGGTGGATCTGCCTCAGCTTCAGCGGATTGTCCATGCGTCGATCATAGGGCACTTGGACGGTGATGTCGACACATCCGGGTCAGACCGTCACAGCAGCCCGAAGCTGGTGATGATCGATGCCGCAATCGCCCCCGCCGTGATGACCAGACACGCCACCGCGCCGAGCAGGTGATCGATGCGCTCGCGCTTCGAGGGATCCAGCAGGAACGCCGCAGCGTACCCGCCCGCGAATCCGCCGGCATGGGCATGGTTGTCGACGGCATTCATGAACAGACCGAAGACGAACAGGACGATCGCATACTGCCAGGCCGTGGACCCGATGTGCGAGCTGCCCGTGCGGCGGCCGTAGCAGACGAGCGCGCCGAGCAGCCCGAAAATCGGGGCCGACGCGCCGACGGTGAAGGGGGCGCCGCCCACGAGCGGCACGCCAGGCAGCAACAGCCCCATGACGGAGCTGAGCGCGAAGCCGGCGGCACCGGACACCGTGTAGATGATGACCGTGCGGCCCGGCCCGTACAGCTCCGCCGTCTCCGGCGCGAGCTGCCGCACCCAGAGGACGTTGAAGAAGATGTGCAGCAGGCCGCCGTGGAGCCAGCCGGCGCTGAAGATGGTCCACCAGCGGTCGAAGCGGAACACGGGGATCGCGCCGCTCGCACCGAAACGGAACAGCATCTCGGCGCTGGGTGCAAGCAGGTTGCCGAGACCGCTCATCCCGATGTCCGACCCCGAGCCCGCCAGCGTCGCGAGGTACAGGCCGATGGTGGCAACCATGATCAACTGGACGAACCCGAGGTCCTGCCCCATGCGCCGGAGGAGAGGCGACATGCCCCAGAGCGAAGGATTCCACCGGCCGCAGCTGTAGCAGGTTTCGTCGTTCACCCCGACGAGAGAGCCGCAGCCGGGGCAGACGACCGAGCCAGTCCGTTGTCGCTTGAACACGCGTGGATCTTAACGGATGTCTTGGATAGCCAGGCTGCAGGCTGCAGACTACTGGCTGCAGGCCTGTCTGGCCTGAGGCCCAGGCGCCGCCATGCGCTGCGGCCAGTTGCAGTTGCGGCGACACAGGGCGAGCTGATGAGCGCCCGAGAGGCCTGCAGTCTGCCGTCTGCAGCCTGTAGCCTGCTCTACGTATTGTCCTTGCGCGGCCGCATGTTGGCGGCGAGGACTCGCTTCCGAAGCCGGATGCTCTTGGGCGTGACCTCCATCAACTCATCGTCGTTGATGAAAGCACTGGCCTGCTCGAGCCCCATGCGCCGCGGTGGAATCAGGCGGATGGCCTCGTCGGCGGAGGACGCCCGCATGTTCGTCTGCTTCTTTTCCTTCGTGACGTTGACGTCCATGTCGTTGTTGCGCGAGTTCTCCCCGATGATCATCCCCTCGTACACTTCGGTCTGGGGATCGATGAAGATCTCGCCGCGTTCCTGCAGGTTCGCGATGGCGAAGGCCGTCGCCATGCCGGTGCGATCCGCGACCAGTGCCCCGGTCGTGCGCGACGGGATCGGCCCGTGCCAGGGCTCCCAGCCCGCAAACAGGTGGTTCAAAATTCCGGTGCCCCGTGTGTCGGTCAGGAACTGCGACCGGAAGCCAATCAGCCCGCGCGCGGGGATGCGGAACTCCATCCGGACGCGTCCGCTGCCGTGATTGACCATTTTTGTCATGATGCCGCGCCGCGTGCCGACCTGCGCGATGACCACGCCCTGGTAGTCTTCGGGGATGTCGATCACGAGCTCTTCGACTGGCTCCGATCGGACACCATCGATGTCTTTGGTGACGATCTCGGGCCGCGACACCTGCAGCTCGAACCCCTCGCGGCGCATCATCTCGATCAGGATCGACAGCTGCAGCTCGCCGCGGCCCACGACCTTCAGCTGTTCGGGGGAGTCGGTATTCTCCACCCGCAGCGACACGTTGCCAAGCAGCTCGCGCTCGAGCCGATCGCGCAGGTTCCGTGACGTGACGTACTGCCCGTCACGGCCCGCGAGCGGCGACGTGTTCACGCCGAAGATCATCGACACGGTCGGCTCGTCGATCGCCGTCGGCGGCACCGCCTGCCGATGCTCGGGATCCACGACTGTTTCGCCGATGGTGATGTCCGCGATGCCGGCCACGCACACGATGTCGCCGGCGCCGGCCTCCTCGATCTCCACCCGCCGCAGCCCGTCGAACGTGAACAGCTTGGTGACTTTCGTCTCCTGCTGCGAGCCATCGAGCTTCATGACCACGATCGGGTCGTTGACCCTGATGCGCCCGTTGAAGATCCGGCCGATGGCAATCCGCCCGAGGGTACTCGTTCGCGTCGAGGTTGGCCACGAGCAGCTGGAGGCCAGCATCGGCGCGGCCCTGCGGCGCCGGTACGTGATCGACGATGGCTTCGAACAGGGGGCGCAGGTCGACAGCCTCGCCCCCCAACTCGGTCGTCGCAGTCCCCTGCCGCGCGTTCGTGTACAGGACGGGAAACTCGATCTGCTCCTCGGTGGCATCCAGGTCGATGAACAGGTCGTAGATCTCGTTCAACACCTCGGCCGGGCGCGCGTCCGGGCGATCGATCTTGTTCATGACGACCAGTGGCACGAGCCGCCGCTCGAGCGCCTTGCGCAGCACGAACCGCGTCTGCGGCAGTGGTCCCTCCGACGCGTCCACCAGCAGGACGACGCCGTCGACCATCGAGAGCGTCCGCTCCACCTCGCCGCCGAAATCGGCGTGGCCGGGCGTGTCGACGATGTTGATCAGCAGGTCCTTGTAGTGAACCGACGTGTTTTTCGCCAGGATGGTGATACCGCGCTCGCGCTCGAGGTCGGTGTTGTCCATCACGCGCTCGACCAGGCGCTCGTTGACGCGGAAGGTGCCGCTCTGCCGGAGCAGGGCGTCGACCAGCGTGGTCTTGCCATGGTCGACGTGCGCGATGATGGCGACATTACGGCGGAGGGGGTTGGCGACGCTCTGCGCGGTCTTCAGGTGTGCTGACATCCGATCGAGTATAGCAGCCGGGATGAGGTGGGCCACATACCCGGCCGATATAATCGACCGAACGCTGCTTCGATCAAGAGACGCGGACGCCCCCGAGGAGGAATGCCATGCCGATTTACGAGTACGCCTGCAGAACGTGCGCGCACTCGTTCGAGACGCTCGTGCGCGGTGGTGAGGAGCCGAACTGCCCTCACTGCCACGGCGCCGACCTCGAGCGGGCGCTTTCGACCTTCGCGGTGGGAGGCCCGGCGGCGTCCCCACGGGCGAACGCCCCTGCGGCTTCGCCGTGCGGCCGCTGCGGTGACCCGCGGGGTCCGGGCGCCTGCTCGATGAACTGAATGTCCCTTACGAGACCGCGCCGGCGAGGCGAAGCCCAGGCTCCTGCGGCTCCGCAGGCCGTCGCAGGTGCTGCGCCATCTCCCGGCGGGCACGCTCCGCGTCCCTCGACCGGATCGCATGGTAGATGCTGCGGTGCAGCAGGGCGAGCGAGCGTAGATCCTCGGCGTTCCGATCACTCAGCGCGCGTGATTGCTCGAAAAACAGCCGCGTTACCATCTCGACGATGGAGCCGAGAATGGGATTCCCGCCCGCGGTGGCAATCGCCCGGTGAAAACGCGCATCGTGCGCTGCAAACCCCTGCGGGTCTTCCGCCGACGCAAACATCCCGGAGACCTGCTCTGCCATCGCGGTCAGGTGCTCGCCGCCGGCGCGCTCTGCCGCCAGCCCCGCCACGGAGATTTCCAGCAGCCGCCGTGCCTCGTCGAGGTGCTCGGCCCGGAAGCCGTGGAGAGCCGACAGCATCCGCAGCGGCCGCGCATCCAGGCGGGGTGGACCGTCGGTGACGTACGTCCCTGAGCCGTGCCGTGTGCGCACGATCCCGAGCGTAGCCAGGGTGCGGAGGCCCGTGCGCACGCTCGGGCGGCTCACCCCGAGGCGTGCCGCGAGTTCCCGCTCGGGGGGCAACCGCTGGCCCGGCCGCAACTGCCCGCGCTCGATCTGTCCGCGGACCACGTCCACGACGAGTTCAGCAGTGGTGCGATGCCGGCCATCTCGGTCGCGTCCCCAGTTACTCATGATTCCCTTACCTCCCGCGAATGCGTTGCCCAGGCTGCTCAGCGGCGCACCACCTGGCGATCTATAAAGCGAAGGTTTTGCGCGATATCGATGCACATAATGCACGATTCTCGTGTCACATTGCAAGTAAAGTTCTCGTAACCGATCGCTGACGGTGGTGTAACTGCAATTTCTGCACATTTCGCCTGTCACAAGCGTGCGAGCAGTCGGGTGGCAGGCGCTCCGTTTGCACCCCAGGCTCCACATGACTCACTACGCCTGGCATCCTGCACGGATTGTGATCGTCGGTGCGGGCCATGTTGGCGCCACACTCGCCTACTCGCTCGTGCTTGACGGCCTCGCGCCGGAGATCGTCCTGATCGATCAGGACCATCGCCGGGCCGAAGGCCAGGCCATGGACCTGAACCACGCTGTGCCGTTCAGCACACCATGTCGCGTCTGGGCAGGCGGCTTCGAGGACTGCGCGGGTGCGGCTGTCGTGGTGCTGACCGCGGGAGCGGGACAGAAGCCCGGCGAAACGCGACTCGATCTCGCGGGGAGGAACGGCGCCATCTTCGCGGATGTGGTGCCGCGCATCACGGCCGTGACCCGGGACGCGATCCTCCTCGTCGCGACGAACCCGGTCGACGTACTCACGTATGCCGCGTGGAAGCTGTCGCGCCTTCCGCCGCACCGCGTCATTGGCTCCGGCACCATCCTCGACACCGCGCGGTTCCGGCATCTCCTCAGCCGGCACTTCGGCGTGGACGCGCGGAGCGTCCACGCGTACATCATCGGCGAGCACGGGGACAGCGAAGTCCCCGTGTGGTCACTGGCCAACATCGCCGGCATGCGGCTGCCGGACTTCCGCGCGGCGCACGATCTCGGGCCGGACCAGGCGGCGATGGACGGCATCGTGGACGACACGCGGCGCGCCGCGTATCACATCATCGAGCGGAAGGGTGCGACATACTTCGGGGTAGCGGCGGGACTGCTGCGCATACTCGAGGCGATTGTTCGCAATCAGGCCACAGTGCTCTCGGTCTCCAGTCTCGTCCCGTCACATTACCGAATCGACGATGTGTGCCTGAGCCTTCCGACCGTGGTGACGTGCAACGGGGTCGAACGTGTGCTGCACCTGCCGCTCAGCGAAGGAGAGGCCGAGGCGTTCCGGCACTCCGGTGACGTCGTACGCGAGGCGATCGGCAGACTGGACCTGCCTTCCCCGTCAGGGGTCGACGGCTGACGCCGTCAGTGGCGAGCCGAGCACCAGGTTCAGCACCTCCCCGTAATCGGCCACGCCGCTGGCGACACGGTTTGCGCGCAGGTACCTGGTCGTACACCGACCAGCTGACCTGGTGAACGGCAGGCTGGACGCGGCGCAGACGGGTCTCGATGGCGCGCAGGTCGGCACGAGGGCCCTTGCCAATCGCTTCGAGTGTGTCCCGCCGTGCGGGAGTGGGCAGGGCGCGAGCGACGTGCAGGAGAAGGTCGAGCCAGCCGCTGTACTGCATGTCGGGCGATCCCTGGGAGCACGCCAGGAAGGCCACGAAGCTCGCCTCGCTCTCCGGCGCGTGTCCCGCGAGGTGCGCCCACTCGTGCGCGAGAACGTACGGCCGCTCAAACGGCAACACCTCCGGATTGAGGATTACCTCCAGGCCGAACGGGTTGATCATCCCGTCCACGCCGGACAGCGGAAACGTGCGGCCGATCAACGAGGCCTTCGGGCGCCCCGGCGTCATCCGCCACCGCGACCCGAGAAGGCCCTGCGCCTGCGCGAAGGCGGGGGCCATCGTGGCGACCAGCACGTCGCTTCTCAGGCCGGCCCGGCTGCGCGCCGGGTCGTGTAGCGCGTTCACCTCCGCGACCGCACGCGAGGCCAGCCGCACGAGCCGATCGGCGGTCACCCGCTCGGGCGACACATGCAGGCGTTCGACGGCAGGCGCCCGCCGATAGTTGAATCCCCACAGCACCAGGAACGCGACGTACAGGAATGCACCGGACTGCAGCGCGAGGATCACCACGTTCGCCAAGCGGCGCCACCACGGACCGCCTCCACGCCGCCAGGCCCGCGCCGCGCCGATCAGCATGGCACCCGCGGTCAGCGCGACCAACGGATCGAGCCACGCGAACGGCACGGCGTTCGACCCACGCGTGAGCAGCGGTTGCAGGTGCGGGTACCATCCCGCCGCGTACACCCGCTCGACGAAATGGGCGGGTAGGGGAACGAACGCCAGCGCTGCCGCCACGAGCGGAAGCACCAGGCGGCGCATGCGCCGGATCACGCGGGCGGGCCAGCGTCCAGCACCGCGCGCACGGTGCGCGCGAGCACGTCGGGAGTGAACGGCTTCTGGAGAAAAGAGGGCACGACCGCAGCGTCCTGCACGAGCACCTGATCGTCGGTGTAGCCGGACATGTAGAGCACCTTCAGCGCGGGCTGCTCGGCCACGAACTGCTCGGCGAGCTGGCGGCCGTTCATCTGGGGCATGACAATGTCGGTCACGAGCAGCTGAATCTCGTCCCGATGGCGGGCGAACAGCGCAATGGCGTCATTTACGTCAGTGGCTTCGATGACAGTGTACCCGCAGCGTTTCAGCAGATCGCGAACGAGCTCACGGACGCTTACGTCGTCGTCGACGAGCAGCACCGTTTCATCGCCGCGGGGCAGCGACCGCAGGCTCCGCCGGGGGGGGGCGCTCGTCGTCACTGCGGGTGCCACGCGCGGCAGCAGGATGCGGAACGTGGAGCCTTCCCCGATGCGGCTGCGTACCGTCAGCACGCCACTCAGGTCCCGCACGACCGCCTGCACGAGCGTGAGGCCCAGGCCCGTGCCCTTCGTCGATGGTTTGGTCGTGAAGAAAGGCTCGAACAGATTCGCCTGGGTCTGTTCATCCATCCCGTGGCCCGTATCGTGTACCTCGAGCGAGACATAGGCTCCGGGCGCCACGCCTGCGGCATGCTCGCGATCGCCGGCGCCGACGTCCACGTGGGCGGTGGCCAGCGACAACCGGCCGCCTCTGCCCATCGCGTCCCTGGCGTTGAACACGAGGTTCATGATCACCTGCTCGATCCGGCCTCGGTCCGCAGTCACGCGGCAGGCCCCCGGCGCCAGGGTCACAACCAGCTCGATGTGCTCGCCGATCAACCGGCGCAGCATCTGCTCCATGTCGGTCACCAGCACGTTCAGGTCGAGCACGGCGCCGCTCGGCTGCGGGCGGCTGAACGTCAACAACTGGCTCGTCAGCGATGATGCCCGTAGCGCGGCCCCTCGAATCTCCTCGGCTGTGTGCCGCAGCGGATCGTGCTGGGCCAGCATCTCGATCACCACCTCGCTGTAGCCCGTGACGGCGGTCAGCAGGTTGCTCAGATCATGCGCGATGCCGCTGGCGAGCCGCCCGACCGCTTCCATCCGCTGTGCGTGCTGCAGCCGCAGGTCCAGGGTGCGGCGATCGCGCCGGACCGCAACCGCCTCCAGCTCCCGCTCGATTGCGGGCGCCAGCCGCGACAGCTGGTCGTCGGTGACGCAATCACGCGCCCCGGCACGCATGAGGGCGGCAGCGCACGCGGCATCCCCGTCAGTCAGCACGACGATGAGGGGCACGTCGACACCCGAGACGTCAAGCCAATCCGCCAGGTGACGACAGGTCTCGACCGCGAGGTGGGCAGCGTGACAGAGGACGGCGATCTCAGCGGTGCCAGTCTCGAGGGCTGTGGTGCCGGGTGCCGTGGCGGGCAGGGCAGCAACGACACACTGCCAGCCTGACGGCCGCAACGCGGTATCGACGCGGGCAGCGCTCGACGCGTCGCCGAATATCAGCACTCGCACAGGTGCGGTCATCAGAGTGAGGACACCGTGGCCGCGTCCTCTACGTGCGCCGGTAACAGCACGCGCACGCGCGTGCCCACTCCGGGCGTGGACTCGATGCCGATCGCACCGCCATGGCCGCGCACGATTCCGAGCGCCGCCGGCAGGCCCAGGCCGCGCCCGGTCAGACGGGTCGAGAAGAACGGTTCGAAGATGTGCTCCGCGGCGTCAGCCGAGATACCCTCGCCGGTGTCGGCGATGACGAGCTCCATGTAGGCGCCTGCTGGCAGGTCGGGCGTGGTGTACGCGCGCTCGAAGTCAGGCGGACCAGCCTCCACCGCGGCTGTCGTCAGCAGCACCTCGCCGCCGCCCGGGCCAAGCGCCTCGGACGCGTTGATCATCAGGTTCAGCACCAGCTGCGCGATCTGCGTTTCGTCCGCGGCGATCCGCAGCGCCGCCGGGGCGAGCTCGAGTCGCACGGCGACGTGGTCCGGCACGCGTTCCGTGAATGCCGCGCACGCGCTGTGAACGACCTCGTTCAGATCGACCGGCCGGACCATGAAACCACCGCGCCCGGAATACGCCAGCATCTGCCGCGCGAGCCGCGCGGCCTGTTGTGACGCCGACTCGATCTCCAGCAGGTACTCCCGTAACGGATCGTCCGTCTCGAGGGCGGTGGTGGCGAGGCTCGCGTTGCCCATGATCACCATCAGCAGGTTGTTCAACTGGTGTGCGATGCCGCCGGCGAGCAGCGAGAGGCTTTCGAGTCGCTGCGCCTGCAGCAGGCGGCGTTCGGCGGCCTCGGCGCGTGCGCGCTCGATCGCATGACGCAGCGCACGGACGACCAGCGGCCCGTCGATATCGCCCTTCACCAGGTAGTCCTGGGCGCCCTCCTGGACCGCCTGCAAGGCCAGTCGCTCGTCACCGTTGCCGGTCATCACGACGACGGGAGTGGTCGGCGCCTGCGCGCGAGCCACCCGGAAGGTCTCGAGCCCCTCACTGTCGGGAAGCGACAGATCGAGCAGCACAGCGTCCACGGCGCCCTCGGCAAGCTCGGCGACCGCCTCCGAGAGCCGCTCAACCCGAACGATGTTGAAGCGGAACTGGCCCGCCTCCTCCAGCCACAGCGCCGCCAGCCTGGCGTGCGCCTCGTCGTCTTCGACCAGGAGAATCCGCAGCGGCCGGCCCGCTGCCCCGTGCGGAACGTAGGGGGTGGTCACCGATCGCCGTGCTGATACTGAGGTCGACGCCTCATGACTCCCGCTCGAGTTGTTCGGCGGTCGTGAACCGGGGCTCGATATCGACCGGCACCGCGATGAGACGATCGAGCACCCGCTTCACCTCGGGGCGCAGCACGCCGAGCCGTTCGATCAGCCTCTGTGCCTGTACGTAGTCTCCCGCCGCCTGGAGCGTCATGAGATCGCGCGTCAGCGAGGTCACCGCCTGGCGAATCCGGCCCGGGTCGACGCTGAACGTGCCGTCTGCGGCCGCGCGGAACGCCCCGGCGTCCAGCAACGCGTTCAACTGAATCGCCATTCCCCGCCCGTGCGCCTCGTTCACGCCGAAGCGGATCGATCGGAATGCCGATGCGAGAAACGTCGTGTACATCGTGTCCTGCATTGTGTTCGGCAACGAACCCTTGTCTACGAGATACTGCAGGGCCCACAGCCCGGATGCGTCCGCCTTGGCCTCCTCAATCGCGCTGTAGGTCTCCTTGAGCTCCTGCCGCACGGTCGTCTCGCGCCCCCCCACACGGATGTTCTTGGGGCCGAGACCGTGCATCAGCTCGTGCATGAGGATGTGGGTAAAGAACGCGTCGAACACGACGTGGGCACGATCCGCCGGCGCGAGTGCCACCGTCGAGATTGGCAGGAGGACGATCCTGAACTTCGCCTCCTGCACGTTTTTTAGCATCACGCGCTTGGTCCCCTTCGCCTTCACGACCCGCTCATCGTTCGGCAGGTTGAAGGCAGCGGTCTGCACCCCACGGTTGGCGTCACCCGCCGCGAAGATCTCGTTCACCACCCGGATGGGCGCGAGTGCGCCGAGGCTGGGGTTTCGCAGCGCCGGGTCAATCGGCAGATGGTTCTCGATCTCCTGCAGCTCGGACGAGAATCGCGCGAGCTTCTCGCTCTCGGCCTCGTCCCGGACCGTGATGAAGGACTCGAACGCCGCCTTGTAGTTGAACCACTGGTCTTGGTACACCTCGTACGGACCGATGGTCGGTTCGATGGACGCATCGAGCTCCATCCAGGCGACGTCGCTCTCGTAGTAGTCGTTGGACAGGAAGGCGGCGGCGCGGGTTTCGAGGAAACGCTTCAAGGTCGGCTGCGCCGTCTGGGCGGCCGCCTCGCGGAGCAGGTCGGCTGAGCGCGCCAGCTCGCCCTGGTACTCGAGGCTGTACGGGACCACGAGGAACGGTTGCGGCGATCCCGGCGGCGTGCGGCGAACGGTGGTGAAGAAGCCCGTCGCACGCTGGCGCTCGTCGGCAGGCAAGCCTGCAATCCACGCCTCCACCTCGACTTTGGTTGCGCCTGCGGGGTAGAAGTTCGCGCCTCCGGGCCTGACCGGCACGCCCGGGATGAAGGACGCCCCGTGATCGAGTCGCGACCACGGGCCCTTGTCGACCAGGAACGCGTGCAGGCGCGCACGTCCGAGCGGTGTGGCATCGGTGAGGAGCCGCATCAACAGCGCGTCGTTCCCCGCCCAGACCTGCCGGAGGAACAGCGCGTCGATAATCCTGCTTGCCTGCACCAGCTTCCCAAGCGCCTGTCGTTCCCCGGCAGGCAGCCCGCTGACATCCGCGGTGATTTCGGTCGGGGCGAAGCGGGCGGTCATGGTCTCGAGTGCGGCGTGTTCTGGTGCGGAGGGCGTGGGGCTTTGCGCGCCGAGCACCGAGGCGACTGCCAGTGCAAGTGCGACGGTGCACCAGGAACTGAACGGCGTGTGTGAAATCAGGGCGGGCATCTCCATCTGATCTTTACCTTTGTACACCGATTTGCCAGCCTCATGCGCGGGCCGCCTCCGACAGATGGGCTGTGCCGATGAGCCAGTGTCTTCGCGGCGTACGCCGGGACTGAAGTCCCGGCGCCACATGGTGCGTGTGAGTCGCCGAGTCGTGTGTGAGTCGCTGAGGTGTGTGTGAGTCGCTGAGTGTCTGGGCGTACGGAAGACTGAAGTCCCGGCCCCACGTCTGCCTGGTCTAAGTGGGATCCCGGGTCAACAGGGTTGCGGTTCGTAACGATCGCTCGGAGGTCACTGAAACACTGCTGATGATGACGCGATCCGCGATCACGCGTCGACTCGGTCGCGACGTTCGATCGTCGCCAACGGTCGGCGGGGTGACCAGTCGCTCGCGCTCAGCGGAACCTCGGCCCGCGATGGCGTACCGATCCGTCCGCACTCCTTCAACGCAGCAGCGGCCGGAACCTTTGCTTGGACGATTTGTCGAATTCCGGTCCGGCCGCTCGTCTAAATAGTGAAGGAGAAGTCATGACACAGTATTTGGTGGCTATTTACCGCCCCGAGAAGTACAGACCCGGCCGTCTCAGAGGACGAAGCGATGGACCGCGAAATAGACGCGCTCAACCACGAGATGAAGGCTGCTGGTGTCAGGGTTTTTGTTGGCGGCCTGCAACCGGAAAGCACCGCGAGGTCGCTGCGATTGCAGCCCGCAGGGAAGGTGCTCATCACCGACGGGCCGTACGCGGAGACCAAGGAACACATTGGCGGTTTTTGGGTGCTGGAAGCCACTGACCTGGACGAGGCGCTGGCGTGGGGGCGCAAGGCCGCCGTCGCCTGTCGGGCGTCGGTCGAGGTGCGTCCGTTTCACTGACGGCGGGCCGACGGAAGCAATTGCGCGGCATGGACGCGGCGCAGACAAAGGACCGGGGCTTCAGCAAGCTCCTAGTGGACGCCCTGGCCCGTCTGCAGTCCTCCCGGCGTGGCGCCGAGGCGGCGGATGGCGCGCTCCCACATGTCTTCGGCGGGCGTGTCGAAGATCAGATCCGGAAAAACATCCACGCTCAGCCACGCGGAGGCGGCGAGCTCCGCATCGAGCTGGCCGGGGCCCCAGCCCGCATAGCCGGCGATCAGGCGCGTGCGGTCGTCCGCGTCGTGGGCGATGATCCGCTGCAGTACCGTGGCGGATGTCGACAGGAAGACACCCTCGCACACTCGGATGGCCTCCCCATCCGCATCATCGTCCGGCAGGAGGATCCAGCTGCGATCGGGCTCGACGGGCCCGCCGATCCACACTTCGAGCTCATGTTCCGCGGGCTCGTCGATCGTGCCGTGGGCCATTACCTTCGCCGTCGTCGTGACCGGCCGGTTCATGACGAGCCCGAATGCGCCCTCCTCGTTGTGCTGGCAGAGCAGCACGACGGTTTGCGCGAAGTTGGGATCGTGCAACTGGGGCATCGAGAGGAGAAGCGACGGTGCCAGCGAGTGATCGCTCATGGCTCCATGATACGCCCGCCGCCAACGCACGGGGCGCTCAGCATCCGGTCGCCGTCAGCCAGACGCGCAACCGCCCATGCGATCGCATCGGCCACCGCCGGGTCGCGAAGCGAGGGACGCTCAGGATCATCCGGGCTCACCTCGAGGGCCGTGACGGGCACGAGCCCGTCCGCATTGCCAATCGCAATCGCGAGATTGCGGCGCAGGCCGGGTGTGGACACACGAGACATGGGTCCGCGCATCCTGATCGCATCGAGGTCGGCATCACTCGCCTCCCACAACGTCAGCAGCGTCGGCGCGTCGAGCGCCTCCTGCGGCTGCCACTCGGGCCGCGCGCTCGCGACCGGCCGCGCGTTCCAAGGGCAGACCTCCTGGCAGATATCGCACCCGTACACACGGGTGCCGATCGCCCCCCGCACGTCACCTTCCGGCATCGTTCCACGCTTCTCGATCGTGAGATACGAGATGCAGAGGCGCGCGTCGAGTACCCAGGGCTCAACGATCGCACCGGTGGGACACGACTGCAGGCACAGCTGGCAACTGCCGCACTGATCGAGGCCTGGGGCGTCGGGCTCGAGCGGAACGCTGCAGATGATCTCGCCCAGGAACAGCCAGGAGCCGAGATCCTCGTTGATCAGACAGGTGTGCTTCCCTATCCAGCCAAGGCCGGCATGCTGCGCATAGACACGCTCCTGGACGGGACCCGTGTCCGTATAGCCCCTGGCCTCGAACGGCGCGCCATGTGCGTCGCGCATCCACGCAAGCAAGGCCTCGAGACGCTCCCCGATGACGGCGTGATAGTCCTCGCCCCACGCGTAGCGCGAGACGTGCGGCGTAGCGCCGCCGGAGTCCGCGGTCGAGTATGGGCGCTCGGTGTTGTATAGCGTGCCGGTGACGATGATCGACTGGGCCGACGGGATGATCTCACGCACGTTGCGCCGCACGCGGGCAGTGCGGGGCAGCCACGTCATGGTGCCGTAGTAGCGGTGCGCGATCCAGGTGTCCAGAAACAGCAGCTCGTCGAAATCCGCCGCCGGGGCGATGCCGCAGAGATCGAACCCGAGTTCGTGCGCGCGGGCCTTGATCGCTGGCGACGTCAGCATGGCGATCGTCCGGGGCGCTTCGGCCCCTGATCTACACGGTGGCGTTCGGGGGCTTCGGCGCCGGACCCACGGCCGATCAGGAGCGCACCAGTTGACGGACGACGTAGGGGAGGATGCCTCCGTGACGATACGAAACGACCTCTTCCGGGGTATCGATACGGGCCTTTACAGTGAACACTCGGACCGAGCCATCCGCCGACGTGGCACGCACGAGTATGTCGCACCCGGCGCTCAGGCCGGAGGCGACGCCCGTCAGGTCGTAGGACTCGAACCCTGTCAGATTGAGCGCCGCGGCCGATTCTCCGGATCTGAACTGCAGCGGCAGCACGCCCATGTTCACCAGGTTGCTGCGATGGATGCGTTCGAAGCTCTCGGCGATCACCGCCCGCACGCCGAGCAGCAGCGTTCCCTTCGCGGCCCAGTCGCGCGACGAGCCGGAGCCGTACTCCTTGCCCGCGATCACCAGCAGCGGCACCCCCGCCTCGTGGTACTTGATCGAGGCGTCGTAGATGGTCATCGCTTCGCCGGACGGCTGGTAGGTCGTCCACCCGCCCTCGGTGGCGGGCGCAATCTGGTTTCGCAGGCGGACGTTGGCGAACGTGCCGCGCACCATCACCTCATGATTACCGCGCCGCGCGCCATAGGAGTTGAACTCTTTCGGCTCGACGCCGTGCGCGATCAGGTAATCGCCAGCCGGGCTGTCGGCACGTATGGACCCCGCCGGAGAGATATGGTCGGTCGTGATGCTGTCGCCGAGTAACAGCAACACGCGTGCGCCGATGATGTCGCGAAGCGCCGCCGGCTCCATCGACAACCCTTCGAGAAAGGTCGGTCGGCGGATGTACGTGGAATGCTCGTCCCACTCGAACCGCGCACCCGTCGGCACGGGCAACGCACGCCATCGCTCATTGCCCTCGAAGACGCTCGAGTACCTGCTGACGGAAGACTGCGGCATCGATGCTCGAGAGCATCGTGGCCTGGATCTCCCGTTCGCTCGGCCAGATGTCGCGCAAGTACACCGGAGCTCCGTCGCTGCCGATGCCCAGCGGCTCGCTCGTGAGATCGACGGTCATGCTGCCGGCGATCGCGTAGGCCACGACCAGCGGCGGCGA
Organism: Vicinamibacteria bacterium; assembly: GCA_963763095.1. Lineage (GTDB taxonomy): Bacteria > Acidobacteriota > Vicinamibacteria > Vicinamibacterales > JAENWD01 > CAVUCH01. Next base: position 181,611 of record CAVXNR010000001.1, read on the forward strand.
GGCGAGATAGTTCGCGCGGACGTCCGATTGGATGCGCCCCTCGAAGTTGCGGTTGCCGCTCAGCACCGACGCGACCACGAGATTGCGGTCTCGCACCTCCGCTGCGATTTCGTCCGGCAGCGGGCCGCTGTTGCCTATGCACGTCGTGCACCCGTATCCCACAAGGTTGAAGCCGAGCCGATCCAGATACGTGTCGAGGCCCGCCTTCCGGAGATACTCCGTCACGACCTTGGACCCGGGCGCCAGGCTCGTTTTTACCCAGGGTTTCCGCGTGAGGCCGCGCTCCACCGCTCTCCGGGCCAGCAGTCCGGCCCCGATCATCACGCCCGGGTTCGACGTGTTGGTGCAACTCGTGATCGCGGCGACCACGACCGAGCCGTGCTCGAGGGTCGTCGCGACCGTCTCCGCAACAGCGACGGCCGTACCGCCACCCCCCGCTCGAGCCACGGGGTTCTTGATTGCCTTCTGCAGATCGGGCAGCGCCGCCGCGAAGGACGATTTCGCGTGGAGCAGCGACACGCGATCCTGCGGCCGGCGGGGACCGGCGATGCTCGGCTCCACCGTGCGAAGGTCGAGCTCGAGCGTCTCGCTGTAGAACGCGTCCGGGGTCGCGTCAGTGCGGAACAGGCCCTGCGCCTTCGCGTACGTCCACGGCAATTACCCCGCCAGTTTGGCGGGGTGGGTTACCCCTATGTCTTGCGTGTAGGCAGAGATTGACCACTCACTACGTATGTATCACGTACGAGTACGAAGGCGAAAAGGAGACTACCCATGGAGCATTATCGGCCACGCCCGGCACGCCCATCCAGAACTTCGATACACCGTGTCTGTTGATCGACCTGGACGCGCTTGAGCACAACATTCGCTGATCGCCGACACCTATCGTGACAGTCTGCAAAATGCGGGCGCATGTCAAGAACCTCAAGAGCCCGATTCTGGCGCATATGCAGATCCGCGCCGGGGGCACCGTGGGCGGGGTGTGTGCCGCCAAAGTGGCCGAAGCCGAGGTGATGATGGAAGGGGGAATCACGACATCTTCATCGCCAATCAGGTCGTCGCCCGCGACAAGATCGAGCGCCTCTGCGCCCTGGCCAAGCGGGCCGACATCAGGGTCGCCGTCGACGACCCGCGCAACTTGCAGGAACTCTCGGAAGTCGCCCAGGCGCATGGCGTGACCATCGGCGTCATCATCGAAGTCGATACCTCGATGCACCGCGCCGGGGTGCGGCAGGTGTCCACAAGGTGTCAACCTCGCCAAGCTGGCGCATACGCTTCCAGGCATTGCCTTCAAGGGGGTGATGAGCCATCAGACCGTCCCCGGACATCCCAACAAGGAAACCCGCCTGATCGAGGGCCGACGTTACATGCAAATGTGCCTGGATGTGAAAGATGCCATCGAAGCGGCCGGCATTCCGGTGGAGGTCGTCTCCACCGGTGAGTCATGGACATATGACGTGGCCAAGGATATTCCAGGGGTCACCGAGGTGGAGGGTGGCACCTATGCACTGATGTCCCACCGTACGGTTATATGCGTGAATTTCACATGGCCGCCAAAATTCTCGGGACGATCATCAGCACGCCGCGGCCTGGGGTGGCTATCGGTGATGTCGGGGTGCGGGCGCTGGGATCGCCGGGCGGCGTGCTGCCCGCCGTCGAGGGCATGCCCGGTGTCACCGTCGAGGCGCTGCACGACGAGCACATTGTGCTGCGCACCGATGGCACCGCACCGCTCGCGGTAGGAGATCAATTCCTCCTGCACAGCGGCCAGCAGGACATCATGGTCAACCGCTGGGATCAGTACATCGCCGTGCGCCATGGGGTGGTGGAAGCGGTCTGGGACATCCCGGCGCGTGGGTGCCATCACTAGATCAAACCACCTGGCATGGCAACATGCCGGGGAGCGTACACCTGGCGCACGCTCCGTGGCTTATCTCTTCACCACTGTTGTAAGCCTCACTGTACGCATGTCGTGTGGCCCGATTTAGCCTTGCAGCACCTCGGCGCCCGGTGCCGCTTCCAGCTCGCAGGCATTGACGGTCATCGCAAGCATGCTGTAGTAGCCGATTGCCCCGGTGAGCTTTATCAGTCCCTCGTTGCCGAAGCGCTCCTGGAGCGCCTTGAGGGTGGCGTCGTCAACGCGATGCTTCTGGAGGAGCTGCTGCGTGAAGGCCACAATCTGGGCGTCCTCTGGCGGGATGCCGCGCGTGTGTTTCTCGCGGATGGCCGTGATGGTCGACTCCGGGACACCCGACCGGCGCGCGCCACCCGTCTGTGCGCCCCAGACATAGACGGCCTCGAACTCACGGGCCGCCGTCATGGCGGCGAGCACCCGGACCCGCATATCGAGTGAGCCTTCGAAGCGGACAAAAGCGCCGAGATGCGCGACGCGGCCGGCGAGTTCCGGACAGTGGAGGAACATCGAGAATGGTCCCTGCAGGTCCCCCCGGCTCCCCACGATAGCATCCACGATGGCATGATCCTTGGCAGCCACCTGGTCCTTACTGGTGATGGGAGTCAGTCTTGCCATGATTATCCTCCATAAGAGTGTGATGGCGTGATGGAGTGTTCCCGTCTTAGCACAGCTAGTACTGTGTGTGCCTGGGAGAACCTCTACTCGCATGCGCCCTCATTTGCAAGCAAAATTTCATGCGATGAGAGGTCAGGTCCATTTCGTAAATCCTGTACCAGTAGATTTGAGCGACATAACCGGGTAGAATGCCAGGCATGCTCGCGTCATGTGGAGACGTCGCTTCTGCACGATAAGGACATACCCTATGCCTGTTCCTATTGCGTGCCCGGTGTCCCTGAGCCCTGAGGAACACACCCGTTTGGAGGCGCTGGTTCGTGCCCATTCTACGCCCCAAGCCTTGGTCTTTCGCTGTCGATTGGTCCTGCGGACCGCCGCGCCAGATCGCCCCTCGAATCTGCAGGTGGCTACTGAGATGGACTGTGAGCGCCATACGGTCGGCCGTTGGCGTCATCGCTATCTTGCAGCACGGCCTCAAGGGCCTGCAGGATGCCCCGCGCTCGGGTCGCCCGCAGCGCTTTTCCCCCCTCTGAGCGGGTCGACGTGCTGTCGATGGCGACCAGGAACCCGGCCGATGCACATTGTCCGCGCCACCCGGTGGAGCCTCGATGATCTGGTCGCAGCCCTCCAGCAGCAACAGGGTCTCGGACGATGAGTCGCTCCAGTATCTGGCGTATCCTCGAGGCGGCAGACCTCCATCCACATCGGAGCGTGTACTGGCTTAACAGCCACGATCCAGACTTCGAGGCCAAGGCCCGCGATATCTGTCAGCTCTATAGCCATGCGCTCCGCTTCTACCACCAGGGGCGCTTGGTCATCTGTGCCGACGAAAAGACGGGCATGCAGATTCTGCAACGTGCCTACCCTACCCAGCCGGTGCAACCTGGCAAGCCGGAAAAACGCGAGTATGAGTATATCCGTCATGGTGTGCGCGCCTTGCTCGCCTCGTTCGTCGTCCCGACAGGACACCTCGTGTGGAATCTGGGGCCAACTCGCACCAGCGCTGATTGGGCCCTCCATCTGGCCAATGTCGTCCACCAATTGCCCGATATGCAGCGCTACGATTGGGTGGTCGATAATCTCAATACCCACTGGAGTCTCGAGGTCTGCCGGCTCGTGGCCCAATGGTGTGAGGTCCCGTTCAGTCCCCAAGGCCTCCTGCGAGGCGTGCAACGGCGGGCATTCCTGAGCGATCCGACCCATCAGCATGTGTTCCACTTTACGCCCAAGCATGGTTCATGGCTCAATCAAGTGGAGTTGTGGTTCAGCGTCTTGGCCCGTCGTTTTCTGAAACGAGGGGATTTCGCTTCGGCCCACGATTTTGCAACCCGTCTGGGTGACTATTTGGAAGTCTATAACACCCACCACGCCCATCCGTATCGGTGGACGTATACGGGGCAACCTTTGGTCCGCGCTACCCCTTTCAGTCAAACTCGTCGCCAGCAATGTCAAGGTCGGGCGTGGTTCAGTCCTCGGCCAAAACGATTTGAACGTGCTTTCTATCCCCCTAGACCTTATAAACGCTCCGCGGCATTACTGGTAGCGAACTTATGAAATGGACATCTAGGGTAGGTAGTGACGGGCAAACGGTGCTATACTCATGCCCAAACTCAGGACTTTGCCTATGACGAAGGCTTGCGCAAGGAGAGATGGCACTATGACTACGGGTGGAGGCGATGACGCTACCGAGGTTGTCGGTCCAGGTGCATTGGGAGCAGGCATAGGACACATGCCGGCCAGCTGGGACCTGGAGGCGGATGTGGTAGTGATTGGTGCCGGCGCCACGGGGCTCCCGGCCGCCATTAAGGCTGTGGATGCAGGGGCGTCCGTGATCGTGGTCGAAGCGAATTACGATATCGGCGGGCATGCGATTTTGAGCGGTGGCAATGTCCCGCTGGGTGGCGGCACGAGCGCGCAGCGCAAATACGGCATCACGGATGCGCCGGACCTCGTCTTTGCCGATCTGACGGACTGGTCCATCGTGCAACCGAACGGCTGGCCTGATTACCGCTATAATGATCGAGACGTCATGCGGGCGTTCGCTGATCATTGCACCGACACTTACGAATTTCTCGTGGCCAATGGTGTCCAGTTCAAAGAGGTCGCCCCGGACAATGTTGGGGCGCACAGTACGGGTAACTCGGCACCGCGAGAAAATCATGCGGTCTGGACCGACGGCACCGGCCTCGGGAGTCCAAGCGGCAGAGCCGGAGCCGGCCTGGTACGGCCGCTAGAGGCAAGCGCGCGGGCCAAAGGCGTCAAATTTCTCCTGCACTACAAGATGACGAGTCTGGTCAGGACCGCTGCCGACCCCGGCAGGGTTATCGGTGTGACCACCGCGTACACGCCCAGGAGCCTGCCGGGCGCGACGACGCCGTTGCAGAGCTACCGCTCGGCCGGGAATATCGACAGTACCAAGCCGCAAGTGAATATCCGTGCGACGAAAGCCGTCATCCTCGCCACTGGTGGCAGCACCAGCAATGTCAACTTCCGACGCATGTTCGATCCCCGCTTGACCGAGGTGTACCAGACGGCTGGCGAGCCCTATACGTTCCAGGACGCCAGTGGCGAGCTGGCGGCGATGGCGATTGGCGCCTCGCTGTGGGGCCTGGGGAACCAGATTCTGGAAAATGGCGATGGCATCAGAACGCAGCGCGCCCTGGGGGCACGGTATAACTATTTCGCCTGGGATGTGCACAGTCCCATCCTGCCGCTCGTGCGGGCTGCAGGACTCGAAGTGACAGACTGGCAGAACCTCATCCTGGTGAACCAGCTGGGCCAGCGCTTTTACGACGAGACCAAAGGCGATTACCCCAATGGCAATCTCTACAATGAGTTCACCCCGTATACGCACGGAGACTACCGCAATAATGCCCGCATCGATTACAATCCCACGCAGTACAATTTCTTCAATGCCGCGGTGGCGATGAATGCCGCCTCGGGGCCACCCGACTACGCGGCTGGCCCGATCTGGGCCATCTTCGATGCTGATGCGGTAGCCCGGGAGCAGTGGCAGGTCACCCCGCCGTATGTGGATCCTGACGGCTATTTCTTCAGCGCCAACACCCTGGCAGATCTCGCCGCCGCCATTCGCAATCCCTATCAGACGACACCGATGGACGGCGCCATCCTGCAAGCGACGGTGGAGCGCTACAACACCTTTGTCGACTCCGGGATCGATCGGGATTTCGGCAAGCCCGTACCCCAATACAAGATCCGGACGCGGCCGTTCTACGCCGCCTGGGCCACACCGCTCGTGCACGATACACGTGCGGGCCTCAGAATCAACGCGCGGTGCCAGGTGATGGACATGCAGGGCCGGGTGATACCCGGTCTGTTCTGCGGCGGTGAATCGGCCGGTGGCTTCAACCAGCATGGGCTGGGCCGCTGCGTGACCCAGGGATACATCGCTGGGAAATATGCCGCCGCGGAGTAACGCAAGGCTTGAGCTGCACAGCGTCTTGCAAGGAGTACTGTGCAGCCCATCAATAGCACCCGGCACAGACCAGGCGCTCTGGACTATGCAGGTCCCGGTGGAAGCGACTGCTGCAGGGGTGCTCCCACCCAGCCGGAATGAGACGAGAGGTGAGGACATGCCCATACGTCGGGGAGAGGAATATCTGGAGAGCCTCAGAGACGGGCGCCGCGTGTGGTTGATGGGTCAGCGGGTGGAGGATGTCACCACGCATGCCGCGCTGGCTGGTTGCGCCCGTAGCGTGGCCGCGGTCTACGACCTCCAGCATGACCTGGCGCACCAGGATCTGCTGACTATGCCATCGCCCAGCACGGGCCAGCCGGTGAGCCTGTCCTACTTGCTGCCCCAGTCTGTAGACGACCTCACGCGTCAGCGACGCATGTACGAATTCCTCGTGCGCCGGGCGGGCGGCGTCGCGGCGCGCTTACCCCAGCATCTCGCCACGGTCGTGCTCGGGCTCTATGATGTGCGCGACCTGCTAGGCACGGCGGACCCGGTCTTCACCGACCACGTCACCCACTACTTTACCTACTGCCGCGAGAACGATTGCAGTATCGCCACCATTTTCAGCAATCCCTTGCATCACCGCAGCCATCCGACCTCCGCCCAGGAGCCCTTGCGAGTGGTGCAGCGGCGTCCCGATGGCATCATCGTGCGGGGGGCCAAGGGAGTGGGGACGCAGGCGCCCTACGCCAACGAGTTGTTCTGCCTGACGGCGCCGCGGCCCAATCTGACGCCGGAGGAGAGCGTGTACTTCGCGACGCCGGTGAATGCTCAGGGCATTCACGTCATTTGCCGCGAGCCGTTAGCATCCCCCAACACGGCAGACCACCCCGTCAGCCCTGCCTGGGATGAGATGGACGCCATCGTCGTGTTCGACGACGTGTTCATCCCGTGGGAGCGGGTCTTCTACCTGCGGCCCTCGCCGGCCGCCGACCTCGCGTTTGAGACGCGGCTGCTACAGGGTGCAATCGGTCTGGGCCCCTGGTATGTGCTGGTACGCATGGCCGTCAAGGCTGAGGTACTGCTGGGTATCTGCGCTGCCGTCACTGACTCCCTGGGCACCGACACCCAGCCCACGGTACAGATGGCTCTGGCCGATGCCATGGTCTACCTTGAGACCCTGCGGGCCTTCATCCAGGCTGCTGAAGCGAATCCGGTGCGCTCCGCGTCGGGTCTGACCATGCCTAACCCGACCACCGCACTGGCCGGCCGCATCTTTTCGATCGAACGGTATCCACACGTGCTGCAGATCATCCGGGAGATCTGTGGCTCGGGTATTCTCATGGCCCCGGGGCAGGCCGATCTGTATCACCCGGAGATCGGTCCGCACCTGCAGCGCTATGTGGCAGGCCAGGATGCAAGGAGTCCAGAGCGTTTCCGCCTGCTGAAGCTGGCCTGGGAGTATGCCTGTGACTCCTTCGGAGCCCGCCAGCTCCTGCACGAGATGTACAATGTGGGCAGTCTGACCAGCAACAAGCAGCGGCTCGTCAGTGCCTACGATACGAGCTCTTGTGTTGCTCTGACGAAGGAACTCGCGGGCCTCAGTGGGTAAGCCGCTCGTGATGCTGGCGCGGCGGCTCTCCTGTGGAGGAGATCGCTGCGCAGCACTTATACAGTAAGATGGAGGGGACTATGAAGGTCAAAGCAGCCATCAACGTGGATCTCAGCGGATCACTGGTGATCGATGATCTGGATATCGGTGACCCTGGTCCGACCCACGTTATCGTCAAACAGTTTGCTACCGGGGTCTGCCACTCGCAGCTGCACCAGATGCACAACCCGGCGCTGCCCCGGCCTCTGGTGCTTGGGCACGAATCCACCGGAGTGGTCATGGCCAGGGGGCGCGAGGTTACCCACGTCAACGAGGGCGACCGCGTGATGCTGACCTGGGTGCAGCGCGACCGGTTTGAGTCCACGCCTGATCCGACCCCCTGGCATGCCACCTACCAGGGCAAGCAGGTACGCCACGGCGACCGTTCGCCGACGGGCGTCTTCACCTGGGCGGAGACGATTATTGCCGATCAGCAATACGTGGTGAAGTTGACCGAGCCGGATGTCCCCACCGATGTCACCTCCATTGTCGGGTGTGCTGTGATGACGGGCTGCGGCGCCGTGGTGAACTCAGCCCACGTGCGCCCCGGGCAGTCGGTGGCCGTGATCGGCGCTGGCGGCGTTGGCCTCTGCGCCATCCAGGCCGCGTACAATCTGGGGGCCCACCCGATTATCGTGGTCGACCTCAGCGACGAGAAGCTCGCCTTCGCACAGAAGTTCGGCGCCAGCATCGGTATCAATGCAGCGCGGGAGGATGCCGTGGCGCGCATCCTGGAGATCACCCAGGGTGGGGCCGACTTTGTGTTTGACGCGATCGGCCTTGGCAAGACGACCGAGCAGATGCTGGCCGCCACGCGGCCTGGCGTGAATGGTCTCAAGGACGGGGGTACCGCCGTGCTCGTGGGGGTGCCGCATGGCGACCGACCGATGATCAATCCGCGGGATATGTTTGTCGGTAAAATCTTCCGCGGCGCACCCGGCGGTTCCTGCCGGCCCGACCGCGACCTGCCGATGTTCGTGCGCTGGTTCCGCGAGGGCCGGCTGCCACTCGACCAGTTGGTGACGCGGCGCTACACGCTCGACCAGATCAACGATGCGTGCACTGCCCTGGCCCATGGGGAGATCGAAGGGCGGGCCATCGTCG
>CAVXNR010000002.1:0-99617 GCA_963763095.1 Vicinamibacteria bacterium
CAACTTCGGGAAGATCAACCTGAAGCGCGGTCACCGCGTGATGGAGTTCACCTTCAAGTACTACTTCTAGGATCGACGCGCGATCCCAGAGGAGTTCAAGGGGGAAGGCGACTGGCCTTCCCCCCTTTTTTTGCCCTTTTTGCGCGGTTGCGGGCCCGAACTGAAGTTCGGGCCTACGTGCCGCTGCAGCCGCCGCTGCTATAATCGAAAGACTGCGTGCCCACCGCAGCAGCTGCCATGGTCCGGGTTCGTTTTCTGGCCGCGTTGTTCCTGCTGGCCCTGCCGTTCCCGCTGTTCGGACAGTCCCGCACCGAGGATTTCGATCGGGTCTTCATCCGCGCGCTGGAGATGCAGAAGGCCGGCGACCTGATTGGCGCCATCGACGCCTACAAGACGGCGCTGTCGATCGATGCGACGCGGGTCGACGCCCTGTCCAATCTCGGCGCCGCCTACGTTCAGCTCGGCCAATTCGACGACGCGATCGCGCAATACGACGCGGCGCTCAAGATCGATCCGTCCAACGCGACGATCAGGTTGAATCTGGCGCTCGCCTACTACAAGTCGGGACGGCCGAACGAGGCGATTCACCCGCTGAAGATCGTCGTCGCGACGAATCCCGATGCGATGAACGCCTATCTGATCCTCGCCGATTGCTACCTGCAGACCGGTCGATATCCGGACGCTGTGACGCTGTTGCAGCCGCGCGAATCGATGTTTCAGGACGATCTGGCATTCGCTTACGTGCTAGGTACCGCACTGGTTCGGACTGGCGATGAGCAGAAGGGCCAGCTGTATATCGACCGGATCTTCAAGAACGGCGATTCCGCCGAGGGACACCTCCTGATGGGGATCGCTCATCTCAATGGGTTCGATTATCCAGAGGCGAAGAGCGAGCTCGAACGCGCGCTTCGGCTCAACTCGAGCCTCCCCACGGCGAACAGCGCGTCCGGACGCGCCCTGCTCGGGCTCGGTGACCAGGCCGAGGCCGAACGCGCCTTCCGGAAGGAACTGTCGGTAAACGTCAACGACTTCGAATCGAACCTGATGCTCGGCAGCATGCGGAAGAGCGCGCAGGATTCGATGCCGCGCTCACGTATCTGAACCGCGCCATCGCGATTCATCCGAAGGATGTGACCGCCAGAAAGCTCGTGGCCAGCCTCAAACTCCAGACCGGCGCCGTCGCCGAAGCGGCCGCGATGCTCGAGCAGATCGTCGCCGAGACGCCCGACGCGGTCGACGCCCACGTGCAGCTGGCGACGGCCTACCACCGTCTGAAGCGCAAGGATGATGCCGATCGCGAGCGCGCCATCGTCGATCGGCTCAATCGCGAGATCCAGGAGAAGCAGGCGGCTGCGAATGGCAATGGTGACGGCAACACCACGCCCGCACCGACCAGCACGCCGGCGTCTCCGGAGGGCCCACCTCAGTGAAGCGTCGCGGGTTGTGGCGAATTCCGGCGATTGCGACCGCTTTGCTGGCGCTCCCGCGAGCGCAAGGAGTTCGCGCGACTGGATCGCCTGCTGCGGACCACCCGAGGTGGCGCACAGTCGGTCGGCGGCATCGAGGCCGATCGGGCGCCGGAAGAGGCCGCACCGCCCCCCAGACCTGTCATCATCATTTTGATGTTGAGCCTATGAGCCGCTGTCACCGAATGCTTCAGTTCCTCGCTGTGTTCGTCATCTTCACGGCTGCGCTTCGCGGCGATCTATCCGCCGTAGCGTCGGCAAAGGCGGACATGCCGCAAGCGCCGGCGGCGCAACGTACAGCCGGCTCGGTGAAGGCCGGTGTCACTGCCGTGCTGGTGGACGTCGTGGTTCGCGACAAAAAGGGAATGCCGGTCCGCGACCTGCAGCAGTCCGAATTTGAGATTCTCGAGGACGGCGCTCCGCAGACCGCGGGCTCGTTTACATCGATCTTCGAGGCGGAAGCGTCGCCCACCACCGCGCCGGTGGCCGCTGGCGGCGCCACAGGCGCGGACGGCACCGGGGCGATCTCGGCTGCCGCGAAGATGACGCCAATCACGGCCCTGGTGTTCGATCGACTCAGCCCGGAGGGACGCCAGCTGGCCGTGAAGGCCGCCAGGGCCTACGTGACCGAAAAGGATCCGCTGCCTTCGATGATGGGCGTCTTCGGCATCGATCTGGCGTTCACCCCCTATGCGCCATTCACCAAGGATCGCGAGACGCTGCAAAAGGCGCTCGACACGATCGAGACGCGTGCGTCCACGACCTTTGGGATGGAGCCTGAGCGAAAGGCGCGCATCGAAAACAACGCCGCCACGACGCAACAACAGGCGGACGCAGCCGGAGGGGGTGGCGCGAACCAAGGCTCGTCGGGGGCCGCCGCGCAGCTGGCACAGATGGAAGCGGACATGATGGCGGGGTTCGAGGCGCTCGACCGCGACGAGCAGGGGTATGCCTCTGTCAACGGCCTCTTCGCCATCATCGGCGCGATGCGCCAGCTGCCCGGCCGCAAGAGCCTCGTCCTTTTCTCCGAAGGCGTGGCGATTCCGCCGGCCGTTCACCGTCTCTTCCTGGGCGTCATCGACGCAGCCAATCGCGCCAATGTCAGCATCTACACGATGGACGCGGCCGGCCTGCGCACCGACAGCGAGCAGGCCAAGATCCGCGACCAGGTCAATCGGGCCGGCAAACGCGGACTCACGTCGTATGCGCCGGGACGTGAGACCTCAGGCAACCAGCCGCTGACCAAGGCGCTCGAGCTCAACGAAGACGTGCTTCGCCAGGACCCCCACACGGGTCTCGGCGAGCTTGCCCAGGGCACCGGCGGCCTGACCTTCGACAACACCAACAACCTGCGAACAGGGTTCGACCGCGTGGAAAGCGATCTGCGCAATTACTACCTGATCGGATACACGCCGACGAACTCGACCTATGACGGGACGTTCCGCAAGATCGAGGTCAAGGTGAACCGGCCGGGGCTGACCGTGGCGGCGCGGAAAGGGTACTTCGCCGTGCGCGATACCGGTGGCGCGCCTGTCAATACGTGGGAGGCCCCCGCGCTTGCCGCGCTCGACCGCCGGCCGGTGCCGAACGCGTTCCCGTATCGCGTCGGTGCGCTGCAGTTTCCCAGCAAAGAGAACCCGGGCCTTGTCCCCGTTGTTATCGATCTGAAAACGGCGCCGCTCTCGTTTCCGACCACCGAGGATCAGAAAGCCTTCAAGTCCGACTTTGCCGTGGTCGTTCGCTTCGTCGACGCCCAGAACAAAGTCGTGCGGAAGGTGAGCCAGCATTACGAGATGAGCGCCGCGCTCGACAAGCTGGATCTGGCGAAGAACAGCGATGTGATCTTCTACCGCGAGCCGGAGCTCGCGCCGGGCGTCTACACGATGGAGGCGATTGTCTACGACGGGCCGACCTCCAAGGCGAGCGTCCGATATGCCACGGTCGAGGTGCCGAAAGTCGACCCGGCGAAGCTCCGGATGAGCAGCTTTGTCATCGTCAAGCGCAGTGAAAAGGTCGGGGCGGACGAGCCCAAGACCGGCCCCTTGTTCGTGAAGGACGTCCTGCTCTACCCGAATCTGGGCGAGGATATCAGTAAAGGAAACAAGGAGGTGGGGTTCTTCTTCACGGTGTATCCCGGGGCGGCCGGGACCAGGCCGGAGGCGGTGCTCGAGTTGATTCAGAATGGGCAGCCGCTGGCGCAGGTGCCGCTGCCGCTCGACGCGCCGGATGCCTCGGGCCGCATCCAGCAGGTCGGACGTCTGCCGGTCGACGCGCTCGCGCCCGGGACGTACCAGTTGAGAGCCATCGTCAAACAGGGATCGGAGCAGGTCTTCCGATCTGCCACGCTCCACATCGCAGGCTGACACGCAGCCAGGCGGACCTGAGGTCCGCCCTCCATATAGGGTCTCCACAGGAGGCAGTGATGACCAGGCGGGCTGTTGTCGTTCTCACGGCGTTGATGGCGACCGGCGGCAGCGACGCGCTCGGCATCGGCCAGAGCGAGCCCGTGCGGCCGTCAGGCCGCCAGTCTTTCTCGTCGGCGACGACGGCCATCCTCGTGGATGTCGTCGTGCGCGACCGGAAGGGCCATCCGGTGACCGACATGAACGCTGCCGAGTTCTCCTTGTACGAGGACGGCACGCCCCAGAAGATCGACACGTTCACTCGCGTCACCCGCGGCGGTGGCATCGGCGTGGACGTCAGGTGGAAGCGGCCGGGGTCGACCGTCACCATACTCCCGCCCGGCGGCCTGCCGCCCCCCTTGCCAGGTGAGGACGCCGCCAACCAGGCGACGACTGCCCTCGTGTTCGATCACTTGTCGGAAGAGCCGCTCGGGCTGGCGCAGAAGGCGACGCTCGAGTACGTCCCCATGACGGGTGAATCAGACGTGCGCGTGGGCGTCTTCGCCACCGATCCCGGGATTCGAGTGATGCATGGCTACACCACGGACCGATCGGTGATCCGGCGGGCCGTCAGCCAGATTATGCCGGCCGGCAGCTCGGCTGCCGATCAGAAGGCCGAGCGGCGAGACGAAATCATGGAGCGCCGCCGCGAGCTTCAAGGCGAGCAGCTCACCATGGCTGCGGCAACGGCCGCCGGCGGCGGCCTGACGGCCAACGGCTCGCAGATGGGGCAGGCGGCGACAGAACTCCGACTGCTCGAGATGGAACGTGCGATGATCGACGGCTTCGATACGCTCGATCGCGACCATAAGGGCTACGACACGACCCTGGCGCTGATACGGGTGATCCGATCGCTCTCCGAGACTCCCGGCCGCAAGTCGATCATCCTCTTCTCCGAGGGGCTGCCCGTCTCTCCGGTACTGAGTGCGAGGTTTGACGACCTGATCGATGGGGCCAATCGCTCGAACGTCACCGTGTATGCCGTCGACGCCCACGGCCTGCGCACGAGTAGTAGCTCCGCCGACACGCGCAAGCAGTTACAGGAGTTCACGGACGATCGGATGATGCAGAACATCAGCGGCGGCAGCGGGGGCGATCAGCCGATGACGCGCGGCCTCGAAAGAGTCGAGGACATGGTCAAGCTCGACTCGCGGACGGGCCTGGCCCGGCTCGCCGAAGACACCGGCGGGTTCCTCGTGGAGCAATCCAACAACCTGACGCGCGCCTTCAAGCGCATAGACGAGGACAACCAGTTCCATTACCTGCTGACCTACGCCCCACGCAACACGGTGTTCGACGGTAAGTTCCGAGAGATTCTGGTGAAGTCGAGTCGCCCCGACGCACAGGTCTTCGCGCGCAAGGGCTATCGCGCGGTCCGCGGCCATGCGCCCATCGATAGCGGCGGCTTCGAAGTTCCGGCGCTTGCGCTGCTCGACCGGACGCCGTTGCCGAATGCCTTTCCCATCGGCGCCCAGGGCTTCAGCTTCCCCGACCCGCACCATCCGGGTCTGACGCCCCTGGTGGTCCGGCTGACCACCGACTCGCTGCGCTTCGTGGTGGACGCCGACAAGTCCACCTACTCAGCACAAGTGGCGGTTGTAATCCGCCTCAAGGACAGCCAGGGCAAGGACGTACATAAGTTGAGTCAGCAGTACATCCTGTCGGGCGACGTGAAGGACATGGAGGCGGCCAGACGGGGCACGATACTGTTCTACCGCGAACCGCTGCTGGCCCCGGGCGTGTACACCGTCGAATCGATTGCGTTCGATGCCCTTGCTGGCAACGGGAGCGCCAGGATCTCCACCCTTACGGTGCCCGCCGCTGAATCGCAGACGCTCGGGCTGAGCAGCGTTGTGATCGTTGACCACGTCGAGCAGATGGGCGGCGCGCCGGCGGATCACACCGAGCGCCCGGCCCCGTTTTTCGTCGGGCAGATGCTGGTGCACCCGAACATCGGCGATCCCGTGATGAAGACGACGACGAAGGACCTGCCGTTCTTCTTCACGATCTACCGGGGCACAAGCGGGCCGCTGACCGCCACTGCGCAGCTGCTGCGCGACGGCGGCGTCGTGGCCGAGGCGCCGCTCGAGATTGCGGCGTCTACTGAGCCGCGCATCCAGCAGCTCGCTAGCCTTCCGGTGTCGGGGCTGGCCCCCGGCACGTATCAGCTGCGCATCATCGTCGTCAGCGGCCCGCAGCGTGTCGCCGAGTCGGCATATTTCACGCTGCAGGACTGATACGAGGCACTGGCGCTGCGGGTGCTCCAGGAAGTGACGCCGCCAGTGCTGCCGGGAAGTGACGCTGCTGATCCTACGGAACTGACGCTTGGCGGACCGGGCGGTCAGGTTGGTCCCACAGGCGCCGGGCGGAAGCTGGATTCTTCGACTGGTTCTCCCAGACCTCGACCCATGCCGGCACGGGCCGGTTCGCCGCAAAGTCCCCGACTACGAGGTCGATGTCGCCGTCTCCGTCGATGTCGCCCGCGTCGAGCGTCGCGTGGCGTGGGAACCCCATCTCAATCGTGTGCTTGACGAAGCGGTAGCGGCCGGTCCGCTCCAGCCAGACCAGGGCGGCCAGCGTGCCTTCGTCAACATCCGCGCCGCCGGCCAGCAGCGCGCACGCGACCACGTCGAGATCGCCATCGCCGTCGAGATCGACGGCAAGCGCGCGGTGCGCGCCGGGAAAGGGCGCGAGGTCGCGCTCGACGAATGGGTACCCCCCCAGTTTTCCAGCCACTGAATCCCGTGATACGGCTTGACGAGGCCGTCGTCGAAGGTGTCGCCGTGCGTGAGCAGGACGTCTAGATCGCCGTCGCCGTCCATCTCCACGAGCTGGAGGCCTGACGAGCCCCAGTTCGGGTGCGGCGCCGTGTAGATGACCTTCTGATCGAAGGTGAAGTCGCGCGTTCCCCTATTGATGTAGGCGACGATCGTTTCGTGCTCCTGCGCGAGCAGCGCGACGAAATCCATCTGGCCATCGCGGTTCAGATCGACCGGAATCGTGTGGATGCTGCCGGTGCGCGGATCGATCGTATGGCTGACGAACGTCGGCTGCGAGTAGTTCGTCGTTTGGTTCTCGAGGACGGCGATCTGTCCCGTGGTGTGATAGCCGAAGGCCGCGACCACCAGATCGAGCTTGCCGTCGCCGTTGAAGTCGGCGGCTTCGACGTCGGCCACACGCGGCCAGCCGTCGAGCCACATCGCTGGGGCGAACTTGCCGTTGGACAGCCCACGCATCCAGATCACGGCGCCTTTGTGGTGGTCGCCCGGAAAGAACTCGCCGAGATCCGCGATGAGCAGGTCCTGCAGGCCGTCCTTGTCCAGGTCGACCGGCGTCACGTGAGCGGGGTGCGGGAGGCTCGCGAGGACCGACAGCTCGGATGCGGTCGCCACCGATGTCGCCCGCAGCAGGAGTCCCTGCGCCATCTCGGCGGCCAGCAGGTCGAGTCTCCCGTCGCCATCGACGTCCAAGAGCTTCACGTTCGCCACGGCAGGCGCCGCCGTCACCCCCGGTACGGACAATCTACGGTTGGTGAACTTGACGGGCGACTCGGCCGGGTCGGGCCAGGGCTCCGGCGGCGGCAGGTGTTCCGGCGCGTGCTTGATGTAGAAGGGAAGCGCCTTTTCCATGTCGTCCGGCAGCGGTATCTGGCGCATCTGCTCGGGCGTGGCGCGCGGCTCCGGCTTCTGCTCGCGGATGAATTTCATCCGCACGAACTCGTCGCGCCAGCTGCTCTTCGGAAGGATCGATGGCTGTGGCGCCGGGTGGCAGCTCGTGCACGCCGCGCGCACGGCCGGGTCGCTCGCGGCGTCAACTGAGGTTGCCTCCTGCCTCTCGGAATGGAACACTGCCGCCCCTTTGAGGACGGTCCCCAGACCGACTACCAGGATGAACCACAACGGACGCTGCATCAACAGGCCTTTGACGAGGACAGATGGAGGAACGGCGCCGATCAGGTCACACGCCTCGCCCGTGATGACAGGGACATCATCGGATGGTACCACAGCGATTCGAGCCGTCGCGGCCGCTACCTCGTGCTCCTGCCTGTGCTCGTGCCATCGATTCTCCAATCGCGCGACCGCTCGATTGCGCGTTCGCCTCGAAGTTGCTGACACGGTCCGATGGCAGGAAATGATCTGAGGGCGCGGCACGTCCGAGCGCGTGGCACTTTTGTAGCTAGCGTCTGTTGGCGGGCGGCTAGTGTCTGATTGGGCGGCTGGCGTCTTCTTGGGCGGCTGGCGTTTTTACATTTTGCATTGTGCATTTTGCATTACGCGGCGCCCCTAGCGTGCCGCCGGCGCCTTACGATTGTTCTCCCACACCTCCACCCAGGGCACATCCTGGACTTCGATCAGGAAGCTGCCGACCAGGATGTCGAGGTCGCCGTCGCCATCCACGTCCGCCAGATCGAGCGTGGCGTGGCGAGGCGGGCGCCGCTCCAGCGTGTGCTTGACGAAGGTGCCCGGCGCGGTCCGTTCGAGCCAGACGAGGGACGGAGCGCCTGGCGCATCCGCCTTCTCGACGGTCGACGAGACGAACGCGCACGCGACGATGTCGAGGTCGCCGTCGCCGTCGAGATCACCTGCCTGCGCCCGTAACACGCCGGGCAGATCGGCGATGCGGTGCTCCTGGAACGGGTACGCGCCCGTGTTCTCCAGCCACAGGATGCCGTGATAGGGCTTCAGGATGTGATCGTCGAGCGTATCGCCGTGCGTGAGCAGGACGTCGAGATCCTTGTCGCCGTCCATGTCAATCAGCTGGATGCCGGATGACCCCCAGTTCGGGTGCGGCGCGGTATAGATGGTCTGCGGCTCGAAGCTGAACCCGGCCCCGGTGCTGATGTAGGCGACGACCGTTTCGTACTGTTGCGCGATCAGCGCGATGAGGTCGAGGCGGCCGTCGCCGTTAATTTCCACGGGGATGGCGTGAATGCTGCCCGAGCGGGGATCGATCACGTGCTCCGCGAACGACGGCCGCGCGTAGTCGCGCGTCGTGTTCTCCAGCACCGACAGCCGGCCGACGGTGCGCCACCCGAAGGCGGCGACCGCGAGGTCGGCCTTGCCGTCACCGTTGAAATCGCCAGGCTCGACGTCGGCTACGCGCGGCCAGCCCGGCAGGCTGAGTGGGGCGAACTTGCCGGCCGCGAGCCCGCGCATCCACACGACGGCGCCGTCCGTGTGGTTGGCCGGCTGAAAGCTGCCGAGATCCGCGATCAGCAGGTCCTTCGTGCCGTTCCCGTCGAAGTCGAAGAGCTCCGCATGCGACGGGTTCTTCAGATTGCCAACTGCTGTGAGCTCACGCGTGCGTCCCCATTTGGCGGTGAGCACCAGGCCCTGACGCATGTCGGTTGCCAGCACGTCGAGCCGGCCGTCGCCATCGAGATCGACGAAGCGCACGTGGGAAATCGCCGGCAATGGCGGCGCGCCGGCGGGCGGCGTGTAGCCGTGGACGGTGAACGCGCTCCCGTCGGCATCCGGCCAGGGGGTGGCAGGCGGCAGGCGTTCCGGCGCGTTCTGGAGGTAGTAGCGCGCAACGCGCTGCATCTCGGGAGAGAGCGGGACCATCCGCGCCGCCGTGCCGGTGGGGCCCACCGGTTCGGGCAGCCCATCCCGGATCAACATCATGCGGGCGACGTTCTCGCGCCAGGCGCTGCGCGGCAACACGTCGGGGGGCGGCACGGCATGGCAGACGCCGCACTGCGCGCGCACGTCATCCTCGGAAGCAACGCTGTCAGCCGCGGCCTGCGGCGCCGCTGGCGAGGCAAGCACCGCGCTTCGATCCGACCGCGGATCGGCCCCGGAAACCAGGACGAGCGCGGCCGTCGCGAGCGCAGCCGCGAGAGCCTGGTAGCGGAGCGCCGCGAACATGCGGGGATCGTACCACACGGGTTCGCAGCGTCCGGCCCTTCGCGGGCTCGGCATTCGCGACCGGCCGGCCGCAGCCACGCCGATCACGACGCCGTGCCCTCACATCACGACCCCGAACGCCCCCTTCAGCGCGAGCGCAAACACCAGCGTGAGCGCGAGGTACACGCCGGACCAGCCGATGTCCCAGCCGGCCACGGAGAACGGGCGCTCCGGATAGGCAATCGTGATGGCGGTCAGGCCCGAACCGTCGGGCAGCGGCGTCTCGGAGGGGTAGAGCAGCTGATTCACAAAGCCGCGCGCCGGTCGTACGGGTGATCGGCGCGTCACCACGTCGGAGACGACTACCGTCTTCGTGAGCACGGTGCTCCCGAGGTGCACGCGCAGCTCGTAGGACCCGGCGGCGCGCGGCCTGATTCGCCACGCGATCTCTCGCTCGGAGGGCAGCAAGACAGCCGGCGTCTCGACCTTCACGGCGTCGGGCGCCTCGAGCGAGGCATCCGCTCGGACGCTGGCGGAGTCGGCCAGCCGAACCTTGATCAGCGCCGCCTCGCCGGCGGTCAGCCCCGTGTAACCGAACCGGAACTCCATGTGCAGCATCAGCGCCAGCCATGGGCACGAGCAACCAGAGTGTCGGGGCGAGCGACAGCCGGAGGTACGTGAGCGTATGCCGCAGCACCTCGCCTTGTGCCCGAAGGAGGGCGGCCAGGTCGTCGTTGAACAGCCGCATCTCGAACAGGGCCGCCTGCATTGCCCGTTTCGAGGCGACGAGCGCCCGCTGGTCGGCAGTCCATTTGAACGCGACCAGGACTGCGACCGCAGTGGCCAGCGACAGGAGGGTCAGACCGGCCAGCGGAGCCAGCCGGTCGAGTGGTCCCATGATGGCGTCGAAGAGCCACGTCAGCGCCCGGTTCAGTACCGGCCACGTCGGGCCTACGAAATGTAGCCGAGCCCCTTCAGGCGCTTCTTGATTTCGTCCTCTGTGCCGGCCGTCTCGAGATGCGCGATCTCCTTCTCCAGGACGTGCGTGATGAATTCTTCCACGGAGGAGTAGCCCGCCAGATCTGCGTATCGTTTGGCCTTGGCCAGCAGGGTCTTGTCGAGCTTGAGGGACGATCCGAACATGTCAGTACTCCTTCCTCGTCGAGGAAAAGCCGTCGATCGCCGGCTTCGGCCAGAATGGCGGCGGCAAGGTCGCCCAGGTGTGTTGCGGGCCTGCGGAGCCGTCTGCTCGTCAGCAGGATGCCGGGTACGGACTCGGGATCCATGCAGTGGTCCCCGCTCCACGGGACTCCGGTTGTCGACGATCGCCTGTGGCGGCACACCGCCCAGCGCGGATTCATCCGACGCCCGCGTGCCCCTGGCGTAGCCGACGATCATGTCCGGTGCGATGTCACCGTTCCCAGCCAGCCTGTACGCCTGCTCGCGGCGGAAGACCCTGGTCACCGCCGGTGTTCGTGTGGCGGGGTCAATCGTGCGCAGCAGCCTGTCGCCAATCTCGCGCACCAGCGCGTCACGTGCGCCTGGGTCGACGATGCCCGACGACTCCCGGCCACGAAGGTTGATGTACAGGCCATTCAGTCCCAGGCCGTACGCACGCGTGCGCCTTCCAGTCGATGTCCTCGAAGGACGCGGCGCCTCCTGCCCTGCGACCCTGCTTCAGCGTGAGAAAGCCGTTGTCGCGCAGCCAGGTGTTCAGGTTGAACGCCCGGCGCCACGAGACGAAGCCATGGTCCGACATGATGACGAGGAGATCGTTCGCGCCGAGCCGCTGCAGCGTCCGGCCGACGATGGCGTCCATCTCTTCGTACAGGTTCTCGACGACCCGGCTGTATTGCGGATCGACCGCTGGATCGTACGCGGGATGCTGCGGATCCATGGGACGCCACATCATGTGTGAGACCTGGTCGATGTTGCCGAAGTAGTAGAACAGGAACCCGTCGGTGACCCGATCCAGCACGTGCCGGTACTGCCGCTCGTTTTCGGCGGCGGCGATCCGCGCCTGCTGCAGGAACTCGGACGCGGTCAGCACGCCGGTCCTGAGGGCCTTCGTGTCTTCGGGCATGCCCTGGGTGTAGAACCGGCCGGTGGCGCGGGCGAGGTCCGCCGCGTACGTGCCCGGCGACGACACCGGCAGGGCGGGCGCGAGCGGATCGAGGTTCAGCGGGCTCACGTAGAGAACGAACTCCGGGTGGAGCTGTTTGAGGTAGAACCGGCATTCGGCGTGGATCGCGCCCCACGCGAGCTCGAACTGCACGGGCACCCAGTCGCTCCACTCGCCCACGCGCAACAGCCGCTCTTCGCCCCCGACAACGATCTTCGCGAACGTGTGCGACGGGTCGATGTGCGCGACGAGGTCGGCCCTGACCTTCTCGGGGCCTTTCAGCAGCGGATCGTCCGGCCCCTCGAGCGCCGCGCGCACGACGCCGTCACGCACCTCCACGGGATAGATGGTGCCGCCCGCCACGGGACCATCCATCGCGAACGGATCCGACGTGTAGAACGAGAACGTCCCATACGTGCCGAGCAGGTCGGGCGTGCCCATTCCGCTCAGCTCCCGCGTGGCGTGACCGGACGGCGGGAAGTTCGCCGGCATGCGCACGATCGTGGTCTCGATGCCGCTGTCTTCGAGCACGTCCCAGAACGCCCGGCCCTTCCTGAGCAGCTCCACCCTGCCCGCCGTCAGCGGGAGTTGCCATTTGCCCAGCGAGATGAAGTGACGCGGTGGTTCCGTCCTCGCGGTGGACAGGTAGGGCGTCATCGTCACGGGATCGCGATGGATGAAGTCGAAGATGCCGTGGCCGCCCGGGTCGAGTCCGGTGATGAACGAGGACCAGGCGACAGGGCTTTGCGGCGGCACGGAGGTGCCAAGTGGGCCGAAGCCACCTCGGGCGGCGACCTTGCCGAAATGCGGCATCCGTCCTCGGGCCATCAGGTCGCGGGTCAGGTTGAAGTCCAGCCCGTCAAAGCCGAGCACGACGATCCGCCGGCCCAGAGGCCGATGGTGCCGGCCACTGCATCCGGACGAGACGATGAGCGCTGCGGCCGACACGGCGGCCGCCAGCAGAAGGATGCGCCCGGTTGTCATGCCAGGCCAGCCAGCGGCCGCCCGTCCATGTACGCGGGGGGCTCGATCCCGAACAGCCGCAGCGCCGTGGGTGCGATGTCGATGAGCGCCGGGTCGGTTGTCCCGGTCGGCCTGTTGCAGAAGAAGACGCCCGGCACGAGCCGCGGGTCGATCGCAGTGATCTCCGCTCCACGCCTTCGTGTTGTCATCGAAGACCGGACCCGCCACGATGCCGGTCGCGCCGTCCCACGACACGCGGTAGCCCGTGTTGTACCCAATCAGCAGGTCGGGCGCGTTGCCGACGTACGGACCGGCATATAGCGTCGCGGTGTCGAACGCCTCGTTGACGGCAATCGCGTCCTTCTCCGTGTCGCGCAGCCCGTTGAGCCTTGCGATGATCTCGGCCTTCAGCGCCGCCGCCTCCGCCCCTGGCTCCACGATGCCCTGCGACTCCCTGCCCCTCAGATTCAGGAACATGCCGGTGAGGCCGACGGTGTAGGCCCTCGTGGCACTCCAGTCGACGTCACGAAGCCATTCCGCGCGCCCGTCGCTGCCAGGCTTCAACGCGAGATACCCCTCCCGATGCAGCCAGCTGTTCAGGTTTACGCCGCGGCGAAACGCGTTGAACCCATGGTCGGACACGACCATCAGCACGTCACGGTCGTCGAGCTGCTCCATCACGCGCCCGACGAGCGCGTCGTTGTGCCGGTACAGATCCGCGATAGCGTCCTGATGCCCGCTCGGCGCTTCGCTGTGCGCGGGGTGGGTTCGGGTCAAGATAGCGCCAGAACATGTGCTGGATGCGATCGGTGGCGTCGAACACGCAGACCAGCGCGCCCTTGCGCAAGCGGCTGAGGGCCGAGAAGAACATGTCCTGGCGCTCCCGATCGATGTCGTAGGCCTGCTGCAGGAAGACGCCCTCGCCGGTGACGCCTTCATTGAGGGCCCAGGTGTCCTCGGCCAGGCCGAGCGTCGCGTAGGGTCCGATCCGTTTCGCCAGGTACATCGAGTAGTAGAGCGGGTGAGACACCGGCATCGCCGGCTTCTCGGGATCGATGTTGATTGGAGACATGTACAGCGAGAAGTGATCGTCCATCTCGATCACGAGCAGGCGTGTGATCCCCGCGACCGCGATCCCCGGTGCGGCCCGGAATCGCAGCGTGACCCAGTCGCTCAGGTGTCCTGGCGTGAGGGTCACGCGCGTGGCCCCCGCGTCGACCTCCACCTCCTGTCGGGATCGATCCAGCACGATGCCCAGTCGTACGCTGAGCGGCCGTGCGTCCGCCGCAAAGGGGTTCTCAGGGCCCTCTACTGCCGTGTCGATGCGGTCCTTCTGGATGGTCACTGGCGACCCGGGTGCCCCCCTCCTTGAAGTGCTCGACCGCCGGACGCGTGGTGAAGAGGAGGAAGGTCCCCTGCGTGCCGAGCAGGTCGGGCACCGACATTGCGCTCAGCTGCGCTCCGTAGAACCGATCGGGCGGAAACGTGATCGGCACTCGCAGGATGGTGCTCCAGACGCGGTGCTCACCGAGCACGACCCAGAACGGCTTCGACTTGCGCAGCAGTCGCAACTCGGGGCGCTCGCGCGGGATGCGGAAGCGACCGACCCTGATGAACCGCTTGACGCTGCCCAGGTGCGCGGACGACAGCACGGGCAGGTAGGTGCGCCGGTCGCGGTCGAGGAAATCGAAGATGTTGTGCCGCCCCGGCTGCGTGCCGGTGCTGAACGACGACCACGCCACGGGTGACACCGACGGGAACGTCGTCTTCAGCCGTCGGTAGCAGCCCGCGTCGGCGAGCTTCCTGAAATTTGGCAGCAGCCCCTGCTCCATGAACCGGTCGGTCAGCACCGGGTCCTGGCCGTCCAGGCCTACGATCACGAGGCGGCGGATGCTGGCGTGCGGCGCCTTGCCGCCGCGCAGCCGCCGCCACAGCATGCGGAACGGCCAGAACAGCACGGACAACACCGCGGCGACCGTCGTGGCGAAGAGCACGAGGAACGACGAAAGCAGCGCGAAGCCCGCGCCGGGCCCGACATACGCGTCCGCCGGTTGCGCCGTGGCGAGGAGCAGGACGCAGGCGATTGCGAGGCTACGGGCTGCTGGCTGCAGCCTGCAGGCTTGTCGGGCCGGTCCGAGCCTCCAGGCCAGACAGGCCCGCAGGCTGTTGCCTGCAGGCTGCAGCCTGAACACCGAGCACCGTTGTCACCTCGCCTTACCGCCGAGTCTTCGCTCCATCACCGCCACGATCCGATCAACACACTCGTCGATCGTGAGGACCGCTGTGTCCAGAGACAGGTCTGGCGCGGCCGGGACGTCGTACGGCGCGCTGATGCCAGGGAAGTCGAGCAACTCGCCGGCATCCGCTTTGGCATAACTGCCCGTCGTTTCCCTGGCGCGGCACGTGTCGAGCGGCGCAGACAGATGAATTTCGATAAATCGGTCGCTCCCGATCGCGTCCCGCGCGCGCTGCCGAACCGCGGCGCTCGGGGCGACGAAGGCGCAGATGCAGATCTATCCCGGCCTCGTTGATGAACCGTGCCACGTCCGTCGCACGGCGCAGGTTCTCGGACCGCTCGGCCGCGGTGAACCCCAGGCCCTTGCTGATGGTGGCGCGCATCTCCCGTGCGTCCAGCACCGTCACCGCGCGGCCCATGTCGAAGAGCCGTCGCTCGAGCGCGTAGGCGATCGTCGTTTTGCCAGAGCCCGGCAGCCCCGTGAGGAGGACGGTCAGGGGCAGGTGTCCGAACCGGGCGGTGCGTTCCGCCGACGTGACCTGCGACGAGCGCAAGGCCTGCATCGCGGCGAAGGTGTCGTCATCCCAGTTGTCCCGCAGGAAGCCCGGGGCGTTCGATCGGTCCACGATCATCCCGGCCCCGACGGTGCCGTTGTGCAGGCGGTCGATCAGGATGAATGCTCCCGTCCCGCGGTTCTGACGGTAGGTATCGAAGGCGACCGGCCGGCTCAGCGTCAGGACACACCGTCCGACCTCGTTCATCTGCAGCGCCGGCGCCTCCTGCCGCTCGAGGCTGTTCACGTCGATGCGGTACCGGAGAGACGTCACCGTGCCGGTCACGACGCTGCCGGTGTGTTTGATCCAGTACTGGCGTCCCGGCTGAAGAGGCTCGTCGCCCATCCAGACCACCATCGCGTCGAGGGTGCGATCCACCCGCGGCATGTTCTCGGGCCGGACCAGCATGTCGCCGCGGCTCACGTCGATCTCGTCGGCCAGTGTGAGCGTCACGGCCATCGGCGCGAACGCCTCCGTCCGCTCGCCGTCCCATGTGACGATCGTCCGCACCCGGCTGCGAGCGCCGGATGGCAGCGCCACGACCGCGTCGCCCGGCCGGACCACGCCGGACGCGATTGTCCCGGCGAACCCGCGGAAGTCGCGATGCGGCCGATTCACGTACTGGACGGGGAAGCGGAAGTCGATCAGATTACGGTCCGACGAGACGTGAACCGTGTCGAGACAGTGCACGAGCGTCTCACCGCGGTACCAGCCCATCCTGCGGCTCGGTTCCACGACGTTGTCCCCGAGCAGTGCCGACACGGGGATGAAGCGAAGATCGGTGAACTCGAGTTTGACCGCGAACTCCGCGTACGCCTCGGTGATGGCTTCGAAGACCCCCTCCGAGTAGTCGACCAGGTCCATCTTGTTGACGGCCACGATCACGTGTCGAATGCCGAGAAGCGACGCGATGAAGCTGTGGCGCTTGGTCTGGCGAACTATCCCGTGCGCTGGCGTCAACGAGGATGATCGCGACGTCGCATGTGGACGCGCCGGTGGCCATGTTGCGCGTGTACTGCTCGTGCCCCGGGGTGTCGGCAATGATGAACTTGCGGCGAGCCGTCGAGAAGTAGCGGTAGGCGACGTCGATGGTGATGCCCTGTTCCCGCTCGGCCTTGAGCCCGTCGGTCACGAGCGAGAGGTCCAGCTGGCCGCCGACGCTGCCCCGGCGCTCGCTGTGCGTCCGGACCGCCGCCAGCTGATCGTCGTAGATGGCCTGGGTGTCGTACAGCAGCCTGCCGATCAAGGTGCTCTTCCCGTCGTCCACGCTCCCGCACGTGAGAAACCGGACGAGCTCCTTGCGCTCGTGCTGTTCGAGATACGCGTCGATGTCGGTCGCGATGAGCGACCGGTCCGGAAGCGTCAGAAGTACCCTCTCTCTTCTTCTGCTCCATGGAGCCCGCTTCGTCGTGATCGATCATGCGACCCTGCCGCTCGGACGTCGTGGCGAGCAGCATCTCCTGGATGATCGCCGGCAGCGTCGCGGCCGATGACTCCACGGCCCCGGTGAACGGATAGCAGCCCAGAGTCCGGAATCGCACGATACGCGTCTCCGGGTGCTCGCCGGGGTTCGAGGGTCAGCCGCTCGTCATCCAGCATGATGAGGTTGCCGTCACGCTCGATCACGCGGCGCGGAGCGGCGAAATAGAGAGGAACCACGGGGATCTGTTCCAGGTGTATGTATTGCCAGACGTCGAACTCGGTCCAGTTCGAGAGCGGGAACACCCGGATGCTCTCCCCTTTGCTGATCCTGCCGTTGTACAGGTTCCACAGTTCCGGTCGCTGGTTCTTGGGATCCCACTGGTGGAAGCGGTCGCGAAACGAATAGACCCGCTCCTTGGCGCGCGACTTCTCCTCGTCACGCCGCGCGCCGCCGAATGCGGCATCGTAACCGCCGGCGCTCAGCGCCTGGAGCAGGGCCTGCGTCTTCATGACGTCAGTCCATTTCTTGCTGCCGGCTGTAACGGGATCGAGCGCGCGCGCTTCCGGCGCCTTGTTGGTGTGCACGATCAGGCGCAGGCCGTGCTCGCGGCAGAAGGCGTCGCGAAACGCGATCATCTCGCGAAACTTCCAGCCGGTGTCGATGTGCAGCAGCGGGAATGGCAGCGGCCCCGGATGGAAGGCCTTCATCGCGAGCCGCACCAGCACGGACGAGTCCTTGCCGATGGAGTAGAGCATGACCGGGTTCTCGAACTCAGCCACCACCTCGCGAATGATGTGGATGCTCTCCGCCTCCAGCTGCTTCAGGTCCGTCAGCAGGTAACCGCTCATGGTGTGTCCGCAGGCCGGTCTGCAGCGGGCACGACTCGGGGGTCGGCGAAAATGGAGTCGTTCACGTGGGCCGGTTCAGAAGGGTCGTCCCTGCGCCAGAGTTCGACGTGTAGCCCGTCGTGGCACTGGAAGGTCATATTGTATCAAGCCGGTTATGTCCTAGTTGCTTCAGGCGGTTTGTGCGGTTTCACGGATTCCGCGCGCATCCAGACGCCCTGAGGCGCCCCCGGTCCCGGGCCCTTCCTGACTCCCGACCTCGAGCTCCGGTGTATACTCGCGCCGCCCGTCCAGCCGGACAGGCATAGAGGAGAGACAGGAATGAAAAGAACGCTTTTTCTGGTTGCCGTCATGCTGCTCGCATTGTCCGCCGACGCCGCCCGGGCGCAGTCGGCGGATGGGGTCAAGGGCGTGGACGAGGCATGGGTCGCGGCGGTCAAGAAGGGTGACGTTGAAGCGGTGGTCGCGCTGTACGCGCCCGACGCCGTCTTCTACCCGCCCGACGTGTCCGAGGTGCGTGGCGCTGCCGCGATCCGGACGTATTACACGGATTGGTTCGCCGCCACGACCATCACGGACGCCAAGGTCGAAGCGACCTACGCTACATCCGGCGACCTGTCGTTCGGCCACGGCACGGGAACCGTCACGATGCAGCCGAAGGCGGGCGGCGCTCCGCAGACCGTCACCGTCCGCATCACGGCAATGGCGAAGAAGGTCGGCGGCACGTGGAAGTATCTCGTGGACCACGGATCCGCTCCGCTCCCCGAGCCGCCGCCGGCGACGAAGTAGTTCGGCGCCTGCCCTCCTCAGCCAGAGAGACATCGTAAGACAACCGGACTGGCAGACACCGGACCGAGGCCACACCTCGGTCCTTCTTGCGCGTACGGACAAGTTTTGGGGGTCGGATATAAGGCGATATCCTAAACAGGGCCCGCGCCGCGACAGACGGTCGCCGGCCCACGGTTGACGCGGTAAAACGTTCAGTCGCTCCCGAATCACACCTGGATGGGATCAATCGCACGATTCGTGAGACGGCTCCGCTACGGACGCCCAATCGTTGTCGTGTCGGGCCTTCCCCGATCTGGCACCTCGATGATGATGCAGATGCTCCACGCCGGGGGGCTCCGCGATCGCGACCGACGCCGTGAGGACGCCGGATGACAGCAATCCGAAGGGGTATTTCGAGCTCGAGGCTGTCAAGGAGCTCGACAAGGGAGCACCGCCCGCCTGGCTTCCGGGCGCGCGGGGCAAAGCGGTGAAGGTGGTGTCGTCGCTCGTCCGCTGGTTGCCAGAGTCGTATGACTATCAGGTGATCTTCATGCAGCGCAACCTGGACGAGGTCATCGCCTCCCAGGACCGGATGCTCGCTCAGCGCGGGGTCCCCCAGGACGCGAGCGAGCACGACCGGATCCGGCAGCTGTACCAGGCTCATGTGGAGGAGACGCTCCGTCTCCTGCGCAGGCGGCGCTGCTTTTCCACGCTCGTCGTGGACTACGCCGAGACCCTGGCTCACCCCGAACGTATCGCGCGCCGCCTTGATCGATTTCTGGATGCGCAGCTCGACGTCAGTCGCGCGGCGGCGGCTGCCGATCCCGACTTGTATCGAAACCGCCGGACGGCGACGGGCGCGTGAGGACAGCGACATTCGGCTGCAGGCCGCAGGCGGCAGACTGCAGGCCTGTCGGGCCGGAGGAGCCATCTACCGGCATGGAGCTGGCCGCAGTGCGGCTGGCGGCAGCGAAGACGGCGGCTCCCGGGCGCGAAGGCCAGACAGGCCTGCAGCCCGCAGCCTGCAGCCCGCAGCCTTTCCGTCGTTTCAAAGTTCATTGATGGCCCGAGTCCGTCCGTCCCCTCTGATGTGGTTCGTCGTGGCGCTCGCGGTGGCGGCGTGCCTCGCCGCCGTGTGGGCGTACCGCGATCGGGGGGAGCAGCCAGCGCGCGGCGCGAAGGCTGCCGCTCCGCTCCCTGGCGGCGTTCGGACACCGGAGTTCCCGCGGGTTGACGGCCCTCGATTCACGGGGGCGAACGTAGTCGTGATCTCGATCGACACGTTGCGCCGTGATCACCTCGCGCCATATGGGGCCAAGTTCGAAACGGCCGCGGCGTCTCGGCTGGCCCGTGAGGGTGTTGTCTTCGACCACGCCGTCTCGCAGGTGCCGCTGACGCTACCCTCGCACAGCTCCCTGTTCACGGGCATGTACCCTGCGCACCATGGCGTGCGCGACAACGGGGGGTTCGTGCTGGGGAGCGAAGCCACCACCCTGGCAGAACGTTTCACGGCGGCTGGCTACAGGACGGCCGGGTTCGTCTCCGCCTACGTGCTCCATTCGAGCTGGGGCATCGGGCAGGGCCACGAGACGTACGACGACTTCTTCGACTACGCGGGGCTCGAGAGCCGCAGCCTCACGGAGGTCGAACGACCGGCGACACCCGTCGTTGATGCAGCGCTGGCCTGGCTGCGGCAGCCGCGACGAGGGGGGCATCCGTTCTACCTGTGGGTGCACATCTTCGATCCGCACCTGCCGTATGAGCCGCCCGAGGAGTACCGGCGCAAGGCGCCGACGCCCTACGCCGGCGAGGTCATGTACGCGGATGCCCAGGTGGGGCGGCTGCTGGACGCGCTGGACACGATGGGGGTGCGCCGCAACACGATGATCGTGTACCTCTCCGATCACGGTGAGTCGCTGGGGGAACACGGCGAGCCGACCCACGGCATATTTCTGTACGGCGCGACGCTCGACGTGCCGCTCATCATCGCGCCCCCGTCGGGTGGTTCCCTTGGCTCGCCGGCGGTGGCGCTCGCGGGCCGGAGGGTGCGCGGCCTGGCGCGACTCGTGGACGTCACGCCGACTGTGCTCGACTTGGCGGGCCTGCCTGTCCCGTCCGGTCTGGACGGCGTGAGCCTTCTCGGAACGGTGGCCGCAGAAGGAACGTCGGCCGGTTCGCCACGTCCGGCGGATCCCTCGGACGCGCTCGCCGGGCCCGTCTCCTACGGGGAAACCTACTACCCGAGGTTCCACTACAACTGGAGCGAGCTCGTCGCGGTCGAAACCGAGCGCTGGAAGTACGTGCGCGCTCCACGGCCTGAGCTCTACGACGTTCGCGCGGATCCCGGAGAGCTTCGCGATGTCACCGCCGAGCACCCGGAGATCGCAGCCACGCTCGCCAGGCACCTCGACTCCATGAACATGGAGCGGGCCGGCGGCGAGCCGACGCCATCGAAGCTGGACCCGGAGGCGCTCGCGCGCCTGCAGGCGCTCGGATATGTCGGCGGCGCGGACTCACCCAGAGCCCGCAGAACAGGCCCGCGGCCGGACCCGAAGGACGGCCTGCCGCTGCTGCAGGAACTGCTGCAGGCGCAGACCGACCGTGACGCGGGGCGGCTCGACGATGCACTCAGGCGGCTCGAGGCGCTGACGCAGAAGGATCCGCAGAACCCGGCTGTCTACGTCACCTTGTCGTCGGTTCACGACCGCCGAAAGGATCATGAGGGTGCGATCAGGGCCGCCAAGCGGGCCGTGGCGCTCGACTCGCAATCGGCGGTGGCCGTGCTCAACCTCGCGTTCGCCTTTCACGCGGCCGGGCGTCCCGACGAAGCCGCCGCCGGATTCGAGCGCGTGCTGTCGCTCGACCCCGAGAACCTGAAGGCGCTCCTCGTGCTCGGCGAGATCCACCAGGCGCGCGGCGAACGTGAGAAGGCGTTCGCCTTCTATCAGCGCGCTGTTGCGGCGGCTCCGCGCCTGGCCCGCGCCCGGATCAGCCTCGGCAGCGTGGCCCTGGAGCTGAAGAGGCCCGCCGTTGCCGAGGAGGCACTGAAGGAGGCCGTCGCGCTCGGCGGGAAGCAGCCCGATCTCCACTTCAATCTTGGCGTCCTCGCCGAGGAGCGCGGCCAGCGGGCGGTCGCCATGCGCGAGTACCGCGCCGAGGTCGCGGCGTTCCCGGACTCGCTCGGCGCATGGGTGAACCTCGGATTGCTCGAGCGCCAGGCGGGTAGAGTCGAGCCGGCGCTTGCCGCATTCGAAGGTGCCGCGCGCGCGAAAGCCGATGCCTTCGAAGGTCCCTACCTTCTGGCCGAAACGCTGGCGGCGCTCGGGCGACGCGCCGAAGCCGAACGGTGGGCGCTCGAGGCGCGCCGCCGCAGCCCGAACGAGCCCCGCGTGGAGCAGTTGCTTCAGGGGATGCGCCGATCGAGCGGGCACTGAGGATGACCACACCACTCGAGATCGTCAGCTGCCCGAACGGGCACTGATCGTCAGATTCTCCAGGTGGGCGGCCTCTTTCTACGAACATATTCTGCCGATGGGCAGAGTCGGTGCGTGACCAGAGACCAGGTCGATGTGGCTATCGGAAAAGTGGAGTGGCTCACTGCGCTAGCAACCATGGCGGAAAGAGCGCCCGTCAAGCTTTCCGGCCGGATGCGGGAGGCATAGTAGCATCGACGCCATGACCGACTGGTTCGCCCGCCCCGTGCTTCACGTCGCGAGCGTCGATGCCTCGCTCCGCTTCTATGTCGACCGACTCGGCTTCACGGTCGCGTGGCAGTTCGAGGAAGACGGTCGGGTGTTCGTCGCTCAAGTCGATCGCGGGAGCTGCGCCCTCATATTCTCCGACCAATGGCCAGAAAAAGTCGGCAAGGGTCTGATGTTCATTTCCCTGAATGTCGAGCCGGAGACCCACGACGCCGCGGTCGCGGCGCTCGACGCGTTGCGCACCGAATTCGAAGCCCGCGGCGTTTCGGTGACGGATGGTCGCTGGGGCTACAGGCTGCTGGTGGTCGAGGATCTCGACGGCAACCAGCTGTTTTTCAACTATCCGAACGAGCCGCAGCGGTGAATGAGGGACCGACGCGATCTTTCACCAGGATAGGAGCATTCCGTAGAGAGCAGCCGTCGCCATACAACCTCCGCTGATCCCGATCGCCGCTATTTCAGGGCGAGCCTACTTCATCCTCGTCGCCCACGGCACGGCGAAGGTCATCTCCGGAACGGCTCCGTTCCTGGTTGAGCACGGTATCCAGCTCTCACTCCTCGGGTCCAAGGGCCGCGAATGCGTGCTGGCTGCGGGTCTTGCGGCGGATGGTTGAGCGGGGCCGACCTTCTCGAATGCTAACATACCGGTTCGCTGGCGCTTCCGCTCGGCCGTAAGGTCCCAGCGTGGCCAGCTGCTCACCATCATGCCTCCCCCGCGATTCCATCTTGCCATCGACCTCGGCGCGGCGAGCGGACGCGCCGTGCTGGGTGCGCTCGGCGCGAACGGGCTCGAGCTGCACGAGGTGCACCGGTTCACGTACGCGCCCCGCCGCGTCGCGGAACACCTGCGATGGGATGCGGCGCGTCTCTTCGAAGGCGTTCGCGCGTCCCTGGGACTGGCGCGTGCAACCGCTGCCGACATGGAGGTGGACGTCATCTCGGCGGGCGTGGACAGCTGGGGGATCGACTACGGGCTGGTGGACGGACGCGGGCAGCTCGTCGAGGACCCCGTCTGCTATCGCGACGAGCGCACGTCCGACGACCTGCTTGCACGTGTGTTCGCCCGTGTGCCGCGCGAGGAGCTGTTCGCGCGCACGGGCATCCAGATCCTGCCGTTCAACACCGTGTTCCAGCTCGCCGCACACGAGCGTGAGGGCGTGCCGCCCGAGGCCGAGCGCCTGCTGCTCATTCCGGATCTCTGCCACCACCTGCTTTGCGGATCACTCGTGACGGAGATCACCAACGCCTCCACCACGGGGCTGCTTGCCGCCGGCACAGGGACATGGGATGACGAGCTGTTCGTGCGGCTGGGCCTGCCGCGCCCGCTGATGCCCGACATCGTGCAGGCGGGCGCGCAGCTCGGAACGCTGCGCACGGGGCTGCATCGCCAGAGCGGGCTCGATTCCATTCCGATCATTGCGCCCGCGACCCACGATACGGCCAGCGCCGTCGTGGGTACCCCGCTGGAACCAGGCGGCGCCTACATCTCGT
Organism: Vicinamibacteria bacterium; assembly: GCA_963763095.1. Lineage (GTDB taxonomy): Bacteria > Acidobacteriota > Vicinamibacteria > Vicinamibacterales > JAENWD01 > CAVUCH01. The sequence continues at coordinate 23,818 of CAVXNR010000002.1, forward strand.
CCGGAACCTGGTCGCTCGTCGGCGTCGAGCGCGCCACCCCGCTGCTGGACGAAGCGGCCGCGCGGGCCAATTTCACCAACGAGATCGGTGCGTTCGGTACGGTGCGTTTCCTCAAGAACGTGATGGGGCTCTGGATCCTGGAGTCCTGCCGCCGCGAGTGGGAGCGGAACGGGCGAGGTTGCGAGTATTCCGAGCTGATCGCCGGCGCGGCAGGCCTCGAAGATTTCGCGGGCTTCGTCTTTCCTGACGACGGACGCTTTCTGCACCCGGCGAGCATGCTGGCGGCGCTGCGGGAGTGCCTCGTCGAGACGGGGCAGCCGGCGTCCGACGATCCGGTGCTCCTCACACGCGTGATACTCGATTCGCTGGCGTTGCGCTACGCGTCAGTCGCCGACACCATCGAAGCGCTCACGGCCTCGCCCATTACCACGATCCACATCGTCGGTGGCGGCGCGCGCAACGAGTACCTGAACCAGGCCACGGCGAATGCGACCGGACGGCAGGTGCTCGCCGGTCCATCAGAAGCGACTGCCGGCGGAAACGTGCTCGTGCAGGCGATTGCGTGCGGCGAAGCGGGATCGCTCGCCAGCGCCCGCGAGGTGCTGGGCCGGAGCGTGAAGGCGAAGCGCTATTCCCCGCAGGCGGGGGACGCGTGGGCGCGCGCGAGGGAAAAATATCGCGCGATCGAACGTGGGGCCGGGCTTTAGCCCGGCTCGAGCGCTGAAGCACGGCTGAAGCCGTGCCCCACGACCGACGCGAAGCACGGCTGAAGCCGTGCCCCACGTACGAGGAGTGTCGAGTCTAGAAATCAAACCCGTCTATGTTCTCCTTCGTGAACACGAAGGGCTTCCCGAGGAGAACCTGATCGCCGCGCACTTCGATTCGGCCCAGGCGTCCGGCTTCGAGACCGGCGGTGCCGGGTGCGAGCGTGCCCGTCGCGAGCGCGTGGGCGGCGAGGACGGTGAGGTACCCGAGATCTCGGGTGTTCCAGAGCACGATGCTGTCGATGATGCCCGCCTTGATGTAGGGCTTGCACATATTCGGCAGCGACAGGCCGATGACGTTGACGTCGGTGCGCCCTGACTGGCGCACGGCTTCGGCGACACCTGGAACCGCGGGCGCCGCGATGCCCATGATCAGCCTCACGCCAGGATGCACCTTGAGGATGGTTTGCGTCTCGCTGAAGGCGCGGTCGCGATCGCCCTCGCTCGGCTGCACCGCCGCGATCTTCACCTCGGGGTATTTCTCCTGGAGCCGCGCGCGGATGTAACGCATCCACTCGTTCTGGTTCGCGGCGCTGAGCGACGCTGTGACGATCGCAAACTCCCCCTTGTTATCGAGCAGCGCCGCTGCCCGATCCGCCAGCGTCTCGCCAATGCCCTGGGGTGTGGCCTGGTTGATCAGGAAATCGCGGGCATCGGTCTCGGCGTCGGCATCCCACGCGATGACCTTGATCCCGCGGCTTCGCGCCTTCCGCAGCGCCGTCGAGATACTCGCCTTGTTCTCGACGCTGACCGCGATCACGTCGACACCGCGGGTGATCCAGCCTTCCACCACCTCGTTCTGCCGCCCGGGATCGAGATCGGTCGGACCGTCCCAGATCAGCGTGGCCCCGAGCTGGCGCGCTGCTTCCTCGGCGCCCTGCCGGCAGCTCACGAAGTACGGATCGCCCTTGGCCTTCGGCATCATGGCGATAGTGATCGCCCGGGCCGGGCGTCCCGCAGGCGTGGACGCGGACGGTGCAGCGGCCGGCCCACCAACAAGGCCGTGGTGCATCCCCTCGAGTGATCGCACCATCCACCAGTTGCTGCCGGCGACGATGAGGGCTGCCGCGAGGACCACCGCGCAGAGCGCGGCCAGCTGCGAGTTCCGCATCTCAAAGGGCTCCGTTCCGTTGTGAGTGTGACGTGTGTCGAGTGAGGCTGATCTCGCCGCAGCGCCGTGAGCCGATGGGGCGGCGGACGCGGCAATCGTGGCGAGGAGCAGTGCGCCCGTCAGGATGCCGGCAAGCTCCGCCGGGAGATCCGCGAGCCGCAGCCCGTTCTGCAGGACGACGATCCCGGCAACGCCCAGCAGCGTGCCGCCGATCGTCCCGCGGCCGCCGGTGATCGCCGTGCCACCGAGCACGACGGCCGCAATCGCCATCAGCTCGTACCCGGTGCCCGCGTCAGCCTTGGCCTGGCCCGTGCGCGCGACGTACAGGAGCGCCGCCGTCGCCGCGACGAGCCCCGAAAGCAGGTAGAGCAGGGCCAGCCGCCGACCGACCGGGATACCCGCATACCGTGCGCCTTCGGGTGACCAGCCGATGGCATACCAGCCCCGCCCGTAGATGGTGCGGTGCAGCAGGTGCGCGAAGACGAGGGCGACGGCTGCGAGCGTGAACGCCTGCGGCGGCGCTCCGCTCGACACGGACTGGCCGATCCAGAGGAAGCTCGAAGGAAAGCCGCTGACGAAGTCCGAGCCGCCCGTGATCCCTTCCGCCAGCCCACGGAACAGGGAGAGCGTCCCGAGCGTCACGAGCAGAGGCGGGAGGGAGAACCTGGCGATGAGCAGCGCGTTCAGCGCACCGCCCGCGGCGCCGGTGGCGAGCGCGGCCGCCGCGGCAGTCCAGACGGGCAGCCCGGCGTCGCGCCAAGCGAGGCCGAATACCACCGCCACGAGACCCATCAGCGCGCCAACCGAGAGGTCGATGCCGCCGGTGATGATGATCGGCGTCAGCGCGAGCGCCAGCAGGCCCACCTCGCCCGCCAGGCGCACGAGCTCGATCAGATTGCCCCATGTGCCGAAGTTGGTGCCCGCGAGCCAGAACACGCCCACGAGCACGGCCAGCAGCACTGTGAGCGAGCGCTCATGAGAGCGGGGCTCCATGCGTTCGATCACGCGAGCCGCGCGGGCCGGCGTGCGGCGAGTCCGGCCAGCGCATCGGCGCCCGACGCGAGCAGGATGATGGCGCCTTGCGCCGCCTTCTCCCAGAACGGGTTGATCCCCAGGAAGGTGAGCGCGGTGCCGAGCACACCCAGCAGGACCACACCCACGAGCGTGCCCGCGAGGGTGCCGCGTCCACCGGTGATCAGCGTGCCGCCAACGACGACGGCCGCGAGCACCCTGATCTCGAGCCCGACACCCGCGTTGCCCTGCACTTCCGAGAACCGGATGGAGTTCAGCACCGCGGCCACTGCCGTGCACGTGCCGAGCGCGGTGAACACGCCGAGCACGACGAGATCGGGACGCAGGCCCACCAGGCGTGCGGCTTCGGGGTCCGAGCCCACCGCATAGATGGCGCGCCCCGCCGCGAGGGAGCGCAGCCCGTAAGCGCCCGCGACCAGCACCGCCAGTGCAGTCAGCACGATGGTCCACTCGCCGGTGCGCTGCGCCAGGCCGAACCACTGGAAACCCGCGGGCAGGCCCTGCACCCAGGCGCCTTCCGTCACCCACCTCAAACTGTCGCGCCAGATCACCATGGTCGCGAGGGTGACGACGACGGAGGGCAGCCCCAGGCGCGCGACGAACAGGCCGTTGATCGAACCAAGCAGCGCGCCGAGCAGGATGACCGTGGCGAGCACCAGCGGCATCGGCAGGCCGGCGCGCGCGAGCAGCGCGGCGGCGATCGAGCAGACCGCGAAGTGCGAGCCGACGGAAATGTCCACGTGGCCGGTCAGCAGCACGAGCGTCATGCCAATCGCGATGATCAGCACGGGCCCGTTCGCCACGGCGAGATCGCGCAGGTTTCCCGCAGCGAAGAACCGGGGAGCCACGGCGATCAGCACGAGCAGGAGCAGCCCAAGGGCGGCCGCCGTGCCGAGCTCGCGCAGGTAGCCGCCGGGCCGGCGTGCGCGCGCGAAGAAGCCGGACGCGTCCGTCACGCCGCGTCCTCCCCGAGCGCGAGGCGCAGCACTCGCTCGGGCGTGAGCTCCTGGCGGTGGACGATGCCCGCAACGGTGCCCCCGCGCATGACCACCACGCGGTCGCTCATAGCGAGCACCTCCTGCAGGTCGGAGGAAATCATCAGGATCGCGACGCCCTCGGCGGCCAGGCGATCCATTTCGCGGTGCACGTCGGCTTTGGCCCCCACATCCACCCCCTGGGTGGGCTCGTCGAGAATCAGCACGCGCGGGTTCGTCATCAGCCACCGGGCAAGGGCGACTTTCTGCTGGTTGCCTCCCGAGAGGGATGAAACGGGGACGTCGATCGCCGGCGGCCGGATCCCCAGCTCCTTGACGTAACGCCCGGCGGAAATGCGCTCGCGGCCGCGGCTCAGCACGGCCAGCCGCTCCGATAGCTGCGGAAGCGAGGCCATGGTGACGTTCGTGCGGACGGGCATCGGACCAATCACTCCGTGACGCCGCCGATCCTCGGGCACATAGGCAATGCCGTGCGCGATTGCCTCGCGCGGTGTGCGGGGGGCGACGAGCGCTCCATCGATCCGGATGTCGCCCGCGTCGGCTGGCGTGAGGCCGAACAGCGTGCGGGCCAGCTCGCTGCGGCCAGCGCCCACGAGCCCGGCCAGCCCCACGATCTCCCCGGCACGCACGCTGAACGTGACGTCGCGCACGCCCGCGCGGTGGCACGTCAGGTTGCGGATGGCGAGGGCCTCGCCGCGCCTGCACGTGCGGTTCGTGCCCGAAGACCGCGGACATCTCGCGGCCGACCATGAGCGAGATGAGCGTGGAGCGGTCCATCCCGACCGCCTCCCGGGTGTCGATTCGGCGGCCGTCGCGCAGCACAGTGATCCGATCGGCGAGCTCGAAGACCTCGTCGAGGCGGTGGCTGATGTAGAGCACGCCGGCCCCACGTGCCCGCATCTCGCGCACAGCCGCGAGCAGGCGTGCCACGTCGTGCGCCGGCAGCGCCGCTGTGGGCTCGTCCATGATCACGATGCGTGCGTTGCTGCCGAGCGCACGCGCGATCTCGACGAGCTGCTGTTCCGCCATCGAGAGCTCGCTCGCCGGCCGATCGGGATCGATCTGCGCCCCGGCGCGTGCGAGCAGCGACTGCGCGATCCGCCTGCGGCCCGCCCAGTCGACGCGCCGCCAGCGCGACCCACGTTCGAGCCCCAGCGCCAGGTTCTCCGTGACCGTGAGATGCGGAAACAGGGTGGGCTGCTGGTAGACGGCGGCGATCCCCCGATCGCGCGCGGCGAGCGGTCCGTGGGCTGCGAGCGGCGCACCCTCAATGGCCAGCGTCCCCGAGTCGGGCTGGACGGCGCCCGTGAGAATCTTGATCAGCGTGGACTTGCCCGCGCCGTTCTCGCCGACGATGGCGTGCACCTCGCCGGCCCGGAGGTCGAGCGACACGTCCCGGAGGGCCTGCACGCCCGCGTAGGCCTTCGACAGTCCGTCTGCCCGCAGCAGCAGGTGCGGCTCGCCTGGTGGTGACTCCTGGCCGATGATGGTCATGCCCTCTTCATGTCCCTTGCTTGCAGGGCTGAAGCCCTGCCCCACTGGGATTAGGAGCAACCAACGTCTGCAACACTTACCGCCTTCATGTGGGGCAGGGCTTCAGCCCTGCATCGTGAAACACCCGTGGGGCAGGGCTTTAGCCCTGCATCGTGAAACATCTAAGGGGGCAGGGCTTCAGCCCTGCATCGTGAAACACCGGTCACGCGAGAAGCTTCTGGACGACATTGCCCGAGACGTCCGTCAGGCGGAAGTCGCGGCCCTGGAACTTGTACGTCAGCCGCTTGTGGTCGTAGCCCATGAGGTGAAGGAGCGTGGCGTGCAGGTCGTGCACGTCCACGGGATCCTCGACGACGTTGTAACCGAGATCGTCTGTTCGACCGATCGTCACCCCTGGCTTGATGCCCCCGCCTGCCATCCACATCGTGAACGCGCGCGGATGGTGGTCGCGTCCGAGCAGCTTCGATCCGTTCCGCGCCTCGTTGATGGGCGTGCGGCCGAACTCGCCGCCCCAGACGACCAGCGTTGTATCGAGGAGGCCGCGGGCCTTCAGGTCGGTGAGCAATGCGCCGACCGCGCGGTCGATCTCGAGGCACAAGCGGGGGAGGCGTACGACGATGTCGGTGCCGGCGGAGGCGCCGTGCGTGTCCCAGCCCCTGTGATAGAGCTGGACGAACCGGACCCCGCGTTCGACCAGCCGGCGCGCGAGCAGGCAGTTGTTGGCGAACGAGACAGTCCCGGCCTCCGTGCCGTACATCGCGTGGATGCGTGCCGGCTCGCCCGTCACGTCGGTGAGCTCGGGGACGCTCGTCTGCATGCGGTAGGCGAGCTCGTATGCCGCGATACGCGTCACCGTCTCGGGGTCGTTCGTCTCGGCGTGCTGCGCGCGGTTCAGATCGCCGACCAGATCGAGCGACTCGCGCCGGGCCGCCGCGTCGACGCCCTCCGGATTGGCTGAAAACAGGACCGGCTCCCCCTTGGATCGGAACTCGACACCCTGGTGCTGCGTCGGCAGGAACCCGCTGCCCCAGCACGACTTCCCCCCGTCCGGGTTGTTCTGTCCCGACATCAGCACCACGAACGCCGGCAGGTCGGTGTTCTCGCTGCCGAGGCCATAACTGAGCCACGAGCCGAGACTCGGCCGGCCGATGATCTGGTGGCCGGTGTTCATGAAGATCTGGCCGGGCGCGTGATTGAACTGCGTGGTGGTCATCGAGCGGACGATCGCGATCTCGTCCGCGTGCTTCGCGAGGTGCGGCAGGAGCGTCGACATCTCCGCCGCTGACCGCCCGTGCTTCTGGAACGTGAAAGGGGAGCCGAGCAGCCGCGGCGTGCCCTTGATGAACGCGAACCGTTCGCCCTTGACGATGTCTGCCGGGATCGGCTGGCCGTCGTACTGCTGCAGCTTCGGCTTGTGATCGAACATGTCGATCTGTGACGGCGCGCCGGCCATGAACAGGTAGATGATCTGCTTCGCCCTCGGGGCGAAGTGAGGTGCGATCGCGCGCGCCACCGCGTCCGCCGCGCCGCTGCGGTCCGTCGCATGCGGGTGCGGCGTCCCCGCCGATGCGAGCAGCCGCTCGTCGATCAGCGACGCGAGCGCAAGCGAGCCGATGCCGAATCCGGCCTGCCGGAAGAAATGCCGCCGGGTGAGATCGCGCAGAGTGTCTGTCATGTTCTGTGCCGCCCGCCGCCGCCGCCCGCCGCCCGCCGCCCGCCTACTTTGTCACCGCCTCGTCCAGATTCAACAGCGCGTTCGCCACCATCGTCCATGCGGCGCGATCAGCGGCTCTGACCCGACCGGCGGCCGGCGGCGGGCGGCGGGCGGTTTCGGATTGGCCCGGCGCGATCGTGTGGACCTCCGTGCCCGACGCATCACCTGCCACCTGCATCGCTCGTGCGGCCGCCGCGGGGTCCGCCTCGAAGTGCGCCAGCTGCTTCTCGTACGATGCCACAACCCGATCCACCTCCGGCGCTGTCGGCGTGCGAGAGGTCACGAGCCGGAACCCGAGCGTCGCGCGGTCGCGTGCTCGGTCGCCACCCTCGCGCATCATGCGATCCGCGAGCGCGCGTGCCGCTTCGAAGAACGCCTCGTCATTGAGTGTCGTCAGTGCCTGCAGCGGCGTGTTCGTCCGCACGCGGCGCACGGTGCAGAGCTCGCGGCTGGTGGCATCGAACGCAACCAGGCTCGGGTACGGCGAGGTCCGGCGGATGAAGGTGTAGAGGCTGCGGCGGTACCGATCCTCGCCTGCGCTCGCCACCCACTTCTCGTCGCTGTACGGGTTGTCCCAGATGCCCTCGGGCTGTGGTGGAAACACGCTTGGACCGCCGATCGTCGGGCTGAGCAGCCCACCTGCGCTGAGCGCCACGTCCCGCAGCATCTCCGCTTCCATCCGGAAACGCGGCCCGCGCGCGAGCAACCGGTTCGACGGATCGCGCTCGAGCAGGCCAGGGGTGACACTGGCCGACTGGCGATAGGTTGCCGAGGTGACGATGAGGCGATGAAGCGACTTGAGGCTCCACTTGCGCGCGACCAGCTCGGTGGCGAGCCAATCGAGCAGCTCGGGGTGCGACGGCGCGGAGCCCTGTGTGCCGAAATCCTCACTGGTCTCGACCAGGCCGCGGCCGAAGAACCCCTCCCACGCGCGGTTGACCGCCACACGTGCGGTGAGCGGGTTGGCTGGGCTCACGAGCCAGCGCGCGAGTCCCAGCCGGTTCGGCATCTGGTCGTCGGGCATGGGTGGCAGCACGCGCGGCGTGCCCGCGTAGACCTTTTCGCCCTTGGAGAGGAAGCTGCCGCGCTCGCGAAGGTACGTTGACGGGCGCTCGTGCGACGCCCGCTCATGCAGCACCGGGGCCGAGACGATGTTGAGCGCCTTGATGGCGTCCTTGAGTGCCTCGGATCGCTGCCGGATGGGTGCGAGGCCCGGCGCCTGTGCACGGTACGCGGTCGTCAGCGCCTTTTTCTGGTCGTCCGTGCGTTCTGCCTCCGCACGCTCGAGGGCGTCGCGCGTCTTCGCGCGGATGCTCACGACCCGCAGCGGTTCCTCATCGTCGGTGACGGACAGACGAAAGCGCCCGAGCGCCTGGCTCACCGCGGTGCCATGGAAGGAGAGCGTCACCGTCAACGCGGCTCCGCCCGGGTAGGTCAACGCCACCGAAGGCGTGAACACCGCCTGGCGCCGCAGCCGCGTCTCGTCGCGCGTGGCATCGATCGCCCATCCCGAGGGGAGGTCGCCCTTTTCCTCTGCCGGCTTCATCAACAGATCGCGCAGCTCGCTGCTGCCGAAGCTGTCGTCGGCGCGGCCCTGCGCGATGGCGACAGAAGTCTCCGCGGCCGCCCGCGGCCGGTGCTGCGGTGACGGTGAAGCCGGTCAGGACGAAGTTGCCGTAATAGTCGCGGCCCGGGCCCCCCTGGGGCAGCGTCGGATCGGGGAGCACCTCCAGGCGGATGCCGGTGATGCGCGACAGGCGGGTGGTGGCGCGGACGCGATACGACTCGGTGGTGGGTGCGGGGCCGCTCGCCAGGATGGACGCGTCCGGCTGGCGCGAGAGCACCGTGCCGTGCGTGGACCGCAGCACCTGCGGGTCGAGGGGCGTCCAGCCGGCATCGGCCGCCCGCATCGCACCCTCCCACTCGTCCTGGGCGGCATCGATTTCGGCGCCGGGCGCCTCGAGCTGCGCTTTCAGACGATCCAGCTCCGCCTGCAACGTCGTCCGCTTCGCCGCCTGTTCCGGCGTGGGCAGATCGAGCTCCGGCTCGGCAATCCAGTGATCGCTGCCCTGCTGTCCCATCACCGTGTAGTCGCCGTTGTCGAAGAAGGCCAGCATCCGGTAGTAATCCCGCTGCGAGAACGGGTCGTATTTGTGGTTGTGGCACTGCGCGCACGCGATGGTGGACCCGAGCCAGACGGCCCCCGTCGTGTTGACGCGATCCACGAGGGTCTCCCAGCGCGCTTCCTCGACGTCGATGCCCCCTTCCTGGTTGAGCAGCGTGTTGCGATGGAACCCCGTCGCGATGCGCTGTGCCGGCGTGGCGTTCGGCAGCATGTCGCCGGCGAGCTGCTCGGCCGTGAACTGATCGAAGGGCATGTCGAAATTGAGCGCCTCGATCACCCAGTCGCGGTACTTCCACATCGTGCGCAGCGCGTCCTTCTCGTACCCGTTCGAGTCTGCGTACCGCGCCAGGTCGAGCCATGGACGCGCCCAACGCTCGCCGTAATGGGGCGATGCGAGGAGGCGATCGACGACTCGCTCGTACGCGTCCGGTGCGCTGTCGGCCACGAACGCGTCGAGCTCCTGTGGTGTCGGCGGCAGACCAACGAGGTCCAGCGACACGCGGCGCAGCAGCCGCTCCTTCGACGCTTCCGGGGATGGCGCCAGGCCTTCGGCTTCCAGCGTCGCCAGGACGAAGCGATCGATGGGCGTGCGGGCCCAGCTCTCGTTGCGAACGGCAGGCGGCGCGTGCCGCACCGGCCTGACGTAGGCCCAGTGCTGCGCCGGCTGGGCAGGCAGGGCTGCCGCGGTCTCGCCGCCGATGTCGGGCCAGGTGGCGCCCTGGTCGATCCACCGCCTGACGAGGGCTATCTGCGCATCGGACAGCGGGTCCTTGTCGAGCGGCATCCGGTCCTCGCCGTCGAGGCCCAGCAGACGCCGCACGAGGACGCTGTTCTCGCTGTCGCCCGGCGCAATGGCGGGACCGCTCATGCCGCCGGTCAACACGTTCGACTTCCGGTCGAGCCGCAGCTGGCCGCGCGCCTTTTTCGTCCCGTGGCACTCGTAGCAGTTCGCGTCCAGAATCGGCTGGATATCGCGCACGAACTCGACCGGTGAGGTGGCGGGCGCCGGTGACGGCACGCCCTCCTGCTGTCCCGCGGCGAGGCGCACCGATGACGCAACGGCCGCGCTGATGCACGCGGCGACCAGGACGGTCGGGAACAGCGTCAAGAGATGGCCCACAGGGTGCTCCGGCGCGGAGTGCCGCTCATCTTAGCGGAGAACGGGCCAAGCAGGCGCTGGGCGCTGGGCGCTGGGCTCGGGCGAGGGCGGGCGGCGGGCGGTCGGACAGCGACGGGTACGCGGGCGGCGGCGCGGCGGGTGGCTGCGACGGGCGGGTTGGCGGGCGAACGATCTCGCGCCTGACGTGCGGCCGGGGAGGGCGGTACAGGGCGGGTGCTACCATATGAGAAAGCGCGGCTATCTCGCCTGCCGGCGCCGGAATCCCTCAGCAATATGAAACGTACGTCATCGAACCTGCTGGTGCCCTCACGCCGTGACTTCCTGCGGGTGGCGGGCCTCGCCGGGGTGGCTGCTGCCGCCGGCTTTCCGTCGTGGCAGACACCTGGGCTTCGCGCGGCGGCGCCGGTGTTCGAAGAAATCCCGTCCTCGGTGAGCGGCATCACGTGGGTCCACGAAAACGCGATGTCGCCGGAACGGTACCTGCCCGAAACGATGGGGCCGGGAGTGGCGTTCTTCGACTACGACAACGACGGATGGATGGACCTGTTCATGGTGAACAGCGGCGGCCCTGTGGATTTCTACACGCCGAAGGCCCCGCTCCGGAACGCGCTCTACAAGAACAATCGCGACGGCACGTTCACCGATGTCACCGAGAAGGCCGGCCTTGTTGGCGGCAAGGAATTCGGGATGGGTTGTGCCGTCGCGGACTTCGACAATGACGGCTACCCCGACCTGCTCGTCACCGCGTACGGCAAGTGCACGCTCTACAAGAACAACGGCAACGGCACGTTCACGGATGTCACGCCGAAGTCCAACCTGGCGGGCGCGCCGAACTGGACGACGAGCGCCGTGTGGTTCGACTACGACAACGACGGCAAGCTCGACCTGTTCCTCTGCAGCTTCGTGGAGTTCTCGCTCAAGAGCAACATCTACTGTGGCGACAACAAGCTGGGGCGCCGGTTCTACTGCATTCCGCGGGTATTCAAGCCGACGCCGAGCGCGCTCTTCCACAACAACGGCGACGGCACGTTCACCGAGGTCAGCCGCGGTACCGACATCCAGAAGTCTCTGGGCAAGGCGCTCGGCGTAGTCGCAACGGACATCAACGGCGACGGTCTCATGGACCTGTTCGTCGCGAACGACACGGTGCAGAACTTCCTCTTCGCGAACCGCGGTAAGGGGCAGTGGGAGGAGATCGGCCTGTCGGCTGAAGTGGGGTTCAGCGCCAACGGCACGCCGCGCTCCGGCATGGGCGTCGACGCGACCGACCTCGACATGGACGGCAAGCAGGACCTGTTCGTGGCGAACGTCGACCAGGAGATGTTCTCGCTGTACAAGAACGACGGCAACGAGTTCTTTTCAGACGTCGCGTCGTTTCACGGGGTCGCGCAGGCCACACGGCTGCTGAGCGGCTGGGGCCTGAAGTTCTTCGATTACGACAACGACGGCTCCGTCGACCTGATCCTGGCGAACGGCCATCCCGACGACATGGTGGAGAACTATTCGCAGCAGGTGAAGTACAAGGAGCCGCTGCTCCTGTTCCATAACAGCGGGGGCAAGCTCGCCAACGTCAGCGCGCAGTCGGGCCCGGTGTTCTCGAAATACTTCGCCGCCCGGGGTCTCACGGTGGGCGACTACACGAATGACGGCCGTCTCGATGTCGTCATCGGCAACAACGGTGACGCCCCCGTGCTCCTGAAGAACAACGCCGGCGAGGGTAACCACTGGCTCGGCCTGAAGCTGCAGGGCACTGCCTGCAACCGCGACGCGATCGGCGCAACGATCACGTGGTCGGCGGGCGGCACGAAACGGCTGCGGATGAAGACCGGCGGAGGCAGCTACCTCTCGTCACACGACCCCCGCGAAGTGCTCGGTCTCGGGCCGGCCACGGCCGTCGACTTCGTCGAAATCAAGTGGCCGCAGCCCAGCGGCCGCGTGGAACGATTCACGGACCTGCCCATCGATCGGTATGTGACGGTGGTGGAGGGGAAAGGGAAGGTGGAGACTTAGAAATGCACAATGCAGAATGCCAAATGCAGAATGTAAAATGCACAATGCCAATCAAAGACCGTCGCGCGTGTCATAATGCGGCGCCTCAGGCTCATCGCTGACTAGAGTTCATGACGTGAACGCTGTCGAAGCGCTCCCTTCCAAGCGTTGATGTCTTTCTGAATTGTGCATTCTGCATTGTGCATTGTGCATTACACGATTCGCTCTCTACCTCTGCACCCAAACCTCCACCCAAGCCTCCACTGCCCCCGCCGTGGCCATGTTGCCGACGATGATGTCGGCTTTGCCGTCGGCGTTGACGTCACCGACCGTCAGCGTGGGGTGATGGAGCGCGCCTTTCTCGAGGGTGCGGCGTTCGAAGACGCCCTTGCGCACCTGTTCGAGCCACACGAGGGATGGCAGGGTGGACGCTCCTGGTCCTCCGCCGTCCGCGACGAAGGCTGAGGCCACCACGTCGAGATCGCCGTCGCCATCGAGATCGATCGCTCGCGCGCGGTGCGCGCCGGGCATGCGGGCGAGGGTGTGAGGCGTGAACGGGTACGCGCCGCGGTTCTCGAGCCAGTCGATCCCGTGATACGGCTTCAGCAGGCTGTCATCGAACGTGTCGCCGTGGGCGAGCAACACGTCCAGATCGCCGTCGCTATCGAGGTCGGTCAGCTCAATCCCCGAAGAACCCCAGTTCGGGTGCGGCGCCGCGTGGATGACTTGCGGCGTGAACGTGAGTGGTCCCGTGTTGATGTACGCGACCACCTGCTCGTGTTCCTGCGCGAGCAGCGCCACGACATCCATGCGGCCGTCGCCATTGACGTCGCGTGGCACGACATGAATGGCACCCGGCCGAGGGTCGATCGTGTGTGGTGCGAAGGCGGGGGAGGCCCAGTCCGTCGTGCGGTTTTCGAGCAGGAGCACCTGGCCTGTCTTGCGGTAGCCAAAGGCGGCGATCAGCAGGTCGAGGTCTCCGTCGCCGTCCATGTCCGCAGCCTCGATATCGGCGACGCGGGGCAGGCCGCCGATTCCGAACCTGCCGAAGCCGCCGGCGGGTAATCCACGGAGCCAGCTGAACCCGCCTTTGTCGTGGTCCCGCGGGAGGAACTCGCCGAGATCCGCGATCAGGAGATCGCGGAGGCCGTCGCGGTCGAGATCGGCTGCCGACGCATGATCGGGGTTGGCGAGGCGCGCGACGAGCGAGAGCCCGCCGGTCACATGGTAGGGACGTCCCAGCCACACCATGCCGTGCCGCATGTCGCAGATGATCAGCTCCGCACGGGCGTCGCCGTCCACGTCGAGCAGCTCCACGTTCGACACCCCCGGCGCGGGGGGTGCGCCCGGCGGTGTGAGTGGCCGAATGTCGAACGCAGGGCGCGCCGCCACGGCCGGCCATGGCTCCGGGGCCGCGAGCGCTTCCGGCGCGTGCGCCTCGTAGTGGCGGAGCGCCGCGAGCATGTCGGGTGCAACCTCGAAGGGACCACCGACCTCACCGGGCGGCACCTCCCGGTTTTCACGGATGCGCGCCATGCGGACGATCTCGTCCCTCCACGCCGCGCGCGGCAGAACGTCAGGAGGCGGCAGGCGATGACAGCTGGCGCAGAGCGCGCGGGCGGTGTCTTCGTCGGTGCGGGCGGGTTGCGCTGAGAGCGTGACGACGAGCGCGGCGGGTGCGAGGACTACGATCAGAAGGAGAGGGGCTGACAGGGAGTCGGACAGTTCTCGTAATGCACGATGCACAATGCACAATGTAGACGATCCAGCGAGCCGCCGACGGCCTGGCTTCGTGTTCGCCGCACCGCAGCACGAGGCCGCAGGTCGCGCCCGGCTAGCGCGAGCGAGTCAAGCCGAAGCCAGCCGTCTTCCTGTGCATCCGTGCATTCTGCAGTGTGCATTGTGCATTCTGCATTGTGCATTCGCCGACGGTCCACCTATCCCGAGTGACCGTCGGCGTGCGTGCATCCCGGCAGCTCGGCGAAGAACATCTCGCCCGTCCACCCCAGCTCGCGCATGCCGATTTCCGACGAGTAGTAGGCGCCGGAAATCCAGCCGCGCAGGTTGGCGAAGTGATCGTACAGGGTGGCCTTGCCTTCGGTCTCTTCGGGGCGGGCCGATGCGGCGGCGACCGCCACCTTCAGACCGGTTTCTGTCGTTGACGCGACCGTGAGGAGCTCGTCCTGCTGTGCGGCTGTCAGCGCCTTCCAGGGTTTCGCGAACTTATCGATCGCCTGCATGTCGAACGCGCCCATCGCGCCGAGAAAGCCGCGCTGGCTCTTGGTCGTGTCGACGGCGAGGAGTTGATCGATGAAGGGCGCGACACGCGCCTTCGTCGAACCCGGCACGATGCGCTCGGCGATGGCTTCGAGCGTGGCGTACTGATGCGCGTCCAGGAACTCGGGCTTGTACGCCGCCGCGGTCGCCTTCTTGTTCGCCGTCGCGACCTTCTTCTGATTTGCGAGGTGCTGCTGCATCGGGTGCGCGTCGGACACCATCGGCAGGGCGACCGTCGCGCCAACGCCAGTGAGCAGCGACTGCAGTACAGCGCGGCGGCCGACGCCAGCGGGCGCCTCCGCCGCAACCTGGATCAGGTCAGGGGTGTCAGGTCTGGTGGGCTTCGTAGCCATGATCGGAGTCTAGCACGCGACCCCTCGTGGGGCAGGGCTTCAGCCCTGCAGACGCGCGCACCTGTCATGTGCGCCGCACCTGGTCGTGACACACTGGAGGTGGAGTAGGAGAATCCAAGCGCCGGGCTCCAGGCTCCAGGCTCCAGGCTCCGGGGGCTTGTCTGGCTGTGGGCTCGAACTATCGGTCCGTCCTGTCGAGGCAGCCGGATTAGCGTGGGCCGATACTCGGGTCGGCCCACCACACGTGGCTGCGTTGAAACCGCCTGAGGCCCTGGAGCTCTGAGAGCCCTGAAGCCTGGAGCCGGGAGCCTGGAGCCAGCCAGAAGCACCCGTCGCCGACCGCCTAGCGCCCACCGCCGCGCCGGCCGAGGTGCCCAGCCGGCCGACGCCAAGCCCGTGCTACATTCGAAGTGTCCGATTTTTCCGGGCTTCATTCGCTCGAGAGGTGTGTCGTGGCGCAGCAGAAGCAGACCAGCAGGGGAGCCACAGCGGCCGCGCGTCCCGCCACGTTCGATGTGATTGTCGTCGGGTCCGGCGCGTCTGGCGGCTGGGCGGCGAAGCGGCTGTCGGAGGCTGGCATCAAGGTCGCGCTCCTCGAGGCCGGCAAGAAGCAGGATGACAGCAGCTTCAGCGAGCACACCAACCAGTTCGATTTGAAGTACCGCGACAAGGCCCCCGAGATCATCCGCCGCACGCGGCCGCGTCAGAAGGACTGCTACGCGTGCATGGAATACAACTACCACTGGTTCGCGAACGATCTCGAAGAGCCATACGTCACGCCCGATGACAAGCCGTTCTCCTGGCAAGGCCGCATGCGCGTGGTCGGTGGGCGCACGAACGTGTGGGGCCGCCACAGCTACCGGTTCAGCCAGCAGGATCTGAAGGGCAAGTCGTTCGACGGCTACGGCGAGGACTGGCCGCTCTCGTACGACGATCTGGCGCCCTACTACGACCAGGTCGAGGACTACGTGGGGATCTCCGGGCAGGCGGAAGGCGTCCCGGAGCTGCCCGACGGCCGCTTCCATCCCGCGATGCCGATGTCGTGCGCCGAGACCCAGTTCCGGACGCGCGTCAAGCAGAAGCTCGGTCGCACCGTCACGATCGGGCGGACGGCGAACATCACGAAGGCGATCAACGGCCGTCAGGCGTGTCACTACTGCGGTCCCTGCGAGCGCGGCTGCGTGACGCACTCCTACTTCAACGCGGCGTTCACCACGGTGGCGGATGCGCTCGCGAGCGGCAACTGCACGCTCATCACCGACGCCATGGTCTACAAGGTGCTGACGGATCCGGGCACCGGGACGGCGAAGGGCGTGCTCTACATCGACCGCGTCACGCGCGAGCCGAAGGAAGTGTACGCACGCGAGGGTCATCCTCTGCGCGCAGGCGCTCGAGTCGACCCGGATTCTGCTCAACTCATCGACCCCCCAGTTTCCGAACGGCCTCGCGAATTCCAGCGGCGTGCTCGGGCACTATCTGATGGACCACACGTGGGTGGCCGGCGGTGCGAGCGGCGAGTTCCCGGAGCACGGGGCGAAGATGTCGATGGCCGCGCCGCGCCGTCCGACCGGGCTCTACACGATCCGGTTCCAGAACACGATGAACGGCCCGCGATCGAAGGAGTTCATTCGCGGGTACGGCTTCCAGGGCGGCGGCAGCCAGACGTTCAACTGGTCCGCTCCAGGGTTTGGCGACGCCTACAAGCTCGCAGTGATGAACCCGATCAACTCGATTGGCGTCGTCGGCTTCGGTGAGGTGCTGCCGCGGTTCGACAACTTCGTCGAGCTCGATCCCGCCGGCACCGTCGACGCTTACGGCATCCCGGTGCTCAAGATCACGATGTCGTGGGGTGAGAACGAGCTGAAGATGATCCCGAACATGGCCCTCACCGCAAGCGAGATGATGGAGGCCGCGGGCGCGAAGAACATCCGGCCGTTCACCGTGCTGGATCGGATCCCGGGCTACGGCATCCACGAGATGGGGGTCGCCCGCATGGGTGCTGATCCGAAGACGTCGGTGCTGAATCAGTTCTGCCAGTCACACGACATCAAGAACCTGTTCGTCATGGACGCGTCGGCGTTCGTCTCCGGAGGCTGCCAGAACCCCACGCTCACGATCATGGCGCTCACCGTGCGGTCATGCGATTACCTGATGGACGAGATGAAGAAG
Organism: Vicinamibacteria bacterium; assembly: GCA_963763095.1. GTDB lineage: Bacteria > Acidobacteriota > Vicinamibacteria > Vicinamibacterales > JAENWD01 > CAVUCH01. The sequence goes on from CAVXNR010000002.1 coordinate 40,961, forward strand.
GGGAGTCTTTAATTTTCGCTGCAATGCACAATGCACAATGCACAATGCAGATCATGCACGATGCACGATGCAGATCATGCACGATGCACGATGCGCAACATAGTTGAGCCGAGTGTGGGGCAGGGCTTCAGCCCTGCTGACGCGAGCGACGAGCATGTGTTGCAGCCCGCAGCCCTGCTGACACCAACCGACGAGCATGTGGGGCAGGGCTTCAGCCCTGCTGATAACGCGAGTCATGCCCCCAGGAGCTCCCGCAGCCGCGCGGTGCCCGCGAAGTCTGATGCTGGCAACCCCTTCACGCGGGGCCGCACGCGGAACACTCCGCCGGCCTGCGGCTCCCTCTGCCGCTGGTGAGCAGGCAGGTTGCTCGCGCTCGTGACGAACAAATCCTCCAGATCCGGACCGCCGAAGCAGCACGAGGTTGGACGCGACACCGGGAACACGATCTCGTCGCTGATCGCGCCCGCCGCCGGGTCTACGCGGAGCACGCGGCCCCCGTCCCACAGCGCCACCCACAGGTGTCCCTCCGCATCGATCGTCATCCCGTCTGGAAACCCCGCGCCCTCAGGGACGTCAAAGATGGTCCGCGCGTTATGGATGCTCCCTGACTCCAGCTCGTAGTCGAACCCGACGATGCGCCTCGTCGGGCTGTCCACGAAATACATCGTCTTCTGATCCAGCGACCACGCGAGGCCGTTGGACACGCTGACGTTCGGCACCATGCGATGCACCGTCAGGTCCGGATGCAGGCAATAGAGCGCGCCGGCGCCGTGCGATTCGTCAATCGCCATGGTGCCAGCCCATAGGCGGCCCGCCGGATCGCACTTGCCGTCATTGAAGCGATTGTCGGGCAGATGATCCTCGGGATCTTCGATGTGGGCGCGGCGCCCGGTCGCAAGGTCCAGCACCGAAAACCCGCTCCGCAGGCCGAGCACGAACAGGTCGTCGCCGGCCGAGACGACACAGCCGACGTGCTCCGCGAGGTGGAGGCGTTCATCCGCACCGCTGAGCGGGTCGGACACGTGCAGATCGTGCCCTTCGATGTCGACCCAGAGCAGCCGCCGGCGCCGCGAATCCCAGTGGGGGCCCTCGCCCAACATCGCGTGCGCGTCAATCACGAGCTCAGGAGACATAACCGTTCACCGCTGACCATTTGACAGAGATCGGGAGGTGTTTCGCAATTTGTGCGAAACACCTCCCGATCTCAATTGCAGTTGTTCACCGCTGACCCCTGAGTGTGTGCGGTTGACGGTCGACAGTTGACGGTCAACGGACAACGAGCGCCGTCTTAGCGAGGATCCCCTTCCCCTCCACGATCTCATAGCTCACGCCCGCCGCGAGCGACTTCAGTTCCTCGCGCCCGCCGCTCGGCCACTCTATCTCCACCCGGTTAGCGATTTCTCGCGTGCCAAGGCCGAACGAGAGCGGCAGCTCCGATTGTGACAGGTAGCTCGAACCTGTCTTCACCATCTTGGAGTAGCGCTGCTCGCCAGCTGTGACACGCACCTTCGCGCCGATCGCGTCGCGGTTCGACTTCGTGCCGCGCAGCGTGAGGCGGATCACGCGGTTGCCGCTCAGCACGTCGTTGCGGTAGAGGAACGCCGGTCCGCCGTTGCTCGTGATGACGACGTCGGGATCCCCGTCGCCGTCGAAGTCGCCGAACGCGGCGCCGCGGCCTACCTTCGGCTGCGAGAAGGTCCCGCCCATGGCAGCCGCCACGTCCTCGAACCGTGCGCTGCCCGAATTCCGGAACAGGTGCGGCGCTTCGGCATATGTCACGCGCGCCTGCATCTTGCTGATCGTGTCGTCGATGTGCCCGTTCACCACGAGCAGGTCCTGGAGACCGTCGAGATCGGCATCGAAGAAGAAGCAGCCGAAGCCGAGCGTGTGACGGGTGGCGCGGCCGACGTCCGAGCGTGGTGACACGTCGGAGTACTGTCCACCGCCCACCGGCTTGTAGAGGCCCAGCATCTCGCCCGAGAAGTTGGTGACGACCACCGATGTGCGCCCGGTGTTGTCCATGTCGGCGGCATCGACGCCCATGCCGGCGCGGGCGCGACCCTCCTCGCTGAACGCAAGGCCGGCCTGCAGCCCGAGCTCCGTGAAGGTGCCGTTGCCGTTGTTGCGATACAGCTTGTTCGGCTGGGTGTCGTTGGCGACGAACAGATCCGGCCAGACGTCGAGGTCGTAGTCGAGGAGCGTGACGCCGAGGGACTTCGAGGTGGCGTCGAAGAGACCCGCTTTCGCGGTCACGTCCTCGAATGTCCCGTTTCCCCGGTTGCGGAACAGCCACGAGGTGGTGCCCCGATACGCCTCCGGGGTGCAGTAGGACTTCTGTTTGCCGTCGACGCTGCAGAACACGTCGCTGTCGGGAGTCCACTTTACGTAGTTGCAGACGAGCAGGTCGAGCCAGCCGTCACGGTCGTAGTCGAACCAGAGCGCCGACGTGCTGAACCCCTGTCGCTTGCCGAGGGCGGCGGCGTCGGTGACGTCCACGAACGTTCCCGTGCCGGTATTCCGGAACAGGCGATTCTGGCCAACGGCCGTGATCAGCACGTCCTGCAGGCCGTCATTGTTGAAGTCGGCGGCGGCCACGCCCATGCCATAGAGCTCGAGCTGCAGGCCGGCTGCTTTCGTCACGTCGGTGAAGCGGCCGCCGCCCTCGTTGCGATACAGCCGTGAGAACGTGTGCACAGGCGGCTGCCCCGGCCACGTGCTGCCGTTCACGAGCAGGATGTCCTGCCGGCCATCGTTGTTGTAGTCGAGGAACGCGGCGCCCGCGCCGAGCGTTTCGGGCAGGAACTTCTTCCCGAATGCGCCGTTGTTGTGTGTGAAGGTGATGCCGGCGGCCCGGCTGACATCCACGAGCCGAAAGGACGGCGGCGCCTGGGCGGACAACACCGCGCCTGCTGCGACGATCAGCAGCGCCGCGAGCAGACGTTGTGGACGGAAGCGCATTCGAGACGTTGTCTGCAGGGCTGAAGCCCTGCCCCACAGGGGTTGTCTTGCAGGGCTGAAGCCTGACACAGGGTTGTCTTTGCAGGGCTGAAGCCCTGCCCCACAGGGTGGTCTTGCAGGAGAGTTCGACGCCTGCATCACCCGCCGTGGGGCAGGGCTTCAGCCCTGCAAAGGCGGGACTTCAGTCCCGGCTTCGTGCGCATGCCCGTCTACTCCGGCAGGACGAGGCCTTTTTTGACGGCGAACAGCACGAGCTCCGCCGTCTTGTGCACGCCGAGGGTGCTCATGAGATTGGCGCGGTGCACGGCCACCGTGTTGACGCTCAGGTCGAGCATCACCGCGATCTCCTTGTTCGACTTGCCGTGTGCGATGAGCTGCAGCACCTGCTTCTCGCGCTGCGTGAGCTTGTCGTACGGATCGTTGGACCCGTCGAACGATCCGCTCTGGATCGCGCGGATCAGCACACCCGACAGCTCGGGGCTGAGATACTGCTCGCCGGCCGCCACGGAGTGCACCGCGCGGGTCAGGTCGGTCTCGATCGCGCTCTTCAGGATGTAACCCTTCACCCCCGCGTCTAGCGCGTTCTTCACGTATTGCTCGTCCGAGTACATGCTCAGGATCAGGATGCGGCTGCCGGGCCGCTGCTTCAGCATCTCGATGGATGCGTGCAGCCCGTTCATCTCCGGCATCGCCATGTCCATGACGACGACATCGGGGTCCAGCTTCTTCGCGAGCGCGAGCCCGTCGAGGCCGTTCCCAGCCTCGCCGATCACCGTGATGGACTGGTCGTCTTCCAGGATGCGCCGGAACCCCTGCCGCACCAGCGCGTGGTCGTCGACGAGCACCACGCGAATCGGCTGCCGTCGGTTGTGTTCAGCCAATGCTCGCCTCCTGTTCCTGCTCCTCCGGCGTGCCGGTCGCGCGCGCGGCCATCTGCAGGGGCACCGCGACGCGCACGATCGTCCCTCCGGCCGGTGCCGGCAGGAGCGCGAACTCGCCGCCCATCAGCTCCGCGCGCTCGCGCATGCTGACCACGCCGATGCCCCGCCACCCCGCCCGGCGCTCCGCTTCCGGCGGCAGGCCGCGTCCGCGGTCCTCGATCTCCAGCTCAATCCGATCCTCCGCCTGGCGCAGGCGGACCCACGCGTCCACGGAGCCCGAGTGCCGGCTCACATTCGTGAGCGCCTCCTGGACGATGCGGTAGATGTGGATCGCGGCCTCGGGCGACACGACGCCAATCGGCCCGCCCTTGATGAAGTGGGCGGCGATCCCGTGCTGGCGTCCAAACTGCTCGACATACCACTTTATCGCGTTCTCGAGCCCGAAGTCGTCGAGGATCACCGGGTGCAGCATCCGCGACTCGGTTCGGATCCGCTCGAGCGTCTGCTGCACGATCTTCTGCACCTCCTCGAGATCCGCCAGCAGCGTGGGCTCCTCGGGCAGCTTCCGCTTCACGCGTCCAAGCAGCATGCCGATGGCGGTCAGGAGCTGGCCGAACTCGTCGTGCAGCTCCCGTGAGAAGCTCTCCTGCAGGTCCTCCTGCATGCGCATCATCTTCCACGAGAGGCTGCGCAGCTCGCCCGACAGGCGGCGGACGTCCTCGAAGGCGCGCCGGTTGGCGGCAATGCCATAAAGGCCGGTGATGCTGACGATCAGGAGCAGAGCGCCCATCAGGATGAAGATCTCGCGCTGCACGCGGCCGTAGATCGCCTGGTTCGTCTGCGCCGCGTCCTCCTGCACGCGGTTGTTGAGCACGAGGAACTGAGACACCATGCTCACCAGCTCCTGGTGCTGCGCCGTGACCGTCGTCCGCAGCGTGGTGGCGGCCGCGTTCTCCTGGCCGGCGGCCGCCTGTGTGAACGCCGTGTCCACCAGCGACCAGAACCGTCCCAGGGACGTCACCAGCCGCGCCTGCTGCGCGGCCGGGCGTTCCGCAGGCGCCAGCGCCTGCTCCGACCGGATCGCCTGCTCGAGGTCCGCCTTCACGCGATCGAACGTCTGCCGCCACGACACCATCGGGTAGGGCTCGGTCTGGTCCGCCATGTCGCGCATGGCCGTCGCGATCGTGGAGAGGTTGTTCTGGATGCGCAGCAGCTGGAGAGAATCGAGGCGGTTGCGCTCGCTGATCCGCGTCTGCTCCTCACGGAGCTGACCGATCTCGTGGACGGTGTACAGACAGAAGGCGAGGATCAGGCCCAGGGTGACGAGCAACCCCCCGATGAGCCGAGCGGACGGGCCGCGCATGGGGGGGCGGTCCTTTGGTTCCGAAGACGTCATCTGTCGTTCACTGTCGATGGCCGCCAGGACTGATCCGCCGGCACTGAAGTGCCGGCTCCACACGGACTGTGCACTGAACGCCGACTCCACTCGATCTGTGGCACTGAAGTGCGGGTTTACGTGGGCTTGTCCGTCGCCCGCCGCCCGCCGCCGTTGTGGAGCCGGGACTTCAGTCCCGGCAAACAACGGTCAATCCGTCCACCCCTGGCGCCACATACCCTCCGAGCGCGCGCTCGATCTCCCTCGCCACACCGAGCGCGGTCATCTCCGCCCAGTGCCGCGCGACGACCTGCACGCCCACGGGCAGGCCGTCCGGCGTCAGTCCCGCAGGTACCGAGACGGCCGGGTTCTGCAGCAGATTGAACCACGCGGCGTAGCTCCAGGCCTCGAGATAGTCCACGTCGCGGCCCTCGATCCGCCAGGTGCGCTCGCCGTGGCGAAATGCCGTGACGGCGCTCACGGGACAGAGCAGGACCGGGTAGTCCTCCATCTGCTGCAGAAAACGGGTGCGCAGCAGGTCGCGCCTGATCTCGACGTCGAGCAGTCGTTCGGCGGTGAGCTTCGGCATCTGCCGCGTCCACGCCAGGAACTGCGGCAGGTTGGCGTGCACCTCCGCCTCGCGTCCGGTCACCAGCGGTTCGAGCAGCAGGCGTGAGGCGCGGCCGAAGATGTCCCACCACAGCTCGCTCGCCTCGTCGAGGCCCTCGGGGCGGAACGGCACGACGTCGAACCCTGCGGCCGACAACGCTGCGGCGGCACGGCGCACGGCATCGCTGATGGCCGGCTCGACAGGCGTCCGTCCGTCATCCAAGAACCATCCGATCCGGGGGCGGCCGTCAGCAGGGCTGAAGCCCTGCCCCACATGCCCGCCGCCGTCAGCAGGGCTGAAGCCCTGCCCCACATGCCGCCGCCCACCCGAGCGCCGTCCCCGAGCGGCACCGGATGGCCGTTCGGGTCGCCGCTGTCCGGTCCCGCCATCACCGACAGCAGCAAGGCGACATCGTCCACCGTTCTCGCCATCGGCCCGACGACTCCCGTGAGCGCAAACGGCCCGCCGCACGGGGGGAAGTGCCCCGTTGCTGGCACGCGGCCCGGCGTGGGCTTCAGCCCGACGATGCCGGTGAAGTGTGCCGGGATGCGGATGGACCCGCCACCGTCGCTCCCGACGCCGCCCGCGGAGAGCCCGGCTGCAATGGCGGCTGATTCACCGCCACTCGATCCGCCCGGCGTGCGCGCGAGGTCCCAAGGGCTGTTCGTCCGGCCGTAGAGCGCGTTGTCCGTCTCCCACGCCATCAACTGCTCGGCGACGTTGGTTACCCCCAGGATGATCGCGCCTGCCGCGCGGGCGCGGCTCACGAGCGTGGCGTCGCGGTCACCCGTGACGCCGCGTCGGAACGGGCTGCCCGTCTCCCACGGCATCCCGGCGACCGACACCGAGCTCTTGATGCTGAGCGGGACGCCGTGCAGCGCTCCGAGCGCGTCCCCTCGCCCGACTGCGGCGTCCGCTGCCCGCGCCTGCCGGCGGGCCCCATCGGTGTCGACGAACACGAACGCATTCAGCGCCGGATTCAGCGCCTCGATGCGCTCGAGATGGGCGTTTACGAGCTCGACCGCCGACAGCTCCCGCCGCGCGATCAGCTGGGCCATCCGGGTAGCAGAAAGAGTCGTGAGCGAGCCCCCACCCATCCCGCCGAGTGTACTACCCGAGGTCGGGTGAGAATGAGATCGGGAGGTGTTTCGCACGCTGTCGCGCGAAACACCTCCCGATCTCATTCTCATTTTGGTCTCATCTGAGGGTATCCTGACGAACTCTCTCTGCGATTCTATGGACCGTATCAGTTCGGCTTCGACGACCGCCACCACACGGACAGCAACTGTCGCTTCGGTGCAGCCAGGCGATCAGGGGCACCTCGCTGCTCCCGAGGTGATCGCGAGCGCGCACAGCAGCCTGCGGTACCGGATCGGGCGCCTGCTGGGAAAGGGCGGCTTCGGGCACGTGTACCTGGCGACGCGGCTCGGACGCTCCAGGAACGTGCCCGAGGTTGTCGGGATCAAGGTGAGCCCTCACATCGACGGCTGGGTACGCGAAGCGTATTTCGGCCAGCTGCTGGACGACCATCCGCGCGCACTTCGCGTCTACGACGCCTTCCCGCTGATGCGCCCGGACGGGCGGGTGCTCTATTGCCTGGCCCTGGAGTACGCCCGGCACGGTGATCTGAGCACCGCTCTTGCCCGCGCCGCGAAAGGGTGGAGCGAGCCGGCCGCGCGCCGCGAGATCGCGGGCATCCTCCAGGTGCTCGGCACGCTGCACCGCGGACAGATGCTCCACCGCGATCTCACCCCCATGAACGTGTTCGTCTGCGACGGTCATCGCCTGAAGCTCGGCGACTTCGGCATCGCGCGGCAGCAGCGGAACAGCCGCGGCATCACCGCACACACGATGAACCGCTCGATGGTGCCGAGCGACTTTCTCGCGGGCGGCGCGCCGAAGTGGCAGGCGCGCGACGACGTGTATCAGATGGGGCAGCTGCTGGCGATGCTGGTGAAGGGCGACGCGGGAGCGCGGATCCGCACGACGGACGTCCGGCGGCTGCCGTGTAGCGATCACTTGAAGGAGATCGTGCACCGATGCATCGGAGAGCGGCGGAAGCGGTATGAGAGCGCCGATGAACTGATCGAGGCGCTGCGCACTCCGCCTGCGCCGCTCCAGTCAGGCGTCCTGCGCACGCTTCGCGGCGCCCACATCGCGTTCACGGGAATCCTCAGCCGGCCGCGCCGTGAGGCCGTGCTCGCGGCTGAGCGGTCGGGTGCCGTCGTGCACGGCGCTCCGAGCGCGCGAACGACCGTGGTCGTGCGCGGCAGGCCCAACGCGCAGCAGGCGGCAGGACGGGATGCCGGATTGAAGCTGATGGAGATCAAACGCCAGCGCGAGAAAGGCCACCGCATCACGCTGCTGAACGAAGCGCAGTTCTGGAGGCTGGTTGACCGTTCAACGTAGACCGTTAAGGGCTGGCTAAGGGCTAAGGGCTAACGGGCTAACGGGCTAACGGGCTAAGGGCCAACGGTTAGCGGTTAACGGTTAACGGTTAACGGCAGTCCTATTCAGTCCTGTACAGAAAGATCCCGTAACCCACGCCCGCGGCGTCGGTGCTCCGTGCGGATTGGAAGGCGAACGACTGGCCGTCGGGGGCGACCACCGGGTTGGACGCCTTGAACCCTTCGAAGTCGCCCCACCTGGTCATGCGGACGAAATCCGTGCTGTTCGGTTCGAGGCGGAGCTTCCACAGATCGATGTGACTCGAGTCTTGGCGCAGCTGCTCGCGGCTCGACTCCACCAGCGCGTGCTCGCCGTCGGGAAAGATGCCTTCGACCTCGTTGTACTCACCCGGCAGCTTCCGGTACGTCGTCACCCGCCGGCTGGCCAGGTCGATGCCGAACACGTCGGCGAATTGCCCGCGATAGCAGGTGTAGATCAGCTCGGCGTCGCGCTGCCGGAAGTCCTGGACCTCGAGCGTGCACTCGGGCGCCCTCGCCCGGAGGATCTCCTGCTTGTTCGTCAGCGAGGGTTGGCCGTTCTGGACGCTGACGTCAGCGGTGTAGATCACCGACTCGCCCTCGGCAAGCAGGTCGGGATATTGGCCGTGCGTGTTGGACCACGCAATCTTCGGTGACGTGCGCGAGATCGCCACCCCCTCGGAGATCTTGTGGCCGAGGGGCACGGCGCGATCGCCGGGCCTGAAATCGCGCGGCAGGAGCCACATCTCCTGATCCCGCGCGCGCGTCGTTCCGATATCGGCGAACGTGCGCGCGCCGATCAGGAAGTAGTCGCCGTTCGACAGATACTGCACGCGCAGGAAGCCCGGATGCGGATAGTGCGTGAGCAGCCGAACGGCCTTCGTCGCCAGGTCAATCTCGAACGCGTCGCCGAAGCTCTTCGACATGAACGCGATCCGCCGCCCGTCCGGAGACCAGGACGCGCGTTCCCCGAACCACGTCAGGTGTGTGATGTTGGGCGGCAGATGGTCTTCCGGGTTGCCCGGCTTCGGTGCGGACTGCCCGACGAGAAGGGCCGTGGGAACGGCCGCAGCAAGAACCGCAGCAAGAACCACGAGGAACGCGAGCGTGCGGCCGGAGAGGCGACGCATGCTCAGCGCCCCATCACCCGCTCGATGTCGGCCACCGTCCGCGGTGCCTTCTGCGACAGGTTCACGAGCCCTCCGTCCGTGAGCAGGAACGAGTCTTCGATCCGCACGCCGATGTTCTTGAACCGCTCCACCGCCGGCTTCACCTTCTCGATGAACGCGCGATTCTCGGGCGTGTCGGGCAGGTTCTCGAGGGCGGCCGGGCGAATGTACAGCCCGGGCTCGATCGTGAAGGTCATGCCTGGCGCGAGTGGCTTCTTGTAGTCGCCCACGTCATGCACGTCCATGCCGATCCAGTGGCAGATGCCATGCGTGTACCACGTCCGGAACTGATCGCCCGCCGTGTCGGTGATCAGCCCCAGCTTCAGCAGCGCCGGCTTGACGACATCCCGGGCGGCCTTCTCGATGTCCACCGTGCGGTTGCCGGCGCGTGCGGCCGCGATCCCGGCCTCCTGTGCGGCGAGGACAATGCCATAGATTTCCCGTTGCGCGTCGGTGAACTTCCCGTTCACCGGGTAGGTCCGCGTGATGTCGCCGGTCAGGCCCTCGAAATTGGCCGCCGCGTCGACCAGCAGCAGGTCGCCCTCCTCCATGCGCCGGCTCGAGGCGTTGTAGTGCAGGATGGTGGCGTTCGGGCCGCTGCCGACAATGGACGGATACCCCGGGGACATCGCCCCGTTCGCCAGGTATACCTGCTCGATCGCGGCTTCCACCTCGTACTCGAAGCGGCCCGGACGCGCGGCCTTCATGCCGGCCAGATGGGCCTCGCTCGAGATCTCGACGCTCCGCGTGAGCACGGTCTGCTCGTACGGTGTCTTGGTCTGGCGCAGGGCGGCGAGCGCTGGCGACACGTTGACGAACGCCACGTTGACAAACCGGTCGCGGGCCTGCCGCGCGAACTCGCGCTCCGGCCCGAGCGGGTCTTGCGCGTCCGGCGCCGACGGCAGCCGCAGGGCAATCTTCGCGTTGCCAGCGTCGAGCGCGGCAAAGAACGCCGTGTACTCGGTATCCGTGAGCACCGCCTCCCGTGACTTCAGCCCATACGGCACCTGCTGCATCGCGTCGGAGAAGAAGCGCTCGAAGGCTGGCGTCTCATGGACGGTCGCAATCCCCGTCTGCGCCGTCGCCTCCGCCGGCGTGAGCAGGTGGCCGTTCCAGTGCTCGCGCCGTGCATCTGGCGGCCGGATGAACAGGATCTCGCGCTGCGTGCGGTTCCCCGGCATCAGCACGAGCACGGTTTCGGGCTGCGTCACGCCCGTCAGGTAGAGGAGATCGCTGTCCTGCCGGTACTCGTAGTCCACGTCCCGTGAGTACGCCCGCTCGGGGGCGCTCCAGAGGATGGCCATCGTGTCGGCGGCGAGCGACCGCATCAGTCGCTCTCGACGTGCCTTCAGTTCTTCCGGCAATCCGTCGGCGCTCGCGCCGGTCGCGACGAGGACGAGAACGGCGAGCGCGGCGAGCATGCGGCGGACGAACATGTGACAACCTCCTGGATCAGGACAGACTGGCGATGCACAATGCACAATGCAGAAGAGCTCGGTGCATTCTGCCATGCCGGCGGCGCGCGTGCACCGCGCCTGTGCGCATGATGACGTGTGCATCCCAAATTCTGCATTCTGACCCGGAAAGCTCGTATGGCAACACTGCGCTTGATGGCCGTGCTCGCGCATCCCGACGACGAATCGCTCGGCGTCGGCGGGACGCTGGCGAAGTACGCCTCGGAAGGGGTCGAGACGTTTCTGGTCACTGCCACGCTCGGTCAGCGCGGACGGTATCGGGGGCATCCTGTCGGACACGAGCTGCACCCCGGCGCGGCGGCGCTCGCCGGCGTTCGCGAGGCGGAGCTTCGGGCCGCGGCCGCCGTGCTCGGCGTGGGCGAGCTGATCCTGCTCGGGTATTGCGATCAGGAGTTGGACCGCGCCGACCCGCATGAGGCGCGTGCGCGCATTGCTCGAGCCATCAGGCGAACCCGTCCCCACGTCGTCGTGACCTTCGGGCCCGACGGCGCCTACGGCCATCCGGATCACATCGCGATCTCGCAATTGACGACGGCGGCCATCGTTGCGGCAGCCGACCGCGTCGTTCACGCCCGACGCGGTACCGGCGCTGGCGCCGCACGCCGTGAGCAAGCTGTACTACATGGCCATGCCGGAGCCCGCGTGGGCGGCCTACCAGGCAGCATTCAAGCGGCTCGTGTCCGTCGTCGATGGCGTGGAGCGGCATGCGGTTCCATGGCCGCAATGGGCCGTGACGACCGTCATCGACACACGCGGCGCGTGGGAGGTGGTGTGGCGCGCGGTCTCCTGCCACCAGTCGCAAGTCGCAGGTTACGCGGGGCTCGCGGAGCTGTCGCCTGAGCACCACCAGGCGCTCTGGGGACGACAGAGCTTCTATCGCGTGTTCAGCACGGTGAATGGCGGCCGGGCGTGCGAGACGGATCTGTTCGACGGCGTGCGGACGTAGCGATCGGCCCGGCGTCCGCCGGCCATCACGGGGGCCACTGGACCGCGTCCCGGATCGTGATTTCGGCGGTCAGCAGGGCGCCGGCGGGGATGACACCAGGCACCCCGCGATCGCCGTACGCCAGATGCGGGGCGATTTCCAGCCGGCGGGTCCCGCCGACGCGCATGCCCGTCCACGCCGTAGAAGAGCCCGCTGATCAGCGAGCGCCGGTCGACCCGGACTTCCGTGATGAGCGTCTCGCCGTTGTCCTCGAGCCGCGCGGCGCCGACGGGGCCCCATGCCGTCGGCCAGCGAACCGCCTCTCCCTTGTTCAGCCACAGCCGCAGTCGAATGCGGTAGTTGTGCTGCCGGCGTACGGGGTCTCCGAGTCCTGGTACGTCCGCGAGCAGCGTGAGCCCGGATCGCAGCCGCTGGCGGAGCGGCTGCCCCCTGCGGGCAAGCATCGCCGCGGCGTCGGTCAGGCCGGCGGCGTTCGCCATGTCGAGCGGCGTTTCGCAGTCGTCGATCCGCGTGCGTGCGTCTGGATCGGCGCCCGCTTCGAGCAGGATGTGAATCGCGAGCAGATTCCGCTCGGCCACGGCCATGTGCAGCGGCGTGTAGTCGTTGATGCCGCGTGCGTTCGGGTCGGCGCCGAACGAGAGCAGCAGCCGCAGGACATCGTCGACATCCGTCCGCCGATTGGCGCCCGGTGTCTCGCGGGTGCAGCACAGCGCCGCGATGAGCGGTGGAAATCCGTCATCAACCGGTGCGTTCGGATCGGCACCGATTTCGAGCAGCGTGCGGATGAAGGCGAGCGGGCTGTGATAGACGGCGTACACGAGGCATGGGCCGATCGTGTCAGGCATGCGGCCGTTCGGCACGGCCGCGGGATCGTCGACCGCCATCCGCAGGGCCTCGAGGTCGCCCCTGCGAAACGCGTCGTCTATCCGGTCGAACTTCCTCGCCTCGGCGCAGCGTGCGTCTTCTGCATCCATACCCGGCGCACCGATCGTATCCGGGTCCTGCGCATCAGCCGCCGAAGTACCCGCTGCGCGCCTTCACGACGGCCGAGGGGCGTTTGACGCGCACATCGAGCCGCCGCCACTCCTTGCCGTCGCTGGCCTCGATCGCGAGCAGATACTGGTGGCGGATCTCATCGATGATGCTGGATGCGGCGACGATCGCTTCCGAGGACGTGTCGGCGAACAGCAACCGCCCGCCCGTCCATTCTGCCAGGTGGCGCAGATCGGCGGAGTCCGATCGGCGCTCCCCTTCGTCGAGTGTCGCGCGCTGATCCACTGGTGACACAGTTGCCACCACGTATACCGGCACGTCGATGCTGCTCGCGAGTGCCGACACAGCCGACGGGCTCATGGCGCTGCTCGTATCGACCCCGTCGGTCAGGACGACGATCGCCTTATGGGTGGCGGACCGGGCCGCGACGCTGCGCGCCGTTTCGGCCGCCGCGTCGTAGAGGGACGTCGTGCCAAACGGTTCGAATTCCGACAGTGCACCTTGCAGCACCGCGAGGTCGCGCGTGAAGAACTCGCGCTCCTGGAGTGCTGAATCGAACGTGAACAGCCCCACCTCGTCCGTACCTGGGCGCAACTGCGACACCACGGCATCGAGCGCCTGCTGTGCCATGGCAATCCTGGGCCCGAGCCGCATGCTGCCACTCATGTCGACCAGGATCGCGAGACTCACCGGCGGGTGCTGATCAGCCCGGAGCGAGAGCATCGGGCGAAGCTGACCGTTGTCACGCACCTCGAAGTCGCCCGCAGTGAGGCCCCTCATCGGCCGTCCGCGGGCGTCGCGAACCGATGCCTGGATGGTGACGACGTCAACCGCGGTCCTGAACGTCTGCTGTGATTCGCCTGGCTGTTCCTGCCTGCCATGCGCCCCCGTGTTCGAGGCGGCCAACAGGCACAACGTCACGACGAGTCGAGTGATAGGTATCCTCATGATGGGTTCGTTACTATCCGTATCGGACACGCCTCGGCTGGCGATAGGCCGGATGTCGATCTTCTCCTGGCCACCATGAAGTTTCTGCCAGGATCCCGTCGCCGGACGAGCGGATATACTCCCGCGCGGGCCAGCCCCTTCTGGGCTGCGGATGACCCAGTGGCCACCTGAGGATCGATCGCATGCCGAAGAAGAAGCCTGAAGACCTGCGCAGCCATCGCTGGTTTGGCGCGAGCGATCTGCGCTCGATGGGCCATCGGTCGCGGGCAAAGCAGATGGGCTTCGGCGCGGAAGACTACGACGGCAAACCGGTCATCGCCATCCTGAACACCTGGAGCGACGCGAACCCGTGCCACGCGCACTTCCGCGTGCGCGCCGAGGAGGTGAAGCGGGGCGTGTGGCAGGCGGGCGGATTTCCGCTCGAAATTCCGGTGCTCTCGGTGGGCGAGACGTTCATGAAGCCGAGCCCGATGCTCTATCGCAACCTGCTTGCGATGGAGGCCGAGGAGTTGGTCCGCGCAAACCCGATCGACGGCGTCGTCCTGCTCGGCGGCTGCGACAAGACGGTGCCCGGCCTCCTCATGGCGGCCGCGACTGCCAACCTGCCCGCGATCTTCCTGCCGGCGGGGCCGATGCTCCGCGGCTACTGGCGGGGCCAGACGCTGGCCAGCGGCAGCGACGTGTGGAAGTACTGGGCCGAGAAGCGCGCGGGCACGATCGATGATTGCGCGTGGCGCGAGATCGAGGACGGCATCGCCCGCTCGTTCGGCACGTGCATGACGATGGGTACGGCGTCTACGATGGCGACGGCGGCAGAGGCGATCGGCATGACGCTGCCCGGCGCCGCGGCCACTCCGGCAGCTGACTCCCACCACCCTCGTCTGGCAGCCGCAACCGGCCGGCGCATCGTCGAGATGGTATGGGAAGACCTGACGCCGTGCGAGGTGATGTCCACGGCCGCTTTCGAGAATGCGGTGACTGCGGTCGTCGCCGTGGGCGGATCCACCAACGCCATCATCCATCTCGTCGCGATGGCACGCCGGGCGGGGGCATCGCTCGATCTGGATCGCTTCGATGCCTTGTCGCGACGGACGCCGCTCCTGGCCAACATCCGTCCCTCAGGTGCGTACCTGATGGAAGATCTGTACTACGCGGGTGGCGTGCCCGCGGTGCTGGAGCGCCTGCGCGATCTGCTCGCACTCGATGCCATCACCGTGAACGGCCGCACGATCGGCGAGAACATCCGCGGCGCCGGTGCCTACAATGACGAGGTGATCGCGCCGCGTGAGCGGCCCTTGCAGTCCGAAGGGGGGCTCGCCGTGCTTCGCGGCAATCTCGCGCCGGAAGGCGCTATCATCAAGTCGTCAGCGGCGGAACCGCGACTGCTCACGCACACCGGACCGGCCGTCGTGTTCCGCAATTACGCCGACCTGGCTGCGCGGATCGACGATCCGGATCTCGTGGTCACGGCCGACTCAGTGCTGGTCCTGCAGCATGCAGGGCCGCAGGGTGGGCCTGGCATGCCTGAGTGGGGAATGCTGCCCATCCCGAAGAAGCTTCTGCAGCAGGGCGTGCGCGACATGGTGCGTGTGTCGGACGCGCGCATGAGCGGCACCGCCTACGGCGCATGCGTGCTGCACGTGTCGCCGGAATCGTTCGTGGGCGGACCGCTCGCGCTGGTGCAGGATGGCGATCCCATCGAGCTCAACGTGCCGGAGCGGCGGCTGGCGCTGCAGGTCGCCGAAGGCGTCCTGGCCGAGCGCCGCGCGGCGTGGACGCCCACGCCACCCGTGTACCCGCGTGGGTATGGCCTGCTCTTCATGCGCCACGTCACGCAGGCCCACGAGGGGTGCGATTTCGATTTCCTCCACCGCGGCGGCATCACGCCGGAGCCCGAAATTTACTGAACAGGCCGGAGCGCCTGCAACAAATACAGATGGCCCGTCGAATCCTCGTTTCCTCCGGCCGCGTTGGGCGCGTTCTGTGTTTCGCGCCCCTGTTGATTGCCGCGGCGTGCATCAGCAGGACGCCGCTTCCGACCGGCGCTGAGAGCGCCCCGCTGACCTGTCGCGATGTCCTGGCGCCCGATGATGGCGGCCCCGCGGCCGTGACGTGGATCGTCCGCGGCGACCTCGAGGAGCGCCGATCGCTCGATGCGTGGTGCCGCGGCGTTGGCCCCGCCGTGTATCTGCGGGCCACACCGATCGCGGATTCGACGCCTCGCGGCGCGATCGCGCTCGTCAGCTGGAACGTCAACGCGGGCGCGGGCGACCTCGCCGCGCTGGTGCGTGACCTGCGGGCCGGCCGCCTCTCGGACGGGCAGCCGGTCGGCCACTTCGTGCTGCTGCTGCAGGAAGCGCTGCGCATCGACTCCATCGTGCCCGCCCCGGGCGCAGATCGGGCGGGTGCGCGGAGGCTCGTCCGCTCAGCGCAACCGGTCGATGTCGTGGCCTTCGCGCGCGAGGCGGGGCTGTCGCTGTTCTACCTCCCATCGATGCGAAATGGACTCGGCGCGGAGGAGGGCAGGGAAGACCGCGGCAACGCGATCCTCTCGACGCTGCCGTTGACGGAGCTCCGCGCGCTGGAGCTGCCGTTCGTGCGCCAGCGGCGCGTTGTGCCTGTTGCCCTCCTGGGCGGTGGCGACCCGGGCGCAGCCATCACTGTCGCGTCGGTGCACCTGGATCCGTTCGTCGGCCTCGACCGCCTGTGGGTGTTCGGTGCCGTCACCTCGAGAGGCCGGCAGGCGCGTGTCGTGGCAGACGCACTGCCCGTGTTCGGGCCGCTGGCCATCGGCGGGGATTTCAACACCTGGCATGGTGCGGGTGAGCCGGCGGTGGCCGAGATGCGGCGGATCAGCGACCCGGCGCCCTGGCCGGCGGAGCCGACGTTCGCCAACGGTCGCGTCCTGGATCACCTCTTCTTCCGCCTGCCGGCGCCCCTTCGCGGTGAGTATCGCCGGGCCCCGCAGACGTACGGGTCGGATCACTTCCCGCTCGTCGGCATCGTCGTTGACCGTTTACCGTTGACCGTTCACGCGGATCTAAGGCTAAGGCTAAGGGCTAAGCGCTAAGGGCTAAGGGCTCAGGCTGATCGCTGACCGTTGACGCGTTGACGGTTGACGGTTAACGCGTTAACGGTTGAAGGAGCCCGCATGGATCGAGACTCCACGAACAGCGTCGACGTGAGTGACGAGATCGCCGTCTTCAAGCGGTCGCTGGCCGGACGTCGCGACGTGCTGAAGCGTGCGTATGACGACGTGCGAGGGCATGTGGCCCGGACAGCCGACGCGATTCAGGCTGCCGTGGCCGCCGGCAGGCCCGTCGTGCCGGAGGTCGACTATCGGACCATCCGTGACGGCCACGTACCCGAGACGACCCGTGTGGCGATTCGCCGGACCGGTTGCGTCGTCGTGCGCGGGGTTTTCCCCGTGTCCGTGGCGAGCGCCTGGTTCGACGAGCTCGGCGCGTACCTGGAGACCAACCGCTACGAGGAGCGCGAGGTCGAGAAGCGCAGCCTGGACTTGTATTTCTCGGCGCTGAAGGCGGGCCGCCCCCAGATCTTCAACGTGTATTGGTCGAAGCCGCAGGTGAACGCACGGCAGGACCCGAAGCTTGCGGAGACCCGCGCCTTCCTGAACCGGCTGTGGCGGTACGAGGGCGTGTTCGATCCGGATCGGGAGTGCACGTATGCCGACCGGGTACGTCGCCGGCAGCCCGGCGACGAGACGCTCGGCCTCTCCCCGCACATGGACGCGGGGACGGTCGAGCGCTGGATCGATCCCGGCTTTCAGCGGGTCTACGGCGAGGTGTTCGCCGGCAACTGGCGCGGCTACGATCCTTTTGACGGGGCACATCGGCTGGACACGCGTGAAATCCCCTCGCCGGCGGTCTGCAGCATGTTCCGCACGTACCAGGGATGGACCGCCCTGACGCGTCAGGGGCCACAGGACGGGACGCTCCGGCTGATCCCGATCGCCGAAGGCATCTGTTATGTGCTGCTGCGTGCGCTGCAGGAGGATGTGCCGGAGACGGATCTCTGCGGCGCCGCGCCGGGACGCGCGCTTGGCGTCAGCCCCGAGTGGCATCCGGACATGATGGCGGGCCTGGTCTCGATTCCCGAGGTGCAGCCGGGCGACACGGTGTTCTGGCACACCGATATCTGCCACGCCGTGGCCGACAAGCACGCCGGCTCCGAGTACGCGAGTGTGATCTACATCGGCTCCGCGCCCGATTGCCCGAAGAACCGCGCGTATCTGCCGCGGCAACAGGAGGCCTTCCTCGCGGGCCGATCGGCGCCCGATTTCGCCCCGATGGATTTCGAGGTCGATTTCGCGGGCAGGGCCACGGAAGACGATTTGACCGCGCTCGGCCGCGTGCAGATGGGATTCTGAAGCGGGCGAGGTTCAGACGATCGCTGAACGCAGCGATCCGTCGTGAATCTCGAAACAGCATTGAGGCCGGTCGTCTCGATCGCAGCATTCTTTTGCCGGCACGCCCACGATTTCGCTTACGAGGCTCTCCATAGCCAGACACACACCCTTGTGCTTGCCTGTCAATGCGGCGAGAGGACAGCCGGCGCCGCGGATGACGATGACGCCGTTGCTCTCGACGCGAGTCATTGCGCCCAGGTGCTCATTCATCATCTCGCTTGCGGCCGCGGCGCGGGACTTGAGGCCACCCGAGACTCGTTTCCCCCGAGTCACCTGCTGCGCGAGGCCGTTGCCGATTCTTCGCAGCAGCGCCTCGATCTGATCGCCGGGGAGTGCTTCGGCGAACACGTCCACGAGGCCTGTCAGCAGAGGTATGTACGCCTTCGAGAGCAGCTGTTCAACCTCAGGCGTCAGCTCGAATACATACGAAGGCCGCGTTGTGCCCGGTCGTTTTCCGACCTTCCGCACGACGCCGTCGCGTTCCATTGCGGTGATTTGGATCCGTACGGCGCTGCGCGTCAGACCCAACCTGCGCGCGACGTCATCGGCGGTCAATCCGCCTGTCCTCAGCAGCGTGACGATCCGCCCGCGGCTTGAATCAAGTAACTGCTGTCTCAGCGCTTCGCCCATCGTTATTCCAGACACGAGGTAAGGCCCGCCATCTAGACACGAGCCGATGCGGAATGCAGCTTCCGCCGCCACATCACGTCCGGATTGTAGGGCGGGATTGAGACCGGCGCGCGTCTTGCTAGATAAACAAGCCTGGACTTGCTTATCTAGGTCAACTGGCGGGGCGGTCGATCAGCTGAGCAGTGCGACCCGTAATGCCGCGTGGAATCGGACGCAGAGGGGGAAGTTATGCGATTCATCGGTGCCGCCTCGACGGTGTTCGTTCTGACACTGATTTTCGGCCTTTCGGATTCCGGCCCCGCACCGGGGGCACAAACCGCTCGACGGCCGTGAGATCTTCCGCTTCGACACATTCGGGGACGAGCAGCTCTGGACCGATACGCTCCGGCTGCATGAAGCCATCGAAACGGTAACGCCAGCCACCGCCCTGGCCGTTGGCCTCAAGGTCGATGCGGAGGCGTTGCCGCCGCCGGTCATCAAGGTGCTCGCGGCAGGGCAACTCGACCTCAACGACCCGAGAGTCACTCGCCGACTGTTGGAACTGAACGCGGTCGTCGGCGTCGTCGGCAAGATTACTGGCGATCGAATCAAGAGCATCGGTATCACCTGCGCGCTCTGTCATTCGACGGTCGACGATTCGCTTGCGCCGAGTATCGGCATCCGCCGCGACGGCTGGCCGAACCTCGACTTGGATGTGGGAACGATCGTGGCCCTGGCTCCCGGTCTTCCCGACGAGTTCAGGGACGAGTTCCGGACGTGGGGGCCCGGAAAATACGATCCGCGGCATCACGTGTTCGACGGCACGAACACCATCGAGCTCCATCCCCGGACTCCTTCGGTGCCGGTCGTGATTCCTCCGGCGTACGGGCTGAAGGGCGTGGGCTTCGAGACCTTCACCGGCGATGGTCCAATCTCCTACTGGAACAGCTATGTGGGCGTGACGCAGATGGGAGGCCACGGTAGCTTCAGCGACCCTCGCATCGGCGTGACCGTCACACAGAAGCCAGATCGTGTGACGCCGAAGCTCCCTGCGCTGCTGGCCTATCAACTCAGCCTGAATGCTCCTCCACCGCCGGCGGGAAGCTTCAACGCGACTGCGGCGGCACGCGGCCAGGAGATCTTCAACGGAGCCGGACGCTGCAGCACCTGTCACATCCCGCCCACCTACACCGACGTTCTGAGTGGTCCCGATCCCAGCATTCCATTGCTGCATAGTGCGGCCGAAGTGGATGCCGATGCTGAGTACGCTGCTCGTACCGCGACAGGGCTATACCGAACGACTCCACTCCGCGCGCTCTGGCAGCATCCACCGTACTTCCATGACGGCAGTGCCGCGAACCTGCTCGCGGTCGTCAACCACTACGATGCCGCCTTCTCGTTGGGTCTTACGGACTCGCAGAAGGATGACTTGGTGGAGTTCTTGAAGTCGCTCTAGGAGCCAGTCCGAGTAAATCGGAATATCGGTTGGTGAGAGCCTCGCGCCTGCTTGATTTGTCCCAGCACCTTCGCCAGCATCCACGGGTGGTACGGCGGGTAGCCACGCTCGTCCGTCTTCGTACACACGCAGGATCACCGACCGGTCCAACTGCTCGACCAGATCAGTCACAAAGAACGCGAGATGGCCCTGCGGCAACCAGTCCCGCAGGCTCGGCGTCAACAGCAGATCCTGTTCGGGCACATAGGCGGTACGTCTTCGCCACCATCCGCTGTGTAGTACATTTCGCTCCGAAGCCATCGGCGCAAACAAGACTCGCCGCTCCATGAGCATCCAATTCCGCCTTACGGTGCTGAATTTCATGCAGTTCTTCGTGTGGGGCTCGTGGCTGATCTCGCTCGGCGCCTACATGATCGTCACGCTCGGCTTCTCGGGCAGCCAGGTCGGCAGCATCTACGCGACGATGGGCGTCGGCTCGCTCTTCATGCCCGGGCTCATGGGAATCGTCGCGGACCGCTGGGTCAACGCGGAGCGCATGTACGGCATCTGCCACTTGGTCGGCGCGGGCCTCCTGCTCTGGGCATCCACCGTCAAGGACTTCGACACGCTGTACTTGAGCATGCTGCTGAACGCGATGGTTTACATGCCGACAATCGCGCTCAACAACACCGTTTCCTACAAGGTTCTGGAGCAGTGTGGCCTCGACGTCATCCAAACATTTCCGCCGATCCGGGTGTGGGGTACAGTCGGCTTCATCGCGGCGATGTGGATGGTGGATTTCGCGGGCTGGACCAAGAGCGAGCTGCAGCTCTACATCAGCGCTGGCGGCGCGCTCTTCCTTGGCCTCTACGCGTTCACGATGCCGAAGTGCCCACCGGCGAAGTCGGACGGCATGCGTAGCCTGGTCTCGGCGCTCGGGCTCGACGCCTTCGTGCTGTTCCGGCGCCAGCAGATGCTTGTGTTCTTCCTTTTCGCGATGCTGCTCGGCGCGGCACTTCAGATCACCAACGCGTTCGGTGGCGCGTTCCTGGATGATTTCAAGACCGCGTATCCGGGCGCCTTCGGCGTCGAGCATCCGAACCTCCTGTTGTCGATCTCGCAGATCTCCGAGACGCTCTTCATTCTGACGATCCCGTTTTTCCTGCACCGCTTCGGCATCAAGAAGGTGATGCTGATCAGCATCTTTGCCTGGGTCTTCCGCTTCGGACTGTTCGCGGTCGGCGATCCGGGCGCGCGCCTCTGGATGCTGGTGCTGTCGATGATCATCTACGGGATGGCTTTCGACTTTTTCAACATCTCGGGCGCGCTGTTCGTGGACCGCCAATCGGAATCGCACATCCGCGCGAGCGCGCAGGGTCTCTTCATGATCATGACGAACGGCCTCGGCGCCTTCGTCGGCGGCATGGCGAGTGGCTGGGTCGTCGATCACTTCACGGCAAACGACGTGAAGGACTGGCAGAGCATCTGGCTGACCTTCGCGGGCTACGCGCTGATCCTGGGTATCGTCTTCCCGCTGGTCTTCAAGTACCGGCACGACCCCGAGAAGATGGTACATATCTCGCCGGCGCACAGCGCGGGATAGGAAGGCCCGGCTCGACCCGCAGCGAATGGGACAACGCGTCTGTTCGGCAGCGATCAGCGAGGATGGCTCAGATGAGGGAGAACCCATCGGTGGAAGCGGCTGTCACATCGCGCGGCCGTTCTGTGAAGGCCCGCCTGCGCACCTGGATCGTCAGGCTCGCGCTGACCGGCCTGCTCATCGGGGTCACGCTGGTTGTCGGCGGAGGCGTGCAGGCGGTGCTCAACGTGCCGGACCTGGAGTCGTGGCATCGGCTGGTGCCGCGTGGCGAACTGCGCGCCGCCGATCTGGACGACGCCTTCACGCTGCAGCAGTATCTGGCGCGTGAAGCGGATGTGTTCCAGGAGGTACGCGACGAGGTCGAGACGCCAGCCTCGGCCGCGAGCGCGCCACAACTCGCCAACCGCTATCAGTCCGCCAGCATCAGCTCTCCACGACGGGCGAGCCGCGACTGGAATCGGACGTTCGAGTTGATGCCCGGCGCTGTTCGCGGTGGGGCGCTCCTGATTCACGGCCTCACTGACAGCCCTTACAGCATGAGCGCGATTGCTGAGCGCCTGCGCGCGCAGGGCTACTACGCGCTCGCGCTCCGGATGCCCGGGCACGGCACCGTGCCCGGCGCGCTGACGCAAGCCACCGCCGAAGACTGGATGGCGGCGGTCCGCATGGGCGCGCGTCACGTGCGCCGGACCATCGGCGCCGACCAACCGTTGATCCTCGTTGGCTACTCGAATGGAGGCGCCCTCGTGGTGCGTTATGCGCTCGAGGCCGTCGCGGACTCCAGGCTGCCAGCCCCTTCGCGCCTCGTGCTGATTTCGCCGATGATCGGCGTTTCGCCCCTCGCGCGAATCGCACGCGTGATCAGCGCCTTGGGACCGCTGCCATTCTTCGAAAAGGCCCGGTGGCTGGAGGTCGTGCCGGAATACAACCCGTTCAAATACAACTCGTTCCCCGCCAACGCGGCGAACCAGAGCTACCGGGTGTCGTCCATGGTTCGTGCGGAAGTCGCCGCCGCCGCTCAGAGCGGACGTATCAGCCGCTTGCCGCCGATTCTGGCGTTTCAGTCAGTGGTGGACGCGACCGTCAGCACAGCGGCGGTGGTGCACGATCTCTTCGATCAGCTCCGCGGGAACGACAATGAGCTGGTTGTCTTCGATATCAACCGACGCGCGCGGCTCGAGCCGTATATCCGTCCAGCGGACGCGGCGCTGGTATCGAGTCTGGCGGCGGGCGGCCTTCGGCAGTACCGGCGCACAGTGATCACGAACCTCAGCGCGGAGGTGCCGGAAGTGCGCGCGCGCTCCGTCGCACCGGGCGCGACCACGGCGGACGACGTGCCGCTGGGCCTCGCCTGGCCGACGCAGGTGTTTTCTCTCTCGCACGTCGCATTGCCGTTTGCCATCGACGATCCCGTGTATGGCAGTGAACCGCCCGAAAGTCCCACGCCCTCCATCGCGCTGGGACGCCTGAGTCCCCGGGGCGAGAAGGCAGTTCTCACGGTACCTGTCGAGACGCTGATGCGAATCGGGTGGAACCCCTTCCTCCCGTTCATGCTGGACCGGCTCGTCGAGTGGACCGGCGGACAAGACAGGCCGTAGAATCTGGCCAGACGAGGAGGTAATCGCCCTCCCATGCCCCTCGGCCCCGGCTCTCGGCTGGACGCCTACGAACTCCTGCAGCCCATTGGGGCTGGCGGCATGGGTGAGGTGTGGCTCGCCACCGAGTTGCGCCTGGGGCGGAAGCTCGCCCTGAAGCTTCTCCCATCCGAGTTCACCCGCGACCCGGCGCGCGTGAGCCGCTTCGAGCAGGAAGCCAGAGCGGCCTCGGCGCTCAGTCATCCGAACGTCTGCACCATCCTCGCGCTCGGCGAGACCTCCGATGGCCAGCACTACATCGCGATGGAGTACGTCGAAGGCGAGACGCTGCGGAAGCGCATCGGCGGCGCGCCGGCAGACCATTCGCGAGGCCCTCGACATCGCCGTCCAGATCACGTCGGCTCTCGCCGCCGCCCATGCCGCCGGGATTGTCCATCGCGACATCAAGCCGGAGAACGTGATCGTGCGGCCGGACGGCTTCGTGAAGGTCCTGGACTTCGGCCTGGCGAAGCTGGCGGCCAGCCGCGGCATGCCGCTGTGGAGGCCACCCAGACCGCGTTCTGCACCGACGCTGGCACCGTCGTAGGGACCGTCGCCTACATGTCCCCCGAGCAGGCGAGAGGACAGCAGGTCGACTTTCGCACCGACATCTGGTCGGCTGGTGTCGTGCTCTACGAGATGGTCGCGGGGAGGTCCCCCTTCGCGGGGTCGAGCAGCAGCGACGCGCTTGCCGCCATCCTCGACCGCGAGCCGGCGCCGCTCGCGCGCTTCGAGCCGGACGTGCCCGCGGAACTGCAGCGTATCGTCACCAAGGCGTTGCGGAAGGACCGCTCCCATCGGTATCAGACCAGTCAGGACCTGCTCCTCGATCTGCAGGCGCTCCGCGACGAGGTGCAGGCCCACCCCCGCACGGATAGCCCGCCGGTCATGGGAAAGGGTGTTACAGAGCAGGGTGCAGTTGCGGCGCGACCGCCCGCCGTGCGATCGGGACGGACGCTCCTCGCGGCCGCGCTCGTTGTCGTCCTCCTGATGGGAGCAGCGTCTGGCGTCTGGTGGTGGGCGCGCGGCATGACGAGTGAGCTGCCGGCGCTCGAGGTCGTGCCGCTCACCAGTGACGTGGGGAACGAGGAGAGCCCAAGCTTCTCGCCGGACGGCAGCCAGGTCGCGTATTCGTGGGATGGCGAGCACCAGGACAACCGCGACATCTACGTGAAGCTGATCGGCGCGCCGACGCCGCTGCGGCTGACACGCGACCCCGCGCAAGATGTCAATCCCGTTTTCTCGCCGGACGGCCGCTCGATCGGGTTCATGCGCATGTCCAAGGAGCGCTGGACCTACGTCATTACCCCGGCGATCGGAGGGGGAGAGCGAACGGTCGCCACCCTTTCCCAGGGATTCGTCGATCCGACTACGCCGTACGGCTCGGACTGGTCGTCGGCCTGGATGCCCGACGGGCGGTACATCGTTCTGAGCGGACTTCGCCGCCTGTCGCTCGACACGGGTGAGCTTCGCGACCTGACCACCGACACCGGAGCACGAGTATCGGGTTGGTATCCGGCCGTTGCCCCGAACGGACGGACCATGGCGTTCGCACGCCCGTCCGGCCTTGCGGCCTACGGTCTGTATGTGCTCGCTCTGTCGGGCGATGGCACGTTCCCGGGGGCCCCGCGGCTCCTGTCGCTCGTCGACGGAGATCTCGCGGGCCTGGCGTGGACCGCGGACAGCAGTGACATCGTGTTCGCCAGTGGCAGACTCACCGGGACGTCCGGCATGGCCAAGACGCTCTGGCGCATCCCCGCCACGGAAGGCGCCAGACCCAGGCCGGTTCCCGTGGGTGACGACGCGACCGCTCCCGCGATGCCAAGTCGTGGTGACCGTCTCGCGTTCGTCCGGAACACGCTTGTCGTCAACCTGTGGCTCGCCACCCTCCCTGAGGCACGAGCACGTGCAGAGCCGCCTACCCGCTTCGCCCCTTCGACCCGCAGCGATTGGAATCCGTATTACTCGCCCGACGGCAATCGAGTCGCGTTCGAATCGACCCGGACGGGAGAAAGCGCGATTTGGGTCAGCGCCGCTGACGGTTCGAACCCCATGGAGGTCTTCTCGCGCCCCGGCAGACATTCGGGTACGCCGCGGTGGGCTCCCGACGGCCAACGCATCGCGTTCGACAGCACGGCTGCAGGAAACTTCGACGTGTACGCGATTCAGCTCGGCACGGCCCAGCCACTCCGGCTCACGACCGAGGCTGCCGATGACGTGATGCCCAGCTGGTCACCGGATGGCAGGTGGATCTACTTCGCCTCGAATCGCACCGGCCGGCAGGAGGTCTGGAAGGTCCCTGCAGCGGGTGGGCCGGCGGCTCAAATCACGCGGAAGGGCGGCGCCTGCGCGTACCCGTCCGCCGACGGCACGCACATCTACTACACGAAGCACGATGGCGATGCGGCTCTCTGGAGCACGCCCGTGGCGGGTGGCGAGGAACGGGAGGTGCTCCCGAGCGTGTTCAATCGCAGCTTCGCCGTGCTCGCCGAAGGCATCTACTTCATCCCGGGTCCCGGGCCTGACGGCCGGGCCGGCGTGCACTATCTGGACTTCTCCACGGGGGCCGTTCAGCAGGTGCTGCCAATCGCCGGTCGACCAAATCTCGGCCTGACGGTATCGCCGGATCGTCGGCGCATTCTGTATGCGCAGACCGACCAGGTCGGAAGCGACCTGATGCTGGTCAACGGGCTCAGGTGAGTGAGTCCACGAATAGACAGCGTCCGCGTCACCGGGCAGGGTCAGTGCTCTGCAGCTCGCCGGAACGTCCTCGTCACCGCCTTGAACTCCGGGACGACCACCGTAGCACGCGCCAGA
Source organism: Vicinamibacteria bacterium (assembly GCA_963763095.1). Lineage (GTDB taxonomy): Bacteria > Acidobacteriota > Vicinamibacteria > Vicinamibacterales > JAENWD01 > CAVUCH01. Next base: position 67,266 of record CAVXNR010000002.1, read on the forward strand.
CTGACGAAGGCCTTGAACGATGTAGTAACCACCTGGATCGGGCGCAATCGTCTGGTAAATGTGAATGCGACGGCCAGTTTGAGCGTCGGTCGCGTTCGCCTCGAGCTCATACGCTTCCAGCCCGTCCAACCTCGTGGGCCGTCCTGTGATGTCGGTGATCCCGCGCGTGCGCGTGGTCTGGGCCAGGCGGGTCGCGGAAAACTCCCGAAGATCTCCAATCGCGACAGGGCCGAGCGAGTGCCCGACGAAGTAGAGGGCGGCGTCCGCGTTCCAGGCGTCATCGTGCCGGTCTCGGTGAGCGTGAGCATGTCGTTGACGCGGCCTGCCAGCTTCAGGAAGGGAGTCGGCGTGACACGGAACCGCAGCCCTTCGAATGAGTCGGGGGCGGCCGTCCCGTTCCCCAACCGCGCGTTCAGCAACGATCGCCTGATCGCTTCGCCGACGGCCGTGTCGGCTGCCGTCGGGTACGTGCCGACGACCATCACCGTCCGGGTCTGATCGCCGGCAATCAGCATCCACTTCAGTACGTCGCCTGATGCCGATGCCTGCCGCACGCGGAGCAAGAGCGCATCCTGGCCATCAACACTCGCGGTTGACGATTCGAGCAGCGTCATACCGCGACTCGCGAGGGCTGTTTTCGTCATCCCGCGCTGCATGACGGACGCGGGACCGGGCAGCTCGGTCACCATGATTGCCGATTGAAGGTCGGGATTCTGAAAACCCGCGAACTGCGGCGCGGGTGAGAATCCGGCCGGCGGATCGAGGCTGACCCGCGTCCCGCGAATGCGCACGGGCTGAGCGGAGACCGCCGCGCAGGTCAGGATACAGAGGACGGCCGCCGCGACTGAGCGCATCATCACCACACCGTCTGTTATCGGCCGCTGGGCAGAGTGCGCCAGACCAACCGCATAAGAGCGTGGTGCCCGCAGGTGCTTCCTTGGCGCCTACTGCGCCGTCCAGCCGCCGTCGATCGCGAGCGCGGCGCCGGTCATGAACGACGAGGCGTCCGACGCGAGAAACACCACGATGCCCTTGATCTCGTGCAGCTCGCCCCAGCGGCCGACGGGCAGCTTCTGCACGAACGCGGCGTACTTCTCGGGGTCCTCGAGCAGCTGCCGGTTCATCTCCGTCGCGAAGGGGCCTGGGCAGATGGCGTTTACCGTCACCCCGGATGCCGCCCATTCGAGGGCCAGCACGCGCGTCAGGCCGACGACGCCCGCTTTCGACGCCGCGTAAGGCGCGCGGCCGGGGAGCCCGATGGCGGCGAGCATCGATGAAAGGTTGATCACCCGCCCCCAGCGGTGCTCGCACATCATCGGGCCGAACGCGCGCGACAGGAGGAAGACGCCTTTCAGGTTGGTATCGACGACCGTGTCCCAGTCCGACTCCGACAGCTCGCCGACGCTCCCGCGGATGTTGACGCCGGCGTTGTTGACGAGGATGTCGACGCGGCCGACGTCGCGGTGCGCGACGTCAACGAGACGGCTCACGCCATCCGCTGTCGTCACCTCGGCCTCGATACCCTCGACCCGGGCCCCGCTTGCGGCCGCGATCTCCTCCGCTGCTGTGCGCGCGGCGTCCATCGAGCGGCTGGTGATGCACACCGAGGCTCCCGCTTCGGCGAGCGCCTCCGCCATCACGCGGCCAAGCCCACGGGTGCCGCCGGTCACGAGCGCGGATCGGCCGTCCAGGCGGAACAGATCCATCACGTTGGGCAGGGCAGGCATCTCAGTCCGCCGTGAGCTTCAGCACGCGGGTCGCGTATTCGATCGACGCGGCCACGTGCTCGTCTTCCGCGGCGATCTGCGCGTCCGCGGTGAGTCCAGTGGTGTGCGGCAGCGGGCGGTCCGGCGCCTTGTCGAGGACATGCGCCTCGAAGCGGCGCACGCGTTCCGCACGGCCGGGCGCATCGAACGCCACCCAATACCGCTCGGTCTTGTACGGGACGGGCAGAGGGTCCCGGGTGATCATCTCGAGGCACAACGGCGCCGCCGGGCGAGCCTGCCGCAGCGTCGCAATGTACCGGGCGAGCGGCAGCACGCCCTGCCCGAGCGGCACCTCCGACAGCTCGAAGCCCGCCTCGGTCCGGCGGACCGCCATGTCCTTGAGGTGCGTCGTTACGGCGTAGGGCGCGAGCACCTGCGATCGTCTCGTCGGGATCCTCGAGCAGAGCGAGGTTGTTGCCGAAATCGACGCACGCGCCGACGTTCGGGCTGTCGACGTCCCGCAGCAGCGCGACCAGCTCCGTCGCGAGCCAGTCCTTGTGGTTCTCGATCCCGACCTGGAGAGGATGTCGATCGAACTCCGGCCGCATGCGCGTGAGCGTGTCGCGCCACTTCGCGACGAACGAATCCCACGCCGCCGCGCGTCTCGAAGCTCTCGTAGCGCCGACCATAGAGCAGCGCCACGCGGGCCCGCGTCGCGCCCAGCGACAGCGCCACGGCCACAGCCTGCGCGTATGCCTCGGGCGACTCGAGATACCGGAACGGAACCGAGAGCTCGATGGCAATGCGCTGCTGCTCGAACGCGGAGCGGACGGCCGCGAGCGCCTCCGGGTTGTCGACCGGCAGCTGCGAGAGGTCGACCTGCGCGCCGCCCACATGAAAGCGGCGGCACAGCTGCAGAAACGCGTGCGCGTCGAGCGCCGCGGCGGTGCTCTTCAGGATGTCCCGGCCCTGCAGCATGCGGACGGCGAAGGACGTGTAGGCGAGATACATGGAAGTGCGCCCCCCGGTCGTGCGTTCCGAACGCAGCTGTGCTGGCGGCCGCCGGACGCCCCGTGGTGCGTGGTGCCCCGGCCGGGACGCCCGGCGGCAGCAGCGCGCCGAGCGTGATCGCCTGCAGGAAGGCGCGGCGGTCAGTCATGCTCGCTCCGCGCACCCGATACACGTGGAGCCGGGACTTCAGTCCCGGCGGACGGCACGATCGCCCGCAGCTCGCGGTCCCACGGGGCACGGTATGTCTTGCCGAGGAGCCGTGACGCCTCGCGATCGCCCACGATGTCCTGCGTGCTTTCATCCCACCGCACGGCGCGGCCCACGCGCATGGCGACATTGGCGAGGTGGCACGCCGTCGCGGTGCGGTGCGCGCCGGCCAGATCGGAGACGGGCTGGGCCCTGGTCCGGATGCACTCGACGAAATTGCGGACGTGGGGCACGAACTGATCGCGCACCTGTTCGTACCCTTCGTCCGTGATCGCCTCGGTCCGGTTCGGGCAACCCGGCGTCCGGTGCGGAAGACGAGAAAGCGTACCCGGGAATCTGGTCCTCGGCCGGGATGGCCTTGTCGGGTGTGATCGTGAACCCCCGTCGGTCGATCACGAGCGTGCCGCGGGTGCCCGAGATCTCGAGCCCGCGGCACCGGCCGGCCGAGACCTCGGAGCTCGACCACGTCGCCAGGAAGCCCGGAAACTCGTAGACGGCCTCGACCGCGTCGGGCGTTTCACCGAACCCCTGGAGTGACTGTCGCTGGCCGAACGCGACAACCCGCGCGGGCATGGCTCCTGTGGTCCACTGGACGATGTCCAGATCGTGCGAGAGCAGGTTCGTCGTCTGCCCGCCGGAGTAGTCCCAGAACCAGCGGAAGTGGTAGAGACCGCGCCGGGGATCGAACGGCACCAAGGGCGCGGGCCCGAGCCACAGGTTCCAGGCGTCCGGCGAGAGCGCCGGCTCGTCGAGTGGCCTGGTGAAGCCGGGCGTGATGTTGCGGGTCGCGCGGATGCGTGCGTGCCGCACGTCGCCGATGTGGCCGCGCCGCACGAGGTTGGCCGCGCGCTGGTAATGCGACTCCGGAGCGCTGCTGCGTCCCGACCTGCACGATGCGGCGGTGGGCGCCGGCGGCTGCCAGCATCCACTCGCCTTCGCGCACCACGTGCGTCAGCGGCTTCTCGACGTACACGTCCTTGCCGGCCGCGCACGCCATGATGGTCATCAGCGCGTGCCAGTGATCGGGCGTGGAGATGACGACCGCATCGATGTCGGGCCGATCGAGCAGACGGCGGAAGTCGGCTACACCGTCAGCGCGTCCGCCGAGACGTGCGCGCGCCCCCTCGACGCGCGTCGGTGACACGTCCGCGATCGCCACCACGTCGACGTCCGGCTGCGCGGCGAAGTCGATCAGGTGCCGTGTGCCGATGAGACCGGCACCGATGAGGCCAACGCGTACGCGGTCGCTCGCGGCGGCCCGGGCGGGCGGCGTGGCGAGCAGGGCAGTCGCAGCGATCGCCCTCAGAAAGGTGCGCCGATCAGCCACTGGTCTCCTCCCCCTCGCAGGTGGGCGCGCAAGGGTGACACAGCGGCGACCGCGCTGACAAGCGATCCCGCAGGCTGTCAGGACCGCGCGTTCGCTTCGCGCTGGACCTGGAGACGGGCGCCCATTGAAAGGTCCATTCGCCTCAGCCGCTGCCCCTGCGCTTGCCGTAGGTCGCGGTGATTGTCGTCGCGCTTGCCGGCGTGATGATCGTGTGCGTCTGCGTGCCTCCATCCGACCACTGAAGGAAGTCGTACGTCTTCGGCGCCCAGGTCTGCGGGGTCGGTGCCCCCAGCGCGCGCTGCATGCCGACGACAGCGAGGAACGTGTACGGGGCGATTTTCGGCTGCCCATCGAGTGTCAGCGACAAACCTGAGGGGCTCGACGCGAGCGTCACCTGCACCGTGCGTGGCTTGATGTCGCGCTGCGTGGTCCTCGTCAGCCCTACCGAGTCCCGCACGGTCAGGTAGATGCGATACCACACGTTCGTCGACGTTTCACCGGTCCTCGGAACCGTGAACGTACCGCCCTTGGATCCGCTCGTCGTCCCGATGAACGGATGCGTATGCGTGTCGTGGTGGAAGTCGATCTTCCAGGTGAAGGCAGATGCTGGCAACGTTCCGTCCTCGGCATCGGTGCCCGTCCCCGAATACGTGATCACCTGCCCGCCGGAGTAGAGCGCCCCTGCTGCTGGCGCCACGATGGTCGCCACGGGCAGCGCATTGTTGATCACCGTCAGTATCGCTGCGTTGCTCGTCACCGTGCCGAAGCTGTTCGTCACCCGGCAGCGGAAGCCGCTGCCGCTGTCGCTCACCTGCGCGCTGCTCAGCGTGTAGCTCGAGGAAGTCGCGCCGGCGATGTTGACGCCGTTGCGCTGCCACTGGTAGCTCAGTGGCGACGTGCCCGACGCGGCCACGCTGAAGGTGGCAGGCTGCCCTGCCGCGACCGTGATGCCGGCCGGGTGCTGTGTGATGGAGGGGGCCTGGTTGCCGGTGTACCTGACCCGCGAGACGACGCCGGTGGCCGATCCGCTGCCCCGCGCCAGATAGTACAGGCTGCCATCCTCGGCCACCCGCAGATCGACAGGCGAGGCAATCCCCGTCGCAAAAGCTGGCGTCACCAGCGTAGCGGTTGGCAAGCTCACGTCAATGCGATAGATCCAGCCGCCGCAATAGTCGGCGAAGAAGTAGTCGCCGGTGTAGCTACTCGGAAACTGCTGCGTCAGCGGGTTGTAGAAGGCGCCGCCCGTGATGGCGCAACCCGTAGGGGTGCCCACGCTGTGCTGGTACGCGTAGAGCGGCGACTGGAACCTCGGGTCGCTCGTCGGCCCTTCAGTTGTGGGCCATCCGTAGTTCGCCGCTGCCCGGCCCTCGTCGACCTCCTCCCACCTGTCCTGGCCGACGTCGTTGATCATCATTCGACCGCTCATCGGCTGGAAGGCAAAGGTGAACGGGTTCCGGAGGCCGAGGGCCCAGATGGCGCGATTCACGCCGGTGGCCGTCGAGTAGAACGGGTTGTCGGTTGGACTGGTGCCGTCCGCATTGATGCGAAGGATTTTGCCAAACAGGTTGTTCAGCGTCTGGGAGTTCGCGCTGTTCGCGTTGTCACCCACCGCGATGTACAGCTTCCCGTCAGGAGCCGGGCGGAAGTGAATCGCGCCGCCATTGTGGTTGGCGGAGCTGAGGCCGTTCAGTTCCAGAAGGACTCGTTGGCTTCCGGCGACTGCCACATCCCCCTGTGCCGTGAACCTGCTCAGGCGATTGTGCGGGGGGGTGCCGGGTACCGTGTAATAGATGTAGACGAAGCCGTTCGTGGCGAACGCTGGATCGAGCGCCACCCCGAGCAGGCCACGTTCACCCGTCCGGTCCACCGTCACTGTGAGGAACGGCGTCGCGAGCAGAGCGCCGTTCTTGATCACCCGCAGCTGGCCACCCTGCTGGCACACGAAAATCCGTCCATCGGGTGCCACGGCCATCGCCGTCGGCGTCGCGAGGCCGGAGGCGACGATGGTCTCCTGAAATCCAGACGGAAGTGTGGCAGCGGCAGCACCCGGCGCGCCAATGCCCATGGCCAGGCACCCTGCAATGGCACAAGAAAGAGTCTTCGCAAACGCGAGTCGCATACCGACCTCCGAGAGCGATGAGCACCACATCGGAGCAAGCGTCGCGCCAGCGTAGGGACTGCGGTGAGATTAGACAAGCGGGAGCATGGCGGCACCGGCCATCGTAGCCAGCAGGCCCGTCAAGCCCATGAGGATGCTCATCGGCGTCAGGTGGCGGAGGCCCTCGCGTTCGGTGAGGCCGCTCATCTGCGTCACCACCCAGAAGCCACTGTCGTTCATCCACCAGATGGGCTTCGAGCCGCACCCGATCGCGAGCGCGATGTACATCGGGTGAAACGGGAGATTCCCGCCGGTGGCGAGTCCGGCAAAGGCGCCGGATGCAGTGATCATCGCCACTGTGGCCGAGCCGAGCGCGGTCCGGAGGAGCGCCGTCAACATGAACGCGAGCGGCAGCACCGGCAGCTCGTAGCGGGCAACGAGCTGCTGGACGACCGCACCCAGGCCGGTCTGCTGCAGGGCCGCACCGAACGCGCCGCCGGCGGCGGTGATGAGGATGATGACGCCGGCCGACGTGAGCGCCGTGGTGACCGCGTCCCGCACACGTGTGCCCGACGAGGCGCGCCACAGCATGACCATCGCCACGACGGCGCCGGAGCCGACCGCGACGTTCTTCTCGCCGAGGACGCGAAGCAGGGCTCCCCACCCGTGGGGTGCTGCCGCGGACCCGACCGTCGCCTGCAGCGTGATCAGGACGATTGGCAGCACGATCGGCAACACGGCCAGCCACAGCGGGGGGAGTTGGCGGTCCTCGCTCTGCGCGACACGTTCGAGCTCCGCGAGTGCCGGCCCGGAGTCGCGCAGGGGGACGGGCCATCGGCTGTCTGCCCAGCGTGCGTACGTGAACCCGACGGCGGCCGCACAGCCCCCCACCACGCAGCCACCGGCCGTCATCAGCGCCAGGCTCACCCCGAACGCGTTCGCGACGAAGAGTGGCCCGGGCGTCGGTGGCACGAGCGAATGCGTCATCGTGCCGCCCGCCACGATGCCGAGGACGTACAGCAGGTACTGGCGGCCGGAACGGACGCGTGCGGCTTTCGCGAGCGGCACCAGCATGTAGAACACGGTGTCGAAAAACACCGGGATCGCCAGCAGGAAGCCGCTTCCGAGAAACGCGACGGGCGCTCTCGACGGGCCAAGCACGCGCAGCGCGGATCGGACGATGCGATCGGCCCCGCCGCTTTCGAGCAGCGCGGTCCCGATGATCGAGGCCATCGCGATGAGCAGTCCGATCTGCCCGCACGTGCGTCCGAATCCTTCGCCGACGCGTTCGCCAGCGGGTGTGCGTGCGAGGGCAGCGGCGTCGTGCGCCGAGAGCCCGCGGGCGCGTGCCGCCTGTTCGACGACGCCCGCCGGGGTCAGCAAGGTGACGAGCAGGGCAGCGCCCAGCAATGCGAGGAACGCGTGGATGCGCAGGAACAGGATCCCGCCGACGACCAGAGCGAGCGCGAGCAGAAACAGGAGCAGGACGAGCACGGGCCGTCATGCTCGGGCGGTGCGGGCGGGTTGTCAAGGACAATCAATGCACAAGGGCACAAGGGCACAAGGGCACAAGGGCACAAGGGCACAAGGGCACAAGGGCACAAGGCACAAGGCACAAGGCACGCACAGGCGCGATGCACAATGCGCGATGCACAATGCACACGGGGGCGGGCGATGGGCGGCGGGCGGCTGGCGACGGGCGAACGGAGACGGGCGACTCTGCGCTCAGGCAATGTGGAGCCGGAACTTCAGTTCCGCCGGACAGAGATTGCGGAATTTGTGGTCGTTCAGAGCCGTCGAGCGTGCCCCCGTAGCGCCCGACTTCAGCCGGGCGGCGGTAGCTACGCGACGGCAATGCCGTAACGAGAGAGCAGGCGGATGATTCCAAGCGATGAACCGACGACGACTCGTGTGATTGAGGGGCCGCGGGACGGCACCGTCCGCGATGCTCCGCTCGCAATGGACGCAGAGGCCTTTCGGGCGGTTGGCCACCAGCTCGTCGATCAGATTGCTGGCCTGCTCGAATCCGTTCCGCGCCGCCCCGTGACACCCGGCGAGTCGCCGAGCGCGGTGCGTGAGGCGCTCGCGCTCGACGGGTCCGCTGCCCGATCAGGGTGCGGATCCCGCGGGATTGCTCGAGGACACGGCACGGCTGCTCTTCGATCATTCGCTCTTCAACGCGCACCCGCGGTTCTTCGGGTACATCACCGCAGCGCCGGCCCCGATCGGCATCCTCGGCGACTTCCTCGCGTCGGCGCTCAATCCCAACGTGGGCGGCTGGACGCTGTCGCCGGCGGCGACCGAGATCGAAGCGCAGACGGTGCGGTGGATCGCCGAGCTGATCGGCTACCCGTCCGAGTGCGGGGGGATCCTGGTCAGCGGCGGCAACATGGCCAACCTCGTCGGCTTCTTCGCCGCGCGCGCCGCGCGGGCGGGCTGGAACGTGCGCGACGCGGGTGTCGGCGCCGGCGGACGGGTGCTGCGGGTGTACGCGTCGGCCGAGGTGCACACGTGGCTGCAGAAGGCGACGGATCTCTCGGGCCTTGGCACGTCCGCCATCCGCTGGATCCCGGTGGATGCGGATCTCCGCATGGACGTGGCTGCGCTCCGGGCACAGTTGGAGGCGGATCGGTCAGCCGGTGACGTGCCGCTCCTCGTTGTCGGCACGGCGGGCTCGGTGAGCACGGGTGCCGTCGATCCGCTCCGGGCGATTGCGGCGGTCTGCCGCGAGCACGGCACCTGGTTCCATGTCGACGGCGCGTATGGCGGACTCGCCGCCGCGGTGCCCGGCGCGTCCGACGATCTCCGCGCGCTCGCCGAGGCCGACTCGGTGGCGGTCGATCCTCACAAGTGGCTGTACGCGCCGCTCGAGGCGGGCTGCGCGCTCGTGCGCGACGCTGAGGCGCTGCGTGCGGCCTTCTCGTATCACCCGCCGTACTACCATTTCGAGGAGCGCGCCACGAACTACGTGGACTACGGCCCGCAGAACTCCCGCGGCTTCCGGGCGCTCAAGGTGTGGCTCGCGTTGCGGCATGCGGGTGCGGCGGGCTACCGTCGGATGATTTCGGACGACATCGCGCTCTCGCGGGTGATGGCGGACGCTGTTGCCGCCCATCCCGAGCTCGACCTCGTCACCCAGGCGCTCAGCATCACGACGTTCCGGTACGTCCCGGAGGACCTCCGCGCCCGGGTGGGTGAGGCGGAGACCGAGGCGCACCTCGACGCGCTCAATCGCGCGCTGCTGGATCGGCTGCAGCACGATGGCGACGTCTTCGTCTCGAACGCGGTCGTCTCCGGCCGCTACCTGCTCCGCGCGTGCATCGTGAACTTCCACACGACCCGCGCGGATGTCGAGGCCGTGCCCGGGATCGTGGTCCGGGCCGGCCGTGAGATCGACCGCGAGCTTCGGCTGCATCGATGATGCATGTGGGGCAGGGCTTCAGCCCTGCATGACGGATGTGGGGCAGGCTTCAGCCCGCATGATGCATGTGGGGCAGGGCTTCAGCCCTGCATGACGCGCGTTGCCCTGAGAAACCTATGCCCCCTCTGACCGCCCGCGAACGCAGCTTCCTCAAGGCCCGCGCCCACCCGCTCGAGCCGATCGTCACGGTCGGACACGACGGCCTCACCGACGCCGTGCTGAGGGAAATCGATGGCGCGCTCACCGCGCACGAGCTGATCAAGGTGCGCGTCAACGCCGGCGATCGCACGGCACGCCGCGGGCTGTTCGAAGAGATCGCCCTGCGCACCGGCGCCGACGCCGTGCAACAGGTCGGCAAGGTGCTGGTGCTCTGGCGCCCGCGCCCCCTGGACGCCGCGTAGATGTGGATCGGCCAGAGACTCGAGATGTGTAGCCTGCAACGCCGGACACTTCGACGCCCTGCCCCGCATCGAGATCTCGTGGCTCGAAATCGACTCCGGGCCTGGAGATCGATGTGGGCCGGGACAGCAATGTGGAGCCGGGACTTCAGTCCCGGCCGGGTGCGACCAACCAGTCCATGGAGCACTCCGCCTGTAATCGACTGACGCGATCCGGCACGCCGGGCAGCCAAGCCGGGTGAACAGTCCGGCGTGTTGCCCGTGGCGTCCGATTGCCCTATGATGTGAACTCCGTCACGCGCTGCCGGCCTCGGGCCTGCGCGCGTCCCACCCGTGTTCCTCAGTAGCTCAACGGCAGAGCATCCGGCTGTTAACCGGAGGGTTGCTGGTTCGAATCCAGCCTGAGGAGCCATTCCTGCCGCTGCGCGGCGGAATGTCACCTCATACTGTCCCTCAGGACACCGCGCCGCACCCCTGCGGTGCGCGGCGACTCGGCACGAATCCAGCCTGAGGAGCCATTTTCCTTCTGGAATTTCACCACTTTCGCCCCACGCGGATCCCCCTTCGAGGCACGTTGCCCTTTTCTTGCCCTCTTCGATTTGGGCTTTGGCGGCGCAGGCGGATCGAGGAGCCCCACCTCCGCGGACAAGAAGGCCGGCGACAGGTGCGCGTAGCGCATCGTCATCTTGAGTGACTGGTGGCCGAGCAGCTCGGCGACGCTCCTGAGCGCCGCGCCGCGCATCATCAGCCACGAGGCGAACGTGTGTCGGAGGTCGTGCCAGGTGAAGTCGCTGATCCCGGCGAGTTCCAGTGCTCGGTGAAACCCGTTCTTGATGTCCCGGACCGGCTCGCCGGCTTTCCGGCCGGCCGTGTGCGGGAAGACGTACGGTGACTTGAGGTCACCGGCTGCGTGCAGCGTCTGAAGCGTCGAGATCGTGGTCGCGTTCATCGGCAGCGAGAGCCGCCCGCTCTTTGTGCGGGGGAGGCGTACGACGCGGTTCACGAAATCGATCTGATCCCAACGGAGGAGGCGGTCAACCGCGCGCTGGGCCTGACGCGCGTCGTTCGATCTCTCGGCGACGCCGTTCTTTCTGCGCGGCTCGGGCTGCGCCGAGGGCACGCTCTGCCCTGGACCATGAGCGACGTCGACTGGCGTGATAGAAACGCGCATCGAAGAGATGCCACCCCACCGCCTTCGCGTTTAGGGATGGGGTGGCAGCGTATTCACTGGATAGGGTCTTCCGGAACGAGCAGCGTGATCCGCTTCCGGTGGTTGACATACGCGATGCATGCGCCTTGATTGTCGAACGGGGCGGGATGGTTGAAGCTGACCCAGCCGTCGTTGGTGCATTCTTCGACAGTGCTCGGCGGGCCGCACCGGTGCTCGTTGTTGGGAATATTGACCCCGATCGGCCTGTTTGGCGGGCCGACGAACATGTTGTATTCGATCGCGTCCTCGCTGCCGAGGTTGTAGGCGCGATGAACGCGGCCTTCGGAGGTTTCGAACGCTTCTCCCCTTGGAGTACTCGCGGACCTCTCCGCACCCGTCCTCGATCGTGATCGTGCCCTGCGTGACAACGTTGTAGACGTTGCCCGGATGGTAGTGCCAGGCACCAGTGGTTTCGCCGACAGGCGTCTTGAGCACTCGGGCCGTCACTTGAGCTGGTCCGCCCCGCAGTCCGATGTACTCGCTGAAGGCGTCCTGCCTGAACTCGACGATGGCAGCGTAAGCGATGACGCCGCTGACGCCGAGGACGGCCACCACGATCGAGAGGATGCGTAGGATTTGTGGGCGAAGTGTGTCCATAATGCTTCTCCTGTTGTCTAGGCCGATTGGTCCGAACTGTCCAGCCTCGCAGCTTGCCGAGTGGCTTCGAGATCTCCGCCGGCGTCGCCAACCTACGGCAGCGTGCGCCGGCACTCAATGACGGGGAGGTGACGTGCATGTGAAACGGATGTAACGGTGGACGATTGTCGGTTGCCGACGTATATCTAGCCCTCGTTTCAAGGGACTCAAGTCCGATCCGCTAATGGCACCAGAAGTCGTGCGCTTCGGGGATTTCGTGCTGGATCTGCGCTCGGGTGAGCTGGCGAAGCTCGGCGGCGAGCGCATCCTGCTGCCGGACCAGCCGTTCCTTCTTCTGACTGCGCTCCTCCGCCAGCCCGGCGCCGTGGTCACCCGCGACAGCCTCCGCCACGAGCTCTGGGCCGACGACACTTTCGTCGACTTCGAGCGGAGCCTGAACGCGGCGATCAGGAGGCTCCGCGAGGCGCTGGGCGACTCGGCGGTGGGACCTCGTTTCATCGAGACGCTTCCCCGACGGGGCTACCGGTTCATCGCACTGATCGAGGGGAACGGCGCCACGCCGGCGGCCTCGGCTGGGGCTTCCCTAAGGAGCGACGTTCCGTTGCCGGCAGCCGGCCCGACTGGGTCCGGGTCCGTGGCCAGCACGGCGCCGGGGTGGCGACGGTGGCCCGGTTGGCAGCCGCTGGCGGTGGCACTCGCCGCCGCGGGATTGCTGATCGTCGCTGTGGCGAGCGCGCGGTCGCTCTCGCTGTGGAGCCGCGATCCGGTTCCGGTCATCGCCGTCCTGCCCTTCCAGAACCTCAGCGTCGAGCCGGAGAGCGAGTACTTCGTCGATGGCCTGACGGACGAGATCATCCGGAACCTGGCGGTGATCGACGGTCTCGAGGTTCGATCGCGCACGTCGTCGTTCACCTTCAAGAACAAGCCTCGAAACACCCGCGAGGTGGGGGCAGCGCTCCAGGCGAGCCTGGTGTTGGAGGGATCGGTGTTACGCCAGGGCGACAAGCTGCGCATCAACGCGCAGTTCGTGCGCGTTGCTGACGATGTGCCGCTCTGGTCGGGTCGCTTCGATCGCGAGCTGAAAGATGTCTTTGCGATCCAGGACGAGATCTCGCGATCCATCGTCAACGAGCTGCGGCTCAAGCTCGGGCGCGGTCAACGGCGGTACAGCACCACGATCGAGGCGTACGACCTGTTCCTGAAAGCACGCGTGCTGGAGGCGCGACGGGGGGACGGCATTCGTCGCGCCGTTGACCTCTTCGGCGAGGTCCTGAAGCAAGATCCCACCTTCGTCCCCGCGTATGCCGGGTTGGCCAATGCAACGGCGGAGGCGTCGTTCGTCGACGACATTCCTCAGGACCAGCCCGGTTCGGTCCTGCGGGTCGCGGCACTCCGGGCCATCGAACTCGACCCGTTGCTCGCTGAGGCGCAGGCCGCCATGGGCCACGTGCACGCATGCGCGGGCGAGTGGCCGGAAGCGGAGCGTTCGTTCCGACGTGCGCTGGAGCTGAACCCGAGCCTGACGACCACGTACACCGACTTCGTCCTCTCAACGCTCCTTCCCGAGGGAAAAATCGACGAGGCCATGCGGCTGCTGGAAGTGGCGCTGCGCGTCGACCCGCGATCCCTCGATGTGCGGCGCGTCCTGGCCAACGTTCAGATCAGCGCGGGGCTTTACGATCGCGCGCTCGAGAACGCGGAGACCGTGCTCGCGGTCGACCCAACCTTTCCGTACGTGGGCTTGTTCAGGGCCCGGGCCCTCCTGTTCAAGGGCGACACGACTGAAGCAGTAAGGTGGTTCGAGGCCCAAGGGCCGGAGATACATGGCTCTCTGGGATATGCATATGCAATCACCGGCCGGCGGGCAGAGGCCGAGGTGCTGGCCCGAAGGAGTGAGGACCCGGACCACCAAGCATTCATCTATGCGGGCCTGGGCGACCGGGACCGAGCATTCGACGCGCTCCAGAGGTTCGCCGCGCTCAATCGCCGGCGGGCGGCCATGCAACTCACCCGCCCGGAGCTGGCGAACCTTCGCGGCGATCCGCGCATGGCTGCCCTTCGCAGCCAGCTGGGCCTGCCTCGGTGACGACGTCCAGCAAACGTCGAGGGAGCCGGCCACTCGCAGTGCTTTTGAGCAACCCCCGCGATTGGATGGTGAGAGGGCCGCTGACGACACCCGAAGCGCCTCATATGCGCCCCCTCGATTGCACCGAGGCGCGCCCACTGGCAGCCACTGACGGAGCGCAGTTGGCCGTGGTTTTACGACGGTGCTGCCGCGAGATCTGCCCCCGCCGGTTACGGACATCAATCTGGTGCTCAACTGGGTCGAGGAACTGAAGGCGAAGGTGCCGGTGAAGTAGCGCCCCAGGCGGACCACAGGCGCACGGTGATGTTGGGGTTCACGGCTCAGTTGCCGGGAAACTGGAGAGTGGGGAGGTAGAGAGAGGGGCGCACTACCTCACGTGGGGCAACTGCGCCGCTGGGCGCAGCCCGTCGGTCAGCCCGTGTCGGCAGGAGGACCCAGGGAACGATATGCGACGGGCACCAGCAGCCACAGAAGGTAATAGAAGACCGGGCCGACGACGATCGTCAACCAGCGGACACCGCTCAGGCCAACGAGACGAAACGGCAGATCGAGCACGGGACCGGCCATGATGCCCGCGACAAAGCCAAGGATCGCGCCCCACGCTGGCAATCGGCGGGGAACCCAGCGCGCGGGTGCCAGCATTGCCCACAGGCCCCAGACCAGTGGAACAAAGCACCAGGCAGTTGTAAGGATGCGGGCGTCTGCCGCAGGCCAGCGAGGCGGCAGCAGGCTCACGAATGCTCCGCAGGCGATGATCACAGAGGCCACCGCGGATGCGGCCGCGAATCGGTGAAGCATGGCTTACCTCCGGTGGCCCGATTGTAACTCCTCGACGACCATCATCGACGTTGCGGCGTCGGCCACATGATCAAGGTCCAGGCCCAGTAGGTCCGCCGCGCGACCGCCGCCCTGGAGGCGTTCCGCCAATGCGACTGAACGACGGCCATCGGACGACGGGGAGCCACCCTCCACATCGACGTCAGGAAGCCCGTCATCCCCCCACCGTCACGGTCAGACAGTAGCGTCGATGGGCCGAGGGCACGCCGGTCAGGCCCTGAGGAATGGAGGCACGCGAATGGGCGTTTATGACACCGCACAGATCTGTATGAACGGTCATGTAGTTACCGACACTTATCACCACACTGTCCGCCATGGACCATTGCATGTGTGGCGACTCGGACGGCTGCTACCTGTGGGAGGTCGGCAGGCGATGGACCTCTCCACGCCCAGCAGAGCCCCTTGTCGCCGTTCACGGGCTCATCGACTCGCTCTACCTGAAGGAACTCGCGAAGAAGGTGAAGCGGGGGCTCAAGGGACAGCTCGAGCGCGGCTACGCAGCGGCTCGCGGACGTTTGGCTACCGCACGATCCCCGAACTCGATCCCTCCGGCCGCAAGGACCACTACGGCGACCCCGCACTCCTCGGCAAGCGCATCGAAGTCGTCGAGGACGAGGCCCGCACCGTACGGCAAATCTTCGAATGGGCCGCGACCGGGCTCGGGCGCAGCCGCATCTGCGAGCGGCTCAACACTGAGGGCTGGCCCCGCATCCGCTGGTGGATCACCTTCTCGCATCGAGCGGGGCAACAGCCGCCGGCTTCCACGCCCACGCTGACTCCCCTGACCGGGTGATTCCACAAGAGTGCGTGCGGCGAGCTGTGAAGCAGGCACCTGCACCGGCTGGGACATCGCTCTTTTCGGTGGCAGCGTGCGCCGGCTGTCGGGAGTGACGTGGCCAGAAAAGTGACTACATTAAGGCCACGCCGGACGGATCGCGTCTCCTCCGCGTGACTCAAGACCATGATCTTAAGGTCGATCTATTAGACGGCGAACCACCGCGAGTACTTGCGCGTGATGTAGGAGTTCCGACTTGGGCCCTGGACGGCACTCGAATATTTTTTGTGAACCGGGAAGTCTCTGCCATCCAGAGTGTCTCCGTGCTAGGTGGACGTGACCTGCCTGGCGTTTTGCGGCCCACGGGAAACCTGAGAAGATCGCGCTATCGGCTCGCGGACTGCAAGAACCGCCTTGCCGCCTGTAGCTCGGGACGATCGGGATCGGCGTGCTTCCACATTTCAATCAGGCGTGTGTATTGTGCCCTGGCCGTGGCTGTATCCCCCATCGCTTGGGCGGCCTGCGCGATGCCGACGATCGCCTTGGGCCGGCTTGGCGTGCGTCGCAGCGTCTCCTCGAAGTGCTTGCGCGCCTCCGCGGGCCTGCCCATGGCCATCAACATCGATCCATAGAGCTCATGCGCTGGAATGATCGGGTACGGTGGCTGCGACAGGCTGTCGATTGAATCGTCGATCGCGACGGCGGCCTCCATCTCCGTCACCGCACCCGTCGCGTCGCCCGCCGCCAGCGCGGCCGCCGCCGCTGCTTCTCTCGCCTGCATGGTCAGAATCTGCAGCACAAAAGGATGCTGGCCGGGGACGCGCGCTCGCGCCATCATCTCCACCGCCTTGGCCTTCGCCGTAGCGGCGTCCTTCGCTTTGGCGGCGGCCATCGCCTCGAGATGCAGCTTCATCACGACGAAATCGCTTGATGGCGCGATGACCGGCAAGTTCGGCACGTCGCTCCACGACTCCGATTCGACGATGAAGCGGGCGAGGGTGTCGAAGTACCCGTAGAGCACACGATCGGGCAGCGCGAAGATCGTCCGGCCACGCACGTGGCGGGCCTGGAGGTCCTGCGAATCGGGAGCCGTCTTGCGGTTCGTGATCGCCGCGTACTGTGCCGCGAACACATCGACCGTTCTCTTCGCATCCTTGTAGCGGCCGAGCTGAAGGTAGTTGTAGGACAGGTAGTTGAGCGCATGGAAGTCGCGCCGCTCTCCCGGCTCGCCTGCCTCCTTCACATCGTCGTTTGAAATCTGCCACGCGTGCTCGTTGCTCGCCGCCGCTTCGTCCCAATATCCCAGGCGCGTGAAGATGTGCGAGGGCATGTGATGGGCGTGCGGCACGGCAGCGGCCGTCGTGGCGTACGCACGCGCCACCGCGAGACCAGCCTCGGCGTGAACGGGATCGTCGTACGCGTGAATGAGGTAGTGCAGCACTCCCGGATGCTGTGTGTTGTGAGCGTAGACCGATTCGAAGAGGTCGATCGCCCGGCCCTGCATCTCGAATCCCTTCGTCCCTTCCCTGATCGTACCGAGGATCGACAGGCCATAAAACAGCGTCGTCTCGTCGTCGGGATACTTCGCGTGCGTGGCCGCCATCTGCTCGCGGTAGGCGTCGTCACGTGACTGCTTCGTCCCGGCGCCGGCATCCTTGAAGAGCGCGGCGGCCGCCAGAAGGTACATGTGCTCGCGATCGTTCTGCGACTTCGCTGTGAGTCCCTTCTGCACGTACGCCCACGCCGCCGCTTCGTCCTCCCCTGACGGCGCATCCCAGAATGGATGGTTGTAGGTCATGGCCGCGCCCCAGTAGGCCATCGCACATTCGGAGTCCGCCTGCTGGATCTCTTGAAACTGCGTGAGGGCCCGCGGGTACCAGAAGTTGTGGAGAAGAACCAGAGCGCGATCGAAGCCGGCCTGCACGGCTGGAGCGCAGGACGTCTCCATATGCGCTCTGCCAACACCTTCGGAGCCGTGGCTGTGTTGTGCGAGCAGACCCGAGGCGCCAAGCGACCACACCAGCGTCGCGGACAGGCATCGGCCGATGAGGCGGCAACAAGACGCACGCAGGGAATGTCGATCGATTGTCATGAACGGCCTCCGACGTCCGGTCGTCGTGGCGAAACCTCGGCTCGCCGTCAGCGCCGCACGCCGCCGGGACCAAAGTGGTCGGTGAGATACGCGACGAGCGCGGTCTGATCCTGGTCCTGGATGGGCGTGCCCCACGTTCGCATCTGCGTCACCGTTCGTTGCCAGGCCGCGGCGTCCTTCCGCTGCTGCGCGATCAGCGCGGCGCCGTGGCACAGCAGGCATCGCTCGGTGACAAGCGTCTTCCCTGGACCGTCGGGCAACGCAGCGATCTGGGCCGCTTCCGCCGTGGCAACGACGGCCATCAACCCTGGATCCGGATCGATCTTCCCGCCGACGCTGGCGGTTCGACAGCTCGCGGAAAGCGCCGCCGCGAGCAGCGCCGAGGCGATCACGATCGGTCGGACGACGTGGCGCATCCACATCGGAGCGTCAGCGCGCATTGACGCGCACCTCGTGGATCGAGTTGTTGCCATAGCCGCCTGGGTTTGGAGAGGCGTGCTCGGGCTGCGTGTGCCCGGCCGTGTCGGTCGCGCGAGCGCGCACGCCCTGCTTGCCGGCCGATCGGATGGCCGCGTCGGCTTCCCACAGGCGCCACATGCCCGGCCGAGGCTCGCTGGTGAAGCGTGCCTGCTGCCAGGTCCGACCGCCGTCGCTCGAGATCTCGACGTGCTCGACCGTCCCCGTGCCCGTCCAGGCGACCCCGGTCACGCGCGTGGTACCTACGTCCACGAGGTCGCCGTCGCGCGGCGCGGTGATGATCGACTTCACGCGCATCAGATCCACGGGGCTTCCGTCCGCGTACCGGTAACCGCGCGCCATGAAGTGATTGTCCGACTCGGTGGCACGCGCGTGCATGTGGGTGAGCCACTTGGTCGACGCCATGCCGTACCATCGCGGCACCACGAGACGCAGGGGGCCCCCGTGCAGGAGCGGCACCGGCTGGCCGTTCATCTCGTAAGCCACCAACGCCTCGCCGAGCGCGGTCTCGCGCGGAATGCTGCGGAGGAACCTGGGTGTCGCGGGGATTGGGCCACGGTCGGCCCCTTCCATCCAGAAGTGCAGCGCCGAGGCCTGGACGACGGCGCGTTCCAGCACAGCGGCGAGGGGCACACCGGTCCATGTCGCCGTGCTCACCGCGCCGAGGCCCCACTGCACGCCGGACGTCGCTGGCAGTTCGAGACGGCCGCGGCCGTTGCCGGCGCACTCGATGGTCACGCTGCGGTGCTCGGCCGGCATGCGGCGAATGTCCTCGAGACGAAGTGTGAGCGGCCGCGCCACCTCGCCGTCGATCGTCAGCGTCCACGGCGTGGAGACGTCGGCGGGCAGCGCAAGGTGACTTCGGACGAAGAACAGGTCGTTTCTCGTCTCGAGCGTCCTCAGCGCCTCGATCGGTGACTCCGCGTCGAGCGGCCGAGCGTTACGGATGACCAGCCGCAACTCGCTTGCAAGAGGTTGGCTGCCGGACCGTCTCGCAGCAGAAATGCGTTCAGCGGCGTGCGTGGGTCGTACCAGCGTGCCGACGGCAGCCAGACCGAGCGTCAGAGCCTCGCGCCGGCTGATGAATCCGTCGTGCATGACACGTCAGCTTAGCAGAGAAGCATTGACTCGGATCATGCGTGACCGTTGCCCTTTCCATGCCCTTTGGTCGCAGCAAGGGCCGGCGAACAGACGCAAAGAGCGACATTGAGCGAAGGTCGACCGGTCCGTTGGGCGTGCCGGCAGAAGGTCAATTCCGATCGCTCATTGACGCTGCGCCACAATTACAATCCTCAGCAGCCGTTGGTGTAGACGCCGATCAGGCCGTGGATCCCGCCTTCGCTTCCCTATGACTGCGATACATTACGATTCATTTTGCTCGTGACCCAGGGGGCTCAGCGTGTCAATCACAGTCGGCCAACCAGCTCGCCGCGGGAGGCACCGGCCGAACGGAGCCGGGCCGTTGCTGCTCACGACGTTGGGGACAGCCGTGGCATTCGGCCTGCTGCTCGCGTCGCGACTGGTCCACACCATCGGGATGGAATCGGCCGCCGTCTTCGCGAAGAGCTTCGACGGCCGGCTCGAGTTGCAGAGCCTGGACGCGCGCGCCTGCCGCCTCACCGACTACGTGAACGGCCGCGATCTCGGCGTGATCCAGGGCCCGCGCGCCGAGCTTCCGGCGCGCTTCGAGCGGTCGCTGCTGCTCGAAGCCCGGCCAGAGGTTGCGGCCGCCTCCGAGCCACAAAACTGGACACACCGCGTCCGGATCGGCGCCTATGGCGCCCCGGAGAAGAGGGCCTCCGCCATCGTGCGCGAGGCCACGGACAGCCATGTGTTCGGCATCGAGGTGGACAACGACGTCACTGGTCGCTACGAGAGCTTCCTCGATCCCGAGGAAAAGCTCGCTGCGATCCGGGAGCTGGCGGAAGCGGCCCACGCTTCCGGGAACCGTGCCTTCGTCTACATCGCCGGCACCGAGTGCATCACGAAGGACGGCGACAAGAGCCCGCACACCCTCGCCAAGGACCATCCAGACTGGCTTCAGCGGAAGCTCTCGGGCGAGCCCGCCTTGTTCACGAGCGGCGCGGCCTTCTGGATAAGAAAGGGCGACGAGGATGTCTGGATCTCGCCCTACGCCAAGCCCTGGCGTGAGCAGTACATGGAACGAGTTCGCCAGATCGCGGCCACAGGCATCGACGGCATCTACGTGGACATTCCCTACTGGATGACCCACTTCGACGGCTGGGAGAACTCCTGGGCCAGCTTCGACGACTACACCGTCGAGGCCTTCCGCCAGAGGACCGGCCTCGATGCCCGCCGGGACCTGAAGCTCGGCGACTTCGCGGATCCGCATTTCCGCCGATGGATCGACTTCCGCATCGCAACGATCACCGAGTTCATGGCCGAGATCGATCGTACCGCCAAGTCGGTCAACCCGGGCATCATGACCATCCCCGAGATCTATCCCGGCATCGAGCGGGAAGCTGTGGTGGTCGGCGCCGATGTCTACGAGCTGTACCGGATCACCGATGCCATCGCCCACGAGTACCAGTTCGGCGGGGGCGACCACATGGCGACCTCGCGCACTCCCCTCGACTGGTTCCGCTATCAGGTGGGGATGCACTCCTTCCGCGCCTTCGCGCAGGGAAAGGCCACCTGGATCCTCAACTACTCCTGGGACGGGGACAAGAACATCGCGCCGCCGGAGCCGATGATGAACCTCGCCATGTCCCAGGTGATGGCCGGGGCGAACTTCTGGGACGCGGCCACCCACGTGATGTCCGGCTCCAACGATCTGCCGACACGCAAACGCATTTTCGAGTGGATCGAGAAACACGAGAGGACCCTGTACGCGCCGCGAGAGCCGATCCATCCGATCGGGGTCTACTTCTCGCCGGCGACGCGGAACTACTTTCCGGATGTATTCCTCCCTTCCTATCAGGGCATCCTGATTCTGCTGATGCAGAGGCACTTCGAATTCCAGGTCGTGACGCCGCGAACCCTGGCGGCGTTTCACGGCTCGACGCTCGTGCTCCCAGACGTGCGGATGCTCGAAGAGGCCGAGCGCGAGGCGCTCCGCGCGCAGGTCTCCCGCGGGGCGCGACTCGTCGTCACTGGCACGGACGCGACTGGCCTCGCCCCTTCGGACGCGCTGACGCGATTCGCGGAATGTCCCGGACGAGCGTACCTGGCCGACTTGGAGAACGACTTCGGGAAGGCGGATCATTCCCAGGTTGCGGATTTCCTCGCGGCCCTCGCGCCCGATTCACACGTCCGCGTCGAAGCGTCCGCGTCGGTGGCGACCCATATCGCGCGAGTGGACGGGAAGGTTCACATCTTCTTCGCCAACTTCAAGGGCCTCGTCGCTGGGCAGAACGCCGTTCAGACGGCGGAGCAGGGAATCCGCGTGACCGTGCCTGCCGCCAGCGCGGGCACGGCCTGGTTCCTGCCCTTCCTCGGCGAGGCGCAGGAAGTCGAGGGTCAGCGCCATGACCGCGACCTCGTCTTCGTCCTGCCGGATGTTCAGAAGGGCGCGGTCGTGTGGTTCGAGTCCCGATAGTTCTGCCGCGGTCGCTTCCTCACTTCAATGCGCGGGTGTGCTGCGGGCGGCGGTCCCGAGACCCATGGCGCCCAGTTTGAGAAGCAACCTCCTGTCCATTCAACCTCCCTGCGGCGCGCGGCGAAGACTCCACGCATCTCGGGCTCGCGACACTAGAACCCGAACCGCGCGCCGATCTGTATCTGCCGTTGCGAGAGCGACGTGTAGGTAATGGTCCCGGCCGACTCTCCATCGTCCACGTAGTTGTCGGGCAAACCGAAGTTGGGATGGTTGAAGGCGTTGAAGGCCTCGACCCGGAACTCCAGGCGCGAGCGATCCCCGATAGCGAACTCCTTCCTGATGTAGAAATCCGCCGTCCGCGTGCCCGGCCCCACGAGGCTGTTGCGCCCCGCGTTGCCGAAGGTGAACTCGGCCGGAGTGGCATACGCCTCGGGGTTGTACCAGCGGGCGGGGCTGGGGTTAGCGGGATTGGGATCGCCGATCAGGTCGGGCCGAAGCTGGCCGAACGTGCCGGTGTTCGACGTGTCGAGGCTGATGGCGGGCGAAAACGGGAAGCCGGCGGTGATCGTCACGATCCCGCCGAACTGCCAGCCGCCGAAGATGCCGTTGAGCACGCCGTCCGTGTCGAGGAAGTGACGTCCCTTCCCGAAAGGCAGGTCCCAGGCAAAGCTCGTGACCGAGCGGTAGCGCTGGTCGTAGTCGGCGGGCCCGTGCTCGCCGTGGATGTTGTAACTGTCGGGAGGCCACGGCGAGGCGCAGCAGATCTCCGGCTGGTCGTTGTACGCCTTGCTATAGGTGAACGCGGTGAGCAGCCAGAGGCCGTCGCTCCAGCGCTTGTTGAGCTTCATCTGGATCGAGTTGTAAGTCGAGCTGCCCGCGTTGGTGATCGACCCGAAGTTTCCGTACTGCGGGTAGGGCCGCCGCTCCTGAGGGTCGCCCGGCCCGGGCTGTGGCTGGTTGTAGTCGCGCAACACCTGGAGGTGCGTCCCCTTGGATCCGACGTACGCGACCTCGAGCGAAGCTGTTCCACCCGACATCGCGTTGGACGCTGACATTCCATTGCTGGTAGTAGGGACTCTTGAACCGCTGATCGGCGGAGAGGAGTCCTGGGAAAGAGGCCGCGGCCGGGTCCAGCGCCGGGAAGCCCTGGTTCACGTAGGCCGCGGGCGTGACGCCGAACTCGCTCGCCTTCGACAGCGCGAAGAAGAAGGGCATGCTGTAGCCGAGCTGGAAGCCGGTTCGCACCTCTTGCGCCCCGTAGAAGATCCCGTAGCCGCCGCGGAACGCCGTCTTGTTGTCCTTGAAGGGTGTCCAGGCGAAGCCAATGCGAGGTGCGAAGTCGAACTTGTCGACGTCGATCAAGCCTCGGGAGTTGCCGTTCTGGTTGGCGACGAGGACCTGGCCGGTTGCGTAGTCGAAGTTGCTCTGGCGGTCGTCGGCCTCCACGGTGGGACCGGTGTAATCCCAGCGTAACCCGAGATTCAGCGTCAAGGCCGGCTTCACCTTGAAGTCGTCTTGGAAAAACGCGCCGAAGACAGGCGTGCGGTTCCTGGTCTGGGTGATGTTCGAGATATCGATCTGCGAGGAGTAGCCGAGGAGCGCGTCGGCGAGCGGGTCACCCGTTCCGTCGTTGTGATCGGGGTCCTGTGTGAACTCGCCGCTGAAGCTGAACTTGCCGCGCGGCTGGGGAATCTGGAACAAGTCGAAGTAGCTCCGCCGAAGCTGGAAGCCGGTCTTCAGGCTGTGGCGGCCGCGGACCAGCGACAGCGTGTCGGAGAGCTGGAGCTCCTGGGTGAGGGTATAGGTCGGGATGAACTCGGGGTCGCCGACGTGGCTGTAGCCGGCAGGATCGAAGACCGTGATGCCCGCCACCGCGGGATTGTTGGCCACGCCGGGCACCGTCAGCTCGGGCGGGGGGGCCTGCTGGCCTCCGGCGGTGATTCCGTCCGACCCCTTGACGCGGTTGAACCCCACGCGCAGCTCGTTGACCGTGGAGGAGGAGAAGACATGGGTGAAGCCCAGCGCCGTGCCCCAGGTCTTCGAATCCGACGTCCCCGTTCCGTAGTCGCCGCCGTTCGCGAGGCCGGGAAGGGGCGGTTCGAGGAAGCGGTTCCCCTTGGACAGCGACAGGCGCAGGAAGACTCGGTTGTCGGGGGAGAACTCGTGGTCCAGCCGGACGTCGCCCTGGTTGATGGTATTCGTCGAGCTGGGGTTCACCAGATAGTTGTTCTTGAGCCCATCCTGGTTCGGATTCGGGTAGAGGTTCACGAAGTTCTGAGCGAGAGGATCGAAACGGTCTGCGGGGATCACGTTGCCGGGGAACGGCTGCCCGGTCAGCGGGTCGTTGATGATGCTGTTCCCCTCGCCGGAGAAGTCGCCGTGGCGCTGCGCGGCGGTCGGCACCGAATAGATCCCCGTGTCGGCGCTCCGGCGGCGGGTGCCCTGGTAGTCCAGGAAGAAGAACGTCTTGTTCTTCTGGATCGGACCGCCCAGCGTGCCACCGAACTGCTGGAAGTGGAACGGCGCCTTCGCGGAGTTCGGGTCCTCGAAGTAGCCACGAGCGTCGAAGGACTCGTCGCGCAGGAAATAGAAGGCGCCACCTTTCATGGTGTTGGCCCCGGACTTGAGGGAGGCGTTGATCACTGCCCCCCCCGATCGGCCGAACTCCGCCGAGTAGTTGCTCGTTTGGACCTTGAACTCCTCGATCGCGTCCACGTTGGTGTAGAGCGCGGCCTCGCCCCCGTCGTTGCTGTTGTTGTCGATGCCGTCGAGCAGGTAGTTGTTCTGGCCGCCGCGCGTGCCGTTCACCACGAAGGTCGCGTTGACGTTGCCATTGCTCCCCTCGGCGGTGCGAATGACGCCGCTCGTCAGCGTGGCGAGGTCGATGTAGTTGCGGCCGTTCAGCGGCATGTCGACGATCTGTCGCGTATCCACAACTTCGCCGAGTGAGGACGTCTCCGTCTGGACGAGCGGCGTCTCGCCGGTGACGACCACGGATTCGCGGATGTCACCCGGCTCCAGCCCGAAGTCCAGGCGCAACCGGTCCTGGACACGCAACACGATGCCCTCGCGGGTGTCCGTCTTGAAGCCGGCCAGCTCGACGCTGATGGTGTACGTCCCGATCCGAAGGGGCGTCGCGACATAGTTCCCCTCAGCGTCAGCGATGAGAGTGGTCAAGGCGTTCGTCGTAGCCTCGCGCACGCTCACGGTCGCTCCGGGGACGACCGCGCCGCTCTGGTCGCGGATGGTCCCGAGAATCGTTCCCGTGTCCACCTGGGCTTGGGCCGTTCCCGCCCACAGCGCCGCCAGGACGAGAATGACTGGAATTCGGAGCCGCAGCATATCCCCCCTCCTTGGTGACACTCGCAAGCACTCGTACGAGGAGGAAATCTGAATCGCCTTCGAGTTGTTGTCAAGTCCCGAGCCGGTGATGGCGGTGCTCCGGCGCGCCTGCTTCGACTGCCACTCCAACCAGACGCGCTGGAGGGTACGCAGGCGGAGTAGTCGCTCGCGAACGTGTTACGATCCCCGGGCTTCCACCCCCCAGCGTGAGGTACTGCCATGCGGTGGAGACTCTTGATTCTCACCTGCCTGCTCCTCTGCGTGACCGGCGTGAGCGCTGCGCAGTCGCGCCAGTACACCATCGCTCTCGGCTTTCCTTTCCCGCCCTGGGACGTCGGACCGCTCGAGGGGGTGAACTACGATCTGCTGACCGCGATCTGCTCGGCGAATACAGCCATGCGATGCCGGATCATCGATCGGCCGACTTCCGAATGCGTCGACAGCGATGCTGCCGGGCACCCGGTGATCGGATCGGGCTTGACCTTGGGTCGGTTCGATGCCTGCATGGGCTGGTTCGACACACCGCAGCGGAAGCAGCTCGGCGCCGAGTTCGCGGACGCGCACAGCCTCGGTCCTGTCCCGCAGCTCATCGCTCGCGATTCGAACCCCGTCTTCGACGATCTCGACGAGGGGGACGACCTCGGCGGGGCGGCCGTTGGGTTCCTGAGCGGCCTCTTCCACAACCCGGACTGCCTCGGCAACCACTACGAGAACTTCACTCCGCACGTTTTCTCGGCGGATCAATCCGGACGAGACGCGATGATCGCCGCACTCCTGAACGGCACGATCGACCTGGCGTTCTGGGAGAGCGTCGCGACCGTTCCCGCGGGCACGCACGTGGTCGGTGTACCGGTTCACGATTGTGGCCCGGAGCTCTCGACGATCGTCTTTCCGCCCCGCAAGGCCGCGAAGCACAAGGCCGACGAGTTCCGGCGAGACTTCAACTGCGGGCTGGCGTTGATCCGTCAGAACGGCGTCATGGCCAGCATCTGCGCCAGCTCGACGCATCCGGGCGGTGATCCCCACTGCATTCTCGATGGGCCAGCGCCGACCGTGCAGTGCTTGGCGGACAACCCGCGCTAGACGCTGTCGAAAGGGGGAAGGCTGGACAAAACCCTTTACGTTAGCCAGGTCACTTGAACGCTGTCGTGCCTGCGATCGCCCCTGGCGGATTGCGCATGGCTGTCAGCAAATACCGTTTCAGACGTGGAGGACCTATGAAGAGCATCCATAGATGGTCGGCATCCCTCGCTGTTGTGGCAGTGATCGCACTGAGCTCTCCCTCCATTCTAGGACAGGCAAGTCCGGCCTCGGTTGAGGGCCTCGGCGACAAAATCGCTGGCACGTACCTGGCCGTCCAGGAGGATGGGGCGCAGGTGCTACAGATCGGCCGAGATGGCAACCTGCGCGCCGTCTTCTCCATCCAGTTCACCGGCGGCGGCGTCCTCGGGGAATCGTTCAGCAATACCTTGGGCTCGTGGAACACGACGGGAAGACGAGAGGTCACCGCCACGACCGTGGACCTGACCTTCCAGAGTGGAAATGTATTCTTTGGCGTCGCCGCTGCCACCGTTGTCATCACGTTCGACGAGACCTTTGAGACAGCGATCGCAACCAGCGAGGGGGCGATCTTTCCCCCTGGCGTGAACCCTTTTGACGCCGCTGCCGAGCCGATCGCCGGAAGTGGGTTCCGCTCACGATTCGAGTTCCATCGGATCCCTGTCGTCGAAGGTAAGAACGGGAATCACCGATAGGTACGTGAGCCCGGCGCTGTCGGCAGGCAGGAAAGCGTAGAGTGGGGTTCCGTCAAGTTCCTGAACGGAGTCCTCCTTCACATTGGTGTACTTCTCCGGTCTGTCCAGGATGTCCGGTCTAAAGACCCCTCTGCCCCCAATCTTGTGAGGGGACTTCTTCGATGGCGACCCCTACCAAGCTGCGGCAGTTATCGCAGTCGTCGAGGCGATCTCGAGGGGGCAGAATCGCCTGCTCGTGCGGGAGCGTGAGGTGCTCGACCTGATCGCGAGCGGCCTGGACAACGCGGCCATCGCATCGCGGCTCGGGCTGGCCGTGCACACGGTCGGCAACCACGTCCTTTGAGCCGGCTCGGGACGGCTCTTCTTGCGAATTGAGGGGGAGTTCATGAAGCCTGCCGTCGTACGTCCTGTCGTCGTTCTCGCTCTCGTCGCCGCGGCGTGGGCCCAGGCGCCCGCAGCTACCGCGGCCAAGCGCGGGCCCGCCGCGAAGCCCAACGCCTCGGCGGGCGTCAACTTCACCAAGGACGGTCGGACCGAGGTGTTCAGCAGCACCGAGACCGACCTCGCCACCGGCGAGGTGTCGGTGTTCGAGGTCGTCCGCGAGTTCGACAACCTGGGCCTGCTGGTCCACGAGCGGAGGAGCGTCACGGTCGACGGGCACGTCGTCCGCTCGGAGGAGAGGGCGTTCACCTACGGCCAGGCTCACCGCTTGAGCAAGGTGGTGACGGTGACGGACCCGGACGGTGAAGGTCCGGTGCCCGCGTCCGTCCGCGTCGACACGCTGACGCGCAACAGCAAGCACAAGCTGATCTCAATCGTGTCGACGATCGACGAGGACGGCGACGGCGTCGTCGACAACACCGAGACGGAGACGAGGGACTTCGACGCTCGTGGTCGGGTGGTCAGCACACGGACCGAGATCGGCGGCTTCGTGACGACCGTCTCGCTCACGTACGACTCCCACGGGAACGTTCTCGCGTCCACCACGGACATCGACGACCTCGCGACCCCGCAGTCCCCCGACTCTCGAGACACCTCGACCGCGACGTACGACTCGAGAAACCTCGTCAGCCGACAGAACGACCAGAGCTTCGTGTTCGACGCGAGCGGCCATGTACAGCTGGTGCGCGAGGACACGATGACCTTCTCGCGGAGCAACCGCGGCTTCATCACGGGGGCGGTCGAGACGACCGACTCCGATGGCGACGGCCACGTCGACGTCACCACCGTGAGCACCGCGACGTTCGACAACCAGGACCACCTCCTGGCGAACCACGTCATCTCGCACGACGGCGCCGACGTGTTCGAGGCCAGCCAGGTGTACACCAACGACGCGAAGGGTCGCCCGGTGCAGATCGTCAGCGAGGAGTCCCTCAACGGCGTCCTGCTCGTCCGCGTCGTCGAGATCAACACGTTCGACAAATTCGGTCGGACGATCATATCGGTGGATTCGCGGGACTTCGACGACGACGGGCACACGGACCAGATCGAGACGTTCACCGCGAAGTACGACAACCAGGACCGGCAGATCTTCGTCACGGACTCGTTCACCGACGCTACGGGCGCTCTGTTCTTCTCGTCGACGACGACGACGGTGTACGGCAAGAACACGTCCACCGCGACGGAGGAGATCGACTCCGACGGCGACGGTACGATCGACCGGCGTGTGGTGACGGTATCGCCTCTGTGACCTGGTGACGGACGGGAACGCGAACCGCTGATCGGCCACAACGTCGGTCCCCGGGCCGCTCGTCCACAGGGGCGTTGCCAAGTTGTTCGCGCCATTCGGACGGCGGAGCGTCGAAGAAGCGGCGAACAGATGTTTCGGAGAGACCTCACACTGCGATCGCGAACGCCGTTGTCTGCGACACGACGTTCCACGAGGCCAGACACCTGCATTAACCTGTTACCCGGAGGGTTGCTGGTTCGAATCCAGCCTGAGGGGCCACTTCCAGAATCTCGACGCAACTCCTGTGGGGCCAAGCGCTTTCGAGTTCTAGGCGCTGCTATTCCGCGCGCAAGGCCGCAATCGCGTCCACGCGTGTGGCGCGGCGCGCGGGGATGTAGCCGGCCACGAGCCCAATGACACCGAGCAGGGAATCGAACCGCTCATGCCGCAGTACAGATGAGCCAGCCTGCGGAAGTTGTCAGAACTGTCGATGATTCGCGCCAGGTATCTCCTGAGCCATAAATATGGCACAATGGTGTCCGTGCGCACGACTGTCGATATTCCCGATGGAATGTACCGTCAGCTGAAGTCCCGGGCCGCACGCGAGGGGAGCTCGACGAGAGCGCTCATCTTGCGTGGCGTTAAGAGCGTTTTGAAAGGCGAACGCCGCAAAGCCGGAGCCCTCGTGTCATTGCCGATCGTTCGGTCCAAGCGCCCGGGCAGCGTGGTTCTCGACGATGCCACCATCTACGACATCGCTTTTCCCTGACATCAACGTCTGGGTAGCGCTCAC
Organism: Vicinamibacteria bacterium; assembly: GCA_963763095.1. GTDB lineage: Bacteria > Acidobacteriota > Vicinamibacteria > Vicinamibacterales > JAENWD01 > CAVUCH01. The sequence continues at coordinate 96,625 of CAVXNR010000002.1, forward strand.
CTACGAGGGGCACACGCACCATTCGAATGCGGCAGAGTGGTTCGCGGCGCTGTCTCCGGATGCGACCTTCGCCTTCTGCCGATTCACCCAACTCGGCCTGCTGCGGTTGTTGACCGCGGGGGCGGTGATGAGCGACGAAGTCATGACCCAGCCACAGGCATGGGCCGCCTATGACCGATGGCTCAAAGATCCGCGGGTCGAATTCGTTGACGAGCCCGCGGAGATCGAGACCCGCTTTCGGGCCCTGACGCGCCTTCGCCAGCCAGCCACCAAGGACTGGGCCGACGCATACCTTGCTGCATTCGCCACGGTCGGACAGCTGACGCTGGTCACGTTCGATCGAGGACTGCGGTCAAAAGCAAAGTCTGCGATCCTGCTGGGCGAATAGGGGGCGCTCGAGAGCGATCACGCCACGCTAAGGACGAGCCAGTTGCGGAAATCGTCCAGTGCGGCGATCCATCCTCCTTCAAAGATATGACAACTTTCGCCCCACGCTGATTCCCCTTCGCCGAACGTTGTCGCGGCGGCCATCTGGCTCACGAGGTTCCGAATGGCCGCAGCCGTGTACGGCTCGAGCACCAGTTCGTGGTGGCCGGGCAGGCCAGGGCGAGCGCTCTCGCGACCCAGAGGATGGTTCGCAGTACTGGGTGATCGTGTCCTCCGAGACATGCAAAGATCAACACGGCTCAAGCGCTAGATGCACTTCTGGCGAACGACAACGGCCGGCCGCATCCGCGACAATCCGGCGTGCCAGAAGGCTGAAACGCGGAGTCCTCGATCTCGTCGCAGAGCGTGTCCCTCGCGTCCTTGGACCGCGATCAGCATCCCTGCAGGCGGTTCTGCGGTAGCATTTGCGCGCCAATGACACCGCGTTCGATGCAGCAGGCGGGGACCGTGCCAACCCGGTTCGGCGTTCGGTGCCAGCGCCGCCTCTGCTCTGTGCGGTGCTGCTGGCCGCGCTCGCCGGGGTGCGCGGCGCTGAGGCGCACCCCGTGCCGTTCAGCTATCTCGATCTTCGGCTGAAAGCCGGCGTGCTCGAAGGCAGCGTGACCCTCCACGTGTTCGACCTCGCCCACGACCTCGATATCCAGCCCGCCGAACGATTGCTGGATCCCGCGTTCGCGGCTGAGCGCGCCACCGCAGTGCATGACCTGCTGGCCGGCCGGTTCGGCATCAGCGCCGATGGCCGGGAGCTCGAGCCGCAGTGGTCCTCGCCCGAACTGCTCGCCGGCCGCAATTCCTTGCGCCTGCCGGTCCGGTACGCGCTCGCGGACCGCCCGGGGACACTGCGAGTCCACGCGGCGATGTTCCCGTACGACCCGCAACATCAGACGTTCCTGAACATCTACGAGGACGAGGGGCTGACCCAGGTCATGCTCGGTGGAGACCACCGCGAATTCGAGTACTTTCCCGGCACACGACAGGGCGCACGCGCCGTAGTGCGGAAGTTTCTGCCAGCCGGCGTGCACCACATCCTGATCGGCCCGGACCACCTGTTGTTCCTCGTGGGACTGCTGCTCCTCGGCGGGTCGGTCCGCCAGCTGGCCGTGATCGTCACGGCCTTCACGGCAGCCCACAGCATCACGCTGTCGCTCGCTGCCCTGAATCTCGTCAGCCCGCCCGCGCGTCTCATCGAGCCGGCAATTGCCCTGAGCATCGTGTACGTCGGCGCCGACACGCTGCTCAAGAGGGATGGACGTGACGTGCGGGGGTGGATTGCCTTCGCGTTCGGGTTGATCCACGGGTTCGGGTTCGCGAGCGTGCTTCGCGAGATGGAGCTGCCGGCGCGCGCGCTCGGCCTGTCGCTCGTGTCGTTCAACGCGGGCATCGAGATCGGCCAATTGCTGGTCGTCGCGTGTGTCGCGACAGCGTTGTCGGCGCTGCGCTCCCACAACGAGGCCGCGGGACGGCGGCTCGCGTTCGCCGGATCGGTTGTGGTCATGGCCGCCGGCGCATTCTGGTTCGTGCAACGGGTGTTCTTTCCTGGAGGAGTCTCATGAGACGTGGAATCGTGCTGGGTGTCCTGATCGCGGTCGGCGCATTCGCGGGGCTGAGGGCGCAGCCGCCGGCGAATGGGCCCAAGGTCATCACCGTCGACAAGCTCAAAGACAACCTGTACGTGCTCAAGGGCGGGGGCGGCAACGTCGCCGTGTTCGTCACGTCCGCCGGCGTCACTGTCGTCGATGCGAAGAACCCGGGCTGGGGCCAGCCGATCATCGACAAGGTGAAGGAGCTGACGCCGAAGCCGATCACGATGCTGATCAACACGCACACGCACGGCGATCACGTGAGCGGCAACGTCGAGTTCCCGGCGACCGTGGACGTGGTCGTGCAGGAGAACACGAAAACCAACATGGAGAAGATGGACCTCTTCAAGCAGAACGACAACCGCGGGATGGCCAAGCGGACCTTCAAGGACACGATGACCATCGGCAAGGGTGCTGACGAGATCGACCTGTATTACTTCGGACCGGGCCACACGAACGGGGACGCATGGGTCGTATTCCCCGCGCTGCGCACGGCGCACCTCGGGGACCTGTTCGCGCGCAAGGGACTGCCGTTCTTCGACGGCGCGAACGGCGGCACCGTCCTGCACTACGCGGAGACCCTCACCAAGGGCTACAACGCGATCAAGAACGTCGACACGGTCATCAACGGCCACAGCGATACGACGACCACTTGGGCGGACGTCAGGGAGTACGCGGACTTCAACCAGGAGTTCCTGTCGTGGGCGCAGGCGGCTCTGAAGGCGGGCAAGACGCCGGAGGCCGCCGCCCCGGAGTGGACGATTCCCGAACGGTTCAAGGGCTATGCGCCGGCCCCCCCGACAGGGTTTGGCGGCGCCGCCGGCGGGCTACAGCGGCTGGCGGAAGAGATGAAGAAATAGAACGGCTAATCCGATGTGGAGGACGGACCGCCAGCGAGGGCAGCAGGAGTTGCCGGCGCGCCGAGATTGCATCTACAATCCCGGTGACTTCCCGTGCGCCACTCAC
>CAVXNR010000003.1:0-450715 GCA_963763095.1 Vicinamibacteria bacterium
GCGTGCTTTGCTTCCTGAGCAGCGCCATAACTGTTTCGAGCACCGGCCGGTCATCACCGACGCGTACCCCAAGTGCCCGGGCAATGGCGCCGGCGACTAGTGCGCCGTCGTTCAGCGCAGCTAACTCGACCCACCAGACGCCGTCTGGAAAGCTTTGTCGCTGCGCGTTTGCAACGGCCAGCGCAAGTCGGGTCTTGCCGATGCCGCTGGCGCCGACGATCGATACCTGGGTGTGATTACGCAGGAATTCACCGATGGCGCGCGCGTCATCATCGCGACCGTACAGCAGCTCAGGGCATGGCGGCAGATTGGAAACCGTTGCCGGAAACCGTGCGAGGCAGTGGCAGCAGCTGCTGCGTCAGTCGCAGAGTCCTGCGCGGATGCCATTTCAGCGGTAAAACGATAGCCACGCCCGGGGATCGTCGCGATCGTCTGCGGCCCGAGCAGTTTGCGCAGCGCCGAGATATGCACCTGCAGATTGTTCTCTTCGACCACCACGTTGGGCCACACGAGTTCGAACAGTTCGTTCTTGCTCACCGCGCGATCGCGCCGCTCGACCAGTGCGAGCAGCACGTCGAATGCGCGCGCCCCCAGCCTGGCGGGCCGCCCGTCGATCAGCAACTGGCGCTGTTCGACGTCCAACAGGACGGTGCCGAAGCGCAGCGTGGTGGAGGTCATCGTGTCCATGCAGCCGTCAGCTTAAAGGGCGTGGCGGCGGTAACCCGCGGATTCATCACGAATTAAGGCGGATTAAGGCGCGACCCAAAGACCTGAACGGTGACCCGGGCGGACGATGCATTCCCCGACAACGATCACCCGGAGGTCTCAATGAAACACTTGTTTTCTTCCCGCTTTGCCCTGGCTTGCTTCGGCTTGCTTTCAGTCGCTGTTTCCCCCGCCGCGCAGGCGCAATTCAAGTGCGATCAGCCGCATCTCACGCGCGTCGATGCCACCGCTTGCGCCCTCGGAGCGAAGGACGCTGCATCCCTGCGGCGCTACGTCACACGCACGCAAGCGATTTACGGCCTGCAGATGAAGGACTACGTGCGCTTTGAGGGTGATGAGCCGATATGGTCTTCAGCGCGGCCAGGCGCGCGGGGATGGCGTCGGTCATGCGGCTCTCCGTCGTTTCGGTTGCGCATGACCGCTCTGGTCGGGCGGGAGGAGTAGCAAACTCTCTCCGGGGTCGGCAGATACTTCGCTTGACTGTCGGGCGCGGAGCCGGATTAGGCCAAGGGCGAGCAGGTCGCACACCTCGGCGAGACGTTCCCGGCCGTTCATATGTCGTGGATGCAGCGGGTTCACCGCCACGCCTCTTGATTGTGCACGTCGTCCATCGCCTCAAAGGCGGACCAGGCCTCTCGAACGGCCCGGTGGAGCTGGGCCGCGGAGTAGGCGTGCAGCGGGTGATCTCTCCGAGCTCCGCATTCTAAAGGGTGCGGAACTGTAGGAAGAATAGGAACTGTAGGACGAGCATCCACGCAGTTCCGCAAGTCCGCGAGCGCGGCGTCCAGGTCGAAGCGGAACGTCACTGGCCGGCCCCCCGCATCACGCGCCATGCTTCGCGGCGGCGCTTGCCGACGATCTCCGCAGCCTCCTGCATCGGGACCAGCCAGCGGTGTTGCGATGAGCCGGGCGAACGCCCGCCGGACCTTTGCTGCGTCCTTGAACGGTCCGCGCTGCAGGGCGTCCGTCACCGAGATGAAGGGCTCCGACCACTTCCCGACCAGCCACCGACGCATCCGCTCGGCCTCGGCGGTCTCGGCAGAAACGGTCGCCTCCCGGGCCAGGCGAACGGCCTCGTCGAGGTAGAACGTGGCGAGCGTCAGTGCGTCGCGCATGGTCGGACCGGTGACTGCCACCGCCTCCGGGTTCGCGAACAGCGTCATCACCGCGGCAAGCCGACAGGCGTGCTCGGGCGCCTTGCTCGCGAAGGGCCGGACCTCGGCAAGCGCGCCGCCCTCGGCCTGCGCCCTCTCGGTTTCAAGGTAGAACGCCCGTGCCATGTCGCGGGCCTCGGTGGACAGGGGCAACAAACGAGGGTCCAGCCCGCCGTCGGCCCGAACCGGCATCGGCCGGCGCAGCAGTTCGCCGAGCCGCGCCGCAAAGTGCGCCAGCGCGGAGTCGCTCTCGGGGTGCCAATCCAGGCGCGTTCGGGTGCCGATAGCGCTCTCCGGCTCGGCGGTCAGGAAGCGCGCCAGGATGCCTTGCCCGTTCGCGACCGGATCGGCCAACAGCGTGCTCGCCGCGACCGGCTGTGCCATCAGGTGCACCGAAAGGCGCCGCCCTAGAAAGAGGGAGGCGCCATCGCCGGCCCGGAGCCGACACACGGGAGAGCCGTCCCAGAATGCGGAGAGGGTCGCGATGGTCTTCAGTCGGTTATCGGGGTTCATCCCGACACCACCGAGGAAGGCGCCACCCTCGTCCGAGAAGAGGCCGAGGGTGGGGCGCAGGCTCGCCATGTTCTTCACGAGCCCTTCCACCGTCGGGTCCGGCGTCACGACGATCGGCAGAGGCGGTGCCTCCGGCTCGGCGCCCAGCGCATTCAGGTCGGCCTCCCGCGCCGTCCTGTCCTTTTCCTTCTCGCCAAGGGCGCGCTTGCGCTCGGCGTCCCACAGAGCGTGCCGGTTGCGCCACGAGGCCGTATTGAGGCCATGCTCGGCCATGAGTGCCGCCTCGAATGCCCGCACCCCCTCCACGGCAAGCCGGTCACACGCACTTTTGCGCTCGCCAGACTGAGCGATCGTGAGCAGAAAGAGCGACACCGGCGATGGGCCACCGAGGGTCTCGACGTTCGCGATTGGCTGGACCGCCAGCGCCGCCGCACCGAGGACAGCATGAGCTGCGATGGCGGTTGGCGCCTGCGTCTTGTCGTGGATCGCCTCCGCAGCCGCCCGAAGCGGACCCAACGCCCAGAGCGGAAAGGGCTCCGGCGCGCTCGCCTGGTGAACGAGAGGCTCGGGCGCCTCGGGCTGGTGATCCTCAAATGCCGCGTGCGCGTTCATGGCGTCGCGGCTCCTTGCTGAAGGACCTCGTTCCAGTCCTTGCGGCCGGCTGGCGGGCGCAGGTACTGCACGGTCCACCCGAGGGTGCAGGCGCGATCGGCGAGCGCGGTCGCAGCCTTGCGTCCTGCCGCGTCGTTGTCGGGGGCGATGACCAGCCGCCCTGGCTGCCCGTCCGGCAGCGCGAGACCACTCATGCCGCTCGTGCTGAGGGTCGCCAGGAGGCTTGGCGATGAACCGAGGAGGGCGGCCGGCAGGCTCAGGGCCGTCTCGATGCCCTCAGCCACGACGACGGGATCGCCCGAAACTCGCGGCTGCCCCCGTCCTACTGTTCCTATTCTTCCTACAGTGAGCCGAACGGCCCCGCCGCCGACCGGCCCGAGCGAGGCTTTGACCGGGTCAACATCCGCCTTGCGCCCGGGCTCGGCGAGGTAGACGCGGTGCACGCCGACCGGCCTTGCCTCGCCCTCCCTCTCGACCAGCGCCAGGAGAACGGGCAGCCGTTGCCCTGAGGCATGCCAGCAGGCCCCGTGGAAGCGCAGGGTCGGGGGCAGGTCGGCAGTAATCGACCGGTTCCGCAGGTAGCGCTCGGCGAGGGTGCCGCCGATCGAGACCGCCTTCTGCCAGACCTCCAGTGCCTGCCTCCGGCGCTTCTCGGTCTCCTGACGCTCGTCCAACCGCCGGCGGACCTGCTCGAGGGGGTCGGGCAGGGCGTAGCTGACACGGCGCTCCAGAAGCCCCATGCCGCGCAAGACGCCGGCCACCGACCCGAATGTGCAGCCCGCCGAGCAGAGCGCGAGCAGGCGCCCGTCGCTGCCATTCGCCAGGCGAAGTGCCGGCGTGCGCCGGTTTTCGTGCACCGGGCAAAAGGCCACCCCGTAGCGGCCATACCACTTGCCGCGAAGGGCAAGGGTGATGCTCTGCGCGTCACTCACGGCGGCCCACCGACGCCGGAGCCGGCCGAAGTTTCATGGGCCAGAACATCGACCATACGGTAGAGCACCCGCCGGCCGAACCGGACATGGCTCGGGCCTGTGCCGCTCTGGCGCCATCGCTGCAGCGTCCGTACCGACTGCCGCCAGCGCTGCGCCAGTTCGGTCTCGAAGAGGAAGACGTTTGGCGGGTCGAGGCCCATGTCCGATGAGGCTCTTGGGGCGAGCCCCGGACGATTGGCGGCCTCGGTCATGCCTGCTCGAGTGGTGCGGAACGAATTCATCACTAGCCCAGGCCACCGGGCTGACGGACGGCTGCGCGGTCCACCGCGGCGATCAGATCTGACCGCCGCCAGCGGGTGAGGCCGCCGAGCTTCAGCGGCGGCGGGAGGGTCCGGTCAGAAACGCGACGCCAGAACGTCGCGCGAGAGATGCCGAGCAACGCCGCGCCGGCGTGATCGGAAAGGAGAAGTGCGGGCTCGTCGGCCATCGCTGTGTCCTTGCCACAGGTTGCGATGGCCTTGAGATAGGGTGCGAGCAAGCGGCCGCATGCCGATGAAAGGGGTTACTTTTCCGGCACAGCGAACGGCGCCTTGCCCAAGCGCACGAAGAGAGGAGGTTCTTCCGAGCGGCTGGTCTCGTGGATTTCCCGGATGGTGCGAGCCTCTTCCCTGAGCTTCCTGTTCCCCCAGATTTCCTTCATGAGCTTGTAGTTCAACTTGGGGTAGCCGGCTTCCGCGAATACCTCCGAAAGAATATCGCAAGCACTGTCCTTTAGTTTTGTCACGTCGTTTCTTGTCGGGCGGACTTTGAACCGTTCGACCAGAGTATCCAGGAACGTCTGGATGAAGTAATCTCGCTGCCAGTTGTCCGCGCGGTTCCGGCCGTGTTTTTTCGGGCGGGTCAGGCTCCCGCCCAGGATCTGAGATATTAGCGACCTCAGCTCCGCCGGCATGGGCGCGTTACCAACGACATTGAACTGTCCGATCATGCGGACGAGATCGTAGGTTTCCGGGCACGTGGAGGCGTGGAGTGACAGATAGCGAGCCGCCTGCTCGCTCACCTGATATCCACGCCGGTTTCCATCCTTCCACCACTTAATTCCTAAGCCTGACATGAGCGCCACGTGGACCGGACCGATCCCTTCGCCGCCCGCGGCACAGTGTCCGGCCGAAAATGCGCAGTGCTCCTTCGCCCATGCTCGCGCTTCCTCGACGCGGGCGATGTGCTGCACCGCTCCGGGAACTCCGGCCGCGGGCGCGGCGGGGCCTCCAATCGTTCGCCTCGACTGCACCCGGCGGGGCGCGGGCGGTTGGTTTCGCATGCAATTTTCTCCATCATACCAGGCCGGAAAGGCCGAGAACGGGCAGCGATGCTTAGCAGGCCGCGACGGTTAGTGACCGGGGGTGACGGCCCTCTTCCCCTTCAACCCTTCGTTACCTTGTCACTATGGATGGATCTCGATTTCCGGCGTTGGCCACAGCGGCGCGGCAATTGTGTCCTTGTGTCGTTCATCGTGCTTTTATGTCATGATTACAATGGTTTCTCTTCGTGCTATTCTTCAAAGAGGCCCTGGAAATTCGCGGGTCGAGCCGGACGAGGAGCCTGTCGCATGTCGGTTCGAGTGCCCGACGCCGAGACCTCCGACCTTGCCATCGACTACCGCCCGGTCGCGTAGCCTGATCCCCTACGCGCGGAACGCCCGCACCCACAGCGAGAGCCAGGTGGCGCTGATCGCCGGCTCGATCCGCGAGTACGGCTTCACCAACCCGGTGCTGGTCGACGGCGAGAACGGCATCATCGCCGGCCACGGCCGGGTGCTGGCGGCCCGCAAGCTCGGCCTCGCCTCGGTGCCGGTGATCGAGCTCGGCGCATCTCAGCGAGGCGCAGAAGCGCGCCTACATCCTCGCCGACAACAAGCTCGCCGAGCAGGCCGGCTGGGACCGCGAGCTGCTCGCCCTGGAGCTCGGGGAGCTGGCGGAGCTCGGCACCGATCTCGGCGCGCTCGGCTTCGAGGCGGGCGAGCTCGATGCGCTGTTCGGCAACGCGCGCCCGACCCCCGCGAGGAGGAGACACCCGAGCCGCCGGGCGTGCCGGCGTCCCGGCCCGGCGACCTCTGGCTGCTCGGCAACCACCGGCTGCTCTGCGGCAGCGCCACCGAAGCGTCCGACGTGGCGCGGCTGCTTGGCGGCGGTGCGGCCGCATCTGATGGCGACCGATCCGCCGTTCGGGGTCAACTACGACCCCGGGTGGCGCAACAAGGCCGGACTGTCAGCGACGAGCCGCACCGGCAAGGTGCTGAACGACCACCGCGCCGACTGGCGCGAGGCCTGGGCGCTGTTCCCGGGCGAGGTGGTTTACGTCTGGCACGGTGCGCTGCACGCCACCACCGTCGCCGAGAGCCTCACGGCCTGCGGCTTCGCCATCCGCTCGCAGATCATCTGGGCCAAGGAGCGGCTGGTGCTCTCGCCGCGGCGACTACCACTGGCAGCACGAGCCCTGCTTCTACGCGGTGAAGACAGGCGCGAGGGGCTGCTGGAACGGCGACCGCAAGCAGACCACGCTCTGGTCGATCCCGAGCCGCGACCAGGACGCCAGGACGGTGCACGGCACCCAGAAGCCGGTCGAGTGCATGCGCCGGCCGATGCTGAACAACAGCTCGCCCGGCCAGGCGGTGTACGAGCCCTTCTCCGGATCGGGGAGCTCGATCATCGCCGCCGAGACCTGCGGCCGCGTCTCGCTGTCGATGGAGCTCGACCCGGCGTACGTCGATGTCGCGGTGACCAGGTGGCAGGCGTTCACCGGGGAGGCGGCGACGCTCGACGGCGACGGCCGCAGCTTCGGGGAGATCGCGGCGGAGCGGGCGGCCGAGACCGCGTGTGGCAACCGTGACGGATGACAGGATGGACGACATGGCCCGCAAGCCGATCGAGCTGACCGACGCGCAGCGCGGCGAGATCGAGACCCTCGGCGCGCTCCTGAACCAGGACCAGATCGCCGACTACCTCGGCATCGGCCGCACCACCTTCCATGCGATCATGGGGCGCGATCCCGACATCGCGGAACGCTATAAAAGGGGCAAGGCCAAGGCCATCGCCCACGTGGCGCGCGGCCTGCTGCAGAAGGCGCGCTCCGGCGACACCGTGTCGTCGATCTTCTACCTCAAGACCCAGGCCGGCTGGCGCGAGACCGACCGGCTCGAGCACGCCGGCGGGCTGACCATCAATGTCATCGACCGCTTCGACGACGATCCCGCATGACTGGCGGCCGCGCCCGCACCAGCTGAGCCTGTTCGACCAGTTCGGGCACGGCAAGCGCTACCGGCGCGGCTGCGCGGTCTGGCACCGCCGCGCCGGCAAGGACAGCTGCGCGCTGAACCTGACGGCGCGGGACATGTTCCGGCGGGTCGGCAGCTACTGGCACCTGTTCCCCGAGCAGGCGCAGGCGCGCCGCGCGGTCTGGAACGGCATCGACGGCCAGGGCCGGCGGATCATCGACCAGGTGCTGCCGCCGCAGGTCCGCGCCCGCACCAGCGGCCAGGAGATGCTGATCGAGACCCTGAACGGCTCGATGTGGCAGATGGCCGGGTCGGACAACTACGACAGCCTGGTCGGGTCGAACCCGGTCGGGGTCGTCTTCTCCGAGTGGTCGCTCGCCAACCCCGACGCCTGGGAGTACATCCGCCCGATCCTGGTCGAGAACGACGGCTGGGCGCTCTTCATCTACACGCCCCGCGGCCGCAACCACGGCCATGCCACCTACCTCGGGCGCTCGAGGCCGACACCTGGTTCTGCGAGAAGCTGACCGTCGACGACACCGGGCTGATCACCCCTGCGCAGATCGACGAAGAGCGCCGCGCCGGGATGAGCGACGGCAAGATCGGCCAGGAGTTCTACTGCAGCTTCGATGCCGACATCGACGAGCAGCTGATCCCCTACGACCTGGTCAGCGCCGCGATGGCGCGGCAGGCCACCGCCGAGGCCTGGGAGGAGAAGGTGATCGGCGTCGACGTGGCGCGGTTCGGCGACGACAAGTCGGCGCTCTACTTCCGCCACGGCCGCGACGGCAATCCCCGGCCCTATGAGCGCTACGCCGGCCTCGACACCATGGCAGCTCGCGGCCAAGGTCGCCGAGCGGATCAGCCACTGGAGCCCGGATGCGGTCTTCGTCGACGATGGCGGCGTCGGCGGCGGGGTGGTCGACCGCCTGCACCAGCTGGGCTTCCGCCAGGTGATCGGCGTCAACTTCGGCGGCAAGGCCGATCGCGGCGGCAGCCGGTCTCCGGGCCGGCAACAAGCGCAGCGAGATGTGGCTCGCGGCGCGGGAGTGGCTGCAGCGCGGCGCGCTGCCGCGGGACGAGCTGCTGGCGGCCGAGCTGACCGCACCGATGTACGCCTACAACGCGGCCAACGCGCTGATGCTCGAGCCCAAGGCCGACATGAAGCGCCGCGGCATTCCCTCCCCGGACGTGGCCGATGCCTTCGCCCTCACCTTCGCCTACCCCGTCGCGCGCTGGGAAGACGAGGAGGAGCCGACGCTGGACCTGGGTCGCTCCCAGACAGGCGGCTACTGATCATTCATGAGAACCAGACCTGGCTCCAATACTTCGCTACACTGTCTCCCTCCTCAGGAGTACAGAACTGCGCAACGAACGTTACGCAGTTCTGGTCGGAGGCGGCGGACTTGCGGATCATCGGCTACGAGCGGGTCAGCACGGCCCGCCAGGGGGCGAGCGGGCTCGGGATCGAGGCGCAGCGGCAGGCGATCGACGGCTTCGTCGCACAGCGCGAGGCCACGCTGATCGCCCGCTTCACCGAGGTGGAGAGCGGGCGCAACCCGGACCGGCCGGAACTCGGCAAGGCGCTGCACCTCGCCAAGGTCACCGGTGCGACGCTGGTGATCGCCAAGCTCGACCGGCTGTCGCGCAACGCCGCCTTCCTGCTGACGCTCAGGGACAGCGGGGTGAGGTTCGCCGCGGTCGATCTGCCGGAGGCGAACGACCTGACCGTCGGGATCATGGCGCTGGTGGCGCAGGCGGAGCGCGAGGCGATCTCGAAGCGCACCAGGGAGGCGCTGGCGGTGGCCGGAGCCGCGGGGTGAAGCTGGGCAACCCGAACGGCGCAGCGGCGCTGAGGCGGGCTGGCAAGGGCGGTGCGCCGCTCAGGGCGGCCATTGCCCGCAACGCCGACCGGCATGCACGAGACCTGGCGCCGGTGGTCGACGACATTCGGGCCCGTGGGGTTGATGAGCCTGCGGACGATCGCGGGCGAGCTGAACGCGCGCGGAATGCTCACCCGCCGCGGCGGACGCTGGCACGTCTCGACGGTGATGAACCTGCTCGACCGCCTCGGGGAGCAGCGATGCCGCAATCCCGGCTGATGTCGCTCGTCGAGGCGGTGACGAATGTCGCGGTCGGCTACGGCATGCGGTAGTGACGCAGCTGCTGGTGTTCCCGATGTTCGGGCTGGCCACGACGCTCGGGCAGAACCTCGCGATCGGTGCGATCTTCACCACGGTCTCGTTGGCGCGGAGCTACGTGCTGCGGCGGGGGTTCGAGGCCTTCCGACGGTGACCGCCCCGCAGCGGCCCTGGGCGAGTCACTGACGGCCCTCCCGCCGGTCGTGCTGTCCATGATTCCACAGAGGAAGCTGAGTCTGTAGCGGCCGCTCTGAGGCGCTGCGGGGGATTGGAGCCTGCGCGGGCTCTCGTAGTGCCTTCGGCGCAGAGGGTCGTCGTCGCATCAAGCCCCGAGGCGACTAGAACCTGGTCGGGGGAGAATTCATCGAGCATCGCGTGGAATCCTTTTTTCGTCGCGGCGGATTTGATGGCAGAATGCGAGCGCGTCGCCCCGGCGCGTTGCAGATGGCCATGGCTCTGTCGGAGGACTTCCGATGCGGTTTGCCTTGTTGTCCGCCTGCGCCGCGCTGTGCGGCCTCGCCGCCGCGGCGCTGGCGGCCGGCGCCCAGCCGGTCGATGGGAAGGCGGCCTCAGGCGGGTACGCCACTTCGACGCCCGAGAGCGTGGCGATCCCCGACCGCATCGAGAGCCGGATCGGCACGCTCGGCTTCTTCGGCGGGGCACCGGATGAGGCGACGGCGAGCCTGCTGCACGACAACCTCGACTTCCAGCGGGCGGTGCAGGCCTACCTGCTGGCGCTGCCGGTGGTGAGCCAGGCGGCGCACCGGGCCGCGATGCTCTCGATCGGCCCGGCCAACACCACGGTGCCGATCTGGCAGCGCCCGGTCGATGCGCGAACGGTGGCGCTGGCGGCGAACGACAACGCCCCGTTCGCCTGGTTCTGGCTCGACCTCGGCGAAGGCCCACTCGTCCTCGAGACGTCACCAAGGCTCGTCGGCTTCGCCGACGACATCTGGCACGCCTGGGTGGGCGACTTCGGCATCGCCGGGCTCGACAAGGGCAAGGGCGGCAAGTACCTGCTGCTGCCGCCGGGCTGGCGGGCCCCGGTTCCCGGTGGCTACATCGTGCTGCGTCCGGGCTCGAACTCGGTCCGGGTCTTCTGGCGCGACTTCGCGATCTACGGCGACCCGGAGACCGCCGCCGACCTCATTAGGGCGCATACCCGGATCTACCCGCTCGGCGGCGAGGCGAATCAGCCCGCGCTCGAGTTCGTCGACATGTCGGACAAGCCGTTCAACACGGTGGGGCCGGCCGACTATGCTTTCTGGGAGCTGCTGAACGAGGTGGTCCAGACCGAGCCGACCCGCGCGGTGGACGCGACAACGCTCGGCTTCTGGGCCTCGGTCGGCATCGAGAAGGGCAGGCCCTTCACGCCGGACGCGCGGATGCGGGCGATCCTGACCGAGGCGGCGACGGTGGGCGACGCGACGGCGCGGACGCTTCTGCACGACTGGAGCAATCCTGACGGCGCGTGGTATCCCGACCGCAACTGGCGGCGCGGTTTCGTCGGCGGGCACACCTTCTCGAGCCGCGGTGGGCGCGATCTCGACGCCTATGCGCGCTACTTCCTCCATGCCACGGGCGTCACGCCGGCGATGGACGAGCGGATTGTCGGCGAGGGCTCGCAGACGCTGGAGGCCTTCGTCGACGCGGAGGGAGCGATCCTCGACGGTGGCAGGACCTACCGGCTGCACCTGCCGAGGGAGATCCCGGTCAGAAGCGTCTGGTCGGTCATCGTCTACGACAACCAGACCCGCTCGATGATCCAGACCGACCAGCAGTTCCCGAGCGTCAGCAACGCGACGCGGGCGCTCAGGTTGAACGACGACGGCTCGATCGACGTCTGGTTCGGCCCCACCGCGCCCGAGGGCTGGGAAGAAAACTGGGTGCAGACCGTTCCCGGGCGGAGCTGGAGCACGCTCCTGCGGCTCTTCGGGCCGCTCGAGGCCTTCTACGACAGGAGCTGGCGGCCGGGCGACATAGAACTCGTGCGGTGAAGCTGGCGCCACCTATCGCCGGCCGCGCCGGGCGAGCGATGAAGGCAGGGGCCGCTGAACGTCAGAGCCCGACGGCGTTACCCGCACCGCTGGACCTCCCTCGTTATGGCGCTCTATCTTTCGGCCTTGCCCGGTCGGCTCGTCGCCCGCACATTGGTGTGGGGGATGGGGGCGAAGACCATGGACCGTGATGACGATGAGGCCGCTCGCGACCTACCGGACGACCGGCATTTGGATTTGCTGGGGACCGTTTCGATCTTGGCCCTGGTGGCCTCCGCTTTGGCTGTGTGGTTGCTCTGACGCCTGGGCTATTGGGAGAAGTCGGACGAGTTGCAGGCGCAGCAGAGGAACAGACGGGTCGCGACCGTCAATCCCGGACGCGAGGCGGTCTCAGGGCGCACTAAGGAGGGGCTGAGCATGGCCAGGAGCCGGCGCTCAGGCGGTCTGGTAAGGGCGGTGCGCCGCTCCGGGCGGCCATTGCGAGGAACGCGGACCGGCATGCCCAGGACCTCGCGCCGGTGGTGGAGTGTATCCGCTCGTGCGGCGCGACCAGTCTCAGAGCGATCGCGGCGGAACTGAACGCCCGAGGCATGCTGACCCGGCGCGGCGACCGTTGGCACGTCTCCACGGTGACGAACCTGCTCGACCGGCTGGGGCTCGGGGGGGCGGCATGCGCCAGTCCCGGCTGATGTCGCTGGTCGAGGCGATGGCCAACATGTCGTCAGCATGCTCGTCGCGGTCGCAAGCCAGATCAAGGGGTGGCGAAAACTGGTAGTGGGTCAGTTTGAATTAGGGAAGCCGTAACGCGGCGTTTGAAAGGTAGCCGGCGCGGCGCCATATACGAGGCATGACGGCGCAGGATCACTTCTCCATAAAGCTGAAATGTCCATCTTGCGGGAAAGTGGGTACAGCGAAGCTGTCTCACGCGAACGTGGACTTCCTGCCAGAGGGTTTCCATGTCGGAGCGGGAGGGGGCGCTCGCGTGTCGCTGTATTGCTCAAGATGCAATGTCCCGGCAAAGGCATGACCAACTGACAGAAACGCACGCGTGACGCCAACAGGATCGCAAAGCAGATCGTTGAGTTGGCTACGGGCGATGCTCAGGAGCCTAAGCCGAGCGCTCAGCACGCTCGCGCGGGATCGATTGGCGGACGGGCACGCTCAGAGCGCCTGAGCGCCGAGCGGCGTGAGCAAATCGCCAAGGACGCCGCTAATCGTCGGTGGGCAAAAGGCGCTGTCTGTCATCCGGCAATGCGGTAGACCAGGCCGAGTTGACGGTCACCCGAGCCGCCTCTTCAGCGCTCCGGCGAAGGCGCCGCGCACCGTGGGCGGCTGCCTGCCGGTCGTCGCGACCATCTCGTCGATCGTCGCGCCCTCGGCGCGGCCGAGCATGCCGATCAGCAGCGCCTGCTTCGCGCCCTCGCAACTGCCGAGGGGTGCTACTGAATTATCGCTTTCCGATCACCGGGCGCAACGCTACTGAAACACCGTGCGAGGGGGAATCAGCCAATGGCGCGACGCTTCGTTCTCGCACTTCTCCTCGTGCCGCAGCGTGCCTTGGCGCACAGCGCCATGGAGACCGACGTAGCGGCGCACACTGCCCCAATTCTCGCTGGCATGATCCATCCGATCCTGCATCCGACACATCTCCTCGCCGCCATCACCGTCGGTCTTCTCGCCGCGGTGTCCGGGGGCACCGCCCGCTGGGCCTATCCGGCAAGTTCATTCGGTGCGTTGATGCTGGGCGCGGTCATCGGGTTTTCTTCGCCACTCTCCCACCCCGTTGTGGCAGCGCTGGGGCTCGCCGTCGGCCTTGCCGTTCTGTCGCTCCTTGCGCGCTCTTCGCTGGTCGGCTTCTGCGCCGCGCTCGCGCTCTTGGGAGCCGGCCATGGCTATAGCCATGGGCTTGAAGTTCGCGCGCTCGGCAGCCCGCTCTTTGGCGTTGGCGTCCTCGCAATGATCGTGCTCCTGCAAGCCAACGGGTTCGTGCTCGGCTTCGCTCTTGGGACGCTCAGACCCGGAATCATCAGGGCCGTTGCAGCCCTGACGTTGCTCACAGGTCTGGTGGTGGTCGTTGCTTAGAGCCTGTCCGAGAAGCCGCTGAGAGGGGTTGAGCAGCCGCCGTTGGCCTGACTCACCGTTGTTCCTGGCAAGAGACGACGGGGGATCGAATGGCGTGGACGGCGGCCACCCGGGGCGACTATGTGCGCGCGAGCGGGAGCTATGCAAGCGATGTGACGGATCGGGAATGGGCGCTGATTGCGCCGCTCTTCCCGGCAGCTCGGCCCGGCGGGCGACCGCGAACGACCTGCCTGCGGCGGGTGGTGGACGCGATCTTCTACCTGCTGCAGGCCGGTTGCCAGTGGCGGATGCTGCCGAGGGACTTCCCGCCCCGCAGCACGGTCTACGGCTACTTCCGGGCGTGGATCGCGGCCGGGGTCTGGGCGCACGTCCACGACGTGCTCTATCGCCGGACCCGGGAGCTGGAGGGCCGCGACGAGAGCCCGACCGCGGCGATCATCGACAGCCAAAGCGTCAGAACCGGCGCGGAAGCCCGCGAAATGGTCGGATACGACGCCGGAAAGCGGGTCAAGGGCAGCAAGCAGCATCTGGTCACCGACACCCTCGGCCTGATGCTGCGCATCGAGGTCCATTCCGCCAGCGTGCAGGATCGCGACGGCGCGGCCCTGGTCCTCGACCGGATCACCCGGCGCTTCCCCTTCCTCGAGCGCACCTTCTCGGACGCCGGCTACCAGGGGCCGCGCGTCGCCGCCGCCGCCCCGCGTCCCGTCGAGATCATCAAGCGCACCGACACCGGGTTCGTCGTGCAGCCGACGCGCTGGGTCATCGAGCGCACCTTCACCTGGGCCTGCATCAACCGCCGCCTCGCCCGTGACGTCGAGCGCTTCGCCGAGACCGTGAAGGCGCTCTTCCAGATCGCCATGATCAAGCTGATGATCCGCCGCATCGCCCGCTTCAGGGACTTCTGAGTCAAACTCTTAGTGTGTGGGAGCGTCGGACGGGTGGACATAAGTGATGCCGCCCGGATCACTCACCTGAACGTCGATGATCCCCCCTTCGTCACCGGTCCAGACGTAGTGGTTGCCGCCGGCCTCAAGTGCGAAGAAGGCACCTGGTTCCAGCCACGGCCCACTCTTGTCGACCGTGTCCCCAAAACCGAACCCCACTTTGCCGCTGATCAGCCACACTGCCTCGGCGTTGGGGTGTGAATGCGGCGGAACGACATAGTTGGGGGGGAATTTTACGCGCACGACGCTCCAATCGCCCGCCGACGCGAGCACAGCGGCCTGAGCACCAGGGGGAAGGACGTCTATGGGTGCCCACTTGAGCTCAGACGAATCGGTGGTCAGGACCGGCGTCCGTTTCGCCTCCTTCTGAGCTGCCCAGGCCGGCGCAATGAGAGCAGCGCAAACAGCGACAGTCCCTGCCAACGTACAGATTGTTCGGGTTCGCATGACTTCCTCCTTTGAGTGTTGACGATGGGTGGTGGCGCCGCTGCCAGCCCGATCAGATTGAGGAAACGCCTTTGGCGACGAGCCCGCAGCGCCAGCGCATGACTGTCCAGTGCGGATGGCTCTCCTTCCATCGGGCAACCTCGACCTGGCCCATAGCGACACAAGTTATCAGCGACACCTCGCGGGCGTCGTAGAGCAGCGCGACGTCGCGGCACGCGCCATGGGCCAGGCAGGCGACGATCAGGAGCTGGATCAACGGACGACCCACACATCCGCCGTGTCGCCCGCTTGGTCCGCCGGTTCGCTCACCAGGAGCGCGTCGCCGATGCGTACCACCTCGAATTCAATGGAGGGCTCGCCAACGCCCTGGGGCACCGAGATCAGCATGCAGTGCCCGACGAACCGGATCGGCGAGTCCTCCGGCCCGGACGCCAGGGTCGCGACCACCCGGTAGTCGTCCTCCTCCGTGGTGTAATAGACGGCGCCGGTGAAGCCACCAAGGTGAATGCTGTGGCCCGTCGCCGGCGCCAGTGCCCCGGCGGCGGCAAAACCCGTCGGGGCGAGGCAGGCCACTGCGAACACGGTAAAATGCCAGGTCATCGCGGTTCTCTTGCAAATCCGCGGGCCCGGAAGCATCGGGACGGCGAACCCCCACACCCGCACGGCCAGTGTGCGCGCCGGGGCGCGCGCGGTCATCGGTGCGGCTACCCAATTTTCAGGCGACGCTCACCCAAGTTTGGCGGTCACCGCCTAATTTTGCTGAGGTTGCAGCCCCTCGGGGGGAGCGAGCAGCCACGGCTCGCTGCGTAGGCGCAGGAGGACTTCCATCCGATTCGCGGCGTTAAGCTTGCTTAGCACGGAGGAAATCTGGTGCTCGATGGTGCGCCGCGAGCGCGACAGGCGGCGGGCGACCTCCTTGTTGCACATGCCCTGCGCCACCAGCGCGAGTACCTGTTGCTCATGCTGCGTCAGGCCGAGCGGATGGCGTTGGGCGTCCTTATAGGGCCCCCGACGCAACTTGGGCAGCGCGTCCGCGACCCCGATCCTCTGCGCCAGCCTGCGTGCTAGCATCGCAGCGGGCCGCGCCTCGATCTCCTCGAGCATCGTGACCGCGCGCGCCAGCGCCGCCCCCGCGTCGGCCTTGCCGGCCTGGGTCAAGGCGAGCGCCGCCTCATAGGGAACGCCGAGGGCTGACCACTCCTCCGCAGCCGCCAAGGGATCGCCGCGCAGCTCCGCGGACCGCGGCGACGGAATCCGCGCCATCGACACCGCCGGCGGCCACACCATCTCGCATCGCCTCCACCAGACCGCGAACTCGCCGGCGTCCCAGAGGCTGAAGTGGTCAAGGTCCATCCCCGCGAGGGCGCTAAGTTGTGCCTGCGCGCCTGCGACGTCCTCGGAGAGCCAGGCAGCCTCGACCAGCGCCAAGCGCACTGGCACGATGCGCTGGAGCTCGCCCGTCTCCAACCCTTCCCGTAGCGCCTGCTGCAGGAGCGTCTCGGCGCCGGGCTCGCCCAAACGTACGCGCACCCTTCCGAGCACGGTCAGCGCCGGCAGGTGCATGACCATGGGCAATCGCTCCAGGCCCATGACGCCGGCCGCGATGGTCTCTGCCTCGCGGAAGCGGCCCTGCTCCATGCGGAGCTGCGCCTGCCAGCCGGTTAGGTACTGCGCCGCCGAATCCAGATCGTGCCGGACAGCGAATGCAATTCCCTCGGATAGGAGACGCTCGGCCAAGCCGAAGTCCTGGAATAGAACCGCGTATTCGGCGAAGTTGGTGTACGCCCGCGCGGCGTGATCGTGAAAGCCGTGCTCGAGCGCCAGGGCGAGACTTTCCTCCATCGGTTCGCGGCCGCCTGCGCGATCGGAAAAAAGCAGCGAGATGCCGACGTTGTTCAGAGCATGCACGCGCGTCTTGACCTCGCCCAAGCGATCGGCGAGCGCGATCGCCCGCTGTCCCCACTCGATTGCCTCATCAAAGCGATAGTGCAGCATCTGCAACTGAGAGCGAACGCTGTAGGCCATCGCCAGCTCCGGCCCCGGAGGCTGACGTTCCAGCTCACGGACCGCCTCGTCCGCGAATTGCTCCGCGCGGTCGGCCTCGCCTCGGCGCCAGTGCAGCCGCGAGAGCCAGCGCAGATTCAGGCCGACCTTGTCGATGCGCCCGAGTTCCCGCCAGATCGCGATGGCGCGGTGGCGGGCTGCGATGACCTCGTCGTAGTTGTAGAGTACCAGCCCGGCCTCGTAGGCCCAGTCCTCGTGCAACTGCGCCGCGAGCGCCGGCGGCGCCTGCGTGACGTACTTCAGCGCCGTCTCCAGATGCGCAGTCGCCTGCTGGTGCGCCCCCAGCCGCGCGGCCTGCGCAGCGGCCTGGGGCGCCAGTGCCAGCACCGACCGTGCATCCTCGGCCCCGGCGGCGTGATGCACCCGGCGTGACAGCATGCCACCGCCGGCGCGCTCCGCGCGCAACGTGCGGATCGCCCGCTCGGCCCTGGCATGAAGCGACCGCTGCGCAGTAGGCGGCAACCGCTCAAGTGTCGCCAGCCGGGCGAGTTCGTGACGGAACGTCACGGCGCCCTGAGCCCCGGACCGGAGAAGCCCGTATGTGATGCATCGGTCGACCAGCGCGTCGGCCTCGCCGCCGAGCAGCGCCCGCACCAGCCAGGGTTCCGCACTCCCCGGCACGATGCTTAGCGTTTCCAGCACCCTCCGCTCGTCCGGGGAAAGCCGAGATAGCCGCGACCACACGGCGTCGCG
The DNA here is from genome assembly GCA_963763095.1 of Vicinamibacteria bacterium. Classification (GTDB taxonomy): domain Bacteria; phylum Acidobacteriota; class Vicinamibacteria; order Vicinamibacterales; family JAENWD01; genus CAVUCH01. Next base: position 17,583 of record CAVXNR010000003.1, read on the forward strand.
GACGGAGTCCGGGATGCGTCCGGGCGCGCGCTCCCTGCTCGCTAGGAGTTCAGTGACGAAGAACGGGTTGCCCTCGGTGATGCGATACAGGTCGGCCCCGGCGCACCCCACCTCCCGCGCCAGCGCCACCACCGCGTCGGCCGACAATGGGCTGAGGGCGACGCGGTTCACCGTTGCCGACGGCAGGTCGCCGACAACGTGCGTCAGGGGATGATCGGCGCCGACTTCCTCACTCCGCACGCTGAGCACGAGCATCGCGCGGACCAGCGCGACGCGACGGCCGAGGTATTTTATGAGATCAAGTGTCGCATTGTCGGCCCAGTGCACGTCCTCAAAGACGAGCACGGTCGGCCGCTCCACGTGCTGCAGCGCGTTCAGCAACGTCGGAAATAACCGCTCCGGCTCGGCCGTCTGCTCAAGAAGCGCCGCGATCTGCGGGTCGAGCGCCTGAGCCATGTCTTGAAGGGGCCCGAGCGGACGGGGCGTGAAGAGCGCTTCGCACCAGCCCCAGAGCACCCGGCAACTCTTGTCGGCATGAACCGCGAACTCGCGCAGCAGAGAGGTCTTGCCGATGCCAGCCTCTCCTTCGAGTAGCACCGTGCCACCCCGCCCCGCCGCGGCGTTCCGCGCCGTCGCGAGCAGCTCGTTGAGCGGACCGTCGCGCTCAAGCAGCATCCGCGTCATCGCCAGCTCCACCAGTACAGTATATCGCAACTAGGCGAGCTTTCCACGGTCTAAGAGTCTGACTCAAAAGTCCCGGTAGCGTGCGATCCGACGGGTCATGAGCTTGATCATGGCGATCTGGAAGAGTGCCTTCACGGTCTAGGCGAAGCGCTCGACGTCGCGGGCGAGGCGGCGGTTGATGCAGGCCCAGGCGAAGGTGCGCTCGATGACCCAGGTAGAAGATCGCGTCCGCCACCCGCCGCAGGCAGGTCGTTCGCGGTCGCCCGCCCAGCCGCGCTGCCGGGAGCAATGGCGCGATTCCGCTCGGGCGCACATAGTCGCCCCGGGTGGCCGTCGTCCATGCCATCCGATCCCCCGTCGTCTCTTGCCAGAAACCACGGTGAATCAGGCCGGCGGCGGCTGCTCAACCTCTCTTAGCCACTTCTCGGACAGGCTCTGAGTATCAATCACTGACCAGTTCGCCATATCGCGCAGAACTACGCCTAGCTAATGGACGGGCTACCTTTTAGGCATTTTCAACCAGGCAGTTCGAAGGGCTTTGGGCTACGCCGGTCGCCATATGGGGGTGTCCCCTTCGGCAGCAGGTAAATAGTTGTCGACGATGCCGAGAAAACCGCCGAAGTTCGTCACCGCGTACGGCGACCTGCCCGCTGATCTTGTCGACCATGACGCTGCAGACACTGCCATTCCATTCCTCCGAAGGATTGATCCAGCGGTGCAACGCCAGCTGGGAAAACCATTTGACGCTGGCCGCCCGGAAGCCGCGAGCAAAGAAGGCGGCGGGGCGACCCGGCGTCGCCTATTCGATGAGGGAGGCCAGCGCCGCTTTGCGGTCGGCTGGTCTTAGCTTCAGGAACAGCATCCGCGCCTGCTTGATGTCGCGGTCGGTGCCGGTCTCTGCCGCCTGCCGGAGGGCGACTACGACCGGATCGTCCAGTCTCCCGATGAAAGCCAGGGCTTTCGCCAAGCGTCCCATGGTCTCGCGGTCGATCTTGGTCTCTTCCATTCTCGGGTTCCCTCGCGCGCTCATGGATTCAGTTTGAAGGTCGGGGCAGCTGCGCAGTCTGGTTAAGCAGAATCGTCCGCTGGCAAACCGCACGAGGCGCTAAATCGTGACGGAGAGCTTTGCCCGGCAATAGAGCCCGCCAACCCACGCCGCGCGCAGAACAGGCGTACTCCAGCCGGCCGAACAGTTCGACGTTGCCATACGGCCCCCAGGCCTAGGCCCGACCGGCAGGGGCCTCCACTGATTCGCCCTTGCGCCTTCGTGTACCGACGGCAGCGAACGCCGCGCCCGGCGCCGGCCTCGGTCTCCGCCTGCCTTCTGAGCTGTGCGCGGCCGGCCTGGCCGCGAGGATCGGACCGAGGGGTAAGGTAAGCAGACTGACGTTGGTCGCGCAGTTGCTCCGGACGCCGGGCCCGGTATGACGCCGCCCCTCAACAGGCGGAAGCCGCTTGGAGAACCTATGACGAAGGCGCTGGACGCGAGCAGCCAGCAGCCGCCCGCTCGCTTCCGCTGCGAGCTCACCGTCGCGACGGTGCACGGGTCAACGGCGGTGCCGACGACTGTCGCTGCTCGCGCAGGAGCGCGTCAAGCTCAAGCTGGCGATTGAATTTAAGCCGCTCAACGGCATGCAGCACGGGAAGCAAATCGACGAGCGCCGGGTCGTTCCGGTCGAAGACCCGCAGCGACATCTGCATCCGCTGAAGCCGTCGTTCCGCCTGCGCGAGGTTTGTCCTGGCGTGCGCGATACTATCGGCCAGGGATGCGTCAACCGAATGCCGAACACCCTCCCGCGCGGCCGGCATTGTGCTCCCGAGGTGCGAGTGGGCGGATTCAGGGACGCCCGCCCCCATTGCCTCGTGAACAGCCTCCTCCGTGTGATCCATGATCCGCTCCCACCCCGGATTGATCCGCGAGCCCCTAACTCGCGGACCCCGAGCACCGTTCCGGCGATTGCGCAAGGAGCGGCCCACTCAGCCAGCGATCCGGTAGACCCGACCGCGACCTTCGACCCTGTCGGAAACGATGGTCAGCCCGAGCCGCTTCTTCAGCGCGCCGGCGAAGGCGCCGCGCACCGTGTGTGGCTGCCAGCCGGTTGCCGCGACGATCTCGTCGATCGTGGCGCCCTCGGCGCGGCCGAGCATGCCGACGAGCAGCGCCTGCTTGGTGCCCTCGCGGGTCTTGCCCCGCAGCGGCGCTGTGTGACTCGCTGCGGGGCCTTGGGCCGTCGCCGCGCCCAAGGGACTCCGCGAGGCTGGTGAGTCTGTGTGGCCCGCTCCGGGCCGCTGCGGGGCCTCGGTCGCCTGCGACGCCCCCGGCTCGATGCCGAGCGCGTCGAGACCGGCCGGCGTGATCCGCAGCAGGATGCCGCGTCCGTCGTCGGCATTGCGCCAGAGCGTGTTGAGCGCGGGGTCGGCCTTGGCGGTGTTCTCCACGGTCTGCTCCTCGACCAGCCCGCGGGCGAGCAGCGCGGCGACCACCTTGGTCGCGGCACCGCCCCGCAGCGAGCCGGGCAAGGGCAGCAGGTTGCCGTCGGCGCGCTGCGCGGCGGCGGTCAGCAGGATCGACTGGGTGTCGGAAAGCTTCGGCATCGGGGTTCTCCGGTCGGCAGGCCGGGACCATCCCGGCGCTGCTACCACCCCGAGCCGCGCGTCCCGCAGGAGCGCGGCGGTCCCGTCTGGAGGGGCAAGGATCAGTCTTCGGTCGGCCCGACGATCTCGTCCCGCCAGACGCGGAACAGCCGAAGGTCCTCGGGCCGGGCGTGCCGTCGCCAGCCGAGGCGGCGGGCCTCGATCAGGCGGGCGGCGGCGTCGGCGAAGAGCGGATCGCCCGCATCGACCGCCGATGCCCGGAACGCGCGGAGCTGGCGGTCGAGCGGGGTGAGAAAGTCGCGGGCGGGCATGGCAGGCTCCATCGTGCGTCGGCTGATGGCCATACATGCGTGGATCGGCGGGCAAGCCAAGCGCATAAGCCGATCAGATCATTGCTTTCTTCAGTACGGCAGGGACGCGAAGCCGCCAGGCATGCCTGACCGGCAACCGCCGGCTCATCCAGCGCGCACCCTACGCCGATGCGCGCTAGCCAACTCGACAGATGTTTCTTTATTGTTCTCACCATGCCGATCCGACTGAGCGACCTCGCCGACGACAACGCGAGCCTGCACGTCCGCTGTCGCCAGTGTGGGCGGAGCGTCGAAATACCGGGCAAACTGCTGGCGATGCGGTACGGGGCGCGAACCACGCTTGTCCTCCCTGCTGGCCCGGCTGCGCTGCGGGCATGACCGGATGGTGCCAGACGCCAGGATCGGGTTCGATGGCGTCGAGGCAAGCCGCGAGGCCTACCGCCGGAGATTGGCGGTGCACCTCCAGAGTGGTCCTGCACCCAGAGGCTCACTCCTCGCGCCGGGTCTCCACGTCGATGACCTCGGGCTGCCGTTCGATGCGCCGTACTGCGATCCTCTCGGCCGTGACGATGTCCGGTCCGTGCACCGTCTCCTCGCGAACTTTAATCTCACCCGCGTGCGTGCGGAACGTGACCTTTGCGACGTAGCGCATGGCGATGCTCCCACCACTGCCTTGGCTGGGTCAGCGACCGAAGACGGGCACGCCCAGAACCCCAGAGAGTGAAGAAGATCAAGGGTTGCCGCCCGGCACCGTCGAAATGGCGACGAGCCACGACGGCTCAGGCTCGGGCGTCTCCTGCGGACGGAGGGATGGCGGCAGCCACGGCCAGTTCGCGGTCCGCTGCCAGAGAAGCCGCTCGACCTCGGCCCACTTGCTCCGGTCGGCCATCAGCCCGCGTAGTGCAGCCACACAGGCCCGGCCCAGCGCCACGTAGACACCGGCCCCGCCGAGGCGCAGATGCCCCACACCGCCGGCCTGACCCGCCAGCCGTGGCCGACCATGTCCGGCCCCCGCCTTCGCATAGTTGCGTTCAACGGAAGGTGGTCCAGACGATGTAGGGGATCACCACGCACATCCCGGCCAGCATCCCGTAGTTGATGACGTCCAGCGGGCCTGAGGGCAGATCGGCGCCGCCTTCATCATCGATCTCCACCGGCTCGGGTCCGTGGATTTCGTCCCTGACCCAATCGGGTATCGTCACCCATCCCGACCGCTCGTGCATATGCTTGCCCACCAACATTCCCCGAGCGCAATCTGCGGGTGGTCCGCGTTGGCGGCAACGGTGGAAGGGTGAAACGGTAAAGGCGTGCCTGACTTGCAGGGCTTTCTCCGCGCGGCGGACAGCTACCTCGCCGCCGACCGCGCCACTTACTTATCCCATAGGTACGGTAGGAGCGAGGACACCTTTAAGGGGCCGGCCCTCCCCTTCGTCTAGCAGAGCCGACCCGACTTCTCGCACCTCGCGATGGGCACCGTCCCCACGGTGCTGAAACTAGATGATCAGGAAATCAACCACGGTAAGCGTGGGGGGCGGGAACTCAGGGTCGCGATGTGTTCGCGGGCGCCTGCGTCAGTCCCGTCGGGGTCCCAGTAGAGGAATCCGTCGTCGGTGTCATAGAGCAGCCATCAGAGGCCACTGCCCCCGGCAATCGGGTCGCTTCCCGTCGACACGGAGACTTGTGAGCCGACGCCTTGGGCCGACCCATTTACCGCGCTGACGACAACGGTATCACCCTGGAGCGTCGGCGCATCGTTTCTGCGGACATTCCCCGTGACTCGTACGGCGTCTTCGATGATCGATCGTAGGTCATCGACCGCCGACCCTGTCGCGATTGGCATCGGTTGCCCCTCCAAAGCCCGGTTCGGTTGTCTGGCGGCTATTCAGCTCGCCGCTAGAAGGCTGAGGCCATTGACCGATCGGCGACGAGAGTCAGCAGAAACAGCAACAAGCCGCTGAAGGCGGCCATCCTAGGTGCGGAACGGATCGATCCCTTCATTTGCGATCTCCTGGATGCCGAGCCTTGGGGGAGAGAATCGCTGCGGCTACTTGCAGCGCGAACAGGGTGCCGCCCCTGCGCGACGCCGGCATCTATCATCTGATAGAGACAGACCCAACTTCCGCGGAAGTCAGGCCGACGGCAGGCGGGCAGGCTCAAAAAACTCGAGGATCGTGGGGACTAGCGCGGCCTCTATCAGGTCGAGCACCTCTGGCCAGCGGACATGAGCAACGAACTCACCCTCGTCGTGATAGCCGAGGAAGCGCCACGCCGGGTAGAGCCCGCAGTAGTCCAGTGCGGTCTCAAACGGAGCGTTGGCGTCCTGCTCGCCATGGATCAGCGTCACCGGGCAGGCGACGTCGCCGAGCCCCTCGGGCCAATCCTGGTGGAAAAGCGCGAGCTCGGCGGCCATCGCGCCCTCCGACCAGGAGTCGGCGAAGAATAGCTTGTCGGCTGCGGCGAGAAAGGCGACCGCGATCTCCGGGTCGGCGAAGGCCTGCGCGTCAGCGGGAATTCGCGCCAGGATGCCGCGCATGTACCGCTCGAGCCCGTAGCGCGCAACCGTGGCCCGCAGGCCACGAAGCATGAACGGCAGAACTTTCGGGCTGTAACGCGCACAGGCCCGGACAAAGCGGGCCGGCGGGAACAGCCGGCGATACTGCACGTCGTTCAGGATCGGAAAGCCCGCGCCGATGCCGAAGATCGCCCGCACCCGCGCCGGGTCGGCTTTGGCCAGCAGCAGCGCGATGCGGATGTCATCGCCGGGCGCGACCACCACGGCGGAGGCGATGCGGAGCTGCAGCATCAGCGCCCGCATGTCGGCGACGGCGACCTCGAAGGTGTTGCGGCCCTTTGGAAGCAGATCGCTTCCGCACCAGCCGGCGCGGAACGGTATCAGCACCTTGAGCCCGCGGCGGGCAAAGTCCTGCTTCGGCGACCCGCGGCAGTCGCCAGAAGCCGTAGGTCGACTGCATCCAGATCACCGGCCGACCGGCAGGGTCGCCGAAGCTCAAGACCTCGATCTGCCGGCCGTCGGGCATCCTGAGGAAGCGCTGGTGCTGCTCAACGGAGCGCACGGGCCGCTTCGGCTCGGCCTCGGCCGGCACCGACTGCATCAACAGGAGTCCGAGACGCGCCACCTCAGCCTGGCTGCGAGTGGCGGTCTTCTGCAGGATGGCGTGGAGCTGCGAGCGCACGGTGCCGGCTCTGCGGCCCGTCGCAGCGGCGATCCCCGCCACGGTTTCGCCGGCCACCAGCCGTCGCATGACTTCGACTTCGGCGGCAGTGAGCGCGAACATCCGAGCTAGGAACTCGGAGACCGCCTCGGGCCAGGCGAGCTCGCTGGTGACCGCAAGTACCCGCCGTCGGGCGCCCGGCATCGCCTTCAGGTGCACGAGCAGCAACCGGTCGAACCCCGCGGGGCGCAGCTGGACGATCTCGTCGCCGCCGGTGCCTTCGGCCGCTACGTGGGCGACCCTCGACGTCAGCTCGTCAAGACCGGGCGCCTCGAGCGGCATGCCGCGGATCGAGCCGCCGGGGCGCAGCCCGAACACCGCCGCCGCGGCGTCGTTGGCAGCCAGGACCTCGCCGTCGTCGTCGAGCACCATCGCCGCGCCGAGGATGGTCGAGAGCAGGTCATTGGCCCGCGCCAGCTCGGCGGCGCGAAGCTGTTCGAGGATCTGCATCACGCCGCCGATCTGGCGCGCGAACACCGAGCCCGCGAAACCGCCGAGCCGCACCGCTCCCTTCGGATCGACGCCCGCGATCTGGGCGTCCCAGATGCCGATCAGCTCGTCGAGCCGCTCAGGGCTGACTGAGGCGTCGAACAGGTGCTCGACGAGTTCCCAGGACCGAACCTCGCCTTCCAAGTCGCATCCCCTGCATCAAGGCTGGCGGGCGATCGAAGACCGAATTGACTGTTCAACTTATGGGCGTATCAGTGCTCGTCGAATAATCGCAGGAAAAGGCCCCGGTCACAATAGTCCCGCGCGCGGCGCGCAATAATCTGTCCCACGGCGGCGTTCGCCTCCGCGCGGCGTTGGGCTTCGTCGGTCACCGGCGTCGAGGAGATGCCGGTCCGCAGCCCGAAAAGGCCGAGGTGGATTCAAGCGTCACGTGGCCGTGTCTCAGGTCGCTTGGTCAGGGCTCAGCTCCCTTGGATGCAGATCAATGCGTCGCCGGGCTCCCGCGGCCCCCGCGTGACGCTCGGCGCGAAACAGCACCACCATCGCCACGAGCATCAGGAGGCAGCCAGCGGCCTCCGACGGGGCGAGCCGTTCGCGCAGCACCAAGGCGGCGAGCAAAGCCGCAACGCCAGGCTCGATCAGGGTTGCCGCGAGCCCCGAGGCCGCGGACCGGCTCCGATGCAGGCCCAGCACAAATGCGAGGTACGCCGCGCCTGTCGCCGCGAGACCGGTATAGCCGAGAATTGCCACGTCCCCCGCGGGCAGCCTGCCGAGCGTGGCGAGCTCGATTCCCGGGGAGACCAGCACCACCAGCCCGAGCGCGCCTGCGGTGACCCCGAGCCCGAGGCCGGTCGCCCTCAGCGGGTGCACGTCGCGCGCCATCACCCGCGCCGCCGCCGCCACCACCGCATAGGCGACCGAGGCGGTGGCGAGCAGGGTGACCCCACGCCAGTCCACGCCCCGCCCGCCGCCCTCGTGCGGGGCGCCACCCACCATCGCCAGCACGACCCCGAGGGTCGCGATGCCGATGGCCGCCGAAGCGCCTGTCTCGGGCCAGCGCCGCAGCCAGACGGCCTCGGCCACCACCACCAACACCACTGGCGCGCAGACCGTGACCGCCACGGTCACGGTGACGCCCACCTGCGCGAAGGCGGCGAAGAGGCAGACCTGGAACACCGATCCCGCGAGCCCAAAGGTCGCCAGTAGGCCGAACGGCAGCCGCCCTGCCCAGGGCAAGCGCATCGCCTCGGCCGCGACCAGCAGGCTCAGTGCCCCGAGCGCGGTGCGGGCCAGCCCGACGAGCGCCGGGTCCGCCGCACTTTCGGCCATCAGGCTGTTCGCGACGCCCGTCGTGCCCCAGAGCACAGCGGCAACGCTGACGAGGAGGATGCCGCTCACGGCCGCGCCGTCACCTGGATACCGTGTAGCCTGCCGGCGACAATCCTGCGCATTCCTGCTCTCCCGTCAGACGCGGCGATTGCCAGTGTGACTTTGGTCGCTCCAAGTGATCATTGCGCGAACGACGCGGTGCCGGCGCGCGATCCGGCTCGCCCAGGCAGCGGTGAGAGTGGCGCCGTAGAAGCGTCTCTCGGGCGAGGATGCTCGAGGGGCCCGGCTCGGCCAGAGACGGTATGACAATCATCGACGGCTTGCCTCCAAGCTCCTCTGCGAATCGAAAGCCGGTGAGTAATTCGCGAGACCGATCGAGATTCGAGTAGTTGCGCGTTGCGCGCATCTATCAGGTGATAGAAGCTGCGGTGTTTCGACCTGCGCCGTCAGGCCTAGCCAGGGGGGGTGTGCGCAGCGCGATACCCGCGCCCCCTCTTTTTCTCAGCTGTATCCGAAGCCCCTAGTGAAGCCCCAGACCGACAGCGCCACGAAGGCGAGCGCCGGGTTCAGGTAGAGCGCGGCCAGCCACCACGGCTCAGGTTCGGGCGTCTCCTGCGGCGGCCGTAGGGACGGCGGCGCTCACGGCTAATTCGCGGTGCTGCCGCAGAAGTTGCTCGATCTCTGGCCCAGTCTTGGGGCGCCGTTAGGCGGCCTTCCATGACTGAAGCGGGCGCGACCCTGCCGCTGCATCGGCATCTACAAGACAGCCAGCCTATGTCACGAGAGCGCGGGACACTTAGCTCCGTGGGTTGTGCCGGTGTCTCGCTAAACGATAGGTCAGCAGTCCTGTCGTGTGGCCCAACCCACGACAGGAGTAACTTAGGGGCGCGTGGCACGCCTGCACCCGCGCCCCTCTTTTCTCGACTTCTACCCAGCCCTCTGATAAACCCCTGGAGCGAGAACGCCAGCGGGCGAGCGCACGCGCACCGTGTTCGGCTGCCAGTCGTGGCGGCAATTACCTCGACGATCGCCGCGCCCTCGTGGCCGAACGGCGCCCGCCTGACATGGCGCACCGCCGCTCTCAGTTGAAGATCAGGTCATCGACGGCAAGTGTGTCGATGCCGATCAGCCGCACCTGGAAGTCCGCGGTGGTATCATCGTCCTCGTTGATCGCCAGGATGCCGTTGTTGCAGCGGATCTCGCCCGGAGTGCCGGAAAACGGGGCATCGCCGATGTAGGTGTTTACGTCTCCGATGTTGCCGAGGACGATCTTGTCGCGGCCTTTGGTGAAGTCGACGATGACGTCGCGTAGCGCGCCCGGCGTCAACTCGCTCATCTCAGTGTACTCGAATCTGTCGGCGCCGGCGTTGCCGTGCATTACGTCGCGGCCAGCATCACCTCGAATGCGGTCGGCGCCACCGCCCCCGAAAATGGTGTCCCGATCGTCGCCGCCGAAGAGGTCGTCGTTGCCCGAGCCGCCGAAGATGAAGTCATCGCCGGCCCCGCCGCCGATGCCGTCCCCGCCAGCGTTACCGAAGAGAAAGTCCCCACCGAAGATTCCGACGATCACATCGCGTCCGGTGCCGCCGATGAGCAGGTCTGCTTCGTCGCTGCCGCTCAGGATGTCGTCCCCATCCTCGCCGAACAACACGGCCCCGGTAATGGGACCGTAGCCCTCGCCGGGTAGGCCGCGCACTCGGTCGTTGCCGTCGTCCCCCCAGAAGAGCTCGCGGCTCACGCCGGGCTCAGGCGCGTCTTCCTGGCCCTGGTCGATGAAGTCAGCGATGAGATCGTCGAGCTCGTCGAAGAGGTCGTCGAGACGGTCGCCGGCCACATCGATCGCGTCGTCGAGCGCGTCGACCAGCGCTTCCCCGGCATCGCCGAAGTCGTCGAGAAGGTCGTCGATGGCGTCGCCGACGTCGTCGAACAGGTCACCGAGCGAGAAGGCGGCGGATGTGGCGGGCATGGGAACTCTCCGGCTTGGGGACGGCCCCGCAGGCGACCTAAGGTGGGACCTCTGTTAGGGCCGAGGTACGGCCCGCTTGCAGTGCCGGCTTTCAGCCCGGCGTCAGCAGGACGTCCGCCATCGACCGATCGGCGAGGACAGTAAGCAGGATCAGGAGCAAGCTGCAGTAAGCAGCGATCCTTTGTGCAGATAGGATAGGTCCCAGCACGGCGATCTCCTGGATGTAAGAACTGGGAGAGAGTCGCTCCCGCTGCTCGCGGTGCGACCAGCGTGTCGCATCGCTTGTTCTCTTGCATCTACCATTTGATAGAGAACAGCTCGCTTTCGCGCCAAGCAGAGGCCAAGCTGTCGGGTGGAAGTCGGGCGGGTCAAGGGCCCCTCGTGGGGCCGAGCACCCTGTCGCCCTTGACTACGCCTCAGCCTCGGTGTCCGGCACTGCACGGCTGTTGGCCATGATCGCAGCGCACGTAGTAGCTCGCCTATAAGGAAAAGTGTGTTAAGCTCCCGTTCGAGAGGGCATCCCTTCGTCAGGGGGCAGAATTGGCACGCGATCTCGTGGAGCAGCTCTACGAGACATCTCTTGAACCCGAACGCCTCGACGAACTGATTGCGGCTTGGGACGAACGCATCGGCGCAAGCGATCCCGACAGCGCGGTCGAATTGCGTCTGTTGGCGGAGCGAGATGTCATCCCCCATCTCGCGCGAGCCCTCGCGATACTCGATCGGATAACCGTTGCCGAAGCGCAGCGTGTTCAGGCGGTTCTGGCGGGTGTCGAGAGCGCCGCGATGGTCATCGGCACTTTCGGTATTGTCATCGCAGCCAATCAGCCGGCACAGGTCGCGCACGGCCTCTTTCCTGGCGACACGATCTCTAATGCATCATCCAACCCAGTCACGCTCGAGATCCTAGACCGGATGGACACGCTCCTAACGAGAGGGTCCGGGGCGGAAGCCGTTGTGTGCCTGCGCAGCCCGGACACCGATCGTCTCGTCGTCCTGCACCTCCGCACCATCGAGGCCGAACGCGGCACACGGCAACTGCTTGCCATCACCAGTGAGTGCATCTGGCCGGAGCGGCTGTCGGTGCTTCTCGCGGATGCATTTGATCTTACGGCGGCGGAAATCAGTGTCCTCCGGGCGGTCACAGCTGGCGACACGGTTGCGCAAATTGCTGCCCGGGCGGGGCGCAGCCAAGGAACGGTGCGCACCCAGGTGCACGCTCTGTTGGCGAAGACGGGCGCCCGCAGCCAAGTCGAACTGGTCCGGCTGACCAACCTCTTGCTTAGGTCGCTCCCGGGCACTGATGCGAGCACACCGGACAATGACCGTCGGCCGATTCTGCGGCGGCGCCCGCTTTTGCTTCCGGACGGGCGACGGTTGGATGTCTTTCTTTTTGGCGACCCCCGGGGACGCCCGGTGCTCTGGCTGCAATCTACGCTCGGATTGTTTGTGCCGACGCGCTCGGCTGACAGCGACCTGCGCCGTCGCCGCATTCGCGTTTTGGTGCCGATCCGTGCCGGATTCGGCGCGAGTGACCCGGCGCCCGAGGGCAGCGATGTCTATGCTCTGGCCGTCGCCGACACCCTCGCCACCTTGGCTGAGTTCGGCTTGGAATTCTGCTCTCGTCGTTGCTCCGGTCGACGACATCCGCCTTGCCCTCATGCTAGCGCATGACGCCCCGCACGCGGTGCGCGGCATTTTCGCTATTGGCGCGGGCTTTCCGATCCAGACGTTCGCCCAATACCAGCGCCTCCATGCTCTCGGACGCTTCTTCCGCATTTGCGCGAGGCATACGCCCCAGGCGCTGCCTTTCGCGGCAAAGGCTTTCTATGCCGTCGTCCGGCGATTCGGCATCGAGAGCATGATGCGCAAGACATACGCAGAAGTCCCTGCGGATGCGGGTGCCTTCGCTGAGGCGGAAGTAGCTGAGGCTCTCATGTCAGGTTTCACTTACATGATGAGCGGGGATCATGCAGAAGCAGCATTCTGCGCCGACCTCATCAGACTACATGAACACTGGCCGGCCAGCCTCGGTCACGTGCAGTGTCCGGTCTTGCTCGTGCACGGCGAGGAGGACCGAAACGCTCCCCTGGACACGGTCCGCGAGTACTGCGCCCGCTACCCGGAGTGGCGGCTGATTACCTTTCCCGGCGAAGGCCAGCTAATTGGATATGCGCGGCGAGCTGAGGTATTCGACCTGATCGAGGCGGCGCTCGGGGACGGTGCTGGGCAGTCAGATCCATAGAACCGCCGAAACCAGCCGAATCTACATCATCTGATAGATGAAGGCAGAACCATGACGTGAGAGCCTGCTCGCGGGGCGTTCATTCCTGTTCCGCTTTGCTGCTTCTCGTACGCAGGCCAGCGCCTGTGACACGGTTTCCCGGCTCTGAGTCCGACCCGTGCTTTGCCGCCCTGCGGTTCCCTTGGCCCCTCCCCTTCCCTCCACGGCCTCAGCGCCCGGTCGCCCGGGTTTGTTCGGCCGCTTCCCTGGTACTATGGGCGGGTCCGACTTCCCTGGATCGTGCATCAGCGGGTTACGGCCGTAGCCTTGCCGCTGCGGCCTGGCGCCACCGCGCCAGGCAATCGAGGGACCTCCCGGTTTCCGTGTGGATGGTGTCCCGGCGTGCATGGGGTCTCGGACCGCGCGGGGCCGGCGTGCACCTCGCCATGACGGTGCCTACCGTGTTGCCTTCCGCTTTTCTCTACAGCGTCGGCGCCCCGGAGATTTAACATTACGCGGCTCAATACCCAGCCCGCTGTTTCCCCTGTCAACGCTTCGACGCCGCCCTCGCGAGCGACGCCGCATGACTCGGGGCCGTTGTGGGCGGCTACCCTTCAACGTACGACTCTTTCATTCGCATCCATCCACCGGCCTCCCGGCGCGCAGAGACTGTTAGACCGCAGTCCCCGTTCCTCCGCCAACCTCCCGACACAACCCATTCTCCGTCGTTCGCGCGGCCGAAATTTCTCGTTGTTTTCGAGGGTTGTAGCTGCGGGGCTGACCACTTCGCCCGGCGATACGGCCGAAATCCGTTCTCTCCGGGCCGGTATTCTCCAGACCTGTTGACTTTGGGTGATTTGGTGTGGTGCTTCAGGGTACTGTTTTCATTAAGAATTTTTCGCAGCAACGATCGGATTCCGACGAATTCTTTGGGTGGCGAAGGAAGTCTGAAATCCAACTCACGCCGCCAAAGAAGCGGCCGGAACGTTGAAGGCCACTTGCAGGCTCGTCATGTCATCCGAGCCGGAACGCTGGCTTCGCTAGAATCCGTACAGCAATGCTGATCGCGAAGATCGCGTCGGGCCGCAGGAGTTCCGCTGCCGACGTGCGCTCGTCCATGCTCCGACGATCGAGATGGCCTCCGTCATGGACATGCCGAAAGTGCGACAGCGGGTTCCGCAGGTCAATCATTCGACGAAGATCGGCGACATCGTCGTCCGAAATCACGTCGCGCTCACGGCAGCGGCGGAGGGTGTCGGCGAACTTGATGCGCTCGGGAACGTCATCGATCAACAGGCCGGCATGCAGATAGGCGGCCAGCAGGTGTTCGACGAGGCCCTGACACAAGAGGATGGTAGCCACGAAATTGCCGTGCACGAACGACGAGCGCGCCTCGACCCACGCGAGATAGGCCGCATGGCCACCGAAGATCATCGTGCCGGAGCGCCCCATCTTGCTGCCGAGATCGGTCAGCATTCGGAAACGGCCGACCTTCTCCGGCAGATCGTCATGCAGGTCCGCCAGCAGATGCCGGACAAAATCCAGATCCGACAAGTCTGAAAGCAGATCAGGCTGATCGCCCCCGCCCGCGGTCACGCAGCCGTCGCCCGGCCGTTGAAGACCTCGTGCAGCATGGCGGGGATCAGCGCCTCTACCTCCTGCGCGGTGTGAGCGCGGATGCTTTGAACCTCGCTCGCTTTGGCTTGGAGGCGGTCGAACCAACGCTGAATTTCCAAAGGGGGCACAGGGACTTCGATGGTTGGAAGTTCTTTGAGGACAGCGTTTTGTTGCGGGCGATCGTTCCTGGCGAATGGCCAACGACACTCGTGAATCCTTCGAGGGTCCGGAAATAGGTCATCAGAAAGCCTGGTGTTGCGAGAGCAGGATCGACCTCGCAAGTCAGCATCCGGTGATCCCCGACGGTGCCTTCGTCATACGCTGCCGCGACCGCGATGGCCTTCTCCCAAGCCATGAGATTGCTGAAAACAAGGTCGCCTTCCCTGATCCAGAAAAGGTCCTGCCAGCTGAATTCGGACCCCCGCATCGAGCGTCCGTGGAAAATGCCGTCGTCAAGAAACTGCGGACCCGCAATTCCATGTATTCCCGATCGGGATCGATCTCGACAGGCCGGCGCATAAGGGGGCGACTTCGCCCATCGGGCGAAAGGGGGCGCCGTCGATGGCGCGTTGGAAGGCTTTCAGCAGCAGGGCCTGGGTTTCGCGCTCGGCGCCGTCGATGGCACGACGGCGTTCCTCCACCAGGGCCGCGACAGTGTCCAGCCGGTGGACGATGCGGCGCTGTTCGTCGAGGGACGGAAGGGCGATCCTGAAGCCGAGAACCTGCTCAGGATGAACACGCTGCCTGCGGTCGCCCATGCCCTTGCTGCCAACAGCAACCTGTCGCCACACATCCGGGCGCTTGAACATCCACAACAGATAGCGGGAAGCAATCGGTCGTGATCGACGTCAAACGTGGGATACTCGATTGGAGACGAAGACACCGTCCATTTCCTCAGGAACAATGGCATACGCCCCCTCGAACGCGAAAAGGCGGCTATAGATGAATTGGTTCTTCCGCACTCTGTAAAGGGTGGATGCGCTGGTCTTCGCGCCGTCAATCGGCGGCTTGCTGAAAACGCCGCGGGCAAAACCATAGATCCCAAGATTGGGATAGCTCTGCTGCGGATCGACGCGACAAAGCTCAGACACCAAGGCCATCAAATCTGAAAGCGGAACGGTCGACGTGGCCATCACACGCGCTCCGCCAGGGCGGCCTTGATCTCGTCCATGATGCCGAGGATCCGCTGTTCCTGCGCGATAATCGCGTCCACGATCTCAGATGGCGCGCGGTGATCTTCGACCTCGCCAGAATGCGGGTTCTTGATGTCGAGGTTGCAGGCGGTGACGCGATCCTGCGCGTCGCGCTGGATCAGGCCTGCCGCCGGCACCTTCCAGGCGCGCTCGTTCTCCTCGCGATTGTTCCACCAGGCCAGGCAGCCCGCGAACTCCTCATAGGCCATCGGCGCGGTCTTCGAGTATTTCTTGCGGCCCTCCGGCAGCGGCAGTCTCGTAGTACCAGATGTCCTTCGTCGGCCCGCTGGTGTCGAAGAAGAGCAGGTTCGCCGGGATGTCGGTGTAGGGCGCGAACACCCCTTCGCGCAGGCGGACGACCGTGTGCAGGTTGAACTTCTCCAGCAGGTCGGCCTTGATCCGCGCCGAGATGCCGTCGCCGAACAGCGTGCCGTTCGGCACGACGACCGCGGCCCGCCCGCGCCCGGCGCGCTTCAGCCGCCGCATGATGAGCTGCAGGAACAGCAGCGCCGTCTCGGCCGTGCGCCGGTCCTCGGGGAAGTTGTTGAGGATGCCCGCCTCCTCCTCGCCGCCGAAGGGCGGGTTGGTCAGGATCACGTCGACGCGCTGATCCTCGCCGATCTCGGCCAGACGGAAGCGCAGGGCGTTGCCGGGGTCGATGTGCGGGGCGTCCAGGCCGTGCAGCAGGAGGTTCATCTGGGCCAGCAGGTATGGCAGCGGCTTCGCCTCGCCGCCGTGGAAGCTGCTCCTCCTGCAGGATGCGGCGCTTCTCGACCGTGTCGGCCTGGCGCTCGAGGTGCAGGAAGGCCTCGACCAGAAAGCCGCCCGTGCCGCAGGCGGGGTCGAGGACGGTCTCGCCGAGTTGCGGGTTCGTCACCTCGACCATGAAGCGCACCACCGGCCGGGGCGTGTAGAACTCGCCCGAGTCGCCGGCGGCGTCGCGCATCTCGCGCAGCATCGACTCGTAGAGGCGGCCGAGGGTGTGGACCTCGTCCGGACGAGTCGAAGTGGATGCCGTCGATCTTGTTGACGACGTCGCGCAGCAGGTAGCCGCTCTCCATCCGGTTGGTGAAGCCCTGGAAGACGGTGGCGATCACGTCGCGCCGCTCGCGCCGCCCGTTATCGCCGCGCAAGGCGCGGAGATAGGCGAACAGGCCCGGGCCGCGGGTGCCGTCGGGGCGTTCGGCCTGCTCGGCGGTGAGAAACGACAGCAGGTCCGGCCCGGTGATCCCGTCGGCGTCCGCCGCCCAGTCGCGCCAGCGATAGGGCGGCTCGATGATCGAGCGGTAGTCCTTGCCCGCCAGTCCGCGCGCTCTTCCTCGATCCGCTCCATGTCGTCGAGGAACTTCAGGAACATGATCCAGGTGAGCATCGGCAGGCGGTCGAGGTCGCCGTTCAGCCCCTTGTCCTTGCGCATGATCTTGCGCGCGGACTTGATGATGCTGTCGAGGCGCTGGGCAGTGGTCAGTTGCTTCGGCGCAGCCTTCTTGCGGGCGGTTCTGGCCAATGTCGGTCTCCTTCAATTCAGGCGGTGTAGAGCAGGCGCTGCAGCTCGGTGACGGCGCTGCGCAGCTCCTTGCCGCCGCCGAAGCGGGCGGCGATTTCGATCACGTTGCCCCATTCGTTGAACGGGGGCACTTCCAGGATGTCGGGCAGCTTGAACTGGGCGCTGCCGTGTTCGGCATATTTCTCGAGCAGGGCGTCCAGGACTTCGCGGGCGTCGGGTCCGAAGCGGGCAAGAAACTCGTCCTGGTCCTTTAGCAGGCGGTCCGCGCGCTCGCGGCGGGTGCGCAGCGGCGCGTTGTAGGCGAGATGGCAAAGGAGGTCGAACGGGTCGGCCTCCGGCTTTCCGACAGCATCAGCCAGGAAGTCGAGGTCGATGCCCTTCTCCTCCAGCCGCTCGACGATCTCGGCGCGGCGCTCGGGGTCGAGCCAGTCGGTGCGCAGGTCCGAGGCATTCGGGTAGAGCGTGCGGACCTTGTCGCCGGTGTAGTCGGTGATTGACGGCAGGCGAGCTGCCGTCCATCGGCATCGAGCTCGTAGACGAGGTGCCGGACGATCTCGACCTCGCCGCCGTCGACATAGAACTTGCGTGGCCGGTCTCGGGCTCGTCGTCGAGATCGACAGGCCCGTCCGGAACATCCGGGAAATCGTCGGGCTCCGGCGCCGTCTCCTCGATCTCGCGTTCCTCGACGACCTCACCCTGCCTCGTTGATCACGGCTTCGTCCTCGCGAACGGGATCGCCGTCGAAGGCAGGGTCGGCGAACATGCGCGTGGCCGTGCCGGTGTAGTCGAGGATGTTGAAGCAGAGCTTGCCGTAGTCGGGCCTGAGGCGCGTGCCGCGTCCGATGATCTGCTTGAACTCGGGCATCGAGCCGACGACGCGGGCAAGCACGACGTTCTTGCAGGTCGGCGCATCGACGCCGGTGGTGAGAAGCTGCGAGGTGGTGAGGACGGCCGGCGTCTGGGTCTCGACATCCTGGAACTTGGCCAGGTGCGCGCTGCCGACATCGCCCTCGTCGGACGTCACGCGGCAGACGTAGTCCGGGTGATCCTTCACGAGATCGGTGTTCAATGCGGAGAGCGCCTGGCGCATCTCGAGCGCGTGCTCCTGGTCGACGCAGAAGACGATGGTCTTGGCGAAGCGGTCGGTCTCCGTCAGGAAGCCGGCGAGGTGGCTCGCGATGGCCTGCGTCCGCGCGCGAAGCGCCACGACCCGCTCGAAGTCCCTCGTCGAGTACTCGTCGTCGGGGATCTCGCGCCCGTAGCGGTCAAGCTCGCCCCGCGTCGGCCGCCAGCCGGCGGCGTCGTAGTCCGTGATGACGCGGTGAACGCGGTATGGCGCCAGGAAGCCATCGTCGATGCCCTGCGCAGGCTGTATTCGTAAAGCGGATCGCCGAAGTAGTGGTAGGTGTCGCGGTTGTCCTCGCGCAGCGGCGTCGCCGTCATGCCGATCTGCGTGGCCGGCTCGAACTATTCGAGGATCTCGCGCCAAGTGCTGTCGTCGCGCGCGCTGCCCCGGTGGCACTCGTCCACGATGATGAGGTCGAAGAAGTCCCGGGCGTATTCGCGATAGAGGCCGGGGCGGTTCTCGTCTCGGCGATGGCCTGGTAGATGGCGAAATACATGTCGCGGCTCTTGACCGCGACGCCGCCCGCGATCTTGTGGCGCGCATCGCCGAACGGGCTGAAGTCCTTGGCCATCGGATCGTCGACGAGGATGTTGCGGTCGGCGAGAAACAGGATCTTCGGGTTGCGGTTGACGCCCTTTGCGTTCCAGCGGGCCGACCAGAGTTTCCAGCAGATCTGGAAGGCGACGGCGGTCTTGCCCGCCCCCGTGCAGAGGGTGAGCAGCGTCCGCTTCCTGCCCTGCAGCGCCGCCTGAACGGCGCGGTTGACGGCGATCTCCTGATAGTAGCGAAGGGGCTTCGCCCGGTCCGGAAACGTGGGCGTCAGCAGCCGATCGGCTACCTGGTCATCGAGAATGCTCTCCGCGCGACGCAGGCGGGACCATAGTTCGTCGGGCGCTGGGAAATCCCCGATCGTCCGCTCGATTCCGGTCGTATAGTCGAACTCGACGATCTCGATTCCGTTGGTGGAATACGCGAACTGCAGGCCGAGGATTTCGGCATATTCCTTGGCCTGCTGAAGACCCTCCGCTGCATGCCTGTAGCGGGACTTGGCCTCCACAACCGCGATCGGGAAGTCCGGATTGTACCGGAGCAGGTAGTCCGACGCGCTTCTGCTTTCCCCGGCGGGCCTTGCCGCCGACGAATACAACTCGGCCGTCGGTGAAGGTTCTTTGCTCGTTGATGGCATGAGGACGATCATCCCAACCTGCCGCTTGCAGCTTCGGGACGACGAACTTCCTGCAGGTATCGGCTTCGTTCATGCGCAGACAACTTCGCTCAGTTCCGATATGCCGCCGCATGGCCGGCCGCCGGCAAGGTTTAGCTCAATGCGCAATTCTTTGCTTTGGCAGCGCTTTCGCCTGACGGCGGCCCGCCGAAGCTACTGTCCGCGCGAGCGGTGTCGCAAGCCCTATTGCGATTGATCCAGAAACCAATCCTTCTGCTGCTCCCATGCCAACGGAAACTGCTCCCGCAGCGCATCAAGGGTTACAGCGTCCCCTTGCCGACCGTCCAGGATCGCCTCCACGTGGTCTGGCGAGAGCAGCGTCAACCGCAGGATGCGGCTGACATACGTCGCGTTGACGCCCTTCGCCCGGGCCAGGTCCTCCAACGTTGCGTGCACGCCCTCGCCATCTTCCGCCACCGGAACGCCCGCGCCAACGCCTTGACCATAGCGTTGCCGACTCGCGGCCGCGGCGCCCACGGCGCACCGTCGGGCGTGGAACGTGAGCGGGACGTGCCCCGTGATTGTCCCATCGTCCCCGAAACTGTCGCCCGCCTGTTCACTCTGCTCTCCTCCTTCAGTGCACGCAATCTCGCGGACCAGACCGGACAGCCCGTTCGCTCGAAGTCGGAATGTCGATGTTGTCCGAACTCTTGCCTCAGGTGCAGGGGGAAACGGGTCACAGCAGGGAACTTCGAGACTTAGTCAAGGATATTTCGCCGACAGGGACTCGCGCAGCTTCGTGGTGGTCATGAACCATCACCTCGAGCGCGACCGCGAGAGCCTGCGCTTCGGGCTCGGCTCGGAGGCGCTCTACATCGGCGTCCTCGGGCCGCGGTTGCGGTTCCGGAAGCTGCTGGCAGCGCTGAAGGATCGGGGACAGGCGCCGGACGCCGCTGCGCTCGCGCGCGTGCGCAGCCCGATCGGGCTCGCGCTCGGCGCCGAGACGCCGGACGAGATCGCCTTGTCGATCCTCGGCGAGATCGTCGCGATACGCCGCGGGTTCGACGGCGGCTTCCTCGACGGCCGCGACGCCAGTCTTCACCGCGCCCCGGACACGAACCGTTTCGCGCGCTCGTAGTCCTCGGGCGTATCGATGTCCAGCAGCAGGTCCGGCGGGAGCTCCACGACACGGGTGCGGTCCCGGTGTCGCTGCAGGACCGGCCGTGCCCCGTGCTCGAGAACGGCCAGCTCAGGGAAGAACTCCCGATCGAAGACGTGGGGCGGCGCCGTGACGTTGCCGTAGCGGGCACACACGATCCCGTGGCCGCGCTCGAGGAACGCCTCGATCAGCCGCCGGTAATCCGACGCCGCGACGAAGGGCTGGTCCGCCAGCGCGAACATCGCCGCGCCGCTCTCGCCGAGCTCCGCGATCGCGATCCGGAACGAGGACCCCATTCCCGTCGCGTAGTCACCATTGAGAGCGTGACGGCACGGCAGCCCCTCGAGTGCCGGCAGGATTCGGTCGTGCTCGCACCCGACGACGACGAGCACGTCGTCAACGCCGGAATCCGCCACCTGGCGAACGGTGCGGCGGACGATCGGCTCGTCGCCGAGCGGCAGCAGCAGCTTGTTCGTCCCCATGCGCGTGGCCGCCCCGGCCGCGAGGATCACGCCGGTGATCATGGGAGGATTCTACGCTCGGTGTCTCTCGCTTCGCTCGCGGACGGGCGTGGGCGGTGGGCGGTCGGCGGTCGGCGGTGGGTGGTAGGCGGTCGGCGGGCGGCTGGCGGGCGCGAAAGCCAGACACAGCCCGGACCCCGGAGCCCGGAGCCCGGAGCTGAAGCCTGAAGCTGGAGCCTGGAGCCTGGAGCCTGGAGCCTGGAGCCTGGGGCCTGAGCCTGGAGCCTGAGCCTGCATCCCCGTGCCGTTATCCTCGCTCCGCTCGAAGTAGAATGGGTCCCCCCGCGACCGGACGATGCTGCACGCGCAGTGCGGCCCCGCGACGTTCGTGAAAGGAGGTTCGTGAGGTGATCCCAGCCGCCTTCGCGTATTTCCGTGCCCATTCAGCCGATGAGGCCGCCGCGTTGCTCGCGCAGCACGGAGCCGAGGCCCGCGTGCTCGCGGGCGGGCAGAGCCTCGTGCCTGCGATGCGGTTCCGCCTGGCACGCCCAGGGGTCCTCGTCGACATCAACCCGGCGAAGGATCTCGACTACATCCACCTCGATGGCGCGCTCGTCATCGGGGCGATCACGCGCGACGCCGCGATTGAACGCGCCGCGTGGATCCGCGATCGCCAATGGAGCCTGCTGCACGACGTCTCGCGCGTCGTGGCCGACCCTGTCGTTCGCCAGACCGCCACCGTCGTCGGGAGCCTCTGCCACAACGACCCGGCCGGCGACTGGACAACTGTCGCGCTCGCCGCTCGCGCCGACGTCGACGTGCGCGGCAAGGGCGGCATCCGCACCGTCGCGATGGACGATTTCCTCGTGGACAGCTTCACGACCGCTGTCGGTGAAGGCGAGCTCGCCGTCGCGGTGCGGTTCCCGGTGCCAGACGATCGCACCGCCGGGTCGTACCAGAAGATCGAGCGCAAGGTGGGCGACTTCGCTACAGCCGCGGCCGCGGTGCAGGTCTCGCTCAACGTGGACGGCACCGTGCGCCAGGCCGGCATCGCCCTCTCGGCCGCCGGACCGCACGCGGTGCGCGTTGAGGAGGCGGAGCAGCTGCTGGCCGGTCGTCAGCCGACCCCTGACGTCATCCGCGCGGCAGCCGATGCCGCGTCGCGCCGCAGCGAACCGCAAGCGGATCTCCGCGGCGGCGTCGATTACAAGAAACACCTGGCCGGCGTCCTCGTGGCGCGCGGGCTGCGCCAGGCCCTGGCGCGTCTGGGGGGGCAGGCATGAACGTGAAGATTTCGGTGAATGGCGTCGCGTACGAGCGCGACGTCGAGGCGCGCACGCTGCTCGCCTACTTCCTCCGCGAGCACTGCGGCCTGACCGGCACCCACGTCGGCTGCGACACCTCGAGCTGCGGCTGCTGCGTCGTCGTCCTCGACGGCGAGCGCGCGGTGAAGGCGTGCACGATGTTCGCGGTGCAGGCCGACGGTCACGAGGTGATGACGGTCGAAGGGCTGGCGGTCGCCGGCGCACTGCACCCGATCCAGCAGGCCTTCTGGGACAAGCACGGGCTGCAGTGCGGTTTCTGCACGCCGGGCATGATGCTCGCGTCGTACGTGCTCCTGAAGCAGAACCCCGAGCCGAGCGAAGCGGACATCCGCGAGGGGCTCGCGGGCAATCTCTGCCGGTGCACGGGGTACCAGAACATCGTCAAGGCCGTGCAGCAGGCGGCGGACACGCTGCGCCAGCCCGCCGCGGCGGGCCAGTGATCGGGGGGACACGATGAGCGTCGAAGCCAAGCCCAGACACGCCCTCGGTCACGGGATGAAGCGTAAGGAGGATCCGCGCTTCCTCCAGGGAAAGGGCAATTTCGTCGAAGACGTCATGCTGCCACGCATGCTGCACATGGTTCTCGTGCGCAGCACCTATCCCCACGCGGAGATCAAGGCGATCGATATCAGCGACGCGATGAAGGTCCCTGGCGTCGTCGCGGTCGTCACCGGCAAGGACCTGGAGGCCGCGGGCCTCGGGTGGCTGCCGACGTTCCACGGCTACGACAAGCAGATGGTGCTCGCCATCGGCAAAGTGCTGTTCCAGTACCAGGAGGTGGCCGCCGTGTTCGCCGAGACGCGGGGCGCGGCCGAAGACGGGGCCGAGGCCGTGCAGGTGGAGTACGAGGCGCTGCCTGTCGTTGCCGATCCGTTCACCGCCAAGAAGGACGAGGTGCTCCTGCGGCCCGACCGCGAGAGCAAGACCAACCACATCTACCACTGGGAGGTCGGCGACAGGGAGGGCGCGGCGCGGGCGCTGGACGCCAGCGCGAAGCGCGTGAGCCAGCGGATCTGGTTCCAGCGCTGCCATCCGGCGCCGCTCGAGCCGTGCGGGTGTGTCGCGCACTTCGACGCGATGGGGCGCCTGCAGTTCCACGTCACGTCGCAGGCCCCACACGTCTACCGGACGGCGCTCGCGATCGTCACCGGCATCCCGGAAGACAAGATCCACGTCATCGCGCCCGACATCGGAGGGGGCTTCGGAAACAAGGTGCCGGTCTATCCGGGGTACGTGTGCGCCATCGTGGGCGCGCTGAAGATCGGCCGCCCGGTCAAGTGGATCGAGTCGCGCACCGAGAACCTCACGTCAACGGGGTTCGCGCGCGATTACCACATGGACGTCGAGCTCGGCGCCGCGCCGGACGGCCGGCTCACCGCGCTGCGCGTCTCCACGACCGCCGACCACGGCGCCTTCGACGCCGCAGCGGACCCCACGAAGTACCCCGCGGGGATGTTCGGCGTCGTGACCGGCAGCTACGACGTCCCGGTGGCGCACGCCGAGGTGGATGCCTACTTCACCAACAAGGCCCCCGGCGGGATCGCGTATCGCTGCTCCTTCAGGGTGACCGAGGCCAGCTACGCGATCGAGCGCGCGATGGACATCCTCGCCGACGATCTCGGCATCGACGCAGTGGAGCTGCGGAGGCGGAACTTCGTCAAGAAGGAGCAGTTCCCTTACAAGTCGGCCCTCGGGTTCACCTACGACAGCGGCGACTATCACCAGACCCTCGAGAAAGCCCTCGGCATGATCGGCTATGAGGCTCTGCTGAAGGAGCAGGTCGAGAAGCGCGCGCGCGGCGAGCTGATGGGGATCGGGTTCTCCACGTTCACCGAAGTGGTCGGCGCCGGCCCGTCGAAGCACTTCGACATTCTCGGCATCAAGATGTTCGACGGCGCCGAAGTCCGCATCCATCCGACGGGCGCGGGCATCGTGCGGGCCGGCACGAAGTCGCAGGGCCAGGGCCACGAAACGACGTGGGCGCAGATCGTGGCGGAGGAGCTGGGCCTGGATCCGCAGAACATCATGGTCGAGGAGGGGGATACCGACACCGCGCCCTACGGGCTCGGCACGTACGCGAGCCGCAGCACGCCGGTCGCCGGCGCGGCAATCGCGACGGCCTCCCGCCGGGTGCGCGAGAAGGGGCGAAAAATCGCGGCGCACCTGCTCGAGGTCGGTGAGGACGACGTCGAGTGGACCGATTACAAGTTCCAGGTGAAGGGAGTGCCGGCGAAGAGCGTGACGATGAAGGAGGTCGCGTTCGCCGCGTACACGAACCCGGGGCCGAACGAGCCTGGCCTCGAGGCCACGAACTACTACGACCCGCCGAACATGACCTTCCCCCACGGCACCTACATCGCGGTCGTGGACATCGATCGCGACACGGGTGAGGTGAAGGTGCGGCGCTTCCTGGCCGTGGACGACTGCGGCACGGTCATCAATCCGGTCATCGTCGAGGGGCAGATCCACGGCGGCCTGACCGAGGGCTTTGCGATCGCGTTCATGCAGGAAATCCAGTACGACGCGGACGGCAACAACCTGAACACGAACTTCACCGATTACCTGCTGCCGACGTCGCTCGAGACGCCGCACTGGGAAACGGCCAACACCGTCACCCCGAGCCCGCACCATCCGATCGGCGCGAAGGGCGTCGGCGAGAGCCCGAACGTCGGCAGTCCCGCGGCCTTCGTCAACGCCGTGATCGACGCGCTTTCGCCGCTCGGGGTCCGTCACCTGGAGATGCCGCTCACGCGCGACAAGGTGTGGCGTGCCATCCAGCAAGGCGAAAGGCTAAAGGAGGGCTAAGGGCTAGGGTTAAGGCTAAGGGCTAAAGGCTAAGGGACGAAGCGATGATGCAGCTCCGGCAATTAGGCGGGCCAAAGCTGGCCCCTCCCCGGCTTCAGCCTTCAGCCTTCAGCCCTTAGCCCTTTTAGCCCTTTGAGATTTGCATGAAGCTCCAGTACACAGGCCAGGAGCGAATTCCGGCTGACGGTGACACCGTGTGGGCGTTCATCACCGATCCCGAGAAGGTGGGCCGCTGCCTGCCGGAGGTGATCGAGGTCAGCGTCCACGACCCGGTGCACTTCGACGCGGTCGTGCGCGTCGGCGTCGGCCCGGTCCGGGGGACGTTCAGGTTCAAGTTCGAGCTGCAGCCCGACGCGGCGGCGCGGCGGATGACCATGAAGATCGCGGGCGGCGGCCTCGGCAGCGCGATGGATCTGACGGCGGGCGCCGATCTCGCGCCGGCCGGCGAACAGGGCACGCTGCTCAACTGGAGCGGCGAGGCGGTGATGCGCGGCCCCGTCGCCGCCGTCGGCGGCCGTGTGCTCGACGCCCAGGCACAAAAGCTCATCTCACAGACGTTCGCAAACGTGAAGGAGAAGATTTCCTTGGCGGTAGGCGGTAGGCGGTAGGCGGTAGGGGGCGATTCCGGCTGCACTGAAATTCAGTGTTCGGCCCTCGCCAGGCCTACCAGCCAACCCACGGCCTACCGCCCACCGCCCACGGCCTGAGCTGTCATGCCTGACTTCTTCGACAAGATCGCCACGCTCCGGCGCCGCGGGGAGGCGTTCGCGGTGGCCACCGTCGTGGCCCGGCGTGCGCCCGTGTCGGCGCATCTCGGCGACCAGGCCATCGTGTATGCGGACGGACGGATGGAGGGGTTCGTGGGCGGCGCGTGCTCGCGCGAGATCGTGCGGAAGCAGGCGCTGGCTTCGCTGCGGGCCCGCCATGCCTGTCTCGTGTCCATTCGCCCGGATGCCGCCGCCGCCAGCGCGTCCGACCCCGAGCACGTCGTCGTTCCGATGACGTGCGTCTCGGAGGGCGCCGTGGACGTGTACGTCGAGCCCTTCATCCAGGCACGCCGTCTCATCGTCGTCGGCTCAACCCCAGTGGCTGACGCGCTGACCCGCACCGCGCGCAGCCTCGACTACGACGTCGTGCGGGTCGTCGCAGCGGGCGAGCAGCGGGACCTCGAGGCGGGCGCCGGTGCGCTCGGCGTCGGTGTGGCGGCTCTCGATTCGCTCGAGGCGACGCTGAGGCAGGCGGGCGCCGACGTCGCCGCGATTGTCGCGTCGCAGGGTCACTACGACGAGGAGGCGCTCGAGACGATCTTGACATGCGGCGCCTGGTACGTGGGGCTCGTCGCGTCGCGCAAGCGCGGCGCCGCCGTGCGCGCGTTCCTCGAAGAGCGTGGGGCGGCGGGGCTCGACCGCCTCCACATCCCCGCGGGCCTCGATCTCGGTGCGCGCACACCGCCCGAGGTCGCCCTCTCGATCCTCGCGCAGATCGTCAAGGCGCGTCCGAGTCAGTCGGTGACGCGCGCGGACGCTGTGACACAGAGCGATGCGACGCAGGGGGTCAGCCCTGAGAGCGAGAGCGCCGTCAGCAGCCCTGAAGGGCTGCCCCACGTCGCGATCGATCCCGTCTGCCAGATGGAGGTGACCATCGCGACGACCCGGCACAGCGCCGAGGTTGGCGGGACGATGTACTACTTCTGTTGTCCGCAGTGCAGGGCGCGGTTCGTGAAGGATCCAGCCAGCTACCTCGAAGCACGCTCATGATGGAGTCTGCGGCGATTCGCGAGCGCTTTCGATCGCGCGGCTTCATCGTCACCGAGGCCTTCGCCACGGCGCTGCAGCTCGTGCTCGCGCTCGAGAAGCCGCTGCTGGTGGAGGGGCCCGCCGGGGTGGGCAAGACCGAGAGCGCGAAAGTGCTCGCCGATGTGCTCGGCGCCCGGCTCATCCGCCTGCAGTGCTACGAGGGGCTCGACGCGCTGACCGCGCTCTACGAGTGGAACTACCCGCGGCAGATGCTCCGCATCCGCATGAGCGAGGCCGACGGCACCTCCCTCGAGGAACGCGAGGCTCAGATCTTCGGCGAGTCGTTCCTGCTGAAACGGCCGCTGCTCGAGGCGATCACGCAGGAGCGTCCGCCGGTGCTGCTCATCGACGAGGTCGATCGCGCCGACGAGGCCTTCGAGGCGTTCCTGCTGGAGGTGCTGGCCGAGTGGCAGGTCACGATCCCCGAGATCGGGACGATTCACGCGAGTCACCGCCCGCATGTGATTCTCACGAGCAACCGGACGCGCGAGCTGTCGGATGCGCTGCGGCGGCGGTGCCTCTTCTTCTGGCTCCCCTATCCCACGCTGGAGGA
The DNA here is from genome assembly GCA_963763095.1 of Vicinamibacteria bacterium. Taxonomy (GTDB): domain Bacteria; phylum Acidobacteriota; class Vicinamibacteria; order Vicinamibacterales; family JAENWD01; genus CAVUCH01. Next base: position 45,082 of record CAVXNR010000003.1, read on the forward strand.
GGAGATCGCGATCCTGCACGCGCGCATCCCCGATGTGTCTCGACGGCTCGCGGAACAAATCGCGCGCGCGATGCAGGCATTGCGCGGCATGCCGCTCCAGAAGGCCCCGGGTGTCGCCGAGAGCCTCGACTGGGCCCGGGCGCTCCTGAGCCTCCACCGCGATCACCTCGACGCGCAGGCGCTGGAGGCAACGCTCGGCTGCGTGCTGAAGGTCCGGGAAGACCATGGTGTCCTGCAGGGGCATCGCGACCGCCTCGTCCCGATCCTCGGGGGCGAAACCAGCGCGCCCTCACCCGGAGGGCACAGCCTCGACACCGATTTCGGGTACGGCTCGATCTCCCGGCCGCGCGGGTGATGTATCCATTTGCCAGCCTGCCCGCGAATCTCGCGGCGTTCTGCGCGGAGCTCCGCCGGGACCACGGTTTCCGCATCGGGCCGCGCGAGCTGCAGGACGCGGCGCGCGCGCTGCAGGTGACCGCGATCGCCGACGAGCACGCAGTGCGGGACGTGCTCCGACCGGTCCTGAGCCGGAGGCTCGAGGACGTCAGGTGCTTCGACCAGGCGTTCGATCGGTTTTTCCATCCTCGCGCGAATCTCGCCCGCGGGCTGCAGCGCGCGGAGGCGCGTCCCGAAGAGGCAACAGGGGGGGCCGCGCCCAAGAGTCGCGCCGCCGTTGCGCCTGGCGAGACCGAGGGCCGCCAGGATGATGTGGCGGGTCACCCGGGCCGTGCCGTAGCGGCGACATCCGGCAGCGTCGATGCAGAGGCCGCCCCGCCAGCCGGCATTCTGCAATCGGCCTACAGCCCCGCGGAGGCCGAGGGATCGGCGCTCGACCTCGTCCCCGTGAATGGATCCTGGCGTGCGGCGGCCGCGGTGTTCGTCGCGCGTGTCGAAACGGCGCTCTCACGGCGGTGGACGCCCGCGCTCCTCGGCCGCCGGTTCGACCTGCGCCGCACGTTGCGCGCCAGCCTGCACACCGGCGGCGAGGCGGTGCTCCCCCGCTGGCGGACACGCGCGCACCGGCGCGCACGGTTCGTGGTGATCATCGACGGGAGCCGGTCAATGGCGGCGCATCGCCGGCCGGCGGTCGACACGGCCGTCGCCATCGCGGCCGTCGTGCCTGACGTCCAGGTCTTCGTCTTCTCGACGGCGTTGCGCGAGATCACACGCGACGTGCGGCGGGCCGCCGCAGGCGAGCACCGGCGCCTGCCGGAGCTCCACCACGCGTGGGGCGGCGGAACAGGGATCGGCGTTTGCCTGCGCGAGGTCGTGCACCGACACGGTTGGCAGTTGCTTCGCCGTGACGCGGTCGTCATCGTCGCAAGCGACGGGCTGGACCTCGGTCCTCCCGAGGTGTTGGGCCAGGCGATGGCGCGGATCCATCGGCGCGTGGCTGCCATCATCTGGCTGAACCCGCTCGTCGAGACAGCCGGTTACGAACCGACAGCGACCGGCATGCGCACGGCGCGACCGTTCGTGAGCACCTTCGCGTGGGCCGGCGACGCCGACGGCCTGGTGCGTCTCGCGCGGGTGGTGCGCGTCAGGAAGCGCTGAGCGGGAAAATCCCGTGCTCGGACGCCCGTGCAACAGGCATTACTTGCGCCGGTCAGGCGTCGTCAGCCATCTTGGCGCCGCGTTCCCGCAGCAGCTCGCGCAGCACCGATCGATGGCAGCGGCGCTCGTCCGGGCAGTAGCACCCAACCGAGAGATCCGTCTTGTGCGAGAGCGCGGCGAGCAAGTCCAGCAGCCGGCCGGCGGCCGCCCCTCGCATTTCGCCGCGGTACCGGCGCGCAAAGGCGAGCCACTCGCGGTCGGTCCGCGCTTTCTGCCCCGCCTTGACGAGCGCATCACTTGGAGCCACGTCCGGCAGCCACACGTCGAAATAGTCGCGCGCGGCGAACTCAATTCTGGGCACCCCGCGTGGCGGGCGCCGCACGGTGCCGATTCGCAGTCCCTCGCCAGGCACGCGAGGGCTCCCCAGCCGCACGATCCGCAGGGGCATGACGACTCCACTCACCAATCGTCACGAGGGCGACGTGTTCGCGCCGCGGCGTTGGTGGCCCTGGTGACGGCCGCTGACCACGGGCGGTTGACCGCTGGACGCCGCCGGACGTCCTGACACACGCGATACTCCTATCGCGCAGGGACACAGGCGACTACACGGCCCGGGCAAAGATCACCGTTGCGCCTGCGCTGTCGAGGGCAGCCTGGAGCTGCCGATCGTGACGGCCCAGCACCACCATCACGACGTCTTCAGGCAGGACGCCGTCCCGCCGGAGATGTTCCGCGAGGTCGGGTCGGGGTGCGCCCTTTGTCAGAACGGCCAACACCGTCTGCGTCCCTGCGGAATGCCGCAAGGCCTTGGCTGCCAGCCACGCCCGCTGCACCGCCCTCTCGGAGGCGAGTGCGCGAGCGAGAGCGGCGACATCGAGCGCCGGATGCGAGCCGGGCGAAAACCTGTCGATCCCGGTGACCTCCGTCCGCTCCGCCGCAGCCATCCGGTTGTGCGTCGCCTGTCGGCTCTGCCGGACCTGGTACGGGTGTGCGTCCGCGAATCGGCCCTGGCCTTGCAGAAATTCGACGATCGCGCTGCAGCCGTCCTCGACGTGCATCGGGTCAGCCGCCATCGCCGCATCGATGAGGGCCACACCTGCCGGGTCGTCGCGAAGCAGGAGCAGGCGGCCGGCCGCCAACCCTGCAGGCGCGTGCCCTTGTGCGGAAGCCGACCTGTACAGGTCGAGCGCCTCCTGCTCGTGGCCGTCGCACTCCGTGAGGTCCGCACGTTCAAAGATCTGCTCAGGGGTAGGTGCCGGCACAGCGGCGAGCTGTGCCAGGCGCTGGCCGCGGTCGCGCAGCACCTGGTGCTCGCGCGTCCATCCGCTGCCAACGGCCGACTGCCAATCCTGATCGAGTGCAGCCGCGATCGGCCCCTTGTCGATCCCGAGAAACTGATCGGCCGCGGTGCATGCGGCTGGCGCCGGCATCTGCGCGGGCTGGCGGAGCGTCGCCAGCCGCTCCCGCAGGCTTGGATGCGTGTCGAACGGCGCTGTCTCGTCCTGAAGCGCCTCGGCCAGCAGGGATGCCGCGTCGTCGTGTTGTGCCCAGATCGCCGGTCCCATCTCCCCGTACGGCCGCGGCGGCTCAGGGTCGTTCCGAACGCGGTCGAACACGCGCGGCCAGAACGTCCGGTCCAGCATCCGTCCGCCGATGTCGATCGCGACGAGCGCCTGCGCAGCGGTGTCGGCGCCGGCCACCTGCGCGGCGAGCCGGTCCGCGAGCAGCTCCTGCCGCCGCGACACCGCCGCCGCCGCCAGCTGGAGCCGCGGGACGTACCACCGGAACAGCAGGTGCGCGTAGACCGGGGTGGCGCCATCGCGATCCAGCGCATCCATCAGATGCACCCACGACGCCCGCGTACGATGAACCCAGGCGGCAAACCATCCATGCGCGTGCGTGATGTGCCCGAGCTCGTGCGCCAGCACGGCGCGCGCCTGTTCCGGCGTCAGCGTCGCCAGCAGCGGGTATCCGATCAACAGCGTGTTTCTCGTCCAGAACGGCCCGAACCGCGGGCGCTGCAGCGCCGATGCGTTGAAGGCGCCGGTCACGAGCAGACGGTGCATCCGCGGAGCGCCGAGCCGCCTGCGGATGTCTTCGACAGCGGCGTGCAACGTGCCGGCGAGCGCCGGCGAAACAGCCACGCCCTTCGGCTCGGGAAAGACGATGCACAGCGCGCGGATGGCGCGGCCGGTGGTGAGCACCAGCGGTGCGCCGATCATCACCGCCAGCAGCCCGACGACGGGGCGGCGGTTGAACAGGCCCCACGCCAGAAATCCCAAGGCGCCGCAGAAGGTCCCCACGATGAGCGCGAGATGGAAATACCCCTCCAGGATGAGCCACATCAGCCATGCCTGTGATACCGGCATGGCGCCGGCATCGACGTCCGCCTTCGGTGCCTCAGGCCGGCTCGTCACGTTCGGCGCTCCGCGAAGGGGTCGATTCCAGGCCGCGCAGGGCCTGCTCCCTGACGGAGGGCTCGGGCTCCAGGTCGAGTGCGTCACGATAGGCCTCGGCTGCCGCATCCGGCCGACCCATCGCGGCAAGGACGTCACCGCGGCTCACGTGGGCCAGGGCGAGTTCCGGGGCGAGTGCGACGGCCTGCTCGCAGTCGCGCAGCGCCTGGGCAAGATCACCCTTCCTCCAGAACGCGCAGCCGCGGCTCACGTGCGCACGGGCGTCATCGTGGTCGAGCCCGATCGCGCGACCGTAGTGCTCGATCGCACGATCCACGTTGCCCTGCCTGTCAAAGGCCATCCCCAGGGCACGTTGAATCTTGCCCAATCCCGGAGCCCGCTCGAGCGCCGATTCGAGTGACGCGATCGCCTCGATGATCGCGCCACGATCCAGAAGGTGCGTCCCACGATTGAGGTGCGGTTCCGGATCGTCCGGGCTGAGCGCCGATGCCTTGTCCCAGTCGGCGATGGCGCGCTCGGGTTCGTCCATCCTGGACCACGCAACACCTCGGAGAGTGTAGTAGTGCGCGTGATCCGGATCGACGGCAATCGCGCGGTCGAAGTAGGCGACCGCCTTCGGGGCGAAGTTCGGGTTGTGCAGATACAGCAGGCCCATCTGGCCCAACGCCTGCGCCTCGTCCCACACGCGTGCCAGCAGCGCGCCCATGGGGACGGCCAGCAGGCCGCCCGCCAGGGCACCGGTCATGGCCGCGCCCTGCAGACTGTCCGCCATGCCCGGCATGTGGCGCAGCACGTAGGTCGCGAGCCCCGAGCCGAGAGGCGCCAGCGGAAGCGCGGTCATCATCCAGAGATCCTCGCGCCTCGTCACGCCTGGCGTAATCGCGCCGTACATCAGCCCGATGAATCCGCCGCACCCGAGGCTGATCGCATACGCCCAGAGGGCGGCGTCGACGCGAGCACCGAGCACTGCGGAGAACCCGAGCAGCACTGTCCAGAACATCGCGAGCCCCGCGAGCCAGCCGACAGCCCGTCCCAGGAGGCGAACCGTCAGCAGGTGCACGCCGCGGACGACCAGCGCACCAGCGACCAGATAGCCGACGAATGCCAGCGGCTGCCGGATGGCAGGGCTCAGCGTCACCCCACCGAATGCGCCGCCGAGGATTCCGGCGAGTCCGATCCACGCGCCCGCCGCGGCTTTCGACCCACCGTACTGCAGCGTTGGCTCGATCGTCGCGGCCGTGTCAGCGACGCTCCGGTCGTCCATGTAGAACGACAGGTCGTTCATCCACTCAGTCGGGTCTTTCATGGCGTGTTTCCGAATTTGCGACGGAGCCGTTGATAGTAGTTGCGCTCCTGGCGTTCCCGCGTGTGTGGGTCTTCCCCCTCGACGCGGTCCGGCGCGGTCGGAGAACTGGACTGTACGACCGTGATCGTAATCCGATCGCCCAGACCGAGCTCGCGCTCCAGCCACGACCAGTGCTGCCGGTCCGGCGCCGTGACCAGCCCACCGACCTGCAACTCCATTTGCGGCACCCCGCCCTCCCAGCGCATCACAGCCATCGCGGTCACAACAGCCAGCGAGTCGCCACCCGCCACGACCGCTGGTGCGCCGTTGAGAGATATCTCGAAGCAGAGACTCATGGTCCGGTCCTCCGGATGATGGCCGGTAAGGCGGCTACGGGCTGCTGTCCAGACGTGTTGGCCCGACCAGGCAACGAACCCGTCCGTATTGTGGCAGCTCGTCACCCTCTGCGGAACTCGCTTTGCGTGTGGAGGCGACGATGTTTCGCTCGGGTCGACAACATTCTGGACGTGGAAGCGCTGGCAGCAGCATCCCTGCAACGCCGCCAAGGGGGCCGTGCCCGAGTCGCCGCCCGTTCTCTGGAACGAGATCCTCCCCGCGTACGCCGAGGATCACGTGGGCCAATTCGAGGAGTGGAGACTCTCGCAGGTGAACCGCTGATGCCCTGGCTGGTCGTAGCGCTGCTGGGAGTGGCGATTCTGGCGCACACGGCGCCCTTCCCGTTCATCCTCGACTGGATGCACCCGGGCGTCGCGGTGTGGCGCATGCCGCGCGGCCGCACGCCGTCCGTGTATCTGACGTTCGATGACGGGCCGAATCCGGCAGCTACGCCGCAGCTGCTCGATGTGCTCCGCCGGCACGACGTGCACGCCACCTTCTTCCTGATCGATCGTCATTTGACGGAAGGCACAGCGCCGATCGTTCGGCGGATGTTCGAAGAGGGACACGCCGTGGGGGTTCACTCGCACACCCGTCGTTTGATGATGATGCAGCCCGAAACGCTCGGAGCGGTGATCACCGCCGCCGCGGATCGCATTGAGCGGTTGACCGGGCATCGTCCCTGCTCCGCGTTCCGTCCGCATGCGGGCTGGCGGAGCTGGATGATGATGCGAGGACTCGGACGACGCGGCTTCCACCTGGTCGGGTGGGGCCTGCGCCTGTGGGATGCGGAGCTGTTCCGCTCGCGGACGGCGGAACGCCTTGTGCCACGGCTGGCCCGGCATGCCGGGGACGGGTCCATCATCGTCATGCACGACGGGCACCATGTCGATCCGGCGGCCGACCGCCGCTATGCCGTGGAGACCGTGGATCGCCTCATTCCGCGGCTCCGTGCCAAGGGCCTCGAGTTCGGCACCATATGCGAACCGGAGCCTGGAGACGTCGAGGAGGCTGAACTCGCGAGGTAGACTGCGCGCGCGATTCTGAACCAGCGAGAGGGTCCTATGAGCGTCCCGGCGAGTGCGCTGCTCCTGCTGCGGCTGATGCTGACGTTGATGGTCGTCGCGGCCGCCTGGCGATTCGGTCTGCGGGGCGTGCTGGCGGTGCTGCTGGCGGTTGTCGCGATCATCGCGCTGTCGAAGGCAGGCAGCCGGCGGCGGGACCTGGAGGACTGACGCGGCGATTGTACGCTGGAGGAGAACCCATTAGTGGCGTGTCTCGGCCGAAGGTGTAGCGTCCCGGTACTCTCGCTCGTCGCGCCTTGCCAGTCGGGCGCCCCGTTCCGAAATCCACTACTCCTTCAGCCGAGACCCGCGACTAGACCCAGTGCTCGCTTCGGTGTCACCGCACCGTTGATGTGGGGCAGGGCTTCAGCCCTGCAAATCGGCCTGCGCTCTAGCAGGCCTGAAGGCCTGCCCCACATGACTACACAAGTGAATCGCGGTTTAGGACGTCGGCAATCGATCGCCGGACCTCGGTGCCGGCGGAGCCGGGGAGAGCGCGCAGCCGTGACGCGCACGCCGGTGCGCGACAGACTTGTACAGCGCTTGTCCGATCCATCTGACGCCCGGCACATACAGGATCGGCACGATTACCCAGGTGACCGGCAGTGCCCGGGCGAGCACGCGGTAGGCGTCGAACCCGCGTTCTCTGCGGCCATCGGGCCTCAGCACGTGCATCTCGTCGAGGCACGCGGCCTGCGACAGCATGGGGTACCGCCGCTCAACGGAGGGCCAGTCGCGCGCCGCATCGAGCACGTCGACTCGTCCGAGCACGTCGAGACGCTGCACGATGTCGACCGTGCGTCGGCACACCCCGCAAGTGCCGTCGTACAGCATGGCGTAGCGGCCGCGCGCCGGCCACGCATTCCGCAGGGCGGCGGCCACGGCCGTCCAGGGGATCCAGAAGGCGAACACGAGGAGGAAGCCGCCGAACGTCGGGCCCATCAGCACGCGGATGCCGACCAGCATCATGAACCTCCCACGATCCCCAGGGTCAGAAGCGTGCTCAGGCATTCCCCCGCACGATCCGTGCCTGCGCGTGTGACGCCCGGACGGGACGAGCGACTATACAGATGATGTATGGAACGTCCAGCCGAACAGTCCCCCGTCGCATTCTCAGGTATACCAGAGCGAACGGGATGGAAAAGCACCTAGCGGAGTGGTGATGGGGTTCGGACGTGGAGATGCGGTGCTTAGCTTCCCGCGTGCCCGTTGTTGCCGTTGCCGTGGTTCCCGTTGTTGCCGTTGCCGTGGTTCCCGTTGTTGCCGCTGTTCCCGTTTCCGCCGTTCCCGCCGCTCGCATTGCCAGCACCGCTCCTGCCGCCCGAGCCCTCTGTCGAGAGTTCAGTCGCGGTGGCCGAATACCTTGCGCTTACGACCGGCCCGAGCGATTGCACTGCTACGAGCGACCCGAGCGAGACGATCGCCACCAGCAACGCATACTCGACGAGATCCTGCCCCAGGTCTTCCTGAATGAAGCGTCCGAACCCGCGCTGTGCCATGTGTGTCCGGCAATGTACGCGGAACGGGCACGGGCGTGTAATGGTCCGGAGGTACTAGGACCAGGATGGTATGCGGCAAGCGGGACCGAACGCCCGAGACGAGCCATCAGGCATATCTCAGCCACCAGTCAGTACGTTCCTCTTTGAACCGCGCGAACCAGCGGCATGGAACGTACATCAGCAGGACCACCGCGATCCAGCAGAGGTACACGCCCCACAGCGGCACGCCGAACCACGGCGGAATCGATGCCGGGTCACTCACCACGGGGAACCGGCGCAGCTCGCCGGATTGCGCGAGCCCGAGCAGAATCGCCACGGCGTGGGCGACGTAGATGTGTCCGATGTAGTAGAAGAGCGGCACGCGCCCATACACCGACAACCAGCCCGCTAGGCGGCCGCGCAGCCCCTCGGCGTACGCGAGCCCGACCAGGATCGGCCCGAGCGTCATCAGCAGGAAGAGCAGCGATGGTGGGTACTTGTTCACGTTGAGAAACGCCGCGACCGTGAGGGCGGGCGTCCTCAGTGCCGACCATGGCGCTGGGTTCCCGTAGCCGTTCACCAGGCGAAGCGCGACGAACGAAGCCGTCGCCAGGGCGCCGCTCCACACCAGCACGCGGCGGCGACGCGCGGGCGTCCATTCGTAGATCGGCGCAAGCACATACCCGAGCGCCATGACGGCGAACCACGGGACCAGCGGATACCCGATGAACAGCGTTCCCGGGATGGCGAACCCTGGCACGTGAACAAAATGCCAGAGAGGCGCGAACCGGCCAAGCGCCTCCGGTGGTAGACCGTCGAGCAGGTTGTGCAACGCAATGGCAGCCAGGGACACGCTGGCGATCACCCCGCGCGGCGCGTGCACGAGAGCCGCCATCACGATCATCGACCATCCCAGCGCCCAGATGACGAGGGCGAACGCCGGCAGGAGATCGAAGCCGAACTGCCAGCCGATGGCACTGACGGTCAGGTCGAGGAACACGAGCCAGAGGCCGCGGGTCAGGAGCAAGCGGCTCATATGCGCGGAGCTCCTGCCGCGGCCCATGGAGATGCCAATCCCGACACCCGCGAGCAGGAAGAAGGCTGGAGCGCAGAAGTGCGTGACCCATCGCGTCGCGAACAGCGCCACGCTCGCGCGGCTCAGATCCTCGGGACGGATCCTCACGTTGGTGACGTAGTCGCGCACGTGGTCGAGCGCCATGAGCACCATGACGGTTCCACGCACGATGTCGACCGAATGCACGCGGCTCTCACGTCCGGTGCTTCTTGCCATAGGCGCCAATTGTTAGAGCGCGCCTGGTGCTGCCGTCAAGGTGGCGCCGGTCCGGAGGCACCCGGACGCGCGTTCACGGAGCCCGCCTCTGCTCTCCATCCGACAACAGTCTGGATGCGCGCGGACTAGTGCGTCTGGTTGTGCCAACAGCTGTTCATGCAGGCGCACAGTGACACAAGGCACATCACATGCTGTTGAGAGTGCTGCGGGGCAGCGCGGCGGTGGGTGTTCCGATCACGCCTGGTCGACGTGCTCCATGCTCGGGCGGGCGTTCCGCGCGTGCCCTGCGCCACCATAATCGTCTGCACATGAGTGCCTGGCTCGGCTCTCCTCCAGCCGCGTCGGGCACTCGCACTCTGCCGTTCGTCATTCATCCTCGATTCGACCGCGCTTGAACATCGCTCGCCACGCCCCGGAACGCGCGCGGCGGAGGTACTAGGACCTTCGGGTGATAGCGCGCCGATCGCTGAGGCCGTAACGTGCTGTCCAAGAGCCGCGCGGCATTCTCAGCGGGACGGCGGTCTGAATGAGACACTTGAAGGATTTCGTCTGCATCAACTGCCGTGAGCATGCCGTTCGAGTCGTGTTGGCCCTGGAGCGCCACCTACACCTGCAATGTGATGGCTGCGGCGAACAGTCCTCGATATCAGAGCGCCGCGCCAGTGTTCGCGATCTCCAACTGTCTCAGCCGAACTCCCGCGCACGGCGCTCGAAGCCGCGGTATTCCGTCAGTGGCGGGGACCGCCGCTCGGCGATGCTCCACCGCAAGTCGCAGCGGCGGCACACGAGCCAGACCTTGCCGTCAACGACAGAGAAGCGCTGAACTGCCGCAGATTCGCACGACGGGCAACGCTGTACGTCGTTCGCAGGGGGCGAATCAAGCTCGGACATCGATGATTCTCACTGTATCTTCCCGCTCCCGAACCCGTGTCCGTCGAGCAACTCCACTGGTGTGTGGCCAGCCGAACACCGATGACTCACCACATGCCCACGCCAATTCAGCCGGGGCCACGCCGCACAGTGCCGGTGCTGAACCGCTACCGGGACATGATGGACCTGATGCGGATGGTAATCGAAGATGAAGGGTTCGCCGCCGCGACCGCCCCAGAGTTCTCGACGAACACAACCAGCACGTCGAAGGCTTTCGGAGTCAGCCGAACCGGCCGTCCGTTCTTCAAGACCCGTATCACGTCTTCGCTATTCGCAAGGCTCTCGCCGACGCGGACAACGGGCGTTACATCCAGACCGTCCCGAGTCGACCCGGCCCCAGAATATCTCGGCCGTACCCGCCTCGGGATGATACATTCCGAGCGTCGCTTCCCGCTCTTCCTCTGACCGTGTCGTCGTGAATACAGGCAAATGAGGGCCGGGGCCGACGCTGTACGCCTCTTGAATACGGACATGACATCTCTGAGGGCGTGGCTCCGCGTCGCGAGCGGCGCCGGCGGTGCGGCCGCAACGCGGTACTCGCTCGCGCTGGGCGCCGTTCTCGTGGCTGCGATTGCCCGCGCTGCGTGGACGCCCTGGTTCGGTGGGTCGTTCGACCATCTCCTCGCCTATCTCGTGGTCATTTCCGTCGCCCTGTGTGCCGGACGGGGGCCCGCCCTTGCCGCGACCGCCCTGACGATCGTCATGGCCTGGGTGTGGCCAGGCGTGGCTGACGGCCCACCTGGAGCCGCCAACGCAGCACGGTTGCCCACCCTGGCCATCGGCGGAGCCGCCATGGCTGCGGTTGGTGTGTATTTCCGCACGGCACATCGCGCGTCCGTCACGGCGGAGTACGCACGCCGGGTCGAGGACATCACCTCGGCGCTCTCCCCTGCTACCACGACCAGAGATACCGGGCAGCGCGTGCTGGCCTCGGCGGGTTCCGCTCTGGGCTGCGCGACCGGCGCAGTCCTCCGGGTCGATGCCGCGACAGGCAGGTTGATCCCGGTGTGCTCCGCCGGTGTGACGCCCGAGATGGACGTCCGCTGGCTGCGGATCGCGCTCGACCCCGCGTTCGCCGCCAGTGAAGCCGCCCGCACCGGGCGGGCAGCCGTCATCCGCGACCTTCAGGAGTGGTCGCGCCGCTACCCGGCCACCGCGATAGAGGCGTCGGCGTCGGGGCTGGCAAACGCGCTCGCGCTGCCATTGGTCGCGGATGGCCGTGTTGTTGGTGTGCTGGCGCTCACTGGTGTGACCCTGACCAACGCGCATGGCGAATGGGCGTTCGTCGAGGCTGTTCAGACACAGTGCGCCATGGCCATGGCTCGGGCCGAGCTGAACGAAACGGCCCGTCGGAATCGTGCGGCCGAGGCCGCGGAAGCGGCCGCTGCGACGCTGGCTGTCGAAGCGGTGGAGCGCGCGCGTGCGGACAGGCTGCGGACATACCTTCAGCACCTTCAGGACGTCACGGCGGCATTCTCCCGGAGTGGCACCGCATCCGAGGTCGCCGAGGCGTTCGTCGCCGCGGCGGAAGCCTTGTTCGGCGGGAAGGCAGGGGCACTCTACAAGCTGGTTCCGGGGTGGGGCGTGCTCGAACTGGTAGCGTCGCCGAGATACGCGGACACGGTGGCACGCCTGAACGCACGGGTCCCTCTGGAAGCGGAAACGCCGAGCACGGAAGCCGCGCGCACGCGGTGCACCGTAGTGGTGCAGGATCTGGAGCAGATGAAGCGGCGGTTCCCCGCACTGGTGGCCGGTTTGCGGAAAATCGACGCGACGTCGTGCGTGGCACTCCCCCTGATCTTCGAAGATCGCGTGATTGGTGCCGTCGGCTTCGCGTCCAAAGACCGGCTCGAGTTCGACGCCGACGACGCGCGGTTCCTGGAGGCCATCGCGGCACAGTGCGCGATCGCGCTCTCGCGGGCCGAGGCGTACGAGCAGACAGGTCGCGCCCGGGAGGCCGAAGGCGCGCACCGGCTCCGGATGGAGAAGCTCCTGACCCACGCGGAACGCCTGCAGGCCGCAACTGCTGCGTTGTCGCGGAGCCTCACGGCATCGGACATCGCCGGGGCGGTGATGACGACCGGCCTGCGGTCGATGGGGGCCGTCACCGCCACAATCGCCCGCGTGGGATCGAGGGGCGAGCTCGAAATCGTCGCCTCCGTCTGGCCGAAGGCCGCTGCCGACAGGCACCAGGCCCGCGATGGCACAGACGAGCAGACGTTGTCGGTGGAGGCAGTTCGGCGCCGAATCGCTGTGGTCGTGCGCAGCCCCCACGAGTGGGAACGGCGGTTTCCGGCGTCCGCTGCGGAGGCCAGGACGGCAGGCCTGACGTCATGCGTGGCGGTGCCGCTCATCCACGAGAAGAAAATCAGAGGCACGCTGACGTTCGCCTGGAATGACGAGTTCACGCCGGACGCCGACGAGGTCCGGTTCATGGAGGCCCTTGGTACGCAATACCTTGCCGCCCTCGATCGAGCCGAAGCCTACGAGGCTGAGCGGAAGGCACGCCAGGTCGCCGAGGAATCGGGCCGCGCGCGCGAGGCGTTCCTCGCCACGGTGTCCCACGAGTTGCGCACCCCCCTGAACTCGATTCTCGGCTGGGCCGACATGCTCAGGCGCCCGGCGCTGGACCCGAGCCGCGTGCGGCAGGGGCTCGACACCATCGCGAAGAGCGCCCGCATCCAGGCGGATTTGATCGATCAGCTGCTGGAAACGTCGCGGATCGTCGCTGGCAAAGCACAGCTGCGAATGTCCGCATCCACGCCCGCACTGATCATCGAGAGCGCCGTCGATGTCGTTCGGCCCGCCGCCGAAGCCAAGGGGATCGCTCTCGACGTGCGGATGGAATCGCCCGCCGAGGCGTACTGGTGCGATCCGCAGCGACTGCAGCAGGTGCTGTGGAACCTGTTGTCGAACGCTGTCAAGTTCACGCCGGCGGGAGGGCGTGTGTCTCTGACGCAGCGCAATACCCCCGGTGGAACCGAGTTCACGGTCATCGACACCGGGATCGGTATCCCGAAAGGTTTTCTGGCCCACGTGTTCGATCCGTTCGAGCAGGCGGACAGCAGCAGCACACGGGAATATGGCGGGCTCGGCCTGGGCCTCGCCATCACGCGGCACCTGGTCCAATTGCACGGCGGAACCATTCACGCGGAGAGTGACGGGCCCGGCCGCGGGGCGCGCTTCGTCGTCGAACTGCCCGTCCGACGGGTACTTGCCCGGCAGGATCCGATCAGGCCCTGGCCCGGGTCCGGTCCGGTCGACCCGGCGCCCCTTCCGATCCTGGACGGCGTGAGTGTGCTCGTGGTCGACGATGACCCGAGTGCGCGTGAGATGACGGCGACGGGACTGAGCGAGACGGGTGCCTACGTGACGGCGGTGGAGAGCGCCGACGAGGCCCTCGCCATGCTGCGCCAGGCCCGGTTCGATGTGGTCGTCGCGGATATCGGGATGCCGGCCAAAGACGGGTACGCGTTGATGCGAGAGCTGCGTAGCAGTGGAGATCGTGAGATGGCGCGCATCCCTGCGGTCGCCGTGACGGCGTATACGTCGCCGCGAGATCGAACCGCCGCGCTGGAGGCCGGATTCCAGGCCCACCTGCCGAAACCGGTGGATCTGTCGGCACTGGCACAGATGCTGTTCGTGCTCGCGCGCGGCTCCACCATCCCGCCCGTGGAACAGCGTCGACCCATGTAGCGCGTGCCCCGGCGGCATGGAGGCGTCCCCCGTTTTGCACGCCGCTGCCGATCTCCATGCCGGCGGCAGCTCGGATTCCAGCGCGAACGCGCTCCCGCTCCGAGGTCCGTCCCTTGCACGCAGCGAGGACGAGGCGCCCTGCCACGCGCGCTCCATGCGCTGTCGGCACGGGTCCGATCCATGGCTGCCCTCCGCGTTCGCTTCTCTCGCTCCCTCCCGGGGTCGATCGCCATAGCTTTGCTGCTCACCTGCGCGCCCGCAGGGTGTGGCCGGTCGAGCAGCAGCGTTGTCGGCCCGACTCCGAGCAAATGCGCCGTGTCCGTGACGAACAGCATGCCCGAGGTGCCAGCCGCCGGCGGCGGCGGCACTCTTACGGTAAGCGCGCAACGCGAGTGCGCATGGTCGGCGCGCGCGGACGCGTCCTGGATCACGCTGAGCGGAACCGGCGGGCAAGGAGCCGCAACTGTGAAGTACAGCGTTGCGGCCAACCTCAACGGCACGCCACGACGCGGACAGGTGGTGGTTTCGGAGCAGAGCCTCGAGATCGTTCAGGCCGCGGCGCCATGCCGCTTCGCGGTGACGCCGTCGACCGTGGAGGTCGCTGCCGCAGGCGGCGAGGTAAGCGTGAGCCTCGCAGCGCCTGCCGGATGCACGTGGCGCGCGCGCAGCGACTCGTCATGGGTGAGCCGTACGGCGCCTGCCGAAGGCTCTGGGAGCGCGACGGTTCGTTTGACCGTGGCACCGAATACGGGCGCGCTCCGCCGCGGGACGGTGACGATTGCCGGCGTGACCGTTCAGGTGCGTCAGTCGGGTCCGGGCGCTCCCGCCCCCGCCCCAGAGCCACAACCGCCGCCCCAGCCGACCTGCAGCTACACCGTCTCGCCGACCCGCATCACCGCTCGCTCGGGCGGTGAACAGGCGGTGGTCAACGTCATGGCGCAGGAGGGATGTGCGTGGACGGCGAGCAGCAGCGTGGCGTGGGTCGCCGAGGACGGCGGCGGCACGGGACCCGGTTCGCTGCGTCTCGCCATCAGCGCGAACGCCGGAAACGCCAGAACGGGCACGGTGACCGTTGCCGGCAAGACGGTCACTATCGAACAGGAGGCGTCTCGCACCTCGTGCACCTACGGGATCAAGCCGACTTATTACGATGCCGGCCGCGGGCCAGACGACATACGCGTCAGCGTCACCGCCCCGGGTGGGTGCGCCTGGACCGCGACGAGCCCGGCTGAGTGGGTGACGGTTGCCGCGGGGCGCAGCGGTTCCGGGGACGGGACCGTACGGCTGCGCGTCGATCCGAACAACGGACCGGAGCGGCGTGCGGACCTGACCATCGCGGGTCTCACGTTCCGACTGCACCAGAACGGGTGCTCCACCAGCATCAAGCCCAAGTCGTACCACGCAGGGCGGGGTCCGGACGACATCCGCATTGCTGTCACCGCGGAGGGCGGCTGCACGTGGACGGCCGCGAGCACCGTCTCGTGGGTCAGCGTATCCGAGGGACAAACTGGTTCCGGAGACGGCAGGGTCCGGCTGCTCGTCGAGCGGAACAGCGGTGCGGACCGCTCGGTGACGCTGATCATCGCGGGGCACGCATTCGAGCTGCGTCAGTCAGGCCACTAGGGCGGACTCGCACCTCCCGTGCCGGCGACTCCGAAGCGCCGGTCTGGCGCGCTGGAGATCCGGGACGATCGCCTGCTGCGATAATGCAGACCTCGTGATGACCCGCCGCGCCGCAGCGCCCCCCTACCGCCCGGTTCACCTCTTCGGTCTCTGGTCGCTCGTCGTCGCGCAGCCCGTCTACGACGTGCTCCGGCAGAACGGCGAGTTCTTCGTGGCGCATCGCGCCTCGCCGATGGACTTGCTGCTGCTCACGGGCGCCCTCTCGGTGGCATTGCCGGCGATCCTCGTCCTGGTGGTCGTCGGGGTGGCGAGAGTCTCGGGCACTGCCGCCCGCATCCTGCACCTCGCTTTCGTCAGTGTGCTCGCCGGCGTGTTCACGTCGCAGGTGCTGGGCACCATGTCGTCGGTCGGCCTGGCGACGCACGTCACCGTTGCCGTTGCAGGCGCTGTTCTGGGTGCATGGGCGTACGCGCGTGTTGCGCCGGCTCGGATGGTGGCCTCGGTGCTCGTGGTCCTCGTGCCCGTGTCCGCCGGCGCCTTCCTGCTCCATCCGGACATGGCGCCGTTCCTGCGGCCGACCGACGCCTCGCGCGACGCGGCGGCGCGAGTCCCTTCTGGCGCTCCCCCGGTCGTTGTGGTGGTGCTCGATCAGTTGCCGGTGTCGTCGTTGATGCTGCCAGACGGGGCGATCGATGCACAGCGATATCCCGGATTCGCTGCGCTCGCCCAGACGACGACCTGGTTTCGCAATGCGACAGCGAACGCGGAGCTTACCGGGTTTGCCGTGCCTGCCCTGCTCTCAGGGAGGTTGCCCCGCCGTGCCCGCTTGCCGGTCGCCGCACATCATCCGCAGAACGTGTTCACCGTGCTGGGCGGGAGCTATCGGATGCAGGTTACCGAGCCCATCACGCAGCTCTGCCCCGAGCGCCTCTGCCCGATCGGTGTGGAGCCTCGAAGCGAGCGTCTCACGGCCATGACCCTGGATGCCATGGTGGTGTTCGAGCATGTCGTTACGCCCCGCACCCTGCGCGGCAGCCTGCCGTCGCTTGCGAACAACTGGAGGGACTTCGTCCAGGCTGCGCACTGGCAGCGGCGCTGGGTGCACACGCGAACGGGTGACCGTCGCGAACCGGCCACCCGGTTCATCGACGCGATCCGCCGGTCCGATGCGCAGCCGACCCTGTACTACCTGCACGCGCTGCTGCCTCATGAGCCGTACATCTACATGCGTACGGGCCAGCAGTTCACGCATGACACGGGGCTCCCCGGACTGAACCGTGTGGACCGGTGGATATCGGAGGAGTGGCCGGTTCTGCAGGCCTATCAGCGCCACCTGCTCCAGGTGGAGTATGCGGACGCGCTGCTTCAGCGCCTGTTGCAACGACTGAAGGCCGAGGGACTGTTCGATCCGTCGCTCATCGTGATCACCGCCGATCACGGCGCGAGCTTCAGGCCCGGACGCCCGTTCAGGGGCCTCGACCGGTTCACGGCGCCCGACATCATGGGGGTGCCGCTCTTCATCAAGGCGCCCGGCCAGCGTAGCGGACGGATTGACGACCGGAACGTGCAGGCGATCGACCTGCTGCCAACGCTCGCCAACAGCCTCGGCGTGCGTCTTCGATCGGCTGTGGACGGCACCGCGGTCGTTGACGGCGCCGGCCGTCCAACCCGTAAAGTGATCCGGCACAGCGGTGCGACGCGAGAGATGGCGTTCGATGCCGAGTGGCTCGCCAGGGCGCAGATGGCATCCGTCACGCGGCGCTGGCACCTCTTCGAGGGCAGCGTCTCGCCGGTGCCCTCTGGTGCGCCGCGCCGGCTGCTCGGGCTGCCCGCACCGGCAACGGGCGGAGACGCGGCGCAGGAACCGATGCAGGTGCTGCTCCGCGATCCGCAGCTGCTGCGCACGGTCGATCTCTCCGCGCCGGTACTTCCTCTGGCGCTCGATGGCCGGCTCGTGGATCGCGACGGGCAACCTGCCGCGTCGATGCTGGCGATTGCCGTCAACGGGCAGATCCGGGCGCTCACCAGAACGCTGGATCGGCTGGCCCCGGGCACGTGGTCCGCGCAGCTGGAGCCCGGTGCGCTGCGCGCAGGATCGAACGACATCAGGATATTCCTCGTGTCCCGAGACGGCGGGCAGCTGCAGCTGGCGTATGCGGCAGGCCCGCGGCCGCCCACGGTCGATCTGGCATCCGACACTGCGGCGCGGTTCTGGTCGGTTCGACAGACCGGACTATCCCCGCCGCAACAGGCGTCGGTGCCCTTCCGCTGGACTGACCGCGAGGCATCGATCATCGCGCCGCTCGAGGACGAACAGCCCCCCGGATCGCTTCGGATCGGGATTGCCGGACCCCCTCCGTCCGGCGCGCATCTGGGGCTGCGGGTGAACGGCTGTGCGCTCTACGAGGGACCGGTGGAATCCACGCCCTGGTACCGGACGTTCTCGCTCGCTCGCTGTTCAGGGCTCCGGGCCATCACCGAGGCTCGCATCGTCATCCAGGCAGTGGGAGGAGCCGCCCACGGGCCGGCTGGTATGGCGCTCGAGACGGTGAACCTGTTTCCCGGCCCGTGGCCGCCGCCGCACCCTCCCCTCGATCTCCGCGCAGCCGTGCGCGTCGTGGGCGGCGCACGCGAGCTGGTGGCGCACACCGATCTGCTCGTCGTCGACGTGCAGAACCGTGGAGCGACCGCCTGGGCGGACGCATCAGGGGACCGCGATCCATCCGGCAATGCCGCCCTGGAACTGCGTTGGCGTCGTTCCCCCTCCGGCGTGGAGGATCGCACGCAACGAATGCGGTTTCCGCGCGTGCTGCATCCGGGAGACAACGTGCGAGTGGAGGTTCCGATCGTCCCGCCACCGTCTGTCGCCGGCGCAGGCCCGTGGGACGTCGCCGTGGTGCCGGTCACGACCGAGGGCGCCGAAATCGTGCTCGACGCGCCATGCACGGTGCGCGTCCGTGCGGCGCCGGCGAATGGCGCCGAGTGACGCGCGATCCTCTACATGACGTGCCTGGCGGGCCGCACGGTGAAAAACAGGCTGAAGCCTGGTTCGACGCGGCGGTAGTACCCGTGCGTGAGCTCACGCGGCACCAGGCCCGCCGAGACGCTGCCCCCGACGCCGGAGACGAGTCCCTTGCGGGGCGCGAAGTTGTGCACGTACCCGCCCTGCAGCTTCCCGACCGTGAAGACACTGGTCGCGTACTCGTGCGCGTGCAGGTCGTGGGCGGGTTTCTCTACGGCCTCAGCCCTTCCGAACCATGTGTGCCGATCGCCGAGGTTCACCGCCGTCTCGAGCATCAGTGCAAACGTGTCAGCCGTGAACTCGCCCTGCGGAATGACTTCGCGCGCCGAGTTGACGCCCAGGGCGATCGTCGTGGCCCAGATCCCGCCTTGCCTGAGGGGCCGGTGATACGTGACCGATGCGGTCGCCCTGTTCACGTCGGTTGGCGGCTCCGGAGCAAACCCTGCCTCCGCTTCGTTCAGGTGCCCTGCCGATACCTGGAACGCGAGGGTGTCGGTCGGAAGAAACGAGACGCGCGCGGACACGGAATCGAGGGGACCCAAATCGAGGTCGGCCCGACCCTCGTCGGGTTCGCGTCCATTGAAAACAGACACCTCCGCCTTCCAGCGGCGATCGTAGAGCCCCGTCGTCACCAGCCCGAAGGTGATGTGCGTGGCGTCGAGCCAGTGGTGCGAGATGGGCGCGATTGGATTGGGGCTCGCCGAGAGCCGGTGCGGGAACGCGGCGGGCCCCAGAGCCGGTTCTCCAGCCAGGCCCGCATAGACCTGCCAGCGCAGCGACCCGCGGATCGGCCGGTCATAATCGCCGGCAAGCTCCATGAAGAGGTCGTGCGGATGTTGCCGGTCGTGAATCGTGTCACCCTCGCATGTCTCGCCAGTCGCCAGCTGATTCAGATACCCGCAGCCCGGGATCGTCAATGGCTCGGCGCTCAGCATGGCCCGGACGCCGACACGACCGGCCCCAGCAGGGCGCCTGGCCATGAGCATTCCCCAATTGACGCTGCCGAACTGATGTGTGCTGTAACCGCCGGTGCGATGGATGTCGCCCGGCTCGTACAGGAACTGCGCAAACGCGCGCCCGTGGAGCATCAGTTCCCAGCCCCGCCAGGTGTGCTGAAGTCCGTACATCGGCGTCACGTCCGGCAGCCACGCCGTTCCTGATGCGTCACGGTGTGGAAACAGCGACACCACATCGCCGGCGGGTTGATGTTCGTGCTGAGGTTGGGCCGCTGCCGGTTCGTGCACGTGCTGGGCCAGTGCAGGGACTGCGATGAACAGGGTCCCGATGAGTGTGAGACACACGAACAATCTGGGCCAGAGCATAGGCAGTGGTCAGTTCGGCTCGCGCCAGCGGCAAGCCCTCATGGGCAAGTATGGTTGAGCGGCAAGCCCGCATGGGCCAGTATGAGTGATAACTGGCGTGAGCTGGATTCGGCTGCGCCCTGGTGGGACGTTGGAGACAGGAGCTTGTGTTGTCACTGAACCACTCGTGTGGGGCGGGGCTTCAGCCCCTGCAAATCGGTACGCGCGAGCAGGCCTGAAGGCCTGCCCCACGTGACTACACAAGTGAATCGCGGATGTAGTTGGGGGCGGAGTTGGGGTTTCAGTCCGGATGCTGGAGGCCGAGTTTCAATCCGGATGTGAAGCCGGGACTTCAGTCCCGGCGGACAGCACGCGAACAAGCTGCTGGCTGAGACGGTCGCAACGCCGCGGTGAGTGCCTTCATCTCGGGCGAAACGCTGTATCCCGCGCGACACAAGTGTGGCCGGCCTGAGAATGGGAAGGCGCCCAACCTCTTCCGTATGTCAAACGCGGGGTGTACCGATTCACCCAATCCCATGGACAGGCGCACCTCGAATCCGCATCCACATCCCCTCGTCAGCGGCTTTCCGTGTCCAGTCTGCGCGTGCGCGACCATACGGTTGGCCACCGTGGCGAAGTTCTTCTTCTACCTGCGCTGCGACGCCTGCACGCACGTGTGGTCGCATCCCGAGCGGCGGCAAATCATGGACCGCCGGCGACTGAAGCAGGACGAACTAGACAGCCGCGCATCCTGACGGCAACCGCGCCGCTCATTAGGGGTTTCCCTGAGGCGAGTCGGGGAGGTCCTGATTGGATGCTGCCGGAGGTCAGGATACGGTGCAGCGTCCACATGGCCCTACACCACGCGCGGCCCTTCCGCCTTCCCGAACGCCGGTTCCGGCGTCTCGAGATAGGTCCGTGCTCCACCTGCGGCAGCCCGTGGGTGACCGTTCACGACCGCACGACGGACGGACTGATTCTCGATTGTGTGGGATGCGAGCGCCGCTGGATTATTCTGAAGCCGAGCTCGGCCCTGAGCAGTACGCCCACTCTCACGCCTCCAGCCTCACACTGACTTGCCGCATGCCTCGCGTGATCACCCACCGCGGCACGCTCTGGACATTGCGTCGTAACGGGGAGACAGCCCGCGCCGAGATTGTAGAGATCGAAGGAGTGGGGCTTGAACTCCGGTACACGTGCAACGAGCGGCCGATTGTGCAGCGCATCTTCAGCGACGGTGTTGACCTGCTGAGAGAAGCGGCGATTGAGCGGTTCGAGCGGGAGCGCCACGGGTGGACCGCGAATCCCCGTGCTGCCGGGAACACCGCTCGACCAGCTCGCATATGAACACCCCCGGACATCGGTCTCGGCGCGCGGCGCTGACGACACCGGGGCTCCCTCACGCGCGAGTTCACGGCCAACGAGGCAGCCGACGGCGCATCGATAACCGCGCCGCGACTACGTCGGAAGGGTCGGATCGGTGAGCTCGCTGAGTAAGGGCGAGCGATCGGCGAGCCAGAGAGCCCCACACTGCAGACAGGACAGATACCACAACCCAGTGCGCATCTGCCCGACGACTTCGACTGGCGAGCGGCCGCATTCGGGACACGGCACGGAAACCAACTCAGGACGGTTCATCGGGTGTTTCCTGCGTCGAGAAAGAGCCCGTTGCGGCGACGTCGCCCCGAGGCTTCGCGGCATCGGCACCCCGCTCCACGCACAGACGAGGTAGCAGCGGCTGTGCCAGTGTGCTGATGTGCAGAAGTTGGCCAGCGAGGAAGCGTCAACAGCAATGGTCGCGGAACGACGAACGTTAAGTCTGGTGCGCTGGCGATTTGCGCGAACGCTGCCGATGCAACGCCACCGGAACCCATGCCAGCCATCCTGGTCCTACAATCCCCGCCTGAATGATTCCAGCTGAAAATGACCGCGACGGGCCGCCGAGCGCTACGGCGTTGCGTCCCCGCCGCAGACTGGTGCCTGACTTCCGCGGTCTGCCGCGCCCGTTCTGGGTGCTCTTCGCCGGCACGCTCGTCAACCGTGTGGCCGGATTCGTGATTGTCTTCCTCGCGATCTATCTCACCGAGGTACAGGGGCTCACCGCCGTCCAGGCCGGAGCGGTGATTTCGGCGTATGGCGTTGGGGCCATGGGGGGCGGCGCGTTCGGGGGCGCGGTATCGGATCGCGTGGGTCGCCGGCCTGTTCTCGCCCTCTCGCTGATCGGCGGCGGGGCCAGCATGCTGCTGCTCGGCCTGCTGACGACGACGCCCGCCATTACCGGTGGCGCGCTGCTTACCGGACTCCTGTACGAAATGTATCGGCCCGTGGTGTCCGCGACGATTGCAGACGTCGTGACCGTCGAGGACCGGCCGCGCGCGTACGGATTGATCTATTGGGCCGTGAACCTCGGTGCGTCCATCGCGCCCCTTCTTGGGGGCGTCATCGCGGCGAGCAGTTATCGCGCGTTGTTCGTCGCGGACGCCGCAACCACGGCGTTGTACGGCGTGATCGTGCTGGCTGCCCTTCCGGAGACGCGGCCCGCGGCACACCCGCGGTCAGACGGCACGCCTGGAGCCGTCCGGGCCGTCTTCGGCGACCCTCTCTTACTCGCGGTGTGCGGCCTCACGTTCGCGTTCTCGATAGTGTTCTTTCAGTCGTTCATCGGACTCCCGATCGACGTGCGCGCGCATGGCCTGTCGGCTCCGGCCTTCGGTGCGCTCATTGCGATTAACGGCCTTCTGATCGTGTTCCTTCAGCCCTTCGCCGGAGAGCTCACGCGATATCGGTCGCGCTACGCGACGCTGGCGGCTGCCTCGCTGCTGCTCGGCGCCGGTCTCGGGATGAACGCGTGGGTCGGATCGTTCGGCGGCTATGCCGTGTCCGTCACGATCTGGACGCTTGGGGAGATCCTGTTCGCACCGGCCTCCCAGTCGCTCGTTGCCGACCTGGCGCCCACGCCTCTTCGCGGGGCATACCAGGGCGCCTTTGCGCTCGCATTTACCGGCGCCTTTGCCGCCGCCCCGGCACTCGGTGGATACGTCCTCGCTCACGGCGGCGCAACCTGGCTCTGGGTGGCGTGCCTGGTGACGAGCATGCTGGTGGCGGCTGGGTTTTGGTCGGTGGGTGAACGGGTCACGCAGCAGCATCGAATCGACGATTGAGGCGCCGGAGGAACCAGCGCCGCTACGCCCAACTAGAACGGACGACGCCCCGATAATGGGCCGAACGCGATGACCTTGGGTGCCGGCTCGGTGATCGACGCCGGACGATTGAGAACCCAAGTGTCGACGGCCCAAATGGCCCGACACTGCGGACACCAAAGAAACCGCCTGCCGCTATGCATCGTCATGAGCACTTCCACCGGCGAGCAGCCACACTCGGGACACGGCACGGCAACCAGTTCGGAACTGTCCATCAGGATGATTCCCAAGGCTCGGAAAAAAGCGACCTGCCCGGCTGGAGGAACCAAGCAGGTCGTCTGGCACACGGGGCGGCGTGGAGCGCGCAGCGCCCGCTAGCATCGGCACGCGCGCTCCACGGGAATACGACTGAGCACCTGGGATGCCAGCGTGGTCATGTGCACACGTTCGCAGGGATGCGAAAACGTGGAACATACGAGGGTGGAAAAGGCGGAGTTAAGTCTGCCGACCGATGGACCTTGGCTTTACTATGGAGGTTCTGGCGTGAGTTCGGCGCCTGCTCCTGAGAGGTTGGCTATGCTTCCAGTTCGCTCGCCGCACGTGCCTGTTCTGATGGTCCTGATAGCCATGTTCGTGGCCGCGCCGGCCTCGGCATCGCCGCTCTACACCTTCGATTCTGTTGCCATGGGAACGAACACCTCGCTGCTGGTTGCCGTTTCCCCGGGTGACAGCCAGCAGAAAGCACCCACGCCGCCACAGTCGGAGGCACCACAGAACGTTGAGATCAACGTGACCGTCAGAACTGGCGAGGGCGAGAAGAGTCAGGTCATCTACCAAGTCACGGGTGTGTTCGGTGATGGCGGATTCCAACAACTGAACACCGGACGAGACATGTTCGTCGAGTTGCCCGGAGCGCCAGCAGGTGGAAACTATCGTCCTACGGGCCTCTCGTTGAACGCGCAGCCCACTATCATCGGACGCAGCATTCTCCTCGCGTTCAAGGTCGATTTCACGTTGCCGGTGAGTCGCCAGCCGGGCGACAAGAACGAGCCGCCCAAAGTCCAGCAGGAAGCCACCACGATTCTCGAAAGTGGCAAACCATTAACGGTATTCACCAGCGACTCTCCCGGCCAGACGCCAAAAATCTCTGTGGAACTGACAGCGACCATCCTGACGCGGAGTAGTCAGCCCTAGACTTCTGGCTGAGTAGACCGAGCCGGCCGCCAGTGCATCGTGGAGCTGAAGGCCGACGGCACCTTTACAGACCCTGACAGCGGCGAGGTCCTGGCTCTGAAGAAGACTATGTAGTTGATACTCGGGACCGCGGCAGAGCCATGCGCTCCGTGACGCACCGTCGGGCACGAACTCCCCAGGCACTGTGAGCGCGGCGCCGCTGCCGGACGAGAGCGGTCGCGGATGAGCAAGCGGTCACGGTGGGGGCGTCAATCTGAACGCCTCGCGCGCTGGTGTAAACGCCCGTCAGCCACCCTGTCCGTCTGACCAATGTTGCGGAGGGGTTTCGATCAGCTCCGTATCCTCTGGTCCGCAGTCGTTCCCCTCAGAGTCCGTGTATCCGATGAGGGTGCCCTCGGTGTCATGCACGTCGATTGTGAACGTGACGACGCGCCCCTCACGGTCGAACGCACCCTCATCCACGCTGTGCACGTGCAGCATCCGCACGCCCGTCACAAGCAGCCCGGTTTTCTTGTTGACGAGGAACATCGACACCTCCGATTCGTGTCTCGCGCAGCTTACCAGCCTGGGGATCCGCCGCGCGGAATGCTTGACAAGTATCCCCATCCACCGACGGCGCCCAGCGCCATCCGCAACCGGATTTCGTGGCTCCGCTGTGAGACGACAAACGACATCACACCGTAGATGCCGAATGCGGCAAGTAGCAGCGCGACGACGGCGAAGCTGCCGAACAGCACCGTGTTGAAGCGGTCCGCGACCAGCGACTCGGACACAATCTGCTCCATCGTTTTCACGTCGGCCATCGGCAGATCGGGGTCCAGCGACTGCACGAACCTCCGGGCGCGCAGCAGCGCGAAGAACCGGGGCGGGCTACCCTGCCGGCTCCGCTAGCGTAGTTCGCACCCTACGCCCATGTCGAGAATGCCCGGCGAGCGCCGCAACGGAACGCCCCACAGACCGGCGAGCTGTTCAGCACGCCTGGGGATGTGCTTCCGCAAGTGAATAGGCGATCTCGCGTTGCAACAACGAGTCATCATCTCGACCGCGGCCCGAGGGGGCGGGGAGCTTACGCGCGTGCTCCGGGGCCGCGCCGCATGTAGTACAAAAGGCCGATGATGACGGCGGCCGTCAGGATCAGGAAAACCAGCATCGACGAAATCCGTCTCGCGCAGCCGCCTTGCTCGTCGATGTTCCCGCGCGGGTACCCCTGCGCGGTGAGGGAGCAGCTCTGTCACGCGAGACCTGCGACAGACAACTGCGCATGTCAGTGTCGATGCACGACCGAAGTGGGCGAAGACGCAGATGAATCGCCCGTCACCCACCCTGCAGGTTACTGGCGACGACGTGCCACCCTCGGCCGATCAGCTCATCTTGCAACGCCTTCACAGAGGCAAGCAGGGTGTCGAAGGTACTCCGCTGGAACACCCCACTGATGAATGGCTTGCGGTTCCAGAGATATCGCAGCTCGTGAGTACCTGGAGCATCGCGCGGCGCGGGCGCGACCACTGCTTCGAAGCGGTCCTCGTCTCTGACCAGCGCGACCACCGTCGTTTCCGCCCGGGTGGGCAGGCGTTTTCCGTTGATACGCATGGACGACACTCCCTGTGCGCACTCGGGCGTCACAGTTCCCTCATCCTGCAGGATCGGTGCCTTGTTGACTGACGAGGAACACTCCGTGGGCTGCCGGGCTCTGCTCAATGATGCCCTTCCATATCCCCACCGCCGTGAACAAGTGGCTCATCTGCTTGCCGCCGCACAGCTCGGCCAGCTCTCACCCGCAGACCGCCGCTCCGTGTATGAGGGGCTGATCCGCGGTGACGCGTTCGTCGATCCGAATGTCGTTTGCGAGATCATCCGGGCCATGACCGATACGCAAGCCCGGGCGCTGGTGAATGCCGCGACCGCCGGTCCTATGACCTAAACCTGTGGAGCACTCCGCAACTGAAGGACCTGTTCCGGCGAGAACTCGCGATCCGGCTTCTCGAGAAGCAGGTCGCGCCGGCGCCCGACTGGGCCGCCGCCAGCCGCCAGGAGTTCACGCTGCTCAAGGAGATGTCGTCCAGTGGCGTACCGGCCTGAATGCCGCGCACGAATGTGGCAGACCAGCCGACCCCCATCGCGCCGGTTGGTTAACAGCCGACGACGGCCTTGATCCTGACCACGCGCGTTCTCAGCTCGCCCGACTGCCCCGGCGTCAGACCTTTGTTCGTGAAGGCGGTGATGTCCGCGAGCAGCGAGTTGAGGTTCGTGCACGTCTGCGCTTTCTTGCCAGCCGCGAGCGACCGCCGGATAGTATCGATTCTGCTGAGCAGGGTCCTGCCCGTTTTTCCTAAATTCCAGCTCTGGATGAGAGCCGCGGTGTCGGCAAGCTGCCCGTCCGCATTCCTGACGACCACCGTGAAGCTCGCGGTCGAGTCGTTTCCGGATTCGTCAGTCGCCGTGCAGTTCACCGTTGTGGATAGCATCGGGAACTGGGTACCTGAGGCCGGAGTACAGACGAGCGCCGGTGCGGGGTCGGTGTCGTCGTCGACGATCACCGAGTAGCTGACGAGCGCTCCGGCCGGCATCGTCGCGTCGGCGTACACCGTCGCGGGAACGGTGATCGTGGGCGACAATCAACCGACCATCCCGGGCGCACCAAACGTGCGCGATCTCTCGAGGCTGAGCATTGTCAGGAAACACCCGTTATCGACGCCGCCCGCGCGTGCGTGCGCCAGACCGTGCGGCATTCTTGTCGACACGCAACTTCCAGGCGGCGTGCAGAGCGCCGGTCAGGATGTCCCTATTCACCTTGGCCAGCCGAATGTGGGTGGCACCCATCCGCCCCCAGCCCCCGGCCACCGGAACGAACACCTCGGGCGCTTCAGCGACGAACTCCGCCTGCATCTCCGGTGTGAGCATCAGATTTCCGAAACCCTTTTCGACGGACGCCAGCGTAGCAAAGATACGCCCGCCCACCCTGAAGTCCACCGCACCCATGTGCGATCCCTCCTCAGCGCCATCGAAGCTCAAGGCGACTCGGCGGAAATCGGCCGCAGTCATGGTAAGCATCAGGGTAACCGAACCCGGGATGGACCGCGACGCAGCCACGTTCTGCCGCGTGTTCGGCCGCGCGGCGATCGCTCCTGCACTTCATCGCCCTCACCAAGCCGGTAGCGCGAGCGCACGATCGCGCGGTTGCGCGAGCACTGGCGATGACAGAGCGAAGCTGCTAGGATTCCGGCCCATGCCCTCCCCACCTCCGTGGGCGTCACCGACGTGGCGGGACAAGGCTAAGGGCTAAGGGCTAAGGGCTAAGGGCTCAGGGCTAAAGGCTAAAGACTAAAGGCTCAGGGTTAACTAACGGCTAACCGGTCTACGATTAACGGTCAACGGCTAAACGGTTCTTGATGGGCGGCATTCCTGGCCACGCCGTTTGCTCCGTCGTGACCAACGCATTCTGGTGGGCTCGGTGGTAGGCGCGGACGGAGCGCGAGGATCCACTGCCGCAAAGCATGCGGGCGCTCCGCGAGGGCGGCCAAGAGGCCGCGAACGATAAGACCAGTGCACTGGCCCCGCGTGCTTCGGTTCGGCCGCCTGGCGGCACTGCCAGCCGCCGTAGTCGTGTATATGGTGGTCTTCCTCGTGACGATGCTTGTTCCGGCATCGGCACGGGCGCTTGTGCCATGGCCGAGACTGGGCGGCCTTGCCGGAGTTCTCGTAGCGCTTCCGATGTGCAGTTGGTCGATACGACTCGTCCGCCGGTTCTGTCGGCGCCTGGTCCCGCTGCACGCCGGTGGCGAACGCCTGATGATCCCCGCTCTCGCGTGCGTTGGCGGAGCGATTGTGGCAGTTGTGAGCTTGACAGGCTGGGCGCAGCAATTCGTGAGTCTACCCGCATCCACCTGGCTTGAGCATCCCGACCTCTTCAACGCCGCGCCGGCGTGCACCTGGCTGATCGCGCTCACGGCCCTTGCGCGTGAGTATGTTCGGGGTCGGCCGGCGGACGATGCCTACGTCCTGTACCTGCGCACGTTCCTCAGCTTCTCCGATCGCGCCATGATGGCGCTGCTGTTCAGCGTGATCGGCAGCAGGGCGAGGATCGTTGTGCTCACCGCGCCTCACTCCGATGCGGCGTCGTGGGACCCTATCCTGATCGCGTTCCGGGGCAATCCTTTCTTTCAGTTGTCGGCGAAGGTTCCACTCTTCGTGACCGCCACCGACGCCGATTGGCAATCGTCGGTCAGGGGTCTGATGCAAGGGGCCACGCACACAATCATCGATGTCTCAGCTCTCACTCCCGGCGTGCTGACGGAGATCGAGATGCTCCGTCAGTTGGCCGGTTGGGACCGGGTATTCTGGCTCTGTGAGGCCTCCCGGGTGCATGCGATCGAGAAAATTCGTGGCGTCGTCGGTGGTGGGAGGATGCCGGATGAACGGATCATTCTCTACAACCGCAGTCTGGCAGCTGCTGTGCCGAGCCTTATCGGCGGTCTGGTTCTCTCGTTGGTGATTCTGTTCGTGTTGCCGATCGTGAGAAACGCCCAGACAGGACGTCTACCCC
The DNA here is from genome assembly GCA_963763095.1 of Vicinamibacteria bacterium. Taxonomy (GTDB): domain Bacteria; phylum Acidobacteriota; class Vicinamibacteria; order Vicinamibacterales; family JAENWD01; genus CAVUCH01. Next base: position 74,016 of record CAVXNR010000003.1, read on the forward strand.
AGTTCGACGACACGGCTGAGGGCATTGGACGGATGCTGGGGGCGGTGTTTCCCGCTACGGTGTTCTTTCTTGCCGTATTCCTGCGGGCCGCAGTCGATCCAGAAGCGAAGAGGAGGCTGCGGGCGGCACTTGCGAGCGTCTGATGGTGAGAGCGGCGGGTCACTCCCCCGGTCTCGCCTCGCACGATGCTGCGCAGCGCTACATTCGCCTCGTTCATGAGCGCCAAATCCAATCGGGATTCTGCGTTGCCGAGTTGGTCGTAAAAATGAGGCGTTTACCATATACGGGCTGCTAGCCCTCGAGCGTCACCGCCACAGACTCGCCCTGATTCTTCGAGTCCGTGCGCAGCAGGCGCGACGGCTTCTTCAATCGCCCGCGCCACCCGTTCAGCACTGTGTCCTTGGGCACCTCGTTCTCGCCGGTGAACCGGTCGTCATCCGTCGATATCACAGCGGCGTTGCCCGCGAGCTTCGTCGGCATGACCGTCGTAAACGACCAGTCAGGCGAGGCATTGATGCTGCCGTGATGCCCGACCTTGATCACGTCGGCCTCGAGCGGCGCGCCGTTCTTCCGCATGATCTCCCAGCTCATCTCCTCTGCATCGCCAACGAGCAGCAGGCGCGCCGAGCCGTGCGTCAGTCGCATCACGATGGACGTGTTGTTCCGTGTGGTATCAACAGCGGCGAGCACATTGAGGCCGCCGCTTTGAAGCTGCCGCCGCAGCCGAGCCAAATCGGCGAGCCCGGCGAGCGGCGACTTGCTGAACTTCACCGCCCGCGCGCCGTCGAACGGATCCTCCCTGGTCGCTATGATCCGGCCGTTGACGGCCGAAATCGCGATGCCGCGCACCCGGAGCGCATGCTCGAGCGGCTGCAGATAACGCTTGCTGTTCTTCTCGGGGCCGAAGACCTCGATGTCGAGCTGCTTCAGCCCGGGCGGAAGCGCCTGCTTCAAATTGAGGTCCCGATGGATCTTGAAGGTGCGTGAGGCCGGCACCCCGATCTCCTTCAGGATGTCCCCCATCTGCTTGCGGAGCTTGTCGCCTTTCGCGCCGAAGTTATTCCGGAAGACCCGCCCAATCTCGGTGTCGCCGTCGGGAATCGACGCCGGCAGCATGCTGCGCAGCGTCCGCTCCGCGATTTCGAACACATGGTCCAGCGACGGCGTGACGTGCGCGTGCCACAACCGCTGAATCGTGAAGTCGGTCTTGAAGCGCTTGCGCAGGCTGAAAAAGCCTTCCATGTGATCGAGGTGGCGGTGCGTGATCACCAGCAGGTCGAGCTTGCCGGCGGTTCGCGCCAGCACGTCGTTGTAGACCTTCTCGAAAACCGCGTTCGCATCGTTGTGAAAGTTGCCGAAGTCCACCCACGCGTGATGAGGGCCGTCGTCCTCGTCCCATGACACGAGGAGCGCGTCGCCGAACAGCACGTTATAGGCGCGCAGCGTGATGCTCATTTCCGTGGCCTCCTCGATCGCCCGCAGCATGCGGCCAGATTCGACCGGAGCGCGAGCCGACCACCGCTGACCTCCGCGATCCACGGACGGCGCGCGGCCGCCCGCCTGACGTCGTCGTCGAGCGAGACGCCAATGACGGTGAACTCCTCGGATCCCTCGAGAAGAAAGCGCTTCGCCGCGTCCACTCGTTCTCTGGTGACAGGCTTGCGCGCCTCGTACAGCAGGACACCGAGTGCGTCAAAGACGAGCGTGCCGCCCCCGCGAACCGTGATCCACTGCTCGCCGAAGGCCTCCGCCTCTTTGGGCCCGAGCTTCACATCGACCGGGTACTGGTACACGATCGCGATTTGCGCCACCTCCCCCGGAGACGTGGGCAGGCGCTTGAGCTGCACGTCGCGGACGACGAAATCGCGCTGGTCCGCGTGGGGAGCAAGCGCGAGCCTGTGGCGGTTGGCGTGGAGGAACAGGTAGGTGTCGCGAACCGAGGGTCGCGGCCAGCTGGGCGGGTACCCGAGCCAACGGGACTCGTCGAGAGCCACCTCTCGTTTGGAGGCGAGGCCCCGCCCGGCGAGCACGCCGTGCACGACCGCGCGGTAGCCGCCGTCGTCCGTGGGGTGCACCGATCGATCCGCCGCAAGCAACGCCTCGCCGTACTCGGCGATCGTGCAGTCGGCCGGTGGCAGGAAGTCGAGCGCACGGACCGCCATACGCTGGATCACGGTCCGCGCGGTGTGGAGCGCGCTCAGCCTGGGCTCTCCCCGCCGCACCAGGGTCTGATGAAGCTTCCGCAGCGCGAGATAGATCGTGCTCGAGAGTTTGAGCGAGAGATCGTGAGGCTCGATCGTGTCCTTCCAGTCGGATGGTGTGGCATCGACGAGGCTACGGATCGACCCCCAGCCGTGCGCGCCGGCTTCTTCGAACCCCTCGGCGATCTCGCTGAGCAGATTCAACTGGTCGAGCGACCCGGCCACGCGACGTCGTATCACCTGGTGCGACAGCGCCGCGAACACCGCGCAAAGGTCACCGACGGCCTCGTGCAGCGCCGAGGTTTCCGGTTCGAACGGCTCGTAGTAGCGAGGGCGAACGGCGTCGAGGACGGCATGCCCGGTTTCGTGAGCCACGATGTCGTGCGCGAGCGCTGAGTGATAAGGGCGCCGGCGTCGGCCGTTGCCCATGAACGAGTAGAACTGGAGGCTGTGGCTCTCCGCGCTGTAGAAGGCATTCTCCAGAATGCCTGCATGCGGAACCACCAGCAGGCGACTGCCCTCGAATCCCCAGCGCAGAGGCCGTCCCAGTTCGAGCTCCACAAGTTCGACCGCCCGGGCGGCGATGGCGTAGGTGTTGAGCTGATGGAACCGCATGTCGTTCAGGTCGTACTCGGGGAAACTGCCGTCTTTTTTTGGCGTGGCTGGGGGAAACACGACGTCGCGATCGACGTTGTAGTCGAAGACCGCCAGGCGCTCGCCAATCGGACCCGCCAGCAGCGGTCCGCGCACGGTCACGTTCACGGGATTGGGCGTCTTACGGGGATCCTGCACGATGATGGGGATCGTGATCGCACTTGGCTCGCGGGCCTCGCGCATGCGCAGTCCTGGCATACCGGCGCTCCACGGGAATGGTGGGAATGACTTCGCCCGTCGTGCGAGTGACACGACGACCGGATACACTCACTACGGCCCGTCGATTATGGCTTTGACCGGGCCGCTGTCAAGCCGCAGACATCACGACCTCACCACTCGCGAAGAGCCACCGTCGGCTCGACGCTCGCCGCGCGTCTGGCCGGAATATAGGTCGCGACGCCGGTGACGAGGCACACGAGCACCGCGACAGCCGCGATCGTCGCGGGATCGTCGCGGCTGATCCGTACAGAATCGACTCGAGCCAGCCGCTGAAGAGCGCGGCCATCGCTCCGCCAGCAATGATGCCAATTAGTGTCATCGTGGCGCCCTCGAGCAGGACGGCTCTGAGCACGACACCCCTGGGCGCACCGAGCGCCATCCGAATCCCGACTTCGCGTGTGCGCTCCACCACGTGGGCCGTCACGACGCCGTACAGTCCGATCGTGGACAGCAGCAGGCAGACGGCGGCAAACCCGACGAAGAGAGCGGCGGTCACGCGTGAGCGCGCGAGCGGCTCGGAGGAGTAGCCGTCGAGCCGCCGTAACGACGTAAACGTCGCACCCGGCCACATCGCCTGCCCGGCGCGACGAATCGCGGGAGCGAGGCCGATCGGATCGCCAGCCGTGCGGACGGCGAGAAACGGCGGTGCGGCCTCGAACTGAGCACGCGGCCGGTAGGCCGTCGGCCGCATGGACGTCAGCTCGCGATAGCGCGTATCGGCCGCCACGCCAACCACGGTGGCCCAGGTACCGGCGATCTTCATCCGCTCGCCGACCGCGTCCTTGTTGGGCCACGCGAGTCTTGCCGCGGATTCACTCAGGATCACGGCCGGACGTCCCTCGGCGCTGTCCTCGTCGGTGAACGCGCGGCCGCGGACGATCTCGATGCCGAGCGTCTGGAAGAAGGCGGGTGACGCGATTTCGAGATTGAGCAGCGGCTGGCGTGCCTCCTCCTCCGGCGCCTGTCCGTTCAGCAGATACCGCGCATCCCAGCCAGACATGCCGCCAAACGGCTCGCTGAGGATCGGCGCCACGCCCTCCACGCCGGGGAGCGGCGCGATGGCCTCGATGACGCGGTCCAGGCCGGCATTGAATCGGTTCGGATTCGCGAAGTCGTCCTGCTGCGGAGGCACGACTTGAACCACCAGGATGCGGTCACCAGCGAGACCCAGATCCAATGTTTCGAGATTCAACTGGCTCCGCGCCACGAGCCCCGCGCCCAGGATCACCGTGACCGCCAGTGTGACCTGGGCCACCACCAGGGCGCGCTGGGTTCGCCGCGCCGCCCGCGTGCCCGTGCCGCCGCGAGTCGCCGCGTTCACCAGGCGTGAGGGCTCGGCACGCCGCTGGCTGTACACGAAGGCGATCGCGAACGCCACCGTGGCCGCAACCGCGAGCGCGACGGCAAAGGCGAGCGTCACGCCGTTCACTTCGATCGCGTCCGCGCGCGGGAGCTGCGCTGCCGCGAATGCCACGACCAGACTCACCACGCCATAAGCGATGGCGACGCCAAGGACAGCGCCCGCGGCCGATACGACCAACGCGTCGTTGAGCGCCAGGAGCAACAAGCGCCGCGGAGTGGCGCCCAGCGACACCCGCACGGCGAGTTCCTGCCGTTTGGTGAGCCCGAGCGCGAGAAAGAGGGTGCCGACGTTGACGATCGCCACGAGCAGCACGAGAGCGCTCGCCATCAGCAGCAGGCGAATGACGGGACGCACGTCGCCGAGCACGTCGTCGTCGAAGGTTTCGGCCGACGCGGTCATGCCACGTAGCGTGGACGGAAGCAGCGCGAGGTTGCTGCGGAGGTAGTTCGTGAGCTCAGAGGCGGACTGTTCGACCGTCGCGCCAGGCGCGAGCCGGCCGACCAGGTACACATAGAAGTCTGGCGGGCCGGTCTCCGCAACGGGACGGAACGGACGCGCCGTCGCCCACACCTCGGTCTGGGCGGGAAATCCAAAGCCGCGAGGCATCACCGCGACGATCGTGCCCGGCTGCCCTCGAATCGTGAGTACGCGGCCAAGCACCGAGGGATTCTTCCCATAGCGACGCTGCCACAGCTCGTAACTGATCGCGACCACTGGCGCCGCGGCGATGCTGTCGTCCTCCCCCCGGAGGTTACGGCCAAGCAGGGGCGTGACGCCGAGCACGCTGAACAGGTTCCCGGTGACCAAGGCGACCTTGAGGTTCACGCTGTCCGCTCCCTCGCGAACGGGAAGACTGGCCGCGCCGTGATAGTCGACCCCGGCGACGGCGGAGAGCGTCTTCGGCGAGGCGTCCACGAATCCCTTGAACGCGCCGTAAGGGACCGGCACCCGCCGCGACCCGACGGCTTGATCGACGCCCCACAGCACCGACAGCTTCCGCTGCTCATGCACCGGCAAGGGCCGCATGAGAACGGCATCGGCAATGCTGAAGGTCGCCGTGGAGGCGCCAACACCGATCCCGAGGGTGGCAATCGCGACCAGACTGAAGGCCGGCCGCTTCGCCGCCGTGCGTAACGAACGCGCCAGCTCGCGGCCAATCTCACGCAGGTGATCCAACAACGTCGGACTGGGACTGTGCGGCACAATCAGCTCCCCTGATCGCTACGGAGCCACCCTTCGCTTCGCTCGTCGGCTCAGCGATTCCAAGTCCACGGATTCCGGGTCTTGAAGCCTCTAGAAGGCGGCAGCATACCCGTGAGGCGAGTAAGCGCATTCCGGAACACTACTGCAGCGCTGCAGCCTTCGCTCGGACAAGCAGCCGGTCGAGCGCCGCTCGGTCCAGGAAACGTCCGGCGGACACGACGGCACGAATGCGGCGGACGTTGGCGATGTCCTCGAGCGGGTTCCCGTCCAGCAACACCAGGTCGGCCGATTGTCCCACTGCAATGGTCCCGAGCGTCATCTCCCGGCCAAGATAGCGCGCCGGATTGATCGTGGCCGTCTGTAGCGCGGCCTGTGGGGTCATGCCCGCGGCCACCATTGCGGCCAATTCGTCATGCACGCAAAAGCCCGGAATCATTGCGTCGCATCCCGCAAGGATACCGACACCGGCCGCAGCCATGTCGCGGGTCACGACTTTCGCGACGTCCGCCAGGTTCTTCATGATGTCAACGATTTCGGGCTGCTTCACGAAGAAGCTTTGGTTGGCCGCGTGCATCTCGAGAAAGGCCTTGTTCGCGTACGCGAGCTGGTCGCGGCTGATGGCCGAAGCGGGCGTCCCGATCACTGCGAGCTCGGACAAGGCGACGAGTGTTGGCGTCTGCCAGACGCGCCGATGCGCCAGCCTTTCGAAAAAGGGGCGGCACGCATCAGGACGATACTGATCGCCTCCCGAACACGCTTTCCAGACCCTGCCGCCTTCCGACATGTGCTCGATCGTCACCATGCCGGCATCGACGCCCTCCGGGATGGTCACCTTCAACGGCACGTGTCCCGCGACGGGGATCTGCTGCCGCCGCGCCTCGTCGACGATCGCAAAGAACACATCTCGCGGCGTGAAGTTGTGCACTTTGATCAAATCGATGCCGCGACGCTTGAGCAGCTGAACCGCAGCCCGGCCTTCATCGGGGGTCCGCACGCGGATCCTGAACGGCCAATCGCCGGGCGCATCGTCGAGGATGGGTCCTGCCGCGACGATGCGCGGGCCGAGCACGCGCCCGGACGCGGTGGCTTGTCTGATGTCGAGGATGAAGTCGAGGTCCGCACCCATGTCGCGGATTCCGGTGACACCATTCGCGATATAGAGCGGCAGCCAGCCTTTCTCATTCACCTGGACGTGCGCGTGCATGTCCCACAGTCCGGGGATCAGGAATTTGCCCTGACCGTCCACAACCTGCGCGCCGGCGGGAGGAGCGCCGTTCTGATCGACACTCGAGATCGTGTCGCCGGCAATCGTGACCGTGCTGTTTGTCACAATCCGGCCGGCGGCAACGTCGACAGCGCCTATGTGCGTGATCGCCAACGTCCGCGTCTGTGTTGTCCCTGCGACCCCAGCGATCGACATCGCTGCGGAAGCCAGTAGGCATGTCATGAGATTGCGATCAGGCATGGTGTCCTCAGCGGCGGCACCCATCGTCACCGTTCAATCGGACGCCCGACGTCGGTCCGCGTTGCGCACTGTGTGAACCTCGTACCAATGGACGTGCACGCCCTAGGGAGTCGGGCAGCTATCGTCCGCGCGCACGCGAATGCCGTGGCATATTTTGCAACAGAACTACAACACGGGCTGGTCAGCAGCCTTCGCGTGAGGGATTGCCTTGTGCTGGCTACAGGTCAGGTCTTGGCACCCGGAGTCTCCTGCGAGGACCGGGCGAAGGATTCGCTGACGCGGTCCGCCGTCGCGCGGGCCGTTGAACGCCGCGACGCCCAGGCCGATCGACACCTTCCTCTTCCCATCTCGTCCTTGTCATAAAGCGTCATCAGCCCAGCCCCGATCTCATCAGCAGGCATCTTTCTTGCTCAGCACAAGCATAAGGAACGGGACATGGATCAGCTTGTGTGGCTTCGTGTCGCCGCAGTGCTCACTATTTGTGGCCTGCTGCTGGTGGCGTGGAGATGGATACCAGTCGCGGCGTTGGCCCCCGACGAGATTTCCGCGTGGACGGAACCGCACCGCCATGCCTGGTACGCCCTGCCGATCGTCATGCTCGCGTTCATCGCGCTCGGCCTCGCGCCCGTGTTGCTGTTGATCACGCTTACCGGCATTGCGTTCGGCCCCGTGCTCGGACCGATCTATGCGATGGCCGGATGCCTGGCGAGTGCCTCGATCGGCTTCGGCATCGGCCGCTGGTTGGGCCTCGATCGTGTCGCGCGGCTAGGCGGTGAGCGGGTCACAACCGTGACACGCGCGCTGAAGCGGAACGGCACGCTCGCCGTCTTCTTCGTGCGCAAGGTGCCGGCGCCATTCATGCTCGCCAATATCGTGATCGGCGCTTCGACGGTACGTTATCGGGATTTCCTCCTCGGCACCGTGCTCGGAATGGGCGCCATTGTCATCGCGCTCGCCGGCTTCGGCTCTCAGCTCACGCAGGCGCTGCGCAATCCCTCGCCGGGCACGGCGCTCACCGCAGCGGTGGTTGTCGGCGTGCCGTTGACGGTGGCGTGGTTCATCAACCGCGCCCTGCGTCGTGCGAGGCCCGCCGAATGAGTGGTGTCACGCAACGTGCCGGGTACGTCCCGAGCACATGTCCTGAGGGCACGATCATCCAAGCCGGACGGAACTGCTGGCGGCTCGACCGCGCGGACCGCTTTTACTGTATCCAGGATGCGGCTCGCTATTTTCAGCTGGTGAGACGGGCGCTGCTCGAGGCGCGCGACACGGTGTTCATCCTCGGTTGGGATATTGCGTCGACCATCGACCTCGCCCCCCGGCTCAGCGGTGCCGACACGCCGACGCGGCTCGATGCGCTGATCGCCTTCATCGCGAAGCGGCGTCCGCACCTGCGTATCTACATCTTGATCTGGGATTACGGTTCGCTGTACACGCTCGAGCGTGAACCGCTGACACGGTGGCGATTGCGATGGCGTATGCCACGCCGCGTCCGCTTCGGATTCGATGATCACCATCCAGTAGGCGCCAGCCATCACCAGAAGATCGTGGTGGTTGACGATCAGCTGGCCTTTTGCGGCGGCATCGATCTGACGGGACACCGTTGGGACACGAGCGACCACCGGCTCGAAGAGCCGGCGCGAAAGACCATCATGGGCCTGACGTACGGCCCGTACCACGAAGTTCAGGCCATGGTGAGTGGATCGGCCGCGACCAGTCTCGGCGTGCTCTCGCGTGATCGCTGGCGGACAATCGGCTATGACCACCTACCGCCGATCGGCACGGCGACCGACGATCTGTGGCCATCGGACATCGCGCCCGATCTGACCGGCGTCGACGTCGCGATCTCGCGCACGATGCCGGCCTCGGACGGGCAGCCGGCGATCAGGGAATGCGAGGCATTGTTTCACGATTCAATCGTGCGCGCGAAGCGGCTGATCTACATCGAAAACCAGTACTTTACCGACAACACGCTCGCCGGCGCACTGGCCGCGCGGCTGACCGAGCCCGATGGCCCCGAAGTCGTGATCGTGGTGCCGAAGGAATGCCACGGCTGGCTCGAGCGGCAGTCGATGGGTGCCTTTCGCGATGTTGCCTTCCGGCGATTGACGGACGCCGACACCTCCGGTCGGCTGCGGCTGGTCTATCCAATCGCCTCGCAAGCGCATGACGTTCCGACCTTCGTGCATTCGAAAGTGATGATCGTGGACGACGAGCTGGTGCGGATTGGTTCAGCCAACTTCGCACGACGTTCGATGGGCATGGACAGCGAGTGCGATCTTGCGGTGGAGGCGGGCGACGATGCGCAGGTGCGTGCCGGTATACGGCGCATTCGCGATCGGCTGGTCGCCGAGCATCTGGGCCTTGCCGTGGATGCTGTGTCGCTGGAGATCGAACGCAGCGGATCGCTGTGCGCGCTGATCGATGCGCATCGAGGTGCCGATCGCACGCTACTCCCAATCGAGCCGGTGACCGATCAGGTCGCCGAACCGTCGACGGTCCTTCGAGCCACCATCGATCCCGGCGAGCCACTTGGCTTTGGCCCGACGCTGACGCAAATGGTGCCGCCAGTCGACGCAACCGGCGGAAGCACTCCGCTGCGTCTGTGGATCCTGCCCGCGATCGCGCTCCTCGCCGCGCTGGTGACATCCGCCGCGATCAACACGCGACCGGAATTCCAGTCGGTCCGGGAAGCGCTGCACGGCACAGCGCGTCTGCCATCAGCGCTCTGGATCGGCACAACAGCGTTTGTGATGGCGGGGCTGTTGCTCGTCCCGCTGGAATTGCTGACCATTGCCGCCGCCGTGGCGTTCGGCGCGGTGAGCGGCGGACTCGTGGCGGCCATCGGCTCGCTGGCGCTGGCAGTGATCGGCTACGTGGCCGGCCGCGCGATCGGCGCTTCTGGTGTGTCGCACTGGGTCAGCCGGCGATCGTATCGATCGGTGCGCCAGCTCGGCGCCCGCGATGTGATCGGCGTGCTCGTGCTGCACTTGTCGAGCGTGGCCACCACCGGTGCGGTTCATCTGCTGTGCGGTGCGGGCCGCGTCCCGTTCACGGCGTACATGGCCGGCACCTTCATCGGCATGGTCCCGGCGATCGTGGCCTTGAGCGTCTTTGGGAGTGTGTTCCGCGACGCGCTGCTCGATCCGTCGCTGTCGAACGCGCTCACCACGATTACCGTGGCCGTGCTGCTCATCGTTCTCGCGAGCGCTATCCGCACGCTGCTGCTGATTCGCCAGTTCGCACCCTCGGTCGCCAGGCATCGGGACCGCGCGGAGTTCGGGTGATGAAGTCTCCGCCGCCGAACCTTCGCGTCGCCACCTACAACGTCCACGCGTGCGTCGGCACCGACGGACGCCGCGATCCCGATCGCGTCGCCTGCGTCGTCGCCGAACTGGAAGCAGACATTATCGCGTTGCAGGAATTCACCTATCCCGCCAGCATCGCGATCGAATCCCGGATGCCGGTGACACTGACGATGCTGGATCGGTACGAGTGTGTGCTGGGGCCGACCCGTCACACCGTGACGGAATGCTTCGGCAACGCGCTGTTCACCAGGCATCGCGTCGTCGACGTGCAGCGCATCGATCTGTCGATGGAGCGCCGCGAACCACGCGGGGCGCTGGTGGCGACCGTCGAGGTTCGCGGCACCGTCGTCCATGTGCTCGCCGCCCATCTCGGCCTGCGGGTCCATGAACGGCGTTTTCAGGTGCGCCAGATTCTGGAGTATCTCGAATCGGTCCGCCATACCCTCGTGGTGGTACTCGGCGATTTCAACGACTGGCTGCCCGGCCGATCGGTCGTGCACGTCCTCGACGATCGTCTCGGACGCCCGCCTCGTCCGGCGTCGTTTCCGGTGTTCTGGCCGATCGTGGCGGTCGATCGGATCTGGGTGAATCCCATCCGTGCGCTGCGAGGCCTCTTCACCCACACCACGCCGGCGTCACGCCTGGCCTCGGATCACTTTCCGGTGGTCGCCGACATCGACGTCAGCGTCAATCAGGCCTGAAGTGGAGGTCGGCTCGTCAACCAAGGCTTGATGCTGTGAGCTGAAGGTCCGCCTTCGCTCGCGTCAATTCCCACGATCATGCAACCTCAGACAGCTTTCTCTGATCCGGTGTGCAGTGGCTAAGTCCTTACTGGTGAGTGGTGAGTCTAACGTTCGCCAGTTGGAACCGCATCGCCGCCTGGCTTGTCAGGCTCGAGGGACTTCGGCGAACCGGTTGAGCGACCGCGGCAGGCTTGTTGCCGTCGGAAAAGCGTGCACGCTGAGTGAGTTGCTACCGGAAAGCGCCCCTTCCCGTCGACTACCCCTCCTCGCGATCGCACTGTGCATCAGCTTGCGTTCCCGGCGCGCTGCCGTATCATCCTGGCTGCCTTGCGGCAGGCGCATCTCGACGCAGTCGCGGATCTGGTGCGGGCCATCCAGAGCGGCAGGCTGTCGCAGTATCTCGGCCCTCAATTCAGGTGTCCGACCGGGGAATGACGCGGGGCAACTATCGGCAGTTGGAACCAGACGGCCGCCTGGCTGAGACGGCTTGAAGGGCCGGGGGTGCGGCGTAACGTGCTTTGGGACACTCTCAATGGATGAGTCGCATCCCCGCGGCACACTAGCGATCGTCGCGGTCCTCGGCGCGTCCTTCGCGCTCGGATGGCTCGCGATGTTTCTGTTCCTGTTTCTCGCGCGCGGCGCTCCGCAGCCTTAGCCGCACGAGGGGAGCTATGAAGGTCCATCTCTACGAGCGGATCTGGATGTGGGCGGCAGCCGCAATCATCGTCGTCTTCGTGGGCACCATCCTTCTGATGGCGGGCGTGCAGGCGGTTCAACCAGCGAGTCACATCGAGACCGTCGACCCAACCGCTCTCGGAGTGCACCCAGAGTTTGCAGCGCCGGCGGTGACGAGACGGCCCGATGGGACGGTCGTGGTGTCCGTCGTCGCCGCGATGTTCAGCTTCACGCCTGATCCGATAGAGGTGCCGGCGAACCGCCCGGTGACCTTCCGGTTGACGAGCAGCGATGTCCTCCACGGCCTCCAGGTTGCCGGCACCAACGTCAACGCGATGGCCGTCCCCGGTTACGTCAGCCAGTTTACGTATACGTTTCAGAAGCCGGGCGAGTATCTCATCACCTGCCACGAGTTCTGCGGGCTCTTCCATCACGCCATGGTCGGGAAGTTGATCGTCATGGAGGCGCGATGACCGGAAGACACTCCCTGGCGGGTAGTCACATCGGCGTCGGCATTGCAGCCTTCGGTGTTGCCTCGATTATGGGCGTGCTCCAGGGACTGTCGATCGCGGACATCAACTTCCCGATGCGCAGCGAGTCTCTCTATTACCTTGCTGTCACAGCGCACGGGGTGCTGATGGCGCTGGTCTTCCCCATCTTCTTCATCATGGGCCTTGGCTACGTCTTCGCGCAGGAAAGCCTGGGCCGCATCACGGGGCGCCGGATCGCGTGGGCCGCATTCTGCATAGCGGCAGTCGGCTCGGTGATGGCCGCCATCACTATCCTGCGCGGGCAGAGCACGGTGCTCTACACGTTCTATCCGCCGATGCAGGCACATCCTCTCTTCTACATCGGCGCGACGCTGCTCGTCGTCGGCTCCTGGATCTGGGGCGGCGTGATGATTGCCAGCTACCGCTCGTGGAGGCGCGAGCACCCCGGCGTGCCGGTCCCGCTCTCGATGCACGGCATGCTGGCGACCGTCATCATCTGGTATCTGGCAACGTCGGGCCTCGCAATCGAGGTCGTCGGCATGTTGATCCCCTGGTCGCTCGGCATGGTTGACAAGATCGATCCCATGCTGGCCCGCATCTACTTCTGGTGGTTCGGGCACCCGTTCGTGTACTTCCTTCTCCTGCCGGCGTACGTGTTGTGGTACTACGTGCTCCCTCGGGTCGCAGGCGGGCGGCTCTTCAGCGATCCGCTCGCGCGCATGGTGTTCATCGTGTTCGTCGTCCTCTCCACTCCTGTGGGCTTCCATCATCAGTTCACGGACCCCGGCATCAGCGCCGGGTGGAAGCTTGCCCATACCGTCACCACGTATGCCGTCGTGTATCCGAGCTTCGTGACGGCGTTCACTGTCATCGCCTCGCTCGAAGTCGCCGGACGCATGAAAGGCGCACGCGGTCTCTTCAACTGGATCGGCCGCCTGCCCTGGGCTGATCCGTTCTTCTCGTCGGTAGCGCTCTCGATGATCGCGTTCGTGTTTGGCGGCTTCGGTGGCGTCATCAATGCCGCCTACGCGATGAACGCGATGGTCCACAACACGGCCTGGATACAGGGACACTTCCACGTCACGCTCGGCACCACCGTAGCCCTGTCGTTCATGGGTGCCACATACTGGCTGCTTCCGCGTCTTACCGGGCGTGCCCTGCGCTTTCCGTGGCTCGCGCGAATTCAGCCATATCTGTGGTTCGGCGGCATGGTGTTCTTCAGCACGAGCTATCACATCGCGGGGCTGCGCGGTATGCCTCGCCGCATCTATAGCGGCGCACTGAGCGGTGCCGATGGCGCTGCCTGGCAGTCGCTGACGATGGTGGCCGCCGCCGGTGGGGTGATCTTGTTTGTCAGCGCGCTGGCGTTCTTGACCGTCGTCGTCGCGACGTGGCTCGCTGGACTGAGAATTGAGCCGCCGGCCTTCGACTTTGCCGTGCCCCTGGAGCCAGTCACGACGACGGGCGTCTGGGACCGATTCGGGTTATGGACGATGGTGGCCGTCGTGCTGGTGGTCATCGCCTATGCGTATCCCCTGTTCACCCTGCTCACACACCCGCGGTACGGTTCGCCTCCCTTCAAACCGTTCTGACGCAAGCGGACTTCGTGGCGCGTGCGCTTCCGGCTGCAGCGTCGACGTCGTGACCCATGAGCCTGCAGTAGCCGGGAAGATCAAGCTCGCGACGGTTGGCCGTTCAATGGGACTGGAACGGCGTGAATGCTCGGTCAGTGTGGAGACATGGTGCAGACGGCTCACGTCTGATCGGTGGAGTTTCTGACTGCGTGAGAGTTGTTGGTGAGCCACACAGGAATCGAACCGGCGGTCGCGCCGAGGTCCACTGTCGGATTACTAACGAGCAGTCGCCAAGGGCGGACGTTTTGCGCCCGTCTCTGGCTCTCAGCTCAACGCGGCGTTCGGCTCGATTCCGAGACGGTCGTTGACAGCGCATCGAAGTCGCTGTTTGCATCCAAGGTAGCGCTCCGTCGTCTGGATCGAGACGTGGCCCAGCAGGAATCGAATCTGATCCAATTCGCCGCCCGCCAAGTGACAGAGTCGCGCCGAGCACTACTCGCACATTCTTCGGCTCACCGCGAAGCAACAGGCGCTCGACGTCCCAACGAATCTCGATATTGCCCTCTTCCTAGGCGCCAAATTGACGAAGATGATGATCCGCATGACGGTAACTGAATCTGCCCCATTCCGCGGCCGACAGGGCGCCAAACAGCGGATGGCATCCTGAGAGCTGCGCTTCCGGGCCACTAAACCGCTGAATCAGACCTCGCAATTCATCGACGTCGCGCGCAAACTCGGTTGGACGAGTGCCGCCGATTTCCTGATCGGCCTCCGGCACGGTCCTGACGCCCTGCGGCCATTTGACGTTCGTGTGTATTGCCAACCACCTGATCATGGTGCGCTCCCAGAGCGTTCCAATGACTGGAACCCGCCGCTCGCCCAAGGCCGCGCGACACGCATCGCTCAGATGACACACCATCTGATGCGGCGTCATCCTGCCCCACCTGCGTTCGCTCCGCGGCGTGAGTGCCTCAATCCGTCGCAGGATTTCCGCCCGTGCTTGCGGATGCAACAGAGTCCCGTTCTTCACCGCAGCCACGTTGCCGATCATAACCGTCTCGCTGAGTCCCCGCTTAACGGACTCGCATCCAGGACACTGCGAGGTACGCGGCCCAGAACTGAAGCCCTGCTTGTCCGCAGTTCTCGCTCCTCATAAGTCGCCAAGGGACTTCTATCCGGGCCCGAGCGGGTCCGAAGTCCCTTCGGCGTCTATCGCGACCTAACGGCCAGCTGTTGTTCACCTGCGGGTCGCGCAGCAGATGCAACGGCGTGTGATGCCGCGCCTTTTACTCTTTCTCTCGCTTCTCGACCGTGTGATTCAACGCCTCGACCTCGGCCAGCAGCCGGTCGAGGTCGGCGCGCCGGTAGAGCTGGCCATCGGCGACGACCGCATCGATCTTCTGCGTGTTGCGGATGTTTTCGAGGGGGTTGGCGTCGAGGAGCACGAGATCGGCGAGCTTGCCCGGCTCGATCCTCCCCAGCGAGTCCTCGCGGCCAAGCACGCGCGCAGGATTGAGCGTGGCCGCCTGCAGAGCCTCGAGTGGAGTCAGACCCGCTTCGACCAGCCTGACCAGCTCCTCATGCAAGCTGAGGCCCGGGACTCCCATCGGGAAGTCGACGTCCGTCGCCGCCAGCAGCACGACTCCGGCCTTATTCGCGAGACGAACATTCTCCAGTTCGAGAGGGGGGATCGGCCGAAGGATCGGTTGGAGCTCCCGAATCATTTCCGAGTCGAGCAAGTTCTCCCAGGTGCGGCGGATCGCCTCGGGGACGAGTCGCAAGCGGGCGGTGTCTGAAAGCATCTGTTCCGCCTGCACGATGTAGTGATAGACGAGCAGATCGGCGGTGATCGCCACGCGGTTGTCCCGGTACGCCTCGATGGCCGACGCGCAGGCGGCCGGATCCCGGCTGTCGTAGAGCGCGCGATAGTGTTGAATCTGCATCAGCAGGAGCTTCTCGCTCACCGGCAGCCCGTAGTAGTTGGCGAGAACTCCCGCGAAACGTCCCCGTTCAGCGTCGGCCTTGGTGGAGCAACCCGTTGCGAGGGCCTCCGGATGCTCGACCGTGCGCTGACCGGCGGCGGCGGCCTCTTCGGGAGTAATGCGGAAGGGGACGTGACCGTCCACGGGGATCTTTCTGCGCCTGGCCTCGTCGATGATCGCGAAGTAAGCCTCCCTGGAGACGTTCTCGTAGACCTTGACGAGATCGGCGCCATTCGAGGCCAGCTGTCCCACCACCGCCCGAGCCTCGGGCGCGGTGCGCACGATGACCTTCTTGCTCAACCCCAGGGGAGGATCGCCATCGACCGCGGGGCCGGCGCTGAGGAATCGGGGTGGGCCGCGACGACTTCCCTCCGCCAACTGGCGCTTGATCGTGTTTGTCAGCTCGAGCGTCACGTCGGCGGTGCCGTCGTTCATATTGCGAACGCCGGTGACGCCGTAGGCGAGGAACAGAGGAAGGTGCCAGTCCTGGGCCGCGAGCGACCGGTTGGCTGTGTCAACCCTCACGGGATTCACCGAGTGGACGTGCATATCCCACAGGCCGGGGATGACGTAGCGGCCAGCAGCGTCAACCAACTCCGCATCGCGGGGTATCCGGACTTGGTCGGCCGGGCCCACGGCCGTGATGCGATTGCCCGCTACAAGAACGGTCTGTTTGCCACGGAGGGATCCATCCACCACATCGACGACGGTGACAGCTCGGATGGCCACGGCCGGGGCCCGCGTCCGCGCGTCGGGGATGGCCACCGTTGGCGCCGGCGGCGTGCATTCGATGAGCAGCAGGCAGGCAATACCCAACAGGACCTTCATCACCTTACTTCCTGAACGTCCTGCCACAATGGAAGTCGTTGAGCGGCCATTCACAGCCTGGCGCCGAGACCGTCGTCCGCTCGGCGATCGGCCCGACGGCAACACCAGCCAGTTCTACGCGACGACGTATTACGACCAGGACAGCCCGAACCGCGAGACCGGGAGCAGCTACACGCTGCCGGAGCGCGCGCGAGTTCTGCGAGGCAACGTGGTGGGTCGTGGCGCGTCGGGTGCACGGTGTTAGAGCGACGGACTGTGTAGCCGGCTCGAAACGGTCGCACGCGATGTGTCGGGGAGGGCGCGAAAACTACATCCGTTTTCGGGCAGTGTCAAGGTCATCAGAACGTGTTGTCAGGCCATCAAAAAATGCCCAGGGTATGGCGTCGTGCGGGGAGAACATGGGTGCTGAGATCTGAAAGGCGAGGTGAGACACGACCCTGCACGAGGAACACGCGCGCCCCGAGAACGTTCGTCAGTGCGGTTGCCCCCGCGTTCGTGATTGCATTTGACGTTCTAATGGTGTCAGTGACATTCTATTGGCGTGTCTAATAAGCCCCCATCCAAGGCTGAGGTTCTGCAGGGCACACTCGACCTGATGGTCCTTCAGACGCTGGACTCGCTCGGGCCGCTGCACGGCTACGCCATTGCCGCGCGCCTCGAACAGGTGTCCGGCGGCGCGCTGCAGCTCAATATGGGCACGCTGTATCCGGCGCTGATGCGGCTGGAGCAGCGTGGCCTGCTCCGCGGGCAGTGGGGCACGACGGAAGCCAATCGCAAAGCCAGGTTCTACGCGCTCACGTCGTCGGGCCGGCGCCAGCTTGCCAGGGAAAAACACGCGTGGGACCGGATGGCGGGCATCATCCACACGCTGCTGCACGGGGACGCGTGAGTCAGGGAGATCGCATGGGCACCCTTCGCGAATGGATTCACCGTCTTCAGGGAACGCTGCTTCCAGGCCGGCGCGACGCCGACCTTGAAAACGAAATCCGGTCGCACATGGAAATGGCCGCAGAGGACGCACGACGTCGTGGTCTTGACCCCGCCGATGCCTCGCGCGCCGCCCGGATCGAGGCGGGAGGTGCTTCGCAAGCCATGGATGCGCTCCGGGATCAGCGAGGCCTGCCGTGGCTGGGCGACTTGGGGCGCGACGTGACCCATGGGCTGCGCACGCTTCGGCGCACTCCCGTGTTCACGGCGGTCGCGCTCCTGACGCTGGCGCTGGGAATCGGCGCGAATACGGCCATCTTCTCGATCGTCAACGGCGTGATCCTGCGTCCGCTCGACTATCCCAAACCGGAACAGCTCATCTATCTGACCACGGAATTTCCGGCGCTCGGATTGAGCAGGAACCCGCTCTCGGTGCAGGAGTACCTGGAGTTCCAGCAGATCAATCAATCGTTTGCTGCGGTCGGGGCGTACAGAACCATGGGTGGCGCCTACACAACCGGCGAAGTCAACCTCACGGCAGGCAAGCGACCTCTGCGCGTGCGGTCGATATCTGTCGACGCCCAGCTGCTCAACACGCTTGGCGTTCAGCCGGCGCAGGGACGCTTCTTCAGCGAGGAAGAAACCGATCGTGCCGGGGGCCTGGCGCCACCGCTGGCGATTCTCTCGTACGAGTTGTGGCAAACCGTCTTTGGAGGACAACCACTCGTTGGGCAGACCGTGGATGTCGAGGGCCGTCCCCACGAAATCCTTGGCATCATGCCACCCGGCGTCGATGTCATGGACAACCGCACGGCAATCTGGTTGCCCCTCGGGCTCCCTGCGGCTATTCGTCAGGACCGCGGCTTCCACATCCTCCATGTCATAGGGCGCCTGAAGGACGGCGTCACGGCGCAGGCCGCACAGACAGAGCTGAACGCATTCCTCGAGAACTGGGGCGAGCGTACCGGCTCGTCGGGCCATGTCCCCACGAATCGTCCGTCGCGCGCGGCAGACCACACCCTTCAGATGCAGCCGGTGCAGGACGCGATTGTTGGCGATGGCCGCCGGTCGATTTGGATATTGCAAGTCGCTGTCGGGTTCGTCCTGCTGATCGCGTGCGCCAATCTCGCCAACCTGCTGATGGCCCGTGCCGAGTCACGTCGTCGTGAATTTGCGGTGCGCGCGGCTCTTGGCGCCAGCCGAAGCCGGCTGCTCCGGCAGACGATGACCGAGGGCGTGATGCTGTGCGTTGCCGGCGGCATGCTGGGCCTGTGGCTCGCCCGTGTTGCGGTGCAAGCGCTGATCCGCGCGTACCCGACGAGCGTGCCCCGGATGAGTGAAATCGGGATCGATCTGCCGGTCCTGCTCTTTGCGCTCGGTGTGTCAATGGCGACGGGCGTGCTCTTCGGTCTCGCGCCCGTCGCGCAGGGACGGATTGATGACCTCGTAACTGCGGTCAAGGAGGGCACGGACCGAGGGGCGAGCGGCGCTGGACGCCATCACATCCGCCGCGCGCTCGTCGTGGCCGAAGTCGCGCTGGCGGTGATGCTCGTCACTGGCGCGGGTTTGCTGATCCATACGGTCTACAAGCTCACCAGCGTCGATGCCGGCTTCGATCGGTCGCGCCTGGTGACGTTCTCGATGACGCTGGCAGAGCCATACGACCCCGACACGCGCGGTCCGGCGTATCAACGCCTTCTCGATAAGCTGCGGGTTGCACCAGGCGTGCAGGGGGCCGCCCTCATGTCGGGTCTGCCGCCGAATCGATCTCCAGAGGCAATCCCTACCCGTATAGAGAACCACACCGCCTCTGATGGCAGCCCCGTTGAGATCATCGACTACTACCAATTCGTCATGGGCGACTATTTCGAGACAATGGGCGTGCCTATCATCGCCGGCCGCAGCTTCGAACCGGCCGATGCGGCGTCACCAGGCAGGGTTGTCATCGTCAACGAAACGCTGGCGAACAGGATCTGGAAAGGGCGTAACCCGATTGGGCAGCGTGTGTGGCCCAACCTCAGCGCCGCGATTGGCTTTGGCGGTAACTCCTGGCATACGGTGATTGGAGTGGCCAAGGACGTCAAGCAGGGCGGCGTCGAGAAGGAGACGGGAACCGAACTCTACGTATCGCTCGACCAGCTTGCGATGGCTGCGCCGACGATGAACGTGGTGCTGCGGACGATCCTGCCGCCGGCCGCCTTGTCACGGACGCTCGAGCGACTCGTGCGGGACGTAGATCCCGCCGTTCCCATCGTGCGGCTCCGCGACATGGAATCGGTATTCGCGGAATCGATTCGCCGGCCGAGGCTCTTGGCGCAGCTGCTGGGCGCGTTCGCCGGGCTGGCGCTACTTCTTGCGGCCGTCGGCACTTACGGTGTTCTCTCCTATATGGCGACGGAGCGCCGGCGTGAGATCGGCATCCGCATCGCGCTCGGAGCGGCCCGTTCAAGCGTGGTCGCGCTGGTGATGAAGCAGGGCCTCCAGCTCACCCTCATTGGCGTCATCGTCGGACTTGCAGGCGCCATCGGCGTAAACCGGCTGATTGCGTCCCTGCTGTTCGGCGTCCGGCCGACGGATCCCACAACGCTGGCGGCCGTGATCATGACGATCACTCTGGTGGCGGCCGGCGCGTGCTGGTTGCCCGCGTGGCGCGCGTCGCGACTGGATCCCAGCGACGTACTCAGAACCGACTAACCGTAAGTCATGAGCTACGCCGGACAAGCCACGTACGACAACGCACAAGGCCAAATGCATTGGATCAGTGCTGCGACAGCTCGCGGATGTACTCGACACCAATCAAGGCGGCCCTCGCGCTGACGCCACTGATGAACGGCGTAAAGGCCGGATCCATGCGCAGCGGAGCGAGCAGTGGATCGTTCAAGTACCCAGGCGCTGCACCGCGTCCTCAAGGAGGCCGAAATGAAGAGGGTTCCCATCATCGCTTGTGTGTGTCTGATTGCGGCAGCGCCGGCCCGCGCTGATGTCGTCGTCGATTGGAATCAGATCGCTGCCCAGGCCATCGGCGCCGCTGAGCGGCCAGGCCCCTCCGGCGTATTCGACTTCGCCATGGTCCACCTGGCCATGCACGACGCCATCCAGGCGTTTGAGGGACGGTTCCAGCCATATTGCGGAGCTATCCCGAACGCCGTCGGTTCGCCGACCGCAGCCGCGGCGACGGCGGCTCATGATGTGCTGGTGAGCCTCTTCCCGACTCAGACCGGGACCCTCGACGCTTTTTATGATGACTATCTGGACGGCCTCGGCCTCACGGGGAACGCTGGTGTGTTGGTTGGCCAGCAGGCCGCGGTGTGCATCCTCAACCTCCGAGTTGGTGACGGGCGCTTCCCTTCCGACCCGGAACCCTTCTACGGGGGCACTGGCCTGGGCCAATGGCGTCCGACGTCCTTCCAGGGAACGCCTCCGGCCCCGGTGCCGATGGTGGCTCCATGGATCGCGACCGTGACTCCATTCACCCTCAAGGACTCTGCACAGTTCCGCGCCTCCCCGCCGCCGCCGCATCTCACCAGCGGCAAGTACGCCAGAGACTACAACGAAGTCAAAGCCCTGGGAGGTCTCAACAACAGCGCTCGCTCCGTTGAGCAGACCGACATCGCCTATTTCTTTGCGGACAACTCGATCCTGTTATGGACCCGGGTCGTGCGGACCGTGAGCGGTGCGTATCTCAGCAACATTGGCGATAGTGCCCGGCTGTTCGCTCTGGTTTACATGGCGATCGCCGACGCGTATATCACCTCCTGGGATAGTAAGGTGCACTGGAACTTCTGGCGGCCCATCACGGCAATTCATGAAGGCAATAGGGACGGCAACCCACGAACGGCGGGCGACCTGGCGTGGCAGTCGCTCATCACCACACCGAGCTATCCGGACTACACGTCTGGCGCCAACGCCAATTCCGGCGCGACGACCACCATGCTCGCGAACTTCTTCGGGACCGACAAGGTGACGTTCTCAATGACGAGCAACACTCCTAAGGTGATCAACAAGACGCGCCCGTACAGCCGGTTCTCGGATGCGGCACAGGATGTGGTCGACGCTCGCATCTACGCAGGCATTCACTTTCGCTTCGCAGATGTCGTGGCGCGCAGACAGGGAACGCACGTGGCCAACTGGGCCTTCAGCCACTTCCTGCGGCCGGTCGGTACGAACACGGATTGACCCTGTCGATTCGACAACCACGCGTAGGTCACCGCTGCGTCCGTGGCCGCCCGATCGATGCGGGCGCGTGGGCTGCGGTGGCCACGCGAGGCGAGCCGACATAGCCTGGCCACGAGGACTCGCGGGCGAGGAAGAGTGCGGCGACTTCGTACGTGCCGAGCCGTGTCCCGGCATCAAGGCCCCACGTCTGCAAGCAGCCATCAAGAATGCGGCGGTGAGCAGCTGTGGACTCAGAGGATCCTATGGTCACAGTGCGACTGCCCGATCGACCGCTGCTTCTGGGATTCGTTTTCGGGCTGATTTTCGGGATCGTAGATTTGCTATTCACCTGGGTTGCGCCGTTGTCAGACGACAGCATCCCAGCTTTGCTCACGTTCTACGGGCCGATGTTCCTTTTCTGGGCGTTTGTGTCGTTTCGCTCAGTACGGCGCAGTGGGCGCCTGTCGAGAGGTGTCACCACCGGCTTCGTCGTAGCGTTCGGAACGTTTTGCGTCTTCTACGTCCTTAATCTGATACGAGTGAACCTGTTTCTCGCGGAACTGACTGGGCGAACCGACTGGCAGAACATGATGCGGCGCTTTCGAGCCAGCGAATTCGACAGCCTGCGGGTGTTCGTCAACATGGAGTATCTCAAAGGGGCGCCTTTCAAGATCGGCGTGGCGTCCGTCATCGGGGCGGTGATGGGACTCCTTGGCGGAACCATCGGCCGTTTGAAGTCGGCCCATTTTCCGGCGAGGGTGTGACACCGCTTTCACCACGGGTTGCTCGGGCTACAAGGCGCGTTGATGCATGAAAGGAGACGGACGATGAAATTCATGGTCGTTTGGAAGACGGTTCCCGGACACTACAAAACAGCGATGGACCAGTTTCTACGGGCGGGCGGCCCAGTGCCGCCGGGGGCGAAGACTGTGGGCCGTGCTCGACGGCACCCGCGTGCGGCGGGCAGCGCGCCCGCTTACCGTGCCTGCTGCGAGTCAGCGTGTCGCCCGTGGCTTCCCGAGATGCCGGTCGGCGAAATCGAGATAGCGTGCCCAGTCGTAGGACGTGATGTCGTGATTGCCGCTGCGGAGGTGATACCCGATGGTCTGCCCCACAGGACGATCGGGCAGCGGCATCTCCTTCACGCCGAGGCCTGTCCCGCCGAAGAGACGATAGACAGGATCGGCCGCCCGGGCGGCGAGGAACTCGCCGCGCGGGTCCGCCCACAGATCTTCCGCCGCGCTCGCGACGTACAAGGGGCGCGGCGCGACGAGCGCGAGCAGCTCGTGCTGGTCGAACGCCAGGTCCTGCTCGCGGCCGTTGTACTTCCGGAAGTTGCGGGCAAACCAGTGCGGGAACTGCGTGTTGATGGCCTCAACCGTCTCGCCGAACGCGCGGCGGCTCAGCGCCGCGCCCCCGCAGCCCGAGTCGTTCGAAATCACCAGCGCGAAGCGCTCGTCCTGCGCGCCTGCCCAGAGCGCGGCCTTGCCGAGGCGTGAGTGCCCCATGACGGCGACCTTGCGGGGGTCGACGCCGGCATCCGTTTCCAGGTAGTCCATCGCGCGGCTCAAACCCCACGCCCACGCTCCAATCGCACCCCACTCGTCCGGCTCCGGCCGGCTCTGCCCTGGCCGGTAGAACAGCGGGTGCACGCCGTTCTGGAACCC
This sequence comes from Vicinamibacteria bacterium, assembly GCA_963763095.1. Lineage (GTDB taxonomy): Bacteria > Acidobacteriota > Vicinamibacteria > Vicinamibacterales > JAENWD01 > CAVUCH01. The sequence goes on from CAVXNR010000003.1 coordinate 97,471, forward strand.
GTCGTCGAAGTCCGGGTCGAGATCGCCGTAGTAGGCCGTCACAAGTCCGTAGCCGCGGCCGACAATCTCCTCGAGCGGCCACCGTGAGGCGTCGCTGGCGCGTGCGTTCTCCGTCGCCCGGTTCCCCGACACGCCGGGGACGGCGTCGGGCAGCCATGCGCGGGACAGGTGGACGGCTGGATCCGCCGTGACGGCGTGGTTTCCCCGGAAATTGAGGCTGAGGAACACCGGGACGCGCGCCTTCGCCGCGCTCGGCAGGTAGAGGAGCAGGTGCATGGCCGGGCCGTTCGGCCTGCTGCCGAACCCGAGCGTCACCTGCTTGCGTGTTGCGCGCCCGCCGAGGGCCGCGCCGGCCGCTTCGGTCGTGCTGGCACCCATCGGCGCCTCATTCGCCGGCGTTCGACCGAACATCTCCGTCGCGAACAGGCGCAGCAACTCCGGTCGGCGCGAGCTGCGCCAGGCCTCCCGCGTCGTGACGCGGGTGCCGTCGGCGCGCACCAACGGGTCCGGCAGCACGAACGTGGGCACCCGGGCCTCATCGTAATTGGGCGCAGGACGCTGGGCGGCCAGCCCTCCGGCCACCCCAAGCCAAAGGAGTGCAGCGGTCTTCGCGAGGCGGCACATGGACGAAGTGTATCGCTGGCGGTCCAATGGTGAGCACGTAATGCCTCTGAGGCGATGCGGATGCGATCGCGCTCACCGCTGCTACACGCGTTCAAGATAGCACTGATAAGGCAAGGGCCGCCACGGGGGCGGCCCTCCTGATTCACCCGCGTGCGCTCGCGGTCCCTTCAACCCAACTGTATCGCGACGTGACTTTGTATGCGTGGGCTCAATGCGGCACGCCGAACGGCGGACATGAAACGCCGTCGATCTTCCAGACCTCGCCGGTGAGGGTGACGACGTACGCGGTGTTCCCGACGAGCTCGAGCGAGGTCGGCCGGTCCAGACCTTCTACTAAGACCGTGAACGTCCCGTCGCCGGTGACTTGTACGAGGGCACCGGCGTTCGGCAGCGCGGGAGCACCGGGGTCCCCTCCTCCAAACTCGCCCTGCGAGAGCGCATACAGAGTGCGCCCGCGGCCGAACTCCACGTCGACCAGGAGGCTCGCGCCAGAGGCCACCTCCGTCACCGCGGACGACTTCGGTCCGAACGATACAACTTTGCCGTCCTCGGGCAAGTGTGGCACGGGGCCGGCCTCGGCCATGTATATGGTGCTCCCCCACACTGCCAGCCCGGTTGGAACGTTGTTGTCGAAGGCGATAAATTCGCTGACCTCGCCTTTGCGTGTGACGTACAGCACGCGGTTGTGATGTCCATCGGTTACCAGGAAGCCGTCCCGGTACGTCTCTAGCGCGTACTGGACGCCGGTGGGCACGAAGAAATCGGTCTCCGGCGGATTGGCTAAAGCGAACGCGCCGATGTCGGCGACGAGGGTGAAACTGTCTGGGTCATCCATTCTGTAGATGCCGACCTCATCGCTGCCGCCAACGTCAGGGCCGACGAGGGTAACCAGAACGTATGCGGTATTTCCAACGAACACGAGGTCCATGGCCCCGCCGCTGCCGACGACTCTCTTCGGCAGTCCGGTGGCGAACGTAGTGACCTCACCGGTCACTGGGTCGATGCGCGAGATCCTGCCGGCTACGGCCTCGGTGACGTACAGCGCTCCCCCGGGACCGATGGTGCTGCCAAGGCCTCCCTCCAACCCCCTGACTAGCGGGGTGGCGGCCGCATCACATTGCGGTTGGGCACTCGCCACGGAGGAAAGGAAAAGAGGAATCAGGACCGCGGCCAACGGCAGCTGTCGTTTGCAACTCATAGACGCCCCCTTGAACACTGTGCGCAAGGTGCGACACGCGCAATGTGACTCGACGTGCGGCGGCCGCCCTGCGCGTCTTCCGTTTGGTGAGAGTGGGAGACTGTATTGGCTTTCGTTGCACCGATCAACAACTATTGGGATGAACAGGTGAGCAGTTAAAGCGTCCCAAGATGTGCGACGGCTCGTCCGCGCGTTAAGCCCAGGGCAGAGGCTGCGATATGAGCCCGACGCCCCGCCGGAAGTGCAGCGCATCCTCACGAAGACACTTGCGGAAGGTCCGCTCACAGCGGTATCAGAGCGCTCAAGACCTGCTACTCGGCCTGCAAGCGCTTCGCAAATCGTTCCAGTGGCACGGACGCTCGCCGACCGAACCGGCTCTTTCCGAGCGGGCCGATCAGGTAGTTAGCCGCGTCATCCAGCCCGTCACCTCTGTGCAAGCCTCCAAGCGCCGCCTCGTGCTTGCGGTTGCGGCCGCCGGCGTGCCGTGAAGAACGCCGCCTTTGGTGTTGGCGCGCAGGTGTGTACTACGTGCCGTGTGAGTCGAGCGCGGATCCGCCACTGCGTGCGACCGGCTCGCGGACGCGATCGGCTGGATCGGATGGTGTCAGGGCTGGTGCCCCCCGGAACTTTCGGCGAAAACTCCACCAGTTGGTATCGTCCCCAGCGGGCTTCGATACCTGTGGAACGCGACGGACCCGAATCATTCGAGCGGCTTGATGCCGGTCAGCGCAATGTCGTCAGCCCCCCGCTTGCCGGACGTATATCTGATTGACCGCGATGTACCCTCCTGGAACGCGATTGCAAAGTCGCCTTGCGTCTGTCCGACCGTGGCGTCCCCGACGAAGAAGCTGCCTTGGGCCTTGAGCACTAGGTCTCCTGGCACGCGCCTTTGTGGTCCATGCAGTTCGCGCTGCGCTTCGAATTCTAGAGAAGCCGCGCGTCGACACGCGCAGAAACGGCTTCTGGGACGAGAAGCCTCGGCCGTTTGTGTCTAAAGAAGGCCCAGATTGTGTCGCACGGGACACCAATACGGGCGGGACGAATTGATTGTTGTCAGGGGCGACCCGTATGATCGCCCATCCACACGTGAATCGGGGCGCAGGCGAGGACGTGTCCTCGTGTGAGGAGAGCGAATGAGGAAGGCGAGCTATTGGTGTCTCGGGCTGACCGTGGCGCTCAGCGCCGTGACGACACAAGCGATAACTGCTGCGCAGGGGCCATCGGACCGTGCAATCGCGGCCTTGGCGCAGGACAACGGGAACGGGAATGCCTACGGCAAGATCCGCTGCGGCACCAAGGATCTCGACGAGGCGACCGCCCGCGCGGCCGATGACTACGCGCGGGCGATGTTCGCGCAGGTGGGCGGGTCGAGGGCAGCCGGGGCGGCGGCGATCCCGGTCTACTGGCACGTGATCAACAACGGGAGCGGGATTGCCAACGGCGACATCCCGACCTCTCAGATCAACGACCAGATCAGTGTGCTCAACGCCGCGTACGCGGGCGCCGGCTACAGTTTCGCGCTGGCGGCTGTGGATCGGACGACGAACGCGGCGTGGTACGCCGCGACCAACGGCACGACCGCCGAGCGGAACATGAAGGATGCGCTCCGGCAGGGCACTGCCGATGATCTGAACATCTACTCCAACAAGATGGGCGGCGGACTGCTCGGCTGGGCGACATTCCCTTCGAGCTACGCGAGCAGCCCGAAGATGGACGGCATCGTCATCCTCTTCAGCTCGGTGCCGGGCGGCACGACGGTGCCGTACAACGAGGGCGATACGGCAACCCACGAGGTCGGGCACTGGCTCGGGCTCTACCACACCTTCCAGGGCGGCTGCAGCAACTCGGGTGACTTGGTGAGCGACACCGCGGCCGAGCGCTCACCCGCGTACGGCTGCCCGGTCGATCGTGATTCCTGTGCCGGCAAGAAGTTCCCTGGCCGACGACCCGATCACGAACTTCATGGACTACACCGACGACGCGTGTATGAATCTGTTCACGTCTGGGCAGGTGAGCGCATCGACGCGCAGTGGACGACGTACCGGGACGGCAAGTGAAGTAGAGTGATCCAGGGGGGCAGGACTGAAGTCCTGCCCCCCTTTCATTGCTTCTTCCAATCCACGAGCACACTGCCGTCCGTGCAGACCCAGGCGGTCGCCCGGAGACCCTGCCGCAGGTGCCCCCCCGCGTCCTCGATGTGCACCCAGTCTCCGCTCGTGAATGGCTCACCGCCGATAAGGAACCGCGGTGACGGATCCCGCGTGCCCGGGTGTTGCACGATCACGCGCTCCGTCGTTTCCCAGTCGGTCCGAATCCGCAGGGTGGTGCGTCCGGCGGCACGACTGAAGGACACGACACGGCCGGTGTAGGAGGTCAGCTGATCCCTCGGACAGGTCAGCTGGCCGGGTGGCCGTAGACGCTCGTCGTCCGCCCGGCGCTGCGTCTGGCTCGTGACGCACAAGGCCGTGAACGCGAGGACGACGCTCCAGATTACGGTCTGGACCAGACCCACGAGCATGCCTTGCCCACTGTACGCAGTATAGCCGCGCTGCTGACCGTCGCGGCGGAAGCGCGGCGTGCGATTTGTGCAATCGGCTGCGCCAAATGGCTACTCCGCCTTCTCTTCGGCGCCACGAGACCCGTATTCGTCCTTCTTAGGTCCGCCTCGAGCGTCTGGCCGCTTGCCCGCTTGCAAATGCATCGTCGCTGGCCCATTATCGCCAGTCCTCATGCTCATTCGGCACCGGCTGGCCGTCCGGCTCACGCTGTGGCCTCTTCTGCTCGGACCTGTGTGCGGGGCTGCGGCACAGTCGGTGCCGTCTCCAGGGCAGCGACCCGCCGACGCACCCGTTCTTCGCACATCCGCTGAGCTCGTGCGCGTAGATGTCGTGGTGGTGGACGGCAATGGTCACGCCGTCTCCGGTTTGACAGCCGAGGATTTTGAACTGCGCCAGGACGGCGAGGTGCAGACCATCACAACACTGGCGTTCGTCGAGCCGACGCGGTCACTCGCCGAAATGGGGGGGCGACCGACTTCGGCTGGAGCCGAACGTGTCGTGCAACCCGCCGGCGCAGCGGCGGCGCCTTCCGTCTTCCGCACGATCGCCATCGTCGTCGACGACCTGGGGCTGTCATTCACAAACCTCCACCCGACGCAACTGGCGCTGCGCCGGTTCATCGACGAGGATCGTCAGCCCGCCGATCTGGTGGCCATCGTGCGAACCGGGCAGTCCCAGGGTGGACTGCAGCAGTTCACCCGGGACGCCGCGCGTCTCCACGCGGCGGTCGACGCGATTCGCTGGAATCCGTTCGGCCGCGGCGCCATCGACGCCTCTCCGTCTGTTGAGAAGGACCCCGTCGCGCGACTCAGGCCGGGCGACGCTGGACCCGGGCTGACGCTTCATGGCGGGTCCGTGGATCGCGCTCGTGACGTGTATGCCGCCCTCGGCACGTTCGGCGCGTTGGGGGCCGTCATCGACGGCGTCGGATCACTGCCCGGACGGAAATCGGTGGTCCTCATTTCTGAAGGCGTGCAGCCCTTTGATGAGGACAGCGAGCTCAACCCGAATGTCGAGGAGGCCATGCGGCACGTCATCCAGCGGGCCGCACGCAGCAATTGCGCGATTCACACCATTGATCCGCGCGGTCTGCAGACGCTGTCCTTCAACGCGTCCGACAACGTGCAGGGCTTCTCCACCTCCGAGTTCTCGAGCGCCGGCGACACGCGGCGACGGGGCGTGCGGCAGCAGCAGGAGAGCCTCTTCCGCCTTGCCGAGCAGACGGGCGGACTGGCCGTCGTGAACAGTAGCGATATGCGTGGCGGCCTCCGTCGGGCACTCGAGGATCAGAACGGCTATTACCTGCTCGGCTACACGCCGCCGAAGGGGACTTTTTCCCGTGCCACGCGCTTCCATCGACTGAAAGTCGCGGTCAACCGCGAGGACGTGCGCGTGCGGGCGCGACCCGGGTTTTTTGGCGGCCGTCCGCCCACCGCGACCGCGGGCTCGCCGCTGACGGCGCTGTTCTCACCGATTGAGACCGCGCGAATCAAGTTGCGCCTGACGCCGGTGCTTGGCCGCCACGGTGATGAGACGGTTGTCCGTCTGCTGCTCCACATCGACGCCGACGGTTTGGCGTTCTCCGAATCCGCCGGCGGGTGGCACGCCAGCATGGAGGTCAGTGGGAGAACCGTCGATGCCACTGGACGCGTGGTCGACGCGTCGAACTGGCGCTATGCGATCCATGCTGGTTCGACGCAACTCGCCGAGCTGCGCACGCACGGTCTGCTGTACCGCAATCAGCTCACGATCAAGCGTCCGGGCTACTACCGGGTCATGATCGCGGTACGCGATGTCGATTCGGGCACGACCGGGACGGCGAGCCACGTTCTGGACGTGCCGGACTTCGGCGGTGGCGCGTTCGGTTTATCGGGCGTGCTCGCAAGCGGCGAGTCCCTGCCGGATGCGCCGTGTGGGAGGAATTCCGCTGGGGCTGACGCCGCTTTCCTCTCGGAACCCGCAGTGCGTGTGTTCAAGGCAGGGGCGCGGCTCACGTACGCGCTGGAAGCGTACAACCGCCCGTCCGCGGCGCTTTCGCAGCACGGACTGCCGCTTTCAGTGGAACTGCGGGTTCTGCGGGACGGGAAGGAACTGCTGTCGAGGCCGGCGGCCTACATGACCCCCGCACAAGACGGCGTAGTGTCCGTCTGGGGTGCGGTGAACCTTCCGTGCACGCTTCAGCCCGGAACCTACGTCCTGGAGGCGCGCGCGGCGGTGGCCGGGACAGACGGCTCGGTGCGCGTCGTGAGCCAGACCACGGATTTCACAGTGCAGCCTTAACGGGGTCCAATCGTTCGGGAGACGCCCAGATCTCACGTCCCTACTCGACCAGCTGACACGCCTGGTGACGGTCCCGAAGTCTCGGCGAAACTCCACTGCCAGTTGGTATCGTCCCCAGGGGGAACCGCTGACGGTTGGCCGATGCCTGCGGAAGTTACCGCGCCGCGGCACCGGTTTGTCTCGACGTCCCACGGGTGTCAAGCCTCCATAGGCCGCCGTTCCTTCGCCCTTGTCAGAATCCCTCCGGATGCAGGGCCTGTCTTTCGACCCGCCGACCGATGATGGCGCCTCGTTTCAATCCGACCTCGACGGCCAGCCGGAAGTGTATCCCCCCGTAGATGCGCGACTCGCCGATCTCAGCGGCTGCCTGCGAGAAGCTATCGAAGGTGCGCGTGACATTTGGCAGAGTGACGCTCCCTATCGAGAACGGTACGTCGTCGCCAAACGTCGCGGCGAGCACCTCGGTAGCCGCACCCGCTTGATAGCTGTGCGCAGACGGGTATCGGGATGATTCGATGCTGTGAGGAGCGACGTCCACTCGAGGTCTGCGTCGGTCTCGGGATTCCCGTCCAAATCAGCATTGCGAATCGCCGTGATGGGCCGCCAGAAGTTGTACACATATTTCGCCGCATACACGCTGATCGTGGCGTCGGCCAGCGCAAAATCCAGCACGGCGAGCAGACGAGCGCTCTCCCAGAGTCCCAGCCCTTGCTCCTGCGCCACCGTGCGGGCAATGCGATTCCACATGGTGGCCATCGGCTCCGCCCAGAACCGCGCGATCTCGGTCTGTTCGTCGCTTCGCTCGGTGCTTTGGATAGCGCCGATCAGCTTCACTTCTGCGAAGTCTTGCGCGTACTGGTGGTGTTCGATCGAATAGGGGGGCGGCGGACGAAATCCGGCGGGGTCCTTCAGAACGAACGGCGCGACATCGCCCCACCCCGGCGTGACGATGGATGCGTTGGGATTCGTCAGTTGATAATCGCCTGGCTCGGTGCCGGGCGTATACGGTCGATTCGCATCGGCGGCGCCGTCTGCCGCTCGCAGGGCCAGAATCGCCGAGGCTGCGGCAACGCCGGCTGCTATGCCTATCTCCTTCGCCGGTCCGTCGATGATGGATGCCAGCGCGGCCGCATAGGCCGCGTCGAGGGACTCGCTTTGCGACGGGATGAGTGCCACAAGGACATCATGTGCGGCGGTCGCGACCGCGGCCTCCGGCGAGCCGCCGATCGGAAGAATCGGCACTGGGACATAGAGCTCGTACCGCCGATCCATCGCGTTGAGCGCGTCGTGAACGGCCGCTTGCACCATGGCGAAGGTGCGCGTTTGGACGACGCTATTCTGGCCACCCGCGACCGCGGCGTTGGACGCGATGAGGTTCCACTCGAGCACCGCGTTCAGGCCTTGGGCCTGGCACGGTGTCGCCGCACACAAGGCCCACGCCGCCACGACTGTTATTGACAGGGTGACCCACGCCCGCCGCGCCCGGCCGTGTGCAGCAGCTGACGGCCACACATGTATGGAGGCGATCGGCTGTCGGGTGTTCGGGTCGCTGGCTGAGGGGATCGTAGTCGCGTTTATAAGGTGCATTGTGGTTCCTCAGTTTCGGACATCTACTTCACGCAGCTGCGACGCTTCTATCAATCGCACCCCATGACGGGCCTGGACTCGCGCAGATCGCCCGAGCCTGTGTGAATAAAGAGCGAGGTGTGTGCGCAAGGGGGCCTCCTCCACGACGTGGAAAGGCCGGCGGCCCTGCTGGGGAGGTCGTCGGCGAGTGTTTGCTGAACGGAGGCGCGACAATAGCCCCACACCGCGCGAGTGTCAATCGAATTCACGTCTCTGCGGCAGGGGGAGTCGTACGAACCAGTCGAACGCCAAACCTCTTCTCGTTCGCTGTCCTGGTTACTCGTGGTCGTGAGGACGGTGCCGGACTTCCCGCCTTTTGCCATGACTATTGCTCAGCAATAACGTTGTACCGTCGAAATCATCAACGTTGTTGAAAACCTCTATGACTAGGCTGGTGCTTGTGGCACTAACGAAGGTCATTCCGTATGACGCCCCCGAACGTGTACGATCCCTGAAGCAAATCACCCGGCCGGACCGGACCTCCGGTTGCGGGTTGCTCGTCGCCGTGCATTCGGTTCGCACGCTCGAGTTGCAACGGATCACTAGCGGGAATGGGCCGCGCGAATGGCGGTCGCTGCGGGACTACTCGTCTGACGTGTCGGCGCGTCTTGCCCGTCGATATCGCAGGCCGAGCAGCCCGATGGCACCCGTACCGAGCAGCATCATCGTGCCCGGCTCTGGTATCGGTGCAGCCACGGGAGAGAAGACATACTCAAGCCCATAGCCGGAGGACAGCTGCGACGTATCGTAGTACGCCGGGTGTTCGTCGTCCTGCGCAGGCACCCCAACGAATGCGGCGGTGGCCGCTCCCCCACCGAAGAGGTTCGACGGCACGGTCAGGATTGCTGTCCCAGGTTCGAACCAACACCGACTCCGGAGAGTTCCAGACCGCGATAGGCGCGGCGGCTCCGTTTCCCGCGGGCACGGCGTGAACGGTGCTTTTCGCCGCCTCCGCCCACCCCCGAAGCCAGAAGCGGCCTTGCCGTCACGGCGGCCGACCACCCGGTGCTCAAGAAGTTGCCTCGAGCCCGTGATCCGTGCGAAAGTCGAACGCCTGCACGCGAGAATGTTGTCGATCCAGTGACGATGCCTAACTCGCGACTTAGATCCTCGCGCGAACGGAAAGCGCGCGAGAGCGGAATTCAGTTTGATGTTTATCAGACTGATTTCGCGTGGCACTTCTCGCCGATTCCGGAGGAGAAGGGCGCCATCAACGTCATTGCAGATGCAAGCACGTAGACGCTGACGACGAGGCGATCAGGATGAGCGGACGCGTCATGCGCTTGTTGCTGTAGCGCGACACGAAGGCGCTCCGGTGGTGGCGCGTAGTGCAGTGTGTCAGTGCCCTCACCGAGCACCGGGTTGGCAGCGCCGGGGCGCCACACAAAAACGGCCCGTTCCGCCGACTCTGAACTGCTGCACCGTTCACGGCCGAGCCGATAGCCGCCCTCACATCTCACCGCGGCTTTGCGCCACGACGGACGCGGTACAGCACACCAGCGAGACCGGTTCCCAGCAGAAGCAGGGTCGACGGCTCAGGTACCATACCTACATCCGCCGTGATACCCACGCTTCCAGGAGCGCTCGACACCGTCAGCGTCCTGCCCTGCTTGCCGATCGGGACAATGCTGAACACGGTGGAATCGTAATGGAAACCCGGAGGGTTCGGCGGCAAGGGAAACCCCTGGTAAGTGGTGCCGAAGAAATTCAGAGTGGTGCGGCCCCCCGGACCGGCGTGCCAGAGGTACGTCCGCGTGCTCGCGATGGGCGACGACTCGGTAACCGACAGGGCGAAATTCAGAACCGACCAGTCCACGTTTGCTCTGGCCGGAAACGTGAAGCCTTCACCGGTCGGCACTGATTCGATCGTACCCAGCCCGACGGGCGTTAACGTGTTGCCGACAAGAAGCGAGGTGTCGACCCCCATGAAGCGCAGCGTCAGGGTGCTCATGCCTGACAACAACGTGACGGAACTGGTTCCCGATCCGACACATCCGTACCAAATCGAGGCGGGGCATGTGAAGGTCCCTTGTGTGGTGAACGCCGTGTCGACGACCAGATGTCCGTTCGGCAGAATCGTGAACGGATCGGCTGCGACATCGACGCGTGCCAGAACGAGAAACGCGAGTCCGAGCACCGTCGTTGGCAAGCTCTTCATTTGCATTTTCCTCGAATAGACCCCCTGCCTACGGAATTGCAACGACTTTGATGAGTATGCTGTCGATGATGACGGGTTCGCCAGCGTCCTCGCAAAGGTTAGAGATCCTGACTTCGACCGTGTGCAACGTGGGAGCCGACGACCCGAAGAGGGGATTGAGCCCAATCCCTGGGGAGAAGTTCCGCGTTAGCGTTGAGGCTAGAGGCGCGAACGGAAAAACACGAACGGCGCTGAACTCCGAGTCCGGCAGTTCGCCCTCGTCAACGCGGGCAATAGCCTCAAAAAAGAATCCGTCTAGCGCCTGCCCAGACTGGTGGCAAGTCGCGGGCCCGGTGGCCGTGGTCTGCCCGTACAAGAAGTTCAGTTCGTCTGAAGCCTGGGTCCAGGACCCGACAGTGACCCACGGTGTGGTTTCGCCTGGCGCAAGAGTGATCGGACCCAACTGAAGTGTCGCCGTCACCCGGGCCTTTCCGGCGGGTGCCGCCGAGAGGTCTGACACTGCGGCATAGGCGAAGACGGTTGTTGCGAGTACCGCCGATCGTGTGATCCTCATGGCTCCTCCTTTGGTGGTGCCTCTCCGAGACGCCCCGCACCACCGGCGCCGCTCCTGCGCTTCCGGCGGCTCCGCCAGCTGAATTGCCGCCGCCGGTCGTTCCAGCGCCGGCGCCACTCCCTCCCGGGAAGCCCGACAGGGCGGAGCTCATGCGCGGGAATTTAAATGCCGTAGTAAGAAGGCTTACAAAATACGCGTAACGGCGCGCGGTCCGCAAGCACGTCAGAACGCGAGGAGTTGGCGACCTAAGGTCGTGCCCATTCGTTTAACCGGCCTAGCACGCACTTACCAGCTCCGGCTACCATTCGATTCCTAAACCGTAACGTGCACCGTCTCTCCGGTCGAACAACCTCCGGGGAGCGAAGTTCTGCTACCCTCTGCTGCCGTACCGGGCAACCGAAGACTCCACAGGAGGTGGATATGACTCGACGAGTCGTGTTCGCGTGCGTGGTCGCAATGGGCGTCGCTATGACGGTGGTCGCTGTGAACGCGCGACAGGCCGCGTCGGATGACGCGCTCATCAAGAGCGCGATGTCAGCTGCACCATCCACAATCGGCAATGACGCCACGGTGATCGATGCGTCGGCCGACGGCAAGATGCGCACCGTTCGCAAGGGCACCAACAACTTCACCTGTATGGCCGACAACCCCGTCACTCCGGGCCCCGATCCGATGTGCGGCGACGAGAACGCCATGGCTTGGGTACACGCGTGGATCACGAAGCAGACGCCCCCGGCGAACACGGTAGGCTTCATGTACATGTTGGCTGGCGGTAGCGATGCCAGCAATACCGACCCGCACGCGCAGAAGCCCACCGAGAACAATAACTGGATCAGTACCGGGCCGCACGTGATGGTCGTCGGCGGCAAAGGGATGATGGAGGGCTACCCGCGCGACGCCAAGCCGGACACGACGAAACCATACGTCATGTGGGCGGGCACGCCGTACGAGCACCTGATGCTGCCAGTCAGGTAAGGCGAGAGGGGTCGGGTCGAAATTTCACGTTCTAGATTGGCAAAATCAGGCTCGAAAACCGCCTCGAGCCCCCAAAGGTCCCGACGACCTCGGGGGTTTCGTCGTTTCTAGCGCAGAAGCAGCTCGACGAGATCGAGAAAGGCCGCGAGCGCATCTCAATCGACGCTCATAAGGAGCGGCGTAAGCGCATCGCGGTGGAGCACCAGCCGCCGTCGCCCTAGAAGCGTGCGGCAAGCGGCTGTGAGGTGTTAACGACGTGACAGACGGTCCCGAGAACGAAAACATTCGGGAGTAGAAACGAAAGGCTAAACCCTCGCCATCTCGTCGGCGAGTCGACGCTCGAATGACGCTCGCCTGGCTGTGAACGGCGGTTGGCCCATTCGGGCGATACTCCCGTTCTCTGCTACCACGGCTGCTCGTTTGTCGCACATCGTAGGACGTCACGCCAGTCCTCGCCGGTTGGCCGGCGAACCTCGTCTTCCCTGCTCTCCGACGCGGCGCACACCTGTAGGCCGGAGAGGCTTCCGAAAGCTGCGGCGCCGTTTCTTCGAGGGCCGGGACATCTGTCTGGCTGCAAGGAGAGTCGGCAAAGTGGACTACAGACCGGTCGTGCGTCATTACGTGCGGCGCCGTGCAGCCGGCCCCGGAATGCAGGACGGGGCGCGCAAGCTGAACCAATGGCACGCGCTCTGCAGTTTCGACTCGCGCCTCGGAGTTCTCGGGGTGTAGTCCACGTACGACGTGCGCATACAGGGAGTAGATCTGATGTTCAAACTCGCTCGTACGATCCTCGCCGTTGTCGCGATCGGCGCGCTCAGCGCGACGGGGGTTTCAGCCGACTCGCAGTGCGATCCGCACCAGGTGGCTAATGGCCCCTTCGAGTACTCGCCTGGCGACCTCGGCACCAAAACGTTCCTTGGGACCGACAACACTCCGTTCAATGCCGTGCTGACCATCACGGCTCCCGGCAAGACTGGCGACACATGGTTCCCAGCCGCCAGCAACGGACCGTGCTCGGAGTTGGCCCCAGCCCAGATTCGCGTAATGGGCATCCAGAAGGTCGGAGACGAGGACGGCGATTCCCTGGATCCCACGGAATCGGTTGAGACTGACTCGCCGCTCGGCTTCCAGATCGCCGCTGCCTTCGGTATCGTTCCGGCGGAGCACGACTTTGCAATCGCCCAGCAACTCCTGGTCGCGATCACGGTCAGCAATCCCTTGGTCTCGCCGGCCGACTACGGCGACTACATCGTTGTCATCAAGGCGCACGCCCCGGGCACTGGCGTGGGCACCGGCAGCGGCGCGCGCGTACTTCTACAGCTCCGCGCACCAGCCGTTGTCGATGACGTGCCTCCGGATGTGACAGTCAGTCAGCCTCAAGGTGACAAGATCCTTGGTCAGATAAGTGTGGCGGCGAGCGCAACCGACCCGACACCAGGCACTGGCGTGGCGGCGTTCTCGGCGTCCGTCAGCAGCCAGGGTGGAACGGTGTCGAACCTGGCCATCCCTTTGTCGCTCGACCAGACGCTTGCCGTCGCTGCAGGCGTGACAGTGAACGGCACTGGCAATTTCCGCCCGACCGGCTGGTCAGGTACAGCGGGGACGACGCTTGCCAGTGCGTTCGACAGCTCGAGCCGCAGCGGCATCGGCACTTATACGCTGCTCGCTACGGCCACTGACGTGGCCGGCAACTCCAACGCGGCTGCGGGGAACTTCGCGGTCAAGTACCGATGTGCAGTTCACCACGACGCACGTACCGAACCCGAACTGCGCTACGGCCGGCAATGGCAGTTGCCACGTGCAGCTCCAGTTCACCGTGAATCGGTCGAACAGCACTTCAGACGGGGCGTTCATGTGTGACAAAACGGTGAAGGTCGAACTGGCGCTGTCGAGCGATCCGTCGGTAGTGAAGGCCACCCATCTTTACGGCATAGGGTCGATCAACTCGGATGTTCAGATCGATGAGTCTGCTCCCGAGTACAAGACGACATTCCGGCGTGATGGAACGGGTGCGACGGGCCCGCGCACATACGTCGCGAAGGTATACTTCAAGGACGTTGACGGCACGTGGATGCTCCAGGCGAGCAGCGCAGCCGTAACCTTCTAGATGATTCCACACCAGGCACAGAAGGCGCCGGAAGTCTCTTCCGGCGCCTTTTGTGTGGTCGCCGAATGCCCGACAAAACCTCCGTCAGGTACTCGGGCGTGCTGGCAGCTCCTGCCCTCCGAAGCGACGCCGCGATGACGACCTAAGCCAGGAGGTCGTCCGCAATTTCGCGGGACACCTCCAGGGGGCAATCATCCGGCCGTCTCCTCTGGCGCGTTCAGGTCGCGACATCCCCAGGGCTCGTGCAACGGCTCGGGTTTAGACTTCAGAGAAAACGTATCCCACCCACGGTTCAGTGATGATGTACCGCGGTCGGGCCGGGTCACGTTCGATCTTCTTTCTGAGCGCGGCCACCAGCACCCGCACGTGCTCTGGGTGGTCGACGCCGTGCACGCCCCAAATGGCTTTCAGGATTGCCCGCTGCGTCAGCACACGGCCCCGGTGCTGGGCCAGCAGCACCAGCAGCTCGAACTCCTTCGGCGTGAGACGTATCTCGTCACCATCTCGACTGACGCGCCGGCGGCCGCGATCGATCACGAGATCGCTGACGACGATGACATCGTCGACGGCCGCGGCAATGTCCCTGCGGCGCAGCGCCACCCGCACTCGGGCGAGCAGCTCCTCCGCGCCAAATGGCTTGGTGATGTAATCGTCCGCGCCCGCGTCTAACGCGACGACCTTGTCGCGTTCGCCCTCGCGAGCGGAGAGCACGAGGATGGGTACGCCGTGCTCGGCCCGCACCAGCCGGCAGACGTCCACGCCATCGATGTCCGGCAGGCCCAAATCCAGCACGATGACGTCCGGTTCCGATCGGCTTAGCGCCTCCAGGCACGCGCGACCCGTCCTCACAGCTTGCACCTCGAATCCGCGCGCGCGTAGCAGGGGCGTTAACGCGGCGAGAATGGACGGCTCGTCGTCCACGAGGAGGATCTGCGCGGGCACTCAGGCCGCTCCCGGCTGCCTGGTGGGCCCTGGCACCACGATTTCAAACTCGGCCCCGCCGCCGGCACGGTTGGCAGCGCGTACGCTCCCCTGCTGCGCCTCGAGGAGTCCACGCCCAATCGCCAGTCCCATGCCAGTGCCCGGCTGGGCTCCCGCGGCCGCACCCCGAAACACGGGCGTGAACACCCGCTCAATCTCCGCCGGCAGGAGCCCTGGTCCGCGATCACGCACGGTCACGCGGAGCCCGCTCTGGTCCACCCACGCGTGGACCGTCACTTCCGTCCCCGGGGGCGCGTACCTGGTCGCATTGTCCAGCACGTAGCTCACTGCGCGCGACGTCAGCCGCGGGTCCACACACACGGGACACGCGTCTGTCGCGTCGACGCGAAACTGATAGTTGTCCAGCGATCGACCGACGTGCGCGACGGCGGCATCGATGACATCGGCAGGTGTGACCCACTGGCGATCGACCGGGACAGCGTTGGCGGCGATCCGGGCCATGTCGAGCACGTCCTCCAAGATGCGCGACAGGCGGTTCAGTTCAGCGTGTGCAATCGCAGCGTGCTCATGGCGCTCGTCGGCCGAGCTGCTGTCCTGCACGTTTGTCACCGCGATGCGCGCCGCGGTCAACGGCGTCCGCACGTCATGCCCGATCGACGCCAGGAGTGCGGACGCGAGGTTCGCGCGGCGACGCGCGACGTCCGAATCCATCCGTTCAGCGGCCAGCTGCGATTCGCGGGCGGCAACTTCGGCCGCTCGCGCCTGTGCAACGGCGGAGAGCTGGCTGGCGCTGAGAGCCACCACGAGAAAGACCAGGAGGGCGATCCAGTTCTGAACATCAGCGACTCGAAACGTGCCGACCGGCGGGAGAAAGAGGAAGTTGAGCGTGAACATCGCGACCACAGACAGGACCACTGGCACCCACACCCGGGCGGCCGTTGCGGTCGCGAGCACCACAAGGAGAAGTGACAGCGCCACAGTCGTCGGACTGACGGTCGGTAGAGCGTGGAGCACGGCCGCCGTGAGGCCCGTCGCCAACAGGCCGCCAGCGAGCCACGCAAGATCGGGAGCTTTGCGCACTGTTTATGAACTCATCGCGGTACATGCTCGTGTCGGCGCAATACTGTGAGCCGACGTGAACCCGACGTGTCGCTCACCGCATCCCGTTTGTCGCCTCTTTCACTGCGTACCCCCCGGCCGAGTTGCACCGGCGGTCAGCCTACCGCAGCCGTTCGCGGTGCGCCGACGTCCGACGAAAAAGTCGTAAAGAGTTCGTAAAGACCCGGGCGCACACTCGATTCTCGCGCCACACTTCTCCGTAAGCCTAATTCGCTCCAACCGGAGCGATACGGGGAACCCACAGGCGGCGCCGCTCACGGCACCGCTGGGGCGAGTCCGGCCGGAACCGGCCGGTAGAGGAGCTTCCATCCTCGAGCCCGTCAGCTAACCCCGTCGGCGTATGGAGGCACCGTTGTCTGAGGAGAGCTTTCTCTGGCAATTCAAGCGCCTGCTCGTCGGCGCACCGATTCCCTCGCACCTGGCCCACCATGAGCGGTTCTCTCGCATCACCGGCCTGGCCGTGCTGTCGTCGGACCCGCTCTCCTCGGTAGCGTACGCCACCGAAGAGATCCTGCGCGTCCTGAGCATCGGCGGGGTTGCCGCCCTCGCGCTCGTCACCCCAATCAGCATCGTCATTGCCGCGATGCTGGCGATTGTCGCGTTCTCTTACCGGCAGACCGTTCATGCGTACCCCAACGGCGGCGGCGCGTACATCGTTGCCAAGGAGAACCTTGGGCGCGCGCCGAGCCTCGTGGCTGCCGCTGCGCTACTGATCGACTACGTGCTGACGGTAGCCGTGAGCATCGCCGCCGGGGTGGCAGCAATCACGTCGGCCCTGCCCAACCTCCACCTGACCAGGGTGGAGATGTCTCTGGTGTTCGTCCTCATCTTGATGGTCGGGAATCTCCGTGGTGTGCGTGAATCGGGACGGCTGTTCGCTGCGCCCACGTACTTCTTCGTCGTGAGCATATTCGTGATGCTCGCGATCGGAGCCTGGCACTACCTGTCCGGTACGTTGCCGCCCGTCCCCGGCGCGGCAGCTGCACTGCCGGCCGGCCACTTCGGCACGCTCACGACGTTCGCGATCCTGACGGCCTTTTCGAATGGCTGCACGGCGATGACGGGTGTCGAGGCCGTTTCAAACGGCGTCCCTGCGTTTCGGCCCCCGGAGAGCAGCAACGCCGCCGCCACGCTCGTCACAATGGCCGTCCTGTCGATCAGTATGTTCATCGGCATCACACTCCTCGCGCACGCCTACCACATCGTGCCGATGGATACGGAAACGGTCGTCTCTCAGGTCGCCCGCTCGACATTCGGCGGCCGGGGTGCCGCGTACTACACCGTCCAGGCGGCGACAATGCTCATCCTCGTGCTGGCCGCCAACACCGCGTACGCGGATTTCCCGCGGCTTGCCTCGATCGTCGCTCGGGACCGCTTCCTGCCGCGCCAGTTCACGAACCAAGGCGATCGGCTGGCGTTCTCGAACGGCATCGTGATCCTGAGCGTGCTCGCCGGGCTGCTCCTCGTGATGTTCGGCGGCGACACGCACGCGCTCATCCCGCTGTACATGATCGGAGTGTTCGTCTCATTCACGCTATCGCAAGCCGGAATGGTGCGGCACTGGCGGACGGTTCGCACGCGACGCTGGCGGATTAGCGCCATGATCAACGGCTTCGGTGCGATCGTGACGGGCATCGTGCTGCTCATCGTGGCCACGACGAAGGCAGCCGAGGGCGCCTGGATCATTATCGTGATGATCCCGATCCTGGTCGCGATGTTCGAGACGACACGCCGCCACTACGATCAGGTGGCGGCTGAACTGCGGCTGACCACGTTGACCGCAGAGCCCGCCCGCGGTCACGTCGTGCTGGTGCCGATTGGCGGTGTCCAGCGGGCGGTCCTCAAGGCTTTGCGGTATGCGCGGGCGCTCTCAGATGACGTCCGTGCTATCTACGTCGAAACTGACGCCGCCGCCACGCCCGCGCTGCGGCAACTGTGGGAGCAGTGGGGGCAGGACGTCCCGCTGG
The DNA here is from genome assembly GCA_963763095.1 of Vicinamibacteria bacterium. GTDB lineage: Bacteria > Acidobacteriota > Vicinamibacteria > Vicinamibacterales > JAENWD01 > CAVUCH01. Next base: position 115,578 of record CAVXNR010000003.1, read on the forward strand.
TCGTGCTCGAGTCACCGTACCGATCGTTGATGGAGCCGTTGCTCGAGTACGTGGATCAGCTCCGGCACGACGACCGCACAGGCTTCGTAACCGTCATCCTGCCGGAGTTCGTACCGCGACGTCTCTGGCATCATCTCCTCCACAATCAGCACGCGCTGTTGATCAAAGCGGCGCTCCTGTTCAAACCCAACGTCGTGGTCACGAGCGTGCCGTTCCACCTCGGCCGGAGCGTGCAGGCGCAGGTTCGAACCACCGTCGCGCCGAGAGCGGCGCTTGATTGGCGCCGGGCATCCCAGGCCAGTCGCGATCGCAGTGCCCCGGGCAGCTCACCGCATGGCTGGCGCGGGAGTCCTCGATGACGCGCACCTTTGGTGCTCCACCTCATGCTGGTTGCGGCCTCGATCTGTCTCGCTGTCCGCCGGGCGTGCGTCTCCGAGTCTTTCTTGTGAGGATCGTGGCAGCTGCGGTAACGATCATCGCCGTCTACGTAATCGCCCGAACGATGTACGCGCTGCCGTGGGAGGCAGACGCGCTCATCGCAGCGGGGACCGCAGTCCTTTGGTGCCGGTGCTCGAGAATCGAAAGCACCGGTGGTGACCCGCCAGGCATCGAGAGCACCATATGCGTCCGTTCAGCGGAGGTGGATGCGGGAACGACGCAACGGATTCGGCTCGGCCTGCCGAAGCACCTCGCGCGTCACAGGCGCCACGTCACCCTCGCCGAAGGCGAGAAATTTCAGCAGGTACACAATGGGATTCCCTTCCGTCCACCCGAAATACGCGTGGGAAATTTTGCCGGTCTGGTCGCGTACCTACAACAGGAGCGCGGCCAGAGCGTTGGGCACGGCGGGGCTGACGCATCGCAGCACGTGGTGGCCGCCGACGGTCACGCCCGACACAACATTGCGCAGGAAGCCACCGCGTCGGCAGTATCCTGAGCACCATGCACGCGCCGACGCGATCGAAGGAGAACCGATGCACGTCCTGTCGAGCCGCCCTCACCGTCTGCCTTGTGTTGCCGCTCTCCGCTGGATGCGCTGGGCACCGTCCGACGCACGTAGCCGCTGACGAATCGCTGCCACACATCACCTGGGAGATACGATCTGGAGGTGACCTCGGGGACGACCTCCTGGTCTGTGGGTCGCCTGAACCGACGCGGAAATGCGTGCTTGGCGCAAGCTCGGAACGAAGTCGTAGGCCGGTGACCGTCCACCTGTATCTCCATTCAGCCGCGCAGCAGACGAGCTATCTCGGCGTCATGCGGGTGCCGTTTCTGCAGGGGGCCGAAGGGCAGAAGGGACACGACGTGAGTGCAACCGTGCCACGCGGCAGTCAACCAGTCGGAGTGACGGTGACCGGGTTGGTGACGCCCAAGGGGGGCGACTACACCTTCAGCATTTCGCTGGATTCGAAGCAAGCGGGGATCGCGGCCGCTCAGCCTATTCAGCACCAGGCGTCGGTTCTCGTGAAATGAGGTCTGGACGACCAGCGCGTTACACGACGATCGTCAGGAGCTGCCCGGCCTGCCGTCGACGCTCGGGCCACCGGTCGCTAATGCAGGCAGGGCCGCTTGTTCGATTCGCCTTGCGCCCGCGTTCATTCTTAACAGCACCTGAAACTGACGCATCAGCGGTCAAGGCCGGCTCCGTGGTACTGCAGCCCGGGGTTCGACCGAGCACCGCGTCAACGCCGGGGTGAGATCACAATGACCTGCGACTGCCTTCGCATATCATTCGGCGCGGACGGGTGGCCCTGGCCGGCCAAACCGGGCCGGCCCGTCAAACGCCACCAGACGAGGTCGCGGTCGCGGCCGAAGGCACGGGAGGGCGGGAGTGGCCAAAAATATCGTTATCTGCTCGGACGGCACGGGGAATCGAGACATCAAGGGCCGCGGCACGAACGTTTTTAAGTTGTTCGAGGCTGTCGACACAAACGGCCACCGACTGGACCCGATGCTGCGCCCACAGGTGGCGTTCTACGACGACGGAGTGGGCACCTCAAACTTCCTGCCGCTGAAGCTGGCCGGTGGCGCGTTTGGGTACGGGCTCGGGCGCAACGTTCGCCAGCTCTACAAGGAATTGATACGCATCTACGATCCCGGCGATCGGATTTACCTGTTTGGCTTCAGCCGCGGCGCGTTCACGGCGAGGACGCTCGCCGGCTTCATCACGACTTGCGGGTTGCTGAACCCGAAGAAGCTCAAAAGTAACCGAGGCGCTAAACAAGGCCGTCAAGTACCAGTAGAAGAGGTACCGTCAGTGCTACCGGCCGGTCCTTGTTGAGAAAATCCTTGGCCCTTCCGACAGCGGCGGGCAACGGGTCTACGAGATCTACGCCGCTCCCGATCCTCCTGAAAAGTTGATCCGCTTCATCGGCGTGTGGGACACAGTCGATGCGGTCGGTGTACCCTTTCAGCTGGCCGACGTGGTCAACACCGTCTTCTATCGATACAAGTTCCGGGATCACAGATTGTCGCCGCAGGTGGAACGTGCGTGCCATGCCTTGTCGATCGATGACCAGCGGCGCTCGTTTGCGCCGCTGCTCTGGAACGAGGAGGGCGAATCCGCTCGAATCGAGCAGGTGTGGTTTGCCGGCGTGCACTCCAACGTGGGCGGTGGCTACGCGAAGCAAGGCATGTCTCTCGTGTCTCTGGAATGGATGCTCGAGAAGGCGGCGGACGCAGGAGTTCGGTTCCTCGCGGCGGATCGGCAGGTGTACCGCGAGCACGCGAACGTCGACGACAAGCTCTACGACCCCAGGGCTGGCTTCGGCGTGTTCTACCGCTGGAAGCCGCGCGATATTGCCGCGCTCTGCCGGGAACACAAAGTCAAGCCTGCTGTACACGTGAGCGCCATAGAGCGCATCGCTCACGGAACCGTGAACTACGCGCCCGGCAACATTCCGGACGAGGCTGTGCTCGTGAACTCCGTCGTATCGCCGCTGCTCGAGGAGCGTGCTCGGAAGTTGGAGGGCGTTCTAGACACGACCAGCACGAACAAGTTGCCGTCGGTGCGCGTAGCGATACTAGTAGGGTTCCTGTCCTACTACGTCTTCATCGGCAGCCCGGTGGTGCTGTTGATCGCGGTGCTCGCGTCGTGGCTGTCTTGGTGGAATGCCCTGGTGTGGTTGATCGTGGCTGAGACGAGTGCGCTTGTGTTGTCGCTCGGGGCGGATGGGGCGATGTCCGCCTCGTTCTCGGAGTTCTGGCACGACCTGCAGCCGGAGCTCCGCCTAGCGCTGAAGCAGGCCCGCGCCGACATGACCAGGCCGCCGGTCCCTCAGCCTGGGGGTGTTCTTGGTGAGCACCTTCCCCGTGCGGAACCCGTTGACGCTACAGAAATCGGTACCGATTCGCCGGCGCGATCGCGCTCGATCGGTTCGTCGCCGGTGTGATTGGGACACGCGGGGCGTACCTACATGTGCTGTGCGGTGAGGGGATGTGACTCTACCCGCGAAGGTCATGAGCCGCGGCGACCATTGCGGCTACCTTCGCCGCTGCGGTCTCCCAGGTATTCATCGGCCGGCTCGAGAACGTGCCGAAGCCGCAGTCGGGATTGAGAAAGATCCGGTCGGGCGGGTAGAAGTGCAGCGCGTCCTCGATGGCCGCGCGAATTGCGGCGCTCGATTCTACGGCGTCAGTCCTCGGGTTGACCACACCCATGCCCAGCTCCTTGCCGCCGAACGGCATGAGATCGCCGGCGCGATCGGTCGCGTATTCGAGGACGAGCTGCGCAACATTCAGGCGCTCGAGATACGGCGCCAGCGGGTGATAGCCGCCGGAAAGCAGCGTCGTTTCGTCGCGGCTCCAGTTCCCGCGGCACACGTGCACGCCGATCCGCACGTCCCGAATGCCCCCGACCACCCGGTTGAGCAGCGACACCGCCAGCTCGAGCTCCTCCGCGGGATCCCGGCGCGCCGCCAGTGCCGCGCACATGAACGTGCGCGTGTTTCCCGGCGCAAACGTCAGTTCGCTCAACACCGGTTCGTCGAACTGCACGAAGTCGGCGCCCTCGGCGGCCAGCTCGGCGAGCTCCGCCCTCAACACCGCGACGACGTCCTCGGCGAGTGCCTCCTTCGAGTCATAGAACGCGCCCGTCATCTCCGGGACGAACATGGCCCTCGTCAGCAGGTACGGCCCCGGCAGCGTGACCTTCACCGGCCGATCGGTATGCCGCCTCACGAACCGGAGATCGTCCGCGGCCAGCGGCTGGCGCCGCTCGATCTTCCCAGCGCAGACCGGACTGCTGATCGAGTACGCCGGGACATCGAGCGTCTGCAGCAGGCGCTCGAACCCGGCCTTGTCCTCGACGACGTCGAGCATGTCAGCGAGCGTCATCAGGCGAACGCCCGCCAGCTTCTCGGAGACGAACGAATAGAAGTTGTCGCGCCGCAGCTCACCGTCGGTCACGATGTCGCAGCCGAGGCTCTCCTGCAGTCGCAGCAGCTCGACCACGTCGGCGTCGACGACTCGATCGAACTCGGCGCGGTCGATGCGCTTTCGGCGAAACTGCCGCAGCGCGTCGGCCACCTTGGGCGGCCTCGGCCAGCTCCCGACGGTCGTCACCGGAAAGAGCGGCAGCTCACTCACGACTCGTGGCCTGCTCGAAGAAGTGCTCCGAGGCGGCGGCCGCGGTCAGCGCCCCGAACCCGCTCGTCCGGCCCGGTAACCACGCCTTCAGCCCTTCGAGATCCATCATTTCACGGTGCGCGGGATTGTCGTATCGCATCGCGAACAGCGCGTCGAGCCAGCGCTGCTCAGAGGCGGCATCGAGGTCCTGCCGGACCGTGAAGACGCAGTGATCGAAGCGGTCGGTCTCGGCGACGATCGTGAATCGATCGGCGTCGATCGTGCCGTCCTTCGTCCAGCCCTCCCAGTTCAGATCGAGCATCGCGCAGGCGTCCGCATCGCCGCTCCGCAGGCATTCGAAGGCCTCGCGCTCGCCGCCGACGTGATCCCCGTGCTTGCCGACCAGCACGTCGAAGCGCCGGACGGTAACGTCGGTCGCTGGATCGAGGCCATCCCGCCGCAGCCGTCCGATCGGAATGAGCGTCGCCTGCGGCGAATCGCTCGCGCCCGTGGCCAACGTTCGGTTGCGCAGGTCGGCCAGCGTTCGCACGGGCCCCTCCCGGTGCGCGACGAAGTACCACACGCGGTCGCGATCGGTGTCGCGCATCCCGACGGCACGGCAGGTGCCATCCGAGCGGCGCTGCGCGTCGAGCCACGCGAGCGGTGAGTTCCAGGCGACGTCGATCGTCCGGTCGAGCAGACCCGTGACCTGCGACTCGTAGGTGCTGTAGAACGCGACGTCGATCGGACAGGCCTGCGACTCGAAGAAGTCGCGGATGATCTCCCAGATGACCGATACCTTGGGGTCGTACAGCACCGCGCCCACTTTCAGCGGTTGATCCATCAGAACACCTCCAGCCCGCACAGCGCTCGTCCGATGAAGTCGTAGGCCTGATCGCTTGTCGGCGCCATCACGATCGGCGCCCGGGCGTCGCGGAACATCCGCTCGATGCCGTGCGCGCCGCCGAACGCGGCGCCGCCGCAGGTCCGCATCGCCAGGTCGGTCACGGCGACGGCGGCTTCCGTTGCCGCGGCCTTGGCTTCGAGGACCATCAGCTGCGTGGCCGGACCGGGCGTCTCGAGCGAATCGAGCACGGCGCCGAGATGCGCACGCGCGCGATCGGTCTCGAGTCGCATGCGCGCGATCTGCGCGCGCAGGGTCGGCAGGTCGGCGAGCGAGCTGTTCAGGTGCTCCAGACGCGTGGTCGTGACGTGTGCGATGGTCGCCTGCACCGCCGCTTCCGCGATGCCGACCGCCACGGCGGCGGTGCCTACCTGGAACGCGGGTAGCACGACGCCGAGCATCATGTCGAGTCCTTTGCCGGGAGCCGTCAGCGCCCGATCCGCTCCGAGGTCGACCTCGTCGAGCAACATCGGTGCGCTGGCGTTCCCGCGCATGCCAAGCCCGCGCCATGTTCCGGCGACGGTGAGCCCCGGGTCGCCGCTCAGCACGTAATAGATCGTGCTCTCGATCGGTGTCGTTGCGCCGGCGGAGAGCGTCGAGACCACATAGCCGTCTGCGTGGCCGGCGGAGGTCACGAACGACTTGCGCGCGCTCAAACGCACGACGTCGGCGCCCGCGTCTTTCGCGCGGCTGACCGGCGCCCAGAAATGGCTGCGCGATCCCGGTTCGCTGAACGCGAGCGTGGAAAGATGCCGCCCCGCGGCTGCCTCGCGAAGAATATTCGCCGTCCTGTCCGATGCAGTCGCGTAACAGGCCACGCCGCACAGGTGCATCAGGTAGACCATCGCGGTCGATGCGCAGCGCTGCGCCACCGTGTCGATGGTCGCGGCCATTGTCCGTATGCCGTGGCCGAGGCCGCCGTACGCCGCAGGAATCGTCAGCCCGAGGAGTCCACCTGCGCCGAGCGCCGCGATCGACTGATGGGGAAATGCTGCGTCCGCATCGACCTGTGCCGCCTGCGGTTTGATTGTTGCGTCCGCCACGGCAGCTGCGTCCGCGACAACGCGCTGCTGTACTTGGCTCAATCGGTACATATCTTCCCTCCTCTACGCCGTGAGAACCAGTTCGGTCGTCAAGGCGAGCGCCGCCCGGAGGGTGCACACGAGCGGGAGCCGATCGAGCATGTGCTCGAACACGGTGCGAGTGGCGACGACGTCCACCGCAGACACGAAGACCTTGACGTGAATGCGCGCGATCTTCGGCTGTCCCTGCTCGCCAATCACCTCGAGGTAAGTAAGCCCGTTCTCCAGCGCGCCGCTGACAACCGCCTCGACGGCCTCGATCGACAGCCTGCGTCGATCCGCAAACGCCCGCAGGCCGTTGACGATCTCACCCCCGACCGCGCCGAGCGCGTACTCGATCGCGGCGACATGCGGCGACGCCTCGTCGAATTCCAGCGGTCTGCCAATCGAGAATTGGCGGCGGCCGATCGAGACCCGCGCAACGTCCGGGTTCGGCGCGGTCACGCGCAGGGAGAAGGCGATGGTGTCCATTCGCGTGCCGATCCTCGGCAGCGTGCGCTCGGGCGCACTCGATCTTCGTGAACGACGGTTGTGGAGGGAGTGGCGCGACGCGCCACGAAAGCGGGCTATCAGGTGAAGCCGGAACCGAAGCGATAGATGGTCATCCCAGGGACGGAATCGTATCACGGCTGTCTGCGATCGACGACTTGGCGGGTTCGCTTTCAAGCGCCATCAGCTCGTGATTTCGGTCCATTGAAGCGGGCCCTATTTCGCTCGTCTGATTCAGCTCCGTTAGTTTGCCTGAGGTTGGTGTCCGGGCTCATGACCCGCCGATTTCGATCCCGCGGCGTTCCGTGGCGCCGTCGCGCTCGTCGCCGCCGCTGGTATGGCCACGTGCTACGGCCCGGGTCGCCAGCTATCCACACGCGCCATGCCTGGAGGACCAACGCATGTGCAGGTGCCGCAGCTAGCCTGGCACGAACTCGACCGTCCACGCTCGGCGTTCCGGCTCCGCAAATCCGCGCACCCATTTCTGCGAGGCGGGTGTGTTGTACTTCGTCCCGTACGCGGCGTCGATCGCATCGAGCAGGCGCTCGCCCCGCACTCTCTTGGCATGGACGCGAACCTCGGGCCCGTTGGGGATCTGAACCACGCCGCGCGGCTCTCCGATGAACGCTCGGAACCAGCCGGTCGGCTTGTCGCTCCACGACCGAGCAAAGACCCGACCTTTCACGACCACCACCCACACACCCGTCGGGCGGTGCTCTGTGCCTGAGGTGACACCGACGATTTTGGCACCAGCGAGTGCGGCCATGACCCGGTTGGAGAAGGTGGACGTCGTGTTCCTATGCACCTGACGACTTTACTCGCATCGGAGTGCGATGAATGTCTGTGACGTCGTGCTTCCAGTCCGAAGTGACTGGAAGTATCGCTCCATCCGATCTCGAACCTCCTCCTCGGTGAGGCCGAGATCGTACGCTGGCGAGTCGATCGGCTGCGCAGTGTGAACCCGGATCATGACGATCTCTCGGATCGCGTGCTGCGAACCTCGTTTCCTGTAGAAGGCGAGCAGTTGGTCATAGAAGGGACCGGATTCGACAATCGACGCGACGCCCTTGAACCGGTACCCCTTGCGGACAAACGGATCGACGACGTTCACTTCCACGTGGGCGTTGCCCCGCAGGTTCGCGAGAGTGCCGGGCGACCGGATGTTGGCGAAGATGAGATGATCGTCGTCCCAGACCGCCGTCGTTCCCTTGGGCGACAGATTCGGTGTTCCGTCAGGACAAACCGTGGCGACGAAGCCAAGGCGTTGCTGCTCGACAACTCGCTTCATGTCGGCGGTCAGAATCCCCATGGATGCGTTACCTTCACGCTGTCCCACGGCTGAATGCGGGATCTACACCGGTGGCTTCAATCTAGCGCGCAGGTTACGGCCGTTTGCACCGGAACCCTTATCGTCACGCTAATGCGCGAGCGGCGGGCGGCGGGCCGGCCCGCCTGGTTCACAGGATACCAAGCCTGCCGGCCTCATTTTTCGGAGGCCACCATGTCCCATTCCGCCCACGCCCGTCGCCGCCGAGGCGGTGATGCCACAGGCCGGTGTGCGATGAGTGAGTGGTATTCCCCAGGCCACGTGCTGCCGCCGCAACGCCTCGAGCCGGTGTCGCTCGGCCGGCCACTCTGGACGCTCAGGAAGGGCGATCAACCGCTGAGGCGCGCGTGCGCGCGTGCGCGCGATCGACGGCATTGGATCGGAACTCCGGTACGAGTGGAACGGCGAACTACGCGCCAGTCGGGTATTCAAGACTTGGGAAGAACTCGAAGCGGCAGCCGAGGAGAAGCGGCGCGAGCTCGAGGCGAAGAGGGCTGGGCCGCGGCGTGAGCCTTCGGCGTGGGCGATCCTGGAACCGCCCGAGAGGGCGCAATGACGAACAAAGTTGAACGATGGGACCAGGGTCCGCGGCGGGGCGTGCCGACTCGCCGCGATCGGCGCCCTATCCTCGGAAGCCTGGTCCCTCCAGCATTTCAGTGGGCGAGAGTGATGGTGCCGTCGAACGAGCCCGCGGAGATGCCCGTGGCGGTATTCAACACCCTTACGCCGCTGAAGCTGCCGGTAGCGCCCTCGAACCGACCCGTACCGCCCGTGATGGTGGACGTACCTGCGATTGAGAGCTCACCGGGCACGCCCGTAGGAGTCGCCTGTCCGCTGCCTGTGTTGAAGAGCTGATCTCCGTTGGCCGCTACCATGATCCCCGGCCCCCCTGCGGTTCCGGTCGTTAAGTCGATGAGGTGCGAGCCAGCCGTCGTGTATCGTCCGAGGTGCGTCGCGGTTCCCTCGCTTCTCCAAGTGATGAGCACAGTGGTGGGCGATTGCGGCTCAAATGTTTCCGTTTGTTGGTAGGACCCACGGAAAGGGAGCTGCGCGCCACTCTGCGCCTGAGAGGTCAGAGCAGCGCTCTGCGGTTCGGCTGGGGTGACCTGCGCCTGAGCTTGGGCCAAGGCTCCCATCGTGGGAGAAGTGGGTGAACGGGCTGCTTCGCCAGCGCACCCCGCTGCGAATACACCAGAGGCAAGAAGAAGGAGTGAATGGCGCATTTGGTATTCCTTCCGACGAGGAAACGCGGAAGCTGGCGGGGCCCGGGTATGCGTTTCTGAATCTCGGGTCAGTTGGAACGGGAAGGATCCCGCCCCAACGGTTGCCACTCTAGTCCTGCGAGATGTCTTGCTCCGTCATCCTGATCGCAGTGGCGCTCCTGGTGCTGATCGCGCAACGTGGCGGCAGCAAGGCGCCCGCCGTAGCTCAGACCGCGAATCCGACCAGCACTCGCCCACTGCCGGCCACATTCGAGTGGGTTGGGTGTCGACCACCATCGCGACGAAGAGGTGTTTCTTGCGCATCGCATCGCTCCTGTGCATGCGGACACGTCTCTTCTGGTCTCTGCACCGGTCGCGGGCCTCAGCCCAAATCGTTTCCTGAACGCTCGGTCAGAGCAGCAGCCGTCCGATCCACAACAGAAGCTGCAACATCAGCGCGATCGGTATGCCGATGGCCAGGATTACCAACGGGAAGCAGAACACGATGCCCACGATCATCAGCAGGTCGCCAGTTACTGACACAACGTGCCGGAGGCGCGGGGCCACACCGTCGACTGAGGGCTGGTGCGCCGCGCCTCGCGCCGGCCACGCCGCCCACCGTTCGCCGAAACCGGTGGTAACGGCTTCTGGCACCACGGGGGGCTGCATCGAGATGTCTTGTGCCAAGGCGGGGACTGTGATTGGCATGGGCACTCCATGGGAAAGGCTTTGGTGAGGGCTCGACCAGGTGGCCTCTGGAGCGCTCGGCACGCGACGGACCTCGATACGTGTTCCGTCGCTCGTGCGACGAGTGTCTCGCAACAGCGCGGGACAGAGGGGCCTGATTCAGAATAGACGATCCCATCCCGACACTTAGAAACGGTTCGAGGCGCTACCGAAGACGTGCTGCGAAGCTGTCCGTCGAACGCGGCGCCGCGCGTACCGAACGAGTCGCTATCGCGACAACGCCGAAGTCGCCAGCGTCTGAAAACTCCGAACCGCTTCGGCCTCGGAATCGAACGATTCGAACACCGTCACAAGACGCGTAATCGAGAGCAAGTCATGATTCCGCGAGGTGACGTTCAGCAGCTTCAAGGCGCCGCCGGCCTTCTTGACCGACCCGTAGGCAGCCACCAGCTCGCCAAGGCCACTGCTGTCGATGTAAGGCACGTCCTTGAGATCCAGGACGATGTGGGTACGCTCCTGCGAGATGAGACTGTTGATCTTGTCTTTGAGATGCTGCGCGCTCCGATCCATGACCAACCTGCCGACGATATCGAGTACCGTCACGCCGTCGATGGGTCTCTCTACGATCCGGATATCCATAACTGCCCCTCTGAGTCTGTGTCCAGGAACTGCGTCGCGCGTAGCCGATTCACTCGGATGCGCTACTCACTACGAGAGTTGTGAGCTGCGCAGTGACGTGTAACCGGTGATCGTTCGCCGCCCGACACTTGCCATCGTGGCAAGCGCGACGACGCCCCCTACCTCCCCGAAACGGCAACTCATGGGAGACTTACCATCGTGCCGTGAGGGAGCTGCCGATCCCGCGCATGTGAGTACTGTACGGCCGGCAGCCGTTTTCGGGGTGTACTCAATTGCACTCTCTCACTCGCCCCGCCGAGGTAGCTCCGTGCGGTCGCTCGCTGGATCCGTTGCCGAGGCGCTGCCAGATGAGTGGTCACCAAAATTCAGCTCAGCCGCGGATTCGTCAACAACGCCCGCCGCCTGAATGCACGCAATTGCTATCAACCGGAAAGGTGTTCGGTGTGAACCGGCGGCGTGCCCGCGACGCTCGCGACCGCACGACACGCGGTGAACAGCGTTTGTAGAAGAAGGCTGCTCCCGGGGAGGCAGCCGCAGAACTGACGTCCTGAGACTGGCACCGCACACCTCTACCTTCACATCAAGCGACCACGATTCCACGGGAACTCGCGCGGGTACACGTCTGTCATGGGTGCTGACGAGCACGTGTGCAATCCGGTACAGCCCTGACACGCGAGGGCGGCTACAGTGAACGATGCCAGATCGGCTCCGAGGATTGCCGGAGCCCGACACGCTCAGGGGCGCCACGGCCTGGCACGCGAGCGTCGCCAGACGGCAGATTCAGCCAGCGTGGGTGTCACCATCATGAATGTCAGACCAATACACGACCGTCTCATCATCGAACGCCTTGAGGACCCGGCCCAGGCCCCCGGCTCGATCATCGTGCCCGATTCCGCCAAGGAGAAGCCGCAGCGGGGCAAGGTGCTCGCGGCGGGCCTCGGCAAGATCAACAAAGAGGGTCTCCGGGTGCCGCTCGACATCAAGGCCGGGGACATCATCGTGTTCGGCAAGTACTCGGGCCAGGAAATCAAGCTGGAAGGCGTCGAGTATCTGATCATGAAGGAAGACGACGTCCTGGCGATTGCGAACGGCAGCGACGCGGGGAGCATCTGATGGCGAACCAGATTACGTACGGCGACGCGTCGCGCCAGGCCATCCTGCGTGGGGTCAACAGCCTCGCGGACGCGGTGAAGGTGACGCTCGGGCCACGGGGCCGGAACGTGATCGTCGGCCGGACCTTCGGTTCTCCGACGATCACCAAAGACGGCGTGACCGTCGCGAAGGAAATTGAGTTGAAGGATGCGCTCGAGAACATGGGCGCTCAGATGGTCAAGGAGGTGGCGAGCAAGACGTCCGATGTGGCGGGCGACGGCACCACGACGGCGACCGTTCTGGCGCAGGCCATTTACCGCGAAGGCGCCAGGAACGTCACCGCCGGTGCGAATCCGATGGCGCTCAAGCGCGGCATCGAGAAAGCCGTCGCGGCAATCACAGCGGAGCTGACGAGGATGTCGAAGCCGGTGACCGGCCCGATGATCGCGCAGGTCGGCACCGTCTCGGCGAACCACGACGAAACCATCGGCCGGATCATCGGCGAGGCCATGGAAAAGGTCGGCAAGGACGGCGTGATTACCGTCGAAGAGGGCAAGACGCTCGACACGTCGCTGGAAGTGGTCGAAGGCATGCAGTTCGATCGCGGCTACCTCTCGCCCTATTTCGTGACCGATCCCGAGCGCATGGAAGTCGTGCTCGACAATCCGGTCATCCTCATCCACGAGAAGAAGATCAGCTCCATGAAGGATCTGTTGCCGCTGCTGGAGCTGGTCGCGCGCGCCAGCCGCCCGCTGCTCATCATCGCAGAGGACATCGAGGGCGAAGCCCTCGCCACGATGGTGGTCAACAAGCTGCGCGGGACCCTGCAGGTTGCGGCCGTCAAGGCGCCCGGGTACGGCGACCGGCGGAAGGCCATGCTCGAGGACGTCGCCGTTCTCACGAGCGGCCGCGCGGTCACCGAAGACCTCGGCATCCGGCTCGAATCGATGACGCTCGAGGATCTCGGCCAGGCGAAGAAGGTCACGATCGACAAGGATCACACGACGATCATCGAGGGTGCGGGCACGCCGTCGGCGATCGAGGGGCGGGTGAAGCAACTGCGGGCCCAGGTCGACGACACGAGCTCGGATTACGACCGCGAGAAGCTGCAGGAGCGTCTCGCCAAGCTGGTCGGCGGGGTGGCGATCATCAAGGTGGGTGCGGCCACCGAGAGCGAGATGAAGGAGAAGAAGGCGCGCGTGGAAGACGCCATGCACGCGACGAAGGCTGCCGTCGAGGAGGGCATCGTGGCGGGCGGCGGCGTCGCGCTGCTGCGCGCAGCGAAGGTTCTGCCGGCGCTGACGCTCGAGGGAGACGAACAGCTCGGGGCTGCGATCGTCACCCGTGCAATCGAGGAGCCGCTGCGGTGGATTGCGACGAACGCTGGCCTGGAGGGGCCGATCGTGGTGCAGCGCGTCAAGGAGATGAGCGGTGACGAGGGGTTCAACGCCCAGTCCGAGCAATACGAGAACCTCGTGGCCGCAGGAGTGATCGATCCGACGAAGGTGGTGCGATCCGCGTTGCAGAACGCGGCCTCGATCGCGGGACTGCTGTTGACGACCGAAGCGGTCATCTCCCGCTATCCGGACGACCACGCGCAGTCGGCGATGTCGCATGGAGACATGTAATGAGCTGGCGCTGGAAGCGGCCCGCCGCCAGGGTGGCCGCACCGCCCAGCGCCGAGCCCTCTAGCGGGGCGGAGGCTCCGGGCGACGCCGGTCAGTATCACGCGCTCTACGTCTATCTTCGTGACCGCTACGCGGACCGGGTCGTCCTCTCGTTCGCCGACATCGAAGCACTCCTGGGCTTCGCGCTGCCCGAACCCGCCCGGCAGGCGCGCGACTGGTGGGCGGGGCCAGACACAGCGGCCCGCGCGTCGGCGCAGTCGGGCGCCTGGACGCTGGCCAGCCGGAGCGCCATGGTCAACGTGGGCGCCCGCCACGTGGTGTTCGATCGCCTCACGCCGGCCAGGGGCAACCGCGGCGCTTGAGCCGGGGTTTCCCAACCGGAGCCCTCCGAGTAAGTGTCAGCCACTCGTCGCGCCCGGCGCCGAACGAACGCGCGGCTTCCACAGCCTGCGAGATCCAGGCGCCCGATGTGAGGCCAGGTCGGTGTCTTCCCTGAGGAGCAACAGGGTCCATCCGTCGTCGTCGTCCAACGTTCGGAGGATTTTGTACGCACTTCTGAGAGCCGGCCTTGACCTGCGCTTCCCCTGACTTCTTGAACTGACCATCGAGATATTGCAAGTTCGACTGGTCCATGCCAGACGCCATCCGAACCATCGTGACCGTCCAGACCGTGCCTGGGGTGAAGTACTTGTGCACTTGACCGAGCACGGGCACTACACCCATTGCGGCGAACACGCCGATCAGCAACACGGCTTTCAGGGTTTCATTATCTTTCTCGCTTTCGTGTGGAGACTTCTGGTCAGACTGCCCGAACGGGTTCTCGCAGCGGGAAGCACACGCACGGTAGCTGAGGATTACGGCTCGCGGATGTTCCGTTCTGCACACCCTCACGCGTGCTGCCAGGCACGCGGCGTTGCCGGTGACACCCCAGCGCAGCGTATACTCAAGCTCTCCCCGCTCTCCGGAGTTGCAGCCATCCTGGCCTTCAGCTCCCGCCAGACAGCACATCCTGAAAGGACCGAATGCCGCTCGTTGACTCCTCGGCGCGATCGACGGATCACCGTGCAACGACCTGCCCGTCCGGCGCCCACCACCTGCTTCCCTCGTGAGCTGGCTGACCGGATGGCGGCGACGGCGTCAGTCGGCGACCGCCGAGAAGCCGCTACGCGACGAGCTCCTGAGCATCGAGCGGCTCGAGGAGCGTGCGCTCGCACTGGCGGCCAGTTTGACCGTCGACCCCGATCCGCGCCGCCGCGCGCGAGACACGTTTCCCCGGTTCGAGGACAACGTGCGGGTGTTACGCGCGGCGTACCGCACGCTGGCAGACGATGTCCGGACGGAGCAGTTTCTGCCTCCCGCGGCCGACTGGTTCCTCGACAACTTCCACCTGATCACCGCCGAGATCACCGACGTCCGGCGGAATCTGCCGCGCAGCTACTATCAGACCCTGCCTGCGCTGGCCTCTCGTGAGCACGCCGGGCAGGCGCGTGTGTACGCGATCGCCGTTGAACTGATTCGCCATAGCGACAGCCGGCTCACTCGCCAGCAACTGATCCAATTCCTGAACAGCTATCAGCGCGTCGCGCCCCTGACGATCGGCGAATTATGGGCGTGGCCGAGTATGTTGAAGCTCGCCCTCATAGAGAACCTGCGGCGCCTCGTCGATGAACTGCTGGCCGCGCGCACTGCCCGACGTGCCGCCGACAGCTACGTGGCGAGAGCCGACGAGAGCGGCAGCAGCCAGGTGCTGCCGGCCGGCCCCGACGCCGCGTTCCTCGTCCAGCTGCTTCACCGCGTCCGCGAGTACGGGATCCGGCTGTCTGACATGCGCAGCGCCGTCGACGCTCACTTCGCAGCACAGCAAACCACGGCCGAAGATACGATTCGCGGCGAGCACCAGCGCCAGGCCGTCGCACAGGTCTCGGTGGCCAACGCCGTGACGAGCCTGCGCTTGTGCGCAACGCTGGACTGGCAGCAGTACGTGGAAGCGGTCAGCCTGGTCGAGCAGGTGCTGCAGCGCGATCCCGCAGGCGCCTACGGACGCATGGACTTCCTCAGCCGGGATGAGCAGCGACAGGCGGTCGAAGCGCTGGCCCCGGCGAGCGGCGAACGTCAGATCCAGGTGGCGTTGAAGGCCATCGAGAACGCCCGCCAGGCGACCACGGATGGCTCGACCGGTGATCGGGCCGCCCACGTCGGCTACCACCTCGTGGACCGTGGGCGACGCGATCTCGAAGAGGACCTGGCGTATCGGCCCGGCGTGGGGATTCGCGCGACCCGCGCCCTCGTGCGCCATGCATCCGGCCTCTACCTCGGCGCGATCGCGGTCGTGACCGGACTCCTGCTCGCCGCCGCGGTCTCCTACGCCGGGCAGGCGGGCGGTATGCCGTCCGTGCAGTTCCTGGTCGCGTTGCTCATGTTGCTGCCGGCAAGCGATCTCGCGATCGCGTGCGTCCACCGGGCGGTTGTCCTCGTCGTCGGCCCGAGGCGGCTGCCGCGCCTCGACTACTCCGAGGGCGTTCCCGACACGGCCCGGACGATGGTCATCATCCCCACGATGTTGACCAGCTCCGCGGGCGTCGACACGCTGCTCGAACACGTCGAGGTGCTGGCACTTGGGAACCTGGACCCTTGCGTGCACGTGGCCATTCTCAGTGATTTTGCGGACGCGGACACGGGTGCGGCACCCGACGACGAGGCCATCCTGGAGCGCGCCCAGTCGGGCATCGAGGCGCTCAATTTCAAGTACGCCGCCGAGCATGGCAGCCGGTTCTACCTGTTTCACCGCGCACGGCAGTGGAATGCGCTGCAACAGGCGTGGATCGGCTGGGAGCGCAAGCGCGGGAAGATCGAGGAGTTCAACCGCCTGCTGCGAGGGGCCACCGACACGAGCTTCTCGACCCAGGTGGGAGATCTCACCATTCTGCCCTCGGTCCGCTACTGCATCACGCTCGACTCCGACACGCGTCTGCCGCGCGATGCGGCACGGCGCCTGATTGGCATCATCGCGCACCCGTTGAACCAGCCGCGTTTCGACCCGCAGTCGGGACGCGTCACCGAAGGCTACGGGATCCTGCAACCGCGCGTCAGCGTGACGATGGCGAGCGCGGCGGGTTCGCTCTTCGCGCGCACGTACGCCGGCCACACCGGCGTCGATCCGTACACGACGGCCGTGTCGGACGTGTACCAGGATCTGTTTGGCGAAGGCATATACACGGGCAAAGGACTCTACGACGTCGATGCCTTTGCGGCGGCGCTCGAAGGGCGCGTGCCGGAGAACGCGCTGCTCTCGCACGATCTGTTCGAGGGACTCTACGCGCGCACGGGGCTGGCGACCGACGTCGAGGTCGTGGATGACTACCCCTCGAGCGTACTCGCCCACGCGCGGCGCCAGCACCGCTGGGTACGGGGCGACTGGCAGATTCTCCGTTGGCTGTTTCCCGTCGTGCCCTCGCGTACCGGTATCGTGCGGAATCGTCTGCCGCTCATCGCGCGCTGGAAAATCCTCGACAACCTGCGACGCAGCCTGGTGCCGCCCGCCACTCTCCTGCTCCTGCTGTTCGGGTGGACCGTCTTGCCGGGCCACCCCCTCGCGTGGAGCGCCGCCGCCCTGCTGCCCCTGGCGTTCCCCAGCCTCTCACGCGCCCTCGAGGTTTTTCGTGGTCCACGCCCGGGCCAGTCGTGGGGCGCGTTCCTGCGCACGGCGGGCGACGATCTGAAGACCGCCGGGGCGCGCGGTGGGCTGCAACTCGCCTTCATGGCGAACGAGGCGAGCGAGCGGCTGCACGCGATTGCGATCACCCTCGTCCGCCTCGTCGTCACCCGCCGGCGCCTGCTGGAGTGGGAGACGGCGGCCGCAAGCGCCGTCCGCGGCGGCCCGGTGCAGTGGCGCGCATTTCTTCGCGGCATGGCGTCGAGTCCGCTGCTGGCAATCGCGACGCTGCTGATCGTGGTGCTCGTGCGGCCGAGGGCGCTTCCGGTCGCCCTCCCGATGCTCGCGCTGTGGGTAGCCGCTCCGTGGATCGCGTATGCATTGAGCCGCCCGACGACGCGCCGGCGGGCGCCGCTGACGCCCGCCGACCGGGCGTATCTCCTGCTGGTTGCACGGAAGACGTGGGGGTACTTCGACGCATTCGCCGGTGCGGAGGACCATGATCTGCCGCCGGACAACGTGCAGGTCGGTTCGGAGCTGACCATCGCGCACCGGACGTCGCCCACCAATATCGGACTCAGCCTGCTCGCCACGCTGGCCGCTCACGACTTGGGGTTCATTGAAAGCCCCGAGCTCGTGCGCCGAATCGACGCCACGCTCACGACCGTTGAGGGGCTCGAACGATTCGAAGGACACCTGCTCAACTGGTATGACACGCGCACGCTGGCGCCAATGACGCCCCCCTATGTCTCTACTGTGGACAGCGGCAACCTGGCGGGAGCGCTTCTGACCCTCTCCGTCGGTCTCCGGGACCTCTCGCCGACGCTGGCGACGCGCGCCAACGTGCTCTTCGAGGCCATGAACTTCCGCTTCCTGTTGGATCCCATCCGGCAGTTGTTCGCGATCGGGTACCGCCTCGCGGATGCCGACGGCCCCGGCCGGCTGGATGCGGCCTACTACGATCTGCTGGCGTCCGAAGCCCGGCTGGCCAGCTTCCTCGCGATCGCCAAGGGGGACGTGCCGGAGATGCACTGGTTCCACCTCGGGCGACCTGTGACGAGCGTGCGGGGAGCACCCGTGCTGCTCTCGTGGAGCGCGACGCTGTTCGAGTACCTCATGCCCCTGCTGGTCATGCGGACCTCCCCGAACACGCTGCTCGACGATTCGTGCCGGCTGGTCGTGCGCCGGCAGATGGACTACGCCTCCGCGCACGGCGTGCCCTGGGGCATCTCCGAGTCCGCCTACAACGTCGTGGATCGGCACGGCACCTACCAGTACAAGGCGTTCGGCATCCCGGGGCTCGGGCTGAAACGGGGCCTCGGCGATGAAGTCGTCGTCGCGCCCTACGCGTCGGCGCTGGCCGTCATGATCGATCCTGCGGCGAGCACCGCCAACCTTCGCCGGCTCGCCGGGATGGGGGTCGAGGGTCAGTTTGGCTTCTTCGACGCGATCGATTACACGCATCGCGGGCCCGATGCCATCGCGCCCGATGGCCCGCCGAACGGCGTGGTCGTTCCGGCGTACATGGCCCACCACGAGGGAATGACGCTCGTGGCGCTCGCCAACGCGTTGCTGGGCGATCGGATGGTCGAACGATTCCATGCGGAGCCCAGAGTCCAGGCGACGGAGCTCCTGCTGCAGGAGCGCGTCCCCCGCGACGCGGCGACGATTGACCCTCGTCCGCTCGACGAGATGCGCGTGGCCGCGCCCGTCGCATCCGTGCCGGTGCGCCGCTACCGTTCGCCGCACACACTGTTTCCGCACACGCAGTTCCTCTCGAACGGCACTTACGTCACGTCGGTCACCCACGCAGGCGGCGGGGCCAGCGTCTGGCGCGGACTGCCGGTCACCCGCTGGCGCCGCGACGCGACACAGGATGCGGACGGCCAGTTCATCTACCTCCGTGACGTGCGCAGCGGAGCCGTGTGGTCGGCGACGTACCAGCCCACGCGGCGCGAACCCGACGAGTACAGCGTGACGTTCTCGGCCGATCGGGCCACCTTCCGCCGCCGAGACGACGACCTGTCGACACAGCTCGACGTCGCGGTCTCCACGGAAGACGACGTCGAGGTCCGGCGACTCACCGTCCGCAATCTGGGCTCGCGCATCCGCGAGGTAGACGTGACCAGCTATGCGGAGATCGCGCTGGCGCCGGCCGTCAGCGACCTCGCGCATCCGGCCTTCGGCAAGCTGTTCATCGAGACCGAGTACCTCGCCGACTGCAGCGCTCTGCTCTGCCATCGGCGGCGGCGGGACCCGGAAGAGGTCGTGGCATGGGCGTTCCACGCGCTGACTCTCGAAGGCCGACCGCAGGGGCCGGTCGAATGGGAGACCGATCGGGCGCGCTTCCTGGGGCGGGGGCGGAGCGCCGGGGATCCGCAGGCGCTCGACGGACGCGCGTTGTCGGGTACGACGGGTGTCGTGCTCGATCCGATTGTCAGCCTGCGCCAGCGGATCCGAATATCACCAGGGGCGGCGGTGCGGCTCTCGTTCGCCACCGGCATCGCCTCCGATCGCGACACCGCCCAGGCACTCGCCCGGAAGTACCACGAGCCGAGCGCCACCATACGCACCTTCACGCTCGCCAGCACGCACGCGCAAAGCGGCCTGCGTTATCTGGGCATCTCGGCAGACGAGGCCGTGCTCTTCGAACGCCTCGCGTCGCGGGTGCTCGGCACCGACGGCTCGCTCCGCGCGGACGCCGACACGGTCGCGGCGAACGAGCTTGGTCAGCCGGGTCTGTGGCCGCACGCCATCTCGGGAGATCTTCCGATCCTGCTCGTCTGCGTCGCCGGGGACGACGCTGCGTCGCTCGTGCGGCAGGTGCTCCAGGCCCAGGAGTACTGGCGGCTCAAGGGACTGAGCGCCGATGTCGTGATCCTCAACGAGCATCCGATCGGCTACCTCGACGAGATGCAGGCCCAGCTCACGGAGATCCTCGATGACGGGCCGTGGAGCGCGTGGCAGCATCGCCCGGGAGGCGCCTATCTGCTGCGCGCCGACCGCATGGGCCGCGCCGAGCGGGTGCTGCTCGAGGCCGTGGCGAGTGCGATTCTGCGCGGTGACCGCGGCGACCTGCGCACGCTGCTCGATCGGCCCGGCCCCATGCCTCCGCCGGCGACGCTCCTCGTGCCAACGGCGCCGCCACCCGCCGACACGCCGGCCACGGATGGTCCCCTGCCGGAACTGGCGTGGCCGAACGGGCTCGGGGGCTTCACTGACGGCGCACGGGCCTACGCCATCATCCTCGACGGCGCCGGCGAAACGCCGATGCCGTGGGCGAACGTCATCGCCAACCCGCAGTTCGGCACCATCATCACGGCGTCAGGTGCGGCGCACACGTGGGCGGGCAACAGCCGCGAAAACCGGCTGACGCCATTCGCGAACGATCCGGTGAGCGATCCGACGGGCGAGGCGATCTTCGTGCGCGACGACCGCTCGGGGGAATGGTGGACGCCGACGCCAGGACCGGCGCCACGCCGCTCGGCCACGGACCGCTGTCTGATCCGCCACACCGCCGGTGTGACGCGATTCACGCGGCTGGCGCATCGAATCGGCCACGAGCTCGACGTGTTCGTGCACCCGGACGAGCCCGTGAAGTTCTCGCTCCTCACGCTGACGAACCACGGACACGGTGCCGCGCGCGTTGAGCTTGTTCGGGTACAGCCAGTTGGCGCTCGGGCCTCCGCGCGAGGGCCACCACCTGCACGTCGTGACGAAGATCGATTCCGCAGACCGGGGCGGTCTTCGCGAGCAATGCGTACAACCAGGACTTCGGCCGGCACGTGGCGTTCTCGCATGTGAGCGAGCCGACCGCGCTCAGTGACCGGAGACCGCGCCTCGTTCGTGGGCCGCAATCGCGATCTGTCGCAGCCCGTCGCGCTGGGGCACCAGATGTTATCGGGCCGCGCGGTGCAGGGCTGGACCCCTGTGCCGGTCTCCACGTGCGCCTTGCCCTGGCGCCAGGCGAACGCCGCCGGGTCGTGTTTCTGCTGGGCGAAGGCACCGATGCGGATCATGCGACACGACTGATTGAGCGCCACGGACACGTTGCTGGCGCGGAGGCCGCGCTCGCGCTCGTGCACGCAGCATGGGATCACCTGCTTGGCGCGGTCCAGGTCAGAACGCCCGACGACTCGCTCGACGCGCTGCTGAACCGGTGGCTGCTCTATCAGGCCGTCAGCTGCCGCTTGTGGACGCGGGCCGGCTATTACCAGCCTGGAGGCGCCTTCGGATTCCGCGATCAGTTGCAGGATGTGATGGCATTGTCGTTCGCGCGACCGGATCTGGCGCGCGACCATCTGCTGCGATCCGCTGGACGGCAGTTCGTCGAGGGCGACGTGCAGCACTGGTGGCACGAGCCAGCCGGGCGTGGGCTGCGCAGCCGCTGTTCCGATGATCTCTTGTGGCTGCCTCACGTGGTCGCCGAATACGTGCGGGCGACCGGCGACACGCTGGTGCTGGACGAACGCGTTCCGTACCTGAAAGCGCCGCTGCTCGCGGACGACGAACACGAGGCGTATGGGACGCCGACGCCGTCAGGCGAGGACGGAACGCTCTTCGAACATTGCCTGCGCGCCATCGAACGGGGCATCACCACAGGCGCTCACGGCCTGCCGCTGTTCGGCGCCGGCGACTGGAACGACGGGATGAATCTGGTGGGGCAGGCAGGACGCGGCGAGAGCACCTGGCTCGGTTTCTTTCTGCACGGCATGCTGACCGATTTCGCCGGGCTGTGCGACGCGCGGGGCGACCACGCGCGGGCGGTGCGCTATCGCGCCGAAGCCGTTCGCCTCGGCGCGCAGCTCGAGCTGACGTGGGACGGCGAGTGGTTCCGTCGCGGGTACTACGACGACGGCACGCCGCTCGGCTCGGCGCAGAACGACGAGTGCCGAATCGACTCCATCTCGCAGTCGTGGGCCGTGCTGTCGGGAGCCGTGCCCCGTCGCTTCGCCGAGCGCGCGATGGACGCCGTGCGCACGGCACTGATCGCCCGGCAATCGCAGCTCCTGTTGCTGCTCGCGCCGCCGTTCGATCGCTCGGCACAGGAGCCCGGTTACATCAAGGGCTATCCGCCCGGGATCCGTGAAAACGGCGGACAGTACACGCACGCCGCGGTCTGGATCGTCATGGCGCTGGCACGGCTGGGCAGTGGGGACGAAGCGACAGAGTTGTTCCACATGCTGAATCCCATCAACCACGCGCGAACCGCCGCCGCCATCGATCGGTACAAGGCCGAGCCGTACGTGATTGCGGGGGACGTCTATGCGAGGCCGCCGCATGCCGGACGCGGTGGGTGGAGCTGGTATACCGGGTCGGCCGCGTGGATGTACCGCGCCGGCATCGAGAGCATCCTCGGCTTGAAGCGTCGTGGCGCAACGTTCAGCGTGGACCCCTGCATTCCCGCGTCGTGGCCTGGGTACGAGATCTCGTGGCGTTTCCAGAACACCCGTTACCAGATCTCGGTCGTCAATCCGGAACATCAATGCCGGGAGGTTCTCGAGGCGACTCTCGATGGTGTGGTGACCGATGTCGCGGCGATTCCCCTGGTCGACGACGGCGGCATGCACCTCGTGCGAGTAGTCATGGGATCCGCAGCTTCGTGCGTCGCTGCAGGTTAGAACCTGTCTGCGCCGTTCTGACCACGTCGCGCAGGCGCCGCGCACTGGCCCCAGGTCGATCGCGGCGTCGCGTGCCAGGTGCTAGCGAACCCGTGGGGCTGTGCAGAACTGAACACCTGTGAGCCGCAAACCTCAGCTACAGTCGGAGTGCTTCCCCACATAGCGACCGTCCGGCCCGCACCAACGGCCGGCGGACGGGCGCTGAGCAAATGTGATGCTGCACGAGTTTCTCACCACCTACCACGCGGCGATTATCGCCCGAACCCGAGAGAAGCGGCTGGAGCGCCCTTGGCCGTCCGCATCCGCTGGGGACCTTGAGCACGGCGTACCGCTGTTCCTCGCCCAAGTGTCTGAGACCCTGCGACGCGAAGCTACCGCCGCGCCCTTCTCCAGCGAGGCCATCGGCACCGCTGGGGCGCGGCATGGCGGTGAACTGCTCGCCTTGGGCTTCAACCTGTCTCAAGTGGTTCACGACTATGGCGACATCTGCCAAGCGGTCACGGAGCTGGCCCTCGAACAGCATGCCGCGATCACCACGGAGGAATTTCACACGTTGAATCGCTGTCTGGACACCGCCATCGCCGAAGCGGTCACCGAGCACGGGCGCCTAACGGCTGAACGCGCGTCGGCGGACGAACTCGAACATTTTGGCGAAGTCGCGCACGAGATCCGTGACCGGCTCAACACCGCCAATCTCGCGTTTGAGATTCTCAAGCGTGGCACGGTCGCGATCAACGGGAGTACAGGGGGCCGTGCTGGGCCGAAGCCTCATGGACCTGGCCGCGCTCGTTGACAGCACGCTCACTGACATCCGCCTGGACGCCGACGTCCAGCGCCGTGAGCGCACGTTGGTGGCGTCGTTCGTGAGTGACATTGCCGTGAATGCCCGCCTGCAGGCGGAGTACCGTGGGCTCGAGTTCGTCTTGAGACCCGGCGCGCCTGGCTTGGCCGTGACCGCTGAGCCCCAGCTGCTCGCCTCTGCCGTCACGAACATTTTGAACAACGCGTTCAAGTACACCCGCCCGGGGGGCCGGGTGGTGCTCACGGTTCACGCGGCCGACACCCGCCTCCTGATCGAGGTGGAAGACCAGTGCGGTGGTCTTCCGGCAGGCGTCAGGGATCTGTTCCAGCCGTTTGGTCAGCGACGCGGACGAGATCGGACCGGGCTCGGCCTGGGGCTCTCCATTGCCCGCAAGGCGGTCCGGGCACACGGGGGCGACATCGGCACCCGCAACATCCCCGGCGAGGGCTGTGTCTTCGTCATCAGCATGCCGCTGGCTCCAGACGAGCTGCCGACTCCGACTGCGCTGGCACCATTGAGTTGCGAACACGAGATTTCCTGAATCCCGTTCACGTGTCCCGCGGCACGTCAGGGGTGTCGCAGGTCACGTACACGCTCGTGCACACCAGGCGCACTGGCAGTGTTTTCGCGAGGCGCTGTGGGCCCCGGAGGCGAGCCAAGGGGTCGTCTCCCGGCTCGCCGGGCCCGACGCCGGATTGGTCGGTCTCCTGGACCACACATCGCTGCGACTGCCCCACTCCGTGCCCGAAAGATAGCCCGCTTCGGGCTCTGGCGAGTGCCAGCATCTGGGCGCGGACTCCCCACACCACCGCTGGACCGAGCGTGACCGACCCTGCCGCTGTGCCGAACGCCCCTGACTCGCGCCCGCTGAGACGCGCAGACGAATAGGAAGTGGGCACGGCAGCCAGCCGGAGTCGGTGCGCGGCGTGACAGGTGCGAACACTGAACGTCCAAGCCGAGGGTCGCAGGCCCTGCGGGCGCACACCTTTGTGGCCAGTGGCCGCCGCCGCATCTCTCGCGATGCAGGAGGAAGGCGTCCGACACGCACGGGTTAGTAGCAGTCCTCTGTCGCCCCCGTCCTCCAGTTCACCTCGCCCGTTCTCTGTGGGTCTTCCACGGTCCGTCGCGGGCCCCCGCTCGAAGCGGTTAGCGGATATGGATGACCCGTCTGTCAAGCCACCGTCGCACGGTTGTGATAATCGACGCGATCGGCAAGCGACCGCTTGCCGATCTGAGGCGCCTTCGTCAGATGGGGTGGCGCATCGCGCGCGATGGCCACATGTGTCTTTTTGCACACGTCCTCGACAGGATGCCGGCGTATCCTCGCTAGGTGCCCAGAGCCGTGCCCCCGTTCAACGCCCAGGCCTTTCTCGATTCTGCCGGACTGTCGAAGCGGATCGTGCAGTATGGGCCGGCCGAGACGATCTTCTCGCAGGGTGATCAGTGCAACGCCGTGATGTACATCCAGAAGGGCGGCGTCAAGCTCTCGGTGCTCTCCGCGTCCGGCAGAGAAGCGGTCGTGGCCATGCTGAGCACGGGCGATTTCTTTGGCGAGGGATGTCTCGCGGGACAGCCCATTCGCATCGGGAGCGCCCAGGCGGTCGCGACGAGCAGTATCCTCGTCATCGAGAAGCAGCAGATGATCAAGGTGCTGCACCGGCAGCACGCGCTGTCGGATCGTTTCATCGCGCACATGCTGTCGCGAAACGTCCGCATCGAGCAGGACCTGATCGATCAGCTCTTCAACTCGAGCGAGAAAAGGCTGGCGCGGGCGCTCCTGCTGCTGGCGCGGTACGGGAAACAGGAAAAGCCGCGGCAGGTCGTCGCGAAGATCTCGCAGACCACGCTGTCGGAGATGGTGGGCACCACCCGGTCGCGCGTCAATTTCTTCATGAACAAGTTCAAGAAGCTCGGCTTCGTCGAGTACCGACGGAGACCTCGACGCCGGAATCCAGATCAACAGCTCGCTCCTGAGCGTCCTGCTGCACGATTGACCATCGTGTCGCTGAACGACCCGATCGGTTCGACACCTGGCGAGCTCGAGCTCTCGCGCGAAGTCTCTCTCCCGGACGCATGTGTCTGTCCGTCATCGTGGCGGTCCTCGCGGGCGCGGAGCTGGGTGGCCTCGCGGGCATGCTCCTCGCCCTGCCCGTAGTCGCGATCGCTTCGGTGGCGTTCAGGCACTGGCTCGACTGGGACGAAGATACCGCTGCGCCTGCGACATCGACGCTCCGTCCCCCCTGGTGCGGCTGACTGGATCGCACCGGAGGCTGTCAGCAACCTGCCATATACTTGCCCGCATGGCGTCGCGGAAGAAGCGGCCTTTCGACGCGCAGGCATTTCTCGAATCCACGGGCGTCGGCAAGCGCATCCTCACGTTTGCCACGGGAGCCGTCATTTTCTCGCAGGGAGATCCCTGTGACAGCGTGATGTACGTGCGAACCGGGACGATGCGGCTGTCCGTCCTGTCACACCAAGGAAAGGAGGCAATCATCGGCGTTCTCGGGCCCGGCGATTTCCTCGGTGAGGGTGCCCTGGCCGGGCATCCCGTCCGACTGGAGACCGCCAAGGCCACCACGCCGAGCGTCGTGCACGTCATCCCCAAGCGGGAGATGGCCGCGCTGCTGCGGAGCGAGCACGCGTTCTCGGATCGATTCATCACGCACATGCTGGCTCGGAATACCCGGCTCGAGGCCGACCTCGTCGATCAGCTGTTCAACCCGAGCGAAAAGCGGCTGGCGCGCACGCTGCTGCTGCTGGCGCGCTACGGCAAGGGAGATCAACCACAGCGCGTGTTGCCGGCGATCTCACAGGAATCCCTCGCCGAAATGGTGGGGACCACGCGGTCGCGGGTGAACGTCTTTCTGAACAAGTTTCGCAAGCTGGGGTTCATCGCGTACGACGCGGACGGCCTCACCGTCAACCCCTCCCTCCTGGCGATCCTCGTCCACGACTGACGTGTGTGCGCATTTCAGCTGCCGATGACCCATCCCGCAGCCGCGGGAAAGCGCTGGTCAGAGCGCTGGCAGGGTATCGTCCTCGCCAGGCCAGCCGCTCTTCACCACGTGTCATCGCGCGCTGACCCGCGCACCAGCACCGCCTTATCGTCATTCGGATGTGAGATATAATTGTCGCGCCCGCTTTTCTGAGCCCTAGGCCATGCCGCCCAGCTCTCACCAAAGCCTTTCGTGTGAGGGTCTCATGGCAGTCGAAGTCTCCGTTCCAATGCCAGCGGTGCCTTTGTCCACAACCGTTACTGAGCCGATGAGCGTCGATGAGCGGTGGGCCGCATGGGAAGCCCAGGGTGCCGCTCACCATCGCGCGGTGCGCCGCAAGATGGCCGTCGCCGGGCCGATCTTGATCATCGTCGCCACAGTCATTGTCTACGCCTTTCTCGGACGCTAGAGCCTCGCGATGCTCAGGAGGTCCGTGAACTCACCCGATCTCGGCAATGCCGCAGCGGATCAATTTCGTGCGAGTGTTGCGGTCACGATTCCACCGGCGTGTCCCGCGTGTCAGTCGCGCTCTATTACGACGACCGCGCGGAACCCTGACGAGAACACGTACTGGCGGTGTGGCAGCTGCGGCGAGATCTGGAACGCCTCCCGACGGGAGGCCCGGCAGAGCGGAGTGCACACGTGGCCGCAATAGACTCACGCGCTGACGGACGCCGAACTTGAGGTCGAGCGGGTGTCATTCTCGCTGAAGAACACGCACTGTCCGAAGCCCACGGGCGCCTACACCTGACGCCAAACGACCGCGAGGCCCACGCTGCGCATCGGAGCGCCTGAAGGCTCACGCTGAGCGCATTCGCGCCGTGTGGTGGCCTTCAAGAACGCTCTAGTTCACCGAAGGCTCTGAAGGGATTCACGCCGCCCTCGGTTCCCAGTCGGGCAGCACGTGCTGTTCGGCACTGTTCGGCACCTCACATCGACCGTCATATCTCGTTGATCGGGTTGATCATGTTTTGGCTGGTCCACTCCACGTCGAGAGTGCTGACCAGCAGCCGGTCGTTCCCGTCCATGAACGACCAAAGGTGTGCGCGGATGGCATCGGCCGTCGCCGCGTTGCGGAGTCCCCACTGTGAGAGCAAGAGTCGCTTGGCCCCGAGCCGGGCGAGTTCGTCGAAGAGTGCCTCGTAGTTCCGACCGGGTGCGTTCAGGTCGTAGCTGATTAGGTAGCGCGGCATTTTGGCCAGTGTATGCCAGACGACTAGGACCGAGCGGATTCACGGACCACCCTGCTATCGAGCAGGCGAGGCCGTCAGCCCCGCTTCTTCCCGCGCAGAAACTTCACCGGCTGACCGAACGTCTGCACTCTGGCCCACTGGTAGTCGTTCCACTCGGCGTCAGAAATCTGCTCCCGCAACCATTCGCCCTTGTTGTGTTCGTCGGGGTCGTAAGGTGACGTGCGGCCGTTCGTCCTCTTTGGCTCCATCGTCCGGCCCTCCCATCGCTCGCGCTCAGCATCCCATCATCGGGGGAAGCGGCGCGCGTGGACGGCAGCCCAGGCGGTATCGGTCTTCACTCCTCTGGACGCACAATGCGCCCGTCTTCATCCTTGAATCATGCACGCATGATTTCGGCTACAACGAACACAGCATCGCCGAATTCGGCTTCGTCCAAGAGTTTCAGCCGGTCGGGGACGAACCGGTAAAAGCGGTATTCCAGTGCCGGGTCGGCCGACTTCAGGCCCGCCTTCCACGCCGGATACGCAGGATAGCGTTCCCCGTAAACGCGCTCGGCTTCGGGCACGGCAGCATCTGTGACCGGCGCGCATGTTCCGAAAAGCTGGATCCCGCGTCCGGGGTCGGTCCAGTTCTGCGCTGACGGAAACACGGCCACTGCCATGGACGGATTCGTGGCGAGGTTCCGGCAGTGCCGCGAACCGGGATGCGAGAGCAAGTAAAGGTGCAGGTCCTCCGAATGCGCAAGGTAGCCGATGTTCACGTGCGCCCGACCCGGCGGGGCCACCGTGGACCACGAACACAGGGGCGTGATGTCGAGAATGCGGGCGACGGCGAGATGGAGGCGCTCACCTGTCACCGGTGGGATGAGCAGCGGCTCGCTATCCGCGCTCACGGACGGAATGTTCACGAATGAGGTCGCCATGCTGCACCTCGCATCCCACCTCAGGGTGCAACACACGCTTCGTCCCCGAGCCGCTCAGGAGACCTCAGCGGTCGAACGGGAGCCACAACTGCGAGCTGATGGGCGGCAGATCGTCGTCGTCGGGGAGCACGTGGATACCGACGATCTGAAGGGCGAGCCAGAGCACGCCGACCGGGAGCAGGTAGAGGATGACGGCGATCCAGAAGGTGGCTACAACACCCCACCGGGCCACGGTAAAACGTGAAGCGTTGCGGCTCGGCGTACGCACGACAGATTGGCGGCGCTTCAACCCGACGGCGATCTCGGCCGTGATGCAAGCTCGCGCGCCTGTCGCAACACCGACCGCGCGGCCCGCGCAGGGAGATGGTCACTGTGAGTGTTGACGGCGCGGCCGAATTGCTGCGTGCTCGTATGCAGCGACACGGGTGTCTCAATCACGGCGACGACGGCGATCGGCAGACCGCCTGGCGAGCGATTTTGTCGCCGCCAAAAGTCGCCCTCGCTTGCCACTCCGCTGGGAAATCAGTGTCCTCGTTCGAAAAGCCTTTGCAAGTCGCGTTCGCGATAGTGCTGCATCCGTGCGAGGTAAACGCGCACCGTCACCGCGCAATCATTCAGGAAATACACCATCTGACCGGTACTACTGTTCCGCTCAGTGTGGAAGTGGTCGCCGCCGATGCGCAGATCAACGGTTACCTTCATATGACCCTCATCGGCTCGACCACAGTTTCCCTCAAGGTGAGCCGTATATGTGAAGACTGACCGCGCAACACCGACGCCAGGCTGTAGGGGGAACGATGCTTGGCCTTCGGGTGGTCGAGCTCCGCGCGTCAGTTCAACGAACGCGAAAACCCGATCACATGAGACGCACGCGACCAGCCTCTCCTCGGCACGCTGGCCGAGCATCAACGCGCCCGCATACCTCAGCCTGTCCGAATCGCAGCACGGGCAGCGCATGTCAGCCAGTTGCTGTCGATCGCTGAAATCTCGCACGGCTAGACCGCTCCCACTGACAGTTCTGGTAGGGGCGCGGAAGCAAGCGACGGGCCATGGGGAACTGAACGAAGGCAATAGCAGAGGACGCAATGAAACCACTCGAATACTCTTGACCGATCGCGCCGCGCCGGAACTTCTGACGCCGAAAATGGTGCCCCGAAGACACTCCTTTTACTTGTCAATACAACTCCAGTAGTGTTGTCCCCGTGACGCCGCCGGACCAGGTTGGCGCACGTCCGATTCACCTTAGAAGGAGCCAAGCGCCACGTATCACCGAAGCAGCTTTCGCATGAAGACGCACGGCATCGAATACCCTGACCGTAGCTCCGCTTCTCCTCGAGCAAGGATTTCGAACCCGTTCGCCTTGTAGAACTCCACACCGGCCAGCGATGCCTGAATCTGGATGCGACTCGCGCCGTGTGAACGGGCGTGTTCTTCCGCGTGCTGCAATAGCAGCGTGCCGATCCCTCTCCTGACCGCGCGCCCTCTGACGTAGACGGACGCGGCGTCTTGCGCGTCGTCGATGCGGTGCGTCGAAAACCCGAGTACGACCGTTTCCTGATCAAGTCGGCCTGTTGCGATGAAAAAGGCCTCGCCATCGTTCATGGCATTCACGTACAGGGCGGGACTGAGCCGGGCACTCCACGCTTGCACCACCTCGTCGGGGTAGAACACCGGACCGAGCGATCGAATGGAGTCGAGATGGGCCAGCGTGATGCCCTCTGCGTCCGCTGGGGTCGCGAGCCGAACCCGAAAGTCATCGACGTCACCTCTGGCAATGTCCATCGCTTGGCCCGACAGCATCGTATGGGGCAGGCATCGGCTCACGTGACTGGAGAATCCAGCCGACGGCCTCGGCGATCGACGGGGCGATGACGCTTGCATCAGGGGTCGCGGCCTTGACGACGTCCGGATCGGCCGCCCAGCCTGTTCGCACGAGGCAGCCTCGTGCTCCCAACAACCTCGCCGCGCGCATGTCCTCAGGAGAATCGCCGATCACGAAGGACTGCGCCACATCGATACCGTGCTCACGGGCGGCGCGCTCGTACAAGAGCCTGTTCGGTTTCTTGCACGGGCAGGTCTCCGCGAACCGATGAGGACAGACGTAAGGGCCCCAGACGCGCGCGCCCTTCGCGCTCAGCTCGGCGGCCAACCGCACGAACCACGCGTTGACGTCCGCCAACGAGAACAGCCCCCTCGCAATCCGGCTCTGAACGGTCACGACCGGGCAGACGTAGCCCGCAGCCGTTAATCGCGCGATCGATTCGGCTGCGCCTGGAAGGAGGGTGAGGTCATCCAGCGCATCTGGTTTCAGCGGCAAGACCAAGGTGCCGTTGAGATCGAGAAACACAGCGCGGTGCACTCTTAGATTGTCGTCTACTGAGCGCCGGGCGGTTCGGCGATTCAGGCACTTCGCACGAATGACGACTTCGATGGCACCTCTGCCCACTTGCTCGTCCGCTGTCGGTTCGCCTCATCTGAGAGCCTGCACGCCGTTCTCATGACCCCGGTCGGAGGAGTAAGCGAGCATCAGCGAGGCCCGATCACCGGAGTGCAGCCCCGAAACTCACGAGCTTACCGCTGTGGTTCGAGTCAGTCCTCGCCAGTCGCCGAGCGGCGGCACCGTACCGCCGTTTCCATCTGGCTTCGTCCTTTATGTCTTCCGTCCCCGAGGGGCCGACCAGCACCTGCACGCGCACGCGCGGCGACTCGGCAAACTGCTGCGGCGTGGTGACGGTGTGCCCGTGGCTGGCTACGTGGTCCGCGCGAGAGGGAGGGACACTGGCGCGGTGCTCTGGGAGGTGCATCGCGTGCTGTGAGAACGCGCAAATCGCAACTGAGAATAAACGACCTATGGAGAGAACCCTGACCGGCACGCCACGCGGCGTTCCGCGGCTGCCAAGCCGTGTTCGCTAGCTCGAGAAAACCCGCGTCGTTTCACGTGGCGCCAGATGCCCGTGCCGACCAGCCCGGTCGCGAGGAGCAACAAGCTCGTCGGTTCCGGGACTGGCGCCGTCGACGACTGGAACGCGTAAGTCACACTGGATGGGCTGAACAATCCCTCTAGACCCTCATTGTAGGTGGCCGTCGCCACACCGACACCTGCGAGCGGCACGCGGAACACGGGCGGGTCCTGGAGGTTCGCAATCAAGAACCCCTCGAGAAACGAGTCGGTTGACAGCACGAAGGGCGACATCAGCTTTACCGTCGAGTTCCCAGCCGGAAACTGCACCGTTTCCGCTTCGAACTGGAGCCGTCCCGCATAGAACACCTCCGAGTACGCCACGCCATTGACGATCGCCGGACCCGATCCCAGCGACGACTCACCCGCGAAGTTGCCGTCAAGGCTTACGAGGTCCCCGGCGACACATGGGGAACACAGAATCGGAGCCGCAAAACCCGATTGACCGACGCCTGCCGCTGCGAAGTTTTCCCCGGTCAAGATGAACGTGGTAGGTCCGAAGATTCCCGCGGTCGTCAACGCGCCGCCGGTGATCGTGATTGGATCGGCTGTGGCGACGGTAGGTGCCGAACCGAGACCACATGCGAGAGCAATCAGCACGGCGATACGTCGCACGCGACACCTCCTTATGGCACCCGGTTGCACCAGGGAGTGTGGACCTCGCCCTTCAAGCAGAGACGACACCGCGCACACACCCCGGCCACTGCGCCGATGCAGCCGGCGTGCCATCCGTTCGCGCATGGCCGAATTGTGGCGTGCGGCGCTCCGGCACAGATCAGTATTCGGCGGAGAGTGGGCGCTGTCTGTGCTGGTCACCGGCGCTGCCCGAACGTCATGAATCATTTTGGCAGACGGGAAGGGGTGCGGCGGGAACGAGGGGGAACGAAACTCAGGAAAGTGCGATCAAGACTCTACACGTATTTCATTATCTTCCGGCGGCGCTGGAGATTCGAGATCAATTGACCCGCGTCGATTGACTCGCACGTTCACCGACACGGATGCCGGCGGCGCACCCGGTGACCGACATCATGTCGCAAGGTGACGATGCCAAAGCAGCATCAGACGACGCTTGCGCGAATCTGTTCGGGGCTCGAAAGGTTCGTGGCGAGCGGCATCTGCGTCTACGCGGGATTCTTGATCTTGCACCAGTTGGTGCTCGTGCCGTCCGCAAGGTAGCGACCGCTCGCCAGCTTGCCCACGTTACCCTCGAGGTCGTGCGCACACGCGACCTCGAAAAAGTCCGTCCCCCGTGCCTGGACGTGGTCCACGTACAGCAGCCGCGTCGGCACTGACGGGATCAGCTGGCGCAGCCGTCGCTTCCGCTCCAGCAGGGGCCACTCTCGTAGGACTTCGCAGTAGGGTTCGGGGGCGATATGATCCTGACGTGAGAATCACGCCGCCCCGAACGTGTCCGACTGAGTTGTTACTTATGTTCGACCTCAATCGTACGGTCGCGGCTGTTGCCCAATTGACTGCTCACGTTGCCCAGTTGCACCCCGAGGAAACCTCCCGCCACTGACGCATCGGAATACGTATATGCACCGTGGGTTCGAACCGCTACCGTGCTGCTCTCCCAATACGTATGCCCGGCAAACGCATACGTGAACAGCCCGGTGCGGGTGAACGTCAGACTGATAGCTCCCGTCGCTCCCTGCATCGAAAAGGGCAAGTTGCTGTTTGACCCCGGCGTGGTATTCAGTGTCGCGCTCTTGCGGGTCACAACGAAGTCCGCGTTGGCGATGCGGCCATACCCCCAGGCGATCTCGGTGTTCGTACAACCGTCGAACACATAGTAGTTGAGGAACGTTTCTTCGGTGCCATTTGGGCCGCCTTTCGATACAGTCACGTACAGCCCGACACATCCGCTCGCGTCCGAGCCGGACATGCTGACGAACTGTCCTCGACCGCCGTATCGGGCGGCCACCCGAGCGGAGGCCGACGACGCGGAAATGACGGTTATGAGTGTGGCGACGACGAGGGTTCGAAACGCGCTGTCTTGACGTACGAAGCTGGTCCTCATGGGCGTTCTCCTTAGCTGAGCAAGCCGCTTCCGAAGCTGCCCGCGCGTCTTCGTCTGTGCGCTGTCGTGCAGTCGCTTGCTTCGTCTTGATCACTAGCGCGTCAAAACGACCGGTATCCTCTCATCGCGCTCAGGGTTGTCGGCAGCCGCGCCCAATCGAGCTCTCAGGCTAAAGCTGGGCCGTCAAAATATTCATTGCGTCCCGAGCGGGATGGGCCGTTGACCGCGTTCGCGGACACGCACGTGATGTTCGAGTGAAGGGAGACTAGCGGCCGGCGACGTCTGGATGTCGATTCGCCGTACCTGCTCTCCGGGTTCGCTCGCTGCGCAGTCTGTGGCGGAGGGTTCGCCGCACACGCGCGTGAGCATTCGAGGGCACGATCGCACTCGATCGACTGATCGCAGGGGTACTCGAGCTGCCAACCAAAGTGGCGTCCCCAGAGGGAACCGCACTTCTGTGGAAGCGGAAACTGTTCGAACAAATGCGTCGGGGGCGTCGGTGGGAGCGCACTCCCCTGCCCTGTTGGGCGTGACTGGCGGCGGGAGCGGGTGGCTCGGCTGCCGTTGGCTCGATCATCGTCTCGCTCCAGCCGCGAACGCTGGCTACGACCCCATCACCCCCAACCACCGGAGCGCGAGCAGGACCAGACCCACCATCAGAGGGGCTGACCGCCGCACCCTCGGTCCACCGCTGAATTTGCCCAACGCTCACGACGTGACGTGTCGTCGTGACGCGCACCTCCACTTCAACCCGCGTGGCTGGCCCGATGCCGTCGGTCCACCCCGAGGTCTTGAACGCCCGCAGCGCCAGGACTGCCGCTTCGAAGAGGGAGTCGGCCTGGACCTCCGCAACGTGGCGGATGCCTCGTGGGTCGACCAGAGACTACGGAAGGTGCCGAGGATGGCGCAGATCCTCCTCGGCTACGTCGTAGATGAACCGAAGAAAAAGAAGAAAGGGCTGTGATCACAAGGCGATGACAAACGAGAGTGCCAGCTGACGATGGTGTCAGCGGGCCGCGGCGCATCTTCCACACTTCCTTGCGGCGAGGCAGACCACACTGGGTTGCCCGATTTGAAGGAGAGCGGGAACGCGCCAACAACGTGCCACATACCGGACCAGTTGCGAAATCCACTGGTCGCCATTTGGGCTGAGGTTTTGGTGGCTGAATGTCTGGCGCGGGCGGCAGACTGAAAGCAGACGGAAGGGCTCCGGGGCGAACGGTAGTTCCCCGGAGCCCGCAGGGAGGATCATGACAGCGGCAATTTACGCACGGAAGTCTACCGATCAGTCAGGCGTGTCAGAGGACCGCGATCTGTGGCACGCCAGGTCCCGCAGGCTCGCGCCTACGCCGTCAGCAAGGGGTGGGTGGTCAGAAAGGAACACGTCTTTGTGGACGACGGGATAAGCGGGGCCGAATTCTCGGCCCGCCCAGGGTTCGTGCGCCTGATGTCTTCCCTCACGCCCAGTCCAGCCAACCCTAATCGACGAGATGGCCGTGTACGGATCGAACAGCCGGTCAGTCGGATTAGCGGCTCTTATCTACATAAGATCGCGTTTCGCATGCGCGCACAGTCTGCGATAGCGGGGAAATCGGGGGCATGTTACTCGTTCAGCGGCGACGATCTCAGCCGCATTCACAATCCTTGACTCAGCCGCAATTAGATGCTTGACGGAGCGGAGCGCGGGGCGTATATACCACGCCTCACCCCGGACCGACGGGTCTGCGACCAGCGCGGACGCTACAGCGGAGGCCATCAGTAAAGGCGACAGGAGGTCTCCATGTCATTGCAAGTCATGCTCGAAAAGGCTCGGAGTGTGGATTCCAAGGCCCCACCGCCTCCGTGGCGGTCGCGACTCTCCTTCGCGGTCGGCTTGCTCATTATCGCGGTCCTCGGGCCGGGGCTGACAGCAACGTCCGGCTCTAAAGCGCGTTCGCACGCCGCCCGGCCAGGTGCGCTGACCGTCTTGCCTTCCGCCGAATCGGCCGGCGAGCGCGTCACGCCGATGCGTGCCGGCGCTTCCCATCGAGACCATTCGTCGGATGAGGCGTGGCGCCGATTCCGGACACACTCCCTGTGTTCGCGAGACGGCTCTCCACGGCAGGAAACTGAACACGGCTGCACAGAAGGGACGAAGCCATGACGCGCCATGCAATCGGACGCCTGTTGTTCATGTTCGGGATGAGCATCGTCTTGTCCGCGAGCAGCCCTGCAGAACGCGGCGTCGAACCGCGGGCCGAGCTGCGCACACAGGCGGGTCCAGCGACCAGCGCCCTACCCACGCTGCAAGGACATGCCGCCGTCGCCGAGCTCGAGAAGCGAGGAATGTATGGCTCGCTGCAACAGGCGCTGGAGGCGGCGCGTTACCGCGTGTACCACGAGCGGCAGCCCGCCGTCGCCTGGTACGCGGAGAACCCGGCGCAGCAAATCCGCGCCCGCTTCACGCCTGATGGCGTGCAGCTGCAGGCCACGCCTCGGCACGGAGACGCGCCGCGCATCGATATGAAGCTGCGCAGCGTCGGCTATGGAGAGCGGCAAATCGGCCTCGACGCCGCTCGATTGACGCCGGTCGGCAACCGCATCGAGTACCGCCGCGCGCTCCTGGGCGACGACGCAGCCGGGGAGGATGTCAGCGAATGGTACGTCAACACGCCGGCGGGGCTGGAGCAGGGCTTCACGATCGAGTCGGCGCCGGGCGAGCGGCGAGAGGGGGAGCGGCTGCGGATGACGCTGGCGCTGGAGGGCGAGTTGCGAGCGCAAACGGTGGACGGCGAGCAGGCGCTGGAGTTCGTCGACGCTGCGGGCAGCGGGGTGCTGCGCTACGGCCACCTGATGGTCAGCGACGCGCGCGGACGCGAGCTGGAGGCCCGAATGGCAGTGAGGCTCGAGAGGGGCGAGATCTGGCTGGACGTGGACGACCGCGGCGTCGTCTGGCCGGTGACGATCGATCCGACCTTCACCCTGCAGCAGAAGCTCGTGGCGTCGGACGGGTTCGCCCAAGCCTTCGGCTGGTCGGTGGCAATCAGCGGGGACACGGTCGTGGTCGGCACGCACGGAGACGCCATCGGCCCAGATCAAGGCTCGGCCTATGTCTTTGTGCGCAGCGGTGGCATCTGGATCGAGCAGCAGAAGCTGTCGGCGTCGGACGCGGCGGCCGGTGATTCCTTCGGCGACTCGGTAGCGATCAGCGGGGAGACCATCGTGGTCGGCGCGCTGTTCGATGATGGCGCCGCGGGGCTCGATCAAGGCTCGGCCTATGTCTTTGTGCGCAGCGGTGATGTCTGGAGCGAGCAGCAGAAGCTGGAAGCCTCAGACGCGGCGGCACATGACCTGTTCGGCTACTCAGTGGCGATCAGCGGCGAGACGGTCGTGGTCGGCGCGGCGATTGATGATGGCGCAGCAGGAGAGAATCAAGGCTCGGCCTATTACTTTGTGCGCAGCGGCGTTGTCTGGAGCGAGCAGCAGAAGCTGGAGGCCTCGGATGCCACGGCAGATGATTTCTTCGGCGACTCGGTGGCGATCAGCGGGGAGACGGTCGTGGTCGGCGCGCATGGGGACGATGGCGCCGCGGGGTTCGATCAAGGCTCGGCCTATGTCTTTGTGCGCAGCGGTGGCATCTGGATCGAGCAGCAGAAGCTGGAGGCCTCGGATGCGGCGGCACTTGATTCCTTCGGCGACTCGGTCGCGATCAGCGGGGAGACGATCGTGGTGGGCGCGCCGTTCGATGATGGCGCAGCAGGTGAGAATCAAGGCTCGGCCTATGTCTTTGTGCGCGGCGGTGGCGTCTGGAGTGAGCAGCAGAAGCTAGAGGCCTCGGACGCGGCGTATTTCAACATCGTCGGCTTGTCGGTGGCGATCAGTGGGGAGACCGTCGTGGTCGGCGCGGTAGAGAGTGGCTCTCAGGGCACCTTTCAAGGCTCGGCCTATGTCTTTGTACGCACCGATGGCGTCTGGAGCGAGCAGCAGCGCCTCAAGCCCTCGGACGCGGAGGAAAGCGCTGTATTCGGCCACTCAGTTGCGATCAACGCCGAGACGCTTGTGGTCGGCGCGCCGGGCAATGGAGGGGTGTATGTCTATGTGGCTGACACTCCGCCGACGATCACGCTCAACGCGCCGATCTCGCTCTGGCCGCCCAATCACACGTACCGGAACGTGACGGTGAGCCAAATGGTACGGAGCGCCAGCGATCCCGAGGACGGGAATCTCATCAATGCGGTGGTCATCGAAAAGGTGACGAGCGACGAACCTGACGATGCCCCTGGCAACGATGGCAACACGAGCAACGACATCGTGATTGGAACCTGCACATCAGTGGCCCTGCGCGCTGAGCGCGATGAGACCATGAACGGGCGGGTCTACTCGGTCACGGTACGCGTGGCGGATTCGGCGGGCATTATCACGCGGGCGGTGTTCAAGGTGAACGTGCCGCGCGACCAGATGCTCCCTGTGGCCATCGAGGATGCGCCGGTGCTCACGGTCACAAGCACGTGCCCCTGAAGCAATGGCGGTCACATTACAGAAAGCATTGGCGGGGTGTCTGGGACGAGTTTCGCTACTGGTTAGCCTGGGCCTCGGCCCGCGAGAGTGTGTTGACGCGAGCCGCGACCCAACAATCTGTGCTGCGTGATGCCGGGTCGAACGAATTCGCGTGACACGAGCAAGACCACCGGGGGCTGCACCGCCCAGGCGCGACGGTTCAGCGGGCGTAAGTGAGACTGGTCGTGTTGAACCCACGACTACTACGGCGTCAGCGTGGTCGACGTGGCGTCTGCCGTTCCGAGGCACTCCGGCAGGCGTCCATCACTTGAACAGGCTTGCAGTCGATTGGTTGTCCGTAGCTCTTCGAACGGGGGCACGCTGAATTGGGTGAGACGTTATCCGTAGTGGTGAATGCGGCGACTAGCTTGCCCGACGCATCGAAGTATTCGGTATTGCTGCCGAATCCATATTCGAAGCGAGTGAAACGCAGCCCACCGCATTCACCTACCTCCCACGTAGCCATGCGTGAGCGAGACGAGCCCGAGCGGCACGCCGCGGCGAGATTGCGGGCATAGTGCCGACATCCCACCTCTTCGCAATAAACGCTGAGGGGCTGATGACACAGATCCGGTGACGTGCCCTGGTTGCCGCTCCGCGCCGATTGTTCCGAGTCAGTCGCTCTCGACGGTGGCCTTCCTGAGCATCCGCCCAGCAACAACACGGCACAGACAGCGGTGACGGCTTTCATCGCTTTGCGGCTCCTCACCACGGGCGGGTGCTGACACGGCAACAGTCGGACAACACCTGCGAACCGGGGATGGCTCCGACTGACGTCACTATACAGGTGGACGCCGCCCGAGACTCAGTGAACCGCACCGGGGGCGCGTGGTGCTTGATCATCGAGGGCGAGGTGAAGGCACGCCACCTCGGAGAAGATCATGCCCGCGGCATCGCCGCCCTGCTCGGGGGCAAGCCGTCCTCGACGACGGTGATTGGTACCAAACCAGAACTTGGTTCAGTTCGGTTCACCGTGCAAGTTGATCCACTCGCGGAGGTCGCCGTCGCTGCCGTGAGCGGTTGCCAGCGTTGATGATCAAATCGAATAGACGCACTTTGGTCTCGCGCCCGGGTACGTCACAGGATCTGGATCAATATTCCGCGAAAAAAGTGCGGACAGGATTCGGTCGCGACCGGGACCGCATCAGTTGAGCACGGGAACGGCTGAGCGTATGATGAAACGGAACGCCGGCCGTGGTTGCGCACGAACCGGCGCCCCTGAGCACGTCAGCAGCGTGAACTGCCGACGGCCTGCGAGCCAGTATCGCAGACCCGCCGGCCTCCACTGGAGGCCCAGCTCGGTTGGCTGGATAACCGTCAGCGGCGAAGCGTCGAAGAGGTTTGCGGATGGCTTGGTCGATCCAGGTTCTTGCCAGTCTGGTCGTTGGCGCGCTCAGCGTGCAAGGCCCACCCTTTCCCAAGCATTACACGAGCCCGCAGGAGTGCGGATTTGAGTTCGACTACCCAGGCGATTGGGTCATTGCATCGACCGGCGGCGAGACATCGTGTCGTGTTCAGCTTCGTCCGCGTGATTTCGCGGACCGGACCAAGGCACGGGATGTCGATGTCTACACGCTCGACGTCGGTCTGGAACGAGGCAAGTTTCCCGCGGTGGCGGCAAATAACTCCTTCGATTTCTTCAGAGGCGAATGGGTGACGCTTGGCAGGCAGGGGATGCGGACTGGTGCCGAGGTAGTCACGACGGACCGATGGCACGGGCTACGAGGCGATGCTGTAGTCAGTTGCTTTCACGAAGCCGGCGGCAACGCGGGGCTCTGCGAGGAATCAGTGCTCTTGCTTCGAGACGATGACGACAATGTGTGGTCGATGAGAGGCGGGGCCGCAGTCTGGAGAGGTGTTCGATGTGATTGTGGCGACGTTTCGATTCCGTGAACGCTAGCCGGCCTCTGTTGAGAAATACAGAAGATCGGGTTCGATGAATGATGGCCGCCCGAGGACTGACAAATGACCAACGCGGACTGGTGGGCTCGCGTCGTGGAGGCGCGCACGCGCCACGACGACCTCCTCCCGCAGCGCGTGTGGACGCTCCGTAAGAGCGGACATGAGGCGGCGATCGATCTGCGAGCGGTGCCTGGCGTCGGCGCGGAGATCGTGCTGACGGTGGACGGCGAGTGGCGACGGCCGCGCCTGTATCGCGCGCACGAGCAGGCGGAACTCTCCGGCGCGATTGCGGACACGCGGACGATGTTCGTCCGTTAGACAGTCGTTAACGCCTTACGGAATATCTTGTTCGACACGACCTCTTCAAAACGGGGGTCTCGACGGACGAGCAACTCGATTATGAGTTTGACCTGGGGCGTGGCGATCTGTTCATCGGTGAACATCTCTCGCGCCTTGGGCCACGTCGCAGGGTTCACGGACGGACTGTTCGCGTGGGTCCAGTTGTAGTCATCGAAGTCGATGTACCCGCCGGGCCGTAGCAAGCGATCTACCAGCAGGAATGCCAATGCGTCGGTTCCCCAGGTGTGGGCCCCATCGAGGTAAACGTAATCGAATATCGGACCGGCGGTGTTCTGGAGTAATCGCATCAGGCTCCAGTTGTAGGAATCGTGCGTCCGGGGGGTATTGCCATGCGCCACCACATTACGATAGCCCGCAGCGTGCAGGTCATCGCGCACCGCCTCGGCACGGGAGCTGTAGTCGAACAGGTGCAAGGCACCCTCATGATTCAGCCATCGGGCGATCTCGAGCGAGGTGGCACCCCATTCGACACCGATCTCCGCGATGTCGCGACACTGGGTGGTGGCTAGAAACTCCAACGTCTTACGGTTCGGGAGTCGGTTAAGGCTCGGCGGCCAGCCGGTCGGGGTGCGGCGAATCTTGTTCAGAAGCCGCGCCTTCATCCCTGCGATTCTCATCACACGTTTACCTTGCCACAAAACGGAGCACCACTGGTTGCCACCACTAGACACATTTAGTGTTTTTTGAAGCGCCAAAGCGTACGCGGGCTGTAATCGATTTCGAGAGAGGACATTGAGAATGAAAACGGTTGAGCGTAGGACAGTCGGGACCGTCGCGTCCAGCGGTTGCGGGATGCGCTCAAGCCTCGACCGTCGTTTCAGGTGCTCATTGTCAGCGAACAGTCGCGTCTCTCCCGCGACACCGCAGACACGCTCCAGGTGCTCAAGGAACTCGCGCGGGCCGGCGTCCGCGTGTTCGCGTATCAGGACGATCGCCCCATCTCGCTCGACACCCCCTCGGACACACTCTTCACGACGGTAAACGCCTGGAAGGATTCCGAGGCCCGGCGGGAATCCTCTGTTCGCGCGCATGATGCGCTCGGCCGGAAGGCCCGTGTGGGGCACGTCACCACCTGCCGCAATGGTCCCATGGCATCAAGTGGGGTATGAAGCGGCGATGGAGGATGCCGGCTGCGCGAGGCAACCGCTTCGACGGCTGCCCGCGACGCTCGCCCGCCCGCCGTCGGGGCTGAATGCCGCATACCCCACTGCGCCCGCGTGCCCGCGGAGGACGACCGGCGTGCCCCCGTCGGTCCGCCAGACCCGCGCCGTCCCGTCATCAGAGGGTCGATACCCGCATCGATGATGCGTTTCTCGCGGCGTGGCCGCGTCCAACGGTACATGGCGCATGAAGGGCGACGCCATGTGGGCCGGCGGACGGTCCTGTCACGGATGTCGGGTCTTGCTTCTAACTCACATCAGCGATTCGATGGGCAGGATCCCGTAGATCCACGCCTTGAAGCGCCGCCAGCGGCTCGCGCGCGGCTCGCTCGTAAAGCGCTGCTCGCGTCCCTTGTCGGTGTCCACCCATTCCATGTGCCTGGTTCCATTCGACGCCTTCGCCAGCTCGAGGCGGAAGGCACCGCGTGCGAACGTCTCGTCGAGCCCGTCGCACAGACGTGCCGCGACGTCGGGCGCATCGACGAGGAACCCGATCTCGGTGTTCGTAAACGCCGACCGCGGATCGAGGTTCATTGACCCGACGAAGAACCGGAGGCAGTCGAACGACAAGACCTTACCGTGCAGCCCCGCGCGCGGCGCGTCGCCGTCCGCGACGTTCCTGCCGCCGGGCGTCTGCACCGGGCCGGTCGGTCCGTCGGGGCTGGGGTCGGGATCCAACTCGTAGAGCTCGACGCCCGCTTCGAGCAGCTGGCGGCGGTACCTCTTGTACTTGCCGAATACGGGCACCACATCGGCGGACGCGAGGCCATTGGTGAGCACCTGCACGCGGACTCCGCGCGCACGGAGTGTTCGCAGGAACTCGACGCCGCCCTTCCGGGGCACGAAGTACGGCGACACGAGCATGACCGATTTGCGCGCGGCGGCGAACTGCGGTCCGAGCTGCGGCATCAAGTCCTGCGAACGATCCTTCCCCGCCTGCTCCACCTTGATCGGATCGTCCGCCGTGACCTCAATGCGGGCGGGGTAGAACGAGACGCGGCCGTCGCGCAGCTCCTGCGAAAGCCGGCTCTCGCGCATCGCCTGAGCGTAACGGGTGTCTCGCTGCTGCTGATCGAAGGCACGCAGCGCGGCCGCCCCGCGTCCGAGGTCGCCCACGGCGGGCGAGTCGTGACGCAGCTCGGTGATCGCG
This sequence comes from Vicinamibacteria bacterium, assembly GCA_963763095.1. Classification (GTDB taxonomy): domain Bacteria; phylum Acidobacteriota; class Vicinamibacteria; order Vicinamibacterales; family JAENWD01; genus CAVUCH01. The sequence goes on from CAVXNR010000003.1 coordinate 158,467, forward strand.
TAGACGATCGGGCTGTTCCAGTAGCGATCGAATCTGGCCGAGACCGCAGCCGCGGCGGCGCCGATCGCGAGCGCGTCGAGGTCCCCATAGTTCATCACCGCGCTGGCCTCGAAGTACTCGTCACCGATGTTCCGGCCACCGACGATCGTGATCTGGTTGTCCGCCGTGATCGACTTGTTGTGCATGCGGCGGTTGACGCGCGAAAAATCCGAGATCATCCAGAGCGCCTTGGCCGACCGCGTGGAAATGGGATTGAAGAGTCGCACCTGGATGTTCGGATGCGCGTCGAGCACCAGCAGCGTCCGATCATCCGGCGCCGCGCCCACGTCGTCGATGAGCAGTCGCACGCGAACGCCACGGTCGGCCGCGCGCACGACCGCTCCGAGCAGCAGCCTGCCGACCGTGTCGTCATGCCAGATGTAGTACTGCAGGTCGAGGCTGCGCTCGGCGAGATCGACGAGCGTGAGGCGCGCAAGGAACGCGTCGGGGCCGTCGGGCATCAGGTTGATGCCCGACGGTGCGTCCAACTCGGCCATCCTGCGGGCCACGACTCGCCCAAGCGACGTCGAGTCGGCGGTATCAGCGAGCGCCGACGACGGGGTGCATGTGTGCGTCTTCGGAAGTGAAGCGCAGCCCGCGCACACGAGGAGGCCGATGCCTAGCACGGCGAGCCGGCCGCCACGCCCGCTCGCAGGGCGCGAGAGAGTCATGGTGAGACGCCTCCCAGTTGTCTGCAACGGGAACTGCCAAGACGTGGTCGTCGCGGCATTTCGGCTGAATGCGATCACGTTCACGCCCAAGCCCGTCTGGTCCCGGCGCTTCGTGGGGCCCTGAGGCGCTCGCGGGGCGCCCGCCAGTGTACGGCGAACCCACGGTGCGTGACTACACGTTCGGCCTCACCGGGTCGTCCGGGCTCGCGTGCGCGCGGTCGAGCGCCAGGGACCTCGTCCCAGACCCAATTGACGACCCTCGCGAGCCGACGTACACCGCAAACGCGGTGGACTGCGCCAAGGCGGCCTGTAACTGGTCTTTTCACGGAGGCCTTGGCATCAGATCGCTCTTGTCGATCCAGACCCTCAACCCGTGCTGATGTGCCTCGGGGCTTTCCTCGATGCGCCTGGCAAGCGCAGTTCACTGCCTAAGATGTGAGTGTCAGGCGGGCTCGGGACAACGACTTCCCTGCCGCATCGGCCCTTGCAATCGTCGAGAGCCGATTGCGAATCCTCAATAGTTAGCCCGAACCGCAGGCGGTCAGTTCCGGCCGGCGGAGCCGGTTTGGCGCCGTGGTGGCAGGAACTGCTTGTCGATGCTCGCGACCACGACGTAGTTCGGGTCCACCATCTCGTTGAGGTGAATCCGGGCGACCTTGGTGAGCAGCTCGTAGCTGTCGATTTCCGACAGGCCGTAGTCCGCCTTGATCCAGCCAATCAGCTCCGTAAACGCAATGCGCAGCGCATCGTCGAGGGGACGTACGGCGCCGAGCGCCATCAGTGACCGGTCGTTTTCGAACCGCGGCCACGCGATCGTCCGGCCCTTGAGCACGTCCACCTGCAGGCGGACCCGCATCGCGATCTCGATGCCCGTGCCAGCGATCTCGCCGTCCCCTTGCGCGGCGTGCCCGTCGCCGAAATAGAGCAGCGCCCCAGGCACGTTGACCGGAAGGTAGACCGTGTGTCCGACGCTCACCTGTGGGGAGTCCATGTTCCCACCCCATTCGCCTGGGGTGACCGACGAGCGGGCCTCGCCCATGGCTGGCGCGACGCCCAGACACCCGAGGAAGGGATGGATCGGGATCGCGACGGAGAAGGCAGAATCCTTCGCGGTGAACCGCGCGGTGTTGGTCGCCTTGTCAACCGGGTAGAACCAGATCCGCTCCGGTAACGGCGCCTGGAGCATCGGCGTGTAGGCCGTGCCGGTAAGCGCGCCGAACCCGGGCCCGAGCACACCGACGCCCTGATCGGCATCGAGCTGCACGTCGAGCACCTTGATCACGAGCGTGTCGCCTGGCTCGGCGCCTTCGACGTAGAACGGCCCGGTGAGCGGGTTGTCGCCCGTGACCATGGACAACGTGTCGCCCGGCTTCCGCAGCACGTTCCCGAACGCGTCGAGTGTGTTGGCCTCGATGATCTGACCCGGCTTCACGCGCGCCACCGGTGTCGCGGGGCCGAAGAGGTACTTGACCGTGTCGAGGCTCGCCTCATAGTGCACGATGCCCGGCGCAGCGGACTGCTGCCCCGACGCGAGCGCGGGAAGGGACACGAGCATCGCGAGGGCGAGCGGAATCTTCATGGGCACATGGACTCGCAGTCGGGGTGTTCCCCACAATGAGCGAACTCGGCGCGTGCGTGGCCGGACGAAGCATACCAAGTTGTCCTCCTGGCTGGCTGACGTGGCACGTCTGGGCGCGTTGGAGGAGGGGCGCTGGCCACGATGTGCGCGGGGCGGGAGGCGACATCGGCGACCGAGCGTGAACTCGGTGCCGACCGCAGCTCGCAGCCGTCGCCGTGCCGCACGCCGGGGAGCGCCACAAGCGCACCTCGCGTCAACTGGCGTTGCCGTCGCATCGGCGCGAGGAAGCAGGTTCTCGTCTTTTCGCTACGCGGTTTTTGTCGCGTGCCATCGCGAGTCGTATTGCTGCGCCCCGCCCGCCCACGTCGGGCACGTCACCGCGTTTGGAGGCCCACGAGCGTTCGCACCAGCCCACGAGATGTGCGCCGGCGGGCAGAACAACCAGCGTTTACGTGGTGCTACTCGCCGGTTGACTACACGATGTCACAGCCGCGTTGATGAACGAGCCACGGCCGTTTCGCCGTCATTTCGTTGCGCGATGTTCTTAGGAACGTGTCGAGAATCCCGATTGTCGCGGCCATACGGCTCTGTTACTTTGCCCGCTCTCCCGTAGTTTTTTGCCTTGGCACCCAGCAGGCTGTGGACGCTGCGGCGCAACGGCGAGATAGCCCGCGCCGAGGTCATTCAGGTCGGAGGTGCTGACCTCGAGTTGTATGTTCACCGACGGCGCTGACCTGCTCAGGGAGGCGGCGGTCGAGCGGTTCGAGTTGGAACGCGACGGCTGGAGCGCCAGTCCACGTGCCAACGCGCCCACGCGACAGATGCAAACATGATCGTGCCGATCGCGGCTGACGGGAACCGCCGCGGTGGCAATACTGGCAACAGCCAGGACATGACGAGAGCTGAACTTGACGCGAAGCGGCTCGCGTTCTCGCCAAAGGTGAGGCACTGATGAAGGCATACAACCGCCTGCGTCTGACGCCGGCCGACCGCCCAGACCACGCCGAGCACCGTCACCGCATTCGGGCGCAGTTAGCTCCTCCCCGCGTCAGTATCCAACCGATCAACCCGGCGGGGAGCCGCTTAGAGGCGCTGAGGGCGCTGCTCGCCCCGCCGCCGCCGCCGCCGTCCCTGTGGCTCCGTTTGTGGAGGCTTCTATGATCCCCGCCGGGTTCTCATGCTCGGCCTGCACGACGTTTCATTCTGCGGCTCAACTGATGTGCAGCACCGGCTCACACCCGCCATGCTGGTGTCGTTGTGGGCGGTGTGCGGCCGTGTGGGAGCTGCAGCTAGAGCCGGAGAACGCCGGCTAGGCCGTTTCTACTAAGAACCCGGCGCTGACTAACTGTCCCCTCCGCTTTTGATCGACCTGCCCCTGGACAGCCGCCTCTGAGGGCCGAGAGCAACGGTCTCGTCGTTTGTCGCTTTCACATGACAGTCGAGTTGACCTTCTCAACTGGGTCGGCGCCGGCTGCGTACGGCCAGGGCTGGCGAGCAGGCTCGTGGCGAACAACACCAGTGTCGAAGGCTCAGGTGCTCGAACGCCTCTGCGGCTCGCAGCTGACTCAGGGCGCGGCAACTCGCGGTTGCAGAAGCGGCAGACGATCGCAGCGTCCTGGATTTCCTCAGCGCAGTAGGGACAACGCTGCATCGATTCACCTTTGAGCCGCACCGAGAGATCGGCGGCAAAATTCCGCCTGTGGTTGGGGGTAACGTCCGTCAAGGTGGACAGTCGTTGACGGACTTGCAGAGGAGACTACCGGGATCGTCGCCTGCGAGTCGTTGCTCTAACGTCAACGTTCACCGCAGGCGCGCGAGCCGTGCGCGCAAGTGCCACCCCGCCGGTGTGAACCACCGTCGCACGAATCGCCACCAGAGTTCGGCCAGACGGTCGAGCGTCATTGGTTCCCAGGCTTTCAGACGAAGCGCCTGGAGGCTGAACATCTGCTGTTGCAACAGGCGGCTCCTTGTGTATCTCGTCCATCTGCGCCAGCGGCCCGCACCGAGAGAATGGGCGACAGACGCCTCGAAAAACCGCTTGTGAGTGGGGGTTAAACGTCCGTCAGGTGGACAGTCGTTGACGGACGTTCCGATGAGACTACGTGATCGTCGCCTGCGAGTCGTTGATCTGCATCAATGTTCCGCGAAAAAAGTGCGGACAGGATTCGGTCGCGACCGGGGACCGCATCAGTTGAGCTCGGGAACGGATGAGCGTATGATGAACGGAACGCTGGTCGTGTTATGAGCACGAACCGGCGCCCCTGAGCACGTCAGCGAGGTTCAGTCGCCGACGGCCTGCCGCAAGTTTAGCAGCACGCCGATCGGCCTCCCGATACGAGGCCGCATGACCATTCGCACACCTACAAGGAGAGACGTTCGTTGGCCGAGTGGAATCCGACGAGCACGGCGCAGCATTTCAAGGTCCCGGGTCTGTCTTGCGAATCATTGTGCAACGTACGACCGACGTGCCGAACTCGCGCAGCACCGGCAGGGTGAACGCTCGAACACCTCGAATCGGCCGGGCCTCGAAGGCTGCGAACCGGAACGGGCTCTCGGCGACGGTGCGCTCGAACCCCCGAACCGTGATCTTGTTCAGGCCGCAGTCCGTGATCCGTGCGGCCTGTTGTCCTGGCCGCAAGGACTTGCGCCAACGGAGCAGGGCCTGCTCCGTGAACACCAGGTGCGCCCAAGGGAACACCGAAAAGGTGTGCCCGCCGAGCGGGTGGTACCAGGTCGGCCCGAAGCTCGCGATGACCTTGCCCCCTGCAGCGAGATAGGAGTCCATGATCTGCAGAATGCGAGCGGGATCGTCGAAGTGCTCGAACGCATCCAGCGACACGACTATGTCGGCGCGTTCGTCTGGTGCCGTCATGAACCGGCAGCGATCCGCCACCCCTTGGGCGTCGGCCTGCTTGCGCGCGGCCGCGAGAAGCCTAGTGTTGATATCGACGCCGATCACCTGTCCGGCGCCCCGTTTCGCCATCTCGACCGATTGATCCCCGGCGCCGCAGCCGAAATCAATTACGGTTCGGCCGCGAATCTCGTCGAAGAACGCCTCCCCGAGGAGCGTGGCAAGCTTGCTCCTGTGCGCGTAGGCTCGGCCGTCGAGGTAGGCGGTTTCGCCGGAGGGGCAGATCCGCGTCAACATCCAGCAACCGACCGCGCCGCCGAGCAAGCTCACACAGACCTCCGGGCTGAAGCGAACGGACACGTCACCGCATGCAGGACCGGTACTTCAGCAAGTTGTCCCGCGTCGCGGTAATCGGTCGTGTCAGCGTGAAATTGACCGTCGTGTGCCCCGGACTGCCGGAGTGGGACGCCCGCACCGCAGCTGAAATTCGACACCTACGCCGCGGGCGACGCGCGGCGACTCGCGGATAGGTTGTGAGACGAGAACGGCTGAGCGTATGATGAGCGGAACGCCGGCCGTGTTGGAAGCACGAACCGGCGTCCCTAAGCACGTCCGCTGCTGTAACCAGCCGACGGCCTGCCAAGCATTCTATCCACGGCTTGCAGTCCGAGCGGCCTCTCCCGTGGAGGCATCCGATGATTGCGAGCATCTACGCACGCAAGAGCACCGAGCAGACCGGCGTCGCCGACGAAGCGAAGTCCGTCACGCGCCAGATCGAGCACGCCAAGGCCTATGCCGCGCGCAAGGGCTGGACGGTGCCCGACGAGCATGTCTACGTCGACGACGGGATCAGCGGCGCCGAGTTCGCGAACCGTCCCGGCTTCGTGCGGCTCATGGCGGCGCTGAAGCCGCGGCCGCCGTTTCAGGTGCTCATCATGTCCGAGGAGTCCCGGCTCGGACGGGAGGCGATCGAGACGGCCTACGCGCTGAAGCAGTTGATCACGGCGGGCGTGCGCGTGTTCTTCTACCTGGAGGACCGCGAGCGCACGTTCGACTCCCCCACCGACAAGCTGCTGATGTCCGTCACGGCCTTCGCCGACGAACTCGAGCGCGAGAAGGCGCGGCAGCGCGTCAACGACGCGATGCAGCGGAAGGCGACGGCCGGGCACGTCACGCGGCGGGCGCGTGTTCGGCTACGACAACGTCGAGGTGCGTCGACGCCGGCGGCAGACGCTCGCACGTCGAGCGGCGCATCAACGAGGCCGAGGCCGCCGTCGTGCGGCGCATCTTCGAGTTGTGCGCCGAGGGCGCCGGCCTGACGCGCATCACGAAGACGCTCAACGCGGACGGCGTGCCGGCGCCGCGGCCGCAGCACGGGCGGCCCGCAGGCGTGGGCGACGAGTTCCGTGCGTGCGGTGCTGCGGCGGCCGCTCTACGCGGGCGACGTGGTCTGGAACCGGACGCGCAAGCGGGACCGCTGGGGCCAGCAGCACCAGCACGCCCGGCCGGCGGCGGAATGGATGCACCGGGCCGCACCCGCCCTGCGGATCGTCCCCGATGACCTGTGGGCGCGCGCGCAAGCAGCGGCTCGCCGAGCGCACGGCGCAGTACACGCCGCGGCGATCGGTCGTATTGCGCGTCGCGGTACCTGCTCTCCGGCTTTGCGCGCTGCGCGCTCTGCGGCGGCGGGTTCGCCGCACCCAGACGCGCGAGCACGGCGAGCAGCGGGTGCAGTTCTACGCGCTGCACGTCGCACTGGAAGCGCGGCGCGGCGGTCTGCGGCAACGGCCTGGTCGGCCGGATGGACGCTGATCGACGCCGAGGTGCTCGCGACGCTCGAGGATGACGTCTTCCGCGCCCGCCGTCATCGAACGGGCGATCGCGCTGGCGCTCGAGGAGCTGCAGCCCGCGACGCGACGGCGGAACGGCACGCGCAGCTCGCGGCCGAACTCGCCGCGGTCGACGCGGAGCACGCCGCGCTCGATGGCCGCCGTCAGACGCGGCGGCGACGTCGAGACGCTGGCGCGCTCGTGGGCCGCCTGCAGGCGCCTGCAGGCGCGACGCGTGGCGCTGACGAGCCGGAGCACGGCGCGCCGCGGCGATGCGCGTCACCGGGGCTCGCGACGCGGGCTCGAGGCGCGCCTCCGCGCGAAGCTCGCCGACTGGCGCGGCCTGCTCACGCGGAACGTCGAGAGCGGACGCGAGGTGCTTGAAGACGCTGCTCGTCGGACCGCTCCGGTTCACGCCGGTGATCGGACGCAGCGCGGGCGGCGCTACCGCTTCACCGGGGCGATCGCGCTGGATCGGCTCGTCGCCGGTGTAATTGAGCTGAAAACTGACAGGGTGGCGTCCCCAGAGGGATTCGAACCCTCGTTTCAGCCTTGAAAGGGCCGCGTCCTGGGCCTCTGGACGATGGGGACGTGTCGGCGGGCACGTTGCGGCGGGCGCAACCTGACGATTGTAGCCGAGCGTTCCGCCGTTCGCCAAACGCGCCGGCCCGTCAGAACGACGGCAGCAGCGGCCGGCCGATCGCCCGGAACGGCCACGGCGTCCCCAGCAGAATCAGCAGCAGCCCGAGGGTGAAGAAGATCGCCGCCGTGCGGTGCCGCGCGGCGTCGCCATGCGCCTTCCCCACCCGCGCGCGGCCGATGTGCACCAGCGCGATCGCGCCAAGCATGATGACCAGGTGCTCGACCGCGTAGAACCGCAGCGTCGGGTCCTTCATCGCCGTGCCCATGTCCGCGAAGGCGCTGTAGGTGATCGGGCTCAGCAGGCCATACAGGATCAGCCCGACGAGCATCTGGATATCGACAGAGGTGACGAACAGCCGGCCCGCCCGATCGTCGCGCGGCGTCCACGGACGGTGGCCGGACACACCGGAGATGGCGCGCAGCACGGCGAGGACTCCGAACGCGATGACGAGCCAGCGCAGGAGCGAGTGCAGGACGACGGTCAGTGCGAACATCGGGACATCATAGCGTTATTGCGGAGCACGCTCTCCGGGGCATGCGGGCACGTGCCGCCGGAGCGGCGGGCGGGCTGGCGGCGGCCGCAGCGCCGAGGGTGCGGGTCATAATGGCCGGGCATGAAGTCAGGGTGAAGCCGGACCGGGCGTCAACTGGCACAGTGTGCATCGTGCATTGTGCATTGTGCATTGTGCATTACCCGGACGGGCCCGTCGTCCCATTCCCAGGCCCTCCCCACATCCAGCCCACCGGCACTACAATACGGCTCGCTCGCCTCGGTCTGGCGCCATACGTAGAGAATAGCCGCCGTGAAGATCTGGTACGCAATCAAGCGTCTCGCGCTCGGCCTCGCGCTCATCGCGCTGGCGTCGGCGGCGCTGCTGATCTCCGATCGCGACCGCCGCACGGCGGACGCCGCCGCCGACGCGTGTGCGCCAGGTGGCCATCGTCCAGCACGCGTCGACGCCCGTGCTCGACGAGGGCGTGAAGGGGATGATCGAGGGCCTCGCCGAGAGCGGGTTCAGCGACGGGGGCCGCATCAGCCTCCGCACCTACAACGCCCAGGGCGATCTCGCCACCGGCAACGCCATCGCGCGGCAGGTGACGACCGGCGAGTTCGATCTGGTGCTCACGTCGAGCACGCCCTCGATGCAGGCGGTCGCCAACGCGAACCGTGCCGGGCGGACGCGGCACGTGTTCGGCCTGGTGGCCGATCCGTTCAGTGCGGGCGTGGGGCTCGACGCGTCCCGGCCGCTGCAGCACCCGCCGCACATGATCGGACTTGGGTCCTTTCTCCCGGTGGACGAGGCCTTCGCGCTGGCCCGTCGGGGCCTGCCCGCCTGAAGCAGGTGGGGATCGCGTGGAACCCGGCCGAGTCGAACTCCGCCGCGTTCACCGTGAAGGCACGCGAGGCCTGCCGCACGCTGGGTCTGACGCTGCTCGAGGCGAACGTGGAGAACACGTCCGGCGTCGCCGAGGCGGTGCGGTCCCTGGCGTCCCGTGGCGCGCAGGCGCTGTTCGTCGGCGGCGACAACACGATGATGTCCGCCATTGCCGCGGCGATCGCCGCCGCCCGCACGGCGCGCATCCCGGTCTTCACGATCATGCCGGGCGCGGCGGATCGCGGCACGCTCTTCGACGTCGGTTTGGACTTCCACGAGCTCGGGCGGCTGACGGGCGTGCTGGCAGCCCGCGTGCTGGGCGGTCTCGACCCCGCCACGCTGCCGATACGCGATGTGCTCGACGAGGTCCCTCGCCGCCTCGTCATCAATACGACCGCCGCTCGCGGGCTCCGGGAGCGCTGGATCTTTCCCGATGATGTCGTGCGATCGGCGACCATGCTGGTGGACGACGCCGGTGTGCACGAGCGGGCGGCGGCAGCGACATCGCGCCCGGCGCTGGCCAGGAAGTGGCGGCTCGATCTGGTGCAGTTCAACAACGTGCTCGACGTGACGAGGCCGAGGAAGGCGTGCTCGCCGGGCTTCGCGAGGCGGGTCTGGTGGAGGGGCGCGACTACGTGACGACCATCCGGAACGCGCAGGGAGACATGGCGACGGTCAGCAGCCTGATCGACGCGGCACTGGTGGAACGGACGGACCTGCTGATCACGTTCTCCACGCCCACGCTGCAGGCCGCGCTCGCGCGTGCGCGCGCCGTGCCGATCGTCTTCAACTACCTCGCCAGCCCGATTGCGGCCGGCGCTGGCACGAGCGACACCGATCACCTCCCGAACGTGACCGGCGTGTACATGGCCGCCGCGTTCAAGGAGATGCTCGAGCTCATCCGCGCGACCTTGCCGGCGGCCCGCACCCTGGGAACGCTCTACGTGCCCGCGGAGGTGAACACGGTCTTCTACAAGGATCGCCTGCAGGAGGCGACCGCAAAAGCGGGCTTCGAGCTGATCACGGTCGCGGCCAACACGAGCTCGGACGTGAGCGACGCGGCGCTGGCGCTCGTGAGCCGGCGTCCGGATGCGATCTGCCAGGTGCCCGGGAACCTGACCGCGTCGTCGTTCCCGAGCATCGCGCAGGCAGCCGGCACGCGCGCGGCTGCCGGTGTTCGCGTTCCAATCGAGCCAGGTCCGCACCGGCGCCAGCCTCGTCGTCGGACGCGACTACCAGGACAGCGGGCGCCAGGCGGCGGCCCTCGCCGCGCGGATCATGCGAGGCGAGCGGCCCGGGGCGATCCCCTTCCAGCCCGTAACGCGCACGCGGGTGATCGTGAATCTGGATGCGGCGCGGCACGCGGGCCTCGTCATCCCGCGCGCCATCATCGAACACGCCGCGGAAGTCATCGGGAAGTAGGGCGAGCGAACGGGACCACCGCACATGGAGATTACGCGCAACGCCGTCGACGGGTGCATGGAGCTGACGATCACGGGTCGGCTCGATAGCTACTGGGCAGACCACCTCGATACCGGGCTCACCGAGACGGTGCGCGAGGGACACCACCGGCTCCGTCTGAACCTGTCGGGCGTCACCTTCATCAGCTCCGCGGGCATCGCGGTGCTCGTGAAGTTCTACAAGCGCCTCACCGCGATCAAGGGCGGGCTGGTCATCACCGGCACGTCGAAGTCCGTCCGTACCGTGCTCGACATCACGCGCTTGTCGAGCATGCTGATCGAGGAGACGCCGTCCGCGGCTCCGGAGACCTTCGTCGGGCGCGTGCTGGTTCGCAACGGGCTCGTGCTCCAGGTGTTCGATCTCGCGCCCGATGCACGGCTGGTCTGTCACACCTACGGCGACGACGGGCCGCTCTCCGCGGCGGGGACGACAGGCTGCGACGCTCGCATGCCCCGAGACGCGGTTCGCCCTGGGGATCGGCGCCTTCGGCGGGCACGGATGCAGACTGCTCGGGCCGCTTCGGCGAGTTCATCGCGGTCGCGGGCGCCGCGGGGTACTTGCCGGGAGACGGCACCGATGTGCCCGACTACCTGGTGGCGTCGGACGCGGAAGCGCCCGAGGTGCGGGCGGTTCGCGCGATCGCGTGCGACGGGGCGTTCGCGCACCAGTTCCGGTTCGACGTGCAGCCGCCCGGGACAATGGTGCGGCTGAGCGAGCTGGCGGCTGCGTCCATCCAGATTGGCGGCGATGCGGTCGGGATCGTGATGATCGCGGAGGCCGCGGGCCTCGTCGGCGCATCACTGCGACAGGCGGCAGCGGTTGCGGCGACGGGCGAGTTCTTCGCGTTCCCGCAGGTCCGTGCCCGCCTCACGTTCACCGCCGAGCGCGCGTTCGCGCGCGCCCTGACGCTGGTGGTCGGCGTGGTGCAGCGCAGGGGCGGAGCCGCTGGCGCGCGCATCACGTGCGGCCGCTCGACGCGGCGGCAGAGATTCGAGGGGCACTTCCACGCGGCGGCCTTTCCGTTCCATCCGTTCAAGAAGGGACGGATCGAGCTGAAGGACACGGTGCGGACGCTCTTCGAGGCCGGCGGCCTGCTGGGGTTGCTGCACCTGCTGCACGACGACCGCGAGATCGCCGGCGTCGGCGAGAGTGAATTCACGCGCGGCGCATGCTGGGTTGCGCCGCTGGACCTCGGAGCGCCCCTCCCATGACGCTCCTCATCGGCGCTCTCACGATGGGCCTGATGCTGTCGCTGCTGGCACTGGGCGTGTTCATCAGCTTCCGCATCTTCGAGTTCGCCGACATCACGGGGGAAGGCTCGATCACCCTCGGCGCGGCGCTCGCGTCGGTCCTGCTCCTCGACGGCGTGCACCCCGTCGCCGCGACCGCGGCGGCGCTCGTGGCGGGAGCGCTGGCAGGCACGATGACGGGCGTGATTCACACGCGCTTCGGCATCAACAAGCTGCTCTCGGGCATCCTCGTGATGACGGCGCTCTACTCCATCAACCTGCACGTCATGGGAAAGAGCAACGTGCCTCTGCTCTCGGAGCGCACGATGGCCACACTTGCCGAGGAAGGCGCGGCGTGGGCCCGTGGGTCGACCGCCGACATCAGCGTCTGGGGCTGGAGCGTCGGGCTGCGCGATGGCGGGATGCTGGTCGCGGCGCTGTTCGTGGCGGCGGTCGCCGGCGCGCTGCTCTATGCCTTCTTCAAGACGAACCTCGGCACGGCGATGCAGGCGGCCGGCGACAACCCGCAGATGATCCGGGCGCTCGGCGTGAACGTGAACAACATGATCGTGCTCGGCCTGGCGATCTCGAACGGCCTCATCGCGGTCGCTGGCGCCCTGCTGGCGCAGTACCAGGGGTTCGCCGACGTGCAGATGGGGATTGGGATGATGGTGTGGGGCCTGGCGAGCATCATCATCGGCGAGGCGCTCGTGGGCGTGCGGCAGCTCGGGTTCATCATCACGGGCGCGGTGCTCGGCTCCGTCCTCTTCCGTCTGCTCGTCGCCATCGCGCTCAGGGGCGGGCTCAATCCGAACGACCTGAAGCTGGTGACGGCGGTGTTCGTGTTCGTGGCGCTGATCCTGCCCGGAGTGCTGAAGAAGCTGGGCACGTCCCGACCGAAGGAGGCGACGCCCGGAGCGTCGCGCGCCGCATGAGTGCACCGGGAGCGCCTCCGTCGAGCGGGAGTTCAGCCGCTGCGGTGGCGACGCTGGCTGCGCCCCGGCTGCGCCTGAACGCGCTGCGGAAGGTGTTCAACCCGCGGACGTCGAACGAGGTGCGGGCACTTCAGGGCGTGGACCTGGACGTGGACGATGGGTCCTTCGTCGTGGTGATCGGCACGAACGGATCGGGCAAATCGACGCTGCTGAACGCGATTGCCGGCTCGTTCTTCGTCGATTCCGGCACGATTGCGCTCGGCGGGCAGGACATCACGCGCTGGCCCGAGCACCGCCGCGCCGCACTGATCGGCCGCGTGTTCCAGAACCCCTTCTCCGGCACCGCGCCGAACATGACCATCGCCGAGAACCTCACCATGGCGGCCCGGCGTGGCCAGTCGCGCGGGCTTGGCTGGGCGCTGAAACGGGCAATGCGGCAGGAGCTCGCGGATCGCGTCAGCCGCCTGAAGCTGGGGCTCGAGGATCGACTCGACAACGCGATCGGCAGCCTGTCGGGCGGACAGCGGCAGGCGCTCACGCTGCTCATGGCGTCCTGGATCCGGCCGCAGGTGCTGCTCCTCGACGAGCACACGGCCGCGCTCGATCCGAAGAGTGCCGATCACGTGATCAAGCTGAGCGAGGAGATCGTCTCGCGCGACAAGCTGACGACGCTGATGGTGACGCACTCGATGCAGCAGGCCGCGAACCTCGGAGACCGGCTGATCATGATGCATCGCGGCGCCGTGCTGCACGATTTCCGTGGCGCCGAGAAGCGCCGCTTGCGGCCGGACGATCTGCTCTCGCGCTTCGAGAGCGTCCGGCGCGCCGACCAGCTCGACGAAACGGCCGCGGAGATGCTCCGGCGCATGTACGCCTAACCCGCCGTGGCCGCCCTTTCACTCACGCTCGCCAATCGGATGGAGGAGGTGCCGCGGCTCGTCGAGCGCCTCGATGCCTTTGGTCAGGAGGCGCAACTCCCCGACGACGTGGTCTTCCGAGTGATGGTGGCGCTCGACGAGGTGGTCACGAACATCGTGCGGCATGGCTTCGACAGCGAAGGCGGGCACGACATCCTCCTTCGGATCACCGCAGACGGGGAATTCGTCACGGCTGTCGTTGAAGATGACGGACCTCCGTTCGACCTGCGGACCGTAGCGCCGGCGGACGTGGACGCGCCGATCGAGCTTCGGCCGATCGGCGGCCTCGGGGTGCACCTGGTGCGGTCGCTCGCGCACGGCCTCGAGTACCGCCGGGAGGGCGCACGGAACATCCTGACGCTGACGTTTGTGTCCACGGCGTGATCGGTCGCCGGCCGGGGCGCTTCGGGCCCCGGCCCTACACGGCTCACGACTGTCCGGCGCGCATCACGCGCTCGGCGGCGGCGTGCGTCCATTCGGATCCAGCCCTGGATCATCAGGAGCCCGAGGCCCGAGAGCAGCACTGCCGTGGCACAGGTGATCATTTGCATGCAGGGCTGAAGCCCTGCCCCACATGTTCGGGCAGGGCTGAAGCCCTGCCCCACGTGTTCTCACGCGCGGTACCTGTCGAGCAGGGCGCGGACGTCGGCGGGCACCGGGATCGGGGTCAGCGTGCTGATCCTCGTCATGACCACCACCTGACGGACCGTCGCGGCGATGATGCCATCAGCCTCGCGCCGGATGGTGTGATAGAAGGTCAGGCTCGTTCGTCCGACGCGCTCGATGGCGGTCTCGAACCGCGCGGTGTCGCCGAAGCGCAGGGGACTCTTGAAGTCGGTTTCGAGGTGCACCGTGGGGACGCCGAGATCGCGCTGGCGGACGAGCGCCGCATAGCCGCCGGGCAGCTCGCCGAAGAACGCCTCGAGTGCGTCGTGACAGGTACTCGTGATACCGCGGAAAGAACACGATGCCCGCGGCGTCCACCTCTGCGAACCGCACCGGGCGGCGGAAGACGAACACGTCAGACGCCGGCCGCCGCGAGCGGGACTTCCTGCATCAGGCCCACGTGGTTGCCTTCTGAATCCAGCAGGAACGCGAGCCACAACTCGTGTCGCTCGTCGCGATGCGCGATCGACGGCTGGTGCAGCAGGGCAACGCCACGCGCTTCGATCGCCGCCGCCGCCGCCTGGATGGACGGCACGCGGTAGTAGATGATCGACGTGCCCGCAAGCTCCGGCTTCTCAGGCTTCGACAACATCAGGCGCACGCCGCCGCAGTTGAAGAAGGCCAGGCCCGGAAACCGGAAGAGGAGTTGGAGTCCCAGCACGTCCTGGTAGAACGTGACGGCACGGTCGATGTCGGCAACGGTGACGGCGATCTGCCCGATCGCCTGAATCTGCGGGCCCTCCGAAGACATGACAGCCTCCTTTCGTCGCGGCGCCGTCACTATAGCGCGTCGGCCGCCCGGCCGAACCTGTGGCCCGTGCATTGCACCGGGCATCCGGCGGGATGAAGCTCGTCGTTTTCGGCCTCACCATCACGTCATCGTGGGGCAATGGTCATGCGACGCTGTGGCGCGGGCTGGTGCGCGCGCTCGGCGCCCGCGGGCACCGCGTCGTGTTCTTCGAGCGTGACGTCCCCTACTACTCGATTGCACCGGGACCTGACGGCCATTCCGGGTCACGAGATCCAGCTCTACGACTCGTGGCGCGACGTCCAGGACGCGGCCGCGCGTCACGTGCGCGACGCGGATGTCGCCATGGTCACGTCGTACTGCGCCGACGCCGCGGACGCGAGCGCGCTGGTGCTCGGGTCCGCCGCCGCTGTGCGCGCGTTCTACGATCTGGACACGCCCGTCACCCTCAGCCGGCTCGACGCCGGAGCCGCCGTCGACTACCTCCCGCCGCAGGGACTTGGAGGCTTCGACCTGGTGCTCAGCTACACCGGCGGCGGCGCTCTGTCGGCGCTTCGCGCCCGGCTGGGCGCACGGTTCGTGCGGCCGCTCTATGGATCGGTCGATCCCGACGTGCACCGCCCCACCGCCTCACGGGCCGCGTTCGAAGCCGACCTCTCGTACCTGGGGACCTACGCGGAGGATCGCCAGGCTCCCCTCGAGGCGCTGTTTCTGGAGCCGGCGCGGCAACGGCAGGATCTGCGGTTCGTCATCGGCGGCTCGATGTACCCGGCGTCCTTCGCCTGGCGGCCGAACATCTACTACGTGAGCCACGTGCCGCCGCAGGATCATCCGGCGTTCTTCAGTTCCTCACGGCTCACGCTGAACGTGACACGCGCGGCGATGGCCGCGATGGGGCACTGCCCGTCGGGACGGCTGTTCGAGGCGGCGGCGTGCGGCGCGCCCATCCTGACGGACACGTGGGAGGGTTTGGACGCGTTCTTCGAACCGGGGCGCGAGATCTTCGTCGCGGACGACACCGAGCACGCCCTCGCCGCACTGGCCTGCGACGACAGGACCGCCGGCGCGTCGCCGCGGCCGCTCGCGAGCGGACGCTCGACTGCCACACGGCGGAGCGGCGCGTGCTCGATCTGGAGCGAGCGATCGAGGAGGCGTGTTCCAGGTCGGAATGCACCTGACGTGCACCCCTGGAGGCCGGCCGGGCACCGGGTGACGCACCAACACGTGTACCAGGAGTTCGCTCGCGAGCTCCCGGCTTCGAGAGGGAAAGGCATCACCATGTGGGGCATCATCCCCGCCGCGGGGCTCGGCAGCCGCATCCAGCCGCTGGCATTCTCGAAGGAGCTGCTGCCGATCGGCAGCCGGTTCGATGATGGCGTGGAGCGGCCGCGTGCGGTAACGGAGTACCTGATCGAGCGGATGGTGCGTGGGGGCGCCACCCGCATCTGCTTCGTCATCGCACCAGGCAAATCGGACATCCTCGAGTACTTCGGCGGCGAGGTAGACGGCGTGCCGGTGTGCTACGCGGTGCAGCCGCAGGCCGCGGGGCTGTGCGATGCGGTTTTCCGGGCTGCTCCGATTGTTCCCGCAGACGAGTGCGTGGTGATCGGCCTGCCCGACACGGTCTGGTTTCCCGAAGACGGACTCGCCGCGCTCCCCGACGACACGCTGTCGTTCCTGCTGTTCCCGGTCGCGAAGCCGGAGCTCTTCGATGCCGTGGTGACCGACGGGGGCGGCTGGGTCCACGAGGTCCAGGTGAAGCGCGTCGAACGCAAAATCGCGATGGATCTGGGGCGCCATCAAGATGCCGGGCGCAGTCTTCCACCATCTCCGCGACCTGTGGCTCGCGCGCGATCGCCAGGACGAGTACCTGGGCACGCTGGTCAACGCCTACCTGGCGGACGGGGGACGGGCGCTCGGAGTGCACGCGGGCGAGGCCTACGTCGACGTCGGCACGCTGAACGGCTATCGCGAAGCGACGCGGCTGCTGGCAACGCTGTCAGCTGCGCGGGAAGCCCGGCGCACCGCGCACGCGTGAGGCCTGCCACACGTGCCGCCGATCGTGTGCGGCGATGATTCGCAGGCCGGTGCCCGCGCGCAGCCGCCCGAACGGGCCCGAGCGGGTTGCGGAACACGGCGCGGTTCAGGTCCACCTGTGCCCAGGCCGCGACACACCGGCGTAACCGGGTGTGCTGCCGCACGAACTCCGGCCAGACCTCCGCCTTGTGGCGGCGATCGGCGGGACGAATCGCCTTGAGGGTCCGCGTCTTCATCCTGACGGGTGGTTCGAGCGATGCGATGAACCGGCGCCCGATCCAGGACGAGGCGATCGGCCCGGTGCGGGTCAGACCCTCGGCCTGCGCGCCGCTCGACGGCTGCAGAGATCGCATCCAGGTATTTCTGGTTGGTGACGTTCAGGTGGTCGATGCACTGGGCGATGCTCCATGCGCCCGGAGCCGGCGACCAGTTGAACTGCTCGTCGTCGAGCGGCTCCACGAGCCGTTCGGCGTCCCCTTCGACGGCGAGGAACTCGTCTATCAGCTCCTGAAGGTCCGCAGGCACGGCGCTCGTCGGCAGCGGCGCTGACATGGCGAGATTGTAGACGTAAACACGATGCCGGGGAGTTCCCGGACGATGTCCTGTGCTCAGAACCCCGGCGCGAGATTGAACTGAAAGATCCACCCGCGCTCTTCACGCTGGAACGGGCGGGAGTAATCGAGCTCTACGACGGCGAATCCGAACGCGTTGATGCGGAGGGCCACGCCCGCGCTCGCCACGGGCTCGCGGTCGCCGCCGAAGAAGTCCGGCTTCGACGCGCGGTCCCATGCGACGCCGGCGTCGGCGAAGAAGGCCAGCTCCACCGGCAGCGGGCCGTACAGCCCCCGGCGAACCCCGAACGGGCGAAGCAGCGGCATGCGCAGCTCGACGTTGCCGACGAGCGTACGGCTGCCAATCAGGCGCTCGAATGCGGGGCAGGTGTTGGACAGGTCGAAGCGGCAATCGGCGGCCGTGAACGAGTCCACGTCGTAGCCGCGCACGAGCGTCGGGTACCCGATGAAGAGCGGCGACAGCCGTGGATCCTCCGAGTCGCTTCCATAGCGGCCGTAATGCATCACGCGCGTGGCGATCGTGAAGAACTGCACCGGCATGAAGTAGCGGCGATAGTCTGCCAGCAGGCCGGTGAACCGCACGGAGCCGAACACGGGCGATACTTCGAGGCGATACCGCTGTCCGAGCACGGGGCTGGTCGCGCCGAACACCGAGGTGTCGTACACCAGCGCAGCGGCACCCTCTCCATAGGTCATCGGCTCAATGAGCGACTGGCTCTCACGCTCGTCGAGCAGCAGATCGCCCGTGCGGTTCGAGTACGCAATGGTCCGCGTCTCCTGGTCGAAGCTCAGATGGCGCAGCGCGCTGGTGAACTCGACGCGATGCGCCCGGCTGAATGGATACGCGACGACGCCACCAACCGATTGCACCGTCTGCCGGAACAGGACGGTCTGCTCCACGTAGGCCGGCTCGCCGTTGATTTCCGTGAAGCCCGCCCCGAACCCGCCGGTCCTGTAGGGGATCTGCTCCGCGTAGGTGCCCCAGTTCCAGCGCCGCTTCAGATTGGTATACGCAATGGATCCAGCGAGGTCCTTGTAGGACGTGTCGCCCGAGATGCTCGTGGTGAAGTCGACCGCGACGCCAAGCGAGTGATCGCCGAGCGTGTCGCTCAACTGAAAGGCCACGCCGCCGCCGCCGAACGCGCCGAAGCGATCGCGGCCGACACCAAAGGACGGCTGCGCCAGCGCATCGAGCTGCAGGCGCGGCTTGTACGGCTCCGTCTCTGCAGGCACCTGCGCCGGGAGGCCGCGCAGCGGGTTGTCGAGCAGAGCGAGGAAGCTGCCGTCGCGCCGGGTCGCCGGCGGCAGCAGCGCGGCCGAGACCGCGGGGAGATCCTGCGGCGGCCGGCCTGCGAGCACCTCGTCGCGGGTCGTGGCGTAGACGCGGTGCTGCCCGGCCTCGTACACGCTGAACGCCATGCGTCCCGTTCGCTGGGCGACCGAGAGCGCGGGGCTGGTCGCCGTGATTCCCGAGATGCCCGTCTGAACATTCGTGCTCTGACGCAGATCCCCGGAGCCGGGCGTCACCCGATACACGTTCGTGAGTCCTCCGCGGTCGCTCAGGAAATAGATGGTGCGTCCGTCGGCGGCCCACTGCGGGTTCATGTTCTTGGCCGCGGCGAATCCGGCCACACTCTCGATCTCCCGGCTCGCGGGATTGATGAGCGCCACCTGGTACGCGCCGACGTCCAGCGTGTCGAGCTTCGTCGTGAACCGGTCCGTCGCAAAGGCGATGCGCTCCCCGTCCGGCGACCACGCGGGCTGAATGTCCGCGTAGGCGTCCTTCGTCAGGCGATTGACCGCACCGGATGCGACGTCGACGGTGAACAGATCGGTGAGCCCCCCGGTCAGGCCGCTGAACGCGATCCGGGTGCCGTCGGGGGACCACGTGGGATTGAACGCCTCGTCCACGCCGGGCAGCGGGATCTCACGCTCAACGCGCCGCGCACCCACGTCGTAGATGGCCAACGCGGGGCGGCCCGCGGTGATTACCGCAAACGCGAACCGATCGCCGGCCGGGCTCCACCCGCCCGCTGAAGAGATGAACTGCAGGCTGCTGAAGTGCGGGTCGATGGCCGTCCGGCTGACGTTATCGATCACCTCACCGGTCTCGGCGTTCGCGATGTAGAGGTCAACCGAGAACAGGCCGCGCTCGGAGAGGAACGCGACCTTGCTTCCGTCGGGACTGAGCGACGGCGACACGTTCAGCTCACCCCCGAGGCCACGGGGCTTCGTGAGCAGATCCGCGATCTGGCCAGCCGGCGTCGTGTCCTTCGGCACCTGCTCGGCCATGCGCCGAAGGGCTGCATGCCATTCCTCCGACAGCTGCTCGATCTTCATCCCGAGGTTTGCTTCGATCGCCTCGTCCGGTGAGCCCGCGCGCGCCGCGTCGCGCAGCAACCGGCCGACCATGTCGTCGCCCCAGCGTCCAGCCACGTACGCCCAGAACGCCTGGCCCCAGCGATACGGGAAGTACTCGGGATCGTCGAGATCCTTGACGCTGGGCAGCTTCTCCTGCAGCACCGCATCGCGTACCCAGAGTGCCGTGTGCGGATCGACCGGTCCGATCGACAGGTACTCGGCCATGCCCTCGACGAACCACAGAGGGAGCCGCTGCGCACCAGGAAAGCCGCCACGGCCGCCGCCGTCGCGAGGCGTGGTGATATCGAACTGATACGCGTGCACCAGCTCATGGCCGATCACGTGATCCGTATCCGCCAGCGGCCCGCCCAGCGGCAGGATGATGCGGCGGCGAATGGACTCGGTTACCCCGCCGGTGCCTTCTCCGATGTCACCGCCGATGGCATTGGTCTGCTCGAAGTGCGGGTGCGCGGCGTACAGGATGAGGGGCTGCCGGCCGGTCAGATCGTGGCTGAGGGCGCGTCCGAGGCGGGCGCGCCAGCGCTCCGCCATGCGCGCGGCGATGGCCGCAGCTTCGCGCTCTTCCTCGTAGAAATAGATATCGAAGTGCTCCGTGCGCAGCACCTCGAAGGTGAATGTCCGGGTACTGGACCTTGTTGCCGCCGAAGTATTGCTGCGCCGACGCATCTCCGGGGATCAGCGTCGAGATGAGCAGGGCGAGGGCGGTGAGGAAGGGGGTGTGTCGAGCGAGTCGGCCGGGGAGCCTGCCGGGAACCATCGCCAAGTCCTACGAGCAGTGAACGGGTAGGTCTCGGAGGTCCCGTCCCTGGGTTGCAGAACGCCGCCCGCGCGGGTGCGGCCTCCCCCTCGGGGAAGCGCACCCACCGGACGTGTTGTGTCGAGATTACCGGGCGCTGCCCGCGTCGCAGCTGCCCGAAATCATGCGAACCGACTGCACGCGCAGAGCCTGCGCGCCGGCGGCGCTGGCCATCGAGCCGCTGCCCGCCGTGCTGCCCGTGCCCGCCGTGCTGCCCGTGCCGCTCGTGCTGCCCGTGCCCGCCGTGCTGCCCGTGCCGGCCGTGCTGCCCGTGCCCGCCGTGCTGCCCGTGCCCTGGTCCCGGCCGTGCTGCCCGTGCCCGCCGTGCTGCCGGTGCCGGCCGTGCTGCCGCTACCGGTGCTGCCCGTGCCCGCCGTGCCGGACGTGGAGCCCGCGCCCGTAGTGCCGGCCGACGTGCCCGCCGAAGAACCCGAGCCGTAGCTGGAGCTCGAGCTGGAGCTGTCGAGCGTTCCCATCACTTCGACCTTGTGGCCGGTGTGGGGCGAAAGCTTCGAGGTGTCGGTCGCGATCAGACGGTAGGTGGTGCCGGCCCCGGACATCCCGGAGCCGCTCATCGTGCCGCTCTGGCCCGGCTGCGACGTGCCGCTGGTGCTGCCAGCCGCGCTGCCGGACGTGCCCGCGCCCGTACCGGCGGTCGATCCGCTGCCGCTCGTCGTTCCCGCGGTCGAGCCGGTGCTGCCGGCGCCGGAGCTGCCGAACCGTGCTGCCCGCGCCCGTGCTCGAACCGCTCCCCGACATGGAGGACCCGGAGCCGCTGCCCGTCGAGGCGTTCGTCAGCATCCAGTTGCTGCCGGAACCGGTGAGGCAGCCGGTGACCGTTACGGTTTTCCCGGTCGAGCTGCTGGCGCTCGTCGAGCCGGTCTGATCGGATGGCGTGCTCGTGCTGGATCCGCTGGTCGTACCTGACGTGCCACTAGTCCCTTGCGTGCCACTCGTGGACCCGCTTTGCGCGGCCACGCTCACGGCAAAGGCCAAGGCGAGGCCTGAGGCCGTCGTCACTACTCGCTTCATGTGCAATCCTCCAGTAACGTGACGTTGAGCGCGGAAGGTCAAAGGTTCCGCGCGCTTCTCCAACGACGGAAAGGGGCTGCAAGGGACTTGCCGAAACGTGCACAGTTGAGTCTGAGGGCGGGCGGAACAGACGGACGAGCTGCCTCTACGTATGTGCTCGTTGGCGTCTGACCCACGGGCCGCGAAGCGTCGATCAGGTGCGACCATAGACTCATGACGACGCTCGGGCCGGAGAGTGCCAGCTGGCGGATCAACGGGGAACGCGCCGTCGTGCTCGGGTGGCCCTGCGCCATCCTGATGCAGTTCGCCCACCCATTGATTGCGGCTGGCGTTGCCGGGCACAGCTCATTCCGGCAGAGCCGCCTGGCCCCCCTCGTCCGCCTCCACGGCACCATAGCCGCGATGCTGGCCCTGACCTTCGGCGACGAGCCGACGGCGGAAGCCGCGGCCGACCGCATCAACCGCATTCACGATCGCGTAACCGGAACACTCTCCAAATCGGCGGGACCGTACGCTGCGGGCACACCGTACGCAGCTCACGATCCGCACCTGCTCGCATGGGTGCAGCTCACGCTGCTCGATACCGTGCCCCGCGCCTACGAAATGGTCGTAGGCCCGCTCGCGCCGGCGGAGAAGGACGCCTACTGCGTGGAGGCGCGGGTCGGGGCGGCACGACTGGGCCTGCCGGGCGAGCTGATACCGCCCACCTTCGAGGAGGTCTCGAAAGCGGTGTCTGCGCGGCTCACCGACGGGTCACTGGTCGTGACCGACGCGGCCCGCACGTTGGCGCGCGACATTCTCAGGCCGGGCATGCCGGCACCCTGGCCGCTCGGTCGCATTCACCGGCTGATGACCGTCGGCCTTCTTCCGGCCGAATTACGTGTCGCCTACGACTTGAGCTGGTCCGTTCGTGACGAAGCGGCGCTCGCCCGCTGGAGTGCCGGCCTTCGATGGGCTTCGGCCCGGACGCCCGCGGCGATCCGACGCTGGCGCGCCGCACGGCGCGGCGGATGCCGCCGCTCCTGACCTCGGGAGCCTTCGGGTTACTCAACATCGGTAATGCGTGGCTCATCGTGGGGGCATCGACGCACTCGCGGGCATTGACGCACTCGCGCTTCAGGCGCTCGCCCGTCACGAGGGGCGGTCAAGCTACCCTCTGCTTATGTTCGTCTGAGGTGTGGATGGAACACGGTGGTCACGGCACCGGGGGCCCAATCGTGCAGTCCACCGCGGTGATCGGGCCGTCCGTGCTGAGCCGGTCCACACGCGGGTCGAGATCAGGTTCGACGTTCACCTCGAGCCCGTGATCCACCCAGACGTCCAGATGCGATCCTGAAGGCGACACCTCGAGATCCACCTGACGGCCGCCGTTCGCGTTCCGGTACGAGAGTTTCGCGGTGCCGGCCGTCAATGCCGGCTTCGCCCCGGGCAGCAGCAGATCGATCCAGGCCCCCTTAGCTCTCGGCCTCTCGCATCGAGAGTTGCCACACGGGCTCCAGCGCTCCGGAAGCCGCCGGTGGGACATCCGACCGGCGCAACACGAATTCCCGGCGGCGCGCGTCGTCGCGCACCCGGCAGGTCACGGCCGACGGCGCATCCGCCTGGTGCGCGGCGAGGGCCAGAACCGCCAGAACCTCGGCACATGCGACGGGCACCAGGATCCCCGCCAACCAGCGTCTCGACGAGACCGGCGCTGTCACTTGCGACCTCCGTTTCGCGGCACGTAGATCGTCCGGGCCGTCAGCTCGTGATGGCGCAAGCCCGCCGCCTTGTCGAACCGGGCGACGATGTCGGGGAGCTGACCGGGCAGACGCCACTCGTCGATGCGTGCACCGATCGTTCCGAAGTCCTCGACCCACATCGCCCACCACGGCGCCACCCCACCGGCCAACGGCTCGATGACGAGCACGGCGTGGCCCTCGCGCGCGGCACTCAGCAACGCGCCTCGCACCGCCTCGCGCGCGTCGGGCGGCAGCTCGTTCACGGTGTAGGCGGCCAGGCAGGCGATGGGCCCGCGTGGCAGACGCACGCGGGCGACGTCGGCGCGCGTTGCGCGGCCGCGCACCCCCAGCGCGCGCCACGTCCACACGGCTTCGCGCACCGCCCAGGAGCTCCGGTCGAAGCCCTCGATGCCCACCGCCGCGCCCGCCGCGAGTGCCCAGGCACCGCTGGCGGCCCCGGTGCCGCATCCGAAATCCACGAGCCTCGTGCCGGTCGCGAGGTCTGCCTCCAGTGCCGTGACCACCCGGTACGTGACTACCGCGTGCAGCGGTGCGTAGAAGAGCGCGAAGGCCGCCCGTTTGCCGGCACCCTCGAGCGCCGACCCGTCCGCCAGACGGTCACGGCGCTCGACGTAGCACGATGACAGCGCACGCAGGGCGCGTGTGACCTCGGCGAACGTGAGGTCGGCGAGATACCGTTCCTCCGCACCGCGCAGCCAGGCGTCGAACTCCGGCGGATTGGCTCCCCGGGCGGCACCTGGGCTCGACATCCGCGCAGTGTACCGCACGGGGTGTCGGCCGCTGGCAGCCGGAATCACGTCCATGCGGTAAGGGCTAAGGGCTTAAGGGCTAAAGGCTAAGGGTAATAAGGGCTGAAGGGTTGATTCCGAGGAACACCAGGCCAAGCAGGAGCGTCCCGCCGAGGTAATCGCAACCCAGCCGCAATCTTTGCGCCGCGGCCTCTTCAGCGTGTAATCTCTCGGTTTCCCCCCGGGCGCGCCAGCACTGATGGACATCAGCACGATCGGCCGCTACCAGATCCTCGAGCGCCTCGGTCAAGGCGGGATGGGTGTCGTCTATCGCGCCTTCGATCCTCAGATCGAGCGCACGGTGGCCATCAAGGTGATTTCCACGCAGCTGGTGGATCAGCCCGAGCACCGCGAGCGGTTCTTCCGCGAGGCACGCGCGGCGGGTCGCCTGGCCCACCGCAACATCATCACCATCTTCGACCTCGGCGAAGACCGCGGCCAGCCGTACATCGCGATGGAGTACGTCCAGGGGCAGGCCCTCGACGTGCGGATGCGCGCCGGCGAGCCGCTGACGCTCTCGCAGAAGGTCGGGATCATCATCGACATCTGCGATGCGCTGGCGTTTGCGCACGAGGCGGGCATCATCCACCGGGACATGAAGCCGGCCAACGTGATGCTCACGATGAGCGGCAGCGTCCGCATCCTCGATTTCGGCCTGGCCCGGCTCGTTACCTCCGAGCTCACGCGCAGCAACATCGTCGTGGGCACGATGAACTACATGGCGCCCGAACAGGTGCGCGCCGAGGCCGTCGATCACCGCGCCGACGTGTTCTCCGTGGGCGTGCTCCTGTACGAGCTGCTCAGCGGCCATAAGGCGTTCGAGGCCGACTCCTTTGCCGCGACCATGTACAAGGTGCTGCAGGAGCGGCCGGCACCGCTCGAGAGCCTCGGCGCCCACGCGTTGCCGGCGGAGCTGCTTGCGATCGTGGACCGCGCGATCGAAAAGGATCCCGAGCAGCGGTACCAGAGCATGGGAGACATGCTGCTCGATCTCGAGCTGGTTCGGGCCGCGCTGCCGCCCGCGGGCCCGATCCGCATGGGCGACGCGACCGCTGCGGCCCCACGGGCACCCTCCGCGCGTGCCTCGGGACGTCCGTTGCCCGAGCCCGAGACCACGCTCGATGCGCCGCGCGTGCCGATGCCCGGGAGGACGCCGCCGCCTTCCCGGCACGCAGGACGCTCGAGCACCGAAGCCGCGGGCCACGCCACCCCGGTGCCGGGCGAACCTTCAATCTCGAGCTATCCCGGCTCGGACGCGAGCGTATCCCCCGCTCCGTCGCCTCCCTCGTCGGCGCCTGGCGGACGGTCACCGTTGCTCGCCATCGTCAGCGCCGCCGCTCTCGTGGTGATTGCGATCGCGGTGATTTCCTTCGTCGTTCGCGGCCGGGGCGCCCCCACGCCGCCGGCCGGCGACGATGCCCGCCGCGGCGCGACGGAGCGGCCGAGTGAGCCGGCTGGCCCGGTTGCGTCCGCACCCGCAGGCACGGCTCCCGCGCCCGCCACGCCGCCGGCCGCGCCCGAGGCTCCGGTGAGCGTCACCGACGATCTGACGCAGCAGACGGAGTCGGCACGCGCGCTGTACCGGGCGGGCAAGTACGATGAAGCCGCGAGCGCGGCGGGGCGAGTGCTGAAGCGATCGCCCGGCAACGCCGATGCGCAGCGGCTGATGGCCGACGTGGCGCGGTATGCCCGTCAGGCAGCCACGGAGGCCGTGTCGGGGCTGGCGGCGGCACGCACGCGCGCAGAATCGGCTGGTGCGCCGGCATCCGCAGCCGCGTCGTTCGCGCGGGCTGTGGAGCGCGAGCGCAGCGCGCGGGCACTGCTCGCCGCGCGCGATTACGCCAAGGCGACAACCGCGGCCTATGCGGCGCAGGGGTTGTTCGACGCAGCCGCCGCCGAGTCACTCGGGCGGACGCAGGCGCGTGCAGCAGCGGAGCCTGTGGCCCCACACACCTCCCCGCCACCTCGAACCGAAGAGCCGCGCATGATTCAGTTCCCTGCAGTGCAACCGATGCCGCCGCCAGCACCCGCGCCGGCACCGGCGCCCTCTCAGGCGCCGGCCGCCTCACCGCCCGCGGCCAGCACGCCGCCGCGCGCCCCTGCAGCCTCCGAGCGGCGGAGTGTCGACCCGCAGGAGGCCGTTCGCCGGGCATTGCAGCGGTACTCGGCCGCGCTCGAGGCGCGCAGCCTGCCGGCGCTGAAGCAGGTCTGGCCCGGTCTCGGCGGCGCGCAGGAACGGGCCATCAAGACGGAATTCGACAATGCCCGGCGGATCAGCGTCACGCTCGAGTCGCCGCGCATCGACGTGGCAGGTGACACTGCAACGGTGGTGGCCACGCGGCACTATTCGCTGGCGACGGTTGACGGTCACGAGTTGCGCAGCGACGCGCGCAGCACGTTCCAGCTCCGAGCCGCCGAGGGCGGCTGGGTGATCGAATCGGTCCGGTTCGAGGCGGCTCGCTAACGATGAAACCAATCAGCTTCCTGGTCGCACTCGTGATATCCCTCGCCACGGCGGGCACCGCCGCCGCACAACAGGCGCAGACACCGGGGAAACTGGCCACGCTGTTCGAGGACGTGTTCGGCCCGACAGGTCTCGTGGTCAACAGCGAGGCCGTGCTCCCGGACGGCACGACACACTCGGCGCACTTCAACAGCGCGTTCCAGTCGAATTTCACGCAGTTCAACGTCGCTCTCGTGAGCCAGCTGACCGCGCTGCCGCTGCCCTCGCCGGCGTCCGGGTTCACGTACGCGTTCGATTCGGCCACCGGCACGTTCCGGCGCACGACGCGGAGCTTCGGACCGATCCTCAGCGACCGGGCCGAGACCATCGGGCGCGGGCAGCTGTCGGTGGGCTTCAACTACCAGCACTTCTCGTTCGACTCGCTCGACGGCGTGGATCTCAGCACCGTCCCGGCCGTGTTCACTCACGACGACTTCCAGCTGGGCGGCGGCCGCCTCGACGTGGTCACGACCGCCAACACGGTCGAAGCGTCCCTCGCGCAGTGGACGGGTGCGATCACGTACGGCATCACCGACCGCATCGACGTGTCTCTGGCGATCCCGATCGTGCGCACCACCCTCAGCGTGGTCTCGAACGCCCAGATCCAGAGGATTGGCACAAGCGATCCCGCGGTCCACTTTTTCCACGATGAGACCGCGCGTGAGGGGTTCGGAGACCACAAGCAGTTCTTCGGCCAGGGATCCGCGAGCGGAGTCGGCGATCTGATCGCGCGCGTGAAGGCGAATGCGGTGCGTGAAGAGGCGCGGGCGCTGGCGGTCGGGGTCGACGTGCGCCTGCCCACGGGGGATGAGAAGGATCTGCTGGGGTCGGGTGCCTGGGGTGTCAAGCCGTTTGCCGCCCTGTCAGCCAGCTACGGCCGCCTGTCACCCCGCGCGAACATCGCGTGGCAGTGGAACGGCCGCAGCGTGCTGGCCAACGATGTCCGGGCGGGTCTGACAGGCGAACTGCCCGACCAGTTGTTCTACGTCGTGGGCACGGATGTCGGTGTGAGCGATCGTTTCAGCCTTGCCCTGGACCTGCTCGGGCAGCACGTGTTCGACACGCCTCTGCTGGTGGAGCGCGAATTCCCGGTCGGGGCGGGCGGGCGCACGTTCGCCGACATCGATTTCGTGACGGGATCCATCGACGCGCTCGCGGGGTCAGCCGGTTTGAAGATCAACGTGGCCCCGCACATTCTCGTGAACTTCAACCTCCGCTTCCACATCTCGGGGGGCGGCCTGCAAGACCGCCTGACGCCGCTGGTCGGCGTGGAGTTCGGATCGTAGCCGACAACCCTGTGGGGCAGGGCTTCAGCCCTGCAAGAACCCCTGCACCCGCATACACTGTCTGCATGGACATTCCGAAGAATGCCTTCAAGCGGGCCCTGGCCGCCAACGCGCAGCTCGTGGGGCTGTGGCACAGCATCGGCCACGCAACCGTCACCGAGATCCTCGCAGACTCGGCGTTCGACTGGGCACTGATCGACACCGAACACGCACCGAACGAGGTGACGCACGTTGCGGATACGCTGCGCGCCCTCAGCGGATCGCGTGTCGCGCCCGTCGTCCGCCCGGCGTGGAACGATCCGGTGCTGTTCAAGCGGCTGCTCGACGTCGGCGCACAGACGCTGCTCGTCCCCTACGTGCAGTCGGCTGACGAGGCCGCCCGCGCGGTGGCCGCGGTGCGCTACCCCCCGCGCGGCGTACGTGGTGTGGCGTCGACCCATCGGGCGAACCGGTACGGGCGCGTGGACGACTACTTCGCCCGCGCGGACGCCGAGATGTGCGTGCTTGGTGCAGCTCGAGACGCGTGCGTCCGTGGATGCGCTCGAGGAGATCGCGGCCGTCGACGGCGTCGATGGCGTGTTCATCGGGCCGTCGGACCTGTCGGCGAGCCTGGGGTTCCTCGGTCAGCCGCGGCACCCCGAGGTGCGACGCGTCATCGAGGATGCCTGCCGCCGTGCGCGGGCCGATCCGAAAGCCGATTGGCATTCTGGCGCCGGTCGAAGAAGATGCGACGGCGTGGCTGGCGATGGGGTTCGCGTTCGTGGCGGTGGGCGGCGACATTCTCTGTCTGCGCAAGGCGGTCGACGCCCTCGCCGAGCGATTCCGCGCACCGCGCCCCGAACCAGCCTGACAGGGCGGGGCTTCTACAACACACCGTCGGGCACGATCCCGCGTCCGAACGCGCGCACCTGATCGCCCGTGAATGGCGCGGACAGCAGCGCTGCGTCCTCCTGGTACGCCCTGAACAGGTGCAGGATGTAATGCATCCGTTCCTGCAGACTGCACCAGTCGTGAGCGCCGCAGGCGGTCTCTCCCGGGCCGCACGGGTCGTGGCGGCTGACGAACGCGGTCAACTCCGGCACGCGCGCGGCCGCCAGGACCGGCGGCACGCCCGCGTCGAGATTGCGACCCAGCGAGAGCACCACGTCGGGCGGAACGCTGAGCACCATCAGGCGCTCGGTGATCACCTCCCGCGACAGGCGCACCGCCGCGGACCGCAGGGGCGCGGCAACCAATCCAATCACTCCTGCGGCGGGGCGCCGCACGGCGGAGGGCCACGCCGTCGAGCCGTGGATCAGGACGGCCAGCACCCGCTCGCCGGAATCGTGTGCGGTGGTGAGCGGCGCATCGACAGCCTCCGCAATCTCGGGCTGAAGACGCGTCTGCTCGTGGAGACCGATCGACAGGTTTGCGAGCAGCACCAGTTCCGCGCGGGCGTGCGGGTCGGGCTCGTGCCCCTGCCGCTGGTAGCAGGAGAACGCCTGGCGCAGGTAGTCCTGGCCCCCCGGCGGCTCGCCCGCCCGGAGCCCGTCGAGAAACGCGGCAACCGCCGGTGAGTCCACCGCTGCACCCTCGGGGCACGCCTCGAGGTAGCGGGCGAACTCGCGGCCGACCTCCGCGAACACCTTCAGGTTCCCCCGCGCGACCGCGCCGCTGGACCGTTCGAATGCGTCGAAGGGTGAATGGATCGCGACGCTGATCCGCCCCAGCCTCGATGCCGGGTCGAGGAGCCCCCTCCTGAGCAGCATGCGCCAGAGCGACCGGAGAGGCTGCCACAGGGTGGCGGGTCCTCCCAGCCGCCGCCGGAGCGTTTCACCGAGATCTTCAGAGCGGATCGTCCGTCCGGCCTGACGTGAGGCCCATGTCGCGAACGTGCACCAGTTCGCGCGCGGACCCGTGCGCTGCGCAAGTGCCGCTGAAAGCCGCGCATAGCATTCCGTGATCGCCAGGTTCCTGATCACCGGACTCTCGATCGCGACGATGTGCGCCACGTCGGCCTCTGAGGGCGCCGGCGGTGTGAGGGTCACAGTCATTGATACGTGCTTCTCGGGGACGATGGCTCCGTACCTGGTTCCTCTTCCCCTGATCTGACGCGAGCGGTCTACCAGCGGGGCAGACAACTATACTGTCGGCAGGGCTGAAGCCCTGCCCCACGATTCGGAGCAGAAGCCCTGCGCCCACGATTCCTGTCGGCAGGGCTGAAGCCCTGCCCCACTTTCTGTCACGGTGCCGATATCGAGCGCTGAGGACCCGCATGTGGGGCAGGGCTTCAGCCCTGCAGAACACGCATTTTTGTCACAGGCGTCGCGGATGCGGGACGGGGAGATCCCGGAACCGGGACACCTCCCGACGCTTGCAGGGGATTTGCGCCGAACAACCCGCATTCGCCAGGTGGCACGGCGGTTGTCTACACTCGACGGAGTGCGTGCGCGTGTTCTCGTCGCCGACGACCAGGCAGATGTCCTCGAGGCCTTGCGGTTTCTGCTGAAGGGGGCTGACCTCGACGCCGACTTCGTGACCTCCCCCGTCGCGGCGCTCGACCGGTTGCAGGAGCGTCCGTACGAGTTGCTGCTGGCCGATCTGAACTACACCCGCGACACCACGTCCGCTGGCGAGGGACTGGAGCTCGTGTCTCGCGCTCGCGTGCTCGACCCGTTGCTGCCCGTCGTCGTCATGACCGGCTGGGGGACGATCGACACGGCGGTCGAGGCCATGCGCCGCGGGGCGCGCAGCTTCGTCCAGAAGCCGTGGAACAACACCACCCTGCTCGAGATCCTGAGCCGCGAGATAGCCGATGGCCGCGTGGCCCGCCAGCAGAACGTCCGGCACGAGCGCGAACAGTCGGACGCGCGCGCCATCCAGCGCGGGCTGCTGCCCTCGACGCTGCCGTGCATTGGCCCGTACGGCATTGCCGCCACGTGGCGCCCGGCGAGTGGGTACGGCGGCGACTGCTACGACGCGCTCACGTTCGACGACGACGTGCTCGGGCTGCTGATTGCGGACGTAGCCGGCAAGGGGCTGCCGGCGGCGCTGCTGATGTCGAATCTGCAGGCCGCGGTCCGTGCGTTCTCGGAAGGGGCCGCGGCGCCCGGCGAGGTCTGCGTCCGCGTGAACCGCCTGCTGTGCGGGCACATGGTCAGCGGTCGCTTCGTGACCGCGTGCTACCTCCGCCTCGACTGCCGCCGGCACCTGCTCACCTGCGCCAACGCGGGGCACAACCCGCCGCTGCTCGTGCGGGCGTCGGGTGAGGTGGTCCACCTGGCGACTGGCGGGACCGTGCTCGGCGTTTTTCCGGATCTCACATACGAGCAGCACGAAATCGAGATCCGCCGCGGCGACCGCCTCGTGCTCTACACCGACGGCATCACCGAAGCCACGTCGCCGGATGGCGAGGAATACGGCGAGGAACGGCTCGCCGCGGCCATCAGCGACCGCGCTCGACTCGACGCGCCCGCTCTCACGGCGGCGATCTTCGAGGACGTGCTCGCGTTCGCGGACGGCACGCTGCACGATGACGCCACGATTGTGTCGGTCGTGGTGGCAGCATAACCGGGCGGCTGCGCCGTCATCACGTGAGCCGCAGGCACGTCAGCGGCGATCCTCCGGAAACGCCTGCACCATCCCGCGCTCGCGCACCAGCATCTCGAGATCGTCCAGCTCCGACGGCAGGAAGTCCGTGAAGTTCTCCACGCCGCTCTCGGTAACCACGACGGTGTCTTCGTATCGCAAGTACAGGTGCTCTTCGGGCACCCACATCTGCGGATCGACCGAGAACACGTGTCCGGGCTGCAGCGGACCGCGCTTGTACGTGCCGACGTCGTGCACGCTCATCCCGACCGGGTGCGAGAGCACACCACCGCTCGTTTCGAGCATCGTCCGCGCGGCCTTCTCGTAGGCCGGCTTCGAGAACCTCGTCCGCGCGAGCACCGGCGCCATCGCCTCCTTCGCTTCCGCCAGCACCTGATCGGCGGTGACGCCCGGCCGGATGCGCTTCAGCACGATGTTGCGGTACTCGAGGATGAACTGCAGCAGCTCGCGTTGCCACGGCAGGTAGCGGCCGCTCACGGGCCACATGCGCCCGATGTCGCTCACGTAGTAGCGATAGTCAGGCGCGTAGTCCATGAGGACGAGGTCCCCATCCTCCATCCGCCGCGTGTTGCGCCAGTAGTGTCCATTGTTGATGTTCTCCGTGCCTGACGCGGTAATGGAGCGGTAGGCATCCAGGCGCGAGCCGTTGAGAAGGAAGACGTAGCGCATCGCCGCGTCCAGCTGGTACTCGTACACACCGGCTTCCGTGCTGCGGATCGCTTCGATCATGCCAAGACCGGCCAGCTGGGAGGCGCGGCGCACCAGCGCGATTTCGCGCGTGCTCTTGATGCTGCGCAGGTCGTCGAGAATCGGCGTGAGGTCGCGCACGTCGAGGCGCGGGTGCCGGGCCCGCAGCAGCTGCACGAACTGCATCTGCCGCGGCAGGCGCCCGTCCCAGAAGTCCGCCGCGATGGCGGCATCGGCAGCCTCGATTTCATACCGGCTCTGGGCGTAGCCCTCTGCCGGTGCGGACTCCGCGTAGATGGCGGCGGGGCGTTTCTCTCCGAAGGGCCAGGTTCCGGTCATGGCCGCGGTGGACCGCACGTCGTCCGCACCGGTGAGCCGCTTGACGACGTCTGCGTCTTCGGCCGAGAGCACCTTGCCTTCGGAGCGCTCGAGGCGCTCGTTTCGCGGCGGCAGATAGAGCACGACGCTCTTCGTGCGGGCATCGAGCACGACGTAGGCGCCAGGCGTTTCGATGCCCGACAAGTAATAGATCGAGTTGCTCTGGCGTGGCACGCCGAAGCCGCTCGCCAGAGGGGCGCCCTGCACGACGGCCACGGTATCAGGGGCCATCGCCGCCATCACGCGCGCGCAGCGCGCACGCAGTTCGTCGGGCGGGAAATCGGTCTGATAGATCTGCGCGCGGGCGGACGGTGCAATCGCCAGGGCGAGCAGGGCCAGGCACGTGATGCGGCGGCTCTTCATCTGTTGGACTCCGGGTGGGTAGACGCGGCGTGCGCGCACCGTGCATCGGCGCATCGCAGGCTGCGGGCTGAGCATTGGCCGGCAGCAGTTGCCCCGTCAAGGGGCGCACGTTGGAACCCGTTTCGGTGGCACAATCTCGACTCGAATGGCCCGTGGAACACGCGGACCGGGCGGTGAACAGGTGGACGGAGGATCCGAATGGGGCAGCGCACGGACGTGGGATCGGCGTGGAGCCGCAGGCAGATGCTCGCGGGCGTGGGCGCCCTCGCGGTGGGCGCAGCGGCGCATGACGGCGAAGGAGAACCCAGGCCCGGACGCGATCTCGGCGCGATGCGGTAGGGGCCGGTCAGCGCTCCGCGGCAGGCGCGCCTCAGCCCCTGGACCTCCGCGAGTTTCAGCCCCGCAGCATGCTGCGGGTGCCGGAATCATCGGTGCCGCGCGCCCGGTACCCCGTGATCGACATCCACACACACTTGACCTTCCGTGCTCGCGACGCCGGTGTTCCGCGGAGCGACGCGGTCAAGGTGCTCGCACCCGCGTCGGAACTTCTGCCGGTCATGGACCGCCGCAACCTGCGCACGATGGTCAACCTCACCGGCGGGACGGGTGCGGGCCTGGCGACGAGCGTGCGGGAGTTCCAGACGGCGCACCCCGGCCGCTTCGTCACGTTCACGGAGCCGCTGTACGATCGTGCGAGCGAGCCCGCGTATCCCAGTCTCCAGGCCGACGAACTCTCCCGAGCGCACGAGGCCGGTGCGCGCGGTTTGAAGGTGCTGAAGACGCTCGGTCTGTACCTCCGCGATGGCGGCACCGACGGACCGCTCGTCCGGATCGACGACGCCCGCTTCGACCCGATGTGGGAGGCGTGCGCCGCCTTGAACATGCCCGTGGCCATTCACATCGCCGATCCGGAGGCGTTCTTTCTTCCCATCGACCGCTTCAACGAACGGTTCGAGGAGTTGAACGCCCATCCGGACTGGTCGTTCCACGGGCGCGACTTCCCGCCGTTCGCCGACCTGCTCGCCGCCCGCAACCGCGTCTTTGCGCGCCACCCGCGCACGACCTTCATCGCCCTGCACGTAGGGCATCATGCGGAAGACCTAGCGGAAGTGGCGGCCTCGCTCGATCGACACCCGAATATGCACGTGGAGCTCGGGGCCCGCATCGGCGAGCTCGGGCGCCAGCCGCGCACGGCCCGGCGGTTCTTCGATCGCTACCAGGACCGGATCCTCTTCGGGACGGATGCGGTGCCGCACGGCATCGAGACGCCGCAGCAGGTGTTCGGGGACGCGTTGTACGAGATCTACTACCGGTTCCTGGAAACTGAGGACGAGTACTTCGACTACGCGCCCGCGCCGGTGCCGCCCCAGGGCCGGTGGCGGATCTACGGAGTAGGGCTGCCGGACGGGATTCTGAAGAAGGTCTATAACGAGAATGCTTCGCGGATGTTGGGGATTTAGATATACGCGCCGGGACTGAAGTCCCGGCTCCACATTCTGACTGCAGGCTGCAGGCTACAGGCTGCGGGGCGGTCTGGCTTCAGGCCCGGAGGGCCTGCAGGCTGCCGCCTGTCGCCTGCAGCCTGCGCGTGCGCGACTGACACTCACGACACGTTTGCGGCTGTGGTGCCGTTGCGAGCCTGCCCCGACCGGCCGGTCTCCTTCGCGTCCGCGCGGCTCGGGCGGCGGGTGGCGAGGTCGAACGAATCGCCGGTGCTGAGGATGTGAAGGCGCACGTCGAAAATGGACATCGTCCTCTCCGGCTCCTCTTCGGAGACGTTCGTGTACGACTCGCTGATCGCGTCGATCACGTACACCGCCCCGGACCCGAAGACGCGGAACCGGCCGTCGTTCACGATGATGGCCGTGTCTTCATCGATGCCGACGCCCAGGATGCGCGGGTTCTGCGCCACCGCGCCGAGCAGCCGTCCGATCCGCCCGCGCTCGGCGAAGTGCTGATCGATGATGACGTTCGTCATCAGCCCGAGCCCGGGCGCCATGAGCAGCGCGGCGCCGACCTTGTGCGATTCGTCGCTCGACCCGCCGACGAGCATCGTCTCGCTCATGCACGAGGTGCCTGCGGACGTGCCCGCCAGCGTGACGCCGCCCTCATAGAACTTGCGAATGGCATCGCACAGCACCGACCCGCCGAGCCGGCTGGTGATACGGACCTGGTCGCCGCCGCTGAAGAAGATGACGCGGGCCGTCTTGAGCAGGTCCACGACGCTGGGGTCGAACGCCGCCTCGCGGTTTTCGAGAGGAACGTGCACGACGTCCTTCACGCCGAGCCGCTGGAAGAGCCCCTTGTAGAGCGCCCACATCTCGCCGGGCTGGGCGCTCGCGGCGGTGACGACGGCCAGACGTCCGCCCTTGGCGCGGCCCGCCACCTCCCGCAGGATGAGCATCTCACCCTCGCGGTCTTCGCCGCCCCCAACCAGGATGAGCGAGCCCTTCGGCATCCCGGTGGAGTCTGCCGCGCGGGCCGCCTCCAGGCGGCTGATCGTGCGTGTATGGGAAGGCGGTACGTGCCCGTTCGTGGAGCGCGCGGGGGGCGCCTTACGCTTCCTGGCCATCAAGTCCAATCCTCCGTGCGCTTCTCTGCAGGAAGCAATCCTGCTGTGTCATGACGCCATCCCGCAGCACCCCGGTGATGACCAGGATCACGCGCGCCTCAACGCGCCGAGGGTCCCATCATCCTGGAAGCGGAGTGGCTCGACAATCTGAGCCCGCACGGCCCCGAGGTCGGCCAGCGTCTGCTGCACGCCTTGGAGGTCTTCGTAGAACACGACGATGACTTCGTTCGGGTCCATGCTCTCGACGGCGAGACGCAGCGCCTCCCTCTCGCCCGGCACGACCTGGCACAGACGCGAGGGCGCGTGCGCACTGATCGCCTCGCAGAGCAGGCCCGGCACCTCGCCCTGGTCGCGGCCGCGCCTGTCCGCATCCTCACGGACGATCACCCGGTCGAACGCGCGGGCGGCAGCGCGCGCAGCTTCCGCGATCACCCAGTCGGCGCGATCGCCGG
This sequence comes from Vicinamibacteria bacterium, assembly GCA_963763095.1. GTDB lineage: Bacteria > Acidobacteriota > Vicinamibacteria > Vicinamibacterales > JAENWD01 > CAVUCH01. The sequence goes on from CAVXNR010000003.1 coordinate 194,588, forward strand.
GGACGCCGACCACCGCCGTCACCCGGCGGCCCAGCCAGCGGGCGCTCATCTGGCCCACCGCGTCGAACGCCGCCGGGTTGTGTCCGTAGTCGATCAACACGTATCCCTGTCCCACCCGGTACAGGGTGCCGCGTCCCTGGTTGTGCGTGTGGGCATCGAATGTGCGGAGCGAACTGGCAAGTTGGTCGGCCGTCAGCCCCTGCGCGCGGCACGCGGCAACCGCGGCGAGCGCGTTCATGAGCTGGTGCTGCGCGGCGCCCCCGAGCACAGCGGGTATGGTGGCGATCTCCACGAGGCTCCATTCGGCGGCACCGGCACCCTCCACGATCCACCCGCGGCGCGGGAAGTACGCTGTTCCGCCGCCGGCCAGGTGCCGCCGCACGTTGACGTGATTCGGGTACGCCGAGAACAGACGCACCTCCCGGGACAGCTTCCGCACACGCGGATGATCCATCAGCCGCATCACGTGGGCATCGTCTGCGTTCAGCACCAGCGTGCCGCCTTCCCTCACGCGCTCGAGGACCAGCGATTTGATGTGTGCGAGATCATCGAGCGTCTCGATCCCATCCTGCCCGATGTGATCGAGCTGGATGTTGGTCATGATGCCTACGTCCGACCAGTCGTAGCCAAGCCCCGCGCGGACGATGCCGCCGCGCGCCGTCTCGAGGACGGCCGCATCGACCGTGGGATCGGACAGCACCGCCTGCGCCGACCGTGGACCCGTCATGTCGCCCGCGGCCACCTGTGCACCGCCGATCCAGACGCCGTCGGTGGTGGTCAGGCCGACGTGGCGCCTCGCCATCTGCAGCGCGTGCGCCACCATTCGCGCAACCGTTGTCTTGCCGTTCGTGCCGGTCACGGCGATCAGCGGGATGCGGCCGTTGTGTCCACCAGGGAACAGGAGATCGACAATGGCGCCGCCGACATCGCGGGGCGCCCCGGTGCTCGGGTGGTGGTGCATGCGGATGCCGGGACCTGCGTTCAGCTCCACGATCCCTGACGACGGGCCGAGCGGCTGCGAGATGTCGGGGGTCATCAGGTCGACGCCGCAAATGTCGAGTCCCACGACGCGGGCTGCGCGCTCGCAGACCCGGCACACATCGGGGTGCACGTGCTCAGTCACGTCCTCGGCGGTGCCGCCGGTCGAGAGGTTTGCGCTCTCGCGAAGCCAGACGGTTCGGCCCTGCTCGGGCACCGACCCCGGGTCGAGTCCCTGCGTGCCGAGATGCACGAGAGCGGTGTCGTCGAGCCGTATGGCCGTCAGCGGCTTCTCGTGGCCTTCGCCTCGCCGCGGATCCTCGTTGGCAATGGCCACGAGCTCACGCACGGTACGCGTCCCGTCGCCGGTAACCGCTGGCGGCTCGCGCCGGCTCGCCGCGACGACGCGGCCGCCGACGACGACAATGCGATAGTCATTGCCCACCAGCATCTGCTCCACGATGATGCGCGCGGATTGTGCCTGCGCGCGCTGGAAGGCCGCCCTCACCTCGTCGTGAGAGCTCACGCTCACGGAGACGCCTTTCCCCTGATTGCCGTCGAGCGGCTTGATCACAACCGGCGCCCCGATCTCGTCGTAGGCGGCAAGGGCCTGCCCTTCGGACTCGACGACTTCGCCCTTGGGCACCGGGACGAACGCCCGCGCGAGCAGGGCCTTCGTCGCGGCCTTGTCCTGTGCGATCTCGACCGCGATTGCGCTGGTCGCATCCCCCACGGTCGATCGAATCAGGCGCCGGTGTGTGCCGTATCCCAGCTGCACCAGGCTCTCGTCGTCGAGCCGCTTCCACGGGATGTTCCGGCAGGCAGCCGCATCCACGATCGCCTGCGTGCTGGGGCCGAGCCGCGTGTGATCCACCAGGCGTCGTGCAGCCGTCAGGACGGCCGGCATATCGAAGGGTTCGGCACGGACGGTGGCATCGACAAAGGCCACCGCGGCGTGAAGCAGGTGTCGTGTCGCCTGGTGCACGCACGAGGTGACGGCGATGTCGAAGCAATGCGGGCGGGCCGATCGCACCGTCTTCCCGTAGTTGCCGGTCGCGCCGATGGCCTGGCCCCACTCGATGGCCACGTGCTCCACGACGTGCCCCAGATAGGTGCCTTCGCGCAGCCGCGCGACAAACCCCCCGGGATACCCCTTGCTGCAGACGTGCTCGGCCAGGCCGGGAAGACGTTCAATCAGCCGCTCCGTGAAGCCCGGCAGGTCACAGCTCTCGCGCTCGTGGAGGTCCTGGAGGTCGAGCGTAATCAGCACGGTCGGCCGGTGCGTGAAGACGTTCGGGCCCTCGATCGTGCGTGTCCCGATGATCTGCATGTGTTCCTGGGTTCAGCGCCTCGACTCGAGCAAGGCAAATGCCACGACCGAGACACCGGGCGCGTGTTGGCGCCGTGCTGGTCGTTATCTCTGTAATATGGTTCAGCCTTTGAACCAGCGGAACGCGTCGCGTGCGAGGTCTGCCGGAATCGTGTGTGGGCCGTCGAACTCGCGGTATCTCACGTCGTATCCGCGGCGCTCGAGTTCGGGAACGATCGTCCGGCTGGTCCGATCGATCGGCAGCACCTTGTCCCTGGTGCCGTGCGAGAGGAAGATGTGGGGCGCGAAGAAGCGCCTCCTCTTCATCTGCAAAATCACTTCGCTGTTCACGGGACGTGCCAGACATTGACGACAGCCCGCACGTGTCAGCGAATGGCTTAGAATCAGCGCGGCCACCTCGCTCTTCGACCACATGACACCCCGCATGACCAACACCATCACGCGCGCACGGCTCCTCGTGTTCCTGATTGTTGCCGTGAGCATTGGCTTCCCCGCCCTCCCCCGGGCCGCCGGCGAACTGCCGCACCTGCGAGTGTCCGAGAACCGCCGGTTTCTCGTGACCGCCACAGGCGCGCCCTTCTTCTGGCTTGGCGACACCGCATGGGAACTGTTCCACCGCGCCAGCCGTGAGGACGCCGAACGCTATCTCCGGAAGCGAGCCGAGCAGCGTTTCACCGTCATCCAGGCGGTGGCGCTCGCCGAGATGGACGGGTTGCACGTGCCGAACGCATATGGCGAACTGCCCCTCCGGAACGATGATCCCACGCAGCCCAACGATGCCTACTTCGCTCACGTCGACTGGGTCGTGGCGAAGGCGAACGTGCTCGGCCTTTACGTCGGGCTGCTGCCCACATGGGGCGACAAGTGGAACAAGAAGTGGGGCCTCGGCCCGGAAATCTTCACACCGGCCAATGCCGCGGCGTACGGTGAGTGGCTCGGCAAGCGCTACCGGCACGCCGGCGTAATCTGGATCCTCGGCGGTGATCGGCCGATCGAGAGCGATGCCCACCGCGCGATCGTGGAAGCCATGGCGCACGGGCTGCGCAAGGGGGACGGCGGGGCGCACCTGATCACGTTCCACCCGACGGGCGGCGCCGGATCGGCGCAGTACTTCCACGAATCGGACTGGCTCGACGTCAACATGCGGCAGAACGGGCACACCGCCGAGTACACGGGCCGCTACGATCAGACCCGCGTCGATTACGACCGTTCACCGGTCAAGCCGGTGCTCGACGGCGAGCCCATCTACGAAGACCACCCGGTGTCGTTCGAGGCGAAGAAGTTCGGGCACTCGATAGCCGCCGACGTCCGCCGGCCGCTGTACTGGGACCTGTTCGCCGGGGCGATGGGCCACACCTACGGCCATCACTCCGTGTGGCAGATGTGGACCGCCGCGCGAGAGCCGATCAACAACCCGCTGCTGCCGTGGACCGACGCGATTGACCAGCCAGGCGCGGTCCAGATGCAGCACGGACGCGCGTTGCTCGAGTCGCGCCCGTTCCTCACGCGGGTGCCCGACGACACGGTGGTCGTCACCGGGCCCGTGCCTACCAGCATGCCGGGCGCGGGGCGCTACCGCTTCTCCGCCACCCGCGATCAGGACGGAAGTTACGTCATGGTGTACGCACCGGTGGGGCGGCCGTTCGCGGTGCGGATGAACGCGGTGGTCGGTTCGCAGGTCACCGCGTGGTGGTTCAACCCGCGTGACGGCCGCGCCACGCGCATCGGGACCTTTGCGAACACCGGTGAGCGTGTGTTCACCCCGCCCGACCCGGGCGAAATGCTGGATTGGGTGCTGGTGCTTGACGACGCGAGCAGGAATTACCCGGCGCCCGGAACGGTGCAGACGCGTTGACCCCGAGCGCGGAGGCGTCGCGCGCCCGCCATGGTGGAGGATGAATGCCGCGATCCCGGCGCCCACGATCCGCTCCGTTTCTCGAGCGCCTGTCCACGGTCATCACGCGCTGGACGGGCAGTACGGCCGCGTTTGCGCTCGCGTGCCTGGTGATCTTCGCGTGGGTTGTCACCGGCCCGCTCTTCGGGTATTCCGACACGTGGCAGCTGGTGATCAACACGGGCACGACGATCATCACCTTCCTGATGGTGTTCCTGATCCAGCGCGCGCAGAACAAGGACTCCATGGCGATTCAGCTGAAGCTGAACGAGCTCGTCGCCGCGGTCGAGGGCGCGAGTAACCGGCTGATCGACGTGGAGGATCTCAGCGAAGAGGAACTGGTGGCGCTCCACCGGTTTTACGGCAAATTGGCAGGCATGGCCAAGAAAGACGAGAGCCTCACGGCGTCACACTCCGTCGAGGAGGCCGAGGCACGGCACGCGCGGAAGAAGTCGAAACCCCAAGGCTGATGCGAGCGGTCGGTGCAGGCCGGAACGCAGAGTTCCGGCTCCACAACATGCGCGCTGGAGGAGCGGCGCTCCGTTCTACTTCGCAGGCGCCTCGGCCAGAACGGGCTCGGGTACCTTGTTCTCGATAGGCTTCACGGTTCGCAGGTAGGCGAAGATGGCCTTCAGATCGGCGTCGTTGAGATTCTTGAACGCAGGCCAGGGCATCGGCGGCAGGATCTCGCGGCCGCGACCCTGGCGTCGCCCTGTGCGGATGGTGTCGACAAACTGCTGTTCGGTCCACTCGCCGAGCCCGGTCGCTTTGTCGGGCGTGAGGTTCGCCGTGTAACTGACACCCCAGGGCCCAGACCATGCCGTGAAGGTGCCGATCACGGAACCAACCCATGGGCCGGACGGCGCCGGCGGCGCGGGCACGGCGAGAGCGGCGGGATGTCCCCCGAGGGCGTGCGACATGTCGGGCTCAGGGCCGTTCGGGCCCATCTTCGCGGGCGTGTGGCAGTCGTGGCAGCCCATGGCGTTCACGAGGTAGTTGCCGCGAGCCACCGATCCGCTGCTCGCGCCACGGCCGGCCGTCTTCGCGGCCGCCGCTGTCGGAGCGGTGGTCGCCCCGCCGGCAGCGGTCGATCGTGCCCCTTGCGTTGCCGTATGGGCCGATACTCCGGTCAACACGATCAACCCTGCTGATGCCGTCACCGCTGCAAGCCGTCGCATCGAGCCTCCCATCACATCCATCCTCTTCATCATCGTGCCCCCTCAGTGACTCCGGCCGTCCGTTCGGGAGAAATCAGATCCTCGGCGATCCAGCGCCTGATCAGGCTCACCGCCTCCTCGTCCACCAGCCGCGTGCCGAGCGGCGGCATCTGCACCAGAGGGTGCCGGGACGCCATGCGCGCCACGAGCACACTCTTCTCCGGCTGGCCGGCGCAGACGCGTTCCACGGCATCGGCGGCGGCGGGCACCTTGAAGCGGCTCGGCTGCCCCACCGAGGTCAGAAGCGCCGGGGGCGTTTCACCCTCTGCGCGGTTCAACGTGTAGTTGAGGGCAAAGGCCAGCGAGCGGAGTTCGCCCGCGCCCGTGTGGCAACCGCCGCAATTGGCGTGAAGGTAGCCGAGCGCGGCGCGCGCGGTGGGCGTCGACGCGAGGATGCGAGGCGGTGTGGCGGTCACGCGTGCCGGCAGGCCGCGCACGAGCCCACGTGCCGCGAGTGTGCGGAGATCGACCGCGCCTTCCGGCAGCGGCTCGGCATGCGGCGCATTGGGATCCCGGTCCGGCGACAGTTGCAGCGCCGTGACACCGAGCACGCGCACGGGCCCGGCTTCGTGACAGACGCGGCAGTCGACGCGTGACGGGATGGCGTGACGGATGCCGTCCTGGATGGTGACGCTCTGCTTGATCCCGCCCTCAGGCGCCAGCACGGCGTCGCTCTCGTCGTCGTTCCACACATAGGTGGCAAATTGCCACCCGCTTCGCGTGCGCTCGATGAACCGCGTTTCGGCACGCGCGCCGAACGCGAACTCCTTCCAGAGCTTCGTGCCCACGGGGAACTTCCACTCGTCGGGGTCCGACCCGTCGATGAACCGGCCCTTCGGAATGTGCAGCCACCGCGACTTCGCCGCACCGTCGGACCAGAGCGGGTACTGGGGACTGAAGGGAAAGTTTCCTGGCGCCACGGTCTTCGTGGCCCAATCGGCGTACAGGCCCGTGTCTCGAAGCGTGGGAGGCGGCCAGGCAGGGGGCGATTGTCCGAGAGTGATGATCGGCAGGGCCACGACAAGAACGAGGACCGGGACGGCAGCGTACATCCATGCGCGTGCGGAGGCGCAGGCGCGGTCCACCGCGCGCATCCAGAGACTCGGGTTCATCCAGCCTTTCTCTCTGGCAGGATCGCGCAGCAGGGGCGCCGCAATCGAACGGCCAGACCAGCGTTGAACTGTTGGTTGCGGGTGAGAATAGCATCAAACGGGTCCGGCACTGCGGGCCCTTTCCTTGGGCACGAAACGAGCCGTTCAGCCGGTGCCGGCACCGCCAGGACCCTTTGTCATACACTCACGGGGCATGCGACAGACTGTGATGACGACCCCAATTTCTTTGTTTGCCCTGGTCGTGCTCCTGCCGCTGGCCGCCGCAGGTCAGACTGCTCCGACCGGCCATGACGCCCACCGGCTCCACCGCGACTCCGCCGCGTACATCGCCGCCCTCGAGGACCCGGCGCGGGACGCCTGGCAGAAGCCGCAGGAGGTTCTGGACGCGCTCGCCCTCCGGGAGGGCGAACGGGTGGCCGATATCGGCGCCGGCTCCGGATATTTCGCGCTGCGGTTCGCGCGCCACGTGGGCAACGGCGGGCACGTGTTTGCGGTCGACGTGAGCAAGGACATGCTGGCGCATCTCGAGGCGCAGGCGAAGGCCGCACAGCTCACCAACGTGCAGCCGCTCCTTGCCGCCCCGGCCGATCCGGGGCTGCCGGACGGGTCTGTCGATCGGGTGTTCTTCTGCGACGTGTGGCATCACATCGACGACCAGGCGGGCTATCTTGCAAAACTGAAGAAGGCGCTGCGGCCGGACGGGGAGATCGTGATGATCGACTTCCACAAGCGCGATCTCCCGGTGGGTCCGCCCGTGTCGATGAAGATCGCACGTGAGGATCTCGTCGCGCAGATGGAGCGGCACGGCTTCCGTGTGGCACGGGAGCACACGTTCCTGCCCTACCAGTACTTTCTGGTGTTCACCCGGAAGTAGGCGTCCCGCCCGTTGTCTTGCATCAAGGTCGGGCGCGTCTCGACAACGCCAGGCAGACTGTCGCTGCGTTGTCACGCCGGCGGCCGCGGGAGCCTCTCGCGCCAGACCAGCGGGAGCAGAGACGACGGGGTATGCTAGCGATCCTCGCGTTTCCTTCAGCCGGGGTGGCGAAACTGGCAGACGCACGGGACTTAAAATCCCGGGGCCGCAAGGCCGTGTGGGTTCGATTCCCACCCCCGGCATGCTTGATACAATCAAGGAGTTATCGGGACAACGCTGACCGCGACAGCTGGCGAGTCGTCGTACGAGCGGCGGGCTAGCGGTGGGCTAACGATGAGCAAACCGAGCCACGACATGCAGGGATCGAATGCGAGTCGAGGGCGAAGGCCATTTTCTGAGAATGAGGACGGAGACCACGGTGCTCGTTGGGTGGGTGCGATACGAGATCACGACAGACGGACGAGGGGATGCCGCGGGCCGGGGCGATGTCGTGCGCACAGTGAACCGAAGGGCGGATTCTTGAGGGAGCAACACCGCCCTAAGGGGAGCCGATGCGTCTCGTTCTGGAAGATGGCCGTCGTTGGTTCGTGCTTCTATAAGGGAAACGGACGTCTGGTGAAACAACGGCGGGATTAAGTGACACCGATCGTGGTGCGGGCCTCGACTTTGCTACCGCTCGCGTGTGTGCTCGGCGTTGAATTGGAGGCCGGCGTGGGTTTCAGATTTCGCAAGTCGTTCCGAATCGGGTCGGGCCGAATCAACCTGAGTAAGAGCGGAATCGGGATGAGCGTGGGGGGGAAGGGTTTCCGCGTCGGTGCCGGCCCCGGCGGTGCGTATTCGAGCGGCAGCATTCCCGGTACGGGCCTTCTCGTATCGCAATTCCCTCGGCGGATTCGAGCGCGCGACGCGGCGCGGAGCGAGGAGCCCTCCGCCGACGATATGCGCACCGCATTCGGCTGTCTTGGCGTCGGCCTTTTGGTGCTCGTGGAATTCGTACTCTTAGTGATGGTGCCGCGTGTCGGCTTTGCCGCGCTCGCGGGAGGATTGCTCATCTGGTGGCTTCGAGCCCGCTCGCCGGCCGGGCGGTTTAAGGCTGCGGGGAAACTCGTATCTGCCCAAATCGCGAAGGGGAATTTCGATGCTGCGCTGAAACTGCTCGATCGATGTGAGGAGTCGGTTCCCGGTATGCCGGCCACTGCCGGACTGCGGGGCCAGGCCCTGTATAGCCTCGGCCGATTCGGTGAGGCCGTACCGTATCTCAAGGCTGGCCCGCAGAGTGACACGGAACGGCTGATGCTGGCGGAGTGCTTGCGCCACACTGGCGCCTTTCGAGAGAGTCTCACCGTCACTCGCCGGGCCTGTCGCCGATGAATCGATGGTGCTTCAAGCGTTGATGATTCGTGCGGCGAACCATATTCAACTCGGAGAGCCACAGATTGCCATCGACATTCTGAAGAGCGCGCCATTGCGGAAACGCACCCTTGACGAGAACTTGAAGCAGATCCACTACGGCCTTGCCGACGCCTACGAAAAAATCGGCGATAAGAAACGCGCGCTTCAACACCTGCGCCGGATTTACGCAGCCGATCCGGCTTTCATGAATGTTCAGGAGGAGATAACTCGTCTCTCCTCACCTTAGTCTCAGTGCGGGGGCTCTCGGCGCGCGGTGCGTGAGCGCCTCGCGCAAGTCTCGGACTTCGGATTGTAGCCGGGGCACTTCAGCGCGAGATCCGCGAGTCCGGACATCGTTGTCAGCCGGTCACTCACTCCCCACCGTTCCGCCCGCCTTCAAGCGGCGATGGATTTGCGCGAAGGCCTCACGCATGTACATGCGCATGATCGCCATCGACGAGTTGGGACATCACGCATACGCGCGGCCGGCGGGTGTCAACGCGAGCTCCGCGAGGTGCGCGCGGATGTCGCTGACGGCCCGATCCGCATAGCGATCGGCCAGTTCCGCCACCTCGTCGCTTGGGGTGTGGGGTCCGAAGAGCGGCTGCCAGTCGTCGCCGAGGCCGCGGTCGTCGTCAGCGTCGTGCGGCATGTTCATCCAGCATCGCGTCCCGCGACGCCTCGAGGGCTTCGAGTTGTGCGACGCGCTGCTGGAGCCCGCGGATCTCCTGCCGGAGCGGCTCCACCGCTTGTGCGATCGACTCGCGCACATGGCTTTTTGTGAGACGCCCGACCTCGCCCATCAACCAACTCAAACCCTCGCGATCGTCGGGCGTCATGGTGTCCCCGTGGCCATCCAGGCCACGGCATCGGGCCGGACGCCGATCCGCACGAATTGCTCCGCACGCAACGCGGCGGTATTCGTCTGCCACAAACCGGTGCGGGGCCCGCCCGATGGCGCGTCGCTCATCTCGATGTCGGCATGCCGCGCCGTCTCGACACGGACCGGGTCCTCGGCCAGCAGGAGCCCGCCGGCGTCGACCGCAATCAACCGTCCACTCGCCGCGGCCGACACGAGGACCGTCACGCCGAGTGTCCCGCAGCGCCACGAGATCGTCTGCGATGGGAATCAGGCTGTCGAACCCGCCGATCACCACCGGACGTGCGGGCGCGCCGCCACTGATGGCGGCCAGGAGGTCCCCCACCCCGCTGCCCGCCGTGGCCGCACCACTCGTGAGCGCGGCGACGAGCGCCGCGTCGTAGGCGGCGGCGACCGCGCTGACCAGTTGCCGACGCAACATTTCCTGCGAGGCCGGATCGACACTCCGGAAAAATTCGGCGCTCGCGACAATCGTGGCGGCGACCTTTTGCGCCGGGTCGGCAAACGTGAAGTCCATGCGCGAGATCGGCTTGGCCGCGCCTTCCGCGACCGTCTGCCCGATGACGGTCGCGATCTGGATGCGCGCCGCGGCATCGAGGGGCACCCGCACCGCGCCGTCGAGGCGTCCGGCCAGACGACTCGCGTTCGACCATCCCCACGAAGGCGGTCGCGAGCGGACTGAGGGCGATCGCGGCATCGGACGACAGGATCGCATCGACCGCCGCCTTCGCGAGGCCCACAAAGCGGACGTGCCCGCGGTGCACGAAGGCCTCGATCGGGTCAGCGGACCAGCGCCCATCTCTGGACACCGCCAGGGCCACGAACGCATCCGCTTTCTGCTGCTGTTCGAGCGTGCTTGTCAACGTGGAGAGTCTTTGCATGGCGTGAGCGTCTCACGCCGGCACGGGCCCGGCACCGCGGGCGTGGTGAGTCGTGACAGTCCATTGTCACCGTCCACCATTTGCCGTCCGCGTCGCGGCCCACGCAGACACAGGCGCACCGGGCCCGGCGCGTGGCGCGCGAGCCGCCGCAGTCGGCGCCCGAGCGCGCGGGTGTCTGTCACGCCCGCCGCGGCGATGGTGGCCCGTAAGGCATCGTCCACGCGCTCCGCGTGGCGCCAGAATTCCGCCGCCGAAAAGACGATCTCGGCGCCGACGTGTGACGCAATCGCGTCGAGGAGCGCGGCATCGCCGGCGCCCAGCCGCCCACGGCGTGGCGCCTCGAGCGTCTGCACGATCCGACCGAGCAGCGCGCCGTGCGCCGCCTGCGTCGCCAGCACGCGCTCGAGCAAGTTGCGGAGCGTGCCGAGATCCACTGCGCCGCTGCCGGCGGGCTCGCCACGCGCGCGGGCGGCGGTCCCGCACAGGGGTCTCGTCACCGCGACTCCTGCTCGCGATCGATCGCGTCGAGACACCACGGGCGAACGCCCGGCCCGCACCGCGAGGTTGTCAACCTCCACGCGGTGTCGCCGATATTTCTCCGCAAGTTGCTCGGCTGACCAGCACCACATCTCGGCCGACCAAAACACATTGCACACGCGGTGCTCGAGCGGGAAATCTGGCGGGCGCGGCACCTCCGCCAAAGACCAGCCATTGGACGGTGGCCTGGGTCAGTGCGTCGTGGGCCTCGGGATCGTCTCGACGTGGCATCAGGGGCACTCACCGCTCCGCCTCGGTGATGTCCAGTTCACGGAGCAAGCGCGAGGTTCGCGCGGATCTCGCGATGGACGGCGCGCGGGTCGTCATTCGGCGCCTGCTGGAGCGCCTCGAGGCGCGCCGACGAGCGGGCATAGTGCCGCAAGCACGTCCGGACGTGTCGCCGGCGTCCAGCCCGTGAACCGCTCGAGCAACTGCACCGCCAAACGCCGGGCCGACGGGTTCAACCCGGCCAAGACGCGCCGCCGATCGGCCGGCGAGACGTCAAGCGCGGGAGGCGCCACCGTCAGATGCCCGTGCCGGTGGGCTTTGAACGTGCCGCGGGCTCGGTGCTCCTGGACTGACAGCCGGTTCAATCCGCCCGATCCCCGCCCTCCCATCGCGACTCCTGTCCCCCAAAAAAACGTGTTTTGCTGCTCAAGCTCATACGTGACGGCCTTGCGGTTACGGACGAGCTTTGGGTTTCGGGACTGACCCCTCCGCCCCTGGGGTCGTCGCCCCTCATCACGGCGCAGCGGCTCCCCTGTCGAAAAGACCCGGCAAACCTTGCGCGGTCATCGCCGCAATCGGCGGCGCTCCTCCGCCTCGCGTGCCAGCACCGTTTCGTAGGCGGCATCGTCCCAGAACTCCGCGAGGGCCTGGAGGTACAACGCCTGGAGGATGTCGGGCGGCAGCGCGTCCAGTTCCACCTGCACAAGCCGACCGTGCCGCGCGCGGAAGCCGGCGGCGCGACTGTCCGTCTCTTTGCCCGGGAGTGGCGGCAGCCCATACTGTTCGACCTGTGCGGGCGTCAGTGCGACACGTCGCACCTCGTCCCAACAATCCGTGCGGGCGATGAAGTCACGATCGATATCTTCACCGCTCGCATCGAAATCGCCGCCATAGAGCAAGATGTTTGGACGATGGACCGCCGACACGTCCTCGATCACCTCGTCGACGTGGGACTGCGAGTCATAGCCGCCGAGCGCAAGGATCGGCAGACCGAGATCGCCGAACCACTCCCGCAGTTGTTCGAGGATGCCCGCCTTCTCAACCCCGAGATAGATGTTGTACACCTGGCCTTTGGTACGGTCCCGTCGATAGATCCGCTGCAACCACCGTCGCGCCTCCGCCGGGCTCGTGAAGGTCTGGTCGCGGTGAATCGTGCGGCCGCGGTCCATCAGCCGAGGGAAGGTGCGCGCGGCGTGCCTTGGCGGAGTGCTTCGAGAGCGACTTGTAGGCGTTCAGGGTGTTCGGCAGCAACTCCGGCGACGAGCCGATAGAAGAGTTGGCGGAGCGTGACGAGCGTTTCGTAACTCCGCACGATGGCCGCCGCCCGAGCCAGGAGATCCGGCCACGCAAGCGGCGACACGTCGCACGCCATCGCCTCGGCGCTCACGCCTGCGCCTCGGTGCTGTAGTAGATGATGACCGCGCGCGCCTCGTCCCGGTGGGCGGTGAGGAACTCGCGGTCGTTAGCCGTGAGCACCGACAGGGGCGCCACGCGGAACCGTCCGTGGTCGCTCAACTCGAAGCGCACGCCGCGCGCCTCGAGGTCGAGCAGCCGCGAGACAACGGTCCAGTCGGCGGTAAAACCGCCGCCGAAGGTCACGAGCACCGGCCGCTCAGAACTCGCCGGCATCGGCGGCCTCCTTCGCCGACGAATTAAACGAATCGGACGAAATATCCCCAGCCTCATCCGGGGTTATTTCGTCTGTTTCGTTTATTTCGTTCCCCGTGCAGACCCACCGCTCGACGGGCCGCCCGTCGTTGGCGCGATCGGTATCGCACGCCGCCAGCTTGTAGTGCGCCAGGAGCGTGAGGGCCTGCGTGATCTCGCTGGCGGGACGGTTGCGGTGGAAGAGGTCGGAGATCTCCGTCCGCGTCAGACTCTCCGGCCAGATGCGGCGCAGCGCCGCCAGGATCTCGTCGGCGATCGGATGCCCCAAGCGATCGCCAAAGAGGGCGCGAGCCGACGCAAAGCAGTAACGCCACACCGCGAGCGCCGCCCGTAGATGATCAACAGTGACGACAGACGAGCGATCCGCCACCGCATACAAGCAGGCGATTCGCATCACTTGCGCTTCGGCCCGGGCGGTCATGGCGCCCAACAGGCCCGGCCGTCCCGCCGACAATGACCCGTAGATCGCATGCCACGGCGGCGCGCGGCCTCATTCCGGCGGAGCTCCCCACAGCGCCGGCCATGATCGATGGCGCGCTCCAGGCGTCGGATCTTGTCCGTCAGGGTCAGCACCCGGCCACCGTCCGGTAACTCGCGGGCGCGTTGCACGCACACCCAGAGAAACCGATTCCCAAACCCGTTGCCTGCTTCCGTGGCATCGAGATAGCGGCGCAGTTCCGCGGCGGTGATGTGGCCCACCAGGCTGATGTGCGGCGCCGTGGCGCGCACCGGGCTGCTCTTGGTGATGCTGCGCAGATCCCGCCCATCCCACGCATCGCGGATCATCTCCGACAGCGTGTTGGCCTCGCGCGTCATCACCTTCAGCACCGCACTGAACTCCGTCTGGATCACCAAGAGCCGCTTGTCCTCGACGCCCGGATCATCGATGACCGTCTCGTACCCCACGACGCGCCCCTTCTCGACGATCGGCCGCTGCTTCTCCACCTTGTCCTTGATGACGTTGATCAATCCCTCCCCGGACGACAGGCCGGACGTAATGCAGCCGCGCACCCAATCGGGATCGACCGGCTCGAAGATCCCTTGTGCTTGGCCCCGGCTGACGCCTTTGCGGCTCTTGCCGGTGATACCCACGATGGTGGCAAAGAGGTTCAAGCGATGCACATCCGGCCCCACGCGGAAGTACGGCGTGCAGCCCGATGACGTTGCCGAACATGACGAGGATCTGGATCAGGATCGCGACGGGGTCCGCTTCTGTCTCCGGCGCGAGCGCCTTCACGATCTCGCCGAGCAGGCCGTGGTACGCCGCCGGCCGCAGCGGGTCGGGCCACGTGTCGGCGGTCATATTGGGCATCCGTCGTCCTGTCGCTGCTGTTCACGGGCGCGTAGCCGGTCCCGTTCGACGGTCAGCGCACGCAGCGCGGCGATCGCCTCGAGGAGTGCAGCCCGGTAGGCGGTCACGTCGGCCTCACGGCTCGCGAGCCGCTCGAGCAGTTCGAGCTCGCTCACCGCGAGCATCTCGCGCGCGAGGTCGCAGATCACAGGGCCGGGGCAGGTGGGCACCGGATCCAGGCAGGCACTCACGACGCCGCCTGCTCCTTCCCCTGCTCCGGCCGCCTCATGTCCGCGAGTTGCCAGGATCGATCCCACACCTCAGTCCAGCGGCCTTGGACGATGATGTCCGCGAGTTGTTTGGCCAGCCGCTCGAGTGGTGGCTCTAGGGGAGTGATGTCAGTGGCCGGCTTCTTCCACGCCGTCGTCTTCGCTGCGGCGGGTGTAGTCGTCGGTTCCGCGGTGGGCGTCGTGATCTTTGTCTTTGTGGCCTTGGTCTTCGCCGGCTGCGTCGGTACCTTGCCCTGCACCTTCGCGCGACCTTTCTGCATCGTGCGCGGGCTGATGCCGTGCTTCCGCCCCTCCTCCACGGCCTTCTGTTTCAGCGGGTCTTTGGTGGATCCGCCCTTCTTGCCGGGCTTCGGACTGAATGACCGCGCAGGCGTTGCCGGGTCATTCGGCGTCGACGCTTCGATCGTCCGCACGATCAACTCGGCCTGCTGCTCTTTCGTGAGGTGCCGGCGTTTGATGTTGGCGGAAATCACATAGGCGGCGGGATCGTCGCCCTGCCACTCGACGATGCGCGGGTCACATGCGATCCGTGCACAGGCCTCGAGTCGATTGCGGCCGTCGATGACGAGCCAGTCGCCGGTGCCATCCCGCCACTGCACGATAGGTTGTTGCTGTCCCCGGGCCTTGATGTCGTCGACGAGCTGCTGGAGCTCAGCATCGGCCATCATCGGGAAGACGTCGGCACAGGGATGCACCTTGTAGCGGTCACGCCAGGTGCGGACAGAATCAGTCGTCGCTGCTATGCTGCTCATAGTTGGCGCCTCCATCGCGCCGTTTTGAAATCGAGCCGGCCGCGCGGGTGGCACCGGGCGGCCGGCTTTTTTGTTTGAGAAGGCGCGACCTACCGCCGCGAGCGGGAGTTGAGCCAGGCGGAAATCCCCGCCTCGCGCCACGCGATGCGATGCGTCGTGAGCCTGGACGAACGCCTCGGCGAGCACCGGGTCGTCGCGGCGGAGCCGCCACCGCGTGCTGCGGCTGAGCGTGCTCCGCCGCTCAAACTCCTCGTCGGTGATTAGCTGATCGGGCGTCGGTTGTGCGGCGGGCGGTTGTGGCGTGCGGGCGTGTTTCGGCATGACACGCCCAGTGTTGGCTGGTGCAGAGTGGACAGCAGCGTCGGCTACTGTCCGTCGTGCGCGATTTTTTTATACCGGCTCAGTGTTTTGCTCGGACAGATCCAGCATTTGCCTTGATGTAGGCCGCGGCGGTGGGATAGTGGTACTGGAGCGCGTCATTCTCCTGCCACTGCCGTGTCAGGCTCGCGACCTTCTCTTGGCGCTCACGCGCTTGCTCGGTGATTCTGGACGCACCCGCACGGCCAGCTTTCTGGGCATGGCTCGCGAGCGCGGCGTGCATACCGGTGTGACTCGCCGACAGGCCTGCGAGGAGTGCGAAATGCGCAGCCCTCAGGGGCCGCGTCGCGCTGAGACACGCGCGGGTTTCACGCACAAAAGAGCAGCGACCACATTGCGCGATAGAGCCGCCTCTTGTCTTGAGCCGCAGTGCCCTTCAGCCACGGTGGCCGCCAGGGTGCCGCCGCGCAGAATGTCGTCGAGCGTGACCGGATCGTAGCGCGCCAGTGTCGGTCGGCGCTTCTGGGCCTCTCCGCGCACGGAGATGTAGATGTAACGCGGGTCGGCGTCCGGCCGACGCGTCGTGTGCACGAGCACACGGGTCACCTGCGAGTCTTCGGCATCGTCGGGCGGGAGGGTGAGGTCGTCAGGCCTCCACGCCAGCGATCGCAGCGCCTCGGGCGTCACGAGACAGTCACGCTGCCATCGTTCGCGCGTGGCTGGCCGCACGTCCTGCCGCGTGGATCGGCGGGCAAACACGCTGTCGATCACCGCCTTCCGCGTCGTCCTCGATGCTCGTGAGCACGCGCTCGATCTCTCCGCTCGCCACCTCCTCGTCGAACGCGGTCGGGGTCATCGATCCCCCCGAAACGGCACGACGGCCCCGCCCGTCTTCGGCTCATCGCGGAGGATCCGATGGAGCTCGCGGTCCCACGCGTCGAGCGCCCGCGCTTTCTCGTCGAGTGTACGCGTGCTGGTTGTAGTGCTTCGCCGTGACGGTGTACGCGCGCGTGATTGAACACACGGCCGATGGTGGTCTCGTCGAACCCGAGCTTCGCGAGGCGCGTCGCCACCGTGCGGCGCAGGTCCGTCCACTGATAGGCACCGCCGTGAATCGCACGCGAGCGCCTTATGCTCGTGGCGATTGCAGCGTCAGGCCGGGAAAGACGCGCGGCTCGTCGTCGGGGACGGCCTCGCGTCGCGTCGTGAGCAGCGCGTGCGCCGTCGGCGGGAGCGGCACGAGGTGCGGTTTTCCGTTCTTCGTCCGGGCGCCGGGCATCGTCCCACACGCGCGCATCGAGGTCCACCTCGGCCCACTGCATACCGGCAATCTCCTCGCCGCGCTGGCCGAGGAGCAGCCGCAGCCGGATCGCGTCGCTCGCGGCGCCCGGGTGCGCGTCGAGGCCCGGCCCAGAGGACGCGGAGCTCGTCGATCGGTGAGCACCCGCTCGCCCGGCGTGTTCGTCGAACCGTTTGATCATCCGCGCCGCCGGGTGCGCCTCGATGAGCGAGCGGTCGAGCGCGACCGTGAACATGCGCGAGATCACCGCTTGCACCCGGTTAACGCCGACCGTCATACCCTGCGCCACGAGCCGTGTCGAGCAGCTCGTGCACGTGCGTGCGCGTGATGCTCCCGCACCGGCGAGCGCGCCCCAGGCCGGCAGGAGGTGACTTCCGCATCTTCAAGCACGTCTTCGTGCCACGTCTTCTTGCTGCCCCTTCGCGAACGCCTCGTAAGCGTGGCCGCGAGGTCCGCGAACGTGAACACCGCCGGCGGCGCCGCCGGCATCGGCTCGTCGGCCGCAGCGCTGTTCGGCGCGCCGCTCCGCGGCCGGATCCTTGCCCGTCGACGCGCACGTCGCGCCGGTAGGTCGAGCGCGAGCTTGCGCGCGCGTCGGCCGAGCGCCGAGCGCGGGGTAGGTGCCGAGCGTGATCCACTGCGGCGGGCTTGCCGTGGACGCGATAGACGAAGGCCCACGACTTGGCTGCCCGGACGGGCTCACGCGCAACCCGAGCCCGCGCCCGTCGCGGTGCGTGTCGAAGTAGATGCGGCGCGTGTCCGAGCGGACGCGGACGCCCGCCACAAAGCGGTCGGTGAAGGCGACACGCCAACTCGCCGCGTTCCGGCGTCGGATGTGCGCGGCATCGGGGCATGGGATGTCTCCGTGGGACGCGTTAGCCAAGGCGTGAGCCCGCACGGAATCGACCGACACGGGAACTGGACGGCCGACTCCGGGCTAACGGTGGGCTAA
The DNA here is from genome assembly GCA_963763095.1 of Vicinamibacteria bacterium. GTDB lineage: Bacteria > Acidobacteriota > Vicinamibacteria > Vicinamibacterales > JAENWD01 > CAVUCH01. The sequence continues at coordinate 212,482 of CAVXNR010000003.1, forward strand.
CGTTCAAGCGAAACAGCTGGAAACGCGCTGCGACACGATAGCACATTTTTTGGCTGAGTATTCCGCGCGATGTGTGTGCGGCGGGTGTTTCAGGAGTGTACCGTTATGATGGGACTTAAAATCCCGGGGCCGCAAGGCCGTGTGGGTTCGATTCCCACCCCCGGCACCATATATTGCTAGCAATTTGACAGCTCGGCGTGATGGCCGAGAGGGCTGTGCGTTACCGCAAACCGTTGCGCTAACCATTGGGCTCCGCGGCGGCGCCGCGACGCCAAGCCTGGCCGGGTGACAAGATGTCGAGAAACCTTATAGCTATCGTTTTCTTGATCGTGCCCGCATCGATTGTCACGCTCGCTTCGGATCCCTCCGGCCTACCCAAGACCTGTGAAACGTCCGAGATCGTAGCGCTCAGGCGTGCCGCATTTAGAGGTCCGACCGCGCCAGGCATTGCCGACGATCAGTTTCGGCTGGCAGTGGCTATCGAACAGGCCGCAAGACGGTGCCCAACCGGCAAAGAGGACGGCTTGAACGAAGCTTATAACTGGTAAGAAACGGATCGATGTTACGCAGCAGGCCGGACCTCCACAGACAAGCCGAGCCCTTCGAGGCGTCGAATGAGGCGTCGGGTGATCTGGGCTTTGTCTCGGCGCTCGAAGTAGTCGGCACCGAGTTCGTGGTAGGTGACGTCGTCTTTCAGAATGTAGTACGCCGCCGTCAGAATGGAGGCGGCCACGGCGAGGATCGCCTTCTTGGGTCCGCGCCGACTCTTGAGTCGAAGAAACTGCGCCCGGAGGTAGGTGTTGCGCGTGCGGGCCGCCACCCACGCGACTTGGACGAGCGTTGTCTTGAGCCATGGGTTGCCGGGGCGCGTTCGCGTCGAGAGCCGCTTGCCGGCACTTTCCTGTTGGCGAGGACACAGGCCGGCCCACGAGACCAGGTGCCCGGCAGTGGGGAACCGGCTCATGTCGAAGCCAATCTCGGCGACGATGACGCGCGCGACCGTACGCCCGACGGCGGGAATGGTCATCAGTCGGTCGACGGCGGCCTGAAAGGGCGCGAGGGCCTCACCCAAGCGCGCCTCCACCTCGCGCACGGCGACTCGAGCGCATCAATGTGCGTCAGGTGCAACCGCAGGAGGAATCGGTGGTGCGGGGTCACGAGGCCCTGCAACGCCGCGATGACGGCGGGACGGGATGCCTTCAGCCGCCCCTGACTGAGATCGGCGAGTCGTTCGGCATCCTGCTCACCGCGAATGATGGCCTCGATCATCGCGCGTCCGCTCATGCCCAGGACGTCGCTGATGACGCTGGTGAGCTTCAGATTGGCGTCCTCGAGGACCTTCTGGATGCGCAAGGTGTGCTGGGCGACTTCGCGGACGAACTGCTTCCGCGTGCGCGTCAGATCCCGGAGTTCGTGAATCGCCGCGGGCGGCACGAAGCTGCTCCGAATCAAGCCGTGGGCCAGCAAGTCGGCAATCCACATGGCATCGTTCACATCAATCTTGCGACCCGGCACGCTACGGATCTGCAGGGCGTTGGCCAGGATGAGATCGAACTGCCCGTCGAGCACATGCCAGATCGGCTTCCAATAGACGCCCGTCGACTCCATCGCGACATGGGTGCACCCGTGCGCTGTGAGCCAGTCCGCAAGCGCCAACAGATCGGCGGTCGCCGTGCCGAACGTGCGCACCTCCTGCTGGACCGTCGAACCGGACGCGACACGTGCGCAGGCGACGACGGTTTGTTGATGCACGTCGAGCCCGGCACAGCGAGGATACAGAACCTCCATCGTGACCTCCTCGTCGTGTCAGCGAGGAGCCCGCATCATCGAAGTCTAGAAGGCGTGCTCTCCGGTCTGCGACCGGTGGCAACAGTCTGGGGTGCTCGCGGGGCTCCGGGTCCGACTGATATTCGGGCTCAGGGCACCATTGATAAACCGACCTCTGTGCTGACACGCGAGGCCTACTCTACGCCGTCCGCGTTTCATGCGCAGCGGATCCGCCCACGGGTGCAGGGCTGATATGGAACCGCGGGCGCGAAGCCGGATCATCGCGTGTAACGCGGACCGGTCCCGGCTGGCCAGGAGTCTCGAGAGGCAGACGGTGGGTAGCTTGCCGGGTATGCACCTTGCTTATCGGCTGGCGAGGAGGAGCATGTGGGCAACCGCGTCCTCGCTGTTCTTGCAAGCCTTATCCTCTTCCCATTCGCTGCCAATGCAGACCCCATCTTGATCCGAACGTCGGACCCGTTGACCATTGCCTTTGCTGAGGAGGGGGAGATACCACCGGAGCTCAGCACGTTTGCTGCGCTCATCATGAAGCAGGAAGGCGTCCCCGAGGCAGTGCTAAGACACGGACCTTACACGCCTTCAGACAACGGGATGACGGTCGTCTTGGACGCTACGAACCAGTTCGACTTTCCCCGTTTTGCTCAACTGCTCTCGAACGGTGCCAGCGATTTGTTATTTTGGAACGCCCTCAGCCAAACGTTCGGCATGTCAGACAGCCTGGTTTTTCGTTTTCCTCCCGGAGTCGATTTCGCCGGCTCCGGCTTCGACATTACCAGGTTGGACGTAACGATCGACTTCACAGTCCGTCCAGTTGGCACGGGCTTTCAGGGACTCTTTGGACAGACGCTGAGCGTCTATGGTGAACGCCAATCGGCTCCCGTCCCTGAACCCACGTCGGTATCGCTACTCGGCGTCGGCCTCGCAGGGTTGGGGCTGCGACGATTCCGCCATCGCCGGAAAGAAGCCACAACCCTGACACCTCGCACGCGCTCGTAGCGACGACCGTCCATCCCGGCGTGAACGAAACGGCGGTGGGATGTGTGCATGGGATGGCTCAGCTACGGCCTATCTGGAGGTGAGAAATGCGATTCACAAAAGCGACAACGCCGCTCGCAATGTTCGTTGCACTCGCGTTGGTCACACCGAGCGTGCCCGCCTCGGCTGATCCCATTGTGTGGAACGGTGCGTCGATCACTTTCACGAAGCCAGACTTCGCGGATTGGACGCTGCCGGTCAACCAGGACCGGCTGACGAACCATGTCTGGCTGACCCGTTTCAATGTCGCACCTTTGTTCAATATCTTCGTCGAATCGTTCCCTGACGACTTCACGTCACCGCTCGATACAGAGTGGGCGTTTGGCCCGACGCAACCGGGCAACCCTGGTCCGATCGCCGCGAGCAATTACGCGAATCTCGTCTTTGCCCCGTTCGTACCGGCATTGAATCTCGCCGTCGGCAGGAATATCCTGGACTACGGTCCCGGCGTCCTGCATCTGATCTCTGACGACATTTATCTGGACATCAAGTTCACTTCCTGGACGCGCGGCATGGAACGCGGCGGCGGCGGGTTCAGCTACATCCGCTCGACGCCCGGCCCGGCGCCGGTTCCAGAGCCGGCGACTCTGCTACTCCTGAGCTCCGGCCTTGGAGGCGTTCTCTATCGTTTCAGGCGACGGAGGTGCTTAGGGTGGCCTGATCTGCGCATCAGGCCGTCAGCTTGGGCTTCGTGCATGTCTACGGCACACGAAACACTGGACGGCGTTTGGTGTCCTTGGTTCGTTCGCGGTCGAACAACTCGTGCCGACCGATCATCTGCGTGTAGCCGGCGTTCTTGATCTTGCACCAGGCGGTGCTCGTGCCGTCCGCATGGTAGCGACCGCTCGCCAGCTTGGCCACGATGCCCAGGAGGTCGTGCGCACACGCGACCTTGAAGAAGTCCCTCCCGCGTGCCTCGAGGTAGCGACGCTGCCCGCTGTGCTGAGTCCCTCGTCGATGATCACCGCCCCTTCATGCTCGAATTCCTCTTCTTTGCCGAGGGCCAGCCGATGCACTCTCTGTTCGGCTCAGGCACCGCAACGATCTTCCTCGGTGAAGACAGTGGCTTCGGGGTGCCGAGTTGGCGCGTGAGCGGCGTCCGGGCGGAGCTGCCGAGTGTTCCGTCACCACCGGTGCCAGAACCTGGCTCTCTCACCCTCCTTGCCCTGGGCCTAGCTGGTCTGGGCGTGCGGCACTGGCGCCTGGACAGCGGGAGGCGTAGAGAATCGCATCGAGTGCATCAGCTTGGTGCTCGCTCTCGGGCGCTGTCTCGCGTTGTTCGATCAGCTGCTTCATCGGCCTGCGTTGTCCGCAACTCGACTGCGTTTGGCGCCGTGACCAGTGTGCGGGCGCATCATAAAACGAGACGAGGATGACTTACACGGAGGCAACCGACGGTCGCTGAGGCACCCAGTGCGAAGTACCGCCGCAGCTGATCCGGTCAAAGCTCGACCGATCCGTGTCGCTCGCGAAGCGGTGTTGCGGACCCAGGTGCGGCGGGCGTATATTTCGTCGGTATACAACACGGAACGGCAGCCTCTTTCCAAGAGGCTGGGAGCATGCACTTTCGATCCAAAGCAATCGCGGAGAACACCATGAACGACTTGCTTGCTCGTTTCATTCACGAAGATGCGGGCCAGGACTTAGTTGAGTACGCGCTCCTGCTGGCGTTGATCTCGCTAGCGACGATCGCGGCGATGGGCCTCCTGGGTGGCGCGATTAACAACAAGTACAACAGTGCGTCTGCCACGGTAAACAGCGCCTCCTAGTTCCCGCTCGCTCGCGAGCGATGCAGGCGGGTTCCGCAATCGTGCATCGCTCGCGGGGCTCCCACTCATCACGCCCACCCCTTTCCCTCGAACATCGCCCGTCCGTCCGCGATCGCGCCGACCAGTTCGGCCTGCTCGTGCGACCGAAACAGCTGCGTCTTGCGCACAACTCCTCGTCCACCATGAGCAGGAGTTCGGCACCGATGCGAGGCACCGCCTTGAGGTCGATCGCAGCCGCGTGTTCGCCCTTATGCAGGGTCCACACCCGCTTTGGCCTCAGGTCGTCACGTTCCGTTCGCACCTGCACCACGCGCGCCCACTAGTCGGCGTTGGTCAATTCCACGCTCCGGACCAGACACTAATCCGTCTTGGAGCAGACCTTGCCTGGTCACACATGCTCGTCGCCGCACAGAATTACAGCGAGCTACAGCAGGGCTCATCATTGCTGATCCATGGTTGAGGTCAATGCGTTCGTGACCAGACCGTACGCCTCTCGACACAGACGTGGCGGGGCAGCGATGAAAGCACTCCTTCAATTTCTTGGTGACGACTCTCCAGCGGCGTTAGTGCTGATTCTGGTGGCATTGATCGCAATCCTGCAGATGTCGCACATTCGGATCAGTGACATTGACGAAATCATACAGAGGAGCACCCATGCCCTCTCCTCCGGGGCGCGAGCTGTGCTGCATTGATCTCTCGACGTTCGCAGCTTGCGCTGAATGAATTCCGCCGCACGGCGGTCACTGCACCCTCCCACTCCTGAACCCGTGTGCGTCGCGCAGCGCCTGCTCCTCGGGTGACGCGCTCGCGATGCGTCAGCCGATCTTGAGCACTGCCGGACAGCAGATCGCGCCACATGCGCCGGCCTTTCCGGTTCGGCTCGTTTTGCCACAGCATGTGGAACTCGTCTTCGTCGAGCTGCGCATCGAACGTTTCACCGGTGGCCGGAACCGCGACCGTCACCACTGGCCAGCCGTGAGCTGCATCACGACGTCCTGCCGCTCCAGAACCCGTGTGTCTCGAGTACCGCCTGCTCGTCGGGTGATACGTTCACGATGCGCAGTGCTCCGGCAGGCGCAGGATATGTGTGATGCTCCATTGCCCCACATCTAACCATCAGGCGATCGAAGGCCGCTGAGGAATAAGAGGCACCACGGCAGCCAGACGAGCAAGAGGTAAAAGCAGAAGAAGCGGCCACCAAAACGTGCCAGCGAGGACGTGTCGTAACGCCCCTCGTCTGTAACGACCTTGTGATGGTGGACGGACGCGGGCGCGCTGCAAAGGCGTTCGAGCGCCAGACTCACGCGCTCCGCTGGGCTGAAGAGCAGCGGGTGATCAACGACCGCGCCGTTCGCTGACCGCACACTCTGTGACCCAACAAATTCCGTGAGGGCCTTCCGGGTCGAGACAGAGATTCGTCTGAAGGAGGACCAAATGAGGAACATGGGCGTCTCGAGAATATTGCTCGGCGTGACTCCAATGCTGATGGTATGCGGCGTATTGCTCTCGGGCAGTTCTGCACTGGCTCAGTCGGACCAACCGGGCAGACGGTGCTCCAACCGGACGCTCTCTGGGAATTACGGGGCACAAGTCATTGGGACCATCCTCGGCCCGGACCTCCCAGTACGTGCTGTGGCGATGGCTCACTATGACGGCAACGGCAACTTCACGCAGGTGGACTTCGCGGTCGTCCAGGGCGTCCCTCAATCGACGGGGTGGAGGCCAGGGGTCGGGGACCTATACCGTTAATCCGGATTGCACGGGGTCAGCCGTGCTCTTACCCGCTCCAGGTGCTGATCCGATCGCCCAGCACTTCGTGATCGTCAACAATGGCAAGGAAATTTTGGGAGTAGTCGATGGCAATGCAATCACCGTGATCGCCAAGAAGGTCGAGTAATCGCTGGTGATCCACATACAGCAGCCGCGTCGCCACTGACGAGATCAGTTGGCGCAGCCGACGCTTGCGCTCGACGAGGGGCCATCACCGCGTCGTGCGCTTTCACCGCATGCGCGAGGTCCTCACAGAGTGCCGCACGTAGACTGCCGCTCGATACATACACTGGATGCCGCACTCTATCTGCGAATCGCCGAGCCTGAAGGCGGTTGCACGAGTCGGCAGCCCGCGGCTGGTCGCCTACGGCGATTTGATGTTCGGCCGGATTACCATCCTGATGCCGCAGCTATCCCCGTCGCCAAGCTGGCGGAGAGCACCGCGTGCCGCGCGCGCTGGTACGTCACGGTGGCGGATCGGGTGCTCGACATGCTGGCTGCGGCACGCCTCGCCAGACGGCTCTCGACGGGCCACGAGCCCAGGCTAGTCCGCGTCTGGCACCTGCCGTGCTTACTCCTGGCTAGCGGCGTCTCCCCAGCGCCACAGTGCGCAGATCCCGGAAGGGCTGGGGAGTTCCATGGCACCATCAGCACGTCGCCTGCTCGATTCTCTGGCCTCGCAAGCGTCAGTGTTAGCCGATGACATTGCGGACCTCGAGCAGCGCGAGGCAGACATCCGCCTTCAGCTGGACACCGCGCGAGCACTCCAATCGGAGCTACTCGGGGCGGCCGACGTGCTCAATCGGCAACGCCTCGGTTGACCCTGTGCTGCCTGACCACAGGAAGGGACGGGTGCGGCATGGCCTCTCAGACCCGGCGCGGTAGCACGAAGGCGGCGGCAGGCGCGGAACGGGTCGCCCTGCTGGCGGAGGGGGAATCGCTGGTAAAGGCGCACGATCGCCTCCGACTCCACCACGGGCGCGTACGGTCCCATTTCCTGCACCGGCGCGACCGAGCGGCCAACAAGTAGCGGCCTGAGCACACGTCTATGGGTCAGGAACCAACGGACGCAGACGACGAGATGGTGCGACAGATGGAACGACGCCGTCAGGGACGACCCGAGCGCCGTCTACGAACGATGCCACGTGCGAACGAGCGGCGGCGCCTCTGCTCGTTTTGCTACCAGCCGGGCGATCATCCGACGGCGAACCATTGCCGTCGCGCACTGGAACGACGCTGAGACGTAGCACCTACGCCTGATGCACTCAACCGAACGAGACACTACCCTTCACTGGTAGCGGTCGCGCTTGAGTTGGGGCACGCGGCTGTCGGCTCCCGTGTCCGGCAGCGCACCACGCCGTCACGGCTTCAACCGTCGAACACGTTCGCGCAAGCGCCGCCCCGATGCTGGGCGTCCCGCAAAGCCTCTAGCTTGCGTCGGCGCTGGGGGACTGACTCTGGCAGCTTCCGGAGGCCAGGCCGCAGGATAGGTCTACACTGCGGCGTTTATCAGGGGTTGGTGCAGTCGGGAGCTTGCCGCGGCGCATTGGCCGAGGCACAATCTCCGACAATGGCAACGATTCGGCCTGCAGCCGCGTCGGACGCGAGTCCTTTGTTCGAGCTCGTTCGTACCTTTCCCACGCCGACGCCGCCGAGCTCTGAACAATTCTCGAAGGCGCTGGATGCGAAATTGCCGGACGCGTCAGCCTGTCTGTTGGTAGCCGAGCACGAGCGGCAACTGGTTGGCTACGTGTCCGGGCAGTGCCATGCCACGTTCTACGCGTGCGGCCCAACGGCTTGGGTGGATGAACTGCTGGTGATCGAACCCCTCCGTGGCACCGGAATCGGTCGACAGCTCATGGACGCCTTTGAGCAGTGGGCGAAGGATCGGCAAAGCGTGCTCGTGTCGCTCGCCACTCGCGGCGCTGCCGCATTTTACGAGCATCGCGGCTACACCTCGAAAGCCGGCTACTACAAGAAGTACTGGTGACTGGCTCGCGGCAGTGATGGCCGGGTGCCTATCGGCGACTCGTCATCGGCGAACAAGTGAAGTTGAAGCGCGTCGTACGTGTAGTGGCGAAGGGCTGACGGATTTTGGCCGTCCGCCCCAGCGCTCCTCCCGTTGCTGAATCGATGCGAGCGTCAACGGCAGCAACTCGGCGCGACGCAATCCGCAGCCGATCGACATCGCCACTCAGACCGACATCAGCAGCCTCGTACGCGATACGGCGAACAGGCGGCCAGCCGCAGATTTCGCGGCCGCGTATAGGCGCTGGTGGATCCGAGCGGTGAACACCGATCACCAGCGCGAAGATGCATGCCGGGGACGTCAGCGCTCGCGGTGCAGTGGACGAATTGGGTCTCAGCTCGACTTCGTACCCGGTCCGAGCGGCGGAGAATCATGCAGTGGCCGAGCAGGCACGGCCGCGACCGCGCCGCAGTGCACATCAGGACAGACGAGGAGCCGAACTTGCGTCCCCCAGGGGAGGGAACTGTAGGTTTCGACAGTAGGGGACCCGCACAAGCGGCAGGTGTCCCCTGTCACGTGCGCGGCGCGTCCGCGCGATTCCTCGATAGCTTTCCGCACGACGGCCAACGCGAGAGGCTTGGGTGGTGCCTCACCTTCGTTTGTAGGCATTCGTCCTTTCACTGCATGATTCTGCACGCCGTGCCGTCCGTAAGGTGTTCGGAGCGCCACAGGTAACGTCGGCGGCACGTGCCGTAGCCTGCAGCCCACGACGAACGACGAACTCCAGGCGCGCCAATCGCCCGGCTCGCCGAACAGCACGAAGTGGAAGAGGACCATCGGGTCTGTGGCGGCCGGCCGCAAGCGATCGCTTTCAACTCCGTTATGGACACACAATTCGGGCAAGGCAGGTTCCGTGAGGCTCGTACCTGCATTCCTCACCGCTTGGGCCTTGGGCAGGGCTCGGTGCCGCTTGGGTTCCATTCTGGGCCACGGAGCGGGTCAGACCGAAGCCCTTCGCCGGAGCAGTAGTGCGAGGAGTCGTGGGAAGCCGGGCCGCGCTCCCGCTGCGCTCACGACCGCTGACGTGGCGCTACGTGGCGACAGCCCGGCAGTTTCTCGGACAGAACTCCCTCAACAGTAAGAGGGGTGAAAGGGCGCAACGGAAGGGCGTTACTGGCGTCTTTCACGCAACCGCAAAGGTTGGTATCGTACCTCACATAGTTCGGGAGACTGCGATGCACGACGTCGTGTTGACCATTGTCGGCTCCGACCGCCCAGGGCTGGTGGAAGCGGTCGCAGAAGTGGTGGCCCGTGCCGGCGGAAACTGGCTTGAGAGCCGCATGGTACATCTCGCGGGCAAGTTCGCCGGCGTCCTCCGTGTGCAAGCGCCAGCTGAGGCCATTCCGCGCGTCGTCGCCGCGATCGAGGCACTAGCGCACGCTGACCTGAAGGTCACCGTCGAACCTGGCGTTGTCGGCGCGACACTCGGTTCACCGCGCTCACTCGACCTGGATCTCGTGAGCCTGGATCGGGCCGGGATCGTGCGGGACATCTCTGGCATCCTGGCGAGACACGGCGCCAACATCGAGGAGCTCGTCACCGATGTGTCGAGCGCGCCCATGTCTGGCGAGCCGCTATTCCGCGCTCACATGCGATTGACCGTGCCGGCAGCCGCAGATCCCGATCCGCTCCGCACCGATCTCGAGCGATTTGCGACCGATCTGATGGTCGAACTGCAGTTGGTCGAGACGGTCACCAAGACTTCGGTCAGGTCGCGACACGGGGGGCGGGGCGGTCCGCTGGGTTAGCAGAGGTGCGTTCCGACCTGCCACCGGTTGAATTCTGCGACAGCCCAGGACGCAGAACAATCGAGTGCGCAGCGCCGCTCTCACGATCTCGCGGGCTGCCGGGCAACACCTGGGCACCGCCAGCGCACCACCCTCCATCGGGCATCCGCCCCGCCTTTAACTCTTCGAGCGCCGAACAGGTTCGCGCAAGCGGCGTCCGATGCTGCGTGCCGTAATCTTTTCGGGCTCGCGGGTTGTTTCCCTCGGAGAAAGCCGCCACCTTCGCCGCGATGCAAGGCAAATGGGAATCCGATGTAGCGGGGTTTCTCTCCACCACGCGCGAGTACTGCGATTCCGCGGACCTCGCGTTCAGCCGGTGCGAAGCGTGTCACAACCCGTCACTGAAGTGGGCCACGACCTTCTTGTCTTCATTCATGGAGACGGTGCAGCTGTTCTGGGCGCCACTGCATGCTCCTCCCCATCCGTCGAAGCGCGACGACCCTAACGGCGTTGCAGTCAGCGTAACCGTGGTCCCGTCTGGATATGCGACTGAGGTACAGTTACCATGATCTCTTCCGTCAACCCAACAGTCAAATGTCACTAGTGGGAGCTGGATCGGCTCGGGTTGCAAATCGACTCGTCCCGCTGTTAGAAAACACTCATCAGGAGGACACCGGTCAACCTTGTCCGTAAGCAACTCGACAGACAGACGCCACTGGAGAGTGTCTGTCGGGGAACCCGGGTCGGGCGGCTCAGGTGGACCTCCGATGGGCAACGGCGAAGCGATGCACCCGATGTTCGTCACGACATGCAGAATCATTGCTGCAAGGGTGGGCACGGCAGATCCCTGCGCAAAGTCGCGCGCCGTTGTTTGACCGACCCGAATGCGTGAGTAGGCGTCCAAGTACTGGTCGCACGACTGAACGAGCAGCCCTGCGTCCATCAGACTGCGCGCGCTATCGAGCTGTTGCCGCAGTGCTTGTAAGCGACGCGTCCCTGATGCCCCCGGCCCCACCCCTTGAAGGGTGCCATTTTTTGCGGAACGATCCAGATATTCGAGCACAGCGGTACCATCAATGTGGGCCCAGGCATCACTGCGTCTCGCCGTAATAAATGATTGTGCCCCGTAGCGGACGGTTTGCAGTAAGTAAGTGAGTTGGCCGTCCCACTCTTTCAGCAAATGAAGGGGCACGGCAAAGGTTAGAACCGAACCGTCAAGCAGATAAGGAACCGACCCTACAAGCGGCCCCCACCCTCCCGACGTTGGGTCGCCGGGATCTTCTGCCCGAGGGTCACGGACGCGGATGTCACCACCCACATGAACCTCTCCGCCTCTGATCACTGCCTCTGACCAATTTGCAAACTCAAATTCACCGAATCGGGCCGCGGCATTAGCATCAATCAAATATTGAAACTCATCTCGCTGGCGCCCGTTCTCGTCCACAGTCAGGAAGTCCGGTGGAGCACTGAACGCAATTGTGAAAATGGCTCTCCTGGACTGAACATCCACCACAACCGCCTCGCCCAACACCGTCAGTTCGTCCGACGCGTCTTGTGCGAGGACGGACGCCCTCACCAGTGCGACACAGCAAATGCTTACGGTGAGTATTCGCCTGCGACAGAACGGCATGAGCATTTCCTTGCCTCCAGCAGCCAGCGGTTCTGCGATGCTTAGAAAAACGAGAGACTCGGCCGGACAGCGGCCGTGCCGTCCCTAGCCAGGCCAGTCATCGGTCTTCCGAGAACTCCGACGACGGCCGAGCCTTGGCGTTGAGATCGTGAGACGGGCGGGCATGGTAGCGAGCCGCCGACGGCCAGTCAATCTCGGCCGTTCCGAGCGCGGCCGATACACCACGCCCATCTCCCGCAACGATCGGGGAGAGCAACTCATGTTAGGCCAAGGAGCGTACCCGCCGGCGGGCCATGATGCTGCCGCGCATTATGCCCGTGCCGAGTGGAGGATCGGTAGGTGATTCGCAGCTCAGCTCTAGCCACGAGTGCTCGCTCTCTGGCCCGGGTCTCACGTTCTTCAATCAGCTTCATCGTGCGGCCGCACACTTCGCACTGGCGCGGCACCCCTGCCTACGCGTGCTCATCCGTTGTCTGGTTCCACGCCTGGGTGTGCCGACTCGATCTGGTCAAAGCGGACGAACGACACCGCCGCAGGTTGCGCCGGTCGGAGCTCGACCGATTCCGTGGCGCTTGTTACACGGTGTTGCGCAGGCGGGGCGGCAGGCGTATATTTCGTCCGCACACAAAGGCAGAATGGCAGTCTCTTTCCAGGAGGCTGGCAACATGCACTTTCGATCCAAGCAATCTCGGGAGTCTGCTCAAGGGGCTCGCCTGCCTCAATTGCCACCACCACGCTTTTGCCGTCGTCCTGGTCACGGACCATCACCTCTACCTGCGGTGCCATCATTGCGGCCACCCGCTTACGATTCCCGAGCGGCGAACCGTCCTGCGGCACTAGCTGACACTCCACCAGCCGACCAATCGCGGACATGAGCTGCTCCGGTCCTTCTCTAACTCCAAACTGTCAGCCAAGAAAACGAGGCCAATGGTCGAGCACTCGGCCGCCCTCATGCCCTCAGCGTCTCTCTCCCCGTTTGCCCGGTCGAGTCAACGCGCCGGGCAGCTTCTCATTTCGATGGAACCGAACAACCCTCCCGTACGCTCGGTCACGTGTCACATCGAGGAGCCTGTCATGGGAAACACACGTGCGCTCGCCACAACGATTCTCGCCCTGACCGTCGTCGTCTTCGGACGTCCATCGCCCACTCTCGCCCAAGACGTGGAGCTGGTCATCGCATGGAATCGAGTGCTCTTTTCTGTGGCGCCGCCCGGCTCGCCTGCGGTGATACGCCCTGCGGCAATGCTGCACATCGCGATGTTCGATGCCGTTAACGCAATTGAGGACGCCTACACGCCATATCGCGTTCAAGTGCGCGCTTCGCACGGTGCGTCGCAGGAGGCAGCGGCCGCGCAAGCAGCACACGATGTGTTGGCGGCGCTCTTTCCGACTCAGCAGGCGACATTTGATTCGTTATTGGCGTCGCAACTGGCGGGTCTGCCGCCGGGCCGAGTCAAGCAGGGGGTCGCGATCGGGCGCTCCGTGGCGCGGGCAATCCTCGAGTGGCGGCAAAACGACGGCTGGCCGTCAACGATCGTGCCTGACCCGACCTACGTGCTTCCGCTGACTCCTGGAAACTGGCAGCCGACGCCGCCGGGGTTCAGCTTCGCCACGTTCACGTTCTTTCCGAACGCGCTGCCCTTCGGGATTCAGACCAGCACCCAGTTTCTGCCGCCGCCGCCACCGGCGCTCACCAGCGAGCGCTATGCGGAGGATTTCAACGAAACCAAGTCCCTGGGGTCAGCGACAAGCGACGTACGGACAGCTGAGCAGACGGAGATTGCACTGCGCATCGCGGCCGTCGGGTTCAGCACTCCACCGGTAGAGCCGTTTTTCAAAGTCGCCGCGGATGTGGCGCGGACGCAAGGCTTGTCCCTCGTCGACACGGCACGCCTCTTCGCGTTTGTGAGCGTTGCGGAACACGACGGGTTGCAGACATCCTTTACGAGTAAGTTCACTTACGGTCTGTGGCGCCCGGTCACAGCGATCCGCCGCGCCGATGAGGATGGGAATGCGCTGACGGACCCCGATCCCGACTGGATTCCACTGCTGATCACGCCGCCCTATCCAACCTATGCGGGCAATGCCTCGTGCGCGTCCGCGGCGGCCGCGCGAGCGCTTCAGCTCGTGCTTTGGCACCGATGAAGTTCCATTCTCCGTGACTTGGACGGGCATCTCGCCCAATCCAGACGTCACGCGCGACTACGACCGGTTCTCGGATTTGGCGGAGGAATTCGCGCGAAGCCGTATCTATGGCGGCATCCACTTCCAGTTCGACTCGGATGCCAGCCAGGCAGCGTGCCCGAGAGTGGCCGACTATGTCGATGCGAACTACATGATTGAACGTTGATGTGACACCTCGCGACTCGCAGGAGGCAGGGGACTCAGAGTTGGAGTTCGCACGCAATCGAGTGCAAGGGCTCGTTCGCGCGGCCGGGCATCCGACGGCATGACGTATGTTCAGAATTGTGCTCCGGACCCAGGATGCGGGCACCCGCCCTGTTCGGACGGGTGCGCGGCCGGTCCAAACGCGTATCGCGATACACGCTGTTCCGTCAGGAGGGAGTACATGACGGACGTTCCGATCGCCTGTACGCTCACGCCGGACGACCTCAGTAGAGGCCGAGACGATCTCTTGCCTGGGTTGCTGCGCGACGCGGCGGGAAGAGAAGAGACCGAAGCCGGATACCGTTACCGGTTCACCATGTCGGCGGACGTGCTCTTGCGCATCGCCAGGGTGGTTGAACGCGAGCGGCAGTGCTGCCGGTTCTTCAAATTCGGCATCGTGGCCGATGCGAACCTTGGACCTGTTTGGCTGGACGTGAGTGGGCCGGACGGCACCAAGGTGTTCCTCGCCGAACTGACTTCCTAGTCACGGCCTGTGACGGCGATGGAATCGAGTATTCATCGGCGCAACTCGAACCCGTGCGCCTCGAGCAGGGCGCGTTCGGCCGCGGTGGCGGCGACGATGCGCCAGCCGACGGCGAGTGCCGCCCGCACCGTGTACCGCCCCACGCGCCCGTTGCGGACGGCCGTTACCCACAGGAACCCGCGTTCCCCCACGACCAGGTCGGCCTCGAACGTCTCCCCCTGTGACGGCCGGATGATCGTCATGGTACGACGACCGCAAGCCGACCGCGCGTCGCTCGCCCCGTTAGTGTGGAGACTGGCTGCACGAAGAGCGCTACCTGCATAACCCAGTCCGTCGCAAACCGGCTTAGTTCGGGCGGCTGACGCGTGAGGTCTGCACGGCGTCCGCCGATTCCAGGCTCGGTCGGTCAGCGCAGAAACAGTCGGAGCACGTATAATCCGCACCGCTCACTCGATGTCTGACAGTCAACGCATTTACCTGGAGGTTTGGATGTACATCGTCCACTCGGGTCGACTTCTTCGTGCGCTCGCGGTTATGTTGATCGCCTGGCATGGCGCGCCGGTGCCCGCGCTTGCAGGCCCACAAGCGGGCGCCCCGCCCGCGTCGGCGGCACAGACGCCGGCCGCACCAGGCGCCCCGCACATATACCGGGTGTCCGCCTTCAGAGCCGCGGCCGGCCAGATGCACAACGTGGAGAAGCTGCTCGCCTCCACCCCGGCGCCCGGAGCGGACGCCGGTGACTTCGCCGTCGTCTTCCGTCACCGCCAGGGCCACGAATGGGACTTGATGACGGTGGAGCACATGGGGGCGAAGGCCACCGTCGGCCTGCCATCAGGTCCGCCCGCGACGGCCGACAGCCCAATGAGCCAGTCGGTGGCGTGGCACGGCGACACCTACGCGGCCGGCCCGCCGCTCGAGGAGTTCCGCCGCGCGCTGAACCTGCAAGGCGCAACCGGACAGACTGCGGGTACGCCGGGCGTCTACGTCGTCAGCGATTACGCGGCAGCTCCGGGGCACCGCGGGCAGCTGCGCCAGGTTCTGGACAAGAACGCCATGGATACGCCGGGGCGGAGCATCACACTCACCCATGTGCAGGGTGCGCCGTGGACGTTCCTCGTCCTCACCCGCTACGACTCGTGGCGGCAGTTCGCCGAGGAGGAGGAGAAGGCCGCCACGGCGGATGCCAAGGCTGCAGCCGGAGATCGCGGAATGGAATTGCGCGAGCATCTAGCCGTCCATCACGACACGCTCGCGACCGTGCAGACGGTCGTCGCCGGTGCGGCAACGCGCTGACCATCCCTGAGGGGCACCGCGAGCGGTGCCCCTCGATTTCCGCGGCCCTTTCCGAACGCTGAAGACATCGCCCGCAAGGATGAGCTTAATTGTCCGTGCGATAACGTTCCTGGCCTGAATTTCCCGTGAAATAAAGGCAGGCGCTCTGTTGCAGTTCCAGCGGTGTCCAGCCCCATCGCCCCGCCAGCCGCGACATGGTCCACGCCGGCTCGCCTGCACCGGCATCGTGACGGCTCGTTCCTCGCGGAAGCTGACGCCACCACAACTGGCCAACGGGGTCCCTGCTGGACGGTGACTCCGCGGCTCACGATAATGGGCGCATGAATCATCTCGCCATGCGCCACGCCGCCGCCGCCGCTCTCGTCTTGTGCGCGATCGGCCTGCCCTCCCGCGGTGCCGCCCAGACGCCGTCCGCGCCGCCAGCCGCTCCGAGCCCGTCGATCGCGAAGGACTCCCGTACGTTCGAGCTCCGGAGGTACTACGCCCCGCCGGGCAAGCTGGAGGAACTGCACGCACGTTTCCGCAACCACACAATCCGGCTTTTCAAGAAGCACGGGATGACCATCGTGGGCTTCTGGGCCCCCACCGCTCCTGCCGATGCGGCGGCGAACACGCTGGTGTATGTGCTGGCGTACCCGAGCGATCAGGCGCGCGAGGCCGCATGGAAGGGGTTCAACACCGATCCCGAGTGGATTGCCGCCCGCGAGGCATCAGAGCGCAACGGCAAGATTGTGGCAAGGGTCGAATCGGTGATGATGAAGGCGACGGACTATTCGGGCCTCAAATAGCGAGAGCGCCGAGTGCCTTACGGCTCGCGGCGCTCTCTCGGATCCGACCCCGTCTTGTTCCACTTGAGGGGGGCACGGTCGACGAGTGTGGAAGTGGCTCCCTGCCTACACCTGCTGGGAACTCCGACGCCGACCTAGCAGCCATGCTCCAGCGAGGCCTGTGCCGAAGAGCGCGAGGCTATTCGGTTCCGGCACTGCGGCTGGCGAGACAACAGCGAGGGGTGAGGCGCCCTCGCTACCCGACAGCGGGACGGCACCGAGGGCATCCGCCGCGGCAGCAGGTCCGGCGAGGAGATCCGGACCGCGCGCGGCCTGACGGCTCGATGACCGGTTGGCGGCGGGTTTCTTGAACAGCCTGGCTGCGGTGAAAGGGAACGCGGCCGTGTACTGCGCCGATTCGCTGTCCCGCGCCATCAATCGGGAGTTGGTGGCGAGACAGTCCGCGCAACTGGCTGCGGCATTGCGAGCGCCACCTCCCCTGAAGAAAAGCGCGCGGAGCTCTTTCTGGTCCATCAACCGTAGCTCAGCGGCTTCGAAGGACGGCGCCTCGAACTTGATCGGCCCTGCGGCTGCCGACGTGCTGATTGCGAGCACGCCTGTGACAGCGATGACACACCGGTGGAACACATGCACCTCCATCGACTCGCCCAAGCAAACCTCATTCCGTCCGCCCTTGTCAAGGCCATGCGAGAATGAGTCAAGTTCTTGACCCGACAACTCAGGATCCCCTCTGCGGCTGAGGCACTGCCGGGCCGTGCCGAAGCGATGCCGGTTCCCGAGCGGCACTTCGTGCTGAACACGCCGCTCCAGGGCCCCTTCCCCGGCAAGCGGGAGATCCAGTTCGGCATGGGTTGCTTCTGGGGAGCGGAGAAACAGTTCTGGCCGCTCCCCGTCAAGGCATTTCAAACCGCGCTCAGCGCATCGGAGCTCGACACGATCACAACCGAGATCAAGCCCGCCGGTCCCTTCTACTACGCGGAGGAGTATCACCAGCAGTACCTCGCGAAGAATCCCGACGGCTACTGTGGCCTTGGAGGAACGGGTGTGGCGTGCCCGATCGGGGTGGGCGTCAAAGCTCGCCAATCAGCCGGATGCTCTCGATGAGCGCCCGCCCGTTGTGGTAGCCCTCCTTCCAGCGGTCCCCCTTTACGCCGGCTGTCGATCCATCCGGGCGAACCTCCGCAAACCACTCGCCGTTCGTCCAGTCGGTCTGCCGGGTGGACACCCACCGGAGCGTCCGCTCGAACACCTGCGCGTACTCCGGCTCGCGCGTGAGCCGGTACATCGTCAGGGCGCTCATGAGCCCTTCCGCCTGCACCCACCAGATCTTCTGGCGCTCGCCTGCGTCCTCGTTGAACGGGCCCCGATAGAAGAAGCCCCCGTGCGCCGTGTCGTACCCGTGGCGCTTCGAATAGTCAAAGAGCCGCCGATACAGATCGAGCCACGGCGCATTTGACTGGCCGACCGTCTGGACGGCGTCAGCGAGCAGCCAGATGTTCTCGATGTCATGACCGTACGACACGCGGGCAGCGGTGCCTTCCAGGATCGGCGTCCAGTCGCGCCGGTACTCGTCCGTGCACGCCGTCAACTCCTTGCGAACGACGGCGCTCCCTTGTATGGCAATGAGCTCGTGCAGCCGCTCGAGGGCTTTGGCCGAACGGCTGGCGCGATAGTACTCAGCGACGGCCTCGAGGAGGTGGAGGTGGGTGTTCATCAGCTTCGCACCCGCGGCCCCCCCGATGGGTGACGCCTTCCCTGCCGGCGCGGGCGACCAGTCACGGTCGAAGAGTTCGAAGTACCCGCCGTAGGTACCGTCGTGCGCGCGCCTGTCGATCAACTCGAACAGCTCGGTCGCGCGGGTCAACGCGCCGGTGTCGCCGGTCGCGCGGGCGTACTCGGACAACGCGTACAGCGCGAAGGCCTCGCCGTAAGTGACCTTGGTCCCGTCGGCGACACGTGTGCCGCTCTCGTCGACTTCCCACAAATAACCGCCATGCTGGCGATCCCACATCCGATTCACGAGGAACTGGTACCCGTGAGCCGCGGCATCACGCATCTCGGGTACACGGTAGCCGGACCGCGCGAGCCGCGCGAACAGCCACAGCATGCGCGCCTGCGTCACGATCATCTTCGAGCCATCCGGCGTGGGTGCGCCAGTCGCGTCGAAGGCGATGCGGTAACCGCCATGCGTGCGGTCGATCACCTGTGGATACCAGAAGCGCACGACGGCTTCGTCAAGGTTCTTCTGCAACGACGGGAGCGTGGCGCGCAGGCTCGCGGTGGCATCCTGCGCTGGCAGGCTCGTCAGGTCGGATACCGGCACTAACAGAAGGAGCATGAGAATGAGGCGCGTTGTCGGGCGTGGCACGCGGGAAATATATCTCAGCGGGGGGTGGGGCACTTTTCCTGACGGCGCGCGGGAAAACCCACACGCAAATGGCAGGAGGCGGCGGTCACCGGTCGAATTCAGGCGAATTTTTGGCCTTGCCGAGAGGCAGCTACCGGCACACGCATTGCGATTGGGAAGGTGTCTCGCGCCAGCAACATCACGGGAGGGCCTATGGAGAGGCCTTCCACAAGGCGCGCGAGGAGCAAGCCATGATTTCGCTCAAGACCATCCTCGTAGCGACTGATTTCAGTGAACCTTCAGAGGTTGCGGTGCGGTACGGGCGGGCACTCGCGGAAGCCTTTCACGCCTCGCTCCACATCCTGCACGTCGTGCCCGACTCGCTCGCGCTGCCGTGGGCCACGATGGCCGACGGTCTTGCGATGGCAGACACCCAGCGGCAATGGGAGCGCGATGCCCACGAGCGGCTGCAGCGGTTGCTGCCCGAGAGCGAGCGCAAGGCGGTGCACGCGGTGCTGGTCACGCGCACGGGCGACCCGGTGCGGCGCGTGACGGGCTATGCCGTCGAGTCGGGGGCCGACATCGTCGTGCTCGGCACGCACGGACGCGGGCCAGTTGCGCACATGCTGATGGGTAGCGTCGCGGAGCGCGTCGTTCGCTCTGCGCCGTGCCCGGTCCTCACGGTCCGCCATCCGCAGCACGAGTTCGTGACCGAGGCTGGACGGCAGGTGCAACAGGGCACGACCGCACCCGTCGCATGAATCCTGCGTCAATGGCCCGGGCGTCCGGTCTGGGTCGCGATTGCTACTCGAAGGGACGACGGACAGAACGATCGACCTAGCGACACTCCGCACGGCGGTCGGAAGGCGTGGTTCCGGCAGCCACAAGACGACAGCGAATTCATGACCTTCCAGCGGCGCCTCGATCCGAGACGCCGCACACGCGAACTCCGGGCGACGCGTGACGAACGCCGCCGCCGCTCCTTCAAGCCACGCCGGCACAGCCGCGACCGTCCCAGGGGGCGGTTGCGGCGCCAGCCAACTCGTCGACCATCCGTCCCGCACTCGGTTGTGGTACTCTTTTCCTTCAATGCTTCGCACGCTCCGACGCGCGCTCGGCGTACCGGCGGGCCTGCTCATCGTTCTGCTGACGATGGGGGCGGCGTTGCCGGCAGCGCTGCACGGTGATGCGAAGGACGACCTGTGCGAAGCGGTCGGGCAGGGCGTATCCAGCCACTCCAGGCTGCAGGCCGTCTCGGACGCCCCCACCTCGCAGCATTGCAGCATCTGTCACTGGCTGCGGTCTCTCCGCGTCTTCCAGACCGACCCTGTGCAGCCGCTGCCCCGTCTGGTGCCGTCTGCCCGTGCCATCGCGCCCCCCGCGTCGGCTGCACGGCGGCTCGTAATCTCCGCGCTGCCAGCCCGCGCACCTCCCGCGTAGTCCTCGCCAACAGACACCCGGCTTCTCGGTGATCGCTGGCGCGTGCCGGATCCAGAAATGGTCCGTCCCACGAGACCCGTTACCGGGGGGCTGCCACACGTGTCGGTATTCATGGGGATTGTGACGTGGATGACTACCCGACGAGGAGCGCAGTCGAAGGCAGGAGTCTTCATTCGCCCGGGCGCGGTGCGCCGATCATCCTGAGGGCAGGCCTGCTTGCGGTTGTATGCGCAATCATGCCCGCGAGCGTGCGCGCCCAGACGCCCGATGCAGGGAGTCCACCGGCGGCCGGCAGTGGTGACGTGGAGGCGCTGCGGCGGGAACTGGAGACCCTGAAACGCGAGTACGACGCACGCATCGCCGAACTCGAAAAGCGCCTGGCCGCCATCGGAGGCGCCGCCGAGACGCCTCCCGAGCCGTCAGCTGCCACGCCCGCACCGCCGCAACCCGCGCCGGAGCCCGCCGCGACTGCGAGTCTCCCGCCCCCGCCCCCGGCTTCGTTGCCGGCTGAGCCGGGCGCGCAGCCGATACCGTCGGGGAAGGTGTTCAATCCGGACATGGCGGTGATCGGCAACTTCCTGGGGGCCGCCGGAACGAACCCGGTCGAGGACTCGCCGCCACTGCAACTCGAGGAAGCGGAGGCCTCATTCCAGGCAGTCGTCGATCCGTATGCGCGCGGCGACTTCTTCATTGCCGTCGGACCAGAAGGTGCCGAGCTCGAGGAAGGGTTCATCACGTTCACCAGCTTGCCCCGCGGCCTGCTCTTGAAGGCCGGCAAGATGCGCGGCCAGTTCGGTAAGGTGAACGCGATGCACACGCACGCGCTGCCGTGGACCGATCGCCCGCTCGTCACCCGCAACCTGGTTGGCGGCGAAGAAGGCATCTCCGACGGAGGGCTGTCGGTGTCGCGGCTGATCCCGAACCCGCTGCTCTTCCTCGAGGTGACGGGCGAATTGATGGGTGGACGCTCTGACGTCTTCGCCGGGAGCGAACGCTCGCACGTGTCCTACATCGGTCGGCTGCGCGGGTATCGCGATCTGACGGAAGGGACCAACATCGATCTCGGGACGTCCTTCGCGTTCGGCCACACCGACCTGGAACCCGACTCGACGCGGCAACTGATCGGAGTGGACGCCACGGTTCGGTACCGGCCCCTGCGCCGGGCGATCTATCGCCGGTTCCTCGCGCGCACCGAGTTGATCTGGAACCAGGACCGGCTTCAGTCGAGGTCGCCGACGGTGTTCGGGATGTACGCCAGCGGCGAGTACCAGTTCGCGCGGCGCTGGTTCGCCGGCGGCCGCTACGACTACTCGCAGCGCCCACTCGATTCCTCGCTGGTCGACAAGGGCGGGGCGGCGACGCTGACGTTCTGGCCCAGCGAGTTCAGCCAGGTGCGCGGCCAATACCGGCGCACGAACTACGCGGAGGGCGTGAGTTCGAACGAGTTCCTGTTCCAGTTCCTGTTCTCGATCGGGGCGCATGGCGCGCATGTCTTCTAGACGGGTGCCAGGCTGCAGGCTGCGGTGGTGCCGGTCGCTTTCGCCCGAGCGTCCAACGTCACCTCAGAGAAGGAGTGCACTGTGAAGCGACTCATTGCGGTCGTGATCGTCGCCGGCGCCTTGACGACAGGCGCTGCGAGCGCGTCTGCGGAGGTCAAGGTCGTGGCGACCACCGAGGACCTTGCCGCGATTACGCGGGAGGTGGGCGGAGACAAAGTGAACGTCGAGGCGCTCGCGCGCGGATATCAGGATCCCCACTTCGTGGAGGCGAAGCCGAGCTTCATCCTCAAGCTCCATTCGACGCAATTGCTGGTTGCCGTCGGACGCGAGCTCGAGATTGGGTGGCTGCCTCCGTTGATCGTGCAGAGCCGCAACGCGGCCATCCAGCCAGGCGGACGCGGCTATCTGGACGCCTCACTGAACGTGCGCATCCTCGACATCCCGACGAGCCAGGTGACGCGCGCCATGGGCGACGTCCACCCGCAGGGGAACCCGCACTACTGGCTGGACCCGGCGAACGGGCGGCGCATCGCGCAGGCCGTGCAGCAGAAGCTGTCAGAGCTGAGCCCCGCTGACGCGGCGTACTTCGCGCAGCGATACGCCGATTTCGACAAGCGGCTCGGGGAGGCGGAGAAACGGTGGGACGCCGCCATGGCGGCGTACAAGGGCACGAAGATCGTGACGTATCACCGGTCGTGGCCGAACTTCGCCGAGCGATTCGGGCTCGACGTGATTGGATACGTCGAACCCAAGCCTGGCATCCCTCCGTCGCCTGGGCACACGCTCGACTTGATGCAGGAGATGAAGCGGCAGAACGTAAAAATCATCGCCGTGGAGCCGTACTTCGACCTGAAGACCCCCAATGCGGTCGCACGCGACACGGGCGCCACCGTTCTCGTCCTGTCCCCGTCGGTCGGGGGGGTGAAAGAGGCGTCGACCTATATCGCGCTCTTCGACTACAACATCAACCTGCTCGTGTCAGCGATCAAGCAGACAGGGGGAGGCAAGTGATTGACCCCGTGGTCCTGCAGTTCCTGGCCGCTCCGTTTGCCGCCAGCCTCATCCTGACGGGCATCCACGCGTATCTGGGTGTGCACGTCGTGGAGCGCGGCGTCATCTTCGTCGACCTCTCGCTGGCGCAGATCGCGGCGCTCGGGGCGACCATCGCGCTGCTCCTGCCGTTCTCCGGCGGCGACCCCCACGCGCCCTCGGTGTACTGGGTGAGCCTGGCCTTCACCTTCGTCGGGGCCGCCGTCTTCTCGTCCATCCACGGCCACAACAAGGCGCGGATCCCACAGGAGGCGATCATCGGGATCTGCTACGCCGTGGCGTCCGCGGCGGCCATCGTGGCGATGAGCAAATCGACGTCACAAGCCGAGCACCTGCAGGACATGCTCGTCGGCAACATCCTCGCGGTGTCATGGCATGACGTCGTGAAGACCGCGCTGCTGTATGGCGCCGTCGGCGCCTTCCACTATGTGTTCCGCAGGCGCTTCCTGCTGATCTCGATGGACGCCGCAGCTGCGGCGGCACAGGGGATCCCGGTCCGCCTGTGGGACTTCCTCTTCTACGCGTCCTTCGGATTCGTGGTGACCTCGTCGGTGTCGGTGGCCGGCGTCCTGCTGGTGTTCTGCTACCTGATCGTCCCGTCGGTTGCGGCGATGCTGTATGCGGAGACGATCGGGAAGCGGCTCGCCATCGGCTGGTCGATGGGCACGCTCGTCTCGCTGCTCGGAATCGGATTGTCGTTGTACTGGGATCTGCCGACGGGGGCGACCATCGTCGTGACGTTCGGGGCCGTGCTGCTGGTGATGGCGGCGGCGCGGCCGCTGCTGGACGGAGGTGAGTTGCAGGGCTGAAGCCCTGCCCCACATGCGTTAACGAGCACCCGCGTGTTGCCCGAGCCGGTCACCTTTCCGATCGCCTGCCGCAGGTCGAGAGGAGCGAGAACGTGACCGAGCAGTGGAATTGGAAGAACCCTTCCTGCTCGTCAGAGCGCGACGACCTGCCCGGTGCGCACGCTTTCGTCGGCGGCCAACACGATGCGCAGGCTGTTCACCGCGTCGTGCATGTGCGCCGACAGATCCAGGTTCTCGCGGATCGCCCGCAGGAAGAACGCCTGCTCGCGATCGCAGAGCCCCTGGTGGTCGGGCTCATCCTCCGTGTTGATGTACTCGTCGGACCGGGCGAACTCCCCGGCGGCCGTGAGCTCCGCGTGATGGAGCCTGATCGAGTTCGTCTTCGTGTGACTGTCGATGTCGTCCGATGCGGCCGCTGTGGCCTCGTTCGGATCCTTGACGATCGAGACGCATCCCTTCGGTCCGATCACGTCCTTCACGAAGAACGCCACCTCGCTCATCATCGGGCCCCAGCCCGCCTCGTACCACCCCACCGACCCGTCGTCGAACGTCACCTGCAGCTGGCCGTAGTTGTACATGCTCGCCTTGATGTCGTCCGTGAGCCGCGCGCCGATGGCAGACACGCGCACCGGCCGCGCTCCCGTCATCTGGCACATGACATCGACGTAGTGCACGCCGCAGTCGACGATGGGGCTCATCGAGTCCATCAGGTTGCGGTGGGACTGCCAGGCCGTGCCGCGGCTCTGCTGATTGAGGTTCATCCGCATCACCAGCGGCTTGCCCAGCGTGCGGGCGATCTCGATGAAGCGAACCCACGCCGGGTGAACGCGCAGGATGTAGCCGATCACCAGCTTGCGGTTCCTCGCGCCTGCGGCGTCCACGATCGACTGCGCCTCCTCCACCGTTTCGGCCAGCGGCTTTTCGCAGAAGACATGGCAGCCCGCGTCGAGCGCGGCCCGCGCGTACGGGGCGTGCGTCTCGGGATACGTGTTGATGCTGACGGCGTCGGGCTTCGTCGCCGCGAGCGCGGCGTAATAGTCGCTGAACTGAGGCAGCCCACCGAGCTCTGCGCTGACGCGCTCGCGCGACGCGGGCCCGCGGCTCACGAGGCCGACGATCTCGAACTCGGCCATCTTGTGGTAGGCACGGGCGTGACTGGCGCCCATGTTGCCGCAGCCGGCAACGAGCACACGGATCGGCGTAGACATGAAGGACCTCGATAGCGGACGCGACAGCATCCAGGAAGGCAGATCGTATCAGACGCATCCCGGACGGGTGGACGCCCGGAGCCGCGGAGCATGTGGAGCCGGAACTTCAGTTCCGGCGGACCTGCTTCACCAGCAGGCTCGCCAACGACGGAACGTGCGTTGCTGCACAGTCAGGCATGCTCGCGGACGTGCACAGTCAATCACGCGTCTTCCTCCGCTGCACGCTGGCTGCGCCCCTGGCTCGTGTGGCTGCATGCGCCTGCCTGCAAGGAGACTTGCCATGATGCCAACATCTGCGATTCGCGCCCGTGTGGCGGCCGCTGTGTGCATGCTCGCGCTGGCGGTGGCATGTGCGACGAACCCGGTCACCGGCAAACGCCAGCTCGCGCTCGTGTCGGAGGCGCAGGAGATCGAGATGGGGCGGCAGGCGGCCCAGCAGGTAGCGCAGACGCTTGGATTCGTCGAGGACGATGGGCTGCAGGCACTGGTGCAGCAGGTCGGCGCACGGCTGGCGGCTGATTCGGAGCGTCCGAGCCTCCCGTGGGAGTTCCACGTGGTGGACGATCCCACGCCGAACGCCTTTGCGCTCCCTGGCGGATTCATCTACGTCACGAGGGGAATGATCACGCTGATGACTTCAGAGGCTCAGCTTGCCAGTGTTCTCGGCCACGAAATCGGGCACGTGACGGCACGGCACTCGGTCGCGCAGATCTCACAGCAGCAGCTGGCGCAGATCGGTCTTGGTCTCGGCAGCATCTTCTCCCCCGCTGTGCAGCAGCTCTCATCGGCCCTCGGGGCCGGGCTGCAGCTGCTGTTCCTCCGCCACGGCCGTGACGACGAACGGCAGGCCGACGACCTCGGATTCCGCTACATCCGCACGCATGGCTACGACGTGCAGGAGTTCGGCAAGGTCTTCGAGTCGCTCGAACGGACGACCGAGGCCGCGGGTGGAAGCCCGGTGCCGGCGTGGCTCTCGACGCACCCGGCGCCTGCCGAACGGGTCGAAACCGCCGCGGCACGCGCTGCGACAGTGGCTCCGCAGCCGAACGCCATCGTCGGGCGCGAGACGTTCCTGCGCGAGCTCGACCAGCTCATGTACGGGGAGAACCCGAGGAATGGCTTCTTCGAAGACCACGCGTTCTATCACCCGGACATGCGGTTTCAACTTCGCTTTCCGGACGGCTGGCAGACCCAGAACACGCCCCAGGCAGTCGTCGCGGTCGCCCCGGAGGGTGCGGCCGTGTTCCAGCTGACGCTGTCGCCTGCCGGCAGCGCGGCCCAGGCGCTTCAGCAGTTCGCCGGACAGCAGGGGCTGCAGGTGGGCAACGCCGGACGTGTGTCGGTGAACGGCCTTCCGGCGGCGACCGCGGAGTTCGCCGCGCAGACGGAGCAGGGCGTGGTGCAGGGGCGCGTCGCGTTTCTGGAACACGGGGGCCGGACGTATCAGCTGATCGGGTACACCGCGGCGCAGACATACCGGGCCGCTGCGCCGACGTTTGAAGCCATCATCGGGAGCTTCGGGCCGCTCACCGACCCCGCATTGCTCGCCGTGCAGCCAAACCGTGTGGCCGTCGTGACCGCCCGGCGCACGGAGACGCTGGCCGACTGGGCCCGCGACGTGCCATCCGCGATTCCCGTGGAGGAACTGGCAATCATCAACCAGTTGCCCGGGCCGTCGGCGACGGTGCAGGAAGGCACCCTGCTCAAGCGCGTGACGCCGCGTTCATGAGTGACGGACTGGCGCAAGAGTAAGCTGAGCCGATGCGCGCGCTCATCGTCGAGGACGACCGCACCATCGCCGCCTTTCTGCTGAAGGGCCTCCAGGAAGCGGGGTTCGCGGTCGATCACGCCGCCGACGGGGAGGCGGGCGTGGCGCTCGCGACCACTGTGCCCTACGACGTGGCCGTTGTGGACCTCATGCTGCCCCGCCGCGACGGCCTGAGCCTGATCCAGACGCTGCGCGAACGGCGCATTGCGACGCCCATCCTCATCCTCAGCGCGAAACACTCGGTCGACGACCGGGTGCGCGGGCTCGAGGCCGGGGGCGACGACTACCTCACAAAACCGTTTGCGTTTGCGGAGCTGCTCGCGCGGGTGCAGGCGCTGATCCGGCGGGCGCACGCGGCGCCCGCGCCGACACAGCTCGTCGTGGGAGACCTCACGCTCGATCTGCTGACGCGTCGCGCGTCACGGCAGGGACGCGCGCTCGAGCCGCTCCGGCCGAGGGAGTTCGCGCTGCTCGAGTACCTGATGCGCAATGCCGGGCGCCCGGTGTCGAAAACCATGATCATCGCGCACGTGTGGGACTACAGCTTCGATCCGGGAACGAACGTGGTCGATGTGCTCGTGCACCGCGTGCGGGAGAAGGTGGACAAGGGCTTCGACCAGAAGATGATTCAGACCGTGCGGGGCATCGGCTATGTTCTCCAGGTGGCGTGAACGGCTGCAGCACACGCTCGGCTTCCGCCTGGCGCTGTGGTACGCGGTCGTGTTCGTGGCGAGCTCGCTCGCGATCATCGCGCTCACGTATCTGCTCCTCGCTCTCTCCCTGCGCCAGTACGACCGCGAGATCGTCCAGAGCACGCTGCTTCAGTACGCGTCCGCGTACGCGCAGGGGGGGCTCGACGCGCTCGCGCGCGAGATCCAGCGAACGCAGGCCGCCGGCGGCCAGGAACCACTGTTTGTCCGAACCCTGGGCACCGGGCAGGACGTCATCTTCGTGAGCATGCCCGAGGCGTGGCGGCGATTCGACCTGTCGCAGCTCGCCACGCCCCCATTGAGCGGACAGCAGCTGTGGGCCGCGCTCGACATGGGCAACGGCGAACGACTGGAGGTGGCGTCGGTGCGGCTGCGGGACGGCACCTTGTTCCAGGTCGGCAAGAGCACGGGCCGCCGCACGGACCTGCTCGCGCGCTTCCGGCGGGTGCTGCTGGTGCTGTTCGCGTCCATCGCGGTCATCGGCCTGGCCGGGGGCGCGCTGCTGACATGGTCGGCGCTGCAGCCCGTCCACGCGCTTGGCGCGGCCGTCCAGCAGATTCTTCGCACCGGGCGCACCGACACACGCGTGCCCGTCAGCGACACCGCCGACGCGCTCGGCCGGCTGGGCGTGCTGTTCAACGCCATGCTCGAGCGCATCGACGCCGTCGTCGCCGGGATGCGAGGAGCCCTCGACAACGTGGCGCACGACCTCCGCACGCCTCTCACCCGCCTGCGCGGGATTGCGGAGACGGCACTGCAGTCGGAAGATCCTGCCACGGTTCGGGAAGGCCTGGCCGCCTGCCTCGAGGAGTCCGACCGCGTCGCGGGAATGCTGAGCACCCTGATGGACATCTCCGAAGCGGAAACCGGCACGATGCGGCTGCAGCTGGAGCCCGTGGACCTCGCGGAGCTGGCGCGGCAGACGGTGGACCTCTACGAGGACCTGGCGGAGGACCGCAGCCTGTCGATTCACGTCGACACGCAGGAGGACGTCTGGGTACGCGGCGATCGGAGTCGCCTGCGGCAGGTGCTCGCGAACCTCGTGGACAACGCGGTGAAATACACGCCGGCCGGCGGGCGCATCGAGCTGCGCACCGCACGCGAAGGGCCCGAGGCCGTGGTGACGGTCGAAGATACCGGGATCGGCATCGCGCCCGACGAGTTGCCGCAGATCTGGGAACGCCTTTATCGCGGGGACAAGAGCCGTTCGGAACGCGGGCTGGGACTCGGGCTCAGCCTCGTGCGGGCCATCGTCCAGGCGCATGAGGGAACAGTGACAGCCCAGTCACGCCTCGGCGAAGGCAGCTCGTTCCAGCTTCGACTACCCGCCACGACCGCCTCCCAGGTGTAGTGCCTGACTGTCTTTCAGAAATGTAATGTCCGTGTCAGGGGCCTGTAATCCCCGCCCGGTAGTGTGGTGACAGCAACACATTCACCAGGGAGACACAGACATGACTACGGATATCAACATCAACCCCGCGCCGAACCGCTGGAGCGCGCGTGGCCGTCGCGGCCGGGGCCTTACGGCCGGCGCGCTGGTGCTCGCCGGTTCGCTCGCGGGCTGGACCGCGGCGGATTCTCTGCGCACGAGCGCTGCTGCGGCGCCACCGGCACCTGCGGCTGCAGCCGGCCGGCGCTGCCGCACGCACGATTGGCGCGGGCGGTGATTCCTATGCCCCGCTCGTGGACCGCATCACGCCGGCGGTCGTCACGATCCGATCGGAGAAGCGCGTTCGCGCGATCAGCCAGGACCTGCCTGACGATCCGCTGTTCCGGGAATTCTTCGGCGATCGCGGGCCGCGCGCGAATCCCGAGCGTCGCCAGGGCGGGCTCGGCTCCGGCGTGATTGTCCGGGCGGATGGGTACGTGCTCACGAACCACCACGTCGTCGAGGGCGCCGACCAGGTGCGCGTGGAACTGAGTGACGGCCGCAACATGAAGGCGGACGTCGTCGGCTCGGACGCGCCGAGTGATCTCGCCGTGCTGAAAATCGACGCCGCGAATCTGCAGACCCTGTCGCTGGGCGACTCGGACCAGGTGCACGTCGGCGACGTCGTCCTGGCGCTCGGCAACCCGCTCGGCGTCGGCCAGACGGTCACGATGGGCATCGTCAGCGCGAAAGGCCGTGCCACCGGCATGGGCAACGGTTCGTTCGAGGACTTCATCCAGACGGATGCCCCCATCAACCAGGGCAATTCCGGAGGCGCGCTGGTGAGCACCCGCGGCGAGCTGATCGGCATCAACTCGCAGATCCTGTCGCCGTCCGGCGGCAACATCGGGATCGGGTTCGCGATTCCGGCGAACATGGCGCGCAACGTGATGACGCAGCTGATCGACAAGGGTCGCGTCCATCGCGGCCTCCTCGGGATCACGGTGCAGCCGATGACATCGGAGCTCGCACGCAGCCTCAACATCGAACAGGTGACGGGCGCGCTCGTGAGCGACGTCCAGCCCGGCGGGCCCGGCGAGAGGGGTGGCCTGCGACGTGGAGATGTGATCACCTCCATCGACGGCGAGGCGGTGAGGGACGGCAACGTGCTCCGCAACCATGTGGCCGAACTGCAGCCGGGCACTCGAGTGGAGCTCCAAGTGCTCCGCAGCGGCAAGCCACAGACCCTGACTCTCACGCTTGGCGAGCTGGCCGCGGCGCGAGGGTCGGGGGAGGACGCCGAACAGCCTGGAGAACGACGGGATGGCACCGGGTTTGGCATGTCCGTGCAGCCGCTCACCGCGGAGCAGGCACGGCAGCTGGAGCTTGACGCCACGACCGGCGTTCTCGTGACGGACGTGCAGGCATCGGGCCGTGCGGCCGACGCTGGCCTTCGCCGCGGGGACGTCATCAGCCAGGTCGACGGCAAGGAGGTCGATACGGTCGATAGCCTGCGGTCACTGCTGAAGACCGGGAGCCGTCCGGCGCTGCTGCTGGTGCATCGCGACGGCACGACCCTCTATCTGACTCTCGATCGGGACGCGCGGTAGCTACCCAGCCGCCGATCTCACCGACTACCCTCTCACACGCCCCGTGGGCCTTCGGGTCCTCGGGGCATTTTGTTTATGGGCGCACGATGCGCCACCCTCCGTCCTTACTGCATCTCTCCCGCTGCGGCGCACATCGGCGCCGGCCACTCCGCCCGGACCCATTGCTTACGGACAGGAGTGGGCGTATGCTCTTGTCGGTAATCAAGGGGAGGCCATGAGCAAACCGACCGACCTCGTGCAGGGAACGCTCGATCTCCTGATTCTCCAGGTGATCGCGCTCGAGCCCATGCACGGCTGGGCCATCGCCCAACGCATCAAGCAGATGTCAGGGGACGTGCTGCACGTGGGCCAGGGTTCGCTCTATCCCGCCCTCCACAAGCTGGAGCAGCACGGGTGGATAGCGGCCGAGTGGGGCGACAGCGAGAACAACCGCCGCGCGAAGTACTACACGCTGACGCGGGCGGGCCGCCGGGCGCTCGCACACGAGGCGGCGCAGTGGCAACGCCTGTCGGCGGCCATTTCCTTGATCGTCCGTCCGGTCTGAGAAGGGGGAGATCGCAATGCGTGCGCTCAGATCGTTGCGACTGCGTCTTCGCACCATATTTCGGGGCAGCCGGGTTGAACAGGAGCTGGACGAGGAACTGCAGTATCACATCGAGCGGCAGGCCCAGTTGAATATGACGGCCGGCATGTCGCCAGACGACGCGCGCTACGCGGCGCTCCGCGAATTCGGCGGGATCGAACAGCGCAAGGAGGAGTGCCGTGACGCCCGCGGTGTGGCCCTTCTCGACAGCGTCCGGCAGGACATCCGCTACGGCCTGCGCTCGCTCCGCAGGACGCCTGGCTTCACGTCGGTCGCCGTGCTGTCCCTGGCGCTCGGCATTGGGGCGAACACGACGGTCTTCACGGTCTTCAACGCCGTGCTCCTGCGGCCGCTTCCCTATCCCCAGCCGGAGCGGATCGTCGTGCTTCGCGAACAGCCCCTTCGCCAGAGCGGCACCGTGCTCGTGCATCCGCTCAACTTCCTGGAATGGCGCACGCGCACGCGGTCGTTCGAGGCAATCGCCCTGATGCAGACCATCCCGCGGAACCTTACCAACGCCGATGGGATTGCCGAACAGGTGATCGAAGCGCAGACGACGTCTGATCTGTTTCGTGTCTTCGGGCTCTCGCCGGTCCTCGGTCGAGCGTTCACCGAGGAGGAGACGCGCCCGGCGGGCGTCACCGCTGGAGAGGGATTGCCCGTCGCCCACCCGGTCGTAATCCTGGGCCATGGCTACTGGCAGCGTCGGTTCGGTTCGAATCCCGGCATCATCGGAGAGCGACTCGTGCTCGCCAATGGAGCGCTGACGGTCATCGGAGTGGCGGCGCCGGATTTCCGCATCGGAACGCTGGAGCCGGACTTGTATTCCCCGCTCCCAATCGACCCCAAACAGCCCGATTCGATTGGCTCGCGATCTTTTCAGTGCTATGCGAGGCTGCGACCCGGGATCACGGTCGCGGCGGCTCGAGCGGACCTGGCGACCGTCGCCACCCAGCTCGCGCGGGAGCATTCGCTCGACACGGAATTCCGCGCCGCGGTGTTCGGCCTGCACGATTATCTCGTTCAGGACGGCCGGCGCGTGTTGTGGCTGTTGATGGGCGCGGTCGCTGCAGTGCTCCTCATCGCGTGCGTGAACCTCGCCGCGTTGCTGCTGGCGCGCGGGATTGGCCGCCGGGGCGAGCTTGCCCTGCGCGCGTCGCTTGGCGCCAGCCGCGTCCGGATCGCCAGACAGCTCGTAATCGAGAGCCTCGTGCTCGCAACGCTCGGTGGCGCTGCGGGACTGCTGCTCGGGCACTGGGCGACGCGTGCGCTCAGACCGCTGATGGAGCGGACGCTGACGTTCGGGCGCGCCGCCGACATCCATCTCGATTCCACCTGTCTGCTCTTCACCTGCGCGCTCGCCGCCATGGCGGCTGTGATTTCCGGGCTGATCCCGGCCTGGCAGGCGAGTAGCGCGAATCCTGTGCACGCGCTCAGCGAGCGGGGACGGTCGGCCACGGCCACTCGGCGCCAGCTACGCCTCAGGAACCTGCTCGTCATAGCGGAAGTGGCGACCGCGGTTGTGTTGCTGGTCGGATCGGGTCTCCTCCTCCGCACCCTGTCCAGCCTGGGGCGCGTGGAACTCGGCTTCCAGCCGGTCGGCGCCATCACCGCGCGGCTGTTCCTCGGCACCGGCGACGGCGCCCGGCGCACGCAGCTCGTGGAGCAGCTGCTCGATCGCGTGGCGTCGGTTCCAGGAGTGCAGGCCGTTGGCACAATACAGTTCCTGCCGGTCGGAGGGATGCAGAGCGGGACCAGCTTCTGGCCGGACGGGACATCTGCTGCCGATCCCGCCAGGAGCCTGCCTACGGCGGGCTCGCTCGTCAGCCGCGGCTACTTCGAGGCCATGGGCATTCCGATCCGCCAGGGCCGGTCCTTCGACCGGCGCGATGGTCCGCTCGGCGCGCGCGTGGTGATCGTCAACGAATCGTTCGTCAGGCGATACCTGCCGGACGGGCGTGCCCTGGGTCGGCGCATCACCGTCGCCTGGTCGAATCAGGCGCCCACGGAGATCATCGGCGTTGTCGGAGACGTCCGTCATAACGGGTTGACCACCCAACCGGAACCGATGGTGTTCCTGCTGCACGCCCAGGCTCCGGGGTACATCACGCACATCGTCGTTCGCACCAGCGGCGATCCCACGCTGCTCACGACGCCCATGCGGCGTGCCGTTCAGGAGGTCGATCGCACGATCGCCCTGTCGGGCATCAAGACCATGGAGCAGTATCTCGACGACTCGCTGGCGGCCCCTCGGCTCCATGCCGCGCTCGTGAGCGCGTTCGCCTCCCTGGCGTTGGTCATGGCCACGATCGGCCTCTACGGTCTCATCGCCTACGTAGTCAGCCAGCGCACGGCCGAAATCGGAATTCGTATCGCGCTCGGGGCGGAACGGCGTGACGTGTTTCGCGGGGTGTTCACCGAAGGCGTGCGCTTGACCCTCGCCGGTCTGACGATCGGGGTCATCTTTGCGCTGTCGATGGGGCGTGTGGTTTCGACTCTGCTCTTCGGCGTCACCGCTGGCGATCCGGCGACGTATCTGGCTGCGGCCGCGTTGTTCGCGGGCGTCGCACTCGTCGCGACGGCGATCCCCGCGTACCGGGCTACGCGAGTGGACGCGGTCACGGCGCTACGCCTCGAGTGAACGCCCCTGTGCAGCCATCGCGCCGCGGTCAGATTCCACGCAGGATCGCGGAGACCTGGTCGAACTCGATCAGAAACGCGTCGTGCCCGAACCTGGAGGTGATCTCCGCGTACCGGGCATTCGTGTGCGGCTGATACGCCTCCACCCAGCCACGCACCTCCCGGGCGGGATAAAGGATGTCGGTGTCGATGCCGACGCCGATGATCTCTCCCACGCGCGAGGACGTGGCGCGCGCGGCCTCCGCGTGATCGCCCACATCCTGTAGATCCATCGTGTGCGTCAAGGCGACGTAGCTCGCGGCGTCGAACCGGGCGATCAGCTTCTCGCCCTGACGGCGCAGGTAGGAGTCCACGTCGAAGGTATCGGGACGCCGGGTGCGGGCCCGGCCGAACCGGGCCTCGAACTCGATCGAGGACCGGTACGTGATCATCGCGATCGCACGGGCTGCGGCGAGCCCGGCGGCTGGCCCGCGCTCGGGATGGTAGCGCCCGCCGAGCCACGCGGGGTCCGCCTCGATAGCCATTCGCTGCGCAGCGTTCCACGCGATCGACTGGGCGGACGTGACGGAAGGCGCCGCGAAGACCACGACCCGATCTGCCGGGACCGCCGTGCGCTTCGCCCACTCGAGGGCCACCATCCCTCCGAGCGAACCGCCCGTCGCGAGCGCCACCCGCTGGACGCCAAGCGAGGCGAGCAGTGGTTCGTGAGCCCCGGCCAGATCGGCAGGGGTCAGCACGGGAAATGATCCGTCTCCGCGCGCCGCTGCTTCAGCCGGTCCGGTCGACCCATAACAGCTGCCGAGCAGGTTGGCTGCGAGGATCGCGTGGCGTGACGTGTCGAGCGGCAGGCCAGGGCCAACGATGGGTCCCCACCACGCGTCCACCTCTGCGTTTCCGGTCAGCGCATGAAAGACGAGGATCCAGCCGTTCGTGCGGGCTGCGTCCACGTCCCCCAGCACGCGGTAGCGCAGGCGGGCATCGTGGAAGACGCCGCCACCCGCGGTGACGACGTCTCCGAGATCGAAATCGCGCGAGACGGCAGCCGCGGCAAGAGCCACGGGATTACACGCCGACGGCTTGGCCGACGCGGTTCGTGGCCGGCGCCACGAGCGCCTGGTCGAGGTCCGCGATCAAGTCGTTGACGTCCTCGAGCCCGACCGACAATCGGATCATCCCGGGCCGGACACCCGCAGCGAGCCGCTGCTCGTGCGAGAGCTGCTCGTGGGTGGTCGAGGCCGGGTGGATGACGAGCGACTTGGCGTCGCCCACGTTCGCCAGGAGGGAGAACAGTTCCATGCGATCGATCGTCTGCCGCGCGGCCTCGTCACCAGCCTTGAGGCCGAAGGTCAGCACGCCGCCGAAACCGCCCTGCAGGTACTTGCGGGCGTTTGCGTGCGATGCATGGCTTTCGAGGCCCGGATACGACACCCACTCGACGCGGTCGTCCCGCTCGAGCCACTGTGCGATCGACAGCGCACTCTCCGAGTGGCGCTTCATGCGCAACGGCAACGTCTCGACCCCCTGGAGGAAGAGGAAGGAGTTGAATGGCGACAGCGCAGGCCCGAGGTCGCGCAACAGCTGCACCCGCGCCTTGATGATGAACGCTGCGGGCCCGAACGCGTCGGTGTAGACGAGCCCGTGGTACGAGGGATCGGGCGACGAGAACTCCGGGAACCTCCCGCGGGCGCCCTCCGTCGTCCAGTCGAATTTCCCGCCGTCCACGATGACGCCGCCGATCGCGGTCCCGTGCCCGCCGATCCACTTCGTGGCGGAGTGCACGATCAGATCGGCGCCGTGCTGCAGCGGGCGCGCCAGAGTGGCCGCACCAAAGGTGTTGTCCACGATGAGCGGGACACTGGCGGCATGCGCGATTTCGGCAATCGTCGCGAAATCGGGGACGTCGAGCTCGGGATTACCGATGGTTTCCACGAACACGGCGCGCGTCTTCGGATCGATTGCGCGGCGCACGGCCTCGTGGTCGTGGATGTTCACGAACTTCGTCGTGATGCCGAGCTTCGGGAAGGTGTACGCGAGCTGGTTGTACGTGCCGCCATAGAGCGTGCGCGACGAGACGATGTTGTCGCCGGCCCGGGCGAGATTGAGGAACGCCAGCATCTGCGCCGCCTGTCCGCTGGCCACACCGAGCGCCCCGACGCCTCCTTCGAGCTCCGCCATCCGCTTCTCGAAGACATCCGTCGTCGGGTTCATGATCCGCGTGTAGATGTTGCCGAACGCACGCA
This sequence comes from Vicinamibacteria bacterium, assembly GCA_963763095.1. Taxonomy (GTDB): domain Bacteria; phylum Acidobacteriota; class Vicinamibacteria; order Vicinamibacterales; family JAENWD01; genus CAVUCH01. Next base: position 248,456 of record CAVXNR010000003.1, read on the forward strand.
GCCCGAACAGGTCTGCCGCGTGCGACGTGTCGTTGAACACGTAGCTCGTCGTGGCGTAGATGGGGACCGCGCGCGAGTTGGTCGTCGGGTCGGGCACCTGGCCAGCGTGGACGGCAAGCGTGTCGGGATGAAGCGCCACGGAGTTCCTCCAGTCGAAAACGGGACGAAATGAAAAGGCCCGTCCCCCGTGATTGGGGCCGGGCCGGCCGAGTCTGTGACGGTACGTGCTGGCAACCGGGGCTGTCAACCCCATTTGGCAGCGGTTACGAGTGCCTCCGGCCGCGGACAGGCACGTCCGCATCGGAATCGGTCCAACCGGCGCGCACGAGCGGCGCTTTCACTTCCTCGGCACGCGCGAGGGCGGGATCCGCGGTCGGAAACGTCTCGCTGAGGAGGAGGTCGTGACCGCGTTCCACTCCCAGCCAGAAGCCGCGCGGGGGCTCAACCAGAAAGCAGCGCAACTCGTCCCCGTCGTGCGCGAGGCGCCAGATGGTCACGGCTTCCCCGCGGAGGTCGTTCGGCGGACCCTCGAACATGGCTCAGTGTACCCGAGGGGCCTCGCCGGCCCCCTCCGGCCGTCCCTGCGCAACGACGCGGGTGATTCTCGCCTCGAGCTGCCGCTGGTCCACGTCGAACGGACCTGCGGCGGCGGCACCCGACTGAATCTCCAGCGAGACCAGTACGCCACGGTCCTCGAACGGGCTGACAATCCAGTTGAACCCGCGGAGGAAGACAGGCCGGTCGCGGTCCACGTCCGGATTCTTCGCGCGATCGATCGCGCGCAGCAACTCGCCGAGCAGCACGCGGACGTCTTCATCGGTCCACGCGGCGGGCTCGGCGATCGAGACCTCCACGGCGTCGGTCACCGCAAAGTCATTGTTCCGCAGCCAGACTTCAATCTCGAGGAGCATGGGAGGGAACAGTCTAACAGGTGGTCGCCGACAGGGGCGCCCCGACCAACACCGGCGCGCCTATCCGAGCCGCTCTCTCAACCCCGCGGCATCGGTGACCGGCTGCTCGCACGCGAAATTGCGGCACACGTACGCCGTGGCGCTCCCGTTCATCGGCACCATCGCAGCGATGAACGGCAGCAGATCAGCCACCTGGCGCTGCGTGCTCTCCGCGTGCACGGGGACGACGATGGAGAACGGCCGGTAGGTGGTGGCGAGCGTGTCCAGCATGGGCGCCGCGTCGGCGGCATCTCCCCGCGCGACGAGGACGACCTGCGCCAGGCCGGTGTGATACGCAGCAAGCGCGGTCGACATCAGCGGCACCATGCGGCCGTGATCCCGCAGGCGCTCGGCGAACGACCCGAGCGTCTTCCGCACCTTCTCCTCGGCTGCAGCATTGGCGGTCAGGTGCGCGAGCGTCAACAGATTCAGCACCGACACCGAGCTCGCGGCGGGCTCGGCGCCGTCGTAGTCTTCCTTCAGCCGCATGAGGACCGTCGGATCGGCTCCCGTGGTGCTGAACCAGCCGCCGTCGACCGGATCCCAGAAGAGGGCGTCCTGTCGCAACTGCAGGGCGGCCGCCCACTCGAGCCAGCCAGGATCGCCATCCGCCTGGAACAGCTCGAGCAAGCCGTGGATCGCGCACGCATAGTCCTCGGCGTAGCCGTCGATGGCGGCCTCGCCATCCCGATAGCGTCGCAGCAGCACCTGCCGTGTCTGGTCCCACATGGTGTCGCGCAGAAAGCGCGCGGCGCGCTGCGCGGCAGCGAGGTGCCTGGCGGCGGCCTCGGCCGACCCACCGAGCGCGGGCGATCGCAGGACGCGCGCGCCCCGGGCGAACGCCGCAATCATCAAGCCGTTCCAGGCGGTGAGCACCTTGTCGTCGAGGTGCGGCCGCGGCCGCCGCGACCGCGCCTCGAAGAGCGTGATGCGCGCGCGCGCGAGCGCCGCCGTTACCGCCTCGACGCTGCGGACCGTCTCGCGAGAGACCTCCTCGAGTCGATTTCGCGGTGTACAGCAGGTTCTTGCCGGTGAACTCGCCCTGCGGATCCGCGGGCGCGTTGCCGCCCTCGAGCAGCCCGAACCGCTGCGCGAACACCGGCGCATCGTCGCCGAGCAGGTCTCGGATTTCGGCGGCCGTCCACACGTAGAACGCGCCTTCGACCTTGTGCGCCTCGGGGTCGCCCGCCAACTCCGGCGGAAGGCTGTCGGCATCCTCCGCGGAGTAGAAGCCGCCCCGGACGTCGGTCATCTCGCGAGCCACGTACGCCAGCGTGTCGTCGGCAATCGCGCCGTAGAACGGATCGTTCGTGACCTGCGCGCCCTCGAGATACGCGAGCACGAGCTGCGCCTGGTCGTAGAGCATCTTCTCGAAGTGCGGCACGCGCCAGTCGGCATCCACCGAGTAGCGATGGAAGCCGCCGCCGATGTGATCGCGCATGCCCCCGAGCGCCATCGCGCGCAAGGTGTGCAGCGCCGCGTCACGCGCATCGGCGTCGCCGGTGCGCGCGTGCTCGCGCAGCAGGAACAGCAACTCGCTCGGGCGGGGAAACTTCGGCGCGCCGCCGAACCCGCCGTGCCGCGCGTCGTAGGACGCGCGGAACTGTGCGCGCGTTCGATCGAGCGCGCTGGCAGGCGGCACGTCACCAGCGGCAGCGCCGACGCTCGGCGCACCTGCAGGCGCTCCGTCAGGCTGGCGGCCGACTCGACCACCCTGGTCCGCTCAGTCTTCCACGCCCGCGCGATCTCGAGCAGCACGTCGACGAACCCCGGCCGCTGCCAGCGCGATGCGGGCGGGAAGTACGTGCCGCCGTAGAAGGGCTGCAGCTCGGGCGTCAGCCACACGCTCATCGGCCAGCCGCCCGCGCCCGTCGTCGCCTGCACGAAGGCCATGTACACCCGATCCACGTCGGGGCGCTCCTCGCGATCCACCTTGATCGCGACGAACTCGCGATTGAGCACGGCGGCAACCTCGTGGTTCTCGAACGACTCGTGCTCCATCACGTGGCACCAGTGGCACGTCGAGTACCCAATCGACAGGAAGATCGGCTTGTCCTCCAGCCGCGCGCGTCCGAACGCCTCGTCGCCCCACGGATACCAGTCCACCGGGTTGTCCGCGTGCTGCAGCAGGTACGGACTCTTCTCGGCGGCCAGGCGATTCGGCATGTTTCGAGTATAGCCGTCGCAAAACGCGGACCGGCCAACGGCTGGTTGGAATGCATCGTTCACCTCAGCCATCACCGAACGCCCGTTCTCAACGCATCGGTGCGCATCGCCGCCGGCAGGAGGCGGCTGACCGCTGCGCTAAGATCTGCCTTGTGCATCCCGCCACGACACTCGCCGTTCGCGCGTCAAGCGCAGCTGCTTCGCGCCTGCGACGGCCCGTGGCGCTGCTCGCGGTGTGTGGTGCGCTCATGGCAGCGGCCGCTGACCAGGCCGGCGTCACCGCAGGGCACGCGCAGGCGCTCGCCCCGCCGTTCTCGTTCGCGAGCGTGGGCCGGGAGGCCGGGCTCGCCGGGCTCACCGTGTTCGGCGGCCGCGAGACGAACCGCTACCTGCTCGAGACCACCGGGTGCGGCGTGGCCATGTTCGATTACGATGCCGACGGGCTGCAGGATCTCTTCTTCGTCAACGGCACCACGCTCGAGGGCTTCCCGCAAGGGCAGGAGCCGCGGCCGCACCTGTACCGGAACACAGGCGGGGCGCGCTTCGAGGACGTCACCACGGCCGCAGGCCTGAACGAACAGTTCGGGTGGGGACAGGGCGCGTGCGCGGGTGACTACGACAACGACGGCTTTCCTGATCTGTTCGTCACCTACTACGGACGCAATCGCCTCTTCCGCAACACCGGCCGCGGCCGGTTCGAAGAGGTGACCGACACGGCCGGCGTCGGAGGGCCGCAGACGCGGTGGGGCACGGGGTGCGCGTTCCTCGACTACGATCGCGACGGACGGCTCGACCTCTTCGCCGCGAACTACATCGATCTCGATCTCGCGACGGCACCGACGCCAGACAACGGTCTGTGCCGGTACAAAGGAGAGCCGGTGGCCTGTGGCCCGCCGGGGCTGAAGGGTGGCCGCAACCTCCTCTATCGGAATCTCGGGGACGGCCGGTTCGCTGACGTGTCGGACGCATCGGGCATCCTCCGGGCCGCAGGCACATTCGGCCTCGGCGTGAGCACGCTGGACTTCGACGACGACGGCTGGACGGATCTGTACGTCGCGAACGACTCGAACCCGAGCGCGCTCTATCGCAACCGCCGGGACGGCACATTCGAGGATGTCGGCGTCAAGGCCGGATGCGCGTACAGCCAGGACGGCAAGCCGCAGGCAGGCATGGGCGTCGGCATCGGCGACTTCGATCGTAACGGCACGAGCGACATCCTCAAGACCAACTTCGCCGGCGATACGACGACGCTCTACGCGAACATGGGTGACGGCTTCTGCGAAGACCGCACCTTCGACAGTGGCCTGGGATTGAACACACGCTGGCTCGGCTGGGGCGCGGGCTTCGCGGATTTCGACAACGACGGATGGCTGGATGTCTTCCTCACGAACGGGCACGTGTACCCGGAGGTCCGCAGACTGCGCACCGAGGCCGGCTACGAGCAGCGGAAGGTGGTGTACCACAACGTGAAGGGCCGGTTCGAGGACATCACCGAGGCGCTGGGCCCACCCGCGACCACGGCGAAGGCGGGACGGGGCTCTGCATTCGGCGACATCGACAACGACGGCACGGTGGACGTGGCGATCAGCAATGTGCACGACACACCCGACCTCTTCCTGACCAGGGCACCCGCCGCGAACCGGTGGCTGCTGGTCCGGCTGATCGGCACCCGATCCAATCGGAGCGCAATCGGCGCCAGGGTGCGAGTCGTCACGGGCGGCGAGTCGCAGGTGCACGAGGTTCGGGGCGGCGGCAGCTACATGTCGCAGAACGATCTGCGCGTGCACGCGGGGCTGGGCAGTGCGGCGAAGGTCGATCGCATCGAGGTGCGCTGGCCGATCGGAACGGAAGAAGTATGGGAGGACGTCGCGAGCAACCAGGTGCTGACGCTCGAGGAGGGACGCGGAAAGCCGGTCGGAGGCACCCGGTGACACTGCTGATTGCGGGCGGTTTGCTTGCAGCGTGCCTGGGGCTGCCTGCTCCGGTGAGCGGCCAGGACGGCGCGGCCACGCTCGAGCGTGCCCTGGCGCAGGCGCGCGCGCAGGTCGACGCTGGCCAGGCGAAGGCGGCCATCGCCGGACTCGCGGTCCTCGACACGAGCGATCCGCGTGTTCGGCACATGCTCGGGGTCGCCTATTACCACAGCGACGATTACCCTCACGCCATCGAGCAGCTCGCCCCGATCATGCGGCAGTTCCCCCGCGAATCGCTCGAAGGCCGCGAAATCGTGCAGGTGCTGGGCCTGTCGTACTACCTGGCGGGCCGCATCCCCGACGCCATTCCGCTGCTCGAGGAAACCCGCACGTGGGCCGTTGGCAACATCGAGCTGGCGCAGGTGCTCGGGCTCGCTTACATCCAGACCCGGCAACCCGGTAAGGCCGTCGCTCCCCTCGCCCAGGCCTTCGGCGCGGAGCCGGGCACCGCCGGCGCGCACCTGCTCGCGGCGCAGATGATGGTCCGCCTCGAGTTCAATGACATGGCGGACGAACAGCTGCACATCGCGCTCGCGATCGATCCGCGTCTTCCTCATGCCCACCTGCTGCTCGGGCAAAACGCCGTCTTCAGGAACCGGCTCGAGGACGGGATCGAGTACTTCCGCAAGGAGCTTGCGATCAATCCCGGAAACGCCACGGCTCTCTACCGTCTGGGCGAGGCGTATGCGCGGCAGTCGGATTGGGACAGGGCCATCCCTGCGCTGCAGCGATCGCTCTGGATCAACCCGTACTTCAGCGGGCCCTATATCGTCCTGGGCCGGGCGTATCTCGCCAAGGCGCAGCCCACCACAGCCGAAGGCATGCTGCGCCGCGCGGTGGAGTACGACCCGAACAACAAATCCGCGAGATACCTGCACGGCCAGGTCCTGCAGCGCCTCGGGCGTGAGGACGAGGCGAAGGAGCAGTTCGACGCTGCCGCCCGGCTGCAGGACGCGGCGCCGTGATCTGGCGGCACCCGCACCTCGCCCTCGCATGGGCCGCAGCCGTCGCCACGCTGATCTCACTCGCGGCGGTACCGCCACCGGATTGGCCTGTCAGCCTGGTGGACGTGGCAGCCGACGCGGGCCTCGTCCGACCATCCATCTATGGCGGCGTCGACAAGAAGCGGTTCATCATCGAGACCAACGGCGCGGGCGTCGCGCTCGTGGACGTGGACGGCGACGGGCTGCTCGACGCACTGGTGCTGAGCGGCACGCGGCTCGCCGAGGGGACACGCGAAAACCAGGCCTGGCCGGCCGGCCAGGCGCCCACCGCACACCTGTATCGCAACGCCGGCAGCGGGCGCTTCACGGATATCACCGCAGGCTCCGGGCTCGAACGCGTGGCGTGGTCATCCTCGGTGTGCGCAGGCGACTACGACAACGACGGCCGAACCGATCTGTTCACGACAGCCTACGGCACGAACGCGCTGTACCGGAACCGCGGCGGCGGCCGGTTCGACGACGTGACCGCTGGCGCTGGCTTTCCGACAAGTGGGATCCGGTGGGGTTCAGGCTGCACGTTCCTCGACTACGACCGTGACGGACGCCTCGACCTGTTCGTGTCCAATTACCTGCGCCTCGACCTGGCGACCGCCGCCGAGCCCGGACAGGGCGTGAACTGTCTGTGGAAGGGCATCCCCGTCAACTGTGGACCCAAGGGCCTCCCGACCGATACGAACCTGCTCTATCACCAGGAGCTCGATGGATCCTTCCGCGACGTGTCCGAGGCTTCGGGAATTGCGGCGGTGACGAAGCGCTACTCCATGACTGCTGCGGCGGCCGACCTGGACGAAGACGGGTGGACGGATATCTACGTGGCCTCGGACTCCACGGCCGCGATCCTGTACCGCAACAACCGGGATGGGACCTTCACGGATCGCGCGCTTCAGAGCGGCACGGCCTTCAGCGAAAACGGCATGCCGCAGGCGGGCATGGGCCTCGGGGTCGGTGATTACAACAGCGACGGCCGCCTCGATCTGGTGAAGACGCATTTCGCCGATGACATACCCGCGCTCTACCGGAGTCTCGGCACGGGTTTGTTCGAGGATGCGGCGACATCTGCGGGATTGGCGGTGCAGAACCGGTACGTCGAGTGGGGTGCGGGGATGCCGGACCTGGACAACGACGGCCGCCCCGATCTCGTGTACGTCACCGGCAACGTGTACCCCGAAGTCGAGGCGCGTCTGCCCGAATATCCCTACAAGGGACCAATCATCGTGTTCCGCAACCGCGACGGGACGCGGTTTGACGACGCGACGGCAACCAGCGGATCGGGCGTGACGCAGCCGCGGTCGAGCCGGGGCGCCGCGTTCGGAGACATCGACAACGACGGTGACGTTGACCTGCTCGTGATGACCATGAACGAGCCGCCCGCGCTGTTGCGGAACGACTACGGGGGATCGAACCGCTGGGTCGCCGTTCAGCTCGAAGGGCGCGCCTCCAATCGATCCGCAATCGGGGCGACCGTCCGCGTGACGGTCGCGGGCCGCACGCAGGCGCAGGCCGTGCTGAGTCAGTCGAGCTATTACAGCCACAACGACCTGCGGCTCCATTTCGGGCTGGGCACGCACCTAGCGGCGGAGCGAATCGAGGTGCGCTGGCCAGGCGGCGCGGTCACCCTCCGCGAGGATGTGCCCGCCGGGCAGGTGCTGCGGATTCGCGAGTAGACGGCGCAGCGACCCGCCGCTGGTTTCTCGATATCCGGGCCATCCCTGTGATGTGCGCCAACACCAAAAATCTGCAGTAAATCTCCGCAAAATTGGATTATGACTGCCCGTTTTTTCACTTGACGTCACGGCGAGGTACTACTCTAATGACGCCACACAAATGGGTCGGCGCAAATCTCGGGCTCTGCTCCCGGGGCGCCGGCCAGCGGTGTCGTTCACTAGCGCGCCACCGCCGGATCACGCGTCGTCGACGAGGCGCGATCGACCGCTCTCCCAGAGGACATTCTCCCCCGCCAGAGCGGTCACGTCGTCACAGGAGGTTCGATGTTCCGCAGCACTACGCTTCGGGCAGTTCACGTCGGGCTCACCATCGCGATCGCGCTGGTGTGGCTCGCACCACCGGCGGCCGCACAGGCCGTATATGGCAGCATCGGTGGCACCGTTACCGACACGAGCGGCGGCGCGCTGCCGGGGGTCACCGTCACGATCACCAGCGTCGAGCGGAAGACTGTGGATACCGCCGTCACCAACGAATCCGGTTTCTTACGTGAAGGACCGGCTGATCCCTGGCAACTACGAAGTCAAAGCCGAACTCACGAGTTTCAAAGTGGCGGTCGTTCCGAGCGTCCGCGTCGGCGTCGACGCGCAGACGCCCGTCAATTTCAATCTCGAGGTCGGGGCAGCTGACCGAGACGGTGGAGGTCACCGGCGGATCGCCGCTCCTCAAGACGGATCGCGCGGACGTGGCGACCCGCTTCGACACGAAAGAGCTCACCGAGCTACCCGTGCTCGACCGGAACTTCACCAAGTTCATCCTGCTGACGCCCGGCGCGCAGCAACTCGGGTGGCAGCACGCCCCGTCCGAGAACCCGCAGGGGTCGACGCAGACGCAGGTCAATGGTCAGCACTTCAGCGGCACCGGATATCAGCTCGACGGCACAGAGAATCGCGATCCGATTCTCGGGATCATCGTCATCAATCCGAATCTCGAGTCGATCGGCGAGACCAAGATCACGTCACAGAACTACGACGCGGAATTCGGGCAGGCCACAGCCGGGGTCGTCTCGGTGCAGACCAAGTCGGGGTCGAACGCCTTCCACGGCAGCGCATTCGAGTTCTTCCAGAATGAGGCGCTGCAGGCGCGCAATCCGTTTACGCAATCCCGGCCCAATGCCCTCACGGGCAAGTTCATCCCCGACACGAAGCGGAACCAGTTCGGCGGCTCGATGGGCGGGCCCCTCGTTTCGAACAAGTGGTTCTTCTTCGGGGATTATCAGGGTACGCGTCACGACAGGGGCGGGTCCGTCGCTCACGCACGTGCCCACACCGCTGGCCAGAGCCGGGAACTTCAGCGATTACGGTGTTCGGATTTTTGACCCAACCACCGGCCAGGAGTTCCCGAACGCAACCATTCCCACCACGCGACTGTCACCCCAGGCTCTCGCCATCTTGAATCTCATTCCGTCGCCCAACGCACCAGGCACGGAAAACGGAACCCGCGATAACTTCTCCGCGTCGGGTATCGAGAACTTCACCCAGAACTCGGTGAACGTCCGAATTGACGGCCGCCTCAGCGACGCCCTCAACACCTTCGGCCGGTACTCGCTGGGCAAGTTCGAGAGAAGCGGCCCGTCCGCCTTCGGTGAGGGCGGCGGCCCGGCGTCCGTTGGCAGCGGAAACCTCGGCGGCGTGTCCGAGTCGCGGAACCAGAGCTTGTCATACGGCGTGGACTACACGCTCTCGTCGAAGACGCTGGTGGACTTCCGCTTCGGCTGGTTCCAGTACAAGGTGGACGTGCTGCCGAACTTCTTTCGGGTCGAACCCGGCTCTCGACGCCAACATACCGGGCTTGAACAACCCGAACGACCCATTCACCAGCGGGCTGCCGTTCTTCCAGCTCCAGGGCAATCAGCCCGAGATGACCTTTGGATGGAGCCTGAACGACAACGCCGGCCGGTGCAACTGCCCGCTCGCGCAGAATGAAAAGCAGTGGCAGGCCGTCGGCAACGTCACCCAGGTCGCGGGCAATCACACCTTCAAGTTCGGCATGGACGTCCGGCGGGCGTACAACCTGCGGGTGCCGTCCGACAGTCACCGCTCTGGTGAGTTGCAGTTCCAGCACGAGCGCACCAGCAGTCCGACACTGGGCGGCGGCCTGGGGCTGGCGACCTTCATGCTCGGAGACGTGACGAGATTCAACCGTTACGTCAGCACCAGCACGGAAGCGCGGGAACGCCAGTGGCGCCACTTCTACTACGCGCAGGACACCTGGCGGATGAACCCGAGGCTGACGCTCAATTACGGCCTGCGCCTGGACGTGATCAACCCGCAGACGGTCAATGAGGCAGGGAACGGCTCATGGGTGGATCTCGCCACCGGCCGCGGCCTCGTCGGCGGAGTGGGCGATATCGATCTGTCCGGCAATACGGAGAACCGCCTGAATTGGGCGCCGCGGCTGGGCGCGACGTACCAGTTGACGGAAAAGACCGTTCTGCGTGCGGGGTTCGGGCGCAGCTACGATCTTGGGGTGTTCGGCTCGCTGTTCGGCCACACGGTCACGCAGAATCTCCCCGTGCTGGCCGGCCAGAACCTGAACAGGCCGGATCAATTCTCGTCGGTGTTCAATCTGGCTCAGGGCCCGCGCCCGCCGGAGCACGGTCGAGGTTGGTTCGGATGGCACCTTCCAGTGGCCCACGGGCGTCGTGCCGCGCGTGACACCCCGTAAACAGCGACCGCCCGAGGTCGACGCCTGGAACATCACTGTCCAGAGACAGTTGACCAGCACGATGTCATTCGAGGTTGGCTACGTCGCCAATCACGGCAGGCACGTCTTTGCCGAGAACAACCCCGACGAGCCCGGAAATCAGGCAGCCATCGAAGGGTTTACCGAGGGTATTCCCACCAACCAGCGCCGGCCGTTCTTTGCTGGTGGCGTTCGCCCGAACGTCCTCGGCATCGGCGGGGCCTATGGCTGGTCCCAGGACGTGCTGCTCTATTTCAACGAGGCGGAGAACTGGTACAAGTCCATGCAGACACGCTTCACGAAGCGGTTCTCCGACGGATGGTCCGCGCAGTTGAATTACACGCTGCAGAAAGCAGAAAACCAGGACAACGAATACTGGATTTACGATCCCAACCTCAACAAGGGACCAACCGACTTCGATCGAACGCACAACTTCACAGCGTCGGTGATGTTCGAACTCCCGATCGGGAACGGCCGGCCGATCGGAACGGACTGGACCGGCATCACTCAGAGTCTGCTCGGCGGCTGGCAGCTGAACACGAACGTGTTCATTCTCAGTGGCTTTCCGTTCAACGTGACATACCGGAACGCCAGCGTGGACCGGGACACCGGCGCGAACCGGCCCGACCTGATCGGCGATCCGGCAACGGGCGAAACATCTCGAGATGCGCAGGGGCGGCTGGTGTGGTTCAACGCCACGCCGATCGGCTCACCTGGCAGCGCATTCGGCAGGCCTGCGCGGGGCACGTTCGGCAATCTGCCGCGTCACGACCTGCGCGGTCCCGGGTTCTGGCAGACCGACTTGTCGTTCTTCAAGAACTTCGCGATGGGAGCCGAACGGCGTCTCGAGGTGCGGATCGAATCGGTCAACGTGTTCAATCACGTCAACCTCGGTAATCCTGACGGCGAAGTGGGCGTGCCCGGGAACGACAATCCAAACGCAGGACGCATCACTGGCACGGCAGGCAACTACGTCCCTCGGAACATCCAGTTCGGGTTCAGGTTCATCTTCTAGCTCTCGATCAACCTGGACGCACACGTCAGGGGAGGGCGGCATCAGCCGCTCTCCCCTTTTTTGTTCGTCCGGGCCGGCGTTGTCGTCAGTCCGACTCGGGGATTTCGAGGTAGGGTGCCAGTCGCTGCGCCTCGGCGAAATGCGCTCGCGCCTCGCCGCTCGCACCGTGCCGTCGCAAGGCGCGCGCAAGCTGGTAGTGCGCCCTCGGCAGGTTGGGACCGAGGCGAACCGCCTCTTTGAGGTCCACCATCGCGCCGGACACATCCCCGGCGCCAAGCTTCTCGACGCCGCGCTGCAGTGCAAATGCAGCCGCCTGCTCATCGGCCTTCAGCCGGTTGAGTCGCTCGGCTTCTTTCAACGCTGCCGCCGACCCTTCGGCGTCGCCCCTGCGCTGGAGCAGCTGGCCGAGACCCAGGTACGCTTCCGCTGATTCAGGCTGCAGTTCGATGCTTCGGCGAAACGCCGCGAGCGCTTCGTCGGCACGGCCCTGCTGCCTGAGGATGGTGCCGAGCATGTAATGGGCCTCGGCGTAGTCGGGCTTCTGCGAGATGGCCGTGCGGAACGCTGCGACCGCCTGACCGGCGCGGCCGGTCTGCCAGAACACCACGCCGAGCGTAAACTGCGCCTCCGGCAGCGTTGAATCGAGCTCCGTGGCGCGCGTCAGCGCCGCTTCCGCCGCTGCGAAGTCGTCCTGTTGCTTCAACGCCAACCCAAGGTTGTAGAACGCTTCGGCATTGTACGGGTTGCGCCTCGTCAACTCCTTGTAGACCTCCACCGCCGATTTGAGATCGCCCTTGTGCATGAACACCGTCCCGAGATTGTGGCGTGCGGTCTCGTTGTCGGGGTTCCGCGCAAGAATCGCGTTGAAGAGTCCGATGGCGGCGTCCCCCTGCCCCAGCTGCATTCGGACCAGCCCGAGGCTGTTGGACGCGTCCTCCAGCGTCGGATCGATCGCCAGCGCCTTGCTCAACGCCGCCTCGGCGCCCTCCAGGTCACCAAGCGCCTGAAGGGCCACTCCGAGCTGCGTGTGGGCCGCCGCGATCGAGGGGGCGAGACGGATCGCGTGCCGCAGATGCCGGACGGCAGCCGTAGTGTCTCCGACCTCGCGCAGCACCACGCCCAGGTAGTACCTGCGCCTCTGGGTGATCGGGCCGCAGCTCCGCGGCCCGTCGCAGCGCAGTGAGCGCGTTAGCGGGCTCTTTCATCCACCAGAGCGTCGCCCCCAGGTGATAGTGCGCGTCGGCCAGCTTCGGATCCAGGCGCACGGCCTCGCGGAAATGTTCGACAGCTTCGACCGTGCGTCCCTGCTGGCCCAGCACGAAGCCGAGACGGTCATGGGCCCTGGCCATCCGAGGGGCCTTCGTCAGGGCCGCTTCGAATGCTGTTACCGCGGCTGACAGGTCACCACGCCGCTCGTGGATGAGGCCAAGGTAGTAGTACGCGTCAGGTGTCTCGAGCCCGGCCGTCAGCAGCTGCTCGAATCGAGCCTGGGCCTGGTCCAACTCGTTGCGGCCCAGCAGCGTGATGCCTTCGCGGAGCATCCGCGCGGCCGAGGCCGGCGTCTGGCTGGCGGACGCGTGGGGCTCGGCCATCCCGAGCAGGCCAACACCCATGACCAGCGCACCGGCGAGCGATCGCCATCTGCGGCGGCCCTGCAAGGGGTGAAGGGGCATCGCCGAAGGCTCCGAACCGATCATGGCGGCGGATCTGTGTCGAGTCATCCGTGCCCGCTACTGCTGTGGGCAGCTGCCGTTCGTCAACGCGCCCAGCAGTCTGAGCGTCGCTCCGTGATCAGGATTGTGTTCGAGCACCCGCGCCGCCACCTCACGGGCACCTTCTGCGTCCCCAGCCGCGCAGAGTCCGTTGGCAAGATTGAGACCGAGGTCGCTCAGCTGCGGATTGCCGGCAAACGCGTCACGCCAGATCTCCAGCGCATGGCGCAAATTGCCCCGGCGTGCGTTCAGAACCCCGAGGTTTCCCGCGACGACTGCGCGTTCCGGAGCCTCCTTGAGGGCCCGCTCGTAGAAACGCTCCGCCCGATCGAGGTCGCCCTGCATCTGATACAAGTGTCCGAGCCGGGTGAGCACATCAGGATCATGCTCGAACCGTGGCAGCACGTCCTGCAGCAGGCGCAGCGCTTCACGAGCGGCGAACTCATTTCCGCGTAACGCGACCTCTCCGTACGCCAGCCCCAGCTCGCGGTCGCGCTGGGCCCGGCCAGCGAACTCCACGAGCCGTCCCACCGGGGAACGCGTGGTCCGATGCGTGACCTCGAGCCTGGGAATACGGTGGTCCGTGACCATCGTGTGGCCGATATCCGCGCTGTCGTTTCTGGGCATGTGGCAGCTGGTGCAGTCCCGCTGGCCTGGGTGATGGTTCACGGCCAGCGGCGCGTGGCAGCCGATGCACCGGGCGCGGTAGTAGCTCGCCTTCTCGCTCGCGCCCGGCTGCACGTGCGGGTCGTGGCACGTGATGCACGAAAGCCCATCGCCGCTGCGGCGCTTGCACAGGCTCAGCGCCAGCGCTTCGACGTGGCTCACCGCCCCGAGCCGATCGGTCGCCGCATCGTCGCGGACGAAGACCGCCAGCGAGTCGGACAGGGACTCACCAGGCGTGTAGAGGTCCTGGGTCCGGCCCGCCCTGGCAATCCTCGCCTCTCCCTCGAGATGACACTGATTGCAGACGCTGTCGCGCCGGTCTCCGGTCAGCTTCGCGGGATTGACCATCGGCCCGAGCCCTTTGACATGGTCGCTTCCCGGTCCGTGACATCGCTCACATCCAACCCCCGGCTGCAGGAACGCGTCGCCCGCGAATTTGTTCACGGTGCGCATCACCGGGCGCTGGACGCGGCTGGCATGGCAGAAGAGGCACGTCGAATCGACCGGATGATTCAGTTCCATCTCGACGAGCTGCGCGTACCCCGGCGACATGTCCCATCTGTCCTTCACGGCGTAGTAGTTGATGGGCGACTGGTAGAGAAACCCCTCGATCTCGAACAGGAACGTGCGACCCCGCGTGTTCGAGCCGACGTGGTACTTCAATCGCTGTTCGCCGCGAAGCGGGCGCGGGCCAGACCGCTGGTACGAGAGCAGGGCGACGTCTCCTCGGCGCTCGATGCGGTATGACACATCGGACGGTGAATGGTAGAACGAACCCTCGATCAGGTTTGGCAGTGCCGGACCGCTTGTCCGCGCCATCGCCGTCGAGGAGTAGCTGTCATAAATCGATTTGTGGCATGCCGCACACGCCGCGTTTCCCACGTCGACCGGACGCCGGAGCTGCTCGCCGGAGGAATCGACCTCGCCCCACACTGCAATGGCGAACAGCGCCACGATCGCCGGAGCAGCAGTAGGCAGCCGGACCATGTTCGTCTATTATCCGCCGTGCGGCGGCGACCCAATGCACTCCTGCCCACAACGACTGACCTGCGAGGCCGGTCAGCAGGACCGCGAGTCCCGAGCCGTTCAGCCCGGAGCGCACCGTTGATGAGAATCGGCATCGACCTCGGCGGTACCAAGATCGAGATCGTCGCGCTCGACGATGTGGGCGTCGAGCTGTACCGCGAGCGTGTCTCGACACCGCGCGGATCGTATGAAGGGACGATTGCGGCACTCGTCAGCCTCGTCGCAATGGCCGAACGGGCACACCGCACGGTGTGGCACCGTGGGGATCGGGATGCCGGGTGCGATCTCTCCGGCAAGCGGTCTCGTCAAAAACGCGAACTCCACATGGCTGAATGGGCGTCCTCTGCGGGTGGACGTCGAAGCCGCGCTCGGCCGACCCGTCCGCCTCACCAATGACGCGAACTGCTTTGCTCTCTCGGAGGCCACTGACGGCGCCGGGGCGGGTGCCGATACCGTGTTCGGGGTGATCGTCGGCACGGGCACGGGCGGGGGCGTGGTCGTCAATGGCCACGTCTGCACGGGCCCGAACGCGATTGCGGGCGAGTGGGGCCACAACCCTCTGCCCTGGCCTGATGACAACGAGCGGCCCGGGCCTCGCTGCTACTGCGGCAAGCACGGGTGCATCGAGACATTCCTCTCGGGACCGGGCATGGCGAACGACCACGAGCGCGCGACCGGCACGCGTCTCGAGGCGCCGGATATCGCCGCGCGCGCGGCCGCCGGAGACGCCGGCTGTAACGCCACGCTCGCCCGTTACGAGCGCCGGATGGCCCGCGCGCTGGCGACCATCATCAATGTGCTGGACCCGGAGATCGTCGTCCTCGGCGGCGGGATGTCGAAGATCGCGAGGCTGTATGACCGCGTCCCGGCGTTGCTGCCGGAGTACGTGTTCTCAGATCGCGTAGCCACGAAGCTCGTGCCCCCGGTGCACGGCGACGCGAGCGGCGTCCGAGGCGCAGCGTGGCTCGGCGCAGCGGATGAGAAAGCCAGGGGGCAGAGAGGCGCGGTCAAGGATGCCGTTGGTTGAGAAGTCCCGCGGCTTGGCTAGTGGCCTGCACAGGGTGCGGTGCTGGATTGTGCATCCTGCATTGTGCATTTTACATTTTGCATTGTGCATTCCGGCCGTAGCGAGCCCCTCAAACTCGAGGCGAGGGAGCGGCCGGTATCTGCTCCGGTCTCCGTCGCCGCAGTCTGCCGTATGCCGCCGTGAACTCCACGCCGTACAGGAGAATCACAGAAGAGATATAGATCCAGAACATGAATGCCACGACCGCCGCGATCGATCCGTGGATGCTGAACCGCGAGAGATCGCGCATGTACCACGCGAACCCGGCGTACGCGCCCCGCCACAGCAGCCCGGTGATGACCGCTCCCACCCACACGTCACGAAACCGCACCTTCGCGTTCGGAATGAAGTAGAAGACGAGCCCCACGCCGACGATCAGCATCAGCGTCGCGGCGTAGCGCACGCCGAATCCCGTCAGCGTGTGCAGCCCGGGAAAGCGCTCCACCACCTGGGCGAACCACGTCGTCTCGACGACCTCGCCCGCACTGAACACGATGACCGTCAGGAGCAGCGTCGCACCTGCGGCGAGCAGCATCAGGAATGAGACCATGCGGTGCTTGAGGAAGCTGCGCTGCTTCTCGACGCCCCAGGCGTGGTTCACCGCCGAGGTAATCGCACCGAACACGCCCAGCGATGCCCAGATCAGGGCCAGCCCGCCGGCGACGCCGATCTGCAATCGTGTCTGCCGGAACAGGTCGATCTGCGTGGTGAGGAACTCGAATTTCGCGGGGAAATACCGAAGCACGAAGTCCAGCATTCTCACGCGAGATGTTTCGTCTGTCGTGATCGACCCGACCACCGACAGGACGAGGAGCAGGAAGGGGAAGAGCGAGAGCAGCGCGTAGTAGGCGATCGAGGCCGCGTGAGTGAGGTCGTCACTGTTGGCGATGCCGACCACGGCCTTCCAGAGCGAATGCCCGGTGAGAACGACGATGGTGCGGGCCCGGGCCGCGGCGGCTGGCAGCCAACGATGCATGTGCGCACGCCGACTCGAAACCGATACAGCCACGCGACAATTATGACGAAAGGCTGTCGACAGGACTGGAAGAACGGGGCCGGCATGCTGCCGGTCCCCGCGTACGCCGCGCTACAGCCGATCGGGATCGGAGTCGGCCGTGAAGCCCGTGTAGGTCGAGCCGCCCGTCTCGCCGGCGGAGCCGGTCGTGCTGCCGGTGGACGTGCCGCCGCTGAACTCACTGCCGGGCGTGATCGCCCTGCCAGAACCTGGGGACATCGTATCTGTGGAGCCGAGGCCGACGCCGCTCCCGAAGCCGCTGCCGCTGGCGCGGCCGCGCATCTGTTCGACGCCTCGATGCGCCGTGTCTCGCGCCCTGTCGGCCATTTCGCTCACCGTGCCGCTGGCGCGGCGCCCGAGGGAACTCGCGCCTTCCGTGAGCTGGTTGCGCAGCTCGCTGCCGCTCTTTGGCGCCAGCAGCATCCCGAGACCCGCGCCGAGCACCGTGCCCGTGAGCAGCCCCATCATGAATCCGCCGCCGCCTTCATGCTCGTCGCGATGATAATCAGCCATTCGATCTGCCTCCGTGGGTGTGTTGCGACCGCGCCCGACTGACCCGCGGATCGAAGCACTATCTGTGCTTCGCCGCACCGGGGGCCGGGGCTTCCCGTCAGGAATCGTTACAAGCCCTGTGCCACGGTGTGCCGACGCTGGCCTCCGGGCAGCAGCGTCGGCAGGCGTGGGTGGGACACTGGAAGGGCTAGGGGCCAGTGGCCGCTTCCCCGCCCCCGCCCCCGACGGACTCGGAGCCCGCTGTCGTTTCCATCTGCCGTAATACCTTGCGATTCACGAACAACGCGAGCGCCACGCCATTCCACGTCTCGCCGTCAGGGCTCCCGAGCGCGCGATTGCCCAGCGGCATCACGGCCGTGCGGTTCGACGCGAGGCCGAAGTGAGACTCGAGGTAGTCCAGCACCAGCTGCGCGCGCGTGCGCGACTGGATGTACTCCTGGGAGGTGCCGCCCACGGTTGAGTAGCCTTCCACTACGAGGGGAGCGTCCTGCACGTAGTTGAGGAACCCGGCCATCGCCGACTCCACCCGTGCCCTGCCGTCAGCCGTCAACTCTTCGGTACCGTCCGGTCGGGCGGCGAACAGCACGCTCGAGCGCAACCAGATCCTCAAGGCCTGGCGGTCGTCGCCTTCCAGGACGCCGCCGCGATACTCGGCGGGCGAGAGCGCATCGAGCTCGTAGTAGCCGCGATCCTTGAAGAAGCCCCGAAAGAAGAAGTTGCGCTTCAGCGCCTGCGTGTTCTCTTCCATGTTCGCCAGCGTGGAGCGCGCGTGTTCCAGGGTCTCCCGCAGATCGGCGGCGATGCCCTGCGTCGGGCCATCCTTCGCCTGGAGCGCTGCGAGGGCCTCTCGGCCCTGCTGAACAGCCTTCCGCGCTTCCTCCACCACACCCTGAGCCTGCCGGGCGGTCTCGACCACGCGCTGGTAGACCTCGTCGTCTTTGATCAGGCGGCCAACGGTTCCCTTCCCCTGTTGCAGGCCTGCGATGATGCTCTGCGCGTCGGTCATGATGCGCCGGCTCGATCCCGAGATGGCCGCGACGTCGTCGCTGATGACCGTCAGCAGCTCGTTTGCCTTCCTCGCCGTGTCGGCCACATCGCCAACTGCCGCCTCGACGTCGCCGCGAAGGGCCTTGATCGTTTCGTTCACCACGCCGATCGTCTCGTTCATTTGCTGCATCAGGTCTGCCAACTCGAACGGCTCCCGTCCGGGGATGGTGCCCTCGTCCGGCACGGGAGGCGCGGCGTTGCTGCCGGCGTTCACGAACAGGAACGTGCCGCCGACGAGCCCTTCCGTCTGGATGCTCGCAACCGAGTCGGTGCGCACCAGCGGGTGCAGGTCTTCGCGGATCTTGAGTCGCACGCGGAACTTGCTGCGCCGGGCCGGACGGCACCTCTATCGCCTCGACCTCACCGGCGCCCATGCCGTTCACCTTGACCGGGGCGCCCGGCTGCAGGCCGCTGATACGCGAGAACTCCGTGTACAGGGTGAACTTCGTCTGGAACAGCATGCGCCGCTCGCCGATCAGGAACAGCCCGATGGCAAACAGGAGGATGCCGCCGATGACGAACGCGCCGATGCCGGCAAGCCGGGTGGGGGTCATCTACTGCTGGTCCGGATCATCGCAATCTCGAGCTGGAGTTGCAGGGTTGAAGCCCTGCCCACACGCTTCCGTCTTGCAGGGCTGAAGCCCTGCCCCACATGCTTCCCTTCGTGCAGGGCTGAAGCCCTGCCCCACATGCTTCCCTTCGTGCAGGGTTGAAGCCCTGCCCCACGTGCTTCCCTTCGTGCAGGGCTGAAGCCCTGCCCCACAGGGTGCGTCGCGCGCGTACTCTGAACATGTTACCCGCCGGATTCCGACCGCATGAATGCGCGCACCAGGTCATTCGAACTGCCCTCGAGTTCCGCTACCGTGCCCTGCGCGGCGATGCGGCCTTCGTGCAGCAGCAGCAACTCGTCGCCGAGGGTCCGCGCGCTGGGGATGTTGTGCGTGACGACCACGAGCGTGGTGCCCTGGCGTTTGCGCGTGAGCAGCAGGTCGTCGATCTCTGACGAGGTGATCGGATCGAGGCCGGCGCTCGGCTCGTCCACGAGGAGAATCGAGGGGTCCAGCGCCATCGCGCGTGCAAGGCCCGCGCGCTTGCGCATGCCGCCGGAGAGCTCCGCGGGCATCTTGTCGAAATCACGCTCGAGCCCCACGTCTGCGAGCTTCCGCGCCGCACGGCCGCGGATCTCGTCGTCCGACAGGCGGGTGTGGCGCCGCATCGGGAAGGCCACGTTCTCACCGACCGTGATCGAATCGAAGAGGGCGGCATTCTGGAATAAGAATCCCATCCGCTGCCGCACCCGGCCGAGGGCCGCGCCCTTGAGGCCGGTGATCTCGTCGTTCTCCACGAAGATGCGGCCGGCGTCCGGCTGGAGCAGTCCCATGATGTGCTTGAGCGTGACGCTCTTGCCCGTCCCGCTGCGGCCCAGAATGCAGAAGGCCTGACCGGGCTTCACCTCGAATGACACGTCGCGCAGCACGGGTAACGTGTCGAACGCCTTGCTCACGTGCTCCAGGCGGATCGCCGACGCGCCCGGGCTCACGAAGAGACCACCGGGAATAGAAAGAAGATCAGGCGCACGAGCACGACGTTGCTGGCGATGAGGAAGATCGACGCGAGCACCACGCTGCGAGTACTGGCCTGGCCGACACCTTCAGTGCCGCCGCGGGTCTCGAATCCGAGAAAGGACGCCACCGATCCGATGATGAACCCGAACACCGCCGTCTTGAACGTGGCGGGGATGAAATCCTGGAATTCGACGAGCGAGAAGGCGCGAGTGAAGTAGAGCGCGAAGCTCATATTCGTAATCGCGTGCTCCGCCAGGAACCCGCCGAGCATCCCGGCGAAATCCATCACGACCGTGAGCAGCGGGAGCGAGAGCACACACGCCAGGATGCGCGTCACGGCCAGGAACTTGAATGAGTCCACTGCCGAGGCTTCGAGCGCGTCGATCTGCTCGGTCACCTGCATCGCACCCAGTTCAGCGCCGATGCCCGCGCCAACACGGCCCGACATCAGGAGACCCGCCGTGAGTGGACCAGTTTCGCGGATGAGCGCGATCGCGAGGCCTGCCGGGATCATCGCCTCGGCGCCGAACCGCTCCAGCGAGGCGCGCGTGTGCATCGACAGGACCACGCCAATGGCAAAGCCCGAACTCGCGATGAGAGGCACCGAGCGCCAGCCCACTTCGTAGATCTGCCGCGCGAGCTCGCCCCCCTCATACGGCGGGCGCAGCACATCGCGCAGCGCCCGGCCGCAGAAGATCGCATACCGCCCCACCCACGCGAGGATGGTGATCGCGCCTTCACCGGTCGTCTGCAGCCACTGGTACACGACGCTCCTCCGGCTCGGCCAGACCTGCCCTTCGTGGAAAGCGGAGTCCGGCGGCGCCTTACTGCCTCGCTGCCGCCTTCAGATCCTTGATCTCGTGCTTCTTCATCTTCGAATACAGCGTCGGGCGGTAGAGCCCCAGGATGGCGGCGGCTTCCTGCTTGTTCCAGTTGGTCCGCTGCAGGGTCTGCAGGATGGCCATGCGCTCGATCTCGGCCAGCGTGCGGTGCGGCGGGATGACGAACTCGGCACTGGGGCTGCTTTCCTCCCGGATCGATTCGGGCAGATCGCCGACGGTGATCTCGCTGCCCTTCGCAACGAGCACACCACGCTCGATCGCGTTCTCGAGCTCACGGACGTTTCCGGGCCATCGATTCCGGATGAGCAGGTGGTACGCGGCCGGCGCAATCGTCTTCACGTTCTTCTGGTACCGCTGCCGGAATTTCTCGAGGAAGTGGTCGCAGAGCAGCGGGATGTCTTCCGTCCGTTCGCGCAGGGGGGGGACGCGCAGGGTGATGGTGTTGATGCGGAAGTAGAGATCCTCACGCAACTTCCCTTCGCGCAGCGCCATGTCGAGGTCGATGTTGGTCGCACATACGAGGCGGAAGTCCACGTGCACGATGCGCTCACTGCCGATGGGCCGGTACTCCCGCTCCTGCAGCACCCGCAGCAGCTTGGTCTGCAAGTAGGGCGGCATCTCGCCGATCTCATCGAGCAGCAGCGACCCGCCTTCCGCCATCTCGAAGAGGCCTTCCTTGTCGGCCATCGCGCCGGTGAACGCGCCCTTCTTGTAGCCGAAGAGCTCCGACTCGATGAGGTCCTTCGGAATTGCCGCGCAGTTGATCTTGATGAACGGGCCCTTGAGCCGCTTGCTGTTGTAATGAATCGCGTTTGCGATCAGCTCCTTCCCGGTGCCGTTCTCGCCCTGGATGAGGATGTTCGCCTCGCTCGCCGCGACGCTCTCGACCAGCTCGAAGAGGTCCTGCATCTTCTTGCTGCGGCCGATGATGTTCGCGAACTTGTAGCGGTCCTCGAGCTTCTGTTTGAGCTGCTGGATCTCGCCCTGCAGGTCGGTCCGCTCGATCGCCTTCTCGAGCAGCGCCAGAATGCCCTCGGCGTCGACAGGCTTCTCGAGAAAGAAGGACGCGCCCGCCTTGATCGCCTCGACCGCGCGGGGGATGTTGCCCTGGCCGCTGACCACGATCACTTCGGCCTGGGGGTTGATGTCCTTGAACCGGCGGACCAGTTCAATCCCGTCGATGTCGGGCAGCATCATGTCCGTCAGCACCGCATCGGGGCGCCACGTCTTGAACAGTTCTTCGCCGCGTACGCCGATCAAGGCGGTACGCACCTCATAACCGGCCTGCTCGAGCACCATCTTGAGCCACTCCGTCATCGCGGGCTCATCGTCGATGGCGAGGACCTTCTTGCGGCGTTTTGCGCTCATACACCCTCAGGGGCGACTGTCACCGGTATGGGCAGAAATCAGTCGGTTCGCGGACGCTTGCAGCTCTAGGGCGAAGCCAAATCATACATCTGCCCCGGGAGCGTAGCAATGGGCTACATACTTACTTGTTTAGAATCAGCAGGACGGGGCACTCAGGAGAGTCTCTGGTCCCTGGTCCAGCCGAACCGCCCCACCAGCGGCACGAAGACGCACCGTTCCCCGATGGTCTGGGTCAGGCGATCGCCTCGGCGTACGATCGTGATCAAGTCCTGATCACGGGCCGTGCCCACCGGTATCACGAGCCGGCCTCCGTCAGAGAGTTGCGCTGTCAGGGGCTCGGGCACCTGCGGAGCGCCAGCGGTCACGAGGATGGCGTCGTAGGGCGCCCCGGCCGCATACCCGTCAGTGCCGTCGCCGACGATGACCGTCACATTGTCGCAGCCCAGCTCAGCGAGCCGGGCGCGGGCTTCCTCAGCGAGCTCCGGCCGCCGCTCGATCGTCGTCACCTGGCGCGCGAGCTGGCTCAGCACCGCAGCCTGGTAACCGGAGCCCGTGCCCACCTCGAGCACGCGAGAGGCGGACGTCAGGTCCAGGGCCTGGGTCATGACGGCGACCATGTACGGCTGGGAGATCGTCTGATCCGAACCGATCGGCAGTGCGCGGTCGTCATAGGCCGTCTCCGCGAGGTGTGCCGGCACGAACAGCTCGCGGGGAACGGCGCGCATGGCGGCCAGCACGCCCGGGTGAGTCACCCCACGCGCTTCAATCTGCGATCGGACCATGGCATCGCGGCGCGCGGCCGACCGCTCGTCGCTGCTCATCGTGACCCTCCCCTCACCTATAATGCGGCTCATGCCGGACGCCCCGAAGCCGCCAGCGCCCGTGTCCTCCCCGCCCCCCTTGCGGACGTCGAGCGCGTCGGACGATGCGGTGGTATGCGAGCGCTGCGGACGCGCGAACGTCTACCGCATGCACGCGGTGTGGCGCTGTGCCGACTGCGGGTACAAGACGGATTGCTGCGGCTGGTGATCGGCAGCCCGCCGCCCGTATGGACCTGATCGAAACCCACGTCAACCCGATGAGCGACGAGTTCCGCGCGAACCGCACGCGCATGGAGGGACTGGTCGTCGAGCTTCGGAGCCATCTCGGCACCGCCCGGCAGGGTGGCGGCCTCCAGTACGTCGAGCGGCATCGCCAGCAAGGGAAGCTGCCCGTCCGTGAACGCATCGAGCGCCTGCTCGATCCCGGCTCGCCGTTCCTCGAGCTGTCGCCCCTGGCCGCCTTCGGCATGTACGACAATGAGGCACCCGCTGCCGGAATCGTCACGGGCATCGGCCGCATTTCCGGCCGGGAGGCGGTCGTCGTGGCCAACGACGCCACCGTGAAGGGTGGCACGTACTACCCGATGACGGTGAAGAAGCACGTCCGGGCGCAGCAGGTTGCGCTCGACAATCGTCTGCCGTGCGTCTACCTGGTGGACTCCGGCGGCGCTTTTCTGCCCCTCCAGGCCGAGGTGTTCCCCGATCGCGACCACTTCGGGCGCATCTTCTTCAACCAGGCGCGCATGTCGGCCCACGGGATTCCGCAGGTAGCGGTCGTGATGGGCTCGTGCACCGCGGGCGGCGCGTACGTGCCGGCGATGTCGGACGAGACCGTGATCGTGAAGGGCACCGGCACGATCTTCCTGGGAGGGCCACCGCTCGTGAAAGCTGCGACGGGCGAGGAGGTCAGCGCTGAGGAGCTCGGCGGCGCGGACGTGCACACAAGGCTCTCCGGTGTGGCCGATTACTTTGCGGAAGACGACGATCACGCCCTCCACCTGACGCGCACGATCATGTCGACCCTGCATACCTCCAAGCGCCTGCCACCCGACATGGCGACCCCCGAAGAGCCCGCCTACGATCCCTCGGAGCTCTACGGAATCGTGAGCGCGGACGTGCGGAAGCCGTACGATGTTCGCGAGCTCATTGCCCGGCTGGTCGACGGCTCGCGCTTCGACGAGTTCAAGGAGCGATACGGTCCCACCCTCGTCACCGGGTTTGCCCGCCTGCATGGGTTCCTGGTCGGCATCGTCGCGAACAATGGGGTCCTGTTTTCCGAGTCGGCCCTCAAGGGAACGCACTTCATCGAGCTGTGCAATCTGCGGGGCATCCCGCTGCTGTTCCTCCAGAACATCACCGGCTTCATCGTCGGGAAGCAGTACGAGCGCGCGGGCATCGCGAAGGACGGCGCAAAGCTGGTCCATGCGGTTGCCAACTCTGTCGTGCCGAAGTTCACGGTGGTCATCGGCGGCTCGTTCGGCGCCGGCAACTACGGCATGTGCGGTCGCGCCTATGAACCGCGGCTCCTCTGGATGTGGCCGAACGCGCGCATTTCGGTGATGGGCGGAGAGCAGGCTGCGGGAGTCCTCGTCACCGTCAAACGCGATCAGCTGGGCCGTCAGGGCAAGGAGCTCTCCCCCGAGGAGGAAGAGGCGATCCGGCAGCCGATTCTCGAGAAGTACGATCGCGAGGGCTCGCCGTACTACTCGACGGCACGTCTCTGGGACGATGGCGTCCTGGATCCGCTCGAGACGCGCCGCGCCCTGGCGCTGGGGCTGTCTGCCGCCTGGAACGCACCGGTGCCTCCGGCCCGGTTCGGCGTGTTCCGCATGTGACGGATATCAGCATGGCATTTGACTGCATCACCGTGCGGCGGGAGGGCGCGATCGAGCACGTGGTCCTCAATCGTCCGGCCGTGCGCAACGCGTTCAACGAGCATGCGATTCGGGAGCTGACGTGGTGGGCCGACTCGGCCGCCAAGGACCCGACGCTTCGCCTGGCCATCCTCTCGGGGGCGGGACCTGTCTTCTGTGCGGGCGCCGACGTCACGTGGATGTCCCGCATGCTCGGGTACACGCAGCAGGAGAACATCGAGGATGCGACGGAGATGGGGCGCATGTTCCTGTCGCTCGACCGCCTGCCCGTTCCGCTCATCGGCCGCGTGCACGGCGCGGCACTCGGGGGCGGGGCCGGCCTCTGTGCCGTATGCGACATCGTGGTGGCAGCCGACGATGCGGTGTTCGGGTTCACCGAGGTGAAGCTGGGGATCATCCCGGCCGTCATCTCGCCGTTCGTGCTCGTGAAGATTGGCCGATCGGCGGCGCGGGAGCTGTTTCTGACCGGTGCGCGTTTTTCGGCTGCCCGCGCGTGCCACATCGGCCTCGTTCACGCCGTCGTACCTGCTGCGGAACTGGACGCGAGAGTGGCGACGTATGTTTCCGAACTGCTCACGTCGGCTCCAGAAGCGGTCAGCGCGGTTAAGGCGCTCATCCCAGAGGTTGCGCGGCGCGGGCCCGGCGAGGCGACGGCCTTCACGTCCGAGGCGATTGCGCGGCGTCGAGTATCCGCCGAAGGACAGGAGGGTCTGCGCGCCTTCATGGAAAAACGTGCACCCGGCTGGATCGTGAAAGACTGATCCGGTGTTCTCCCGCCTGCTGGTCGCGAACCGGGGTGAAATTGCCGTGCGCGTCATGCGCGCGTGCCGCGAGCTCGGCGTCGAAACGGTAGCTGTCTACTCCGAGGCCGATCGCAACGCTCTGCACGTGCAGGCAGCAGATCGCGCCGTGCTCATCGGCCCCTCCCCCGCGGCCGACAGCTATCTCGTCATCCCGCGACTGATCCAGGCCGCACTCGACACAGGCGCCGATGCCGTACATCCGGGCTACGGGTTTCTCTCGGAGAACGCTGCCTTCGCGCAGGCGTGCGTGGACTCGGGGCTGGTTTTCGTGGGGCCCCCGCCCGACGTAATCGCGCGGATGGGGTCGAAGATCGCCGCGCGGCGTCTGATGCAGAGTCATGGCGTCCCGGTGGTGCCTGGGGTCGTGCCGCAGGATCAGTCGGACGAATCGTTGCTCCACGCGATCGAGTCCGTGGGCTACCCAGCCCTCGTGAAACCCTCTGCCGGCGGGGGCGGCATTGGCATGCGCATCGTGCGGACGACGGCCGATGCGGCGCCTGCGCTCCACGCGGCGAGGCGCGAAGCCGCCTCGGCGTTCGGCGACGCGACGTTGTACGTAGAGCGCCTGGTCGAGCGGCCTCGGCACGTCGAGATCCAGGTGATCGCCGACGACCACGGCAGCGTCGTGCACCTGTTCGAGCGCGAGTGCTCGCTGCAACGGCGTCACCAGAAGGTGATCGAGGAGAGCCCCTCCCCCGCGCTCACACCGGTGCTGCGCGGACGAATGGGAGATGCCGCAGTTGCCGCTGCCCGCGCGGCCGGGTACCGGAACGCCGGCACCATCGAATTCCTGTTGGAGGGCACCGGCGATGCTGCGCAGTTCTACTTCCTCGAGATGAACACGCGCCTGCAAGTGGAGCACCCGGTGACGGAGGCCGTCACCGGTGTGGACCTGGTGCATGCGCAAGTGCGCGTGGCGGCCGGTGAGCCGCTCGGGTGGACGCAAGCGTCGCTGACGCAGCGCGGGCACGCGATCGAGTGCCGTGTGTACGCGGAAGACCCCGCACAGGAGTTCCTGCCACAGGCGGGACCGCTGCTGCTCTATCGCGAGCCGCGAGGGCCCGGGGTGCGAGTGGACAGTGGTGTGATGGAGGGCGGCGACGTATCCGTCCATTACGACCCGATGCTGGCCAAGGTGATCGTGCATGCAGAGACCCGCGCGGGTGCGATCGCCCGCGCATCGGCCGCCCTCCGCGAGTTTCCCGTCCTGGGGATCGGGACGAACCTGGAGTACCTGCGCGCGGTGCTTGGGCACGCGTCGTTCGTGCGCGGAGACGTCGACACGGGCTTTCTCGATCGGGAGACACCCGCGCTTGTGGCCGCCCTGGCCGAGACGCCCGTTCCGGATGGTGCTCTCGCCGCTGCCGCGACGGAGCTGCTCGCCCGCGGGGAGGTTCGGGACGTCGGACCCGCCGCGGTTGGCCACGTCCGCCGACCCGTGGGACCGTCGGTGGCCGTGGATCGGCGCGTGAGCACGTCCACGCTGCGGGCAGTCGCAGGCTCCCAACAACGGGAGCTCAGCGTGTCGGCGGATGGCATCGTCACGATCGACGAGAAGGCGTATCGGGTTCGCGCCATCGCAGCCGGTGCGTGGCACGTCTCGTCAAGCAGCGGTGCGGCCGTGGTTTACGTCGCACGCGACGACGACGGGTGCTGGGTGCATGTGGACGGGCGCGTGCACCGCGTCGAGATTTCGCAGGCCGGTGTGGCGCCGCGGCGGAAGACCAGCGCCCGCGAGCACGCGCTCGCCGCCCCGATGCCTGCCACAGTGTTGTCGGTGGTAGCCAACGTGGGCCAGGCAGTGCGGGCGGGCGATACCCTGCTGATGCTCGAAGCGATGAAGATGGAGCTGCCGGTGCGCGCACCGAGAGACGGCGTCGTCGCCGCCATCCACTGCCGCGAGGGCGAGCTGGTGCAGCCCGGCGTGATCCTGGTCGACCTCACATGAGGCGCCCGCCCCTCCCCGCCCGCGTGCGCATCGTCGAGGTGGGGCCCCGCGATGGCCTGCAGAACGAGCGTGCGCCGATTGACACGGCGACGAAAGTTGCGCTGGTCGACGCGCTCACCGCGGCGGGCCTGCCGGTCATCGAAGTGGGTGCGTTCGTGAGTCCGCGGTGGGTGCCGCAGATGGCCGACACGGCGGAGGTCTTCCGCTCCATCAGGCGCGCACCGGGCGTGGCGTATACGGCGCTCGTACCGAATACGATCGGACTCCGGCGGGCCATCGCGGCGGGCGTAACAGAGGTCGCTGTCTTCGCCGCCGCTTCGGAAACGTTCAGCTCGCGAAACATCAACCAGACCGTGGAGCAATCGCTCAAGGCGTACGCGGACGTCGTCCGGGAGGCCGCGGAGAGCAGCGTTCGCGTGCGCGCGTACCTTTCCACGGCATTCGGCTGCCCTTATGAAGGCGTGGTGCCAGCGGCACGCGTCGTCGACGTGGCGGTGCGCCTTCGGGAAATGGGGGCGTATGAGGTGGCGGTGAGCGACACGATTGGCGTGGCGCATCCGGGACAGGTCTGGGACGTGCTCGCCGCGCTGGAGTCTCGCCTGCCGATCTCGGACCTCGCGCTGCACTTCCACGACACGCGCGGAACCGCGCTCGCGAACGTGCTCGCCGGCCTCCAGGCAGGCGTCACGACGTTCGACGCTTCAGCCGGAGGGCTGGGCGGATGTCCGTACGCACCCGGCGCTGCCGGCAATCTTGCGACCGAAGACCTTGTGTCGATGCTCGATGGGCTGGGGATAGGGACAGGTGTAGACGTCGCGCGGGTCGTGCGTGCCTCGTCGTCGATTGAGCCCCATCTGGGGCATTCGCTGCCGTCCCGGTACGTGCAGGCCGTCCAGCGTGGCGACTTGCGACTGTAGCGGCACGCTCGCTTGTGCTTCACCGCACCGCTCATGTGGGGCAGGGCTTCAGCCCTGCAAATCCGCTGATGTGGGGCAGGGCTTCAGCCCTGCAAACCGGTACGCTCTAGCAGGCCTGAAGGCCTGCCCCACATGACTTCACAAGTGAATCGCGGGTTTAATCGTCTCCGCGCATGGAGACAACCTGGAAGGTATTCCGTGCAATGGTGGCGGCGCCGGTCGTCGTGTGAAGGGTCGCAACCACCCGGTACTCACCTGGCTCAAGGCACAGCGGGCCGGGGTA
Source organism: Vicinamibacteria bacterium (assembly GCA_963763095.1). Taxonomy (GTDB): domain Bacteria; phylum Acidobacteriota; class Vicinamibacteria; order Vicinamibacterales; family JAENWD01; genus CAVUCH01. Next base: position 277,437 of record CAVXNR010000003.1, read on the forward strand.
GCAGCCTCGAGGCCCGACAGGCCTGCCGCGTCGCGCCTGCCGTCTGGAGCCTGCGCACGACGTGATCGTCTATGCCGTGTAAGCTACGCGACGTGCTGTTTGCTGACGCCGCCCTGGCCCGCCGCATCGAAGGGGCGGAGTGCCGATTGTCGCTCTCGATCGTCGATGCGGTCCTCGCGCGCGGCGGCGACGCGTTCGCGGTGCCCCTCGGCGGAGGCGCCGCTGTGTTCAGTGGCGCCGGGTCGCCGATCAACAAGGTCATCGGCGTCGGCTTCGGCGAGCCTGCTTCTGAGAGCGTCTGGGACGCCGTCGAGCGGCGCTTCGCGGAGAAGAGCTGCTCCGTCCGCGTGGAGATTTCCACGCTCGCCGATTCTGCGATCGCGGCAGCGTTGACACGCCGGGGCTACGTGCTCACCGACTTCGAGAACGTGCTCGGGTACGACCTCGCCGGGGCCGCCGGCGAGCCGCAGGCACCCGGCGACGGGCTGACGATTGCCCGCAACGAGGGCGATCTCACGACCTGGATGGACCTCGTCGTCCAGGGATTCGCGCACCCCGACGGCAGCCCTCAATCGAGCGAGGTGTTCGAGGACGAGACGTTGAAGCAGGTGTTTCACGACTTCGCCGCGTCAGCCGGGTTCACCCGCTATCTCGCGCGCCTGCATGGGACGAATGCTGGCGGGGCGGGTTTGCGTCTCTCGGACGGCATCGCACAGTTCTGTGGTGCGTCCACGCTACCCGCGTTCAGGCGCCGCGGCGTCCAGGCGGCACTGCTCCGCTGCCGCCTGCGCGATGCCGCCGCGGCATCGTGTGACGTCGCCGTCGTCACCACGCAGCCCGGCTCCAAGTCGAATCACAACGCCCAGCGCCAGGGGTTCGCGCTCCTGTATGCCCGCTCGGTGTTGGTGAAGGAAACGGCCAGCTGAATTCGGCGCGGCAGGCGGTGGGCGGCGGCGATTCCGATGTGGAGCCGGGACTTCAGTCCCGGCGGACTGCCTCGCGTATAGCCACCAGCTCCGCCACCTTCGCTGCCGACACGGGCGCATCCACCGTCTCGGGGTCGCGCGCTGCCCGACCCACGTGAGCCTCGCCCAACTCGGGCGCGGCGCACACGGCCCGGAACAGGTCACGATCAGAGCCGACCGCCGACAGCACTCGTACGCCATCGGGAGCCATTGCGGCGAGCTCGCGCAGCAGTGACAGGCGCTGCGCCGTCGTTCCCGATCCGCCGTTCACCAGCACGCGATCGATCTGCGGCCACCGCCCGAGGGCCGCGAAACCGGCTTTCTGGTCCATGACTTCTTCAAAGGCCCGGTGAAACGTGGCGCGGACGCCCCGCGCGGCGCGCAGCACGCGTCCGAGCAGTGCCTCGTCCACGCTGCCGTTCGCCTCGAGGAAGCCCAGCACGAGGCCGTCGATCGCCAGTCCGCTCATCCCACCTGCGACATCGCACAACGCCTGCGACATCTCGGGGTCGCTCACCACGAACGGCTCGTCTTCCCGGATCATCACGCGAACCGGGATGCGGACCGCATCGACGACTGCGGCAGTCAGAGCTACATCCGGCGTCAGGCCCCCGCGCCCGAGATCGCGCACCAGTTCAATCCGGTCCGCACCTCCCCGCTCGGCGGCAACGGCATCGTCCACAGTGCACGCGATCACCTCCAGCAGCGGCCTCGACGATGTGCTCATGCTCTCCAACCTCCAGTCGCCTGCAGGACGGCCTCCGTCACAGGTCCATCTTCAGGATGTGGGCGACAAAGGCAAACACGTCGGCGCGCTCGTCAATCTGTTTGGTCGTGGGCTTTCCAGCACCGTGCCCGGCGCGTGTGTCGATGCGCGCCAGGATGGGCGCATCGCCCGCCTGCGCGGTCTGAAGGGCCGCCGTGAACTTGTGACTGTGCGCCGGCACGACACGGTCGTCGTGGTCGGCCGTGGTCACCAGCGTCGCGGGATACGTCCTCCCGGGCGTGACGTTGTGGAGCGGCGAGTACCCGCATCAGCGTTTCGAACCCGTCCCTCGTGTCCGACGATCCGTAGTCCGATGTCCATGCCCACCCGATCGTGAACTTGTGGAATCGCAGCATGTCCAGGACGCCGACCTGCGGAACCGCCGCGGCGAACAGGTCCGGTCGCTGCGTCATGACGGCGCCGACGAGCAGGCCGCCGTTGCTCCCGCCGTTGATCGCCAGACGTCCCGGGTTGGTGTAGCCCTGCTCGATCAGATACTCGGCGGCCGCGATGAAGTCGTCGAAGACGTTCTGCCTGTTCGCCAGCCGTCCCGCTTCGTGCCAGGCCTTCCCGTACTCTCCGCCGCCGCGCAGGTTCGGCTGCGCATAGAGGCCGCCCATGTCGAGCCACGCGATGACGCCTGGTGAGAACTGCGGCGTGAGCGAGACATCGAAGCCGCCATACCCGTACAGCAGCGTTGGCAGGTCGCCCGTGCGATTCACGTCCCTGCGATGGACCAGGAACATGGGCACGCTTGTGCCGTCCTTCGACGAATAGAACAGCTGCGTCGTTTCATAATCCTCCGGCGTGAACCGTACCGCCGGTGCCTTGAAGGTCCCGCTCACGCCCGTGTCGGGGTCGTGCCGGTAGATCGTGGTGGGGTGGGTGAACGCGGTGAACGCATAGAAGGCTTCGCGGTCGTCCCGCTTTGCGTGGACGCCTGCGATCGATCCGAGCGTGGGCAAACGAATCTCAGCTTCGAAGAGGCCGGTCTTTCTGTACACGAGCAATCGATCATGCGCGTCCGAGCGGACCACCGTGAGAAAGCGCTCGCCAATCATCACGGCGCCGCTCAGAACATCCCGCCCGGGCGGCTCGGGAATCAGGTCCGTCCAGCTCTCTTGCTGAGGCGTGGCGAGATCTATCGCGACCAGGCGGTTGCGCCCGGCGTCCTTGTCGGTGACCACGTAGAACACGGCACCGTCGTTGCCGACGATGGAGTAACTGGCGTCGAAGCGACCGAGGAAGGGCACGATCTCAGGCCGTGGATCCTGCAGGTCGCGGACGAAGATCCGCGATTCGCGATGCGTCCCCTCCCATTGCGTGAGCACGAGATACCGGCCGTCGTCGGTCACGCCGGCGGAAAAACCCCAATCGGGCTGGTCGGGCCTCGCGTACACGAGCCGGTCCTCGTCCTGCGTGGTCTCGAGCGCATGGAAGTACACCTGCTGGTGCTTGTTGACGCCGCTGTAGGTGTCCCCCGCCGCCGGCGCCGCATATCGGCTGTAGAAGAAGCCGGAGCCGTCGTGCAGCCAGGCCGCGCCGCTGAACTTTGACCAGCGCACCACGTCCGGCAGGTCCGTCGCGGAGGCCACCTCGCGCACGCGCCATTCAAGCCAGTCCGAGCCCGCGGCCGACACGCTGTACGCCAGGAACCGGCCGTCGTGGCTGAAGGACAGTGCTCCGAGCGCGACCGTGCCGTCGGAGGACAGCAGATTCGGGTCGATGAGCACCTCTGGTGGAGCGTCGAGCGCGGTGCATTTGTATATCACCGCCTGATTCTGCAGGCCGTCGTTCCTGGCGAACACGTACCAGCGGCCTTCGCGGGATGGCACGCCGTAGCGGGTGTAGTCCCACAGCTCCGTCAGCCGCCTGTGGATCCGCTCACGCGCCGGCAGCCGCTCGAGGAACGCATGCGTGATCGCGTTCTGCGCCTCGACCCACGCCCGGGTTTCCGGACTGTCGGGCTCCTCCAGCCAGCGGTAGGGATCGGCGACCAGCGTGCCGAAGTAGTCGTCGACGACGTCGTCCGTGCGGGTAAGGGGGTAGTCCATCGGAACCTGGGAGCCTTACCGCCGTTCCCAGCGGACCTCCATCTCGTCGCGCTTGCCGAGCGCAGCACGCAGGACGGCGAGGAGGTCGGGGTCAGCGCCGTTCTCCTCGAACAGGTCGAGCGTCTCGCGGTTGATGTAGTAATCCGTATCGTCCGGCGACTCTTCTTCGAGCTGATCGACCAGGTACTGCAGCTGGTCTTCGGTGATCGTGCCGACGGGTGCGCCAGTCTCGTCGTCGAACAAGTGAATCATCGCGGGTCTCCTCGGCCGCTGGGGTCGCCGGAGATTGTAGCGTGACCCGCCTCCTCTCCCGCGACAGGCGCGTGCGGCACACGCCTCTCTGCGGTAAGCTACCGGCCGGCGCCGCGTCCCTGGCGCCAGCCGAGAGGCACAACATGACAATGGTCCGCGCAGCAGCAGGCGTTCTTCTTGGATGGCTCATCGCGACGAGCGCGCCCGGGTTCGGAGCGCTGCACGCCCAGGGGAACGCCACCACTGCCGCGGCAACCGCCGAAACGCCGGCGGAGCGCGAGCAGCGCATGCGCTGGTGGCGGGAGGCCCGCTTCGGCATGTTCATCCACTGGGGCCTCTATGCCGTGCCCGCCGGCGAGTACCAGGGCAAGCGCGGGAAGGAGATCGGCGAGTGGATCATGTCGTGGGCGAACATCCCGCGGGCGGAGTACGAGAAGTTCGCGCCGCAGTTCAACCCGACCGCCTTCGACGCGGCCGAGTGGGTGCGCATCGCCAAGGCTGCCGGCATGAAGTACATCGTGATCACCTCGAAACATCACGATGGGTTCTCGATGTTCGACAGCGGCGTCAGCCGAGTACGACCTGGTGGACTCCACCCCCTACAAGAAGGACATCATGAAGGCGCTCTCCGCCGAGGCGAAGCGCCAGGGGCTGAAGTTCTGCTTCTACTACTCGATCATGGACTGGCACCATCCGTCGCAAACGGCGGACAACGTCAAGAAGCATCCGACAGCCGGCGACCGCAAGACCACGATCGACCCGGCACGGAAGGCCGAGTACGTCACCTACATGAAGACGCAGCTGAAGGAACTGGTCACGGCGTACGACCCCGCGGTCCTCTGGTTCGACGGTGAATGGGTGGACTGGTGGACCGAGCCGGACGGCCAGGCGCTGTACGCGTACGTTCGCGAACTGAAGCCGTCGCTGATCGTCAACAACCGGGTCGGCAAGGGCCGCAAGGGCATGGAAGGCCTGAGCAAGGACGATCAGCACTACGCGGGCGACTTCGGCACGCCAGAACAGCAGATTCCCGCGTCCGGGCTGAAGGGCGTGGACTGGGAAACCTGCATGACGATGAACGATACCTGGGGGTTTAAATCGTACGACGAGAACTGGAAGTCGAGCGAGACGCTCGTGCGCCAGCTCGTCGACGCAGCGTCGAAAGGCGGCAACTACCTGTTGAACGTCGGACCGACGGCTGAGGGCCGCATCCCCGGCCCGAGCGTCGAACGGCTCGCAGCCGTCGGCCGGTGGATGCAGGTGAATGGCGAGGCCATCTACGGCACGACGGCCAGCCCATTCGCCGCTCCGCTCCCCTGGGGCCGCGCGACGAGCAAGCCGGGCATGCTGTACCTCCACGTGTTCGATTGGCCGGCGAACGGGGAACTGAAGGTTCCGGCGTTCGCGCACACCGTCAAAGCCGCCACGCTGCTTGCGAACCGGGGCGCGCAGGTTGCGATCTCGACGTCGGCGGAGGGCGTGACGCTGCGGCTGCCGTCGGCGCCGCCCGACCCGATTGCAACGGTCGTGGCGGTGCAGGTGCAATAGACAACGGGTCACTCGGGGCGGGGGCGGTCGAGCGGTCGAGGCCGCTGCCTGCTTCACCGCTGGCGAGTGGCAGGGCTTGGTCCGCGGGCGGTACCGCGGGGGCCGCGGGCAGGCGCAGCGTGCGGTAGTCGGCGACCTGCAGGCCCGGAAAATACATGTTCAGCAATGACGCGCGCGACTCGCCGCCGGCGGCCCGGTGCATCGATCCAATCACGCAGAAGCCCACGCCGTGGCCGTAGCCGTGGCCCTTGAACGTATAGACACCCCGCCGGTGTGACAGATCGAAGGCAGTGCTCTTGATCACCTGCCATCCCAGCGCACGACCAATCACCATCCGGAAGTTCTGCCCGGAGATGGCGCCGGGGGTCAGGCCCTCGAGAGACAGCATGCCGACACGCCCCGACGCGGCGCGGTCGCGGACCTTCAGCTTCCGGAGCCGCGTGCCGCGGTAGCCGGAGGCGGCGAGCGCGCGCTGCACATCCGCCTCCGCGATGACCGCGGTCCACCGGGGCTCGCCACCGCAGCCCCGGTCGCGGCGGGAAGGCAGATACGGCGGGTCGGCGGCGCCCGGCCACACCGCAGACGGCCGCTCCGTCCGCCCACCGCACGAAGCCGTGTAGAAGACCGACGCGGGCGCACCGTGCCACGCGAGCACCTGGCCTGCCGTGGCGTCCGCTGCGGCGCGCGCCGCCGGATACGGTTCCCGCAGCACCTGGCAGTGCGTGGAGTCGCACAGATCGAATCCGTCGCGTGCGTGCCGGCGGCGATTGGCGAACGCAAACGTGCGAGCGGCAATGGCCAGGGCCTCGAGCCCTGCGGGAGCCGTGCGCGCCGCCGCTTCCCCGGCGAGTACCCGGGCTACGTAGTCTTCGAGGGGCAGCCCTCTTACCGCGTAGCCCCCGCGAGGTTGTGGCGTGCCGACCCGGATGGTCACGGTGTCCCCGGCGCCGTCGGCCGTTGGAGGCGGAGGTTGTTGCCGGGCGACGCCACGGCAGCAGCCGACGGTGCAGCGGTCGGCGCACGCACCCGGTCGCCGATACACGGTGGCGGCGCCGTCCGCACGGGTGCGGCACCAGCGTGCGCGGCAGCAGGCGCGGCGACAGCCGGCCGCTCGCCTCGTGCGAGGGCCGCCCCAATCGCAGCCGCATCGGGACCCGAGCCGCCCTCCACAAGGACTATCGCCGCGCGAATCGGGTGGTCGGCCGGCCAGGCCGCAAGCACCAGTCCCAGCGAACGGCCGTCCCCGGTCTCGCTCGTGCCGGTCTTCGCCAATGCGTCCACGCCACGGTCCTTGAACACAGCCGCCGTGCCGTCGCGCGCTGCGGCTGCCAGGGCCTGCCTCACGCTCTTGCGCGTGGGCGACCGCATCGACACGCCCGGCGGATCCACCAGCACCTGACGAAACCCGGAAAGAAGCACGTCCGGCAGCACGGCCGAGCCCTCAATCCCACTCGCGGCCATGGGCAGGGTCCGCTGCGCCGGCACCTGCGGCCAGCCGAACGAGGCCAGCACGTCATTCAGCGCGCCGCGTGAGAGCCGCTCGCTGGCTCGCGCGAAGAACACGTTGCACGACAACGCGAACGCCTCGGCCGCGCTGAGAGGGTGGGCACGGCGCGCGTGCTGGCACCCGATGCGCCGCCCGCCGGCGATCACCGAGCCAGGGCACTCGAGGCGCGTCGCTGGTGTGATGGCGCCGCTCTCGAGCGATGCGATCAGCGCAGGCAGCTTCATCAGACGAGCCTGGCAGCACGGCACGCGACATCAGCTCGGCATCCTGCGCATCGAGCACGCGCCCCGTGGTGACGTCGATGACGCGCCAGCCGATGCGGCGCGGCGGCTTCGATGGCTGCGCCTGGGTCCGGGAGGCGCTCGTGTCGCATCACCGAGGCCGCCAAGAACCAGGATGGCGATTGCAGCAGCGCGTCCGGCGGAGCGCCGACAGGGTCACGAGGTCAGGCCGAGGAAGTGGCGAATGCCCGCCCACATCGAATCGAGGCTCCCCAGCAGCTGATGATCGTCGTCCACCAGATGCAAGGTGACATGCGGCCTCGTGCTCGCCCAGCGGGCCACCACCGAGGCGTCAACGCGTCTCGTCGCGTGTGCCCTGATACACCAGGGTCTGAGTGGCATCGGTCGCGGCGAACGCGTCGTACCGTTCGGCATCCGCGAAGAAGCCGTAGCCGAGCGATCGCGTGCGGTTCTCACCGTAGTGGAACACGTCAAGGCGTCCGCTCGCGCGCCACTGGCCCATCGCCGCCGGGCCGAAATGCCGCACGAGTCCAGCCGCCAGATCCAACGCCGGGGCCAGGAACACCAGCGCCTCAATCGGGTGCCGTGCCGCGCGGACGCTGCCCTCGCGCCGTTCGGCGGCAAAGAGCGCGACGAACGCACCGAGGCTCGATCCCACCAGCACGATGGGGCCATCCGGCATCGCGTCGATCGTGCCATCGACATGATCGAGCTGTCGCGTGATCGTCAGGCTTTCGAAGTCTTCTCCATTGAGATCGGGGCAGGCCAGAGGGATACCTGCCTCCCGCGCGCGGGCCGTGAACCAGGCCGCCTTGGACGATCGCGGCGACGAGGCGAAGCCGTGCAGATAGAGCATCTGCCGGCGGCTCATATCTTGTGCGTGCACCCCGGGCGGCACCTGCACGGAATCTCGGCGTCGCCGGTGGTGTTGTAGTTGTAGGTCAACTCCTCACCCGCGCGGAGCGTGCGCGAGGCGCGGATCCAGATCACGCAGTCCTTGATTTCGATCCAGCAGTTCGGTCTGCAGGAGTGGTTGACGAACCGCGCGATGTTTCCGCCGACCCCCGCGTCGATGACCCACCGGCGATTGAGCGTGAAGCACCAAATCCGACCCTTCTCGAGGTATTTCTGCTCGCGCTCCAGGCTCTCTTTGTGCGTGATCTTCTCGCCCGCGTAGTGGATGACGCGTTTGTTCTTGGGAATGGGCTGGGTCGCGTACACGCCCCAGCCCGCGATCTTCGACTTGCGGCGCTCAATCATAGGCGGTATCACGATACACGATCCGAAGCATCGCTCCATCGGGACGGGAACCTCAGTGCCGCGGCGCGATCGAAACGACGCGTCGCATGGGTCACGCGGCTCCGCCGGCCGCGCCGCCGTTCGAGCGCGATCTCACCGTCTGTTATCATTCCAGCACGCTCCGACGCGGCGCGCAGGAGGTCATATGGACGGGATTGTGCAGTCCTGGGGTCGAATTCTTGCTGGCTACACGCCCTCGCTCTCGATCGAGATCACGCGCGAATGTCCGCTGCGCTGCCCGGGCTGTTACGCGTACGGGGCCGAGCACCTGGGCGGCGGCATCACCCTCCGTGAAGTCAGCGACTACAAAGGCCAGGCGCTGATCGACGGTGTCATCGAACTCGTCCGAAAGCACCGTCCTGTCCACGTCTCGCTGGTGGGCGGCGAGCCACTCGTCCGCTTCCGCGAGCTCGATGTGCTGCTGCCGCGCCTCTCCGAAATGGGGTTGCACGTGCAGGTCGTCACGAGCGCGGTTCGCCCGATTCCCGTTCAGTGGGCGAGGATCCCGCGGCTGTCGATCGTCGTATCCATCGATGGGCTGCAGCCTGAGCACGACGTTCGCCGGGCCCCTGCTACCTACGATCGCGTGCTCAAGCACATCGTCGGACATCAAATCGTGGTGCACTGCACGGTGACACGCCAACTCGTAGGACGGAAGGGGTACCTGCAGCAGTTCGCTGACTTCTGGTCGAACCAGCCGCACGTCCGGAAAGTCTGGTTCAGCCTCTACACGCCGCAGCTTGGCGAGGAATCGGCCGAGAAGCTTCGTCCCGAAGATCGAGCCCAGGTGGTGAAGGACTTGCTGGCGATACGACTGGAGTACCCGAAGATGGAGATGCCCAAGGGACTCATCGACGTGTACGCCACCCCGCCGGATTCGCCGGGCGACTGCATTTTCTCGCGCGTGACGCACACGCTTTCGGCCGACCTGCAAACCAAGATCAGCCCGTGCCAGTTTGGCGGGACACCGGATTGCAGCAACTGCGGATGTATTGCCTCAGCAGGGCTCGCCGCAATCGGAAGGCACCGGCTGTTCGGGTTCATGCGGATCGACCCGATCTTCGACGCCTCATTCCGTGTTGGCCGGATGGTGCGGCAGCTTCGCACCCGGGCGGAAGCGGTGCAGACGGCGGCTGTGCCGGAGCCGGGAATGTAGATTTTCAGGCTGCACGCTGCAGGTTGCCCTTCTGGCCTCAGGCCCAACGGCGTCTGCAGTCTGCCGCCTGTAGCCTGTAGCCCACTGTCCGTCTCACGTCCCCTGCAGTGCCCTGACCTCCCGCACAATCGGCGGCTTTTCGCCGTCCCCCGGCGTGGAGTCTGCGGCCTTGCACGACCTGGCCCAGTCTTCGGCGAACACCGACTCCAACTGTCTGACGATGGCGCGATCGCGGATGATGAGGCCGACCTCGCGTCGCTTGTCGAGTTCGAGTCCCTTCAGGCTCTGACTGCCGATGAATGCCCGGCGGCCGTCGGCAACCATGGCGCGTGTGTGGAGGCGCCGGCCGTTCAGCTGCGCCGACGTGATCGCGGCGCCGGCCTTCGCGACATGGCCGATTACCCGGACGTCCACTCCCGCCCGCACGCGCTCCCGGATCAGCGAGATCATCCTGCGATCGCTCAGCTTCGGGTCATAGATCAACAGCTGCTGGCGAGCGGCCCTGATGAAAGCCGCCAGTCGATCGCGCGCGTTCAGCGGGCTGACCAGCAGATCGGCGAACCCAGCCTTGTACGGCTGGCGTCCTGCATCGGCCTCGAACAGCGTCAGCAGTTCCTGGACGACCCGCCGCGTCCGCACCTCCACGCCGAAGCTCCGGCTCTTGTTGATGTCGAGCGCCGTGAAGTTGAACGCGAGAATGAAGGCCCGGACGCGGTCGATTACGAAGAACTTGGCGTGGTAGCGCACGAGGTCGTCGGCGGTGCGGGAGACTGTGATGCCAGCGGCCAGGAGGTCCAACTCGAGCTTCCGCAGCCTCCGTGATCCTTCGCTGTTGGTGTGCGCGATCAGCGTGCGCACGGCCACACCGCGTCCGACCGCATCCGCGAGCGCTCGCCGCAGGTCGGATCGGTCGAAGCGGAACGCCATGAGATCTACCGACTTGCGGGCGTGCTGGATGGCCGCAAGGAGCGGGGCCACGCCGTCGTCTGGTTGCACAATCAGCTTCACGCGAGACCTCCGGCCACATCCCAAGGAGTCGAAGTTGCCGCACAGGCTCGCGCGAGCGCCGTCGATCCGCCCGTCCGCCCGACGCGGGCATTTGAGCACGCCGCGCGCGGCGCGCGCAATACGACGCGATGCTGGGCGATAATGGCGCTGTGCTGACGATGCCGCATGCGGTCCCCTGGCTGGCGCCTCTCCTGCTGGCTGCCCTCGCGGCCCCCGGCTGCTCCGCCGACCCGGCCGGCGCCCAGGACGTCAGCGCCCGGGCAGGCTCGCTCCGTGAGTTCGGCGAGCGGACACGCGCCTACCTGGCGTTGCGAACGAAGCTCGCGGCGGGGGTGGCCGCGGTCTCGGGGAGCGCCACCTCGGAACAGATCACTCAGCACCAGGAGCAGCTTGCCGCGGCCGTCCGCGCGGCGCGCAAGGATGCGCGCCACGGCGATATCTTCACGCCGCCGGTGGTCCCGCAGTTCCGGACCATCATCCGGCGGGACCTGCAGGCGCGCGACATCCGAGACGCGCTCGCCGCCATGCAGGAAGTGCCCCTGGCACTGCCGCTGCGGGTGAACACTGAGTGGCCGGCGGATGCGCCGCGTGCCACCGTCCCGCCCCAGTTGCTGTCCAGTCTCTATCCACTGCCGGAGGGACTCGAGTATCGCTTCCTCGACCGTCACCTCGTACTGCTGGATGGCGAGGCAAACCTGGTCGTGGACTACATCCTGGATGTCGTGCCGACCGTGGTGCGCGGGAGGCACTGACGTGCGGCGATTCACCACGATCTTCCTCGTTGTGGCGACAGCCCTCGTCTGGTATGAGCCAGACGCTGGGGCGTCCCGGGCTGCAGCCGCCCGCGCGGGCCTTCAGAGCCAGGCTTCGCCCGCCGGCGTGTCTGTCACGCTGCCGCGTGCCGAGGGTTCGGTCAAGTTCCTCGTTTTCGGCGACAGTGGCACTGGCAACAAGCGGCAGTTCGAGCTGGCCGAGCGGATGGTGGCGGCGCGGGAGCAGTTCCCGTTCGAGTTCGCGGTGATGCTCGGCGACAACATCTATGGGCGTGAAGCCCCCCGGGAGTACCTCGAGCGGTTCGAGCGGCCGTACAAAGTGCTGCTCGATGGTGGCGTCAAGTTCTTCGCCGCGCTCGGCAACCACGATTCGCCCAACCAGCGGTTCTACAAGGGCTTCAACATGGACGGGCGGCGGTACTACTCGTTTTCCAAGGGCCCCGTCGATTTCTTCGTGATGGACAGCACCTACATGGATCGCGTGCAGGTGGACTGGCTCGATCGCGAGCTCGCCGGCTCACGCGCGCGCTGGAAGATCGCCTACGCCCACCACCCGCTCTATTCGTCAGGCAAGCGCCATGGGTCGGAGCTCGATCTGCGGAAGCTCGTCGAGCCGCTGTTCCTGAAGCACGGCGTGGACGTCGTGCTCGCCGGGCACGAGCACTTCTACGAACGGGTGAAGCCGCAGAGCGGGATCTACTACTTCACGTCCGGCGCGGCCGGCAAGCTGCGTGAAGACAACATCCGCCGCGGCAGCCCGCTCACAGCGGCGGGGTTCGACGACGACCTCAGCTTCATCCTCATGGAGATCGAGGGCGACCAGCTGCATTTCCAGTGCATCAACCGGAGCGGAAACACCGTAGACTCCGGCGTCCTCGAGCGTCCCTCGGATCCGGCCCCGATGACGGACGCAACCGCAGGGTAGGTCGGCCGGAGCCGCTCCAGGCGTCGCGGTCACGGTCCGCGCGCCGGTCCGGATTTGAACGCTCCTCCTGCTGAAACGGAACGTTGGGGCCGGGCTTCAGCTCGGCAGAGGACGCCTCATCGTGCGCTATCAAGACAAGGTAACGATCGTCACCGGTGGCACCAAGGGCATCGGCGAAGGATGTGTCGAAGTCTTCGCCGAGGCGGGCGCCCACGTTGTGTTCTGTGGGCTCGAGCAGGACCTCGGCGCCGCCGTTGCCGGGCGTGTCACGGCCACAGGGCCGGGCTCCGCGAGCTTCATCGGCTGCGACGTGACGCGGCACGAGGACCGTGAGGCGCTTCTCGCCCAGACGCTCGCGCGGCACGGCCGGCTCGATTGCCTGATCAACAACGCCGGCTGGCACCCACCGCATCACCCGATCGACGTGTTCTCGATCGACGACTTCCGCGCCATCCTCGAGCTGAACGTCGTCAGTGTCTTTGCGCTCTGCAAGGCTGCGCTCCCCCATCTCCGGCAGTCGCGCGGGTCAATCGTGAACGTCGCGAGCCTGGTGGCCACCATCGGGCAACTGCATGCCACGACCTACGTTGCCACCAAGGGGGCCGTGCTGGCGTTCACGAAGGCGCTCGCGATCGACGAGGCGCCGCACGTGCGGGTCAACTCCGTGTCGCCGGGCAACGTGTTCACGCCCTTGTGGCAGGAGGCCATCGACGCGTCGCCGGATCCCGCGGCGACCCGGCTGGCCGGGGAAGAGGCGCAGCCATTCGGGCGCATGGGCACACCGCGGGAGGTGGGATCGCTGTGCCTGTACCTCGCCGCCGACGCGACGTTCACGACGGGCGTCGATCACATCATCTCGGGCGGGGCGGAGCTGGGGTACGGGAAGAAGACGCGGTGAGCGTCACCCGCCGATGATGGCCGCATCCACAGGCGGCGGGTCTGCGGCTGCGGCTGATGGTGATTCCGGGAGAAGAGACACAGATCTCGATCGCACGCAAAAAAGGGACGTCTGGACCGCGAGAGGTTCAGCGCAGGGGTGTTGGTTGCCCCCGCGCTGAATGCTGGTTACTTGGCGAAGCAGACGTTCACCGTCCTTGACGTGCCATCTGCAAGGTTGGCGTAGATGGAGTAGAGCCCAACCTGGAGTCCCTTCGGTCCTCCAGTTGTACTGATAGTGCCCGCCGCTCAGCGTGAAGAGCGGCACTGACGACGGCATGTAGGCCAGTTCGTCGAGCGTTTCCGCCTCGGTAAACGCGTTGCAGTTGTTGCCGATCTTCCTGTAGTTGAAAGTCGGGTTGCCGGTCTGCGTAACGGCATTGCCGTTTGCGTCCTTGAGATCGAACTTCGCCGGGATTGTCTGACCCAGCTTGAACTTGCTGAAGGGCGCGGTCGTGTGCACGTCGTGCGCGGTGTCGTTGATTGGCTGCAGGAACCCGTCCCAGAGGAAGAGGACCTTGAACGAACCGGCAACCGTCGCGATCGTGTAGTTCGTCGCTACCGCACCCGTGCAGCTCGTCGTGTAAGTGCCTACGGCCGAAGTGACGGTGTAGTTCGTGCTGCACGTGGGCTGCGTATCCAGGCTGTTGGCCGCGTTGTCGCCAGTGACAAACCCCGTGTAGGCCGCTGTGATCGTCGGGACTGGGCCGTGGACGAGCATATCGGCCGGGCTCGACGCGGTGATCGTCAAGGACGCAACCGTGATGTTCGCCGTCGTGGTGTTTACCGAGGTCAACGAGTAGTTCGCTGCGTCACTACCAGCGAGCCCTGCACCGACCAACGTGACGGTCTTGCCCGTGCCGACGTTCTTGTCAGCGAACGTTGCCGTTCCATCGGACCAGGCTCAGAGTGTCGTCATGAATCGGCACGACGATGCGTCCGTCACCGTCGCAGAGGTCGTGCCATCGTAGACCTTGTGACTCGCCGTGAAGCTGCCAACGATCGACTTGGGCGTGATGTTCGCGGTGGTCGTGTTGACGGAGTCGAGACTGTAATTGCCCGCATGCGCGCCGGCCAACGTGGCCCCATCAGGGTGACGGTCTTTCCGTCAGCGACGTTCTTGTCGCCGAACGTGGCGACCCCGCCGCTCAGGCTGACATCATCACCATCGACCGCCCCCGACACCGAGCGGCCGTTGATCGTCGCTGCCGTGGTGCCGTCATACACCTTGTTGGCCGCCGTGAAGTGGCCCGTGAGGCCCAGCGCCGCGATGTCGGCGGTCGTGCTGGCCGACGCGTTAAACGTGTAGTTGCTCGCGTCCACGCCGCTGATCGAGATGCCGCTCACGCTCACTGTTTTGCCCGTGCCCACGTGCTTGTCCGCGAACGCCGCGCTGGCATACGCCAGGCTCAGCGTGTCGCCACTCACCCGGTCGTCTGAGAGCGTGACCGTGGCCGTCGTCGTGCCGTCGTAGGTCTTGTCCACGCCGGTCGCGCTCACCGTCAGCGCCCGCGGCGTGATGTCCGCCGTGGTCGCAGCAGTCGGGTTGGTCGTGTAGTTCCCGGCGTCCGCGCCAGAAATCGTGATGCCAGAGACGCTGACCGACTTGCTGTTGCCGACGCTCTTGTCCGCGAACGTCGCGCTGGTGTAGCTGCCCGTGACCACATCGCCGCTCACTCGGTCGTCGGAAAGCGTGACGCTCGCGACCGTGGTCCCGTCGTAGACCTTGTTCACACCCGTCGCGCTCACCACGAGGGGCCGTGGAGTGATGTCGGCCGTGGTGGTCGTTACCGATGAGAGGCTGTAGTTGCCGGCATCAGCTCCCGCCAGGGTTGCGCCCGTGAGCGTCACGGTCTTGCCCGTGCCCACGTTCTTGTTGTCGAAAGCCGCTGTCCCGTCCGTCATGTCGACCATGTCGCCGATGATCGTCCCAGAGAGTGAGCGGCTGGCCACGGTGGCCACGATGGTCCCGTCGTATGTCTTGCTCTCCGCCGCGAAGCTCCCTGTAATTCCCAGGTCGCTTATGTCCGCCGTCGTGGTGCCAACCGACGACAGACTGTAATTGGCGGAATCGACGCCCGTTAGGCTCGCTCCGCTCAACGTCACGGTCTTGCCGGTCCCCACGTTCTTGTCGCCGAATGACGCCGTGCCGCCGGTCAGGCTGACGACGTCACCCGCGATCAAGTCACTCAGGGAGCGTATGAGCACCGTGGCCGTCGTCGTACCGTCATACACCCTGTTCTGCGCTGTGAAGCTGCCCGTCAGTGCCTTCGGCGTGACATCCGCCTGCGTGCTCGCGGTCGCGTTCACGGTGTAATTGGCCGCGTCCGCGCCCGACAGTGCCAGGTCCGCTGTGACCGTCTTCCCGCTGCCGACTGCCTTGGTGTCGAAGGCGGCGTTGGTCACGTTCAACGTCACCACGTCGGATGCGATCACACCCGGCAGCGACGAAGTCGCCACCGTTGCTGTGGTCGTGCCGTCATAGAACTTGTTCTCTGCCGTAAAGCTGCCGGTCAGGCTCTTCGGCGTGATGTCCGCCGCCAGGCCGCTGGGCTGCGAGACGATGTAATTCCCTGCATCGCCTGCGCTTAGGGCCACCCCGGTCACCGTCACCGGCTTGCCCGTGCCCACCGTCTCGTCGGCAAAGCTCGCGCTGTAGTCAGCGTGGTCGATGCTGACGCTGTCCCCGCTCGCGACGCCCACCAGTGAGGCACCGGCGAAGTTCACAGTGGCCGTCACCGTGCCGTCGTACTGCTTGGAGTTGGCCACCGCGGCCGTGATCGTCAGCGCCTTCGCCGTGATGTTTGCCATCAGGCCACTCGGTTGCGAGACGGTGTAGTTGCCAGCATCGCCACCACTCAACACCACGCCCGTGACCGTCACCGGCTTGTTGCTGCCCACAGCCTTGTCCGCAAAGCTCGCGGCATAGTCAGCGCTGTTAATCGCCACATTGTCGCCGCTCACGACGCCCACCAGGGACGCGCTGCCGAAGGTCACCGCGGCGGTAGCGGTGCCGTCGTACGGCTTATCGCTCGTCACCGCGCCGTTAATGGTCAGGTTCTTCGGCGTGATGTCGGCCGCCGCCGTCGCCGTCGGGTTTACCGTGTAATTCCCCGCATCGGCACCCGCCAGCGCGAGGTTCGCCGCAACGATCTTTCCAATGCCGGCTGTTTTGTCACAAACTGCGCGCTCGTGACGCTCAGCGTCACGACGTCCGGCGCAATCACCCCTGACAGCGACGAGGTCGCCACTGTCGCGGCGGTCGTGCCGTCGTAGACTTTGCTCGCGGCGGTGAAGCTGCCCGTCACGCTCTTCGGCGTGATGTTCGCCGTCAGCCCGCTCGGCTGCGAGACGGTGTAGTTGCCCGCAGACGGCCCCGTTCAGCGTCACGCCGGTCACCGTCACGGGCTTCGAATCGCCCACGGCCTTGTTGTTGAACGTGGCTGCATAACGCGGTACTGTTGATTGTCACCGTATCGCCGCTTTCGACACCCGTCAGGGAAGCCCCTGCTGAAGCTGACAGTTGCCCCGGCGCGTCGATCGTACACCTTGTTCTGGGCGCAGCACCGCTGATGGTCAGGTTCTTCGGGTGACCGTCAGGATCGCCGCGGTCGAGGTCGCAGTCGAAGGTGTGCAGGTATTCGTAAAGACCGCACGATACTGGTTGCCGCTCATGGCGACCGTCGGTTTCCTGAGAGTCAGCGTCGTCGCCGTCTGTCCAGCCAGGTTGGCCCAGGAGCCTCCACCATTGGTGCTCACCTGCCATTGAACCGTTGGTGACGGAGTGCCGCTGGCCGCGACTGGAAAGATGGCGTTGTTCCCGTAAATGACAGCTACGTTTGCCGGGCCCAGTGATGCGAGGTGCCGTGCAGGTGTTTCTGCCAACAGTGTTCCGAGCAAAGTTGGATCATCATTGCGCTCCCGTGGTAAGTCTCCTCCTCGGCCGGCGCGGACCGTGAACTGGTAGGTGCCTACGGGCGCGCGATTCGCCAGTGGACGTTATCGATGTCGTAATCGGTGAGAGTACTGGAGGAATTGAAATTCGTGGTTGATTGGGCCGTTGTCTGAATGAGGCCGTGCCTCCAGTGGACAATGCTGTTGACACCGAAGGGTGACCGTGCAAGGAGTGCCATTGCCGCCCATCGACACGTCCGTCGTATATTGCGCCGTTTCACCGGGGGCGATCGTGACGTGTTCGGGGTCATCGCGACCGAAGACGGCTGACCGTCAGTGAAGGTCGCCTGCGCCTGCGACGCGGCCCCGCGGGCCGTTAGATAGAACCGTACGCCGAGGTGCTGTTGTGTCCGGGGTGAACCCCGTGTTCATGATCCGCCCGGCACCGTCCGCGACCGCGGTGATACGTGCGATCGGCGTGTCCAGTGCCACTTCGTGCAGGACCAGCGTGACCCGTCTCGCCTGGCTGCCAGCCGGACCCCGTTACGACGACCGTCGTGCCTGGCGCGTAGTCGTCGCTGTCGGTCTTCAGTGTCGCAAAGCCGTACAGCTCGGTGCCGGCACGACGCGCCGTCGTTCCCAGCGGCCCGCAATGCGACCCCGGCGCTTCGCCAGGCTGGACACAACGGCCGCGTCGCGCGAACTGGCCGGGGAGCCTGTGGAAACGAAAGCTCGCTCCACGGCAACGAATTGCTCGGCACCTGCGACCACCGCGCCGTCGCTCGTGCCGCCGTGATCAGCACCGTGTTGTTGTTCGCGAGCAGCAGCGCCTGATGTCCGCGCCGCGCCTGGGCCATCGAGCCGTTGAGCGTCGGAGAGCCCGGTCACCGGATCGACGACCTCGGCAGACGCCAGATCGTTTGCGCCATCCGAACCGCCAGCCACCAGGATCTTGCCGTCCAGCAGCGCCGTCGCACTCGCGCCGGCTCGGGCAGCGTTCAACACCACGGCCGTGACGCTGCCGGTCGCCAGATCGATGATGTCGGCGGTGGCCGAGCACGCCGTTCGCGTTACGGCCGCCCGCGACGAGCACCTTCGTCTTGCCCTGCCACGGCCGCCGCGTGCTCCGCACGCGCCGCCGACAGAAGCCCGGCGACGAGAACACGCCGCTCTCCGGATCGAAGACTTCGAACGAGTCCAGGACCGCACCGTCCTGCCCAGCGCCGCCCGCGACCAGCACGTGGCCGTCGGCAACGCGCGGTCGCGGTGTGCCCGGTGCGCGCGGCGCACAGCGAAGCAGCCGGATACCACACGCCCGCATTCACGTCGAACACCTCCGCGGAGTTCGTCACCGCTTCCGCGCTGACCGGCCCGGTCCCGTCATCCGTGGTGACCAGCGTCGTCCCGCCGACGACCAGGACACGGCCGTCCGGCAGCTTCGTCGCCGTGTGGCCCGACGCGCGGGGACAGCATCTGCGCGCCGAGGCTCATCGTCCCGTTGGTGTTGAACACTTCCACCGTGTCCACCGGACCGTTGGCCGTTCGTCCACCGATCACGAGCACGCGCCCATCGTCCAGGGCCACGCTCACCGCGCCTGCGCGCGGTTGCGCGAGCGCGGGGCCGGGCAGCCATTGCCCTGTCGGTACGTCGGGCACTGCTCCGTGCAGCCACATGCCGAACGACGCGATGATTAGAAGGAGGAACAGCGGCCCGGCGATCCTGCGCGATTTCATATGTGCCCTTTTTCCTGGCGGCGTGTCGCCGCAACTCACCAGGCAGTGGTGACCTGCACGCACATCGCAAGAGCACATCCATTCGCGCCATCAATCAGCGCCGGCCGCAACCGGTTCCACAACTTGCACTACTGTGGTTCTGCACACGCTCGCACCAGGGCCCTTGTCACAGCACGGACGAACCTTTATCTGTTCAGCGACAGACCGTGCGCGGGATGCGCACCACGAGGCCGCGTTGTCGAGTGGAGCGTTGGAGAGAAGGGCCGGGGCTTACGCCGCGCACTCGCGCGATGTGCGAAGGCGTCGACCGGAACGCTGTCCTGGGGAGATGCGACCGACTACGGCGTGACTCGCGGCATTTACGTGCGGCAGGAAGCGGTCAGCGCGCGGTCACCGCGACATGCAGTCGTCAGCTGACCTGAGCCGTCGCGTCAGGTGCGTCCGACGGATCGGATGCGTCTGCGCGCTGCAGCCGGTACTCGTCGATTGTCGTCCCGAGCTGTGTGAGGTTACCGGCGTGCGTCACGCGGGCGACGCGGCCGCGGATCCTCACGTCACCCACACCAGCGGTTGCCCGCGACAGCTCCACGATCGCCTCGATTGTGTCGTGGCAGTCGGAACGAACCGCGGACAGCTGCCAGCAGGCCGGACCGGCTGATGTTGACCGTCTGCCCGGACTGCCACACGGCTGCCCCAAGGCGCCGGACGCGCACCGGCACATCAAGCGCAAACCGCGGCGCGCGCGACGCACTCTCGACGCTGGACATGTGTGGCAATTCGCCGGCAGCGCCGTGAGGACCAGAACTGATGAGACGCTCGTATCATGGCCGGCGCCGGCATGCGGCGCAATGGACCGCGAGTAACCAGGTACTACGGTCCGTCAGTACCGGTACGCGAACCGCGGCCGTTCAGCGGGAGGAACCTGGCGGGCGCGAGGGCGGATCGGGACGGCTGGGGAACAGCTGGTGGTTCACCGCGTAGAGCGCCAGCTCGAGGCGATTCGACACGCCAAGCTTGTCGAAGATGTTCGAGAGGTGGTTCTTCACGGTCTGGGGACTGAGCCCGAAGCGGTCGGCCACCTCGCGGTTGCTCGCGCCCTCGACGACCGTGGCGATGATCTCGAGCTCGCGGCGGGTGAGCGGAGGAGGACCCGCGCGGCGGCCCTCCTGCGCGCCTGCCGCGACGAGCGCCTGCACGAGATCTCCAACCGCCCCGCGATCGAGCCAGTACTCCCCGGCAATCACCCGTTGAATGCACTTGAAGAGGAGCGCTGTGGCCGAGTCCTTGGTGATGATCCCGCGCGCGCCGAGATGAACGGCGGTGACGATCTCGCCGGGCTCGATCGCTGCCGTGAGCAGGATGATGCGCGTGGGTGGCGGATCGATCGCGAGATCCCGCAAGGCCGCGATCCCACCGCCGTACGGCATGAACAGGTCGAGGAGCAGGATGTCGGGCGTGTGCTCCCGCACCAGCGTGACCGCCGTGATGGCATCCACGGCTTCGCCCACGATCTGGTATCCCTGTTCCGACTCGAGCAGGCGCCGCAGGCCATCACGAAAAATCGGGTGGTCGTCGGCGATGACGATGCGAGTGGATGCGGTGTGCTGGGTCATGCGCGAGGAATGCTGATTTGCAGAGAAGTGCCGCGGCCCGGCCCGGAATCGAGCACCATGTCGCCTCGGATGCCCCGCACGCGCTCCTTGATCAGCGCGGGACCCCGCCGCGTGCGATCGAGATCGTCGAGCGTGTGGCGGCCGGCCGGGTCGAACCCACGCCCGTCGTCATCGATCCCCAGCGTCCAGTTCGTGGCCGAGGCGGCGAAACGCACGACGACCTGCGACGCGCCACTGTGCTTCCGGATGTTGGCAAGCGCCTCCTGTGCGATGCGCACCAGCTCCCGCGCCAGCCGCGGCGACATGTCCAGCTCCTCGTCCACCGCGCTGACGAACTGGGTCTCGATCCCCGTGTCGCGGCGGAAGCGCTCCGCGAGATCGGCGAGCCGGCCAGTGAGGTCGGCAGGATTGACCGTGACGGGCTTGAGCCGCTCCATCAGTTCACGCGCGTTGACGACCTCTCCGTGCAATTGCTCCTGCGCCCGCTCGATTTCTCCCGGGTTCACGCTGTGACCAGCTGCAGCGCGACGTTTGATGGCGGCGAGCTGCATCTCGACGCCCACGAGCGTCTGGATGAGACCGTCGTGCAGCTCACGTGCCAGACGCGTGCGTTCGACGACCGTGACGCGGGACCGCAGCCGCCGCAGCAGGTACAGACTGTACAACGCCGGCGCCAGATGTGCCGCGAGCGTGGCAAGCCAGTCCACGGTGCGCGTGTCGGTCCGGGTGCCGGGATCGAGGATGAACAGCCGCCCGGTCCACTCCCCGCTAATCCCGAGCACGGCAACCAGGGCACGCTCCCTGAACGGGATCCGCGAGGCGGGCGGCATGGCGCGGCGGCTCCGGCGGCGGCGGACGACGAGGTCCGAGACGCCGGTGACGTCTCCTCCACGTCGCCGGAGACGCCAGGCCCGCACCGAGGCCGGGACCGGAAAGAGCCAGCCCTCCGGGTCCGACACCGGCAGCTCGTCCAGTTGGACCGGGCTCGTCGACATCCCCCAGCGACCACCGGTACACCCGTCCGCTTGCGCTCTCTTCGAAGAGCATCACCACCTGCCTCGCGCGGAAGGTGGTGAGCAGAATCGTCATCACGCGCTGCAGGCTCGCACGCAGCCCCCCGCCGAAATCGACCGCAGCGAGGACGCGGGTCGTTGCGGCGGCGTGTGCCCGTGCCCGGTTCTGTTCGTCGGCGAGATACCCGATCATCCAGGCAAGCCCGATGAGATACAGGGATCCGGTGACGAGCGGGTTGCGGACGAGCGGCATCGTCGCCGAGCCGGCACCGGCGGTCAAGAGGATGGTCGCCA
Source organism: Vicinamibacteria bacterium (assembly GCA_963763095.1). Taxonomy (GTDB): domain Bacteria; phylum Acidobacteriota; class Vicinamibacteria; order Vicinamibacterales; family JAENWD01; genus CAVUCH01. Next base: position 299,416 of record CAVXNR010000003.1, read on the forward strand.
GGACGTGCAGCCCGGCAGTCGTGAGGCCCGTCAACAGGGTCTCCGGGAGGCCCCACCGGTACCCCGCGCTGACCAGCACGAACAGAGTGAAGACGGACGGTGTGCTGGCGAGAGACTCCACGCCGGTGGTGATCGCCACGGCCCAGAGGATGTCGCCCACGTGCAGCAGCGCCCCGAACGCGGGCCGCGGGCGCATCACTCCGATGAGCACCGCGACGAGCAGTGCGTACACGTTGTAGGCGATGATCAGGTTGCCGGTGAGCGGCGTGATCGCTCCGGACACGGGGAGCTCGTTGAGGACGACCACCAGCGCGAGCAGCGCCAGGGCCGTACGCGCCAGCGCGAGCGACCGTTCGAGCTGAGCCCGGCGGTCCACGTCGACGACAGCTGGAGGTCCCGTGTGCATGGCAGACGTTCAGGGGTACCGGCGGGAGCACCCGAATAGCAGCACCCACCGGCGGCGCGGCGGACGCGGCGCACGGCAGCACGCCGATGTTATCGGAAATCGTGCGAATCGACGGCGACGTCCTGCCCTGGCAGCGACTCCACCCGTTCGGCCTTGACCGAGGTGACGCCGTCGATATTCTGCAGGATCCCTTCCACGAAAAGGAATGGCGCGCCGACGATCGTCATCCGCTCCGCCGTAAAGAGATCGGGCCGGATGATGACGTTGATGATGCCGGTCTCGTCCTCGAGCGTGAGGAAGACGAACCCTTTGGCGGTGCCCGGCCGCTGCCGCGTGATGACCATGCCGGCCGTCCGCACGCGCTGTCCATTGCGGCCGCGCGGGAGGTCGATCGCCCGCTGCACGGCGCGCGCGGCCAGATCGTGGCGCCGCATCGACATGGGGTGAGGACCGATGGTCAGGCTGGTGCCGGCGTAATCCGCCGTCATCCGCTCGCGGGGAGACATAGGGGTGAGCGGGCTGGGTTCGATGCCCGCTTCGCCAGGCTGCGGGCTGCGGGCTGCGGGCTGCGGGCTGCGTTGGGCCTCAGGCCCGACGGCGCCTGTCGTCTGCAGCCTGTCGCCTGCAGCCTGTCCCCCCGCACTGCCCCCTTCGTCCTCGAAGAGCGCGCCCGCTGGCCCGCACCGCCCGCTCGATCTGCCACAGCGCACCGCGCCGGTCGTGCCCGAGCGAGTTCAGGGCGCCGATCTCCGCCAGCACGGCCAGCTCGTCCCGGCGCACGCCCGTGCGGCGGATCAGATCTTCGACCGTCGAGAAGCGCTGCGGCGCCGCAACGGTGACGTGCCAATCGTGGGCGCAGATGTTACAGAAACAGCAGGCTGCAGGCTGCAGGCTGCGGGCTGCAGGCTGTGTCTGGCCTGAAAGCCCGGCGCTGCCTGTAGTCTGCCGCCCGTCGCCTGCAGCCGCGTCCAGCACCGTCATCTCAATCATCGCCCCATCATCGGTGCCGCATTTCGGGCACCGCTCCGGTTTCCGCACGCGCGATGCGATCGCGGGCGGCTGCACGGCGGCGATGGCACGGCCGATGTCTTCGCGCAGGCCGTTCACGTACATCAGGCCCAGGCGGATCGTGCCGTCGGCGGCCACGTGGCATGTCCAGCCGGAGACCTGCACGTCAATCGGCGTGAAGTGCACGCCTCGCCGCTGCGCGTCTTTCACCAGGGTGGCGGGGTGATAGAAGCCCATCGGCTGGTTGTTGAGCAGCGCGGTGTAGAACGCGGCCGGATAGTGCGCTTTGAAGTACGCGCTGGCGTACGCGAGCAGCGCGAAGCTCGCGGCATGGGATTCAGGGAAGCCGTAGAGGGCGAACGACGTGATCGACCGGATGATCGCCTCCGCCTGGTCGCCCTCGATTCCCGTCCGGGCCATGCCTTCGCGCAGCTGTACCTCGATCTGCCGCATCCGCTTCTCGGATCGCTTGAAGCCCATCGCCCGCCGCAGTTCCTCTGCCTGCCCTCCGGTGAAGCCGGCGGCCGTCATGGCCATGCGCAGCAGCTGCTCCTGGAACAGTGGCACGCCGAGCGTGCGCTTCAGAATCGGTTCGAGCGATGGATGCGGATACTCCACCTCCTCGCGCCCCGCGCGCCGATTCAGATACGGGTGCACCATCTGCCCCACGATCGGCCCCGGCCGGATGATCGCGACCTGCACGACGAGATCGTAGAAGTGGTCGGGCTTCATCCGCGGCAGCACCGCCATCTGCGCGCGCGACTCGACCTGGAACACGCCAATCGTCTCGGCGGCCTGGAGCATGCGGTAGACGGTGGGATCGTCGGCGGGCAGATGGGCAAGGTCTACCATCTGCCCGCCGCCAGGCTGCAGGCAGCAGGCTGCCGGCTGCAGGTCTTGTCCGGCTCCAGGCCCAACACTGTCTGCAGGCTGCAGCCTGCCGCCTGCAGCCTGCGTATTGATCATCGCCATCGTCTCCTGCAGCGCCGCCATCATCCCCAGGCCGAGCAGATCGACCTTGATGATGCCCATCTCCGCGCAGTCGTCCTTGTCCCACTGGACGACGACGCGGCCGGGCATGCTGGCGTTCTCGAGCGGGACGACGGAATCCAGACGGCCCTCGCAGATGACCATACCGCCGGAGTGCTGGCCAAGATGGCGCGGCAGGTCCTGCATGCGCGTCCAGAGGTCGCCGAACAGCTGCAGGCGAGGCTCGGCCATCGACACGCCGGCCACCTGCAGGTGGCGTGCGAGCGTGTCGGACGGATCGATGAACTCGAAGTGGTTCATCGCCTTGGCGAGCCGGTCGACCTGGGCAGCATCAATCGACAGCGCCTTCCCCACCTCGCGTGCGGCGCTCCGGCCGCGGTACGTGATCACATTGGCGGTCATCGCGGCGCCGAGCTCGCCGTATCGCTGGTACACGTACTGGATGGCCAGCTCGCGCCGATCGCCGCTCGGCAGGTCGAGATCGATGTCGGGCCACTCGCCGCGCTCCTCGGAGAGGAAGCGCTCGAAGAGCAGATCCATGCCGACCGGATCGACGGCCGTGATCCCGAGGCTGTAGCAGACGGCGCTGTTCGCGGCCGACCCCCGGCCCTGCACGAGGATGTCGTGCTGCCGGCAGAAATTGACGATGTCCCAGACAATCAGGAAGTAGCCGGCGAGATCGAGCTTCTCGATGAGGTCCAGCTCGCGGGCGATCTGGGTGCGGGCGCGATCGTGATACGGGCGATACCGCTCGCGCGCCCCGACCTGCGTCACGCGGCGCAGGAACGAGATCTGCGTCTCGCCCGAGGGGACGGGATAATCGGGGAAACGGTAGCCGAGATCGGCCATCGTGTACTGCAGCCGATCGGCGAGCTCGCGCGTCGCGGCGATCGCCTGCGGCAGATCGCGGAACAGCGCCGCCATCTGCGCCGGCGTCCTGAGGTACCGCTCGGCGTTCTCGGCCAGCCGGCGCCCCGCCGTCTGGAGCGTGACGCCGTGATGGATGCACGTGAGGACGTCAAACAGCGGGCGATCCTCCGGTGTCGCGAACCGCACGCCGCCCGTGGCGATGACGGGGACGTGATACGCCCCGGCAAGATCGATGAGCGAGTCGTTGTCCGCTTCCTCGTCACGCAGCAGGTGCCGCTGCAGCTCCACGTAGACGTTCGCACGCCCGAAGATGCCCACCAGCCGATCGAGCAGACCGCCCACGCCGTATCGCCGCGCGCGCAGCGCCTCGCGCCCCGCGAACGCGACGAGGCCCGTCGTATGGCCCTCGAGCTCCTCGAGCGACAGCGCGCCTTCGCCTTTCGCTGCCCGCAGCTTCATGCGCGTGATGAGGCGGCACAGGTTGCGGTAGCCGTCCTGGGACTGGACGAGGACGGGGAGGAGCCAATGCGGTTCCGGGCTCCGGGCTCCGGTGCTCCGGGGCTTGTTTCGGATCCCGGCGCGACCTCGCGACACCGCCTGGAGCCTGGAGCCTGGAGCCTGGAGCCTGCCTCCCCATCGTCAACTCCGCGCCCACAATCGCCCGCATGCCCACCGTCTTTGCCGCCCGGTGAAAGCGCGGGGCGCCGTAGACGCCGTCCCGGTCGAGCAGCGCCAGCGCCGGGTAGCCGAGGGCGGCGGCACGATCCACCAGCGTCTCGGGAAGCGAGGCGCCCTGCAGAAAGCTGAAGGCCGAGGCGGCGTGGAGTTCGATGTAGGTGGACACGGCTGGGGTGTGCGGCAATCATCTTCGCTTTTTGTTCGCCAAGCATAGCGCGCAGACTCCGGCAGATCAAGCGAGGAGCGAATCGGCGCCGGGTTACCATCGCGCGTCCATCCCGCCCTCGCGTCGTCGTGCTGCGGCAGGGGGAATAGCCTTTCACGCGAGTCTCCCCGAGGCAGCCTCACCTGTGGCACTGACGTCGACCATCCATCACTTCGACATCGACCTCGCCGACGCCGACCGCCGCGTCTACGAGACGCTGGCCCTCCGCGTGGCGCGGCATCCGTCCGAATCGGAGGACTACCTGCTCACGCGCGTTCTCGCCTACGCGCTGGAGTACGAGGAGGGGATCGGATTCTCGCGCGGGCTCTCGGACCCCGAGGAACCGGCGATTTCAATCCGCGACGCTACCGGCACCCTCCGTGCGTGGGTGGACATCGGGTCTCCGGACGCCGCCCGGCTGCACAGGGCATCGAAGGCGTCGCCACGGGTCGCGGTGTACATGCACAAGGATCCGACGCAGTATCTCGCACGCTTGAACGGCGCGCGCATCCACCGGCCGCACGACATCGAGCTCTGGGCCGTGGATCGTGCAGTGCTGTCCGCGCTCGTCGCGCAGCTCGATCGCCGCGTGACGTTCAGCCTGGCCGTCACCGAGCGCGAGCTCTTCGTGGCGATCGGGTCCACCACCATCACGGGTGCGCTCACCCGCCACGTTCTGGGTTGAATACCCGTCGGGAGTCGGCGTGTCAGCCGCAGGCTGAATCGATCTACTTCCCCAGCACCCACGTGGTCATCGCACGCTGGTGCTGGACGTTCGTGGTCTTCAGCGGGTCCAGCAGGCGCCCGCCGAGCGACCGCGAGACCGCGAGCAGCGTCGGCTCGTCGACCACGAACCGCTCGCTGCCATCCGGCAGCCGGACGCGCCCAACCGCGGCATCGAGCCAATCCTCGATGCTGATGCTGGTCGCCAGGCGCGCGAAGAAGAGTCCGCCGGGCGCCAGCACGCGCCACATCTCGTCCACCATGCCCCGGAAGTGCTCCACGTCGCGGGCAAAGTGCAGGACGGCGCTCGAGATGACCGCGTCCATCGACCCGTCTGGCCAGGGGAGCGCCTCCACGCGCGCCACCCTCACGTGGTCCGCCGGCAATGGCGGCGCGGCCTCCGCCAGAAGGCGGGTCACCGCCGCCACAGCGTCCGGGTCGCTGTCGATGGCAAAGACGTTGAAGCCGCGGGCGAGAAGATACGGCAGATTCCGTCCACTGCCACAGCCGGCGTCGAGTACCCGCGGGCGCGCATCGAACCGGCCACGCAGCAGCTGGTCGAACAGGTAAATGTCGATCTCGCCAAAGATCGAGTGAAGGGCCGCGGAAACCGGGAGGTCTTCGCTCACGACCGCAGGCCGCCGTTGTAGACTCTCTCGCTCATGTCCCTCGCGTGGCTCGTCATCGGCATCATCCTGATCGCCGTCGGTCTGGCGGGCCTGCTGCTGCCGCTGCTTCCCGGCATGCCGCTCGTGTTCCTCGGCGCGGTCGCGATTGCGGCCGCAGACGGCTTCACGCGCGTGGGCTACCTGTCGCTCGCGGTGATTGCCGTGCTCGCCATCATCGCGTCGGTCCTGGACCATGTCGCGGGCGTGCTCGGGGCGAAACGCGGGGGCGCGTCCCGCTGGGGCATGGCCGGCGCGGTGCTCGGGCTGATTGTGGGCCTGCCCTTCGGCCTGCCAGGCCTCGTGTTGGGCCCCGCGCTCGGTGCGGCGGCGCTCGAATACGCGCGCGACCAGGAGCTGCGGCGGGCGGCCCGCGCCAGCACCGGCGTGCTCATCGGGTTCGTCCTGGGGACGGTGGTGAAGTACGCGATCGCCTGCTTCATCCTCGGCATTCTGCTTCTGGCGTACCTGTTCTGAATTCGCACAATCGCTCGTCGAACGTGACCGCAGGCCGGTGCCCGGCATATCAAGACGAGCCGTTCAGTGGCTCACCGGGACGAGTACCTCCCGCGGGTTATCCACGATCAGCTGCCGCTTCTCCGCGGCACTCAGGCCACGCTCCCGCAACATCGGCAGAAAGCGCTCGAACATCGTCGTGAACGGCCGGAACGTGCCGCCGTTCGGCTCGCCGACGTGGAACCATCCGGCGTCCTGAGACACGAGCACGCGACCGAGCAGCCCCTTGGTGCGCATGTGCAGCACCATCGCGGCGTGCTCATCGAGCGACTCGTCCGAGACTCCGTCGAATTCCACCCAGGCGCCGCGTCGCGCCGCAGCCACGTGCACGGCGGTGTCCTTCTCGTTCTGCGCGTGAACCCAGACGAACGCGCCTGCCGGCACATCGAGCGACTGGAGGAGATCGAGCTGCGCCAGGGCGGCGACTCCGTCGCCCGTGTGCGAGTGGATACGCAGTCCCGTCGCCGTATGGGTCAGTGCCGCGGCACGTACCAGCTTCGCGTCGATCGCCGACAGCGGGCCCGCATCCACGCCGATCTTCATGAACCCGGGCCTGATCCCGGTGCCGTCGATCCCGTCTTTCGCCTCGGCGATCCATCGTGCCGCCAACTGCTCCGCAGACTCCGTGCGGGCATGCGCCGGCACGAACTTGTCATCTGCCGCCCCGTAGTAGCCCGTGTTCGTGACAATGACAATTCCGCTGGCCTGCGCCAGGCGACGCAGCAGCTCCGGATCGCGACCGAGCCACGCCGGCGTGCAATCGACGAGCGTGTGCAGCCCCTTCGCACGTGCCTGTTCGAGGAACGGGAGCACATGCCTGAAGACCTCGCTCGCGTCGTAGCGATCCCGGCTCACCCGATCCGCACCGACGAAATCGACGAGCAGGTGCTCGTGGATCAGGGTGGGACCGAGGGTATCGGCTGACGCCGGGCCGAGGACCGTCTGAATCGTGGGCGCGGCGGGCAGCGCGCGACGCACGCCCTCAGCACGGCCGCTGCTGCCCACGACCCCGGCAACCGCGGCCCTGACGAAGTCACGCCTCGTGAGATTCACCGCGCCTCCTACCGTCTGATGGAAGACGATGTGGGGCAGCCCTTCAGGGCTGCTGCACGGCAGGGCTGAAGCCCTGCCCCACGTACGATCTGATTACGGTCGACTGATTACGGTCGATCTGATTACGGCCGATCTGATTACGGTCGATCTAATTAACGCCCGATCTGATTACGGCCGCTTCGCAAGCGGGCCCGCCTGCATCAGTACCCAGGTGTTCGGATCCAGCGTGAGCGCGCGAGGCTCTGCCTCGGCCTTCAGCCTGAACCGGCCGGTGCGTCCGGCGAGGTCCACACGCTCGATGCGCACCGTGCCGCCCGGTTCGGTCATGCCCACCTCAATCGGGAGGCGGTACGCGTCCCCGGTCTGCGTCTGCGATAACTCGATCTCCACTTCCCGCGCCATGGCGTCATAGCGCCAGCTCCCCGCAACGATGGGAATGCCCGCCCGATTCAGCCACTGATCGAAGAACCACGAGAGCTGCTGTCCTGATACCTGTTCCATGACCTGGCGGAAGTCTGCGGTCGATGCGTTGCGATTTCTGTATCGGCGGTAGTAGTCCCGAATACCCGTCCAGAACGCCTCCGTGCCGATGATGCCCCGCAGCATGTGCAGCGTCCACCCGCCCTTCTCGTAGGTCAACCGGTTCGTGACCTTGCTCATGTCGGTGAGCGTGCGGTGGACGATCGTCGCGCCCGGGTGCTCGTCCTGCGTCTTGATGATGACGGGAATGCTGTCCTTCAGGGCCTTCACGAACGCATCACGGCCGTCGAACTGCTCCCTGAACAGGTGCGTGAAGTACGTCGCGAACCCCTCACTCAGCCACACGTCGTCCCAATCGCCCTCGGTGACGGCGTTGCCCCACCACTGGTGGGCCACTTCGTGCACGACGGGCGCACGCCCCTGCGTCACGCCTTTTTCACCGTACATGATCGCCGACGCAGATTCCATCCCGCCGTTGATCCCGGCAGCCTCGACGTGCGCGAGCTTCTCGTACGCGTACGGCCCGATCCAGTCGCTGAAGTACTCGAAGGCGCGACGGCCGGTGAACTCGAAGCCTCGATAGCCCTGCTCCACATCCTGCGGGAACACCCATGCTTGTTGGGGGACGCCGCGAACGACATCGTAGTGATGCGTGGCAAACCGTGCGATCCCGACCGCGTACAACCAGGTAGCGATTGGCACGGATTGCTTCCAGTGCGTGCGGCGGACCCCACCAGGGAGATCGATTTCCTCGAGCAGCAGGCCGTTCGCGACGACCTGATAGTGCGCCGGCGCCGTGATGATGAACTCCCCCGTCGCCTTGTCGTACGGATGGTCGATCATCGGCAGCCACTGGCGCCCGCGATCCGGCCAGCTCTCGCTGAAGATGGTCCGCTCGCCATGGATGTTGTCGATCAGGCGCAGGCCGTCGGCGGGCACGCCGCGGTACCGCACCGTGACCTCCACTTCACCTCCCGCCGGCGTTGGCATTGCCAACGCGATCCGGAGCCGGCCGGCCGTGTGCGTGTCCTGCAATGCACCGGCGGCACCCACGACGCCACTCACGGTCATCCCCTTGCCCTGCGCAACCGACTCGAGGTCGAGGAACACCTCGCGCACGCCATCCGCCGCCATCCTGAGCGTGACGGTGCACTCGCCGGCGATTTCGTTGCTCGCGTCGGTAATCGTCAGCCGGAAGACGTAGTGGATGACGTCGACGCCCGGCTGGCGTGGGTAGGTGTCAGCTGCCGCATCCGGCGATGGCAGCGTCAGGCAGATGAGGGCCACGGACAGGAGAGATCTCAGCATGCTGGCGGGCAGTATACGAAGGACGGTGCATCGGCGCGCTGCCATTCTCGCCTCGCGGCCGCCACTCAAATGACGAACGGGGCCTGTCGCCCGATCGGGCCATACCGCTTGAAGACAGGGTCATGCGCGGCCTCACGCCGGCGTGACGCTGCATCCTGCCTCGCGCAGTGCGGTGATCGCGGCATCGAGGCGTTCGGCGCGTACCAGCACGTAGTCGGTGTCGAACGTGGAAATCGCGAGCAGCGGGATGGCCGCGGCAGACAGCGCACCGGCGATGCCGGCAAGAATGCCCACGCCATCGAACGGCAACGGCCCGCACACCATGAGCGCACGAAAGCCGCGCTCGGCTCGCACGCCGTCCGGGACGAGCCGCTCGTCACAGGTGATCGAGAGCTCCCCCGCCGTTCGGGCCAGCACCATCAGGGCACTCGGTCGTGATGCCCAGCCGGGTATCCCTTCGCCGGGCCCGAGGCGAGACACCGCGAACTGGTCCGGGAGGAGCCGCAGCTCGAGAGGCATACGCCGTCAGGGTGCGAGCGGCAGCGCAAACGCGACGATCGCATCGGAGATCGTGTCGGAGAACCGTCCTCCGCCACCGGCGGCAATCACGACGAACTGCCGTCCGGATCGCCCGCGATAGCTGAGTGGCGTGGCGTGGCCGCTCGCCGGCAGGTCGGCACGCCACAACTCCCGGCCCGTGCGCACGTCGAAGGCGCGGAAGCGGCTGTCGCTCGCCCCCCCGATGAAGACGAGGCCCCCGGCGGTCACGACGGCCCCGCCAAGGTTCGGCGCACCGGTCCCGGTGATTCCCCGAGCGGCAAGCGCCGGGACGTCGCCGAGCGGCACCTGCCAGGCAATGCTGCCCGTGGACAGATCGACCGCGTGCAGCAGACCCCAGGGCGGCTTCTGGCAGGGCAGGTGCTGGCTGTCCCAGAACCGTCCATAGGCCCCGGCGGGCGACGACCGCCCGAATGGCAGGGCGGCGCCCCCCTCTGGCTGCGGCACCATCTGTCCCATGGCTCCGATCTCGTTCGTGTTAACGATCAGGTACGCACTGCCGGGATGCACCGCGCCACCGGACCACGTGGCACCGCCCATCGTTCCCGGAAACGAGAGCGTGAGCTCGCGGCCAGGCGGGGTGTAGAGCCCGCCGCTGCGCATCTTCGCGAACAGGGCATCGCACTCGCGCCGTGATTCCACGGTGACGGTCGTCAGGTCCTCGCGTGTCAGCGGCGTGTGACGCGACAGAGGCGGCGGCTTCACCGGGAAGGGCTGCGTCGGCCACGCCTGCTCGCCGGGGACGTCGCTCGGCGGCACCGCGCGTTCTTCGATCCCGAACACCGGCTTTCCCGTCGTACGGTCGAACACGAAGACGAGCCCCATCTTCGTGACCTGGATCACGACAGGTCTCGTGCCGCCCGCCTGGGGAATGTCTGCCAGGATCGGCTGTGCCGGCGGGTCGAAGTCCCACAGATCGTGGTGCACCAGCTGCGCGTGCCACCGCCGGCGCCCGGTCGCGGCATCCAGCGCCACGAGCGAGTTGCCGAACAGATTCTGTCCCGGGCGATCCCCGCCGAAGAAGTCGTACGACGGTGAGCCAATCGGCAGGAATACGAGCCCGCGGTCCTCATCGACGCTCATCGAGGACCACACGTTGGCACCGGTGCGACGCTGCCACGCGTCGGCGGACCATGTGTCGTGCCCGGGTTCGCCGGGACGCGGCACCGTATGAAAGCGCCACCGCTCCTGCCCGGTGCGGACGTCGAAGGCGCGCACATCGCCGGCGGGGCCGCGCGGAGTGCCTTCGGGGACGAGACCGCCGACAATCACGAGGTCGCGCCAGATCGCCGGCGGCGACGTGATCGCATAGGCTTCGCCCGTGCGGACGTCGACCCCGGGGCGCAGATCGAGCATACCGGCCGCGCCGAAGGCGGGGCGCGGCCGGCCGTGCACGGCATCGAGGGCCACCAGGCGCCCGTCACAAGTGCCGGAGAAGATGGTGCGCTCGGCTGGTTCACCCGATCCCGACCACAGCGCAACGCCACGATGCGGTTCATAGCAGCGTGTCTCAGCGCCCGCCTGCGGGTCGTACCGCCACTCCTCGCGGCCCGTGTCGCCATCGATGGCGATCACGATGCTGGACGGCGTGGTGATGTACACGCGCCCATCGGCATATACCGGGCGCGTCTGCACGCCCGGCACCTGGCCGGTGGGAGTGGGACCGCGGCCGCCGCTGAAGTCCCCGGTGTGGTAGGTCCACGCCGCGGTCAGCCCGCGCACGTTCTCGCTCGTGATATCGGCAAGCGGCGAGAACCTTGCGCTGTCGTTGACCGGGGCTGCAGCCGGATCCGAGTGGGCGCCCTGGAGCGCGGCGCCCGCCATCACGGCCAGCACAAGGCCTGCGCCGTGCAGGCGCCAGGCGGGGGCGCGGCGCCGCGCCACCGTCCTCCGATGGGTCGGCCACCGTTCACCGGCGCATCTTACCATCCGTGTTTGGCGGGGGGCGCGAGCTATTGCGGCGCACCGCGCGTCCGCATCATGCTAGGTGGCCAGACGACGTTCAGGGCGGCAGGCTGCAGACTCAAGGCTGCAGGCCAGTCTGGCCTCAGGCTCGCCAATACACCGCAATGCCGACGATCCGTACCGCGCGTCTCGAGCTCATTGCAGCCGCGGCCGATGTCACATCGCGCGAGGCGGCTGGTGCGGCGGACTGGTACGCGCCGCTCGACGTTCAGGAGCCTGAGGCGTGGCCGCCCCCATTCAACGACGAGCGGTCTCAAACATGGTTCGCCAGGCGCATCGCCCGCGAGGGAGCCGAGTCGGGCTGGTTGCTGTGGTATGTCGTTCGGCGGCCCCGCGCGGATGCCGATCGCCGCGTGCTCATCGGCAACGGCGGCTTCACGGGCGCGCCAGATGCCAGGGGCAGCGTCGAGATCGGCTATTCCCTGCTGCCCTCCTGGCAGGGACAGGGCTATGGCACCGAGCTCACCCTCGCACTCGTCTCGTGGGCGTTCTCGCACCAGCACGTTCAGCGGGTGCTTGCGGTCACCTACCCCACGCTCGTTGCGTCCATTCGAGTGCTCGAGAAGAACGGGTTCCAGCGCACCTGCCGCGGCACGGATGGCAGGAGCCTGGTCTTCGAACTCCGGCGCGGCGTGTTCGAGTGCCGCCGTGGTGTGGCATCGAGCCACGCCTGAAGACCAGGAATGCGCAGCGGCCGACAACCGGATGTCAGCGCACCGTGTTCTCGAGCGTGCCGATGGGCGGGATGGTGATGGTGATGACGTCGCCCGACTGCAGCGTGAAGTCGTCGGGCGGAACGATGCCCGTGCCGGTCAGCAGGATGCAGCCGCTGGGAAAGGCGTTGTCGCGAAACAGGTAGTCGGCCAATTCGTGCACGTCCCGCTTCAAGGAGGCGAGCGTCGTCGATCCGCCGAACGCGAGCGTGTCAGCACGTCGAATCTGGAGCTCGATCGCCGTCTCCGGCGACAGGACCTCGCTCGTCAGCAGCACGCACGGGCCCAGCGCGCAGCTCTCGGTGTAGACCTTGGCCTGTGGCAGATAGAGCGGATTTTCGCCTTCGATGTCGCGTGCGCTCATGTCGTTGCCGATCGTGTAACCGATGATCCGGCCGCGCGCGTTGATCGCCAGTGCGAGCTCGGGCTCGGGCACGCTCCACCGTGAATCGGTCCGGACGCGCACGGGCTGGCCCGGTCCCACGACCCGTGACGCCGTGGCCTTGAAGAACAGCTCGGGACGCGGCGCGCTGTACACCCGGTCATAGAAGTCGCCACCGCCGACCGCTCTCGCCTCCTCCATCCGGGCCGTGCGGCTGCGGAAGTAGGTGACGCCCGCCGCCCAGACCTCCTGCGTGCCGATGGGTGCGCGCAGTGACGCGGGCGCGAGCGCCTCCGCGCCCGGCTCGTGGGCGCTCTGCAGCACGCGCGCGAGCAGAGGAGCAGGATCGTCGCACGCGATGATCTCGTCCCACTCGACGCTCTCCACCAGCCGTAGCACGTCCTCGTGCTCTACAACGATGCCCGAAGCTGTCCGATACAGTTTCATGCGATCAATCTCAATCCTGGTGTACAGTGTGGCGCCGGGGCCGAAGCGCCCCGGCGTGACAGACTGGTCTGAGTACTTCAAATAGACCGTCTTCAATTCCGTGTAGAAATCGGTCGCGACCGGCCCCTGCTCGCGCATCCCCAGCGACGATCCCTTCGACCCGCCGAACGGCACGTGGTATTCGACGCCAGCCGAGGGCAGGTTCACCATGACGAGCCCCGCCTCGATCCGGTTCAGGAACTCGTAGGCGGACGTCAGCGACTTCGTGCAGATCGCGGCCGACAGGCCGAACTCGATATCGTTGGCGATGCCAATGGCGTCGTCGAGGTTCCGGGCCGGCAGGATGGCCAGCACGGGCCCGAAGATCTCCTCCTGCGCCACGCGCATCCCCGGCCGCACGTCCGCGAGCACCGCAGGCGACGAGAAGTAGCCGCGCGCGTGAACGCCGCTCGAGAGACGCTCGCCGCCACAGGCCAGCCGGGCGCCCTCCTGCTGTCCGATCCCGACGTAATCGAGCACCGTGGCGAGCTGCCGCTCGTCGACCGACGGCCCCAAATCGATGCCGGCCTCCAAGCCATTGCCGACCTTGAGCTCGCGCGCGCGCCTGACGAGCGCCTGCGTGAACTCCTCCGCGATTGGCTCCTCCACGATGACCCGCGAGGTGGCGGTGCAGCGTTGGCCCGTGGAGAAGAACGCGGAGTTGACCACGTTGGTTACGGCATCGGGGATGTCCGCGTCGGCGAGCACGACGGTGGGATTCTTGCCGCCCATCTCGAGCTGCACGCGCACACGGCGCTTGGCGGCTTCGACGGCGATCCCGCTGCCCGTCGCAACCGAGCCGGTGAACGAAATGGCCTTCACGGCGGGGTTCGTCACGATCTCGTGACCCACTTTCAATCCCGGGCCCGTGATCAAGTTGAGGGCACCTTTGGTGACCCCCGCTTCGTCGAGCGCCTCGACGAGCCGCAGCGCACAGAGCGGTGCGAGATCCGAGGGTTTGAGGACGACGGAGTTGCCGGCGATCAGCGCGGGCGCAGTCTTCCAGGCGGGGATGGCGATGGGAAAGTTCCACGGCGTGATCAGTCCCACCACACCGAGCGGCCGGCGCAGTGTCTGGATGACCACGCGGTCGCGTTCGGAGGGCGTGAGCTGGCCGCTGAGCCGCGCGCCCTCCCCACCGTAGTAGCGCAGGATGTTAACGGCACGGTTCACCTCGCCTCGCGCCTCGGGCAGGGTCTTGCCCTCCTCACGCGTCATGTCGTGGGCGACCGCCTCGGCCCGCGACTCGAGGATGTTGGCGGCGCGATGGAGGATCTCCCCGCGCTTCGGCGCCGGGATGGCCGCCCATATGGGCTGCGCCTTGCGCGCCGCGTCAATCGCCTGCCTCGCGTCGGCGGCGTCAGACTCGGGGTAGCTCCCGATCACTTCGTCGGTGTCGGCCGGATTGCGCGTCTCGAACGTGCGGCCCGATGAAGAGCCTGCCCACGCGCCCCCCATGAAGTTGCGAAATGTCTCTGCCATGCCCTCCACCTGCGTTCGACTGTCCGTCGCGCTGCCGTTCCGCCCCGGCGAAACGGTGAAGTCGATTGTACCCGTCAGTCACGGTCGCGGCGAAGCTGGCCCCCGCACCACGCATCCGGACGCCCACCGTGCAGCCACGATGCAGGTCAGTTCCGGTCAGCGGGCTAGAATGGACGGTCATGACCTCTCACGAGCTTCGGGCCTCGTTCCTCGAATTCTTCGAGCGCCATAACCATCGCATCGTCTCCAGCTCACCTCTCGTGCCGCACGACGATCCCACCCTGCTGTTCACGAACGCAGGCATGAACCAGTTCAAGGATCTCTTCCTCGGACACGAGCGCCGCGACTACATGCGCGCGACGACCTCGCAGAAGTGCATGCGTGTCAGCGGCAAGCACAACGACCTCGATAATGTCGGGCCGTCACTGCGCCACCACACGTTCTTCGAGATGCTTGGGAACTTCTCGTTTGGCGACTACTTCAAGCATGACGCCATCGCGTTCGCGTGGGAGCTGCTCGCCGGTGTATGGAAACTGCCGGCCGACCGGCTGTACGTGACGATCTTCAAGGGGGAGGACGGAATCCCGCGCGACGAGGAGGCCCACGCGCGGTGGCTCTCCTTCGTTCCGGCCGAGCGCATCCACGAGCTCGGCACTGCCGACAACTTCTGGCAGATGGGCGACACGGGGCCATGCGGGCGCTGCTCCGAGATCCACTACTTCCGCGGAAACGAGCTGCCGTGCCCCGAGTCGGCCTGCCTGGGCCCAGCCTGCAGCTGCGATCGCTTCGTCGAGATCTGGAACAACGTGTTCATGGAGTTCGATCGTCAGCCGGACGGGCGCCTGGAGCCGCTGCCAAAGCCGTCGATCGACACCGGCATGGGCCTCGAGCGCATCGCGGCGGTCATTGCGGGGACGCTCTCGAACTACGACACCGATCTGTTTGGTCCCTTGCTGGCGGCCATCGCCGAACGAACGCAGGGCACATCGGGCGCGGCCCTGGTCAGGCAACAGGCGACGGAGATGACGCCGATGGCCATCTCGAGCCGCGTAGTCGCGGACCACATGCGCGCGATGACGTTCCTGATTGCCGACGGGGTCGTGCCGTCGAACGAGTGGCGCGGGTACGTGCTGCGGAAGATCATGCGGCGTGCGATGCGGCACGGCAAGCGCCTCGGCATGACCGAACCCTTCCTGCACACGCTGGTGGACGTGGTGATTCGTGAGATGGGTGACGCCTACCCGGAGCTGCGGCGCGGCCGTGATTCGATCGTGAGCGTCGTCAGGAGCGAGGAGGAGCGTTTCGACGCGGTGCTGACGGCAGGCCTGCCGCGGCTCGAGGACGTGCTCGAGCGCGCCGCCGCCAGCGCGACGGCCGTGCCCGGCGACGAGGCCTTCAAGCTGTACGACACCTTCGGCCTGCCCCTGGACTTCATCGAGGACCTTGCGAGCGAGCGCAGGCTGACCCTCGATCGGGAGGGGTTCGACAGGGCGATGGAAGTGCAGCGCGGCAAGGCCCGCGCGAAGAGCGGCTTCGATCAGAAGCGCTCGCACGAGTTCACCTTCACGTCCGACGCCGCGCGCGAGGCGCTCCGTTCGGCCGGCGATGTCTTCGAGGGGTACACGAGCACGACGGTCACCGATGCCCAGGTACGGGCCGTGTTCGCTGCGGACCGGCAGGAAGTCGAGAGGCTCGGCAGCGGGGACGAAGGGTACGTGGTCCTCGACCGGACGCCATTCTACGTTGAAGCCGGAGGCCAGGTGTCTGACGTTGGCGAGCTCCGCGATGCGAACGGCGGGTTTCTCGCGCGCGTCGAAGGCGTGGCGCGCCTGGGCACAGGGCTGCCGCGCGCCCACCGCGTACGCGTCGAAGCCGGCGAGGCGCACACCGGTAGCCGCGTCATCGCCGCGGTGACCGATGCCGTGCGCGACGCTACTCGCCGCAACCACACCGCCACGCACCTGCTCCACGCGGCGCTCCGGCAGGTGCTCGGGCCGCACGTGAAGCAGGCCGGCTCCCTGGTGGCGCCGGATCGGCTCCGCTTCGACTTCATGCACACCGGACCGGTGACACCCGCGCAGCGGCGCGAGATCGAGCGGATCGTCAACGCGCAGATCTACCGTAACGCTCCCGTGACGACCGACGTGCGGTCGCGGGACGAAGCGGTCGCGGCCGGGGCGATGGCGCTCTTCGGCGAGAAGTACGGCGACGCCGTCCGGGTGGTGACGATCCCCGAGTTCAGCATGGAGCTGTGCGGGGGCACGCACTGCCGCGCCACCGGCGACATCGGCCTGTTCACGATCGTCCAGGAGGGTGGCGTAGCCGCCGGCGTCCGCCGCATCGAGGCGCTCACGGGCGAGGGTGCCGTCCTCCACGTGCAGCACGAGCGTGAACGGTTCGGGCGCATCCTGGAAGCGCTACAGGTGGGCGACGACCAGGCGCTCGACGCGATTGCGAAGCTGCAGGCGGAGGCCAGGCGCCTCGCCAGGGAGACCCAGGATCTCCGGATGAAGCTTGCCGTTGCCGGCACAGCAGCGCCGACGGCACCCGCGGAGGCGCCGACCACGATCGTGGGCGTCGAAGCCATGCTGCGGCGAGTGGAGGGACTCGACAAACCCGCGCTGCGCGATCTTGCCGACTCACTGAAATCGACATTGAAGAGCGGTGTGATCGTGCTCGCGTCCGCTACGCCAGACGGCAGGGTCGCAATCGTGGTCTCGACAACGGCCGATCTGAAGGGCCGCGTCCATGCTGGCCAGGTCGTCAAGGAGGTCGCGCCGACGGTGGGCGGCGGCGGCGGCGGGCGGCCTGACTTCGCGGAGGCGGGCGGCAAGGACCCGTCGAAGATTGATGAACTGCTCACCCAGAGCCGTCTGGTGATTGAGCGGATGTTGGGCGGATGACGAGAGGTTGTCGGCCGGGGCGCTGCGGCCCCGGCCCTCCGCTGTCGCGGGCCGTCTCTGGCGGACCGTTCGTAAGCCCCGTGTTATTATTGGTGGTTCCTGAACAGCCCATCGGTGCTCGCTGGAGACCGCCGGGCGCTTAACGATCCGCGGGCGCCGCCCGCGCATGTGAGGATTCGTGGCGAAGAAGAAAGTTTCATCGGCGGAGAAAGCCCATCGGCAGAGCGTCGAGCGCCGGGACCACAACCGCGAGCTGCGCGGCAGCCTGCGCACGGCCCTGAAGAAGATCCGAGCGGCGATCGACGACAACGATCTCGAGACCGCGAACGCCCGGCTGAACGATACCTTTTCACTCGTGGACAAGATGTCGAACAAGGGCATCATCCACAAGAACACGGCCGGCCGTTACAAGTCGCGCCTCGTGAAGGGCCTCCGTCGCGCCAGCGCCTCCGCATAAAGCATGTGGGGCAGGGCCTCAGCCCTGCCCTGACTCCTCAACCACACAACTCCACGATCAACCGCTCGAGCAGCATGCGGGGGTCCCCACCCGACGACTTGAGCGCGATATCCGTCCGCAGCATCGCATCGACGGCCGGACGCAGGCGCTGCTCCGGCATCCTGCCGTTCGGCTTCCGAATCGCCCAGGCAATCTGTCCCAGCATCGCGAAGATGTTGTCACCCGCGTCGAGCCGCAGGCGCAGTTCCCGCAGTGCGGTCCGCGCGTCGCCGGCTTCGAGGGCATTCGTCAGTCCCCACGGATCGCTGGACCTCTCCACGCGCTCCGCGACCTGCTCGACGTGCGCCGCGGTCACGGTGCCCTGCCCGACGAACACCAGGACGCGCTCCGTGTCGGCCCGCAGCTTTCCGCTGTCGCCTCCGGCGAGCTGGATCAACCGGGCGACGGCGGCGCGGTCAACCGTTACGCCGATCTCCGCCGCGCGCTCCTCAATCTCTCGCGCGAGTTGCGCGGAAGGGCCGAGGCCGCCGCACTCCACCCTGGTCGCGTGCTTGTTGAGGAGCTTCGTGACCCGGCGGGTGCCGTTCAAGGGTTCATGCGTCACGAAGACGAGCGTCGTGGAGTCGACAGGTTGCTCGATGCACTCGACCAGCGGCTTGAGCGCGCCATCGGACGCCTCGCTGTCGCGCGGCGGGGTCAGCACCCGCTCTGCCTGAAGGACGACCACGACCCGTCGGGGCGCCATCATCGGGAGTGTCTTGACGGCGTCAGCGATCGAGCGGGGCTCGAGGCCGGCGTCTGTCCCATACAGCCGTTCGACATTGAACGCGCGCAGCTCTGGCTCAATCGCGTCCGCGAACAGCCCCGCCAGCTCCGACTTGAGCACCTCGTCCGTGCCCTCGATCAGATACAGCGGGCCCACCCGCCCCGCGGCGATGTTCGCTCGGAGCTGCTGGGGCGAGAGGGTGGGCTCGGGCGGTTTCGGGGGCATGGTGGTTCCTGAGCGGCGGGCGGTTGGCGTCGGGCGGCTGGCGTTGCAGGTTCGTCGATGGCCCAGGCCGCGAGCAGACACCCTGGGCGCCGTGTGCTTGCAGGATCGCCTTCATTGGCGCCCGGCGCCGGCCGCCAGTCGCCCGCCGTCGAACCTAGAACGCCTCGAGTATCGAGCTGATCACCGTCCTGGCGAACTCCGTCGCGACACGTTCGAGCGCGTTCGCTTCCTGGCCGAAGAATGCGTTCGGGTCGAGGGCGCTCGTGCCCTGTGCGGCCTCGTACTCCTCCCGGAACACGAGCGACGGGTTCTCCCACAGTACGTTGTTCGTCTTCAGGTCGCGGAACTGGAGCCTGGCCACGACCGTGACCACATACCGCGACGCCTGCTGCTGATCGGTGAAGGAAGCGGGTGCGATGGACAGCCCCGTGATCTCGCCGCTCAGCACCGCATCGACGCCGGTAACCTGCGGCAGCACCCTGTACTTGCCGCGGCCGATGAACTCTGATCGCACGCGCTCGGTGAACACCTGGTCGATCACCTCGTACGGCGTGGCATTGGTGAACTGCGGAATGCCGATGACGTTGATGTAGGCCGGGAGAAACGAGCCGCGGCCCGCAAGGGCGTAGCCGCAGCCCGGCGAGGTCATGACCACCATCAACGCGAAGGCGGCAAGGCGCCGCGACGTGATCACCCGACCACCACGTTCACGAGCCTGCTGCCCGCTATCACGACCTTGCGCACCGTCTTGCCTGCTGTGTAGCCCTGCACCGCCGGATCGGCGAGGGCGGCCTCACGCAACTGCTCTTCGGAGGCATCCGCCGGGACGGTCAGGCGGCTGCGCAGCCGGCCGTTCACCTGCACGGGCACCACGATTTCGTCCGCCCTCGCCACCTGCGGATCGAACGCGGGCCAGGGCGCGGCTGTCAGACCCTCCGGATGTCCGAGGGAAGCCCAAAGCTCCTCGGCGGTATGCGGCGCGAACGGCGACAGCATCAGCACGAGCGCTTCGACGGCCTCCTTGATTGCGGCAATCGTCTCGATCCGCTCCGCCTCCACGACGGCCGTCTCGCTCACGCGGCGCCCGGGCGCACCCATGTGTGTGCCTTCGGTGAAGGCGTAAAGCTCGTTGACGAGCTCCATGAGGGCCGATACCGCGGTGTTCAGGTGTTGACGTTCCTCGATGTCGGCTGTAACACGCCGGATGGTGTCATGCGTCTTCCGCCGCAGTGCACGTTCGGCGGCGTTGCACTCGCAGCCATCGAGCGTGATTCCCTCTCCGCCGACGGTCTCGGCCCACTGATCGACGATCCGCCACACACGTGCGAGGAAGCGGAAGCTCCCCTCGAGGCCGGTGTCGGCCCACTCCACTTCCTTCTCGGGTGGGGCGACGAACATGACGTACAGCCGCAGCGCGTCGGCCCCGTACTTCTCGATCATCGTGTCGGGATCGACGACGTTGCCCTTCGACTTCGACATGACGGCGCCATCTTTCAGCACCATGCCCTGGGTCAGGAGGTGCGTGAACGGCTCGCTGTGACCGACCATCCCGAGATCGCGGAAGACGCGGGTGAAGAAGCGCGAATAGATCAGATGCAGGATGGCGTGTTCGACTCCCCCACTGTAGAAGTCCACCGGCATCCAGTACTTGGCCTTCGCGGGGTCGAACGGCAGCTGTGCGTTCTTTGGATCGGAGAACCGGTAGAAGTACCAGGACGAGTCGACGAACGTGTCCATGGTGTCGGTCTCACGGCGTGCGGGCCCGCCACACTTCGGACACGCGACCTCCACGAACTCCGGCACGTGCGCCAGCGGTGAGTCGCCACGGCCCGTGAACTCCGTAATCTTCGGCAGCAAAACGGGCAGCTGATCGTCGGGCACCGGCACTATGCCGTCGCGTTCGCAGTAGATCATCGGAATGGGCGTGCCCCAGTACCGCTGCCGCGAGATGCCCCAGTCCTTCAGCCGATACTGGACCGTCCGCTCTCCGAGTCCCCGCTTCTGTGCCGCGTCGGCCATCCGAACCTGGGCCTCCACAGACGTGAGGCCGTCGTATTCGGCGGATCCCACGAGCACGCCGTACTCCGTGAACGGCTCGGTCGAGGCATCCACGCGGGCGCTCGGCTGCCCCTCAGCTGGCGCAACCGCGACGCGAACCGGAAGACCGTACTTGCGAGCGAACTCGAAATCCCGCTCATCGTGCGCGGGTACCGCCATCACGGCACCGGTGCCGTAGTCGCCGATCACGAAGTTGGCGACCCAGATGGGCACCCGTTCCTGCGTGAACGGGTTCACCGCGAACCGCCCGGTGAAGAAGCCCTCCTTCTCGATCGCGCCGCTCATGCGCGCGATGCGATCCTGGGTGCGGAAGCGGTTTGCCTCCGCGCGCATCGTCTGCGGCTCGGTAGACTCGCGGGCGAACGCCTCGACCAGCGGATGCTCGGGGCCGAGGGTCACGAAGGTGGCGCCGAAGACCGTGTCGGCGCGGGTCGTGAACACGTCGACGGCCCGCGCGCCGCTCGTTTCATCAGCCTCGACGATCGGAAACCGGAGCCGCACGCCCTCACTGCGGCCGATCCAGTTCCGTTGCATCGTAAGCACCTTGTCGGGCCACGCGTCCAGCCCGGAAAGGCCCTCGAGCAGCTCGTCGGCGTACGCCGTAATCCGGAAGAACCACTGTTCGAGCTCGCGGGTCGTCACGATCGTGCCGCAGCGCCAGCACCCGCCGTCCACGACCTGCTCGTTCGCGAGCACGGTCTGGCAGCTGTCGCACCAGTTCACCGTCGACTTGCGGCGATAGGCGAGGCCGCGCTCATACATCCGGACGAAAAGCCACTGGTTCCAGTGGTAGTAATCGGGCGAGCACGTGGCGATCTCGCGGTCCCACGCGTAGCTGATGCCCAGCCGCTGCAGCTGGCCCTTCATGTGCGCGATGTTGTCGAGCGTCGACACCTCGGGGTGTATGCCGTTCTTGATCGCGGCATTTTCCGCTGGCAGGCCGAAAGCGTCCCATCCGAACGGGTGAAGAACGTTGTAGCCGCGCATCCGCCTGGTGCGGGCAATCACGTCGCCGATGATGTAGTTGCGGACGTGGCCGACGTGCGCGTGTCCGGACGGGTAGGCGAACATCTCGAGGCAATAGAACTTCGGCTTCGAGGAGTCTTCGGTCGGCTCGAACGTGCGCTCAGCGACCCAGCGCTGCTGCCATTTCTTGTCGAGGTCTCGTGGATTGTACTCGGCCACGCTGAAATTATAGTGCATGCCATTGGCCCGCCTGGGCGTCGCGCACAGCGTGCACGGCGGTCGCGCCGCGGCCTGTCGAACCCGCGCCTTCATGCACCTCCGGCACCGGCTCCCCGGCGAGCACGCGCACGACGACGTCGAGGCTCTCGCCGAACGCCGGCAGGTCGTAGCCTCCCTCCGTCACCAGCAGAAGACGTCCGCCCGCATGCCGGTCTGCAGCTTCAGCGAGACGCGCGGTCAACGCGCCGAAACCGGCAGCACTCATGCGCATGTGGGCCAGGGGGTCGCGCTCGTGTGCGTCGAATCCTGCGGACACGAGCACGAGCTCCGGCGCGAACTCGTCCAGCACGGGCACGATGACGCGGTCGCACACCAGCGCGTAGTCGCCGTCGGTGCATCCGCTCTCAAGCGGCACATTCACCGTGAAGCCGCGGCCGTCGCCTTCACCGGTTTCTCTGGCAGCGCCGGTGCCCGGGTAGAACGGGTACTGGTGGGTCGATACGAACAGTACTCGCGAATCGCGATAGAAGCTGTGCTGCGTGCCGTTCCCATGATGCACGTCGTAGTCGACGATCGCGACGCGGTCGAGACCCGCGGCCAGAGCCGCGGCAGCGGCGACCGCCACGTTGTTGTGCAGGCAGAAACCCATTGCCCGACCAGCTTCGGCGTGATGGCCCGGCGGGCGCACGAGTGCAAGCGCACGACGGTGACTATCCGCTGCCGCCGCGACCTGTCCATGGTCCTTGGCTGCAGCCCTGCCATCCTGGAGGATCGCCTCGAGGCCGGAGAGCGCAGCGCCCGCTGCGAGCGCCGCGACCGCAAGTGACTGCGGCGACGTGAAAGTGTCGGCGTCGAGCATCACCGCGCGCCCTCGAGTGGCCTCGAGCGCGTCGAGGTACGCCTCCTCGTGCACGCGCGCCAGCTCCTCGCGGCTCGCCTCCCGCGGCTCGATCACGCGCCCGCCACGCGCGCGCCATCGATCGGCGACGACGTCGAGCACGTCTGCGCGTTCGACGCACTCCGGGTGCCCCGGTGGCGTGACGTGGTCGGCGAAGCGAGGAGAGGAAATCAGCGTGAGGGGCATCGGAGAATTATCCACGGGGTTTGTGTCACGCGCCCGGGCGCTTCGACCCCGGGCCCGTTGAGAAACTCAAGGACGAGGAACTCGGTGTCGTGCTCTCGGCCGATGTCGTGCAGGCCGCAGATGTGCGGGTGACTCAGCGCCGAAATCGCCGCCTCGGGCGGTTGACAAGTGTTGCCCGGCGGACGCGCCGGCCGGGCGTGGGTCGCGGTATCTCGGATACTCGGACCACCGATGCTGCTGACAGGAGCCGAAGGTAGCTGACGACGATACTACGGTGGTCGAGCTGGTGAAAGCCCTCAGGAATCCGTCACCCTTTTCGGGGGGACCGCTGGATCTCGCGGAGGGTCTCCTCCTTCGTCTGGAGAACAGAGAGCGCCCGAGTCCCGAGCAACGAATGCACCTCCGGACGGGCATGGTGCGCTGGCGAGCGGGCGTCGAGGGATTACGCCAGCGGCTGGCTGGTTGCGGCCTCCAGCCGCCCACTCGTCCGCGGTGATCGGGTCTGGTGGTGGGTCAGGTTGAAAATCGGAGGTAGCGCGGATGGCACGCTACGTGTGTAGATCGCGTCTTTGAACGCGCGAACGCGCTGCGCGTTCAGGCGTCAAGGAGCGGTCATCCGGCGTCTGGCGTAGCCGCTCATGGGCGTGCTCTAGCGCTCGTTGTTCAGCGAGTAGCGCAATCCGCTCCGCCTCGAGCGCCTCGGCATCGGCCATGCTAATTCAGTGGCTACGTGCCGAACTCGCGCTCGCATCCTGGCATGGCGACCGTCCGCATTGTCAGGCAGCGTTCGCACCGCACGTAGACGACGTACGTCGTGCGGAGCATGACCGTTAGATCGTCGTGCCCGCAGACGGTGCACTGGTCCGGAAGAACCACGTTCTCATCAGGAGCGGCAGGTGTGTCGCGGAGCGTCGCTGGTAGCGGTTTTCGGGTTGGCTCGGAGGACATGCGAACACCTCCAGACTGGCAAGCCTGGAGCGTAGCCCTGCCATCACGGCTCAGCAATCAGGAGATGCCCGCGCGAGGATTGGGAAGATCCCTGACGGTTGGGGTGTGCTGCCGGACGCGAAGCCTACGGCCGCATGATGCTAGACTGCCGATCTACGGTGACTCGCCAGCATTCCGCACACCGGCTCGAACGAGCCTGCTGACGGAAACGCTGCGGTGCGTCGGCTTTCGCTTCTTTATCGGCCCGCTTTACTGCGGGCCGTTTCGCCGTGCACGCCCACTCGTCCGCAGTGAGCAGGGTCTGCGGTCGGTAGTGGTCAAGTTTGAAACTGGCGAGTAGTGCCGATGGCACGTCACGTGTCGTGTCGTTGAAGGAGTGCCGCTTGGAACGCGCGAACTCGTTCGGTGTGGGCCCGTAGCCGTTCGCCGTGAGCCAGGTGCCCTAGGTGGTCATCTGGTCGCTGGTGCAGATGCTCGTGGGCTTCTGCCAGCTCTCGCTCTTCGGCTACGATCGCGAGCCGCTCAGCTTCCAGCTCCGCGTCGGTCATGCGCCAGTCTACCGACATAAACCAGACGTTGCTCGTGCTCTGGTGGATGAGTTAGCATACGAGCACCGAATGGCAAATCCTGACCCTGTCCACGAGAGACGAATCTGTCGTCTCCTGATCGAGCCCTGCCATTACTGCGGACACGATCCGCGGGTGGTATCGCGCACGTCCCTGGTGCTGTACATCCGCTGTGCCGAGTGCGGAGAATCGTGGAGCCTTGCGAAGCCTGGCGTACCGATCGTCGCGATGACGATGTAGTCAGAGCGGGTCCGGCCTGTGCTGCCGGACGGGAGCCGTCAGCCGCGCGAGCTGCACGCTATCGGTCGTGACGCAAACGGATCGCGATCTCGGTAGGAATAGTCGTCCTCGTGACGATGTTCTTGACGATCCCGGCGACAGTCGCGGCCACAGCAGCATTCGGGGCGGACCACGCTTCGTCAATACCGTAAGAATAAGCAAGCCCATCACCCGGCCGAAGATGCGTGGTCGGACCGCACCAGATTTCAGCTCACGCAACAACAGCAGATCGTGCTGGCTCTGTGCAAGCCGACGCGTGCGCGAGCAGCCCCCCGTGCCAAAGCCGCTCTGCTCGGATCCCGCCGCGTACACGAGGGTACTGGTCACAGACTCGGAATGGATATCCGCAGCTAGACCTCGAAGTCTGGATGTCGACGAATTGACGGGACGTCCCCGCGGAGCCCGTTCTAGTGCGGCTCATCCGGTTCATCGGTCGTGATGAGCCGATAGACGTAGTCCGTCAGTTCGCGCAGGCGCATTCCAGTTGCATCCGGTACGCGTTGACTGCCGGACGGTATCGATGGGACTTCGACGGCGCCCCTGACGATGAGTGCCGCCGCGATGATCGCCCTCGCCTGTGCCTCCAGTGGATCCATGATGCCCTCGCGCCCGCTCGCGACCACGTGTCACCTCTCCTTCCACACCGTCGGCCCGGGCCTACACCGTCGGCATCAGGCCTACGTCGCGGGCCTGTACGGCGACGCCTGCATGGCGAGCAGGTTCAGGGCGCGCTCCTCCAGGGCGGCGAGGATGGCCTCCAGCTCGCCCCGCTTCGCTTCCAGCGCGGCCGCATCCGCGTCGGGGGGGACGAACAGGGGCTCCCCCACGACTACCGCGACACGGCTGAACGGCAGCGGCACCTGCGACGCGTCCCAACTCGGCGCGGTCCAATGGGACGCCGCTTCGAGGTGGAACGGCAGGACCGGGTTGCCAGTGACCTTGGCGAGCCAGATAGCGCCGGGTTGTGCCACGCGGGCCGGGCCCCGGGGTCCGTCAACCGTGAGGCCGACGGGGTGGCCCTCTTCCATGAAGCGCTTCGCGCGGAGCGCTGCGCGCGCGGCATTCCGCGACGTCGAGCCCCGCGCCGTCATGTACCCGAAGCGGTGGATGATCCTGGCCATCCATTCGCCGTCGAAGTTGTCGCTGGTGATGACCATGATTCCGCGCCGGCGAAAGTAGTACAGAGCGGGAAGGATTCGGCCGTGCCAGAAGGCCATGACGGGGAACCTCCCGGACGCGAAGATTCCGTCGAAGTGCTCGAGGCCGCTGACCTGCCAGCGCCACGTGCAGCCGATGACGTTGATGGCCGGGTACCCGACCGCCGCAATCCCGGCGGCCTCGAGACGCTTGCGGCGCGAGGCGCGCCACCCGGGCTCGGGTGTGCTCACAGACCTTCGTACTGGGGGCCGCCGCCGCCTTCGGGCGGCACCCACGTGATCACCTGGTAGGGGTCCATGATGTCGCACGTCTTGCAGTGCACGCAGTTGGAGGCGTTGATCTGCAGGCGCGGGCCATTGGACTCGGCCACGATCTCGTAGACATTCGCCGGGCAGAACCGCGTGCACGGGTGTCCGTACTCCTCCCCGCAAATCGTGCCGCACACCTCTGTGTGCACGAGCAGGTGCGGCGGTTGATCCTCGTCATGGCGCGTGCCCGAGAAGTGCACGTTGGTGAGCTTGTCGAAGGTGAGCACACGGTCTGGTTTCATGCCGCCCGACGCTTCGGTCGGCACTGTTCGGTCACCGTAGTAGTCGGACAGGAACCGCATGCGGTCATGCCCGGGGTGCCCCTCGATTGGGCGGAACCACCAGCCCCTGGAGACCACCGCCAGCGCCGAATACAGGAGCCCCGGAACAAGGCCGTACCCGAAGCTCTGGTGCACGTTGCGCACCGGGTACAGCTCGGCACGCACGGGCCCTTCGTCGATCCGGCGCTGATAGGCCGAGAGGCGCGATGCTGATGTGTCCCCTGCACGTACCGCGTCGAAGGCGGTTTCGGCGGCCAGCATGCCCGTGCGCATCGCCAGGTGGATGCCCTTCAGGCGGAACGAGTTGAGATAGCCGCCCGCGTCGCCGGCAATGAGGCCGCCGTCCATGTAGGGGCGCGGGATGGTGTGCCAGCCGCCTTCCGGCAGCGCCTTCGCGCCGTACCGCGCCATCTGCCCGCCGCGCAGCAGGCCGCTGACGAGCGGGTGCTGCTTGAAGCGCTGGAAGGCCACGTGCGGATCGAACAGCGGGTCCTTGTAGTCGAGTCCCACGACCAGCCCGACCGACAGACGTCCTTCGGGCAATGCATAGATGAAGCCGCCGCCGAACTCCTCCATCCGCAGTGGCCACCCGAGCGTGTGAATCACCGTGCCGGCCTTCACGCTATCGGGCGGCACCTCCCACAGTTCCTTGATCCCAATCGCGAACTGCTCCGGCTGACGGCCGTGCGCCAGCGGCAGCCGGCGCAGCAGCGATTTGGTGAGGTTCCCGCGCACACCATCCGCGAAGATCGTCACCTTCGCGCGGATATCCACACCGGCCTCGAAGGTGCTCCGCCGTTCACCGTTTTTGCCGATGCCCTTGTCACCGGTTCGGACCCCCGCTACGCGATCGCCCTCGAACAGGACCTCGACGCCGGGGAATCCGACAAACAGGTCGATTCCCTCCGCTTCGACCAGGCCCGCGAGCCACTTGGCAAACTTGTTCAGCGAGATGACGTAGTTGCCGTGATTGCGCAGCGGCGGCGGCGTGATCGGCAAGTGAATCCGGGATGTAGACCCGGGGAGAAAGTAGACGTGATCCTCGTGTACCTCCGACTCGAGGGGGGCGCCCTTCTCCAGGAAGTCGGGGATCAGTTCCCTCAACGCCGATGGATCGAGCACGGCGCCCGAGAGCATGTGGGCGCCGGCTTCGCGGGCCTTCTCGAGCACCGCAATCGCGAGCGGCTCACCCCCGTGTGCTCTCTGCAGCTGTGCGAGCCGCAGTGCCGCAGACAGGCCTGCGGGACCGCCGCCGACGATGAGCACGTCTACATCGAGCGTCTCCCGACCCATGGGCTTTATGGCTCGAGAGCCTTGGTGAGGGCAGGCAGCACTTCGAAGAGATCGCCCGCGATCCCATAATCGGCGATTTCGAAAATCGGGGCGTCAGCGTCCTTGTTGATTGCAACGATGGTGCGTGCGCCCTTCATCCCGACGACGTGCTGGATGGCGCCGGAGATGCCCACCGCGACGTACAGCTTTGGCGCCACGGTCTGGCCGGAGCTGCCGATCTGGCGCTCCATGGGCAGCCACCCCGCATCGCAGATGGGACGCGACGCGGCGAGCTCCGCGCCCAGCGCCGCCGCGAGTTTCTCGGCGAGCGCGACGTTCTCCTGGCTCTTGATCCCGCGGCCGACCGCCACGATGCGCTCCGCCTGAGACAAGTCGACCGCTCCCTTCGCCTCCTGGAACGGCGCGTCGGGCTGCTGCCGGATCCGGGATGGATCCACGGCCGCCTCGATTACCCGCACGGCTGCCGCGCCGCGGGCGGCCTGGTCTGCGCGAAATGCCCCGACCTGAAAGCTGACGAGGTGCGGCGTCTCACCCAGAGGGATGACGTCGGCAGCCAGCTTGCCCTGGAACATCGGACGCGTGAACGCGCGCCCACTGGTGCCTTCCCGCACCCCGATGCAGTCGGTGATCAGCGATCGACCGAGCCGCGCAGCGAGCGCGGGCGCAAAGTCGCGTGTCTGGTATGTGTGGGGCAACAGCACGAGGGAGGGCGCCGCGGCGCGCACGAACGCGTCGAGCGCCTGCACCATGCCGTCGGGCGTATAGGGTTCCAGCACGGCATGCTGCAGCAGCACGATCTCCGCCACCGCCGCTGTCGAGAGCTCCTCGCCGGCGGTGCTCACGTCCGCGCCGGGGAGGACCACGGTAATCGGCTCGCCTGCCGCAAGCTGCTGGGCGGCCGTGATGACTTCCCAGGACGCCCGGTTCAGTCGGCCGCCGCGGTGTTCGGCGATGACGAGGATCATTTCGGGTTCCTACACATCAGGGCGGGTGCCAGGAGACACATCGGGCCGGGTGCCAACAGACACATCAGGCCGGGGCGCTTCGGCCCCGGTCCTACGCCGTACACGGGTACGGGGACATGGCGGCATGCGATCACAACGCTCTCGCCTCATCCCGCAACCGGCGGACCAATTCGTTCGCCGCATCGGCTGGCGTGCCCGCGATCATTCGCGTCTGCTTGGTTCGTTCCGGGACATAGAGGGCTGCGATCTGCTGACCCGGCACGAGCGGGGCCGCCGGCGTGACCTTCCGCACTTCCTTCTTCTTCGCCGCCATGATGCCCTTCAGCGTCGCGTAGCGCAGCTGGTTGATGCCGCTCTGGATGGTCAGCAGCGCGGGCAGGGGCAGCCCGATCCACTGGAACCATCCGCCCTCCAGCTCGCGCTTCACCCGCAGGCGTCCGTCCTCCACCTGCACTTCCATGATGATCGTGGCGTGCGCGATTCCGAGACGCTCGGCCAGGACGACTCCCGTCTGGGCGTGCCCCTGATCGTCGGATTGCAGTCCGGTGAGGACGAGATCGAACACCTCCTCACGCATCGCCGCGGCGAGGGAGCCGGCAACCGAAAAGGCGTCAGCGGCCCCGAGTTCATCGTGCTCGACGTGAATGGCGCGATCGGCCCCGCGCGCGAGGGCCTCCCGGATCACCTGTGCCGCGCGTGCGGGACCAGCCGCGCAGACGACCACTTCCCCGCCGTGCTTCTCCTTGAGACGCAAGCCCTCCTCGAGCGCGTACGCGTCGGGCTCGTTCATCTCGAAGCTGGCGTCGCCCTCGCGAATCCAGGTTTTTGTGTCGTTCAGGCGGGGCTGCCACTCGCGCGTGGGGACCTGCTTGATGCAGACGGCGATTTTCATGATTCGTGACGGCTGATCGTTGCCCCCTGACCCCTGATCGCTGCCCGCTGATCGCTACCCCTCGTACCGCTTGAACAGCAACGCGCCGTTCGTCCCGCCGAACCCGAACGAGTTCGACAGCGCATAGGTCATCGGCATCTCGCGCGGAGTGTGCGGCACGTAGTCGAGATCGCAGTCGGGATCCGGGCCTTCGAGGTTGATCGTGGGCGGTACGATTTGGCGGTGCAGCGCGAGGACGGTGATGCCGGCCTCGAGCCCGCCAGCCGCGCCCAGCAGGTGACCGGTCATCGACTTGGTCGACGAGATGGCCAGCCGGCGCGCGTGGTCGCCGAAGCACCGCTTGATGGCGACCGTCTCGATGCGGTCGTTGTGCGGCGTCGAGGTGCCGTGGGCGTTGATGTAATCAACTGCCTCCGCCTCGATGGCGCCCGAGTCGAGCGCGGCCTTCATCACCCGGTAGGCACCGTCCCCGTCTTCGGAGGGGGCTGTCATGTGGTAGGCGTCGGCGGACATGCCGTAGCCGACGAGCTCGGCATAGATGCGTGCGCCGCGCGCCTTCGCGAATTCCAGCTCCTCGAGCACCAGCACACCGGCGCCCTCGCCCAGCACGAAGCCGTCGCGGTCGCGGTCGAAGGGACGGCTCGACCGCTCTGGATCGTCATTGCGGGTCGACAGGGCACGCATGGCGCCGAAGCCCCCGATTCCCATCGCGCAGACGGCCGCCTCCGAACCGCCGGCGATCATCACGTCGGCCGCGCCGCGGCGGATGATCTCGGAGGCGTCGCCGAGGGCGTGCGCCGAGGCGGTGCACGCGGTGCAGGTGGCCGAATTGGGGCCTTGCGCGCCAAAGCGGATGGACACCTGGCCGGATGCGAGATTGATGATGGCCGACGGGATGAAGAATGGCGAGATCCGGCGCGGCCCCCCCTCGAGCAACGCTTTGTGCTCGCGCTCGATTGTGGTGAAGCCGCCGATACCTGACGCGATGAACACGCCGACGCGGGGCGCAATGTCGGGGGTCACCTTCAGTCCCGAATCGTCCATCGCGAACTGCGACGCGGCGATGGCGAACTGGATGAAGATGTCCATCTTCTTGACTTCTTTTTTCTCGATGAAGCGCAGCGGGTCGAAGCCCTTCACCTCCGCCGCGAAGCGCGTCGAGAATGCGGACGCGTCGAACCGCGTGATCGGTCCGATGCCGCTCCGCCCCGCCAGGAGCGATGCCCAGGTGGCTTCGGTGCCGATGCCCACCGAGGACACCAGCCCGATGCCGGTCACAACGACTCGCCTGCTCAATCTGCCTCCACCACGCGCCGCGGCGCGAACCGCCCCAAACGCCCCGGCGCGGCTGCCGCAGCGCCGGCTACTTCTTGTTCTTGGCGTGCGCCTCGATGTACTCGACGGCTTCCTTCACGCGCGTGATCTTCTCGGCGTCCTCGTCGGGAATCTCGATCCCGAATTCCTCTTCGAACGCCATCACCAGCTCCACCGTGTCCAGCGAGTCGGCACCGAGGTCCTCGACAAACGAGGCGTCATTGGTCACCTCTTCCTCGTCCACGCCGAGCTGCTCCACGATGATGCTCTTGACTTTCTCCGCAACCGCCATTCGTCCTCCTACGTATACATCCCGCCGTTCACGGCCAGAACATGTCCTGTAATATACGACGCCTCATCCGATGCAAGGAAGCACACGGCCGCTGCCACATCGTCCGGCGCACCCAGGCGGCCGAGCGGAATCTGCTGCGACCAGTCCTGTTTCGCGTTGCCCACCAGGCCGCGCGTCATATCCGTGTCGATGAGCCCGGGGGCCACCACATTGACCGTGATACTGCGCGAGGCCACCTCACGCGCAAGTGCCTTGCAGAAACCGATCAGCCCCGCCTTGGAGGCTGCATAGTTCGCCTGACCCGCGTTGCCCATCTGGCCGACGACGGAACTCACCGCGATGATGCGGCCGGAACGTTGGCGCACCATCGGCTTGAGCGCGGCCTGTGTCAAGGCGAACGCCGCCGTGAGGTTGGTGCCAATCACTGTGTCCCAGTCGTCGCGCTTCATCCGCAGCAGCAACCCGTCGCGCGTGATGCCCGCGTTGTTGACCAGGATGTCGATGCGCCCGTGCCGCTCGAGGATGCCCGCCATCGCCCCCTCGATCGCAGCCGCGTCGGTCACCTCGAGCGCGATCGGCTCCGCGCGTCCACCGGCGGCCGTGATGGCCGCGACCGTCTCCTGCGCGTTCTCGCCACGAGCCGCCGCAACCACCGTAGCCCCCTGCGTGGCCAGACGGATCGCAATCGCCCGGCCGATGCCGCGGGACGCCCCGGTGACGAGGGCGACGCGTTGGGAGAGATCGATCATGGATGAGTCGGGGGGAACGGCAGCGTGACCGAAGGGACGGCGGGCGACATGCCCGCTAGACCGTCTCGCGCACCAGCGCCTCGACGGCCTCGAGGTCCTCGGGCGAATCGAGATTGGCCACGCGGGCATCACGCTGAATCTTGCGTACAAGCCCGCTCAACACCGTCCCAGGACCCACTTCAACATACGCGCGGACGCCAGCAGACGCAAGCCGGCGTACCACATCCTGCCACCGCACCGGCGCGGAGACTTGTGCCACCAGTGCGTCGATTGACGCGCCGGCCCTGGTTTTCGGCTGGGCATCGACATTGGCGATCACCGGCACCTGCGGATCCCGGGCGCCGAGTGCGCGCAGTTCCGGCGCGAGCCGTTCCTCGGCCGGTTTCATCAGGGCGCAGTGGAACGGCGCGCTCACCGGCAGCGGCACCACGCGTCTGGCGCCGAGCGCCTTCGCACGCTCCCCTGCGCGAGCCACGGCGTCCCGCGCCCCGGCTATCACCACCTGCCCGGGCCCATTCAGGTTGGCCGGGCTCACGACCTCGCCGTCGGCGGCCTCGGCGCACGCCTGTGTTGCCAATGCTTCATCAGCGCCCAGAAGGGCGGCCATCGCCCCTGTGCCCACGGGGACGGCGTCCTGCATGTACTGGCCGCGCCGCCGCACGATCCGTACGGCGTCCGAAAAGTCCAGGGTTCCGGCCACCACGTGTGCCGAATACTCACCGAGGCTGTGGCCGGCCATGAATGCGGGCCGGACGCCGCGTGCCACCAGCAGCCGTGCCGCCGCAACGCTGACGGTCAGGATGGCCGGCTGAGTGTTCTCGGTCAGCATCAGCCGGTCTTCCGGGCCATCGAAGCAGAGCCGGCTGAGCGGCTCGCCCAACGCGGCATCCGCCGCGTCGAATACAGCCCGGCACTCGGGGAACGCCTCGGCGAGCGCCTTCCCCATGCCCACCTTTTGGGAGCCCTGTCCGGGAAACAGGAAGGCAATCACCGGTGTGGCACCGAAAGACCCGCAATGCCACGTTCGAGCTGTTCGATCATGCGCTGCGTCGCAAAGCGATGTGCCATCGCGACGGCGTTGCGGACGGCCTTCGCCGACGACCGGCCGTGCCCGACGATGCACAGTCCATTGACGCCGAGAAGCGGAGCGCCGCCGTACTCGGAGTAGTCCACGCGCTTGCGAAAGCGGCGGAAGGCCCGCAGCGACAGCAAGTACCCCATCCGCGTGCTGAAGGTGCTCTGCAGCTCGTCTCCGAGAAGCTGTTCCACCGTGTCGACGAGACCCTCGCTGATCTTCAACGCCACGTTGCCCGTGAAGCCGTCGCACACGATCACGTCGGCCAATCCCGAGTACACGTCGCGGCCCTCGACGTTGCCGATGAAATTGAGGCTGCCACCCTTCAGCAGCTGGTGCGCCTCGCGAATGACGTCCGTGCCCTTGCTCTCCTCTTGACCGATGGAGAGGAGGCCCACGCGCGGATGCTGCACGCCCAGCGCCACGCGAGCGTAGACAGTGCCCATGGCCGCGAATTGCAGGAGGTGCTGCGCCCGGCACTCGACATTCGCACCGGCATCGAGCAGCACCGCGGCGCCGGTTCGTGTCGGGATGGTCGTCGCAAGCGCCGGCCGATCGACGCCAGGCAGCAGGCCGAAGCCCGCGTAGGCAGCCATGACCGAGGCGCCCGTGCTGCCTGCGCTGAACATGGCCACCGCGCGTCCGTCGGCGACGGCTTCCGCCGCGAGCCGGATCGACGCGCGCGGCTTGCGCCGGAGCGCCTGAGCGGGTGCCTCGGCCATGCCGATCACGTCAGGCGCATCGATGATTGTGATGTCGAGCGAGATGGCATCGACGTGCCGGGCGAGCTCACGCTCGACCACTTCACGCGGGCCGGCCAGGATCAGGCCGAGGGGGAGGTGCCGGGCACTGGCCACGGCGCCATCGATGATCGGCCCGGGCGCGTGATCGCCCCCCATGGCGTCCACGGCAATGCGGTGTGTGACACGCGCGGCGGAGGATTCGTTCACCGGCCGGACACCGATGCGGGCGTGCTGCAGTTACTGCTCGCCAGTTATAGCTCGCAGTTATTGCTCATCAACGGCGCGGACCTGCCGGCCCTTGTAGTAGCCGCAGGCTGCGCACACGCGGTGCGGCGCCTTGGCTTCCTGGCACTGCGGGCACAAGCTCGAGCCGACCTGCACGAGCGCGTCATGGGTGCGACGCTTGCGGCCCCGGGTCTTGGAATGGCGGCGTTTCGGATTAGGCATCTGTGTCGCTCTTCCGCGCGAGCGCCTTCAGGGGCGCCAGGCGGGGGTCCTCCCACTCCGGCGAGCACTCGCAGGAGCCGGTGTTGAGATTGGTGCCGCACATGGGGCAGAGCCCGGCGCACGACTCCTGGCATAACGGCTTCATCGGCAGCATCAGGAAGATCTGCTCCCGGACGAGCTGCCGCAGATCGATGACGCCGTCCTGGTAGAACGCGGTGTCGAGCTCCTGCTCGCCGACCTCGCGATCCGGATGCGCCGGGGCCGCCGTCGTCGGCAGATACTGCACATCGAACGTCGACTCGATTGGCACCTGGAAGCCTTCGAGGCACCGGCTGCAGTCGACCTCGACGGTCGTTTTTACGGTCCCGGTGAGCCGAACCTTGGCTTTGTCCTTGTGCAAGTTGAGCCGCAGCTCGACAGGCGCCACGATACGGAACACATCTTCCGGCTCGAACGCCGCCGGCGGCTCAATCCGCTCGATCCGCTTGTTCGGCTCGCGGAGGGTCTCGACATCGAGAAGCATGCTCATAGGATCCCCTCTGCGGGGCGTACCCCTGAGGCCGACCTCGGAGTATAACATGCAAAATCGGGGGCTAGGCGCTAGGCGCTAGGCGCTCGGCGCTCGGCGGTAGCCGGCGGGAGGGGCGCTGGCCGTCCTCAATCCATCCCTGCCCACGGCTTGGGGACGAACAGTCTCTCGAAGAGCGAGACGGCGTAGCGGTCGGTCATCCCCGCGATGAAATCACGAGCGGCTACGTCAACGCCCTCTTCCTCCACTGTGCGGGCGTCGAGGAAACCGTCCGGCTGCTCCCGGATCCGCTCCCAGAGGCCGCCGAGGATCCCTGTGGCCTTCTTGAACTCGGACGTCGAGATCTCGTTCTCGTAGACCGCCTCGAACAGGAAGCTCCGGAGCTCCAGCGTGGCGCCGAGCACTGTTGGGGTCATCTGAATCTCGGCGCAGCCGGTCGCGAGCGTGGCGTGCACGACGTCGGCGACCATCGTGCCGATTCGTGCGGACGATGAGGGTCCGAGCACCGCAATGGCCGACCGCGGCAGGTCGGCCTCCGTCAGCAACCCCGCACGCGCCGCATCGTCGATGTCGTGGTTCACGTACGCCACCAGGTCGGCGACCCGGGCGATCTGCCCTTCGAGCGTTGCTGCGCGCTTCTCCGGCGCCGCGCCGACGGGCGCTCCGCCCTTGCCCTTCGAATGCTTGGCGATGCCGTCTCGCACTTCCCACGTGAGGTTCAGGCCTCGCCCGTCGTTCTCGAGCACGTCGACGATGCGCAGGCTCTGCTCGTAGTGGTTGAAGCCGCCCGGCGCGAGATCGTTCAGCACGCGCTCGCCGGCGTGACCGAACGGCGTATGTCCGAGGTCGTGACCAAGAGCAATCGCCTCGGTGAGCTCCTCCTGCAAGCGCAGCACCTTGGCGATCGTCCGCGCGATCTGCGACACCTCCAGCGTGTGCGTGAGTCGCGTGCGGTAGTGATCGCCCATGGGCGCGAAGAACACCTGCGTCTTGTGCTTCAGCCGTCGGAACGCCTTGCAGTGCACGATGCGATCGCGATCGCGCTGGAACGCCGGCCGGATCGGGTCTTCGGGCTCGGCGCGCAGCCGCCCGCGCGTGGCGGCACTCAGCGCCGCCTGCGAGGCGAGAATCTCACGCTCGCGCTGCTCCAGCTGTTCGCGAATGGTGGACGCCATCGGGACCTCAGGACGCGCGCAGCTGCGGAAGAACGCTCGTGCCCGCCGCGAGTGCGGGTACCGCGAAGGCGTCGGCGAGCGTCTGCCCCAGGTCGGCGAACGTGGATCGGGTGCCCAGGTCGGTCCCGGCATGCACCGCGCCGCCGTACACCAGCAGCGGCACGTACTCGCGCGAGTGATCGGTGCTGGGTGTGGTCGGATCGTTCCCGTGGTCGGCCGTGATTACCAGCAGGTCGGACTGGTCCAACGCCGGGAGCAGCGCGGTGAGCCTCGCGTCGAATTGCTCCAGGTTCGCGGCGTATCCGGCAAAATCGTTGCGATGGCCATATTGGGTGTCGAAATCCACGAGGTTGGCGAAGATCAATCCCGAGGGCGTATCGACAATCGCCTCACCCACCGCGTCCATCACCTCATCGTCGTTGGCGGTGTGAACGGCGTGTGAGACGCCGCGTCCCGCAAACAGGTCCGAGATCTTTCCAATCGCCACGACCGGAATCGATGCAGCGGTCAGCCGATCGAGCAGCGTCTCTCCTCGAGGGGCCATGGCGTAATCGTGCCGGTTGGCGGTGCGGGTAAAACCGCCAGGCGTCCCGACGAATGGCCGCGCGATGACGCGTCCCATGCCGTGCTCTTCGACCGCGAGATCGTATGCCAGCTCACAGATCCGGTACAACTCGGCGACGGGGATCACGTCCTCGTGGGCGGCTATCTGGAACACGCTGTCGGCCGAAGTGTAGACGATGGGCGCGTGCGTGCGCAGATGCTCCTCACCCAGCTGCTCGATGATTTGCGTCCCGGACGCCACCACGTTTCCGATCGTGCTGCGGCCGATCAGCGCCTCGAATCGCTCGATGAGGTCGCGCGGAAAGCCGTGCGGAAACGTGGGGAATGCGCGTTCGAGCACGATCCCCGTCAGTTCCCAGTGGCCGGTCACCGAGTCCTTGCCGGGCGAACGCTCCGCCATGCGGCCGAACGCCGCCGCTGGCTGTGCCGGAGGCGGGATGCCCCTGAGGGAGGCAATGCACCCGAGCCCCAGCGCCTGCAGCGTGGGCGTGTGCACCGCCACCTGCCGGCACACGTTTCCGAGCGTGTCGCTGCCCTCGTCGCCGTATGTGCCCGCGTCGGGGAGGGCGCCGATACCGGCGCCGTCCAGCACGAGCACGATCGCACGGGAGAAAGGCGGAGGGGTCACTCCGTGGCGCGGTGCGCGTCAGCCCTGCGAGGACAGGTAGTTCCCTGCCGATCGCGGGCTCCTGATGCTCGCGATGGCGTGTTTGAACAGCATCTGGTCGGTGCCGGCCTGATCGACAATCAGCGCGAAGCGATCGAAGTTGCGGATGCGGCCCTCGATCTCCTGACCGTCCAACAGGCGAATGGTCACGACGAGCCGCTCCCGCCGCGCGAAGTTGAGGAAGGCGTCCTGAATGTTCGGCTGCGCGGCGTGGGGTTTTGTTTCGGTGGTGTGCGGCATCAGCCGTGTGGCTCCAGGAGCGCTGTCAGTGCACGAGCGGCGCGCTCGATGACGGCGGATTGTTCTCCAGGGCCGTCGAGCCAGACTAGATTAGGCTCTTTGCGGAACCAGATCAACTGCCGTCGCGCATACCGGCGATTCTCCTGCGCGATGAGCGCACGCGTGGCGGCCTCGTCGCGCAGCCCGTGCAGCAACTCGATTGCCTGCCGGTAGACGAGCCCGCCGAAAGGCCGTGCGCTCTCGGGAACGCCGCGCGCGAGCAAGGCGCGGATCTCCTCCATCAGCCCGCGCTCGAACTGCATGTCGACCCTCGTCGTCACGCGGGCCGATGTCAGCGCCGCCGGAATGCGCAGCCCGATGGGCACCACTTCGCAGAAGTTGGTTGGCGAGGTCGTTTCCGCGAAGTGCGCCGACAGCGCACGACCCGTGAGGAAGTAGACCTCCAGCGCGCGTACCAGCCGCTTGCGATCGCGCGCCAGGATGCGCGCGCCCGACGCTGGATCGACGCGCTCCACCATGCGGTGAAGAAAGGCGACGCCGCGGCGCTCCGACACGCCTTCGAGCCTTGCCCGGAGCGCGGGATCCGCGCCGGGCCCCGGGAACAGCCCGCGCGTCAACGCGCGGTAGTAGAGCCCGGTCCCGCCCACCACCAGCGGCACACGGCGGCGATCCAGGATGTCCCGGATCGCCCGCGTGGCATCCTCCGCGAAGCGGGCCGCCGTGTAGACCTCGGTCGGCTCGGCCACGTCGATCAGATGGTGCGGAATCCCGCGACGCTCCGGCACCGGCACCTTGTCCGTGCCGATATCGAACCCGCGGTAGACCGCGGTCGAATCGCAGTTGACGATCTCTCCCCCGAACCGTTCTGCTAAAGCCAGCGCCAGCGCACTCTTGCCGGTTGCGGTCGGGCCGAGGATCGCCACCACCAGCGGCTTGCCGGGTTGTCGCCGTGAGAGTTCGAAGGTGTCGGCCGTGTGTTGCACCGCGGCGCTGCGCTCAGCGCGCAAGGGTCCAGCACACGTAGATGGTGAGCGCGGCAAGGAGGAGCAGCAGCCCGCGCTGCTGTGCGCGGGTCGGCAGGATCATGGCGTCGGAGCCGGCGGTTCCTCGTTGTAGAAGAAGGTGACCCGCATGCGCAGCGTCTGGTCAGGATATGCGGGCGGAAGCGGCACGGTCGGATTGGAGGCGGCCAGTGCGTTGTAGGCGGCGTGCGTGAATCCTTCGACCGAGGACGGGTCCGTTACCTGGAGCTCCGTAATCGCGCCCGTGCGGCTGATGATCAGCGTCAGCGACACGTGCCCGTGGAGAAAGTAGGCGGCCTGCGGGATCATCCAGTTGCGCATCACCTGCGCCTTGAACGCGCGGAGCCATGCTCCGAAATCCACACCTTTCGTGTCGAACTGGAACGACTGTCCGTACTGGCCCCCGCCATTCGGGTTCTCGAGCTGCGCGCCACTCCGCTCGACATAGCGGGATAGATTGCCGAGCGCGTCGGCCAGGGCACGCGGCGTGCCCGGCGGGATCCGCGATGCGACCGTGCTGTCCGACGGCGGACCGGTCCCTCCGGCGCCGCGGTCCGGGACGACGTAGCCGGTTTGCGCCTCGCGCGGCAGGCTCTCACGGTCCCCGTTGTTGCCCGCCGACTGAATGGGCGGTGTCGGCGCGCCCGGCGGCGGCGATGTGGAAGGAGGCGCCGCCTCCTCTGGCTGCCTCGTGTTTCCGCGAGAGAACGGCTGCTGGTTGGTGGGGTTCGGCGGACGCTGGCGCGCCATCGCCATGCGGTCCTTGTCGGACAGCGGCGCGCGCGGGGGCGGCCGGAGCGCCTCGATGTCGACGCGCGGCTGCGCCATCATGAACGGCTCGATCCGGTTCGCCTGCTGGCGTTCGGCCATTGCGGCTCGCGCCGCCTCGGCGGCTTTCGCCCGGCTGCGCGCCCATTCGGTACGCGGGATCACCAATGCCAGGATGATGACCACAAGGTGGATGATGATCCCGACAAAGACGCCTTCGCGCGGGGAGAGCGCGCGCGGGAGGCGCTGCAGATCTGGATGTCCGTCTCCGAAGTCGAAGTACATGAAAGACTTACGATTATAGCTCGGAACCTGGACACTCGAACCCCGACCGCACGCGGCTGAACGCGCAACGGCTCAGCTCGCATCGACCGGTGCGCCCCGATCAGCGCTGCGCCACGTAGAGATAGACGACGCCAAGGGTCAAAGGGACGACCTCGACGTGCGGAAATCCGGAGGACTGCAGCAACTGGCCAAACTCCTCGGGCGGCGGGAACCGCCCCACCGACTCCGGCAGGTAGGCGTAGGCGCTCTGATGGTGTGACACCGCACGGCCAATCACCGGGAGCACCTTCCGCGCGTACCACAGGTACAGCGCACGAAACCGCGGCGATGCAGGCAGCCCGAATTCCAGCACGGCGAGGCGTCCACCGGGCCGGAGGACGCGGGCAAGCTCACGGCAGGCCGCCTCGGGTCTCTGCACGTTGCGGACGCCGAAGGCAATCGTCGCTGCGTCAGCCGCCCCGTCGCCCAGCGGCAGGGCCGTGGCGTCGCCCTGCGCGAGCAGGACGCTCGATCCGCGGCGGCGCCGTCGTGTCTTCGCCAGTCCCAGCCGGAGCATCTCACGCGAGAAGTCCACGCCGACAACGCGCCCCGGCGGCGAGGACGAGGCCAGCGCCGCCAGCGCCACGTCCGCCGTGCCCGTGCATACATCGAGCAGGACATCGGCCGGCTGCAACCGGAGCGCGGCAATGGCCTGCGCGCGCCAGCGCTGATCCAGACCGCCGCTGAGCACCCGGTTCAGGAGGTCGTAACGGGGTGCGATGGCGTCGAACATGCCAGCAATCCGCTCCGGCTGCTTGGCGCGCAGGGCCTCGTCGACCCCTCCGGGCAGCGTCACTCCGTGTGCCGCCATGTGTCCGCCTTCATCGATGTGATGGCTCAAGAACGCGTGTACACCGCGATCGCGGTGACCACGAGGTAGAGGATGCCCACATAACCGTTCAGATCGAAGGCACGCTTGATCTGTGACAGGTCGCTCGTGGACACGAGCGACTGCTCGTAGACGAGAAGGGCGCCAACGGCAGCGACCCCCATCACGTAGATTGGCCCGAGCGGAACCACCAGTGCGACGGCCCCGAGGGAAAGTACCGCACCCACGTGCATAGCGCGCGAGATGGCGAGGGATCGTGCGACGCCGAACCGCACGGGGATCGAGAGCAACCCGTGCTCACGATCGAACTCCAGATCCTGGCACGCATAGAGCACGTCGAAGCCGCCCACCCACAAGCCAATGGCGAGCGCGAGCAACCACGGCTCCCAGCCGCCGCGCCCTCCGGCCGCGAGCCAGCCGCCGACAGGGGCAACTGCCATGGCGAGGCCGAGAAACGCCTGCGTCCATGCGGTGTATCGCTTGGCCAACGAGTACCAGAACACGATCGCCAGCGCCAGCGGCGCCAGCGCCAGGCACAAGCGGTTCAACTGGCCCGCAGCCGCCACGAACACGACCGACCACGCTACGATCCAGGCAATCGCCTGCGCACGGGTGATTACGCCGCGGGGGATCTCGCGCCCGGCGGTTCGCGGGTTGCGTGTGTCCCACCACGCATCGACCACACGATTGAACCCCATCGCCGCACTGCGCGCCGCCACCATGGCGACGACAATCCACGCGACCTGCCACACGGTGACGGGGGTCACGCGCGCCGCCAGGAGAGCGCCCGTGAGCGCAAAGGGCAGCGCGAACAGCGAGTGGCTGAACCGGACGAAGGACGCCCACGTCTGAACCCGGGCGAGCACGGTGTTGGCTGGCCTGTCCATCAGTTCCACCACCGAGCGTCCCGTGCCGGCGTCCGCGCTGACGCCGCCCAGCGTATCTGCGCCGGATCGATGCCGCTCACGAGGTACTCCTCCACATCGGCGACGCCCGGTGGGACCTCCACCGCGATCAGCGCCGCGTTCTTGTCGATCTCGATGGACCCCAGCCGCGCGGCACAACCGAGGGCGCGGGCACCGACAAGCGTCGCGCTGTCGAGCAGCCGTGACGCAGGGACGGCGGGCGCAAGCGCCCGCATCGCCGCCACTTCCGCGAAGACGCCGAGGTCTGGCGCACTCGCCAGGCTATCGGTGCCAATCGCAACCGGAACCGCCGATTCGTAGAAGCGGGCAATCGGCGGGTCCCCCACACCGACGTGCCGGTTGCTCCGGGGACAGGTCACGAGGGTGGCGCCACTCCGCGCCAGGCGAGCGAGATCGGCCGTGTCCATCTGGACGCCGTGCACAGCGAGGGTGCGCGGGCCGAGGAACTGCAAGCGCTCCAGATACTCCACCGAGCCACACCCGGGCGGCATCCACTCGGCATCCCATGCCCCGACGTCCTGCAGCAGATCGCGAAAGGGCCCGTCCCCGTGCTGCAGCAGTTCGGTCTCCTGAACCGACTCGGCGAGGTGCACGCTCGTGCGGGCGATCGGATCGTCCGACAGCCACCGGCTGATCGCTGCGAACAGTCGCGGCGACACGGAGTAGGGTGCGTGCGGCGCGGGCCAGATCCGCACGTGCGAGGCGGGTACGACCCCGTCGACGCGGTGCACCGCAGCGTCGAACGCCGCCTCGGCTTCACTGGCGCGGAACCGGAGCACCTCGAGGAACACCGCGGCCGCGAGAGGCGCGTCATTCAGCAGCGGCACCGTCACCAGCGTGTTGCTGATGTCACCCACGGCCGCAGCTCCCGACGCGTGGAGCGCCGCGATCGCAGCCCGTGCCGCATCGACGATTGGCGGCGCGAGGGGATCGGGCTGCGCGCGCCTGCTGGCCATCACCTCGCGAATCCAATCCGTAAAGCGGGACGCAGTCGGAACCGCCCCGTCGAGATACGACAGCTCGAGGTGGGTGTGCGCGTTCACGAGCCCGGGCATCAGCGCCACATGCCCCAGGTCGCGCTCGTCGCCATCTGCGTCATCCCCACTGCCTTGCCCGAGCCCGCTGATTCGGCCATCCAGGATGTCGACCCATCCGTCGTGGATGGGCGGGGACACGATGGGCAGGACCCACCGGGCCCTCAGTCGCACTCGACTGGCCCGCTCCCCCGGCCCGATGCAATGCACAATGCACGATGCACAATGAACAAAGGCGTGCTGCATCGCCGAATTGCGCATTTGGGAGGGCCATCGCAACCCGACGAACTCGAACAGCCGCACGGTGGTGGCACCGGCCCGTTCATCGTCGTTTCTGCATTGTGCATTGTGCCCTGTGCATTACGGGCGGCTACCCGCCACCCGTCTCCGTACGGGCCGCTTTCCCAGTCCTGCTCCTCGCCGGGTAATTCAACAGCTCAACGGGCACGCCCGCCTCGCCGTCTGTCTTTGCGGTGGCGAGTGCCGTCATGCGGGGCACGGCGTGTTCCCGGAAGAACGGGTCGCCGAGGATCTCGTAATGCATGTTGCGGCGCTTGGGGATGAAGCCGGCGTCCTCGATATTGCGGACGATCTCGACTTCGTCCATGCAGTAGCTCGCCCCGGCGGC
Source organism: Vicinamibacteria bacterium (assembly GCA_963763095.1). Classification (GTDB taxonomy): domain Bacteria; phylum Acidobacteriota; class Vicinamibacteria; order Vicinamibacterales; family JAENWD01; genus CAVUCH01. Next base: position 342,598 of record CAVXNR010000003.1, read on the forward strand.
CCGCACGACGTTCTCCTCGATCATGACGGAGCCCATGTCGTTGGCGCCGAACGCCAGACTCAACTGTCCAACCTTGCCGCCCTGCGTGACCCACGAGGACTGCAGGTTGTCGAAGTTGTCGAGCACCAGGCGGGCGATCGCCAGGGTGCGGAGATAGTCGATCCCGGTTGCCTCCACGCCCGAGAGCTCGGTGTGTTCGGGCTGGTAGCTCCAGGTGATGAATGCCGTAAACCCGCCCGTCTCGTCCTGCAGGTCGCGCAAGCGGAACAGGTGCTCCAGGCGCTCCTCGAGCGTCTCCACTGTGCCGTACATCATCGTGGCGGTCGTTCGCAGGCCGGCGTGATGGGCGTGGCGCATCACCCCGAGCCATTCGTCCGCGCTCGCCTTCCCGTAGCAGTGCAGCAGCTTCCGGACGCGATCAACGAGGATTTCAGCGCCGCCTCCCGGAATGCTGTCGAGCCCTGCGTCGATCAGGCGGCGGATCACCTGGGGCGGCGTGAGGCCGGACAAGCGGGAGATGTGGACCACCTCGGGTGGCGAGAGCGCGTGGAGGCGGAAAGAGGGGTAACGAGCCTTGACGGCACGGAACAGGTCTTCGTACCACTGGAGCGGAATGTCGGGGTTGTGCCCGCCCTGAAGCAGGAACTGCCCGCCGCCGACGGCAATCGTCTCCTCGACTTTCCGGAAGATCTCCTCGAACGACAGCACATAGCCGTCGCCCGATCCCACGGGCCTGTAGAACGCGCAGAAGTTGCAGCGCGCCACGCAGACGTTCGTGTAGTTGACGTTGCGGTCGATGATGTAGGTGACTACGCGGGCGGGGTGCTTGCGCGCACGGACGCGGTCTGCCAGCCGCCCAAGCACATGCGTCGGCGCCTGCGTGTACAGCGCAAACGCCTGGTCCCGCGAGAGCCGCTCGCCAGCCGCGACACGATCCGTCAGCCCGGCAAGAGACGACATCGCCTTCATTCTACGCCCGCGTGCTCGCCGGATCTGCTGCGAGCAGGCCGTCGGCGCTCCGGGACTCGACGTAGAAGCGTAACGGCCGTGCAGGAGGCGCGGCCCCAATCTCCGCGGCCAGCGCGAAGAACCGCTCGAGCGCGGCGCCCTCGCGTTCACCTATGTCATAGCGGATGCAATCGCGCAGGTACGCGGCGCCGAGCTCCTGCTTCTCGGGTTCGGCGGCAAAATACTGCGCGGCGACATCGTCGGATTCGCGGCGTCCCTCGTCCCGCGCCGCCTGCAGCACGTGCACATCCCCAGGGGCGAGGATGCCAGGCGTTCCTGCCCAGAACGCGTACACGAACGGCATGCCCGTCATCTCTTTCCAGGCGGCGCCGAGATCGATCTTCTTCAGGCCAAGCGGCTCGTACGCTGCAAGCAGTGCGGGCTCGCCGATGAGGAGCGCGGCATCCGCCTCGGCCAGCATCGCGGCAAGGTCGGGCCCGGCCGACAGGAACGCCGGCGCGATGCGGAAGTGGCGCGCGCACAACACCTTGATGAGCGCCACGGACGTGCGGGAGCTCGTGTCGAGTGCCACCGAACGGATGTCGTCAACAGGCACCCGCGTGAACATCGCGACCGAGCCGACCGCGCCATCTGACACGACACCTATCCCTGGCACCACGCGATAATCGCCGCCGAGGTACTCGATGGAAGGAATCAGTCCGAGATCGATGGCGCCCGAGTGCAGGAGCGACGCACAACGGCTCGGCAGATCGAACCGTACCTCGAAGCGCTCCGGCGAGCGCTCGAGGCCGCGCACCAGGGGGCGCGCGTTCAGATAGGAGACGGCGCCTACGCGAACAGGCATCAGCCGACGAAGGAGAAGCGCGGGTCCCGCTCGATCGCCTCGAAGCCGGCGGCGCGAATGTTCCTGCGGATCTCTTCGAGCGGCGCGCGTCGGCGCCCTTCCGCGACCTCGTCGAGGGGCGACACGTTGTCCATGTCGTCAGCCCCAAAGGTGAGCGCGACCTGCGCCAGCTTCGGCCCGTGCAGCGTCCAATCCGCCTGGATGTGCGGGACATCGGCCAGGAGGATTCGTGCAAGCGCGACAGCCTTCACGTCTTCGTACCCCGTCGTCGGCTCACCGCCCGGATGCCGAGGTATGGGCGCGAACACGCGCACGGCGTTCGTCTCCGCCTGCAGTGAGGCGACCAGACGGATCAGCGGCAGCGGTCCGCCCGGGTGTCCCGCCTGCACGGTCACGCGAGCCACGGGCAGGCCGCTCGCCTCGGCGGCCTGCATCAACGCCGCCGGCTGACTGAGAACATCGATCGGCGCCTCGTCGATCAAGGCGAGACCCGCCTCGCGCAGTGCATTCATCCATCTGCGAATCCGCGCGAGTTCGCCGTCCGCCGCCTGCTCCAGGTCGGCGAGGGAGAAACCACTGACCAGCACCGGACCGGCCGCCGCGACTGCCTCGCGCACGGCGGCACTGGCCTCTTCGATGTCGACGAATGGCGCATCGACGCGCACTTCGCGCGCGGATCGCGGCGACGCGGCCTGCTGGTCTGGTGCTGGCGTGGCGGGAACGTGGGCTACGCGCAGGAACGTCGTGCGCGTCGCGTGCCGGACCCTGCGGGCGTCATCCGCCACCATCCCGAGCGACACGATGTCGTACGTGGAGGCAAGCGCCTCCGCGTCGGCGTCAGTCAACGCGTGTCCCTCAACCACTTTCGCCGCGATGTCGTCCAGTCCCGCTATGCTCATAATTGAATGTTTCGTTGCCGCGGGCCATCACCTCACGGGCTCGCCGGCCATCGTCATTTCCTCGGTGATCTGCTGGGCCACCGCAAGGGCGCGGCGGCCATCGTCTCCGCTCACGCCGGGCGCCCGGCCCGTGCGGAGCGCGTCGACGAAGTCGGCCAGCTCCCGCTTCAGGGGCTCCTCATGGGCAACCGCCTGCTTGCCGCCTTCGATGCTCGGAGTTCCGGTCCGTGGCCGCACCAGCCGCCAGACCTCGAGCTCCTGCGCGGCGTAGTCGACCGAGATGTACGAGTCCGTCTGGAACAGGCGGAGCTTGCGGACACGATCGCGGCTGATGCGGCTCGCCGTCAGATTCGCGATGCAGCCGGATGCAAACCGCAGGCGGACGTTCGCAATGTCGATGCGCGGCGTCAGCACCGGCACGCCCACTGCATCTATGGCAGCCACCGGCGAATCTACGATCGACAGGATCACGTCCAGATCGTGGATCATCAGGTCGAACACGACGTCGATGTCGAGGCTGCGCTCCGGGAACGTGCCGAGGCGGTGCACCTCGATGAAGCGCGGCACACCGAGGTGCGGGCGCGCCGCGACGAGAGCCGGATTGAAACGCTCCGTGTGGCCCACGGCCACCATCACCCCACGAGCGCGAGCCACGGCAAGCAGCCGATCCGCCTCGGTCACGGATCGCGCCAGCGGCTTCTCGACGAGCACCGGAACCCCCGCCTCGACCAGGGGGAGCGCCACGGCCACGTGTGATCCTGTGGGCACCGCAATGGTGACCGCATCGACTGTGCCCGGCAACTGCGTCAGCTCGGTCAGCACGGCCGTGCCGCAGGCCGCGGCAATGTCCTGCGCCCGCTCACCGTTCAGATCGAGGATCCCTACGAGTTGGACGCCCGGCATGCCAGCCAGGATTCGCGCGTGATGCCGCCCGAGGTGCCCCACGCCAACGACAGCCACCCGGATCGCGTCGGGCGCGCTCATGAGAGGCTCCGTGCGACGATCGCGATCCCGGCGCGATCGGCCGCCCCCGTAAGCGCCGGACTGTCGAACACGAGCGTCCGACCAGCGTCGATCGACAGGGCCGTGACCCCGGCGGCAGCCATCGCCTCCACCGTCGCAACTCCGACGACCGGCACATCGAACCGCATGTCCTGATTCGGTTTGGCGACCTTCACGATGCGCGCCCCGGGTCCGGCCAGCCGGCCGGCTCGGCGAATCATCTCGTCGGTGCCCTCCATGGCCTCGACGGCGACGACAGCCGAGTCCTTCACCGCGATGGACTGGCCGATGTCAAGCGCGGCGATTGCGTCGGCCATGCGGTAGCCGAACGAGATGTCCCGCTGTTCGTCGTCCGACGGCGCCCGTGTCGTCAGCACGCCTGCCGGCGCGAGAAGCGGGGTGAGGAGCGCCGTCGAGTTCATCAACTCGATGCCGTGTTCCCGCATCACGTCAGCGACGGCGGAGATCAGGGCGTCCGTGTTCTTCGATCGCAGACGCGTCAGCACCGAGAGCAGCGTCAGGTCCGGCACGATCCCCGAGAAGATCTTGACGTGCCTGACCTGACCGGCCATGACTGCCTGTGTCACCCCTGCCGCCTTCAGCAGGGAAATGCACTTGCCCAGCTGTCCGAGCGACACCCAGTGCAGGTCAGTCCCCGGCTGGCGCGCAGCAGCAGCGGCCAGATCGGGCCCGGCCTCTTCCTTCACAGCAACGATGGTGACGTCATGCCCGAGCGCGCGCGCAGCGTCGAGCACGAGGAAGGGAAAGCGGCCGTTGCCGGCAATGACACCAAGCCTCATGGCCGCGTCCGGATGCGGGATGCGCCAGGCCTCCTGCGGGACCGGCGCCGCACCGCACCTCTACTCGTCGGCAACCATCTCTTCCGCCCGCCGGGTGGCGCGCCGGAGGATCACACCCCGCTGTGAGCTGCGGATGAACTCGACGAGGTACTGCACTTCCGGGCAGCTGAGCGTGTCGTCCTCATCGATCTGCCGCAGCGCTCGGCTCGTGGTCAATTTCGACACGAGCAGGTAGCGATACGCGCGCTTCAGCTTGCTCAAGGTCTCCTCGGTGAAACCCCGCCGCATCAGGCCGATGGTGTTCAAGCCGTAGATGCGGGCACGGTTGCCGACAGTCTTGGCGAAGGGCAGCGCATCCTTCGTGACGACCGAGTAGCCGCCGACGAACGCGTGCTCGCCGACGCGGCAGAACTGGTGGACGCCCGAGAACGCGCTGATCGTGGCGAAATCTTCCACCCAGACGTGCCCGCCGAGGGTGGCCGCGTTGCCGAAGATGGTGTCGTTTCCGATTCGGCAATCGTGGGCCACGTGCGTGTAGGCCATGAAGAGGTTGCGATCGCCGATGCTCGTCAGTCCACCGCCGCCCTGCGTTCCGCGGTGGACGGTCACGAACTCCCGGAAAATGTTCTTCCGGCCGATGACGAGCCGCGTCTTCTCCCCACGGTATTTCAGGTCCTGTGGCATGAGCCCGATCGAGGCAAACGGGAAGACCTGTGTATGGTCGCCGATGTCGGTCCACCCATCGACGACGGCCGAGGCGCCGATGTGGCAGCCCTTGCCGATGCGCACGTGCTGCCCGATCGTGGCGAACGGTCCGACAACCGTACCCTCGCCGATCTCGGCGTCGGGATGGACGATGGCCCGAGGGTGGATCTGCGAGTGGACCTTGATGACAAGCAACAGGTCCCCTTCGGCCACCACCTGGTCGCCGATGTAGGCCGTTCCGTGGGCGCGCACGAGGGGCCGGCGTTCTCGGCCGAGCGTCACTTCGAGGCGCAAACGGTCCCCGGGGACCACCTGACGGCGAAACTTCGCATTGTTTACCCCGCGCAGATACGCGTGGGTGTTGGGGGCGGCCCCCTCCCGCTCGAACAGCAGCAGGGTAGCCACCTGGGCCAGCGCCTCCATCATCAGCACGCCAGGCATGAGGGGAGCGCCGGGAAAATGGCCCTGGAAGAACTCCTCGCTGACCGTCACGTTCTTCACGGCGACGACGCGCCGGCCGGGGTCGTGCTGGACGACCGCATCCACCAGCAGGGAAGGGTAGCGATACGGCAGGCGGTCGAGGAGCAGGGGGATGTTGATAGGCACAGACTTCCGTCACACGTTCGGCGCCCAAGGCAGCGCCTGACACGGGCTGCCGCGGCGCCGACCGGGGCGCCTGAGATCATGCGAACGGGGGATGGTACAACGAGAAGAGGTGCCGAGGCACCCCTTCTGCGCTGAAATCAGAGTTGCGGCGGTTTCGTGGCTCCGGCCGGGGGCTTTGCGGCACCAGCGGGCGGCTTCGTCGCGGGAGCCGGCGAGGCCGGCGCTGCTGGCGCCGGGGCCGCAGGGGTCGAGGACGGGGCCCCGCTGCTCGTGCCCGCCGGGGCGGCGGCATCGAAGCGCTTGATGACGTCGGCGGTGATATCGAGCGCCGAATCGCCCCAGACGATCCCGGAATCGTTTCGGCTGAAAAGAATCTGCAGCCCGCGCTCGGCCACGACCTGCTGGATCACGGGGAGGAGCCGGCTCTGAAATCCGTTCTGGAGATCCTGCTGGAGCTGCTGGACTTCCTCCTGTGCGTCCTGCGTGAAGCGCTGGATCTCCTTCTGCTGCCGGTCGATGTCGCGCTCCAATTGGCCACGAGCCGCGTCGCTCATCACCGAGGTCTGCTGCTGGAGCTTGGCCTGGTCCGCCTGCAGCTTCTTGTTGAGATCATTCAGCTGGGCAACCTTCTGCTGGTTGAGCGCCTGCACCCGCGACGTGGACGCCTTGCCCTCCGTCGATTCGCCGGCCACGCGCTGAATATCGATCAACGCGAACTTGGTACCCTCGGGAAACGGGCGGGGCGGCGCCGGGGCCGCCTGCGTGGGGGCGGGGGTGGTCGCTGCGCCGGGGCTCGGTGCCGGCTGCGTGGGGGTGGGGGTGGTCGCTGCGCCGGGGCTCGGTGCCGGCTGCGTACCCTGGGCAAACATGGGAGCGGACCCGAGCACCAGGGTCAGCGCTGCAATCACTACAAGCGATCTCATCTCTATCAGTCCCTTTCTGAAACACGGGCGGACGTGCGCGCCCCATATTCTAATACAAGCCCGGCCGTAATCTCCCACGAGCCGTCCTCGCGCTAGAAGGTCGAGCCCACCGCAAACTTGAACGTGTACTTCTTTGCTGGTTGCAGGTTGTTGTCGGTACACCCCCTCCCGCTGGGGGTTGTGCGCGAAGATCAATCGGAACGGCACGTTCAGCACCGGCATGAAAAAGCGGATCTCCGCCCCGGTGGACGTCTTGAAATTCTCCCACGCATACCGCGTCCCATCGTCGGGCACCTGGCCGGCGTCGTAGAACAGCACCAGTCGCACGGGACCGGCGATCGTGATGAGGTATTCCGCGTTGAACAGCAGGCTCTTGTCACCGCCAATCACGATGCCGGTGATCGGGTCGCGCGGGCCAATGGACCGGATGTCATACCCACGCACGCTGTATTCGCCTCCGAGGAACAGCTTCTCGAAGATGGGCAGCACGGTCGTGCTGGCATACGGGTGGATGTACTCGAGTTGCCCGCGGAACCCGATGCTGGTGCGCCGTGTGTGCTGAAACATCCACACGCCCTCGAGTCGCGGCTTCAGGTAGTTGACATTGCCACCGATGCCCGCAACGTCGATGCTTGCCGTGTAGCGGCGTCCAGTTGTCGGGAAGATTGGGTTATCAATCGTGTTGTGCACGAAGCTCGGGGTCACCTTGCTGATCGTTCGCCGCCCCCCCTCGCCCGACAGGAGGGCGTCCTGCAGGAAAGGATTGCGCCCGATGACGGCTGGGTCGAGATACAGCGGGTTCACGTCCTTCACGCTCACCTGCTGCAGGCTGTAGCTGACGAACATCCGCGAAAAGTCGGCGACCGGGAATCCCACCACCGCATTGCCGCCGGCGGATTCCTGGGTATACGCGTAGAGGTATCGCAGCTCCCGCTTGAACAGGTCGATGCCCGCGGTGATCGGCCGATCGAACAGGAACGGTTCGGTGAACGCCACCTGGTAGTTCTTGGCGCGGCGGCCGGCGAGCACCGAAAACGTGGCGCTCTCACCACGGCCGAGGAAGTTCGACGTCTGGAACGCCAGCTGGCCGAAGAAGCCCTCGAACTGCGAGACACCGGCGCCAAACGTCACCTGATTCCGGTTCTGCTCTTCGACGGTCAGCGTGACATCGACCTTGTTCTTCTCCCCCGGCGTCTTCTCGACCTTGATGGCGTCGTTGCCTTCGATGTTCTTGAAGTATCCGAGCTGGTTGATCCGCTTGACGCTATGCTTCAGCGCCTCGGTGTTGAAGACTCCGCCTTCCAGCAGCCGGATCTCGCGGCGTACCACGTTGTCGCGGGTCGTCGTGTTGCCGACGAAGCTGACCCGGTTCACGAAGTACTGCTCCCCCTCCTGCATGCGCATCGTGACGTCGACGATCGGCGAACCGTCCGGCGTCTTGATCGGACCGGCGGGCTTCTCCTCCGGCGGCGGCGCATTGGGCTCGACGATATCGCGGGGCTTCAGATCCGGGAAGCCGGTGAACTCCCAGTAACCGCCCTGGCCATACAACTCGCGGGCCGACTCGAGTCCCTTCCGGATGTGCTTCTCGCTGTAGAAGTCCCCTTCCTTCAGCTTGAACAGCGTGCGAAGGCCTTCGCTCTTGACGACCTTGTTGCCCTCGAAAGCGAAGTTCCCCACCTTGTACCGGCCGCCCTCCTGCACGTTGATGCGCAACTGCACGTAGCGCGTCTTGCCGTCTTTCGAGTCTTCGAGGTACTTCAGCTCGGGCGCGCCGAGGCGCGCCGCGATGTAGCCCTCGTTGCGGTAGTACTCGTTGACGTGCTCGGCGTCTTCCTCGAACTTCGGTTCCTGGAAGGTGCCGCGGCCGGTGATGAAGGAGAACATCCACTCCTGCTTGTTGGCCTTCATCTGCTTCCGGAGGGCCCCATCGCTCACGGCCTTGTTCCCCACGAACTCGATCTCGCGGATCCGGACCTTGGGGCCTTCGTTGATCACGAATGACAGGTGCACCAGCTTGGGCCCGCCGGGCATGGGCGTGACCTGGTGCGTCACCTCCGCGAATTGGTGGCCCTTCTCCGACAGCAGCCCGCGGACGACTCCCTCGACCTTGCGGATGAGACCCGGGTCGATGAACGAGTCGAGGCGGATGCTGATGTTCTCTTCCTTGAGCTTCTCGTCGATCTTCGTCTGATCGACCTTCTTGCTGCCGGTGTAATCGACGATCTTTACGCGCTGCCGCTCCTCGAGCACGTAGATGACGTGCTTGCCGACCACCCCGTTCTCGTAGGGGGCGTCCTTCACCTCGATTGAGAGGTTGTCGAGGAAGTTCGTCGCCCACAGGCGTTTGAAATCCTCGAGCACGGTCTCTTCCTTGTACGGCGACCACACGCCGTCCCTCGACCGGCTCGGCTGTGTCTGAATGTAGTAGAGGTAGGTCTGGGGGTCGATCACCGAAACCCCACCCTGGGCCGGAAACTGCAGCTCGACGAACCGGACGAGCGGCGGCGACCCCGGTGGAGGCAGACGCCCCGGCTGCCCTGCCGCGGCTTCGGGCTGTGTCGTTGCGGGTACCGCAGCCGCCGGTGAAGACTGGGCCGGCGCCTCGGGCGCAGGCGCTGGCCTTCGGCCGCGGGCGCAGGCTGCTGGCCTTCGGCCACGGGCGCGCCCTGGACGGGCGGCGCCGGAGCCGCGGCATCCTGCGCGTACGCGGGCGCAACGGCCGACAGAAGGGTGGCCAACCCTAAAAGTGCCAGAAGACGCGTGTGCATGAATGGGAGTTCCTGTAGTCACGGTCGGCGGCGCCTGCCAACCGCAGGGATGCCGCCCCCAACCATTGAGCTTACAGGACGTTAGACGCCTTACACCAGCCGCCGGCCGGCCTCCGGCTGCCCGGAGGGACGGTAGGACAGCTGGCCTGCGTCGACGTACACCTCGATCTCGCCGCCGCGCAGATGTCCCCGGATCAGTTCTTCGGATAGCGGATCCTCGACGTAGCGCTGAATCGCGCGCCGCAGGGGCCTGGCACCGTACGACCGGTCCTTGCACGTGAGGTCGATGATCCAGTCCGCTACTTCCGGCTCCAGCGTGATCTTCAGCTGGCGATCCGAAAGATTGTGGTTCAGCGATTCGACCAGCAGCCCGAGGATGCGCCGCAGGTCTTCGTCGCCAAGAGCTTCGAACACGATGATCTCGTCGATGCGGTTGATGAACTCGGGGTTGAACGTCCGCTTCACCTCGCCGAGCACCATGTCGGTCACCGTCCGGCTGATCTCGCCCTGGTCGGCCGACTGGAACCCGAGGCTCGCCTTCTTCTGGATGTAGCGGGCCCCGATGTTCGAGGTCATGATGATGATCGCGTTCTTGAAGTTCACCCGGTTCCCCAGCCCGTCGGTCAGGTGGCCGTCTTCGAACACCTGCAGCAGGATGTTGAACAGATCCGGGTGGGCCTTCTCGATCTCATCGAGCAGCACCACGGAGTACGGGTTCCGCTTCACCTTCTCGGTGAGCTGGCCGCCCTCTTCGTGCCCGACGTATCCCGGGGGCGAGCCGATCAACTTCGAGACCGAGTGCTTCTCCATGTACTCGGACATGTCGAAACGGATCAACGCGTTGTCGCTGCCGAACAGGAAGTTGGCCAGCGCTCGGGCGAGCTCCGTCTTCCCCACGCCTGTCGGACCGAGGAAGATGAAGCTGCCGACCGGCCGCGCCGGGTTCTTGAGGCCGGCGCGCGAGCGGCGGATGGCGCGGGAAACGGCGGAGATCGCCTTTTCCTGGCTGACTACGCGCTTGTGCAGATCCTGCTCCATCCGCAGGAGCTTGTCGCCCTCATCCTGATTGATTGATGCGAGCGGCACGCCCGTCCACTTGCTCACGACCTCGTCGATTTCCTGCTTGCCGACGACGACGCGGCGCGTGCTCGACTTGACGTCGAACTTCTCGCGGACGAACTGCAGGTTCTCGCGGGCGGTGACCTCCTGCTCGCGATAGAACTGCGCCTTCTCGAAGTCCTTCTGCGAGACCGCGCTCTCCATCTGCTCGACGGCCACGCGGATGCTCTTGTTGATCTCGCCAAACTCCTCGCTGTAGCCGGCCTCCTTGAGCTTTGCGCGCGCGCCGGCCTCGTCGATCAGGTCGATGGCCTTGTCGGGCAAGAACCGATCGGTGATGTAGCGGCTCGACTGGTACACCGCGGCCTCGATCGCCTCGCGCGTGTACTCGACGTGGTGGAACGTCTCGTACCGGTCCTTTACGCCCAGGATGATCTCGATCGCCTCACGCTCGTTCGGCGGATCGACCTTGACCGCCTGGAACCGGCGCTCGAGTGACCGATCCTTCTCGATGTACTTCCGATACTCGGACGGCGTCGTGGCCCCGATACAGCGGATCTCACCCCGGCTGAGCGCCGGCTTCAGGATGTTCGCGGCGTCAAGCGAGCCTTCGGCCGACCCGGCGCCCACCAGCGTGTGCAGCTCGTCGATGAACACGATGATGTTCGGGTTGTCCGTGAGCTCCTTCATGATCGCCTTCAGGCGCTCTTCGAACTGCCCGCGGTACTTCGTGCCGGCCACGATCAGGGAGATGTCGAGCGCCAGAATCCGCTTGTCGGCGAGGAAGTGCGGCACGTCGCCGTAGACGATCTTCTGCGCCAGCCCCTCGACGATGGCGGTCTTGCCGACACCCGGCTCTCCGATGAGCACGGCATTGTTCTTCGTGCGGCGGCAGAGCACCTGCTGCACCCGCTCGAGCTCGTAGTCGCGGCCCACGAGCGGATCGAGCTGGTTCTTCATCGCGGCCTCGGTGAGGTCACGACTGAACTCGGCGAGGAGCGGGGTCTCCTTGACGCGCGTGAGGGTCGTCTTCTCGTTGAGCAGTTGCACGATGTCGTCGCGCACCGTGTTGAGCCGCATGCCCTTCTCCATGAGAATGGACGCGGCCACGGAGCGCTCCTCGCGCAGGATGCCCAGCAGCAGGTGCTCGGTGCCGATGTAGTTGTGCAGCAGGCGATCGGCTTCTTCCGCCGCGGCCTGGAGCACGCGCTTGGTCTCGGCGCTGAAGGGGATCTCGACCGACGTCGACACCTTCTCGCGGAACACCGTGCGCCCCTCGATCTCCTTGCGGATGTTCTCCAGGGACAGATGTGAACGCGCGAAGATCCGGCTCGTGAGCCCCTTTCCTTCACGGATGAGGCCCAAGAGCAGGTGCTCGGTCTCGATCGAGATGCTGCCGAGCTGACTAGCCTCGTAACGGGCGAAGAAGAGAACTCTTCTGGCCCTCTCGGTGTACCGTTCGAACATCCGGTCTACCTGACCTGAAAGTGGGGTCTTGCTGCCAACGTGAATTGCCGGTTCATTATAGCGCGGATCTTCGCCTTTCCTAGCGGGCCTTCGCCTCGTTGACCGCGTCGCGCGTCACGCGGGCCGCAGGCGTCCACCCTCGAGCCTGAGCGTGCGATCGCACGCCCCCGCGAGGCGCGGGTTGTGGGTCGCGATGAGCGAGGTGAGGCCGAACTCGGCGTGCATCTCCCTCAACAGCGCGTGAAGCGTGTCGGCCGTGTCCTCGTCGAGGTCTCCAGTCGGCTCATCGGCAAGAAGCAGCGACGGCTGCATGACGAGCGCGCGCGCCACCGCCACCCGCTGCTGCTCACCACCCGACAGCATGCCGGGCCGATGGTCGAGCCGCTCGCCGAGGCCCACGCGCTCCAGGAGACGCCGCGCCCGCGGCCGCCCCTCGGCAGCGGGCACGCGCGCGATCCGGAGCGGCATCTCGGCGTTCTCGAGCGCGCTGAACTCGGGCAGCAGGTGGTGAAACTGGAAGACGAACCCGACGTGACGATTGCGAAACGCCACGAGGCCGGCATCCGGCAGACCGCTGATGTCCCCGTCCCCGATACGCACGCTGCCCGAATCTGCACGGTCGAGCCCGCCCAGCAGGTGCAGCAGCGTGCTCTTCCCCACGCCCGAGGCGCCGACCACTGCCACCATCTCCCCGGCCTCGACCGCGAGGTCCAGGTCACGGAGCACATGAATGGTCTGCGACCCGACCTGGTAGCGCTTGTTCAGGGAGGAGACGGAGAGGAAGGACATAAGGACAGGCCGCAGGCTACAGCCTACAGGCTGCCGGCCTGTCTGGCCACAGAAGCCCGGCGCGCCTGCAGGCTGCAGCCCGTCGCCTGTAGCCGGCGCTGATCACTCAAATCGCAACGCCTGTACCGGATCCAGCCGGGCCGCCTGCCGTGACGGATACAGCGTCGCGACGAAGCAGATGACGATGGCCGAGGCGATCACGACCGCGAAATCCCAGGGCAGTACGGTGAACGGGACATGCGACACCTGGTACACGTCGGTCGGAATCCTGATCAGCCGGTACCGATCGAGGAAGTAGGCCAGGGTGTAGCCGAGGGTCGCGCCCGCAGTCGTTCCGACCAGGCCGATGATGAGGCCCTGCAGCATGAAGATCGTCATGATGCTGCGAGCGGATGCGCCCATCGTTTTCAGTATGGCGATGTCGCGGCTCTTCTCCATGACGAGCAGCACGAGGGAGGCGATGATGTTCAGCGCCGCGACCATCACGATGAGGCCAATCGTGATCGAGATGGCCATCTTCTCGAGCGACAGCGCGGAGAAGAGCGACCGGTTCATGTCGGCCCAGTCCTGCGTCAGGTACTGGTCGCCGAGATCGGCGGTGATGCGGTCGGCGACAGCGGGAGCGCCATAGATGTCAGCCACGCGGATTTCCAGCAGGTCGGGCTGCGTCTTCCCGAGCATGGCGCCCGCGGTGTCGAGCGCCACGAACCCGTACGCGGAATCGAATTCGTACAGTCCAAGCTTGAAGATCCCGACTACCTTGAAGCGACGCGAGCGCGGGATCAGGCCCATGGGCGACAACGTGCCCTCCGGCGTCGTGAGCGTGACGTCGTCTCCGAGCGCGGCGCCGATCTGCTTGGACAGGTCTGACCCGATCAAAATGCCGGGCGCCGCTCCTTCAGCCGCCTGCACCAGCGCCTTCAACGCCCCCTGCTCAACGCTGCGCGCAAGATCGGTCACGCTTCCCTCGAGCGCAGGGTCGATCCCCTTGAACGTGATGAATGCGTCCTCGCGCCCCGTGCGCAGCAACGCCTTGCCGAGAATCGCGGGCGCCGCGCCCGTGACGCCTGGCACCTTGCGCAGCTTCGCCACCTCCGCGTGGTAATCCGCGATTCCGCCCTGCTTCCACACGTACACGTGCGCACTCGAGCCGAGGATCCGATCCCGCAACTCCCCCTGCAGCCCCGTCATGAGCGCCAGCGCAATGACGAGCGCGGTGACGCCGACCGCCACGCCCAGCATCGAGATCAACGAGATGAGCGAGATGAACGCCTGCTTGCGCCGCGCGAGCAGGTAGCGCCAGGCGATGTGGAGTTCGAAGGGCATCTGACGCTCTCAGGCTGCGGACTGCAGGCGGCCGGCTGCAGGCAGTTTCGGGCTGGCAGGCGGACGGCTTGCGCCCGAGCGGCACAATACATGGACGCTTTCAGCCATGGCTCGAGATCGCACGAAGCTCAAAGTCTTTCACCTGGCCAATCAGCTCGCCGTGCTGATTCATCGAATGACGCGAGCCTTCCCGTCGGCCGAGCGGGATGTGCGTTCACAACTGAGACGGGCGGCCCTATCTGTTCCTTCCAATATCGCTGAAGGATCGGCACGCCGGAGCCGTGGTGACTACCTGCGGTTCCTCGACATTGCTCTCGGCTCGGCATCCGAAGCGGACTACTTGCTGGACTTCTGCCTGGAAGTCGATCTCCTCGGAGCGGCCGCTCACGGCCAGTGCAAAGACTGCGTTCAGCAAATCGTGCGTGCTTTGCAGAAATTGATCGAAGCGGTCGAGCAATTCCAGTCGTGAGCCCGCTCGCCCCTAGTCGGTTCGCGGTAGGCGTGACCCTCCCGCCCGACTGTGCCTGCAGTCTGCCGCCTGGAGCCTGGAGCCTGGAGTCATTCCCGCCTCCGCATATGCGGAAACAGAATCACATCCCGAATCGACGCCGAGTTCGTGAGCACCATGGCGAGGCGATCGATGCCCACGCCTTCGCCAGCGGTTGGCGGGAGGCCGTACTCGAGCGCGCGGATGTAGTCCTCGTCCATGGCGTGCGCTTCGGCGTCGCCGCGGCGCTTCTCTTCGAGCTGTGCTTCGAAGCGCCGGCGCTGTTCGAGCGGGTCGTTCAGCTCGCTGAACGCGTTGGCGATCTCGAAGCCGGCGATGTACAGCTCGAACCGCTCGACCGTGTCGGGGTCGTCGGGCTTCTGCTTCGAGAGCGGTGACACCTCCGTCGGGAAATCGTAGACGAACGTCGGCTGCACGAGGTCCGCTTCGCAGAGCGCTTCGAAGATCTGCATCGCGATCTTGCCGGGGCCGGCTCCCGCGTCCACGTGGATGTCGAGGCGGGCAGCGATGTCCGCAGCCCGCCCACGGTCGCGCAGGTCGTCGGTCGAGACGGTCGTATCCAGGCGTGCACTTGCAGCCTGGGCCGCGCCTTCGCGGAGCGACACGCGGCGGAACGGCGCGCGCAGTGAGATCGTCGCCTCGCCGTACGGCAGCTCCGTCCCGCCCGTCGCCCGCGCCGCAACGAACGCAAGCATCTCCTCGGTGAGAAGCATCAGGTCCTGGTAGTCGCTGTACGCCTGGTAGAACTCCAGCATCGTGAATTCGGGATTGTGCTGAGTCGACACGCCTTCGTTCCTGAAATTGCGTGCGATCTCGTACACGCGATCCATGCCGCCGACGGTGAGCCGCTTCAGATACAGCTCCGGAGCTATACGCAGGTACAGATCCATGTCGAGCGCATTGTGGTGTGTCGCGAAGGGCCGCGCCATGGCCCCGCCGGCGATCGGCTGCATGACCGGCGTCTCCACTTCGAGGTACCCGCGATCGTCCAGGAAGCGCCGGACGGCCGCGAGCAGGCGGCTTCGCACCTCGAACACACGCCGCGCGTCCTCGTTCACGATCAAGTCCAGGTAGCGCTGCCTGTACCTGATCTCCACGTCCTGCAGCCCGTGCCATTTCTCCGGCAAGGGAAGATGGCACTTCGCGAGGAACTCGACGCGGTTCGCCCAGATCGTGAGCTCGGCGGTCTTGGTGCGGAACAGGTGGCCCGAGACACCGACGTGGTCACCGAAGTCGAGCAGGCGTACGATCTCGTAATCGCGCTCCGAGACCGCGTCTTTCCGCACGTACACCTGGATCCGCTCACGCCCGTCCGACAGCACCAGAAAGATCGCCTTCCCGAAGCTGCGGATGACCATCACCCGCCCGGCGATCGTCGTGTCGACTCGTGACGCCTCGAGATCCGCGGCCGGCGTCGCCGCATGCGCCCCGACCAGGTCGCTCACGCTGTGCGTGCGCTCGAACCTGTGTGGATACGGGCGCACCCCGAGGCGCGCGAGGGCCGCGAGGTTGGCGCGCCGCTGCTGGATCTGTTCGTCTTCCTGCGTCATACGTGTGTGCGGGTCTCGGGGTCCAGACGCTTGCGGACACCCTCGAGGACGCCGTTGATGAACTTTACGGCCTCGGGAGTGCTGAAACGCTTCGCGAGTTCCAGCGCCTCGTCGATCACGACCGGCTGCGGCGTCTCCGCCTGGTGCAGGAACTCGTACACGGCGAGCCGGAGGATCAAGCGGTCCATCACGGGCATGCGCACCAGCCGCCAGTTCTCGGCGCTCTGTTCGATCAGCGGGTCGATCTCGCCGAGGTGCTCGACCGTGCCATCAGCCAGGGTCGTCGCGAAGGATCGCGAGCGGTCCGACACGTCCGGTGCGTCCTCGTCGCCCATGTTCCAGAAGAGCCGACGTACCTCGGGCATCGTCAGGCGCCCGACCTCCCACTGGTAGAGCATCTGGAGCGCGGACTCGCGGCCTCCGCGCCGTCCCCCGGCGTAAGAGGCGGTATCTTCGGCGTCTTCGGTCACGTGCCGCTCCGCTCGGACGCCTCGAGCGCCCGGAGCAACGTCGCCATCTCGATCGCAGCCATCGCGGCTTCCCACCCCTTGTTGGCAGCACCTGGACCGACCCGTTCGATCGCCTCTTCGGCCGAGTTCGTCGTCAACACGCCGAACGCGATCGGCACGCCGGTCGCGGCCGCCGCGGCGGTCAGCCCGTGCGACACCGCGGACGCGATGTAGTCGAAGTGCGGCGTCGCGCCGCGAATGAGGCATCCCAAGGCAACGACGGCGGCAAAGCGTCCGGTCTCTGCGGCGCGCTGCGCGGCGATTGGAATCTCGTACGCTCCCGGCACACGCAGCACCGTGACGTCGGCGTCGGCGACGCCACCCGCCTCGAGCCCTTCGCGGGCGCCCGCCAGAAGCCGGTCGGTCACGAAATCGTTGTATCTGGAGACGACGACGGCGAACTGGAACCCAGGCGCCCGCCGAGCGCCTTCGATCATCGGCATGCGGATAGCGTCCCGGCCGCGTGATTCGCGACATAACTCCCGGGCGGGGCATCCCGGCTGGCTGCGTTGCTCATCACTCACTTACGCCCAATAAGCTCGCTCTTCGCGCCTTGCCATCCGGGCGCCGCGCTCCGGGATTTACGCCACGAATCACGCGGCCGGGACACTAGCGCCCCTTGAAGGCCGGCGTGCGCTTCTCGAGAAAGGCGCGCGTGCCTTCCTGCATGTCCTCGGTCGTGACGACGAGACCGAACAGGGTGGCCTCGTAAGCCTGCCCCTCGGCGAACGGCATCTGCAGCCCTTTGTGCACCGCCTCCAGAATGGCGCGCGCCGCAACGGGCGCCTTGGCGGCGAGCTCCACCGCCAGGCCGAGTGCCGTGGGCATCAACTCCGTGCGGGGCACCACGCGGTCGACGAGACCGATGCGGTGCGCTTCGGCGGCGTCGATTTGATGACCGCGAAGCAGCAGTTCCAGGGCACGCCCTCGTCCGACGAGTCGCGACAGGCGTTGCGTGCCGCCGTACCCGGGAATCAGCCCCAGGTTGATCTCGGGCTGTCCGAGGCGCGCCGTGTCAGCGGCCACCCGCAGGGTGCACGCCATCGCCAGCTCGCACCCTCCGCCCAGCGCGTACCCGTTGATGGCCGCAATCACGGGCTTGCCGAGCGTTTCCACGAGGTCAAAGACGTGCTGACCGCGTTGGGCCGTAATCTTCGCGCCAAGCGGCGACTGCTGCGACAACTCGCCGATATCCGCACCGGCCACGAACGCCTTCTCTCCGGCACCGGTGATGATGACCGCGCGGACGCTCTCGTCGTGGCGGATCTGCAACAGTGCGCCGCGCAACTCGTCGATCATTGCCGCGTTCAAGGCGTTGAGACGATCGGGGCGATTGACCGTGATGGTGGCGACGGCCTCGTTGCGCGTCATCAGCAGGTGTGTGGGCGTCATGTCAACCGTAGATTCTACTCTTGCGCCGCCGGATCAGGGTCGCCGTCAGCCACGCGGCCGTCACCCCGGCTGCCGCGCCGGTCGCATCCGCGGCGAGGTCGTGCACATCGGCCGATCGCCCGGACACGAACACTTGATGCAGCTCGTCGCTCGCGCCGAACGCCGTGCTCAGCCCGAGTGCTGCGAGGCTCGTGCCCGCACTGATACCGGCCCACTCGGCCCCGGCCAATGCACGCAGGACCACCAGCCCCAGACCGCAATACGCCGCGCGATGGCCGGACTTGTCGCTGACGCCGTCCGGCATCGGCGGGTTGTGCATGGAGGACACGAGAAAGATGGCCGCTGCATAGAGCAAGACCGGCAGCCAGAGCCCGAGCCGGCGCGATGTCAGCCGGGAGCGCACGGATTGGACGGAGACGCGCACCAGGTGGAGGTGAGGCGGACTAGATCGGGAACGGATACATGAGCCATCCGAGCAGGACGGCGCTCACGACGAAGCCGCCGAAGACCATGCCGCCGAAGCGGAGCTGCTCGCGCGGCTCATCCCGGAGCAGCATAGCGAACACGAGCGCCACCAGAAACGAGAATACCAGCAGGAGGAGCAGATGACTGGTCATCGCGCCCTCACTTGCGGCCCAGGGCGATGTCCCAGGCGTCCGTGACGACCAGCAGGTTCAGCAGCCCCGCCACGATCAGGAAGGCGTTGCCGTATTCATACGTCGGGGCCACCACGGTGCCGGCGCCAGCAGCGAGACTCCGCGCCAGGAAATACGGCACTCCAATCCCCACGTCTGCCACCGCGGCCAGGGCGACGAGCGGCTGGCTGATCTCGAACGGGAACAACCTCCCTTGCAGCGCCAGGCCGATTGCAAACATCAGGGGCAACGTGATCAGGAACACCAGACCTTTGGCGCGCCGCCCGAACCACAAGTGTCCTGCACCCGGCACCGCCCAGGCGGCAAGGCAGATCAGGTACGGATTCACCGCATGTACTCGCTCGACCGTGGCTTCACGCACCAGTGCAGTCTACCTTACTTGCCTCGCGGCTCCGGCCGTTTGCCACACATAGGCCAGCAGGGCGGCGACCGCGAACCCGAGCGGCGCGGCCAGCACCGCACGAAGCATGTTCCCGGCGGCAATCAGACCGAGTCGCTCGAGGCACCAGCTCGCGAGTGTGGGCGCAGCAGCCGTGAGCAGCCACGCGGTCGCGCGAGAGTGCCAATGGGCAGTGCTGTGCGGCCACCACTGACCTGAGACGAGGACGAGGAGCGAACCCAACCCGGCACTCAGATACAGGCCGGTGCAGCGCGCGCACACCGGCCACTGCAGACTCCCGGTACGGAACGAACGCTCCGGGCGCTGGTGGCAGACGAGCCCGCCAGCGCCGTAGATGGCGACCGACGCGATCAGACCCGGCGAGGCCGACGACGCCGTGCTCGCCAGCGTTGGTGCGGCGATCAGGGCTGCCGCCCACACGGCAGCGCCGAGGAGCAGCACGACGGCGGCGCGAGCGGCATCGCGATCGCCAGGAGGTGGCACGTCAGGACTCTACTATGCCCTGCAGAGCCCCAGGGCTCGCCAGCGCCTTTGCCGGGTTTCGTCGCCCCCAGGGGGCGCTATTGCTGCATGGTGGGTTCGGCGCCCGCGCGCCGTCCGGGTGGCGCCGTGGCGAAATAACCCGCGCGGGTCCTGAGGCGGACGTCACCGGCGAGCACCTGCACGGCCACGCGTCGCCATGCACCATCCCGCCGAGCATCGGTGGGCACGTATCCCAGCGCGTATTGATGACCGAGCTCCTCGGCGATGCCGTCGTAGATCCCCTTCAGCTCCGCCGCCTTCTTCGGGAAGAACGCGCGCCCGCCGGTGTCCTGCGCGAGCGCCTTCATGCCGTAGTCAGCCTCGCCCTCAAAGCGCTGTCCACCGCTGGACAACCTGTCGAGCGCCACATCCGCTTGCGACTTCAACGAAACTGTGTAAAGCACGACACCGCTGCGGCGCGCGAGCTCCGAGACGTCCTCGTAGGTGCCCAGGCTGGCTGTGTCCGCCCCGTCCGACAACAGCACGATCGCCTGCCGGCGTACTTGCTGCGGGTCCCGTGTGTCGCTGGCCAGATCCTTCAGCGCGATGTAGAGGGCGTCATATACAGCCGTCGACCCGCGTGCGACGATCTCACCGATTGCGGACTCGACAGCCGACGTGTCGGTCGTCAGCGCCTGCCGCACCCGTACGGCCTCGCGGAACTCGATGACGCTGGCACGATCTCCGGAGCGCAGCGAACGGGCGAGCCCGGCTGCGGCGTTTCGTGCGAGCTCGATCTTGCCCTGCATGCTGGCACTCCCGTCGATCAGGATCGCAAGGTCGAGCGGCAGGCTCTCGGCCGAAAAGAACGCGAGCCGCTGACGCACGCCATCCTCGACGACGACGAACTGATCCGACAGCAGCCCGGTGATGTGTTTGTCAGCTTTGTCGGTTACCGTGACGGTAAGTGCGACCAGGTCCGTGCGCGTCTTGAAAGTGGCGCCGGATGCGGGTGAGGCTGGCTGCGGCTCTTCCGCAGCTGTAGTGGCCGCGAGAACGAGAAGAAGAATGGCGATCGATCCCTGAAGACACCTCACGTCGCGGCCCTCTCTTGTTGACCAAGGTGCAAATGTCGTTCCGCGGACGCGCTGCGTTGTTCCTCAGTTTTTCCACCTCCCAAAGCTCTCCTCATAACGGCCGACGAACTCGTCCCACGAGAATGCGTGGTTGGTGCCCCCGAGGTGTTCGAGGGCGTAGGTCGCGGCGACGCTGCCGAGGCGCCCGCACGTCTCCAGGTCTGCCTCCAGCGCCAGGCCTTTCACGAAGCCGGCGCGGAATGCGTCTCCGACACCGGTGGGATCCACGATCTGATGCGGAGCGACCGCGGGCACCTCGAAACGCTCGGCAGACGTCAGAATGGTGCAGCCGTGCTCCCCGCGGGTGACCACGAGGATCCCGGCCTCGTTCAGGATTTCCTGCTCACCCAGGGTCGTCTTCTGCCGGATTAACTCGAGCTCGTAGTCGTTGCAGATGACCATCGTCGCCCCCCGGATGCCCTCCTCGAGCTCGGGGCCACTCATCCGCGCACACTGCTGCCCCGGGTCGAAAATGAACGGAATGCCGAGAGTGCGGCACTCCTGCACGTACTGCAGCATCGCGACCGGATCGTTCGGCGAGACGATGGCCAAGTCACAAGGGCCGATGCCGCGGAACGACAACTCGCTCGCATTCGCCATGGCGCCTGTGTAGAACGACGCAATCTGATTGTTGTCGGCGTCAGTGCTGCAGAAGAACGAGGCGGTGAATTTGCCCGGCACATCGAGCACGAGCGAGGTGTCCACGCCCGCCGCCTCGAGCCACTGCCGGTACTCGGGGAAGTCCTGCCCGGCCGTCGCCATCAGCCGCGGCCGCTCGCCCAGGAGGGCGAGCGTATAGGCGATGTTCGGGCCGCACCCGCCCCGCCGCTTGTCCATGGTGTCGACGAGGAAGCTCAGACTCACCCGCTGCACGTGTTCCGGCATCAGGTGCTCTGTGAACTTGCCGGGAAAGGACATCAGGTAGTCGAACGCGATCGAGCCGGTGACGACGATGTGCATGATTCACTCAGGCTTCAGGCTTCAGGCTGCAGGCTGCAGGCGGTGTCGGGCTTCAGCGTCGAAGAATGTGGGGCAGGGCTTCAGCCCTGCCTGAAAGGGCCCCGCGCAAGGAGATCGCGCGCGAATCACCTCAGGTACTTCCCGACGATCGGGGCGAGCTCGCGTTTGGTGGCTGCCGGAACGGCATCGGGCCGGGTGATGATGGCCGTTGCGAGGGCGCTTGCGCACGGGCACGTGCGCTCGGCCGGCACACGCGCGACGGCATCCGCAATCAGCCGCCTCGCCGTCTCGGCGTTCTCGGTCAGGTTCCGGATGATCATTTCCACCGTGACCGAATCGTGGTCCGGGTGCCAGCAGTCATAGTCGGTCACGAGCGCGATGGTCACGTAGCAGATCTCCGCCTCGCGCGCGAGCTTCGCTTCCTGCAGGTTGGTCATACCGACGATATCCATCCCCCACTGCCGGTACGCGTTCGACTCGGCGACCGTGGAGAACTGCGGGCCCTCCATGCACACGTAGGTGCCGCCCCGGTGCACGGTGGCCCCCACGCGGTCGGCGCTGTCCGCCGCGATCGCCGAGAGCACGCCGCAGAGCGGATGCGCGAACGCAACGTGTGCCACTAGTCCACGGCCGAAAAACGTGCTGATGCGGCTCGTCGTCCGGTCGAAGAACTGGTCGGGCACGACGATGTGGAGCGGTCTGAAATCCTCCCGCAGGGAGCCGACGGCGCTGGCCGAGAGAATGGATCCGACGCCCAGCATCTTCATCCCGAAGATGTTCGCCCGGAAATTGAGCTCTGAGGGCATGAGCCGGTGCCCCGCTCCGTGCCGGGCAAGGAACGCCACGCGGCGGCCACCCAGCGTGCCGAGCACGTACGGCGCGGAGGGCTCGCCAAATGGGGTCGTGAGGGTGACTTCTTCACGGTCCGTCAGTTCGGCCATGTCGTACAGGCCGCTGCCGCCGATGATGCCGATCTCTACGTTCATCTGGTTACGTCTCCCGGATTGTCTGCTCCAGGCTGCAGGCTACAGCCTGCAGCCTGCGGGCCTGTCCGTCATGCGAGGCCAGCCGACTGCGAGGGTGGCATTGGTGCCGGCCGCGTCAAATCACGCGCTCCACCTTTATCCGTCCGTCCCTCTCCCTGAGATACCCTGCGGTGACCACCGGGTCGTGCTCGAAGAACACCAGATACTCGCGCGCGACCGCTTCTGTGAGGAAGGCGCGCTTGAACTCCAGCGTTTCCATCGGGAACAGGTCGTACCCCATGATCCACGGGAGCGGTACATGGGCGACGGTCGGGATCAGATCGGCCATGAACACTGCCGTCTTCCCGCCCGACTCGATCAGCAGCACCTGGTGATGCTTCGTGTGCCCGCCCGTCCGGCGCACGCGGACGCCAGGCGTGACTTCCCCGTCCTCCTCGACCAGCGTCAGCACCCCGGCTTCCCGCAGCGGCCCGTAGTTCTCCGCGAGGTAGCTCGCCCGGTTGCGCTCATGCGGATGCGACGCATCGTCCCACTCCCCTGCGCGGACCACGTACTGCGCGCGCGGGAAGCGGGGGCGCACGACCCCATCGTTCTCCCGCGCCGTGAACCCGCCGGCGTGATCGAAATGCAGGTGCGAGGCAACGACGACGTCGACATCGCCCGCAGCCACACCGGCATCGGCGAGTGCATGATCGAGATGCCGCGACCGATCGAAGCCGTAAATCTCCTCCGCTTTCGCGTCCATCTTGTCGCCGCACCCGGCATCAATCAGCACCGTGCGCTCCCCACGCACGAGCAGCGGCCGCATGGCCATACGGATACGGTTCCGGGCATCGGCCGGCGCAACGCGCTCCCAGAGCGGCTTCGGCACGACCCCGAACATGGCGCCACCGTCCAGCATGAAGAAGCCGTCGCAGAGCGGCACGAGCTCGAGGCTGCCGAGGGTAATCGAAGGCGGCGCCACGTCAGTCGCCGTTCCGGAACGAATGGCGCTCACCGGCACGCGAGCCGCCTGGAGATTCGGGCGCAAGGCGCTCGATGATGTCGTGCGCCGCGGAGTAGGGATCGAGCGTGCGGGCCGTAATTTTCTCCACGATCGCGGCGAACGCCGCCGCGCCGATTTCCGTGTCCACTCGCGCCATGAAGCGCGCGGCCAGGAGCTCGCGCAACCGGAACTCGCTCCGGGCCCGCCGCCGCGCCCCGAGCCTCTCTGGGGCGTGGCTCCGGAACCGCTCGATCGCCTCCACCAGCGCCGGCACTCCCGCACCCGTGGTGGCTTCGGACTTGAGGATCACGGGACGCCACGCGCCGGGGGCAGTCGGTTCGAGGCTCAGCATCGCCTCGACGCCAGCGGCCGTGCGGTCCGCACCATCCCGGTCGGCCTTGTTCACCACGAAGATGTCGGCGATCTCCATGATGCCGGCTTTGAGCGCCTGCACCTCATCGCCGGTGCCAGGGACGAGCACGACGACGGACACGTCGGCTGTCCGGACGATGTCCACTTCGTCCTGCCCGACTCCGACCGTCTCGATGATGATGATGTTGCGACCGGATGCATCCAGCACGATGGCCGCGTCAGTCGTGGCACGGGCCAGGCCGCCCAGGTTGCCGCGCGTCGCCATGCTCCGGATGAACACGCCTGGATCAGCCGCGTGCGACTGCATGCGGACGCGGTCGCCGAGCATGGCGCCACCCGTGAAAGGGCTGCTGGGATCGACCGCCACGATACCCACGGTGTGGCCGGCCTCGCGCAGCTGCGCGGTCAGCCGATCGACCAGGGTGCTCTTGCCCGCGCCGGGAGGACCGGTGACGCCGATCAGGTAGGCGTTGCCCGTGTGCGGGAACAGCCGGGAGACGAGCTGCGCAGAGGCGTCCGACTCGTCTTCGACGACGGAGATCGCGCGAGCGATTGCGCGCACGTCGCCCGAGATCACGCGATCCGCCAGGTCGGGCGCGGCCGCCGTCGTGCCCATCACGCGAGGAGCTGTCGGGCGATCACGAGGCGCTGGATCTCGCTCGTGCCTTCGCCGATCGTGGTGAGCTTCACGTCGCGAAAGAACTTCTCGGCCGGGTAGTCCTTCACGAAGCCGTAGCCGCCGTGAATCTGCACGCCGTCATCGGCGGCGCGCACGGCAATTTCGCTCGCGTACAGCTTCGCCATCGCAGACTCGAGCGTCATGCGACGGCCCTCGTCCTTGAGGTACGCGGCGCGATACGTGAGCAACCGCGCGGCTTCGATACGCGTGGCGTTGTCCGCGAGCTTCCACTGGATGGCTTGAAACGAGGCGATCGGCTGCCCGAACTGCCGGCGCTCGGCGGCATAGTCGCGCGCCGCTTCGAACGCACCCTGCGCCAGGCCGACCGCGAGGGCGGCGATGCCGATGCGGCCGGCGTCGAGCACCTGCAGGGCATTGATGAACCCCTGCCCCTCCTCTCCCAGGAGGTGGTCCGCTGGTACACGGCAGTGATCGAAGATGACCTCGCTCGTGTCGCTCGCACGCATGCCGAGCTTGTCTTCTTTGCGGCCCGCCATCATGCCGGAGGTGCCGCGTTCGATGATGAACGCCGAGATGCCCTTCGGGCCGCGGCTGCGGTCCGTGACGGCCATCGCGACCATCACGTGCCCGACGCTGCCGTGCGTGATGAATGTCTTCGAGCCGTTCAGCACCCAGCTGTCGCCGTCCCTCATGGCGGTGGTCCGCGTGGCGGCCGCGTCGCTGCCGGCGCCCGCTTCGGTCAGCCCCCACGCGCCGATCTGCTCCCCACGCGCGAGCGGCACGAGGTAGCGAGCCTTCTGGGCTTCGCTGCCGAACATGAAGATCTGGGCCGCGCACAGGCCGTTGTGCGCAGCAACCGAGAGCGCCACCGATGGATCGACGCGGGCCAGCTCCTCGATGCAGAGGCAGGTACTCGATGGCGGACATCCCCGCGCCGCCGTATTCGTCGGGGAACTGAATCCCCATGAGCCCAAGGGCCGCCAGCTTGGGAACGAGATCAGGTGAAAATTGTTGTGCTTCGTCCCACTCGCGCACGTGCGGGCGTATCTCCGCCTCGGCGAACTCGCGGACGGTGCTCCGCAACAGGCGGTGCTCGTCTGAAAGCCGGAAGTCCACTTGCGCCGGATTATCGCACGCCGCTGCGGGCGCTCGCCTGGGCTGGCGGTCGGCTTGCTATGATCGCCGCATGTTTCGAACTGCTCGCATCATCGTACTGGGGTTGCTCCTGATGCTCGGCGCCCCGGCCTCCGCCCGTGCCGATCTCACCGCATTCGTCGGTGGGTTATTCCGCACCGAGATCGGGCTCCGCGAACCCGAGTCGACAACCCGGCAGACACACGGGCTGGCGGTGGGGTTCAGCTTGATCATTGTCGGCCTCGAATTCGAGTGGTCGCAGACGGGTGGCGACGATCTGGGCGAAGGCGAATGCGTGGTGATCGGGGAGGTGCGCGGCGTATGCACGCCCGCGCTCGCGACCGGCATGGGCAACGTGCTGCTACAGACGCCGCGCGGTCTCCTGCCGGTGCAACTGTACGCCACGGTCGGTGCGGGCGCCTACCGCGCGCGGTATGAAGCGGTCGACGAGAACGACTACGGCTTCGGGACCAATGTGGGGGGCGGCGCGAAGATCGAGCTGATCGGCCCGCTGCGCCTGCGCGTCGACTATCGGGTCTTCAACCTGTCCGGCGGGGATCTCGTGGACTCGACACCGCAACGGATCTATGTGGGGGCGAACCTGGCGTTCTGACGGGCGAGCCAGCCGGGGACGTGCGGGTGACGGCAGCGATCAGGGCCGCCGCCACCTCAATCGCGCTTCTATCGCGGCGGAGCGGGAGCCGCGGGCGTCTGGCCCTGGCCGGCAGCGCCAAAGTCCTGGACGAGCCTGAGGTTCGTGCGGCTCAGGCCCGCGGCAAACGAGTCCCGGTAGGTCGGAAAAATCGTCTGCACTTCGGTCGGAAACACCTCGTACAGGATCTTCGCCACTGTGTAGTCGGCCCCCTTGAGCGCGGGGTTGATCACTGCAACGTACAGCACATTGCCGCCCGGCCCCGGCTCCGTCGACTTGTAGATCTTCCACCCGCTTGCCTGCTGCTTGCGTTCCGGCTTGTCGGTCTTCGTCAGCGCGTCTCGCAGCTTGGCCATGACGGATTCGAAATCCGCCGTCTTGTCCGGCTTGATCTGCATGAAGATCAGCCCGGCGTCGCCGTCGAACGTGAGGCCGGGCTGCGCCGCTTGCGCGGGTTGAGCGGGCTGCGCCGGAGCGGGCTGCGCCGGAGCAGGTTGCGCCGGAGCAGGTTGCGCAGCGCCCGCCGGTGCGGCCGGCGCCGCCGGATCCTGAGCGGAGGCGGACTGCGAGACGAGCAGCACACCCGTCGCGACGATGCCGACCACGATATTCCGGCGGAACTGTGCCGACCGGCTCTGAACCTTGCGCATCAAACCTTCCTCCTTGGGCAAAAGAGTCGCTACTCTAGCGTACGGACGAGTGGAGTGGAAGCGCTCAGACGAAAACGGTCATCACGTCGTTGGCGACGAGCATGCCGTCGCGCGTGAGGCGGAGCCGGTCTTCATTGAAAACGAGACGCCCGGCATCGATGTGCGGCTGCAGCGCGTGTCCATACCGATCCCAGACGTCCACACCGTAGCACGTCCCGAGCCGCCTGCAGTCGACACCCGCCGAGAGGCGCAATCCTGTGAACAACGCGTCTTCGAGCTGCTCCTGCGCGGTACGGGTCTGCCGCTCGACTGCCAGCTCCCGCCCGCCCGCCACGCGGGTCACGTACTCGGTGGTACCGGCCACATTCTTCCAGCGCACGGCGCCGCGCGTCGAGTGGGCGCCGCAGCCGAACCCGAGCCACGCCCCATCGCGCCAGTACTTCATGTTGTGACGCGACTCCCGCCCCGGCCTGGATACGTTGGAAATCTCGGTACTGAGCGTAACCGGCCGCTTCGAGCCGCGCCATCGCCCACAGGTACATCTCCGCCGCGTCATCGTCGGGCGCAAGCGACCAGGAGGCACGTGCCATCGCCTCACGCAGGGGGGCGTTCGGGTACAGCTCGAGCAGGTAGAGCGACGCATGATCGGGATCGAGCGCGATCAGTCCGTCGACCGTCTGCTGCCACTCCGGCATTCCCTGCTGCGGCAGCCACATCATCAGGTCGACGCTCACGTTGTGGAGGCCAGCCTCACGAACCTCGCGCACCGCCTCACGCGCCCGCGCGCTGCTGTGGGTCCGTCCAAGCCGCCGCAGCTCTTCATCGATCAGCGACTGGACCCCCAGGCTCACGCGGTTGACGCCGGCGTCCCGGAACCCGCGCATCCGCTCGACCGTGACGGTCTCGGGGTTCGTCTCGAGCGTCACCTCCGCGTCGGCAGCCACGTCGAACGACTCCCGGCACGCGGCAATCAGCGCGGCGATCTCCTCGGGTTCCAGCAGCGACGGCGTCCCGCCACCGAAGAAGATCGTGTCGGCTGCACTTCCGTCAGAGGCCCGCCGAATCTCCGCCTCGAGGGCACGGGTGTACTGCCCCTTCAACTCGGCGTCGAACAAACCGCGGTTGAAGTTGCAGTAGCTGCAGATTGAGGCGCAGAAAGGGATGTGGAGATAGAGGCCCAGCAAGTTAGCGTGTAATGAAAAATGGAAAATGAAAAATGAATCTTTTTACATTTTGCATTTTACATTTTGCATTCCGGGAGCCGCAGGCGATCCGTGTTCGTTGGAGCCCATGCTCCCGGCCTAGCTTCCGGCTTTCCCTCCCGACCACCGCACGTCGATCAGGTCCTTGCGGTCGGGAACCGGGATGGACTCTCTCAGCTGCGCCTTGACGGGCGGCCGCGTCCTGGCGGGCAATGACGCGCGGCGCTTCGGGTGCATGCGCCACAGGGACAGCAGTTCGTCCGGCCCGACGTTCGGCGGGAGGTGGCGATAGTCGGGCCCTTCGTACTCGAGGAACTCGCACATCTCGTGCAGGCGCGAGTGGATCCGGAAGCCCACGCGGGCCTTGAGTGACTGCGGATCCCCTTCCTCGTCGGGCAGGTCCTCGTAATTGGACGTGAAGATCGTCGGGCGCCGCTCGTTGTAGCGCGTGTTGACGACGAGGTTCATCGTCTCCTCGACCCATTCGGATGTCTTCTCTGCGCCCAGGTCATCGAGCACCAGCAGGTCCGCCTTCATGACCGGCAGCAGGTAATCCATTTCGGCGGTGCGCGTCACCGGGTTGAACGTGCTGCGAATCACGCGCAGCAGCTCACGCGTGTCGTAGAACAGACCGCGCGCGCCCTTCGTTCGGATCACCGCCTTCAGCACCGCCACGGCGATGTGGGTCTTGCCGATTCCGGGCGGGCCGTCGAGAAACAGCCCCTTGTCGACGACCGGAAACGCTTCCACGAAGCGACGGGCGCTCTCGACGGCTTGGAGGAATCTCTCGTTCTTGTACAGCAGCAGGTTCTGCAGGTCGCAGCGGTGATAGCGCGGCGGGATGCGCGCCTCGTCCATCAGCTTGGCGGTGAGCGCCTGTCGCCAGCAATCACAGCGCTCAACACGCCGCGACCCGTCATCGACGCGCTTCCAGCCGGTATCGTCGCAGAGAGGGCATGTCATCGGAGCGACCCAATCTACCACGGGATGCCAGATGCGGGATCGCTGCGCCACGAAGCGCCGCAGAACCGTCCCCGATCGGCACATCATCAGTTGTCGAGTTGCATCGAACTCGGGAACCTGCCGGCTTGCGCCGAGCCCGCCCCTGCAGCGGCCCGAGCGCGTCGGGCGGTCGGCGACGCCGACGGCGACATACCTGTCACCGCTGCCGCGCCGCGGGCGCGGCAGGCTCCGGTGCGACAGGAGACTCGCCAGCCGGCACGGACGTAGAGGCGGGCGGCGCGGTGCGCACGAGATCGGTGGGCGTGGATTTCACCAGCGCGGTGCTGAGCCGCTGTTCCCAGTCGTCGATGCCGCGCGCGAGCTCCTTCTTCACGTACGCCATGAACTCGTTCACCTCGACCTGCATCTGCTGGATGCGGCGGCGCATGTTCAGGATGATCTCGACGCCGGCGAGGTTCACGCCGAGATCGCGCGTCAGCGAGAGAATCGTCTCGAGCTGCTCGAGGTCCTCCTCGGAGTAGAGACGTGTGTTCCCCTCGGTGCGCGACGGCGTCAGCAGCCCTTCGCGCTCGTACAGGCGGAGCGTCTGGGGGTGGATGTTGTACTTCTGCGCCACCGCGCTGATCATGTAGTACGCCTTGCCGGACCGCTTCGTCACCATCAGACTGCGCCTGGACTGCCGGGTGGCGCGCTGCTGTCGACGGCGGCCCCGGCTGCAGGCCGCACGTACGCGCTGCCGTTGATCTGGCCGAACTCCCGCAATAGTTCCTTCGATCGTTCGTCGAGCAGGGGCGGCAGCATAATCCGCGGCTCGATCACGAGGTCGCCGCGCTGCCCGTCCCGCACCGACGGTGCGCCACGGCCGCGCAGGCGGAACCGCTGCCCCGACTGGGTGCCGGGCGGCACGCGCACGCGCGCGGGTCCGTCCGGGGTGTCTACCGCGATCCGAGCTCCGAGCGCCGCTTCGTGCACGGCGAGGGGCAGCACCACATGCAGGTCGTCGCCCTCGCGCCGGAAGCGCTCATCGGGAGAGACCTGAAGCGTCACGTACAGAATCCCCAGGCGGGCCGCCGTTCGGGCCGACGTGCCCGAGCTCGGCGAGGCGCAGCCGCGTGCCGTCGTGCGCGCCGGCCGGGACGTGGATCGTCACCGTCTCCGACCGGGTGTGCAGACCGAGGCCGCCACAGGTCCGGCACGACTCCACCCGCTGGGTGCCCGCGCCACCGCAGCGCGGGCACGCGCGCGAGAAGACCATGTGTCCACGGGCGGCACGCAGCTGGCCGGTTCCGTGGCAGTGCGTGCAGGGCGAGCCCGGCCCGCGCCGCGTCCCGGCGCCGGCACACGCATCACACCGCGCCTGCCGGGTCATCGTGAACCGCCGCTGGGTGCCGCGCAGCGCCTCCTCGAACGGCAGCACGAGAGTGGCGTGCAGGTCGGCGCCGCGCGTGTGCCGTGCGGGCTGACGCTCACGCGTGAACACCTCCGCGAACAGATCTCCGAAGGTGCCCTCCTGGACGGTGTGCACGCTTGCCGAAAAATCGAAGCCCTCGAACCCGGCGGATGCGTCCGCGGTCTCCGGTTGGTACCCGAGCACGTCGTACCGCCGCCGCCGCTCCGGATCGCTGAGGGTCTCGTACGCCTCGGTGATCTCCTTGAACCGCATCGCCGCGACGTGGTCACCCGGATTGACGTCCGGATGGTAACGTCGCGCCAGCCTGCGGTAGGCACGCTTCACGTCGGCCTCCGTCGCCGTGCGCGTGACGCCGAGGACAACGTAAAAATCCATATCTGACACGCTTCTCTTCAACGCGGGCAGCGGCCGGTCGCCGTCCTGCCTACCTCTTCTCCTCGTCCACGACTTCGGCGTCTATGACGTCATCCGTGCGCGCGCCGGAGCCGGCCGCGTCGCCGGGAGCAGGACCCGGCTCACTGCCGGCGGCCGGATCGCCCGCGGCTGGACCGGCCTGCCGATACATCGCTTCAGCGGCCTTGTGCTGGGCCGTGGTGAGCACCTCCATCGCACGCGTCACCGCGGCGGCGTCGGAGCCCTGCAGCGCCTTCCGCAGTTCCTCGACCGCGCTCTCGATCGCCTGCTTATCGGAGGCGGGAATCTTGTCGCCGTTCTCGCGGATGAGGCCCTCGGCCGCGTAGATGGCCTGGTCGGCGTGATTCCGCGTCTCGATCTCCTCCTTGCGCTTGCGGTCCTCGTCGGCGTGCGACTCGGCCTCGCGCATCATGCGATCGACTTCGTCCTTGCTCAGGCCGCTCGACGCGGTGATGGTGATCTTCTGTTCCTTGTTGGTCGCGCGGTCCTTCGCAGTCACGTTGACAATCCCGTTCGCGTCGATGTCGAACGTGACCTCGATCTGCGGCATGCCTCGCCGTGAAGGGGGAATGCCGTCCAGATGGAACCGCCCCAGCGTGCGGTTGTCGCGGGCCAGCGGCCGCTCGCCCTGCAGCACGTGCACTTCCACGCTCGTCTGGTTGTCGGCGGCCGTCGAGAACACCTCGCTCTTCCGGGTCGGGATCGTGGTGTTCCGCGGGATCAGCGTGGTCAGCACGCCGCCCAGCGTTTCGATGCCGAGCGACAGCGGCGTCACGTCGAGCAGCAGCAGGTCCTTGACATCGCCGGCCAGGACGCCCGCCTGCACCGCGGCACCGATGGCCACCACTTCGTCGGGGTTCACGCCCTTGTGCGGCTCCTTGCCGAACAGCTCCTTCACGATGGCCTGCACGCGGGGGATGCGCGTGGAGCCGCCGACCAACACGACCTCGTCGATGTCGCCCGACGAGACGCCGGCGTCAGCCAGCGCCTGCTTCGTCGGCCCCACCGTCCGGTTGAGGAGATCCTCCACGAGCTGCTCGAACTTCGCGCGCGTGAGCTTCAGGGCGAGGTGCTTCGGCCCGCTCTGATCCGCGGTGATGAATGGCAGGCTGATGTCGGTTTCCATGACCGTGGAGAGCTCCATCTTCGCCTTCTCCGCGGCTTCCTTCAGCCGCTGCAGCGCCATGCGGTCCTTGCCCAGATCGATGCCGGCGTCCCGCTTGAATTCGGAGATGATCCATTCGATGACCCGCTGATCCAGGTTGTCCCCACCCAGGTGCGTGTCGCCGTTGGTGGCCTTGACCTCCACGACGCCCTCGCCGACCTCGAGGATGGAGATGTCGAACGTGCCGCCCCCGAAGTCGTACACCGCGATCGTCTCTTCCTTCTTCTTGTCGAGACCGTACGCGAGCGCCGCCGCCGTCGGCTCGTTGACGATGCGCATCACCTCGAGCCCGGCGATCTGCCCCGCTTCCTTCGTGGCCTGGCGCTGCGCGTCGTTGAAGTAGGCAGGCACCGTGATCACGGCGCGGGAGACCGGCTGGCCGAGGTATTCCTCCGCAGCCTGCTTCAGCTTCTGCAGCACCATCGCCGAGATCTGCGGCGGGGCGAACTGCTCGTCCTTGCCGGTGGGGCTCACGATGACGGTCACGCGTTCACCGTCCCGCCCCACGCGGTACGGGACCATCTTCATCTCCTCGTTCACCTCGTCCTGGCGGCGTCCCATGAACCGCTTGATCGAGAACACGGTGTTCTCGGGATTGGTCACCGCCTGGCGCTTCGCCACCTGCCCGACGAGGCGATCGCCGCTCTTGGTGAAGGCCACCACCGACGGCGTAAGCCGGCTGCCCTCCGGGTTCGTGATGACGGTGGGCTCCCCGCCTTCCATGACCGCGACAACGGAGTTGGTAGTGCCGAGGTCGATGCCAATGATTTTGCTCATGCTCTGTCCTTGCGCCGTTTTCCACTGCGCGTCCGGCACCGCTCAGGTGGAATTACAAATCGCTCAGTCGCCGGTTGGGATTTAGGCCTATGCAACTATAAAATCTGAGTCGGCACCTGTCAACCGCAGCCACGTGTGCGTGAGAAGCTCCCGCGATCTGAACCCACCGAGGTCCTCTGCTCCCCGGCGGACCGGCATGATAATCACGGAAAGCGTGACCTCGCCGCGCTATACTCAAACGTGCCAGCCAGCCCTGCCAGAAGGCGTACTATGACCCGCCTCCCGTTGTCCGTGTTGCCGGGTGTGCTTCTGGTGACACTCGGCGCCGCTCATGCGTTCGCGCAGGAGCCCGCGCCTCCGGCGCACGTGGCTTACGTCGAAGGCCGTGCCGTGCTCGAACACGACACGTCCTCAGAAGACGTCGAGCCCAACCTGCCACTCGACACTGGCGACCGCCTGCGCACCGAACGCGGGCGTGTCGAGGTGCTCTTCGGCGACGGCTCCATCCTGCAGCTCGATGAGGAGACCACGATCGACGTGCTCTCGGATTCGCTCGTGCGCCAGCTTGCCGGCCGTCTTGCCATCGTCGCCGGCAGCGGACGCGCGGGGCGCCTGCAGGTCGACACGCCGGCCGGCTCGGTGCGCATCACGAGCGCGGGAGAGTTCAGGGTCAGCGTCTTCGACGAGAATGGCGTCCCCGAGATCGAGGTCGCCGTGATCCGCGGCAGCGCGGATCTCTTCACCGACAGCGGCACCGTCTCGATCGGCGCCGGCGCGCGCGCGCTGGCGCGCCAGGGTGAGGCCCCATCGCAGCCGATGTCGTTCAATTCGGCACGGTGGGACGCCTTCGATCGCTGGTCGCAGGATCGCTTGTCGCTCCGCCGCCGCGCGGCCTCATACCGGTACGTCCCGCCACCGCTCCGTCCGTACGGCGCCGTGCTCGACACCTACGGCAGCTGGAACTACGAGCCCACTTACGGTTACGTCTGGTTCCCACACGTGGTCGGCGGCTGGCGTCCGTACTACCACGGCCGCTGGCGATTCTACGGACGCTTCGGATGGACGTGGGTGGGCGGCGACGCGTGGTCGTGGCCGACGCACCATTACGGGCGGTGGGGCACCACGTCTGCCGGTGCCTGGTTCTGGGTGCCGGGCCGCACGTGGGGTCCGGCCTGGGTGCACTGGGCGGTGGCGCCGGGGTACGTCAGCTGGTGCCCTCTCGGGTTCGACGGCCGCCCGGTGGTGCCTTTCGGATACGCGCACGCGTCGCGCGCCTGGCACGGGCGAGATCCCTGGACCGCATGGACCGTCGTGCGGCGCGATCACTTCGGTGCGCACGGATCGGTCGGCCGCGTAGCGGTGGACGGCCGCGGCTTCACGCCGGATCGCGTCCGTCCGTTCGTCCTGCAGACCACGGCGCCGGCACGGCCGTACGCCGTGCCCCGGTCCGCCGGCGCGCCCCGGAATACGCGGTGGCAGCGGCTTCGCGGCTTCGCGGCCGCCGAGCGGTGTGGCCGTGCCGCGAGGCTCGGGGATGCGCGCCGGGCAAGCGGCAACAGCAAATAATGGCGGCAGCGCCGTAGGAGCTGGCAGCAGCCGCCAACCAGCCAGCCAGCCGGCGTTTCGCGCCGGCGGCACCCCGGACGCTGCGGTTCGGCGCGGAAGCCGGTCGCCCGGCGCTTTCACGCCGCAGTTCCGACGCCCGCGCTGGCCGCGAGCCCGGGCCCGGTGGACACTACGGCAGCGCCGTGCCGCGCCGCGGCCCGATCGATGTCCCGCCAGTGCCGAGCACCACTGCCGCCGGACGCACCGCGCCAGTCTGGAACCCGGACTCGGTGCCGGTTTACCGTGGTGGCTCGCTGACCTCACCCTCTGAGGATCGTGGGATGCCGCGCGGCGCGTACGAGGGGTCGGCAGGTCCTTCGCGCCGTTCCGATATTGCGGGGCGCGGATCCGCAGATCCTGGATCGTCCGACTCTCCACACGCGGTGCCCCGCGGCGCGCCACCGTCGTATCCCCCACCGGGGTACGCGCCACCGGCGGGCGATCCGCGGTCAGCAGGCCAGCGCCGCGCGTCGTCCTCTCAGCCGCCGGTGTACGCCCCACCGGGCGGTGCCGGTGGCGAACGGGAACGGGGCACCGCAGGCTCGAGGTACCGTGAAGCCCCAGGCCCGGCGAGCGCACCTCCGCCCACCTCCGCGCCGCGCCAAGCCCCCGACCGCGGCGGCTCTCGTGTTGCCGTGCCTCGTAGTGGCGGCGATCAGCCTCGAGGCGGCGCCGCCCCGCCGCCGTCGAGGGCGCCGGCAGCAGGGGGACAGCCCTCGCGACGCCGCTGAACGTTTCGTTGTCCGGTCCTGAGTTCACCGAGTGGCCCGTTTAGTCATCCGCCTTGCCCGCCGCGCCGGCATCGTCGCGCTGTTCGTCCTCGCGGCGATAGCGGGCACGTTGTCGGGCCTGTTGTTCGCGTACAGTGACGACCTGCCGCAGATCACGGCGCTCGACGACTACGCACCGAGCACGATCACGCGCCTCAAGTCGCTCGACGGCGACATCATCGGGGAGTTCGCCACGCAGCGGCGGATCGTCATCGGCTACGGCGACATCCCGGTGTCGCTGCGGCACGCGATCGTGGCTGCGGAAGATGCAGGGTTCGACAGCCATTTCGGCTTGAGCATCCCGCGCATCGTCATCACGGCGACACGCGACATCGTGTACGGCCAGCGCGCGGGTGCGAGCACCTTGACCCAGCAGCTCGCCAGGAACCTGTTCCTGACGCTCGACAAGACGTGGGAACGCAAGATCAAGGAAGCGATCCTCACGATCCAGATCGAGAAGCGGTACACCAAGCGCGAGATCCTCACCCTCTACTGCAACCACGTGTACTTCGGACACGGGGCGTACGGGGTCGAATCGGCGTCCCGCGTGTATTTCAACAAGCGAGCGCGTGATCTCACGCTCGAAGAGGCAGCCCTCGTCGCGGGGATCGTGCAGCTGCCGGAACGCCAGAGCCCCTACGTGGATCTGCCGCGCGCGACCCGCCGCCGCAATTACGTCCTGCAGCGGATGGCTGATGTCGGTTACATCTCGCAGGCCGACGCCGACGCAGCCAAGCAGAAGCCGGTCGTCGTGAAGGGACAGCCGGCACCGACCCAGTCGCCCGCGCCGTATTTCGTCGAGGAGGTGCGCAAATATCTGGAGCGCACGTACGGCGCGAAGAAGCTTTACGAGCAGGGCCTCACGATCGAGACGTCGCTCGACCTGCCCCTGCAGGAGGCGGCAAACGCCGCGATCGACGCCGGCCTGCGGCGGCTCGACAAGCGTCGCGGCTTCCGCAAGCCGAAGCGGAACATCGTAGCGGAAGGCCATTCGCCCGAGGCGGTCGCAATCGACCGTTGGGCCAGGCCCATGCGCGTAGGCGACGTCGTGCCCGCTGTCGTGCTCGGGCCGGCCACGTCGAAGCCTCCGGGTGCACGCGTCGCGGCCGGCACCATCCGCCTGCGCATGGGTGCCTACACGGCCGACCTGCCAAAGGCGGGATATGCGTGGACGCGCAAGACGACCCCCGCGTTCCTCCGCGCGGGCGATCTGATCGACGTGCGGATTGCAACGTTGGACGATGCAGGAGGCTCGCGCCACCGTCGATCTCGAGCAGACCCCGGCGGTGGAGGGCGCACTGCTCGCAATCGACAATCACACCGGGCAGGTGCGCGCGATGGTTGGGGGCTTCAGCTTCGCGCACAGCAAGTTCAACCGGGCGGTGCAGGCCCACCGCCAGCTGGGGTCGACGTTCAAGCCGATCGTCTATACTGCCGCGATCGATCGCGGCTTCACGCCCGCCTCCATGCTGATGGACGCGCCAGTCGCCTATCCCGCGGGTCCGGGCCAGCCGCTCTACTCGCCACAGAACTACGACCACACATTCAAGGGCCCCGTCACGCTCCGCTACGCGCTCGAACAGTCGCGCAACGTGCCCACCGTCCGGCTGCTGGATCAGCTCGGGCCCCCCGCCGCGATTCAGTATGCGAAGCGTCTCGGCTTCTCGAGTCAGTTCCAGCCGTATCTCTCGATCGCGCTCGGGTCTGCCGAAGCCACGCTGCTGGAGGTGACGAGCGCCTACGCGGTGTTCCCCAACCAGGGCGTGCGCATGCGTCCGTACGACGTGCTCCGGGTGCTCGACCGGGACGGCAGCCTGCTCGAAGAGAACCGGCCGGAGCCTCGCGAGGCGATTCGCGCCGACACGGCATACGTGATGACGAACTTGCTCCGCGGGGTCACGCAGCGAGGGACGGCTGCGGCCGCATCGGCGCTGGACTGGCCCATCGCGGGGAAGACGGGCACCGTGGACGACTACACCGACGCGTGGTTCATCGGGTTCGACCCTGACATCACAATCGGCGTCTGGGTGGGCCATGACGAGAAGAAGCCGCTGGGCCCGGCCGAGACGGGTGCGCAGGCCGCGCTCCCGATCTGGATGGACGTGATGAAGGCCTACATCGGGCGGCGCGGGCGCGAGAAGACGCCAAATTTCGCGCCCCCGGGAAACATCGTCTTCCTGGCCGTGGACAAGAGCACGGGTGCGCCGGCCGGCGATGCAACCCAGGCGATCAACGAGGCCTTCATTTCCGGAACGCAGCCCGGTGCCGAACCGGCCGCGCAGGCTGTCGGAACGACGCCGCCCGCGGCCGCGCCCGTGATTCCCTCCGCCGAGCCCGCGCCTCCAGCGACCTCCACCGGATCGTTGACCGTGCCGGCAACTCGGCCTCGGCAGGACCCGCTCTGCTCCCGGGTGCGCGAGAGCGATGCGTAATCGCCGGGTGTCACCCGCTGTGATCGTGGAGAATCCGCCAGCCCTCGCGCGACCGCACCCATACCAGCGTGAAACGGCCGCTCTGCTCCGCGAGGCCGCCTCCGGTGAGCACGAATCGTCCGGTCATCAGCGCATGATCCGGCCCGAGACCGCGGGCCTCGACCTGGTCGAATCGCAGCGTCTGCAGCGGACGGCCGCCGGCGAAATACTTCTGACGATAGCGTTCCACCATGGCCGCGCGCCCGACGGGTCCCGCCGGCGTCATGAAGGTGCTCTCGCTGGCGTACGGCGCGATGAACCCTTCGAGGCTCCCTCGATTCCACTCGACAGCGGTGGCCATCAGCTGCTGGATCAGGGCGTCCGTCGGCTCGGCGCCCCTCGCGTCCAGACGCGAGGGAATGACCGACGTCGCCAGCGCCAGCGTCAGAACCACGCACGACAGGGGGCGCCGGCGAACCCCTCGGCTTCGGATAGCCTCGGTGAATCTCATGGCGGCGACCCGGTTCCGGTCAGCGAGTTGTCAGGGGTGGCGGCTGTCTTCGAGCCCATGCCTGGTGACTTCCAGCTGAACACGTGATAGGTCGCAGGCGTGTCCCCCACGTTACGAATCGCATGCTCCTGGTTCGACGCCTGGAAAATCACCGACCCCGCCCCCACACGCTGCAGCTTGCCGTTGACGAGCGATTCGACGGTCCCTTCACGGACGATCAGGATCTCCTCCTCGGGGTGCCGGTGCGGTGCGTGCGATGTCTGGCCGGGGTTCAAGGTCGTGATGTGGCACTCGAGCTCGTCCAGCGTGGCCGTGGGGGCGCGGAACAGCGTACGTCGGGCTCCTACCGCGGTGGTCTCCACCGTCATGGCTGTTCCAGTCGAAGATCGACGAGGAGAGGACGGGCGCCGCCGCCCGCAGCCCGGCCGTCATGCACAGCGTTGTGCCCGCGGCAATCGACGCTATCAGCAGCTCACGACGGGTGACCATGTGCGGCTCCTTCCATTGCGGGTGACCACTCCGGCCCTGACCTGGCTCAGTCCTCGTCCGCCGTTGGCGCGCTGAGCGTTCCGGAGGCCTTCTTCATCAGATAACTGTTCACGAATTGATCGAGGTCGCCATCGAGCACGCGCGTGACATCGCCCACCTGCTCCTTGGTGCGATGGTCCTTGACCATCTGGTAGGGATGCAGCACGTAGCTGCGAATCTGGCTTCCGAACGCAATGTCCTTCTTTTCACCGCCGATGCGATCGAGCTCCGCCTGCTGCTGTTTCAGCTTCAGGTCGTAGAGGCGTGCGCGCAGGACCTTCATGGCGGAGTCGCGGTTGCGGTGCTGCGACCGTTCGTTCTGACACGACACCACGATGTTGGTGGGCAGGTGCGTGATACGGATGGCGGAGTCGGTCACGTTGACGTGCTGCCCGCCGGCGCCGCTCGATCGGAAGGTGTCGATGCGCAGGTCCTTGTCCGGGATCTCCATCTCCACGTCCTCGGGCATCTCGGGGTAGACGAACACCGAGGCGAACGATGTGTGGCGTCTCGCCGCCTGGTCGAACGGCGAGATGCGCACCAGCCGATGCACGCCGGCCTCCGCCGACATCAGCCCGAACGCGTACTCGCCATTCACCGCAATGGTGGCGCCCTTGATGCCGACATCCTCGCCGGGTTGCAGGTCCACGACTTCCCGCTTCAAACCGCGGCGCTCGAACCACCGCAGGTACATGCGGAGCAGCATCTCCGCCCAGTCCTGCGATTCGGTGCCGCCGGCGCCAGGATGAATCGCGACGATGGCGTTCCGCCGGTCGTGTTCGCCCCCGAGCATCTTGCGGATCTCGGCCGCCTCGACCTCCTGCTCCAGGTCGTCGAGGCCACGGTCGAGTTCGGCGGCCACGTCTTCGCCGTGCTCGGCCCACTCGACGAGCACCGCAAGGTCGTCGGTCCTGCGCCGCAGCGACTCGGCCAGCGTGACATCCTCTTCAAGACGGCGGCGCCGCTGCAGCAGCCGCTGCGCGAGCGCCTGATCCTTCCAGAAGTCGGGCTCGGCGCTACGCGCCTCAACCTGTCTCAGTTCCTCGGCAGGGCGTGCTGCCTCAAAGATGCCCCCGCATCTCGGACGACCGCCTGGCGAGCTCCTGGTATCGGCGAACGAGTTCTTCGAGCACGAGAGCCAATGAAACCTCCTGAAGACGAACTGTAATTGCGGGGGCCTAGCGTGTGAGCGCCGGCATGGATACGGCCGCGGGGCGACGCCACGCCATCAGCAGGGCCGCCACCGTCACCACCACGGAAGCATAGGCGACCACGTCGCCGATTCGCGCATAGATGGTGCGCTCGTCAATCAACCGCACATCGCCGACGAGCACCTGAGTCGTGAACAACTTCGACTCCATCAGCACGCGTCCGTAGGGATCGACGATGCCGCTGATGCCCGTGTTGGCGGAGCGCGCGAGATAGCGCCCCTGTTCGATGGCGCGCATCGATGCCATCTCGAAGTGCTGGTACGGCGCGGACGAGCGGCCGAACCAGGCATCGTTCGTAATCGTGGTCAGCAGGGTGCTGCCCTGCAGCACACCTGCGCGAATCAGCGCAGGGTACACCACTTCGTAGCAGATGGCCGTGCTCACGGGTCTGCCAGCGAGCGGCAGCATGACCGGTGCGTCCCCGGGAGCGAACTCACCCACCGCCTCCACGAGCGGAGCCGCGAAGAACAGGACGGAGCGGAATGGCACGTACTCGCCGAAGGGCACAAGGCGCACCTTTCGGTAGACGCCAGCAGTGGTGCCGTCCGGGCGCACCATGAACGCGGAGTTGTACGACACGCGGGGATTCCGGCGGTCGATCTCGTCGCTTCCCAGCAGCACCGACGCGTGACGCTCACGGGCAAACAGCCGGATGGCTTCCCCTTTCGGGCTGTCCTCGAAATAGAAAGGGGTGCTCGACTCGGGCCACAGGATGGCTTGCGCGCCCTGGTCCGCCGCGTCCCGGCTCAAGGCGAGATACCGCCCGAGAATCTCATCCCCCCGTCCGGGCGCCCACTTCTGGTCCTGCGGGACATCGCCCTGCACGAGTCCGACTCGCACCGCGGTTCCGGTCCGCGTGAGGCGCGAGTCGAGGAGGCGCGCGCGCCCCCAGAGGGAGAGGGAGGCGACCAGCACCGCCGCGAGCGCAACGGCAACCAGCCCCGATCGGTCGCGCGCCACCGTTGCCATCGCGAGCGAAGCGGACACGAGCACGACGAGGAACGACACGCCATACACCCCGACCACACTCGCGCTCTGGGCGACTGGCAGCACGGTCGTCTGCGTGTACCCGACCAGCGCCCAGGGGAAGCCACCGAAGAACAGTGTGCGCGCGAGCTCCGTGGCTACCCATGCGGCTGGTGAGAGCAGGAGCCCGCGCGCGCCGAACCGCCGGACCGCAACGGCGACCGCGGCGGCGAACGCCGCGGGGAAGAGCGACAGGTACCCGACGAGGAGGCCCGCAATGCCGCCGGAGAGCGCCGGGTTGATGCCGCCGTACTGGGACATCACGCCGCTCGTCCAGTACAGGGTGCCCCCGAAATACACCACGCCGGCAGCCAGGCCGAGCGCCCAGGCTCGTCGCAGGCCGCCGCCGAGCGGCGCCACCAGCGTAAGCGCCACCAAGAGCGGGGCAAGGGCGATCCAGGAGACCGCTGGGTGTCCGAAGCGGGGGAAACTGAGGGCGAGCAGCAGGCCTGACGCCAGCGAGAGAATCAGAGCGAGCACGTCGTCAACGGTACGGTCACCAAGGGCTGCTACCGCGTCACCCATGGCTTGAACTGCTCGTTCTTCCGCAGTTGGGACGCAATCCTGTCCGCCTCGCTGCGGCTCTTGAAGCGTCCCACCTGCACCCGGTAGACGGGTGGCTTGCCCGGCTGGGGAACGAGCACGTACGCCTGGTAGCCCTTCGACACGAGCCGCTTCGCGATCGCGTCGGCCTCGCCGCGCTCACGCACGGCGGCGAGTTGAACGGCATATCCCGACGCGGCGGATGACGAGCCCCCTGCCACAGCCGCTGGAGCGGCAGCGGGCGCCGCAGCAGCGCTCACCGGAGGTTTCGCTACCGGAGGACGCTCGCGCGGCTTGGGTGGTGCAGCGGAAGGCCGCCCCTTCGGGGTGCCCACGCTGGTGTCCTTCTGCTCGTCGACGAGAGTCTTGAACACATCTTCGTCTGCTGCCGGCTCGGGCGGCGTCTGGTCAGGCGGCGGAGAGGCCGGCTGCTGCTGCGCTGGCGACGGTGCCTGCTGCGTCTGCTGCGCTTCCTGACCGGAGCCCCTGGTGCCAACCGGCTCGGGAGCTGCACGCACCGGCGTGGATTCGGCGGACGCCGTCTCAGGCGTGGAGCCGGCCGGCTCGTTGCTCGCGACGGCAGACCGGTCGGGTACGCCGCGGCCGACCATCACACCGCACAGGAAGATGACGACCGACACAACGGTCGCGGCCATGAACAGGAAGACCAGCTGCTTCCCGTTCAGTTGAATCTCGTGAAAACCTTCGTCGCTCATGTCTCAGTTGCTGCAAGGGGATTAAAGGCCAGTGTAACACCCGGCGCGAGGCCCGTTACGGCGCCGGCAACTGCGCGAGAAATCTACGCACGCTCTCCGAGCCGGGGTTCATCGCGAGCGCTCGTTCGGCCTCGCGGCGCGCAGCCGCGACATCCTTGAACTGCAGCCACGCTTCCGCGAGCACCTCGTGCGCCGCTGCGGTTTCTTCGCTCCAGATGGCGATCTTCAACGCCTCGATGGCCTCACCCGTACGGCCGCCGCGCAAGTAGATGCGGCCCAGCAGCAGGTGCGCCTCCGCGAGATAGGGAGACAGGTACAACACACGCCGCAGCTCGTCGATCGCCTCGCGATCGTTCTGCGCGTCGAAGAGCCGCCGACCGCGATCGAGATGAAACGCCATCACCTCCGTCTTCTCGCGCTCTCCGGTGGCCACGAGGGTGGTTTCAGCGCCGGTCATCCCCGGCGAATCGATGGTCGAACGCATCCGCTCGAGCCCACGCGGTACTCGTTCGCCGGGTCTTCCGTCTTCACCCGGGTGCCGCGCGGCAAGCCGCTGTGCGAGCTCCAGTTCACGGGCTGCTTCGGTGGCGCTGCCCGCCACCTGCAGCGCGGCACCCAGGACGAAATGCGCGTCGCCATCCGCGGGGTTTCGCCGGACCGCTTCCCGCAGCCAGTAGATGGCGGCCTGCGCATCCTGTTCGAACCAGTAGGCGTACCCCAGGTTGAAGAAATAGTCGGGATCCGGCGTGGCCTGCGTGGCCCTGGTGAACCAGTAGGTCGCCAGGCCGGTCTGCGGCGATCCGCCGCGACGCAGCTGGATCACCCCGAGGTTGTTCGCGATTTCCGCCGCCGGCCCCTCCTCGCCCAGCACGCGCAGGCGCTCGAACGCCTCGTCGTATCGTTTGAGAGCGGTCTCGGAACAGGCGGCCGCAAACCGGGCGCGCCTCGACGCCGGCGACGACGCCGGCACCGTCACAGCGGCTGCCAGCGCCTTGTCGTGCTCCGCCGCCTCCGAATAGGCGCGCCACAGGGCAAGCCGCGCCTCGTCGTACCCGGTGTGCAGCGCGACAGCCTTCTCGAGAAATGCCGCTTGCGCTGTGGGCGTGTCGGCGAGCAGCCCCTTGACATAGTTCTCGAAGGCTGCCGGAGACAACGCGGCGCCTGGCGCCTCGCTCTGACGAGAGCAATGCGGGTGCGGACGTCAGACGCCGCGCGACCCGTTCGTACACGCGGAACAGATCCGCGAGCGATCCGTGTTCCTGCACCTCACTCTGCAGCCGCCCCGTGTCGAGCCGGAGGCTGCGCGCGCGGACTTCCAGCGTGCCGCCATCGGTGCGAATCGAGCC
Source organism: Vicinamibacteria bacterium (assembly GCA_963763095.1). Taxonomy (GTDB): domain Bacteria; phylum Acidobacteriota; class Vicinamibacteria; order Vicinamibacterales; family JAENWD01; genus CAVUCH01. The sequence continues at coordinate 386,349 of CAVXNR010000003.1, forward strand.
GATGATCACGGCCGACGCCCCAACCAGCTGTCCGATTCGGATCACGGTGCCATGGCTGAGGGAAGCCACCGCCGGCACCTGCAGCCGCGCGAACGCACGCAGGCGCTCGTCGCGGCCGATCGCCTCCACGCCCAGCCTGCGGAGATCGTCCGCCAGCAGCACCGACGAGCCCTCGCCCAGCCACCACGTGCGCACATCATCGCCGGTCTCGAATGGCATGACGAGCATGCCCGGGCGCGAGGCACCCTGCGCGACAGCCTCCTCGCGCGCGGCAAGCACTGCAACAACGACCAGCACGAGACCGAGGGCGCATCGAAGCGGTGAGGTCATGCTGATGCTTCGGACGCTCGCTCCGGCAGCATGGCCGGTGCCGCCACGGCGGACTCGCTCGCCGTGAGCGTGATGTCGACCACGCACCCGCCGAGTCCCATCCCGCGGCATGACGTGACTTCGATCACAGCCGGCAGCGCGAACCGTGCCAGCACCCGGGCGAATGCGGCCTTGTAGAAGTGGCAGAGCGGCGCGGGCGCCGGCTCCCGCACACCACAGAAGATCGAGCTGCGGATCTCCACCGTCGCGCCCCCGCGTCGCATGTGCACGATCGCGCGGCTTCCACCATACGTCTGGCGCACGAGGTCTCGAACGACCGCCAGCACCGGGCGCAGGCGGAGAGCGCGGGGCAGCGCCCGCAGAATCGCCCGCCGCACCGTCGGCAGCGCGTCGACGATCCAATCTGCGGTGTACTCGCCCGCACGACCGGTAATCTGCGTGTACGCATCGCCTTCACGCCGCAGAAAGCTCAACACGGCACTCAGCGCCGCGAGGCCGATTCGCCCCGAGCGCAGCCCCGCCGGGCTGAACCAGTTCTCATAGAACTCCTGCCGCTCAGGCAGGAGATCGACAATGCTCTGGTGCAGTGCCGCGACGAGAACGCGCCCGATGCCGCCGTCCCTCATTCGCTGGATTTCTGATAGATTGAACAATTCGAGACGGTGACTGGCATGTTCTGGGACGCGCACATCCTCGCCGGCGGGCAAGCCCGCCGCCTGGGTCGCCAGGACAAGGCCGCGCTCGTCGTGGCCGATCGACGCATCCTCGATCGGCAGCTCGCTGCGCTCGACGGCCGTGCGGCCCGGATCGTCGTCGTTGGCGGCCCGGAGCGCCACATCGGCGGCGTGCAGGTCATACCGGATCGGCTGCCAGGCACCGGCGCACTCGGCGGGCTCTACACCGCACTGGTGAGTGCCACATCGGATCGGACCCTCGTGCTTGCGTGCGACATGCCGTACGTGACGGGACCGTTTCTCGAGTTCCTTGCCACGACCGGCTCGGAATGCGACGCCACGGTACCGCGGGACCGGAAGGGCCTGCATCCGCTCTGCGCCGTGTATGCGCGGTCGGCGGCACCAGCGATCCGCCGTGCGATTGACCGGGGAGTACGACGAGTCCGCGAGGCGATTGATCCGCTGCGAATGCACCTGATCGAAGGGCCCGCACTCGAGGCGTTCGATCCAGAGGGCCGGCTGCTGGCAAATATCAACACTCCGGACGACTACGCGCGCGTGCTTCGCGACTGACCATCACTGCAGTTGCACCGGTAACCGGCGGCAATCGTACCGCAGCGCCAGGGCCCCGTCAACGCAATCACTGGTTCCGGCCCGGCTATCACCACACATCGCAGGCACATCGATCATGATCCTTCCCGTCCATGAGGCGCTTCGCTCGCGGCTCGCCGCCGCGCTGGAAAAACAGTACGGGCTCGCCCCGGAGTCGCAGCCGCCAATCGTCATCGACTACGCGCCGAACCGCGCGCTCGGGGATCTCGCCGTGCCGATCGCCTTCGAGCTCGCCACGGCGCCTGCGCAAGGCACCGCGTGCGATCGCGCAGGAACTGGCCGCGGCGCTGATGCCGGTGTCCGGGGTCCGGCGCGTCGAGGCGCTCGGCAGCGGGTACATCAACGCGTTCCTCGACAGGCGGACCTTCCTGGCTGAACGCCTGGACCCCGCCCGCACGTCGCAGAGCGCCGCCGTACCGGCCGGCAAGACGATCGTCGAGCACACCGCCATCAACCCGAACAAGGCGGCTCATATCGGGCACCTGCGCAACGCGGCGCTCGGCGACACGCTCGTGCGCGTGCTGCGCTTCCGTGGCGTCCCCGTCGAAGTGCAGAACTACATCGACGACACGGGCGTGCAGGTGGCGGACGTCGTCGTGGGGTTTACCGCGATCGAGCAGAAGTCGCTGGCTGACATCCAGCAGATTGCGGCAAGCACCAGGTTCGACTACTACTGCTGGGATCTCTACGCTCGCGTGACCGAATGGTATGGCGCCGACGCGGCGCGCCTCGCCCTTCGCGCCGCGACGCTGCACGATATCGAGCACGGCGGCACCGAGCGCGCCGCCATCGGTGCGTTCGTTGCCGATGCCATCGTCCGCTGTCACCTGCTGACGATGAACCGGATGAACATCGGATACGACCTGCTCACGTGGGAGGGCGACATCCTGCGCCTCCAGTTCTGGGCGCGCGCATTCGAGATCCTCAAGACCCAGGGAACTGTCTACCTGCAGACGCAGGGGCGGCTTGCCGGCTGCTGGGTGATGGCGATCGACGATGGCGCCGATGCGACCGTCCCGCCCGATGACGCTGCTGTGGCGCCAGCCGAGCCGCCGCCGGCGGCGCTCCCGACGAGACGGGCGAGGTCGACGATTCGCGCGAAAAGGTCATCGTCCGCTCGAACGGCACGGTCACTTATGTCGGAAAGGACATCGCCTATCAGTTCTGGAAGTTCGGCCTGCTCGGGCTCGACTTCTCCTACCGGCCGTTCACGACGCGCGGCGACGGGTCCACGCTCTGGGCCACGACGAGCGATCCGGCGCAGCGCGGCTGCTCACGGCGACGTGCCGGCGTTCGGCCGCGCCACGACGACCTACAACGTGATCGACGTTCGTCAGTCCTACCTGCAGAAGCTTCTGAAGCAGGCGCTGGCCACAATGGGGCACACCGCCGAGGCGGAGCGATCGATTCACTTCTCGTACGAGATGGTGGCGCTCTCGCACGCGACCGCCCGCGAGCTGGGATACGAGCTGTCGCCGGAAGACCAGAAGAAGCCGTTCGTCGAGGTGTCGGGCCGCAAGGGCCTCGGCGTGAAGGCTGACGATCTGCTGGATCTGCTGGAGAAAAAGGCCACCGAGGAGGTGCAGCGGCGCAATCCCGAGCGGACGGGCGCTGATGTGGCGCGCATCGGCCGCGAGATCGGGCTTGCGGCCGTGCGCTATTTCATGATCAAGTACTCCCGAGGGAAAGTGATTGCCTTCGATATCGACGAGGCGTTGAGCTTCGAAGGCGAGAGCGGACCCTACCTGCAATACTCCGTCGTCCGCGCGAACAACATCTTCGCGAAGTTGCAGGAGCGCGAAGGCACGAGCACGGCCGACGTGATTGCCTCACTCTCCGGACTGGATCCCGCCGGGCTCGAAGGCGCCGACGGGGACCATGAGCTGTGGGCACTGGTGCTCGAGGCATCCCGGCTCGACGAGATTGTCGAGCAGGTGGTGCGGTCGCTCGAGTTCTCCGTGCTCGCCAAGTGGGCGTTCGGGCTCGCGCAGCAGTTCAACGCCTTCTATCACCGCGCGCCGATCCTGAATGAGGAGCGCATCGACCTCCGCCTGTGGCGAGCGGCGGGTGTGGCGTACTACCGGGCGCAGCTCACGCGCGCGCTCGACATGATGGGCATCCCGGTGCCCGCAAGGATGTAGACATGCCCATCATTGGCGTGGTGCCGTCCGCACGGATGTGCGACTACGAAGCGTCGATGCAGCGCGCCGGCGGCGAGCTACGCGTGCTCGACCCCATGCACGATGATCCAGCTGGCGTGGTGCGCGGCATCAGCGGCCTGCTCCTCACCGGAGGCGGGGACGTGCACCCCCAGCTGTTCGGCGAGGCGCCCCATGAAACCTTCGTCCCGGCCGAGCCCGGCCGGGATGAGCACGAGATAGCGCTCGTCACGGCGGCGGTCGAAGCGGGCTTGCCGATCTTCGCCATCTGCCGCGGCCTGCAAATCATGAACGTGGCCTGTGGCGGCTCGCTCGTCCAGGATATTCCCGCGTCCATTCCAGGCGCGGTCATGCACCAGGTGGCCATGCCGAAGAGCGCCATCGCTCACGAGGTATGGATCAATCGCGAGTCGCTGCTGTGGACCATCCTCGAGGAGCGTCTCGAGGGCGAAGACACCTGCAGCGTGAACAGCCGCCATCACCAGTCGGTGAAGACGGTCGCCCCGGGGTTCGTCGTCTCGGCGACGGCGCCGGACGGCGTGATCGAAGCCATCGAGCGACCGGACCGCGCCTTCTGCATGGGCGTCCAGTGGCATCCCGAGAACTTCTGGCGCACGGGCGAGTTCCGGGAGCTGTTCGAAGGCTTCCTGCGGGCCGCGTCCGAGCGACAGGCAGGCTGAGTTTCCTCTCGACCTACGGCCGGACGCGTCCGAGCAGCTCCCCCATCGCGCGTCCGCTGTACCCGGTCATCTCGAGATACCCGCGTCCGGTCACGGGACGGCCGTTGCGCGTACCGCCGACGTCTACCGCACCTTCCCAATACGCCACCCCGGACTGCAGCCCCGCGTGCATCTCCTGCGCGTCGAGCGCGGCTTTCATGGAGAGCGCCAGATTCTGCCCCGGCACATCGATGCGCCACTCGACGGGATAGCTCGCGCTGGTCGTCGGCGAGGCCCAGCGACGGCCCGGCGTCAACGTGAATGCTTCCGAGGCCAGCGACGACGTATGTTCCGTTTCTGGCCACGACCGTGCCGCTCGACCGCGGATCGATCGATCCCTCGGAGCCCCTCAACCGGAACAGCATGAGATCCTCGCCGTCATCCAGCTGGATGGAGAACCAATCCCACCCGACCTGGCTCTTCTCGAGGAAGCTCGACCCGAACTCGTGGTCCATCCAGCTCGCGCCTTCGACGTCGACGCGTTCGTCACCAAGCCGGATGGTGCCGCGCGTGGGCATGCGCGTCAGCGAGTAGTAGTGCGAGGCGTTGCCCGCCTGCGACCCCTTCTGGCTGAACCCGCCATCGCCATGGAATGCCGGAGGCTTGCCTTCCGCGAGCGAGAGGTCGATCGCGAACGGAGGTGTGGCTGATGCGGCCGTCAGGCGATGCCGGCCGTTCTGGAGCTCCACACTCCAGTCGTCGATCCACACCCGATATCCGTCTGCCCTTGCGCCGGCCCACCCCACCCCGGGCCGGCTGAGTCTCTCGACGGCCCGGTGCCGCCGGGCGCCGATGTCGGTGACCGCGAGGTGCCCCATGAAGAGATCGCGCACGGCCCAGCGAGACGGGTTGGCGGGCGATGGATCGATGCCAATCCGAAAGAACGTCAGCTGGTACCCGAAGCGACGGCCGTCTGTGGAGGTCAGATTCCCGGTGTAGTACCACCACTCGATCCGGTACTCGGGATGACTCGCGTGATCGGCCGGCAGCCGCAGCACGCGTCCAGGCTCCGCGTGCCCCCAGGCGGCGTGCTGCTGCGCGGCGACGGTGGCTGCGGAGCACGCGGCGAGCAACGCGAACAGGAGGGATCTGACGCGCATCATTCGCTGTGGTGCTCCACCGGCTGCACGGCGGCCGCGAGTCGCGCTGGATACAGCCCCGCAATGGCTGTCGCGATGAACAGCGCGAGTGAAGACTGCAGCAGGAACAGGCCGGGGACGTAGAACTGGATCGTCCATCCGAAGCTCTGCACGTTGATGACGTAGATGAGGATCAGCGCGAGCCCAAGGCCTGCGACCCACCCGAGCACCTGGCTGACGAGCCCGATCATGCCCGCTTCGATCACGACCATCTTGCGGATCTGGCGCCGATCGGCCCCGACGAGCCGGAGCGTCGTGAGCTCACGGCGTCGCTCGAGGATCAGCGTCAGCAGGGTTCCGCTCACCCCGAGAATGCCCACGAACACGGCGATGGCCTCGAGCGCGTAGGTGATGGCGAACGTACTGTCGAAGATGCGCAGCACCTCGTCGCGGATGGACGCGTTCGTGTGGATGAACACGCGATGCCGCTCGCCCAGTTTCGACATCAGGTCCGCCCGGACGGCGAGCGGGTCACTGCCGGGGCGAAGGTAGACGGTCAGGCTCGTCGGGCGCTGCTTTCCGAAGTGTCGCGTGAACGTTCCGCGATCCATCACCACGACACCACGGTCGGTGGTGTAGTCGAAGTACACCGCGGCGAGACGGAAGTCGGCCGGTCCGTGCGGCGTCTGCAGGCGGACGATGTCTCCCGCGCGCTTCTCCGCCTTGAGCGCGAACGACTCCGAGGCGACGACGGCATCCTTCCCGATCGCCGCTCGCAGCGCCGCCCTGCCGTCCGCGGGCTCCTTGAAGACCAGATTGCCATGCGCGAGCAGCACGTCGAAGTCGCCCGTGCCGAGAACCGTGAGACGCCCGTCGTAGAGCAGGTTGAGCGTGCGGAACCGATCGACGGCCGCAACCGCTGGATACGACGTCACCGCGGCCTCCAGCTCCTGCGAGATGCTCGACTGTGTGTCGAGGCTGGAACGCCGGGCGGTGGACATGTAGAGATCGGCCTGCAGCGTCTGACCCACCCAGTAGATCACCGTCTCGCGGAAGCTGCCGATCATGATCGCGATGGCCACCATCATCGACAGGCTCACCGCGAGTGCCGCGATGGAGACCGCCAGGCGCGGAATCGCGCCGGAGAGGTTTGCGTGGGCGAGCTGTCCTTCGACACCGAACAAGGCCGTGAGCGGTCTGGCCCCGTAGCGGGCGAGCAGCGCTAGCGCGGCAGGCACCAGGAACGCGATGCCGAACACGGTGGCGACTGCCGCGCCGAAGCCGAAGACGGGCAGCCCGCCGAGCGGCCCCGGTCGCGAGAGCCCAGCGGCCGCCAACAGGAGTGAGACCGCCAGCGCCAGGTGCCGCCGGTTCACCCGGTAGCGCGCCTCGAGCCGGTCGGCGCCGCGTAACGCCGCGAGCGGCGTGACCCTGCTCGCTTCCAGCGCTGGCGCGGCAGCGGCGAGCAGCGCCAGGCCGATGCCCATCGCGATCGCCACCGCCGCATCGCGCGGGTCGAGAGCCGGAACCGTGGTCGCGGCCGCAATATACAGGGTGTTCACGGTGGTCGACGTCAGGCGCACCGCGCCCTGCGCGAGCAGCCAACCCGCCGGAGCCCCGAGCACCGCGCCAACCGCGGCCAACGCTGCCGCTTCTGCCAGGAACAGACGCAACACCGTGCCGCGAGACGCACCGACCGCGCGGAGGACGCCGATCTCTTCCCTCCGCGCAATCACCGAGACGGCAACGGTGTTATAGACGAGGAAGAGCCCCACGAGGAGAGCCACGTACGACAGCGCGGTCAGATTGAAATGGAACGCCCGCAGCATGGTCTCGACCTGCTCGCCGCGCCGCGCCGGACGCTGCACGGTGAGGCCAGGCGGGAGTTGCGACGACAGGAGGCGCTCCGCGTCGGCGACGTTACGTCCCGCCGGCAGCCGAATCTCCACGCGGTCGACGCGGCCAAGACGATCGAACGCCCACTGTGCCGCCGCGATGTCCATGAGGACGAAGTTGCCGTCCAGCACACGCGCGGGCCCTTCGTTGCTGAGCAACCCCCGGATGACGAAGGATTTCCGCACGTCGCCGATGGCGAGCTCGAGAGCATCGTTCACGCGCAGGCCGTGCCGCCGCGCGAAGATCTCGGTCGTGATCACGGACCGGGGATCGAGCAGCAGCGCGAGGAACTCCTGCGGTGCGGGCTGGCGCCGGCCTTCCGCGAACTCCACCAGGTCGTACTCGCGGAAGGCGCGGTCGCGCAGGATGTCCACGCCGAGCACACGCACGGCCTCGGCTGGTGCACCGCCGGCCCGGGCCATGGCGTCGCCCTCGATCACCGCGGCTCACGTCGCCGATGTCCCGCAGCCAACGCAGGGGGCCGAGCCGCTCCTCGTCGACGCCGCCGGGGCTCACGATCTCGAGCGAGGCGGCACCCGCCATGGTGTCGAGCGCCAGCGAGAAGCCGCGCACCGAGCTGTCGTTGGCGAGCCGGATCGCCAGCACCACCGCGATGCCGAGCGCGATGCCGGCCACCGTCAACGCCGATCGGAGCTTCTCCTGGCGCAGGCGGCGGAGAATAAACTGCCTAAAGAGCGGCACGGGTGTGTGCCGCCGGGAGGCGGCGATCCTCCACGCGGAGCGACGTGACCGTCTCGCAGGTGGACGATGCGCCGCGCGGCGGCCGCGAGATCGGGCGAGTGGGTTGCGAGGAGAATCGTCAGACCATCGTGCACGTTGAGGTCCGCGAGCAGATCCAGCACGCGGGCGCCGTTGTCCGAGTCGAGATTCCCGGTGGGCTCGTCCGCGACGAGAAGAGCGGGCCGGTGCACGACGGCGCGCGCGATGGCGGCACGCTGCAGCTCGCCTCCGGACAGCTGCTGGGGAAAGTGCTCCAGCCGGTGCGCCACTCCCACGCGTTCCGCGAGCGCACGGGCGCGGGACCCGCTGTCGCGCGGGGCCATGCCCGCGAGCTGCAGCGGCAGCGCGATGTTCTCGGCGAGCGTGAGCGTGGGCAGCAGGTTGAAGAACTGAAACACGAACCCCACCCGCTCGCGGCGCACGCGCGTCAGCCGGTCATCGTCGAGCGCCTCCAGGCGCGCCCCCTCGAGCGTGACCGATCCGGCGCTCGGGCGGTCCATGCCGCCGCAGAGGTGCAGCAGCGTCGACTTGCCGCACCCGGAGGGGCCAACGAGCGCGACGAAGTCCCCTGTCTCTACTGAAAGGCTGATGTCGCGTACGGCCTCGACGGTGGTCTCGCCGGCCAGGTAGGTCTTCCGGACGTGGTCGGCACTCAGGAGGGGCATGGACATGAGAGGAGACGCGGGAACACGGGCCGGGGGTTCAGGCGCCCGCTCGGGTCAGGGATCGTAAACACCGGGGTTGGAGGCTCACGAGGCCACATCAACGGTCGAGTACCGCAACCGATTCCACGTGCGCCGTGTTCGGGAACAGGTCGAAGGCCTCGACGTGCGAGAGCCGATACCCGGCATCGACGAAGCGCCGCACGTCGCGGGCCAGTGTCGCCACGTCACACGAGACGTAGACGATCCGACGGGCGCTCGCGGCGACGATCAGCCGGGCGGCCTCTTTTGACACGCCCGTTCGCGGGGGATCGACCAGGATCGTAGCGGTGCCTGCGTCAGGTTCCCGCGTCAGGAACGTCTCGACGGCACTCGGAACAACGCGCACACCAGTCCCGAGCGCCGCAGCGTTGGCGGCAAGATCTTCGGCCCCCTGACGATCGCCTTCGACAGCGACGACGTGGCCTCGACCGAGCGCAGCGAACGAAACGCCGAAGAGACCGGAGCCCGCGTAGAGGTCGAGGAGCTCGCCGCGCGGGAGCAGACCGAGTACGGTCTCCATGAGCGGCTTGAGCAGGAAGCGGTTGCCCTGGAAGAATGCCGCCACGTGCCGGCGGAGGCGCACGGACGCCGTCTGCCCATCCACAGTGATCTCGAGCACGTCGCTGATGTGCGGGTGCCCGCGGCCGGCAACGAACTGCGGCGCCTCCGGGCGCGCGATCACGAGGCCAGTCACGCCTTCGGCGTCGAACAGTCCCGGCAGGCGCTGCACGTCCCGCGGACGCGTGCCGGGTGCGAGCTCGGCGAGGAGCGCCCGTTCGGTGCCCGTCACGTTCTCACTGAGCTCGATCTCGCGGATGGGGTGCGTGCCTTCGCCCGCGAGCCGTGTCTGAATCAGGTTCAGGATCTGTTCGGTCGCAGGCAGCAACTGCCCCGTGCGTGATGCGTCACAGAGGTCATGCGTCCCCTCGCGGAAGAACCCGACCCGGCCGCCGCGCACGTGCAGCCGCGCGCGCATCCGATAGCCCTGCTCCGGCGATGCGCGCACGGGAACCGGCTCGTCGAGCGGCAGCTTGCCGATGCGGGCGAATGCATCCTGCACGATTGCGGCCTTCAGCTGTAGCTGCCGCGGGTACGCGACGTGGGCGAAGACACTGCCACCGCATGCCGGGTCGCCAGTGGGCTCGCGCCGGTCAGGGGACGCCTCTTCCACCAGGGTCGTTGCCGCGTATGCGGTGCCACCCCTCACCTGCTCCACCCGGGCCCGCACGCGCTCGCCCGGGATGGCGCCGGCGACGAAGACGATCTGCCCCTCATGGCGCGCGATCATGCGCCCGCCCGCGGCCGGCTTCTCGATCAGTAGCGACAGTTCATCGTCAGCTGACAACATGGAGCTCACTCGAACACACGGGACGCTCACACGAAGCCCGTCGACCATCAGAATGCACGAAAGCATTGATTCGGCGGCCGGCTGGTGCAATCGAGCGAGCGGTCGGACTCAGCAGCGCCGAGTGCAGTCTTACGTGCTCTGCTGGGGCGCGCATGAAGTTCAGGGTGTACTGCACTCGCACCCAGCCTAGATTCCAGAGACGGCTCTGCCGATCTCGGGGGCGGGCCCGTCAACACCGAGTCAGCTGGCCCACGTTCCGAAGGAGGACGAACTGGCCGACAGGCGTCCACTCGTCCACCGGCAGGGCTCATTTCACACCACCAGCGGCTTTTCGGTTCCGCTGTTCACGTCTTTCAGGAAGATCGCCGAAGGCCCGAGGCGAGTCCGAGCAGGCTCAGCCAAGTCAACGTTGGTTCAGCGTTGCCGTTGTTCAGCGGCGGCTATTCCCAGTCGTAGTTCAGCACGAACGGATGCTCGTTGCCGTGCCCCACCGCCGACGCGCCCTCGCCGCGCAGGCCCCGAAGCTCTCCCGTTGCGGAGCCCGCGACGACGGAATATGTTTCCTTCGCCTGTCCGCCCTCGAACGTGCCGGCGCGCTGGAGCACGAACTGTACCCGCTTTACCGGCGACTCGCCCGACGACCCGTTCGAGGCCCACGAACGCGGCCGAACCGTCCGCTCGGTACACCATCAGGTACTCGACGTGCCCATCGCCTTCGAGATCGCCGGTGAAAGTCTTAGTGACGGAGGCTCGGGTAAGCTTCGGGAGGTCCACGCCTTCGCTGTACGGCTTCTCGTTCCACGCCGAGATGGCGAACTGGGCATTCGCAGTGTGTTTCATGTCCGACCCCTCAAACATGGGATGTCCCCCTGCTCGGAAACGCGACATCAGGGGATCCCACTTACCGGTCTGGCTTTAACCATCCGCGTATTTGGAACTGAGCCGCTAGCCGAATGGCTAACGCCTTCCTCGTACCTGCCGGGGCCGAGGGTCGTAGATTCAAGTCCGTATCGGCGCTGCCTGTCCTGGTGACAGCGCAAGGCCGTGAGGTCGAGGCGCGCTACTGCGCCCTTCTCGCATGGAGCGCGAACGCGGCGCCCTGCGGATCCATGGCGTTCACGATCCAATCACCGCCGGGAACCTCCATAGGCCCGTTGAGGATCTGCCCCCCATTCGCCTTGATGCGCTCGGTCGCGGCCGTGATGTCCGGAACGCGGAAGTAAATCTGCCAGTTCGGCGGCACGTGCGCCATCTCGGGCGGCTTGTTCATCATGCCGCCGATCATCCCGTGAGGGCGATTGAACATGTGGTACTTGCCCATAGGGCCCATGTCCAGCGCCTCGCTCGGCTGCCAGCCGAAGATCTCGCTGTAGAACTTCAGGGCGGCAGGTGCATCCGTCGTCATCAACTCGAGCCATGATGCCTCGCCGACTTCCGCTGCAGCCTCGGGCTGGTGCTCGTTGCGCGCGGGTTGGTAGATATAGAACGCGGCTCCTTGCGGGTCGGTCATCATCTGCATCCGGCCAACGGTGGGCACGTCGATGACCGGGGAACACTCGTTGCCGCCGAGCCGCTTGATGTGTGTGGCGGCTTCCTCGAGTTGCGGCACGGCGACATACATGGCCCAGAACGGCGACGCGTTCATGCCTTCCGGCCTCGTCATCACGCCGGCGACGGGGACCTCCCCGGGGCGGTTGAACATGGTGTAGGGCTGAGGCGAGCCCTCGAACGGCGTCAGCGTCCAGCCGACCACGGTCGTGTAGAACGCCTCGGCGGCCTTCATGTCGGTGGTCATCAATTCGTACCACATCGGACGTCCGAGCAGTGTTGAAGTGGCAACAGTCATCGCGAACCTCCCGGTTGAACATCTTCCACGTCGAACGCCCGAGGCGGATCCGACGTGCACCGATCGCCTAGTGTGCCACGGGGAGAGGCAGCGTGGCGGCGGGCAATCTGACACTTCACTCTCCTGATCGCGCCAGCAATCAGACGGTAGTAGAAAAATCCGGTTCGTCGTGGACCTGCCGCCAACGCACTTCGGGCCGGGGTGGCGGCGCAAGGCGAGCTGAGCTGCCCGACATCAGGCCGCGGATGCTTGCGCGGGCTCGCAACCATCTGAATTTGGAGTTCGCTCGGGCGGCGGCGTAGGGCGGTCAAGCTCGAATCCCGTCAGGTGACACAGGTGGGCACAGTCGATAACGTGGTCACATGGACCAACACGCCCGGTTTCGCAATCAGCCTGGATGGTCGCTGGCTTCTCTGTTCAGGTCTTGAGAGCGCCGTTTGCGTTCCCCTCCGCGTCGCCCCTTGAGTCTGTGCCGGTCTTGGACTCAGAACGGAAAGCTCACCTCTGTCCCGTCACACCCTGTGCGAAGCCCTGGAGGCGACGTGTTCGTTTCTTGCGCGCCCTCTTCAAACTCGATCTCAGCTACGCGGGACCTCGGGCCCCGTACGGCACAGGGTCGATTTCTCAGGAGCCCTGGTATGCCCTCTGCATTGCGCTATCTGAATAGGGTGCTAGTCCGACCGCCCGTGTCAGGCTTTGTGTCCACGGTGCGTATGCTCGGAGGCCTCGCTCGCGAGACGAGCACGCCAGTAGGTATCCGTTTCGTTTCCTCTTCGTGGCAAGGAGGGCCGATGATCCTGCGAAGGAACGGCATTGCACGAGCTTCGATCGTCGCGGTGCTGTGGATCGGGAGCATCCACTACGCCGGTGCTGATCCGATCCTCGTTCACCATCCTGCCACGGCCCCCGGCGGCTCGGCCTCTCAGCAATCGCCCACCACAATCTACGTTTCAGCCGACGACTTCACTCTCGATACTGGGGCGTTCATCCGCGGCGTCCAGTGGCAAGGTGCCTTCTCAAGCGAGCCGCGCAGCGATATCACGCAGTTCCTGGTGACGTTCTGGAATGACGCCGATGGTCTGCCCGGTGTTCCCCTGCAGACCTACGCGTTCCCGGGGAACGGAGGCCAGACCTTCGTTGGTTCTGGCCTCAACGGTTTTCTCGAATATGACTACGCCGTTACGCTGCCCACCCCGTTTCTCGTGCACAGGGGGGTGAGGTCGTGGATTTCCGTTCAGCCGACCACTGAGTTTCCGCCCCAGCCGCAGTGGTATTGGCGCGCGGATGAAGGTCCGGGCACAGGCTACTCGGCCAACTTCGGTTCCGGGGGCTCACGGACGTTTACGAAGCTCCCAGGCGACCTAGCGTTTACTTTGACCGGAACGACCGTCCCGGAGCCGTCGACGCTGCTACTCCTCGGATCCGGAATGACCGCGTTGTGGAGGTATCGGCGCTGCAGGTCAGCGCAGCGTTCGCGCTGAGGTTGCCTCGCTATCGGGAGCCGAAGCTCATTGATGTTCCGCGTGACGAAAGGGTGGGCTGTCAACTGAAGCTGCTCTGCCTCCTCTAACTACGTCATGGTGACACTCTATCGATCCGCAAGAGCTCTCGCAGCCGAGGCTCAATGTCTTCGCCAGTAGCTTCGCGGATTGAACCCTGCGAGTTCTTTAGTCGATCGAGGGCGTCCAGGTAGCTCAGGCTCAGCTTCTGCATGACTATCGCAGCCTTAACGTTCCAGTGCGCACGTCGCAACAGCTCATCCGCTTGCTCGTAATCCAGTCCGGTCACGATGGTTAAGATGCGGCGCGCCCGATCCTTCAGTTTGTCGGACCTGGTCTGGACGTCAACCATGAGATTCCCGTAGGTCTTCCCAAGGCGCACCATCGAAGCTGTCGTTAGCATGTTGAGGACCATCTTCGTCGCGGTGCCGGCCTTGAGGCGTGTCGATCCCGCGATAATTTCGGGTCCCACTGCAGGCGCGATCATCACGTCGACGAACGTCTGCAGATCGGAGCCGGCCCAGCACGTTACAAGGATCATCTTTGCCCCAGTTTTCCGCGTGCGAGTCAGAGCGCCGCGGACGAACGGAGTCGTCCCGCTAGCTGAGATCCCGACAACTACGTCCGTCTTCGAGAGACGCAGGCGCGCGATGCTGCGTATCCATCCTCGTAGCGATCTTCCGCCTCGGACTGCCCCCTGTGGCGGAAGACTTCCTCCTGTCCACCGGGCACGATGGCCCGAACAAATTGCGGCGAGGTGCCGAAAGTTGGCGGCATCTCGGCCGCCTCGAGTGCGCCCAGTCGCCCACTGGTCCCGGCACCGACGAAAATGAGTCGGCCACCTGTGCGTAACGCCTGTGTGATGATCTCGACTCCTTGCTCGATACGCTCCTTTTCCTGGTGCACCGCCGCTAGGACCCTGCGGTCCTCGTTCGCCATCATTTCAAGAATCTCGGAGACCGGGGCGTTGTCCAGTGCCACGCTGAGGTGATTGATAGCCTCTGTCGGAAGGACAAGCCGGGCAAAACCGGCATCGGCTCCTAGGGAGGTTCGTTGTGAGGGTTCAGTGGTGACGGCCGCTGTCAGGTGCGCGCCCTCGAGAGCCCCGACGAAGCGGTATCCCTTCGTCGGCACCGTCTGGATCAGCGACTCGCCACTCGAGCCGTTGTCGAGTACCTTGCGCAGCGCAGACACGTTCGAGGCAAGGTTCGCTTCCTCCACGATGGCGTCCGGCCACAGGGCAGCGAGGAGCGCTTGCTTCTCGACCAGACGGCCGTGCCGCTCGACGAGGTAGACGAGCAGGTCGAAGGATTTCGGCGTGAGGGGCACGACGATTCCGGCGCGCAGCAGCAGCCGCTCGGCGGGGTCGAGCCGAAACGCGCCGAACTCGTAGATGGGATCGCCACCCGCCCGCTGGACCAAGGCCCGCGCTCCAGACCGGCTTCTGGTCGTTTCCTACCGATTCCGCGTTCTCCGCGACTTAGAACGGTCCTAGAAAATCCCTAGGAGGATGCTGAAAAACCGTCAATGACGAGCATGAAGAGGTTCACAAACTCGATTCCTCGGGTCAACGACGCGGTCGGAGGAGCGCGCGGTAGTCCTCGTGCGGCCCGAGACCGCTGAGTGGAGACACGTCGCCCTCATCAGGCGGCCCTGAGCAGCAGCTTCGGCAGCCGGATCAGGTTGAAGGCGGCGCTCGCGAACACGAAGAGCCAATCGACCTTCGGCAGGCCGCGCAGTTTTACCTTGCGCATCCACGCGATGGTCTTCAGCCACCCGAACGCCGGTTCGATCCGCGGTCGCGCATGCTGACTTTTCGCGTAGCCGTCATGACGTGTGGTGCGCTCGTCAATCGCGCTGCCGCCCGGTCGCCTCAGATTCTGCGTGACGTGGGGCGTGGTGTGCAGCTCGCGCATCAGCTCGACGAAATCGCCCACATCGTAGGCTTTGTCGGCCCCCACGGTGCGACGGCGCCCGGGCGCGCGCTCCCACTGCGCGCCGACCATCCGCGTGGCGGCCTCGCGTTCGGCGAAGCCGTCAGCGATCGTCGCCATGGCATCCGCAATCAGGCCGTGCCGATTCTCGATCAGCAAATGCCCGAGATACGCCAGGCGCGATTCGGCGCCATTCGATTTGCGGTACAACCGCGCATCTGGGTCAGTGGTCGAGGCGTGCGTGTCGTTCTTCCGCTCGTCCCCGCGGAAGTCGCTCCCGTCGCCATCGGTCCCCCCATCTTTGCGTTGAAAACTCTTCTGACTGGCCCACGCCTCGATCAAGGTGCCGTCCACCGTGAAGTGCTCATCGGACATCAGGCCCTGCGCCCGCTGGATCACCCGCCGGAGGAAACTCCGAGCGATCTCGTGATTCAGCAAGCGGTCGCGATTCTTGCTGAACACCGTCGGCGCCCAGATCGGTTCGTCCATATCCATGCCGACGAACCAGCGAAACAGCAGGTTGTAGTCCAGCTGCTCCATCAGGAGCCGCTCGCTCGAATCCGAATCGTGTAGAACACCTGCAGCAACTGCGCCCGCAGCAGCCGCTCCGGCGGGATCGACGGCCGCCCCACACGGGCATACAACCCGTCGAACTCGCGGGACATATCCAGGAGCACCGCGTCGACCAACGTGCGGATGGCGCGCAGCGGATGGTCGGCGGGCACGCGCTGCTCCGCCGACACATAACTAAACATCGCATCGGGCTGACGATCGTCTCCTCGCATGCGCGCCATAGTAGTACACGATCGATGATCTGTCGATCCCTAAACCGAAGGGTTTTTCAGCAAGCTCCTCAGAGAACTTCCAGCGATCTCTTACCCGCCGCCCAAGACATTCCCACGCCCGAGGCCTTAATTGATCGATCCGCGGCTCGGTGCCGCCCCGGACGGGGAGGTGGTCGATGGGGCAGCGGCTCGCGGTCTTCACCCTTGGTCTGTTGGCGATCGCCGCTCCGAATGCGGTGCACGCCCAGTCCGTCCGCTCCCCCGCGGCCCGGGCGGCACTCGCGGCTTTCGCGAGCCAAGAGCCGGAATCGATTGACACGTTTCTCAACGGGATTCGACCGGTGCCCCTCGGCGTCCGGTCGCGTGCCCAGGTGGTCGCCAGCCTTCCCCCGACTGGGGCGCTCCGCCCCTCGCGAGCCGAATTGGAGAAGATCGCAGTAGCTGACCGGATTCTCGATTATAGCGCCCGCAAAGACGTGATCACGGTGAAAGTCGTCCATCTCGAATGCGCGTTCGCGGGCCTGTACTACCGCACGGTGCTGCTGGTGTCGCGCCGGCAGCTGTCAATCCTCAGTGCGGAGGAGTTCGCGGCATTAGCGGCGCACGAGGTGGGTCACGACTATGACTGGGACACCTACTTCTCTGCCATGCAAGCCAACAACAACGCCCGGCGGCAGGAGTTGGAGCTGCGCGCCGATGGATTGGCGGTGCTGATGCTCCGACGACTGGGACTGAATCCCGAGCGGCTCGTGTCCGCCGTGCAGAAGACGATGCGGTACAACGAACACCGCGGAGAGGCCACGAACACGGATGCCTACGTGCCGTTGCCCGAGCGCGTAGCGTTCATTCGCGCCGTGGCAGGGTTGTCGTGGGCCAAGCCGTAAGTTGTAACCCACGATCACAAAAAATTGAGGTCCCATCGGCTCAGGTGCCCTGAACGCTCCCGGCGGCTTCCCGGACAATGGGCGGTCGGTGGTGACAGATTTGCGACACTCTGCACCCAAAGCGGCCGCCCGCCGTCCCGTCCGACACCGCGTGCCGATCGCTGCGCAAAATCCGAACGAATCCGCCGCCGCCCAATACTCCCGACTCACTTCTTCCGGCTCTGGACCACGTTAACGGGATCCCCGCCTCCCAGACTGGACCGTCGGTGGGCGCTCGGCCTAGTCGCGCTCTTGGTGCTGCTCTCGGTGGCGAAGGTCACGATGCCGGATCCCTTTTCACCCCAGACGGCCGCAGTGTGGAGCCGGGTTTCAGACCCGGCGGACAACGATGGTCGACGGACGATCCCGCGGCGGAGCGGTCAGGGACCCTCACTCCCCTGAATCGTACCGGATCACAGGCAGCCCGGCGTGCTCGCGCAGGAGCCGGGTCAACGCAGCCTCGTGCGCCGCCTCGTACGCCACTCGCGGCATGCGCTCGCGAAATGGCGCCAGTGTCTCGGCGGCTTCACGCCTCAACTCGTCGAGCTGTTCGGGCGACAGGCGTGCGCGCACACGCGCGAGCAAGTTGTCGTCGAGAGACTCGAGATGCGCGATCAGCGCCGCGCGCGCTGGCCCACGGGCGCCCCGAGAGGCCTGACGATGCGCGTCCATCTGGAGCACGGCGGCCGCGAGCGCCGTCTCCATCTCCTCATCGTTTCGCGGATCGCCACGCAGGAGCGTCAGACGGTTGGCGACGCGCTCCAGGTGGGCGGGAAGACTCGCGGCCCGGTGGGGACGCTCTGCGAGTGCCTCGGCCGGGACTGAAGTCCCGGCCCCACGTTCGGCGGTCCCGGGGCCCACATTCGGCGTCATCGCAGATTCCGAGGTCCCGGCCTCACACTCTGCCGGCGGGACGCCGTTTTCGGCGCTCGGAGCACCTCCGGATGGCCTGGCGCCGAACAGGCCCAGGGCGCGACGCCAGTCGTCGAAGACATCGAGCACGTCCGCCTCGCAGAAGCTGACCTGCAGGGGCCGACGGCGTGCGCCTTTGCGGTAGTAGCGTTCGAAGGTGCGATCGATCCCCGTCAGCGCGACCTTCAGCGGAACGCCCTGCTCGGCCCAACCGCGCACCAGATCGAAGGTGGGTCCCGCGATCCGGATCAGATGCCCATCGTTCTTGCGGCACAGGTGCGATTCGATTGCACGGCAGTATCCGTCGAGATCGATGCCGCCCTCGGCGGCCCCGGCATCGTTCACAACCATGTCACCTCACCGGATCGGATTGCCTCCGTTGGCCCGCCGCCACTTCGGACGAGCAGCGCGCCTGCCCTGTCGATCCCCGCGGTCACACCAACGGCACGGCCCGCAGCACCCGTCCACGCGACCGGCGCGCCTTCACACGATGGCGAGAGCGCGCGCCACCGGGCGAGCACATCATCCACACGCCCTTCAGCAAGCGCGGCGTAGCCCTGCGACAGGGCGGCCAGCGTTTCCACCAGCACCGTTGTCCGTTCGATCCGCCGCCCGATCTCCTGTTCGATCGACGTCGCGCGTTCCGCGATTTCGGGCGGGTATTCAGCGCGCAGCAGGTTGACACCGTACCCGAGCACGACGTGCTGCAGCTCACCGCTCGTAGTCGCACCCTCCGCGAGGATCCCCGCGATCTTCCGCCATCCGCCGACAGCTGATGACCGGCCGCTGCGGCCCACGACAATGTCGTTTGGCCACTTGATCCCGGCGTCGATGCCGCAGGCGGCCCGGAGCCCCTCGGCAACTGCCACGCCTGCCGTCAACGTCACGAGGTTCACCAGCCCGGGTGCCGTGGTCAGCCATGCGCGGGGCGGCCGGAGAACGACCGAGACGTACAACCCGGCGCCGGGCGGCGAGTGCCACGTGTGCCCCATCCGCCCGCGGCCCGCGGTCTGCGCGTCCGCGATCACCACAGTGCCTTCCGGCGCGCCGTCGGTCGCGAGCGCGGCCGCGACGTCGTTGGTGGAGCCGACCGCCGCCAGGTGCACGACACGGGACCCGAACGGACGGATCCGATCGCCAGTCGACTCGAGCACCTCGCCCAGACCGGGAGGCATGCCGGCTGAGGCGCTCATGCCCGGCCGGCCTCGAGCTCGAGCTCGAGGCTGATGTCCGCCGCAGGTGCCGAGTGCGTCAGAGCCCCCACGGAGACGAAATCAGCGCCGGTGTCCGCGAGCGCATCCAGGCGGTCCAGAGTGACACCGCCGGAGATCTCGACCTTCGCCCGGCCGCGAGCGCGCCGTACCGCTTCGCGTACGGCATCCAGCGGCAGATTGTCCACGAGCAGCACGTCGACTTCCGCGTCGAGCGCCTCGTCTACCTCCTCGAGGCTCTGAGCCTCCACCTCGATCGGCAGATCGGGACGCAGCTGCCGGGCGCTCCCCACCGCAGCCGCAATGCCACCCGCCAGCCGGATGTGGTTGTCCTTGATCAGGAACGCGTCGTACAGGCCGAAGCGGTGATTCGTGCCCCCGCCCACGCGAACGGCGTACTTCTCGAGCGCCCGCAATGTAGGCGTCGTCTTCCGCGTGTCGAGGATGGTGATGCGGCCGCCGGACGCGTCGACGAAGCGCCGCGTGATCGTGGCAATCCCTGACAACCGCTGCAGAAAATTCAGCGCGACACGCTCGGCGGTGAGCAGTGCGCGGGCGGGCCCGTGCACCTCGCCGATGATGGTGCCGGGCTGGCACGGCGTGCCGTCATCCATCCGGGCGGTCAACACGGCGTCCGGATCCACGAGTGCGAAGGCCATGGCGGCGACACCCATCCCGGCCACGACGAGCGGAGATTTCGCCAGCAGCACACCCCGGCCCCGCACATCGACGCGCACGGTCGCTTCGGTCGTGACGTCACCTCCGCCGACGTCCTCGGCGAGCGCCCGGCTGACGAGGTCAAGGTACGTAGAGGGAGACAGTGACATGGGTCAGCCGCCCACCGGACCAGAGCGGGCGAACACGCCGCGACACATGTTCCCCGCCTGATCACACACTGGCGAGCGTGACCATCGCGCCGAAGGCATCAGCCTCCACCAGCTCGGTCGACTGGATGTACCCAGCCGACTCGAGATCGGCGAGGCTCGTGCGCAGCGCGGTGAGATGCACCGCTGTGTCCTGTACGAGCAGGCTCGTGACCGGCGTCGACAGAGGCCGCTTGCCTTCGGACTTTGCCTTCCGCACCTCGCCGAGCACGAGTGCCGCACGCTCGAGCGCGAGTGCGCCTGCGGGATCCGGACCACCGATGTGCGCCTCCAGCTCCGCCGCCGTCGGCCACGGTGCGCGATGCACGGAGCCCTCGCGCCACCATGACCAGACTTCCTCCGTGACGAACGGCAGGAACGGCGCGAACACCCGCAGGATCGAGTCGAGTGCCACGACCAGCGCGCTGTTCGCGGAACCCGCCAGCTCCTCGCCCCGGGCACCGTAGCGGCGATTCTTCACGAGCTCCAGGTAATCGTCACAGAACGACCAGAACCAGCGCTCGGAGCGCTCGAGCACGGTCGCGTACTGATACTCCTCCAGTTGCTCGGTGGAGTCGGCCACAAGCCGTGCGAGGCTCGTCAACATGCCCCGATCGACCGGTGCACTGATCGCGCTGCGCGGCTCCGCCCGGCCAAGCGCGAACTTCGACGCGTTCAGCAGCTTGATCGCGAGCCGCCGTCCCACCTTCATCTGCCCCGGGTCGAACGTCGTGTCGTTGCCCGGGCGGCCGCTCGCCGCCCAGTAGCGCACGCCGTCCGATCCGTGCTCGTCGAGCAGCGCCATCGGCGTGACGACGTTCCCTTTGGACTTCGACATCTTCTTGCGGTCCGGATCCAGCACCCACCCCGAGATGGCGATGTTGGTCCAGGGCACCGTGCCGTGCTCCAGGTGTGCTCGCACCACGGTGTAGAAGAGCCATGTCCGGATGATGTCGTGCGCCTGCGGCCGCAGGTCCATCGGGAACACGCGGGCGAAGAGATCGGGATCGTCTGCCCACTTCCCCGCAATCTGCGGGGTCAGCGAGGAGGTGGCCCACGTGTCCATTACATCGGGGTCGCCGGTGAACCCGTTCGGCCGATCGCGCTGCCCTTCCGTATACCCAGGTGGCACGTCCGTCGAGGGGTCCATCGGCAGCTGATCGTCTGACGCGAGAATCGCCTCGCCGTACAGCACGCGGCCATCGGCGGCGAGCGGATACCAGACCGGGAACGGCACGCCGAAGAAGCGCTGCCGGCTCACGCCCCAGTCTCCGTTCAGCCCCTCGACCCAGTTCTCGAATCGCGAGCGCATGAACGGCGGCTGCCAGGTGAGCTCGCGGCCGCGCGCAATCAGCTCCTCGCGGAAGTCAATCGTCCTGATGAACCACTGCCGGCTCGTGATGATCTCGAGCGGCCGATCGCCCTTCTCGTAGAACTTCACCGGGTGGGTGATGGCACGCGGTTCTCCCAGCAGGTCCCCGCTCACCGCGAGCAACTCGACCGTCTTCGTGCGCGCCTTCTGTGCCGGGAGACCCGCCAGCTGGTCGTACGCTTCCTGCGCACGGCCGGGATCCGTCGTCTCCCACTCGCCGTCGCCCCACGCGATCGAGCGGAAGCGGCCGTCCGGCAGCAGCACGGCGCGAACCGGGAGCGACAGCTCGCGCCACCAGGTGACGTCGGTGAGGTCACCGAAGGTGCAGATCATCGCTGCGCCCGTACCCTTTTCGGGGTCTGCGAGCGGGTGCGCCCGCACCGGCACCCGTGCGTGGAACAGCGGCGTCACCACCTCTGTCCCGAACAGCGGCCGATAGCGCTCATCGTCAGGATGCGCCACGAGCGCCACGCAGGCGGGGATCAGCTCGGGGCGGGTGGTGTCAATCTCGACGAACCCGCTGCCGTCCGCTTTCGCGAACCGGATCCGATGATAGGCGCCCGGCAGCTCACGGTCCTCGAGCTCCGCCTGCGCGACGGCGGTGCGAAAGTCGATGTCCCACAGCGTGGGCGCCTCGAGCTGGTAGGCGAGGCCGCGTCGAAGCAGATTCAGGAAGGCACGCTGCGACCCGCGCTGCGCGTCCTTCCCCACCGTCGTATACGTGAGCGACCAGTCGACCGACAGGCCAAGCGTGCGCCAGAGGGCCTCGAAGGCCTTCTCGTCCTCGGCGGTGAGACGCTCGCAGAGCTCGATGAAATTTGGCCGCGAGACCGGCACAGCCTGCTTCGGCGGCTTCTCAGGCGCCGTGAACGACGGATCGTAAGGCAGCGACGGATCGCAGCGCACGCCGAAGTAGTTCTGCACGCGGCGTTCGGTCGGCAGGCCGTTGTCGTCCCAGCCCATCGGGTAGAAGACCTCCCGCCCACGCATGCGCTGGTAGCGGGCAATGATGTCGGTGTGCGTGTACGAGAAGACGTGTCCGACGTGCAGCGATCCGCTCACGGTCGGTGGCGGCGTATCGATCGCGTAGATCTCGGCCCTGGTCTTCGTCCGGTCGAAGCGATAGACGCCCTCGCGCTCCCAGCGTTCGGTCCACTTGGCTTCGAGGCCTTCGAGGGCGGGCTTGTCAGGAAGGCGGATGGATCCGCCGGGCATGTCGGGGACGGTCATAGCCGCTCATCGGTACTGGGTGGACGCGCGCGGCTGCAAGGCAGGGGCGTGTTCAGCGGCGGGGGAACGCAGACGTGAGCCGCGCCGTCTCCTCCCGCACGAGGCGCTCGGCAACATCGCACACGATCGCGGGCGCGAGCTCGCGGACCACCCTTTCGGCGATCTCCTCCGTCACGCGGCGCACGATCTGCTCCAGCGCGTCGGCGCTGGGAGCCGGCGTCCATCCTCGCGCCGCCGGCGGCAGTGGCTGACCCTGCTCGATGGCGAGCAGCGCCGCGAACGCCCCGCAAGCGTGGGCGCCGCCGACGGTCGCGCACTGTGATCCTCGGCGGCGGCGGTCGCGAGTGATGCAGTGGCAGGGGTGGGCTCCCCGTCCGCATCTGAACGGGCCGGTGTCAGCGTTCCTGCTGCGTCGAGGGCATCCGCAGCTGAAGCGGCGCCACCTGCGGCAGCACCAGTATCCGGGTGTGCGCCGGCAGCGTGCATGCGCCGGTCGCCCTCGCCGGGTGCTTGCAGCGTCGCGAAGGCGCGGTCGAGCCGAGCGAAGTAGTCATCGACCTCGGCGGCTTTCGACGCGGCGGACAACGCGGGTTCGGCCGGCAGTGACGCGGCGGGTGGTGCGTCGGGAATCGGAGGCTCGGACACTCGTGCCTGCACGTCGAGCTGATTGAGGTCGGTTGCCGTCTTCTGCGCTGAGGGATCATCAACAGGCGCGCCGGGGACAGGGCGCCGCGCCTGGAGCAGTTGCCGTACCCGTGCGATGAGCATCTGCGGGTCGAACGGCTTCACGAGCACCCCCGCGCACCCCGCGTCCCTCGCTCGCGCGTGATCAACCGGGTCGAACGCCCCGGTCAGCAGGATCACGGGGATGTGCGCCAGCGCAGGCGTGCGGCGCACGTGCAGCGCGAGCTCGTAGCCGTCCGGCGCCGGCATGCCGATGTCCGCGAGCAGCACATCCGGGCGCCTCGGCGGCCAGGCGAACAAGGGCGGCCGCGCCGTCGCCGACGGTCACGACATCGATTGGTTCGTCCGCGAACGTCTGCTCGATGACCCGCCGGACGGTGACGCTGTCGTCGGCGAGGAGGAGTGTCTTTCGCACCTTATGTCTCCTGGCGGGTGCGCACGTGGGCCGTGATGTAATCCACGATCGCCTGCATGGGCGTCCCCGGAAGGAAGATCCCGTCGATGCCAATCGCCCGCAGCTTCGGCATGTCCACGTCCGGGATGATCCCGCCGATCACCACGAGCACGTCCGTGAGGCCCTTCTCGTTCAGCAGTTCCATGACCCGCGGGCAGATGTGATTGTGCGCGCCCGACAGGATGGAGAGGCCGATGACGTCGGCGTCCTCCTGCAGCGCGGCGCTCACGATCTGCTCGGGGCTCTGGCGGAGGCCCGTGTACACGACCTCCATCCCCGCGTCGCGCAGCGCACGGGCGATGACCTTGGCGCCGCGGTCGTGCCCGTCGAGCCCAGGCTTGGCGATGATGACGCGGATTTTAGGCATGGACGGGGTTCACAGGCTGCAGGCGGCAGGCTACAGGCCGCAGGCGCTGACTGGCCTCAGGCCCGATACGGCCCGCAGCCTGCAGCCTGCGGTCTGCCGCCTGAGGTCTAGATCGTCGGCACCTCGACGTACTCCCCCCACACCTCGCGCAAAGCATCGCACATCTCGCCGATGGTGGCGTAGGCGCGAACGGCGTCGATCAGCAGGGGCATCGTATTCTCGCCGCCCGCGGCGCCGCGCTTCAGCGCGTCCAGCGTGCGCTGCACCTCGGCACGATCGCGTTCTCGCCGAAGCTGCTGCAGCCGCGCGATCTGACGGTCGGCCGCACCCTCGTCGATGTAGAGGATGGGGACGCTGGGCTCGTTCTCCTCCACGTAGCCGTTCACCCCGACAATGACCTTCTCCTTGCGCTCGACGCTCTGCTGGAAGCGGTACGAGCTCTCGGCGATCTCCTTCTGCGGATACCCGTGCTCGATGGCTGCGACCATCCCGCCCATCCGATCGATCGTGTCGAAATACGCGTAGGCCTCGCGTTCCATCTCGGACGTGAGCTTCTCGACGAAATACGACCCGCCCAGCGGATCCACGACGTTGGTGACCCCGCTCTCGTGCGCGATGATCTGCTGCGTGCGAAGCGCCAGTGTGGCGGCTTCCGCTGTGGGGAGCGACAACGCCTCGTCGAGCGAGTTGGTATGCAGCGAGTTCGTGCCGCCGAGCACGGCCGACAACGCCTGAAGCGCGGTGCGCACGACGTTGTTGTACGGCTGCTGGCCTGTCAGCGAGACGCCCGCCGTCTGCGTGTGGAAGCGCAACTTCCACGACCGTTCGTCCTTGGCACCGAACCGCTCGCGCATCACGTGGGCCCAGATCCGCCGCGCGGCCCGGTACTTGGCAATCTCCTCGAAGAAGTCGCTGTGCGCGTTGAAGAAGAACGAGAGGCGCGGCGCGAAGGCATCGACATCGAGCCCGGCGTCGATGCCCCACTGGACGTACTCGATTCCGTCGCGCAACGTGAACGCCAGTTCCTGCGCAGCCGTCGCCCCCGCCTCACGAATGTGGTATCCGCTGACTGAGATGGTGTTCCACCGGGGCACATCGGTGACGCAGAATCGGAAGATGTCGGTGATGAGCCGCATCGACGGGCGCGGCGGGTAGATGTATTCCTTCTGGGCGATGAACTCCTTCAGGATGTCGTTCTGAATAGTGCCCGACAGTGTCTTCCAGCTCGCGCCCTGCCGCTCCGCCACGACGAGATACATCGCAAACAGCATCGGCGCGGGCGAATTGATCGTCATCGACGTCGTGATGCCGGCGAGCGGGATTCCCTCGAAGAGCGTCTCCATGTCGGCCAGCGACGCGATGCTGACGCCGCACTTGCCCACCTCCCCGAGCGACAGCTCATGGTCGGGATCCCGCCCCATCAGCGTCGGCAAATCGAAGGCGACGCTCAGGCCGGTGCCCCCGGCCGACAGCAACTGCTTGTAGCGCCCGTTGGTCTCTTCCGGGGTTCCGAACCCCGCAAACTGCCGCATCGTCCAGAGCTTGCCGCGGTACCCCGTGGGGTGAATGCCGCGCGTGTACGGAAACTCGCCAGGGTCGCCGGCATCACGGGCGTAGTCGAATGCCGCCAGGTCGCTTGTCGTGTAGAGGCGCTCGACGGGCCGGCCCGAGATGGTCGTGCAGGGTGCCTGTGCCAGCACCGGTGGAACGACTCTCCGTCGCGCCAAGTGATGCGTCCGACTTGATGATTCCATGCGCCTGGCTTGTCATAAGCAGATCATTATACGTCTCCAGGCGGTCTCTTCTCGACGCTGAACTGTCGCTCTATCAACCACTTGGCTCGCATGAGCTCGCTTGACTTGCCGGCTGGGCCGGAAGTACGTTGGGACGTTTGCAGCGGTGGCCGCGGCCCCACCCTCCTTCACACCGGATCCGGGGCGCACCGGCCTGCGAGGCGCCCTCGCCACAAGGACATGTCCATGGCGGCAGACGGGACCATCTTCGGTGCCATGCTCCAGGAGTTCGATGGAGCGGCGCGCATCCTCAACCTCGAGCCCGGTATCTGGAAAATCCTGACGCGGCCGAAGCGGCAGATCACCGTGTCGTGTCCCGTGCAGATGGACAGCGGTGAGATCGAGGTGTTCACCGGGTACCGCGTGCAGTACAACATCACGCTCGGCCCGGCGAAGGGCGGGATCCGCTTTCATCCCGACGTGTCGCTCGATGAAGTGACGGCACTCGCCGCGTGGATGACCTGGAAGTGCGCGGTCGCCCACATCCCGTTCGGGGGCGGCAAGGGCGGAGTGATCTGTGACCCCACGCGCATGTCGCGCCGCGAGCTCGAGGCCCTCACCCGCCGTTATGTGGCGGAGATCATCGATTCCATCGGTCCCGACAAGGACGTGCCCGCACCTGACGTCAATACGAACGAGCAGATCATGGCGTGGATCATGGACACCTACTCCATGCACGTCGGCCGGACGGAAACGGCCATCGTCACGGGCAAGCCCGTCATTCTCGGCGGGTCGGAAGGACGGCGCGAGGCCACAGGACGCGGGGTCATGATCTGCATCCGCGAGGCCGCCACGCACCTCAACCTCAATCTGTCGCAGGCAACCGTTGCCATCCAGGGATTCGGGAACGTGGGCTCGGTGTCGGCTGACCTCATTCACCAGCTCGGAGGCCGCATCATCGCGGTCACCGATTGGAAGGGAGGCGTCTACAACCGGGCCGGGCTCGATGTGCAGAAGCTGATCGCGTGGACAGCGCAACACCACACCGTGGACGGGTTCCCGGGCGCCGAAGAACTGACCAACGAGGAGCTCTATGCGCTGGACGTGGACATCCTGATTCCGGCGGCGCTGGAGAACCAGATCACGACCGACAATGCGGCGAACATCAAGGCGAAGATCGTGGTCGAGGGCGCGAACGGCCCGACCACGCCCGAGGCGGACAACATCCTGCACGAACGCGGCGTGTTCGTGATTCCCGACATCCTCGCCAACAGCGGCGGCGTGACGGGGTCCTACTTCGAGTGGGTGCAGAACCGGCACGGCTTCTATTGGACCGAAACCGAAGTCGTGAGCCGTCTCGAGGCGAAGATGGTGGAGGCGTTCCACGCCGTGCTGAAGACCTCGCTCAAGTACAAGACCGATCTGCGGACAGCCGCATACATCGAAGCCATCGACCGCGTGGCCACGGTCACGCGCATGCGCGGCATGTACGCCTGAGGACCGTCGGCCGGGGCGCTTCGGCCCCGGCCCCACACTGTCCCACGGCGGGCCGGGGCCGAAGCGCCCCGGCCGGCCACCACGGTGTTAAATTGATCCCGTGGGCCCCATGGTGACCCGCCGCCGATTCCTGTCGCGCCTGGCTGCCGCCGGCGCGGCGCTTCCCTTCTCGCGCGGCGCGACAGCCGCCGCTTCCTTCGTGCGGCCGCTCCCGGCGGCTGTGCTGCGCCAGAGCACGGTGCCGGCGCCGGTCTGGCGCGGCGAGTCCGCACTGTCGATGGGCCTCGCCCAGGGCACAATCGGCATACGGGATCCGGCCCGTGCGCCCGGATCGGTGCCGACAGACACGGTCGCCGTGCCGCGCGTCGACCTGCAGGCGCTCGGGGTTGAACTGCGGCGGAAGTACACCGATCTGCGGCGCCACTTCGTGTTCGAGTACTACCCCTGGTACGCCACCAACCCGTGGCGCCACTGGAATCACCCGGACCGGCAGCCACCCGCGGGCATCGCGACGACGTCGATGCCGAAGCTCGGGCCGTACGACTCGCGCGACCTCGCGGTCGTCGAGCAGCACGCGCGGTGGATCACGGAGTCCGGCGCGGGCGGAATCAATATCAGCTGGTGGGGCCCTGGCAGCTATGAAGATCGCGCCGTCCACCGCATCATGGACGTGATGCGCGATCACGACCTGCGCGTCACCTTTCACCTCGAGCCGTTCCGGCAGAACAGGGCCGTCACCTACGTCGACGACATCCTGTACCTGCTGCGCGAGTATGGCGAGAAGCGTCGATGGGACGCCTTCCTGCTCCTGACCGACGCCAGCGGCACGACCGGTCCCGTCTTCAAGTCGTTCCGCACGATCGTGCCCGAGCGGGTGCAGGATTGCCGCGGCAATACGCACCTGGTGGCCGATTACGTGCCGGACGCAACGTGGCGCAGCCAGACGGACCGGTTGCACACCACGCTCACGGACGACTTCGATCGGGTCACGCTGCTGGCCGACGTGTCGGACATCGGTCGCATGCAGGCAGCCGGCTTCGATGGGATGGCGATCTATGACAACTTCGTCCTCCCGCATACATGGCGGAAGCTGGCGGAGGACAACTCGTCACGCGATCTCCTGTTCTCGTTCAATGTGAACCCGGGCTTCGACAACGTGCCGACACCGCCGCCCCCGAGTCCCGATCCGAATCCCGATCCCTGCTACTCGCCCCCGCCGACTGAGCCGGGCAGCCATCTCGATTGGCTCACTGAGGCGTTCCGCGAGCAACTCGCCGAGCGCAGCCGGAGCCGGATTTCGGAGGCCTTCCGCACCACGCTCGCGCTACAGATCAATCCGGCGCTCGCAAACGCGCGGCACGGTTTTCTGCTCGTCTACATCAATTCCTTCAACGAGTGGCACGAAGGCCACCAGTTCGAGCCGATGAAGGACTTCGCGGAGTTGACGCCGGAGGAACGCCAGTACGACTACCGGAACCCGCGTGCGGGCGATTACCGGCTGCGGCATCTGCAGTCGCTGTTGCGTCCGGTCGTGGCTGGATAAGGAGTCGCCAGCCGCCCGCCGCGTTGATTTCCCTCCGTAGCTCCGCATAGCATTCCCGCGTGACCCGTTCCGCCCGCATCGCGCTCGCCGTCGTGCTCGCCCTGTCGCCTTCGGCCTGCGGGCGCGCCCCGTCGGCCTCGAACAAACCGGTCATCGCACTCGTCATGAAGTCACTCGCCAACGAGTTCTTCAAGACGATGGAGGACGGTGCGCGCAAGCACCAGGCGGCGCACGCTGACGTCTACGAGCTGGTGGCCACCGGCATCAAGGACGAGCAGGACGTCGCCAGGCAGATCGAGATCGTTGAGCAGATGATTGCGCGCAACGTGCAGGCGATGGTGCTTGCGCCCGCCGATTCACGCGCCCTCGTCGCCGTCGCACAGCGGGCCAAGGAGGCGGGCATCGCGGTCGTGAACATCGACAACCGCTTCGATGCCGGCGTCCTGGCCGAGCGGAAGATCGCGATCCCTTTCGTCGGGCCCGACAACCGGAAGGGTGCCAGGCTCGTGGGCGAGGCGGTCTCGCGCCGCCTCACCCGCGGTGATCCGATAGCCATCATCGAAGGCGCCCCGAACGCGTTCAACGGGATTCAGCGCAAGCTCGGCTTCGAGGATGCTGCCCGCGCGGCGGGCCTCAGGATCGTTCGGTCACAGACGGCGCAGTGGGAGGCGGCACGGGCCAATCAGGTCGTGTCCGCGATCCTCAGCGAGCACCCGGACGTGAAGGCCATCCTGTGCGCGAACGACAGCATGGCTCTGGGCGCCGTCTCGGCTCTCAAGGCCGCCGGGCGCGCCGAGGGCGTGCTGATTGGCGGCTTCGACAATATCTCGGCGGTTCAGCAGCTGGTGCGCGACGGGCAGATTGTCGCCACGGCCGATCAGCATGGCGACGAGCTGGCGGCGTATGGCATCGAGCACGCGCTGCAGATGCTGGGCAATCGCACCGCCAAGCCCGCGGACCGCGAAACGCCCGTCGACCTGATCACCGCGGACACCCTGCGGTGAGTGAAATCACGCGTCACCTACTCCTCCCGCGGGGCACGTCTGCCGAGCATGATCGGTGCGCGAACGCCTGAGTGATCGTGTTTTGCATATCGCGTCAAACAATGAACTCCTGAACCCACTCCGCACCTAAGGTGAGAACGCGAATACCTCCCAGTGTGTCTCCGGGAGGTAAACGGCGGCTGAGACCCGGAGCTGTTATGAAGAAGAGTCTGCTCGTTGCGTGTTGTGTGGCATTGTTCAGCGCCAGTTCCGTTCGGGCCGATCCGATTCTCTACAGCGCCGTCTTGACGGGTGCCGCTGAAGTCACCGACACCGGCTCGCCGGGACTCGGCGCCGTGTTGGTATCCTACGAACCATCTCTGCACGTGATGGGCGTTTTGGCCGTCTTTACGGGGCTGACTGCGCCTACCCTGGCTGCTCACATTCACTGCTGCATCGACCCTCCGGGCGCTGCCGGTGTTGCCACGACCGTTCCGACATTCCCCGGCTTCCCTTCGGGCGTCATGAGTGGGTCTTACGACCAATCCTTCGACCTCACCAACCCCATGAGCTACAACCCCGCGTTCCTGACCGCCAACGGTGACAGTACCGCGATGGCAGAGATGACTTTGACGGGTGGACTGGCGAGTGGCCGCGCATACTTCAACATTCACACCTCTGCGTTTCCCGGGGGCGAG
Organism: Vicinamibacteria bacterium; assembly: GCA_963763095.1. Classification (GTDB taxonomy): domain Bacteria; phylum Acidobacteriota; class Vicinamibacteria; order Vicinamibacterales; family JAENWD01; genus CAVUCH01. Next base: position 417,145 of record CAVXNR010000003.1, read on the forward strand.
ATTCGGGGATTTCTGAACGCTGTGGGCAGCCCGAGCCCTGTTCCCGAGCCCACCTCGTTGGTGCTCCTTTCCACCGGGTTGGTCGCGGCGGTCGGCCTGCGGCTCCGCCGGCGGAAGAAAGCCTAGGTGGGGAATCGTTTGCGAATGTTCAGAAGTACCGTCTGTCGTTCGCCGGCCTCTGCTCCTGAGCAAGCGATCGTCTGGTCGCGCACAGAACCGTCGCGCCTGCACTTGCGCAGGGCGGCGCCAATGAACATACAGTCACACCCGGCCCCCTCGTTGCTCCATCCATCGCGTGGCGCGCTCAACAGCATCAGGTAGGAACAATACCTGCGCACCTCTCTGCCCGCTGACCCGGCGGGGTCGCCCGCAGTGACCATCGTCGTGGCTGCGAGCGGCCAGACGCTCGATGCCCAGCTCGAGGAAGACGCGCAGGGGAACCTGTGCCTATACCAGCTGAGCCGAAGCACCGGGGAGGCGCTCGTCTGCTGGGGGCTGGCTACCGTCCTCAGACTCGGATGGCGCATCGTGTGGGCGTCACCCACCGAGCGGGCGCAACTGGAGGCCCACGGGTTCGGGCGGGGATGGGTCCAGTGACCGCGTGCAGCAGATCAGGAGCGGAGCGGGGAGTCTAGGCCAGCACCAGCGCTCATGTGGGCAGACTGATCCGCGTGTCTCAGGCTCGTCCTACAAGGCTTGTGGGGCTAATCTTGTGGTGTCCCGATCCCGCTCGAGGCTCGCGACACCGAGCCGAGCCGCGAAGACTGAGTGACCACAAAGAACCCTGCGCTTCCTTTCGCATGCGCGGCGACGCGACGCTGACCCGCTGGCGCGGCATGCTCGCCGAGTACGCCAGCCTCGTGCTGGTGCTCCTGCTGCTCGTCGCCGGGTTCGGCGTCGCGACCAATCACTTCTTCACCGTCACGACGCTGCGAACCGTTGCCAACCAGGTACCCGACATCCTGCTGGTTGCCACCGGCATGACGTTCGTGATCATCGCTGGCGGCATCGATCTCTCGGTGGGATCAATCCTGGCGCTCTCGGGGGCCGTGCTCGGCGTCGCTCTTACGCAGTGGCAGCTTCCGCTGGGTGCGGCAGTGCTCGCGGCTCTCGCAACAGGCGCGGCGTGCGGCGCGGTCAACGGGCTGTTCGTCACCACCTGGAGCCTGCCATCGTTCATCGTCACGCTCGGCATGCTGGAGATCGCGCGCGGCGGGGCGTACATCGTCACGGCCTCGCAGACGCAGTACATCGGCGCGGTCGTGGAGGTGGTCAACACGCCGGTCGTCGCAGGGTTGACGATCCCTTTCCTGCTGGCCATCGTCGTCGTGATCGTCGCCCAATTCGTGCTGACGCGAACCGTGTTCGGCCGGCATCTCATCGCGGTCGGCGCCAACCCGCAGGCCGCATGGCTCTCCGGCATCAACCCACGGCCCATCCGGTTCGTAACCTTCCTGCTCGCGGGCCTCGCGAGCGCCGTCGCGGCCGTTGCGCAGAGCGCACGCCTCGCGTCGGCCGATCCGAACGCCGGCGCCGGCCTCGAACTGCAGGCGATTGCTGCGGTCGTGATCGGCGGCACCAGCCTCATGGGCGGGCGTGGCTCGGTCGTGACCACGATGCTCGGCGTGCTCATCATTGCCGTGCTCGGCGCCGGTCTCGCCCAGATGGGTGTGCAGGAACCAACCAGACGTCTGGTCACGGGAGCGGTCATCATCGCAGCGGCGATCGCCGACTTCTACCGCACTCGCGGCAGCCTCTCTGGCACAGCGCGGTAGCCGGCTGGAGGCACGCAAACCCGGAGCGCTCATGGACAGGATGGCATCTCCACTCGTGGTAGTCGGGTCGCTCAACGCCGACCTCGTGATCCGCGTGGCCCGCTTCCCAAAGGCCGGCGAGACGCTGACCGGATACGGCTATGCGCGCTTCGCGGGTGGCAAGGGCGCCAACCAGGCGTGCGCAGTTGCGCGCCTCGGGGGCCGCGCGTCGATGGTGGGACAGGTCGGCGCCGACGAGCCCGGCGCGTGGCTCGCCGCGCAGCTGGACGAAATCGGTGTCCACACGTCCTTCGTGCTGCGAGACGAGGCCGAGTCGACGGGGGTCGCGCTGATCACCATCGACGCCGCCGGCCAGAATCAAATTGTGCTGGTGCCAGGGGCCAACGGCACGTTCACACCCGAGCGGCTCGCCCTGGCGGTGGCGGTCCTGCGCGGCACGCGCGTGGTGCTGCTGCAGCTCGAGATCCCACTGGAGACGGTGCTTGCGGCCGCCCGCGCGGGACGAGACGCCGGAGCGATCGTCATGCTCGATCCCGCGCCCGCGCAGGACCTGCCTGACGCACTCCTGGCGCTCTGCGACTACCTGACGCCGAACGAAACGGAGCTCGCTACCCTCACGGGAGGAGGCGACGTGTGCGACGCGGATGACGTGCGGCGCCGTGCCCGGCAATTGCTCGCGCGTGGAGCTGCGCGGGTGCTGGTGAAATGGGGGGCACGTGGCGCTGCTCTGTTCACTGCCGCTACCGAGCACTGGTGGCCTGCGCACACGGTGGAGGTGGTAGACACAACGGCCGCAGGTGATGCATTCAACGGCGCCTTCGCGGTCGCGCGCGCGGAGGGCGCCACGGAGGACGCGGCGGGCAGGTTCGCCAACGCAGCCGGGGCACTCGCCGTCACCCGCGCGGGGGCACAGCCGGCGCTGCCGCTTCGCGCAGACGTCGAGCGGCTCCTGACCGGTTCGTGATATAGAACGGCGCGTGCCCACTACCGTCGCTCTCATCGGAACCGGCGGCATTGCGCTCGCCAACCACTTGCCTGGCATCTCCCGATGCCCGAACGCCGCGGTAACCGCGCTCTGTGATACGAACCCGGGAGTGCTCGAAGAGGCCTCGCGCGCAAGCGGCATCACCCGGACTTGGACGGATCCCGTCGCGCTCATCCGCGAGTCGGGCGTTGATGCGGTCATCGTGGCCACGCCCAACCGGTTTCATCATCCGATCGCGATGGCAGCAGTCGCGGCGGGCATGCACGTCCTCTGCGAGAAGCCAATCGCCATGACGCTCGCACAGGCGCAGGAGATGGCGAGCGCGGCCGACGCCGCTGGCGTGCGGCACATGACGGCCTTCACCTACCGCTTCGTCCCGGCGATGCGCTTCATGCATCGGCTCGTGCGAGAGGGCTTCGTCGGCGCACCGTGGCACTTCCGCGCGCAGCGCTTTCAGGACTGGGGGCGCAGGTATCTGGGGTGGCGGCAGCGCGCCGTGGACGCCGGTACCGGCGAGATCGGGGACATGCTGTCGCACCGCATCGACTACGGGCACCTGCTGGTGGGGCCCATCGCACGCGTGATCGCCTCGACGCGCCGCCTGCTCGACACGCGCGAGGACGCGGCAGGCATTGAGCACCCGTCCGACCTGGAGGACTGGGTGGCATGCATCGCGGAGTTTCAGGCTGGAACGACCGGCGCGTTCGAGAGCACAAAGGTGGCAACCGGGTATGGCGAGGGCGGACGCAGTCGGGACCAGGTCGAATTGAACGGGCCGGATGGGTCGCTGATCTATGAGCTGCAACGGCCACTGGTCGTCCTTGGCGCCCGGCGCGGAGGCGCCCTTGCGGAGATGCCGGTGCCACCCGACCTGCTGACCTATACGGGCGCCCCCCTCCCATCAGGCGTCGATCCCCAGCAGGCCTTTCGCTGGGATCAGAACGCCGAGTTCATCGCGGCCATCCAGGAGGGGCGGCCGGCGGTCCCCTCGTTCCACGACGGGGCCCGAGTGCAGGCAGTGGTCGAGGCGATCGTGACATCCGCCGCGGAGGGGCGGAGCGTCGAGGTGGCGTCTGCCTGACGCGCACCGCGGGCCGGCCACGCGCGAAACCGCGCTGGCGGCGGTCGCGTATGTCCTCATCGCCATCGCGTTCTGGTGGCCGCTCCCCGCTCGCGCCGCAACGGCGACCATCGCACAGCCATTCGGCGATCCGGTCCTCAACGCGTGGACCCTCGCGTGGGACGCGGATCGGATACGCCATGGCTTCATGGACTTCTGGACCGGCCTGTTCTTCTACCCCTACCCCGATACGATCGCCTACTCGGAGCACCTGCTGGGCATCGCGATCTTCACCGCGCCGGTGCAATGGCTCACGGGCAATCCGATCCTCGCGCTCAACCTCGCGATGATCGGCTCGACGGCGCTCGCGGGCGCCGGCATGTTCCTGCTGGTTCGCGAGCTGACCGGCCGGGCCGATGCCGCGTTCATCGCGGGCGTGGCGTTCGCGTGCTCGCCGTATCGCGTACCGCAGGCCTACCACCTGCAGGTGCTCGTGTCGGGATGGATGCCGGTTGCCTTGTTCGCCCTGCACCGGTTCCTGAGCGCGGGGTCGACGCGCGCCCTGGCGGTGTTCGTGCTCGCGTTCGTGCTCCAGGCCTACTCGAATGGGTACTTCCTCTACTTCCTCGCGATCCCCGTCGCGGTCATTCTCGTGCACCACCTGTGGCGCTGCCGGAGCGGCATCGGTCAGTTGCTGCCCCGGTTGTCTGCAGTCGCTCTCGCCATCCTGGCGGCGCTCGCGCCGGTCGCGTGGGCCTACGTTCGCGTGCGGCGAGAACAGGGGCTCGCGCGCACGCCCGGGGACATCCTGCAGTTCTCAGCGGACCTGTCCGCGTATGCACATGTCGGCCAGAGCGTGTGGGCGTGGAGGCACCTGCTGCCGATTGGCCGCCACGAGCAGGAGTTATTCCCCGGTCTGATCGTGGTGCTGCTCGCAATTTGGGCCGCGTGGTACGCAACGCATAAGGAGACGGCGTCTGCCTCCTCCGCGCGACTTCGGGTTCCCCTTGCCGCCTGCACTCGCGTGTACTTGTTCATTCTCCTCATCACGGTCGTGTTGTCCCTGGGCCCCCGGCCAGAGGCGTTCGGCTGGCGCCTGCCCTTCCCGGGGCCGTACGCCTGGTTGATCGCGGCGGTCCCCGGGATGGACGGCCTGCGGGTGCCGGCACGGATGGCCACCGTGGTTCACCTCGCGCTCGCAGTGCTTGCGGGTGTCGGCTTCACCGTTCTCACGGCGCGGACGCTCGGCCGAGCCCGCATGGTCCTTGCGGTCGTGGCGGCGGGCGCGATCGCATGCGAAGGGTATGGAGGGCCGCTGCCTGTCGAGGCGTTTCCGACGGCGGATATGACAGCGGACGCGCCAGCCTACGCGTGGTTACGGACACAGCCGCGGGGACCCGTGCTGGAGCTGCCGGTCGGCGGCGCCGAGGTGGCTGCCCGGTACCTGTTCCGCACGCTCACACACGGCAACCGCATCGTGAACGGTTACAGCGGCTACGGATCGGCGCTGCAGGACTTCGTCGGCGGCCCACCTTTCACCGAGATCGCGCGCATCGACGATGCCCTGGCGATGGCGCGGGCACTCGGGTTGCGGTGGATCATCGTGCACCCGTCGCTGTACAAGGCTCCGGCGAGTGGTGCCGCAATCCTGGAAGCGGTACGCGGCGCGACAACGCATGTCGCACGTGTGGTGCCGTTCGAGGCCGCAGCCGTCGCGGAGTTGCGCCCCACGGCATCGCGGCCCTCCCTGCCTGTCGACCCGGCGTGGCGCGAGGTGCCGCCGCGCACGTTCACGCCCTCGGCATCCCACAACCCGGATGGCCTCCGCCGCGCGTTCGACGGCGACCGCGGCACCCGCTGGTTCACCGGCGCCCGGCAGCGCGGCGCCGAGTGGATCGAGCTCCGATTCGACTCACCACTGGACGTGGCGCGCGTCCGGCTCGAGATGGACCGTCGCAGCAACGGGGACTACCCGCGGGGGCTGGTGCTGGAGGGGTCGGAGGACAGTCGCACGTGGCGAACCCTCTTCGAAGGCGGGATCCTGCCAAGGCTCGGGTCTCAGCATCGCGTACGAGCCGCGCACCCCGGGGATCGATCTCGTACTGCCGCCGAACACGACGCGCGTGCTCAGACTCCGCACCACCGGGGAGACGCGCGTGTGGTACTGGTCGGTGCACGAGCTCCGCGTGTGGACCCGCTGACCCGAACACGTGGGGCAGGGCTTCAGCCCTGCGAGCGCCCGAACATGTGGGGCAGGGCTTCAGCCCTGCGAGCGGCTACTACTGCGTGCCCTGCCTCGCCGTGATCTTCAGCCGGATTGGGACTGACGCCTGCTCCGGCGATGCCACCTGGTTCGTCTCGACCCGCGCGGTGACGAACAGCGTCTGCTCCGCCGGCGCGGCGTTCTCGTCAGCCACGATTTCGAACTCCCGGCTGTCCTGAGCCTCGGTGATCAGGATCCCGTTCAGCCCGATGTCGGGCACCGTCACCCGGAACGGCAGGTTGAGGACCGCCAGCGGGACCCGCCCCTTGAAGCCGTTCTCGCGCGCAATGGTTGCGCGCACCTTCGCGTGTCCGCCCGGCGCGAGCTCGATGATCGCGGGTTCGACCGACGCCACGCGCACGTCCGGCGGCGCTGCCACAGACAGCACGCTGAGCTTTTCGTCGGCACGCGCCTGGCGAACGATGGGTTGGCTCCCAATGGCGGCGCGGCCGGTCGCCACCAGCGGCGCCGTTCCGGCGGCCGCATCTGCAGCAGCCGTCAGGGCGATCGCCACGCTCGAGTGCCCCGGCAGGATGACACCGTTCTCCGCCGACACCCCGGGCGGCAGGCTCTCGAGGCCCACCTCGATCGCGCCGTCGAATCCATCATGGCGGTGCGCGGTGACGGTGACTGGTATCCGGCCGCCGCGCGGCACGTTGGGGTTGGACGGCGACACGAACAGGTCGAAATCGGGGCGCGGCGGCGCGAGCGTGAGCCGGTACGCGTAGAGCGAGCCCGATTCCCCCCGCGCATCACGAACTCTCACGATGTAATCGCCCGCCGCCGGCGCTGTGAAAGTGAGCCGCGAATCCTTGCCCCACATCGGCCCGCCGTCGTCGTTGCGATACGTGAGCGTGAACAGCGGCAGGCCGTTCGGGGAGAACGCCGCCCCGGGCGGGTGAAGCTCCACCTTGTATACGGGACGCCCGAGGGCGTGTGCTTCCGAGCTGGTGTCCTCGAACGCGACGCGGCGTCCGCGGAAGCTCGTGAACGACACATCCTCGTCAGGGCCCTTCGGCAGCTCGCTGACGCGGATCAGCTCTCGATCCACGTACACCCAGTCGCCGCGGTGCAGGCGCCGACCAGGCCAGCAGCCGCATGCCCGAGGACGAGGAGTTCTGATTGCGTAGATCGATCGACGTTTCCCATACGGGCCGCAAGACGGCCCGCGGCACCTCACGTCCCCTGGCATCGAGCACGTCGATGACAGAGTCGAGCGGCGACCCGAGCTGGTTCGCCGCAATCGAGACGACTACCTGCTGCCCCCGCGCGGCGCTGAACCGGAACGAGTCCTCGTCGGGTGTTCCATCCTCGTGGTGCAGCCGTCCATTGACCGTGACCGGCAGCGTAATCGGTTGCGCGCCGGCCGGAAGATGTCGTCCGGTCTCGATCTCGTCCAATTCTGGGTAGCGGCCAAGTGCGATCTGCACGCGGTTCAACGGCTCACCGCCAGGTGTGACGACCTCGACGGGTGCGAGGTCCGGCGAGTCCGGCAGCGACGTGCCGATGACGCCGTGTGCGGCGGCTCCCAAATTTGCGCCGTTCACTTGCACGGGGCGCGGGGAACGCCTGCGGCGCCCGAGCGGGTAGACGCTCGTGAGGTATGGCACCTCGCCAACAGTCAGGCGGTAGACGTGGCGCGGGCTGCCGGTGTTCAGCGAGTCACTCACGCGCACCAGGAATGTGCCATCGGCGGCGGGCGTGTAGACGATCAGCGGCTCCCGAGTCTCACCGAAATCATCGTTCTTCGCGAGCACGGCGCCGGCCGCATCGAGCAGCGTCAGTGCCGGGTCGAGGCGGGACCCGAGACCGACCGCGACAGCGCGCAGGACCACCTGCCGACCTGCGCGGGCGGTGAACCGGAACGTATCCTCGTCGCCATCCGTGAAGATCGCGCCGTTGACGGTGACCGGCGCGGCAACGGTGTCGGCTTGCGCCGCGCGATCGTTGGGCTCCAGCTCGCGGGCCTCCAGGAGATCGCCGACCCAGAGCGCGACTGCCGTGGACGTGCCAAGCGGCGTGCGCAACCGGAGCACCTGCCGGCCCAGCGGAACTTCGCGAGCGGCCGTCACCTCGAGCGTCACGACCGTCTTCTGCGCCCGGTCGGCAATGGGCGGACCGGTGTCTTCGGGCCGGCGCACCGGCACGTCGGGACCAAAGTCGGCGACGCTGAGGATCTTGGCGCTGAGACCGGGATCGCTGAACAGCACCGCGTCCGCGTCTCCAAGGTTCGTCCCATCCACCGTGATCGTCGTCGTCGTACCGCGCTGGATCCCATATGGCGCCGCGTTGGCGATCACCGGCGGCCGGATCTGGGCATCTGCGGTAACAGCGGCACCCATGAAGACCGCGAGCGTCATGCCGGCCGCCCGCACAGCTGAATGGCGCGGGGTTCTATACGCGGCGCGTCAGCAACACAGCCACCTCCTGGATGGGCACGCCCTTGACCCTCTCATGAACCGCAGATTACCCGGCGGACCGCTCGACGCGACACGTTACTGCTCGGCCGCCCGCGCGGCGCCGCGCTGTGGCAACGCTGGCCGAATCGGATCTCCCACACGCTTCCCGGTCCCCGTCTCGTAAATCGACACCGTGCCGTCGTAGCGCCCGACGGCCAACCTGCGGCCGTCCGGCGTCCACTCGAGCGCCTGCGGCCAGTCGCTCTGTCGCTCGAGCGTGCGCACTTCCACCCACGTGTCCGCGTTCCAGATCTTCACCGTCCGGTCTGCCGCCGCCGAGGCGAGGAGCTTGCCATCCGGCGAATAGCGCACGGCGAGAACGGGCGTCGTGTGGGCGATCACGGACTTGACCTGCTTCCCTCCCGCCGCATCGAGCGCCCAGGTGCGGATCGTCTTGTCTGTGCCGCCGGCGGTCAGCAGCAGCGCGCCGCCCGGGCGGAACTGGAGCGACGTCACCGCCTCGGTCGCGTCCGTGAGCGTGTAGAGCCGCACGCCTTTCTGCGCATCCCAGATCTTGACGGACCGATCGCCGGCACCGGATGCGATCCACTTGCCGTCCGGGCTGAACTCCACGGCGAACACGGCGTCGGTGTGCTCGCGAAGCACGCTGATGACGCGTCCCGTCTCGACGTCCCATACACGGATGCTCTTGTCGTAGCCGCAGCTCGCGAGGCGCGTGCCGTCCCCGCTGATCGCCAGCTGGTACACGTAGTCGCGGTGCCCGAGCAGCGTGCGGCGCAGCACGCCAGACGCGGCGTCGAAGATTCCGACCTCGCCGAACGAGCCGGGCACGCCGCCGGCGGCCGCCATCCAGGAGCCGTCAGGGCTGTATCTGACCGCGCGCACCAGGTCGTGCAAGCCGGAGAAGGCCTTCGCCGGCGCACCTCCAGCGGTGAGGCTGCGGCGGACTTCACGATAGCCGCCGATGGCGAGCTCGGCCCCGTCCGGGCGATAGGCAAGCGCGGTCACCTGCGGCAGCAGGCCGCCCTGCTGCGCGGTCGCGGGCACCTTGTCGTCGAGCGATGGGATCGGGATCTCCGAGAAGGGTGCGCCGCCGTCAATCCACGCGCGCAGCGTCGAGATTTCGTCGGGACGCAGATCGCTCTTCGGCGGCATCTTTTTCTTCGCCCGCCCCTCGATCATCGCGACCAGCCGGCTGGAGGCGGAATTTCCCGGCGTGAACGCCTCGCCACTCTCGCCGCCCTTCACAAGGTCTTCGTAGGTGTCGAGCAGGAGTCCGCCCTCCTGCTGGGCGGGACTGTGGCACCGCACGCAGTTCGCCTCCAGAATGGGGACGACATCGCGTGCGTAGTCGGGCACAGGGGCAGGCTGCTGGGCGGAGAGTCCGCCGGCGGCGATAACCGCGGCGCAGACTACGAGGGCGGCGAGGGCCAGGGGAGTCCGCCCGACCCCCTGGCCGCCGCCTCCACACCGGTGATTCACACAGTCACCAAACATCCCTCGGGACTCAGTGCGTGAACAGGAACTCGCGGGAGGTGAGCACCGCCCAGGCGAGGTCCTCCACGATCTGGCGCCGGTCGGGGGCGGCTTCGATGCGCGCTGCCAGCGCCTGGCGTTCTTCCGCACTCGGCCTGCGGCTTAAGGCGGAGAGATAGATCTCATCGACGACCTCCCCGCCCGATCGCTCGCCACGTGCGATGCCGGTGACCCGGCCATCCGGATCCATCAGCTTCTTGTTCAGCGTGTCGCCGTTGATGGCGTGCAGCGCCTGCGGCAGCGTGGGATCCATCTGACGCTCGGCTGCCGACGTGAGCACCCGCTCGGGCCGCCCGAAGACGGTCAGAAAGTACGAGTCGATCTTCGTGTCGGGCAGCTGCAGCGCACGCGTGCCGGCCGGATAGCCCTCGAACCTCGTGGGAACGCCCGTCACCTGCGAGAACGCATCGAGAATGACTTCGGCCGGGAGGCGGCGCGTCAGGTGGTGCGAGTAGTAGCGGTCGTCCTTCACGTTCGTCTCGTCGGTGTCGGCCGAGCGCTGGTAGGTTGCGGAGGTCATGGTGGTGCGAATGAGGCGCTTCACGTCGAAGCCGTGCTCGACGAAATCGGCGGTGAGCGCGGCGAACAGCTCCTCGTTGGAGGCCGGGTTGGTGGCCCGCAGGTCGTCGATCGGGTGGACGAGGCCGCGGCCGAGCAGGCTGCCCCATACGCGATTGACGATCGTCCGCGCAAACTGGGTGTTGGCAGGCGATGTCAGCCAGGCGGCCACATAGGCGCGGCGATCCTCACGCGCACCGGCCTTCATCGCCACACCATCGAGGGGGCGGGGCGGAAGCGCTACGCCGAGGCGCGGGTGGAGGATCTCCCCCGTGTCGGCGGTGTACACCAGCGCGGTGTCGCTTTTGGTGGCAAAGGACCGATCGTCATCCTTCACCGTGACGCGCGCGAACAGGTTCGCGAACTGGTAGTAGTCGCGCTGCGTCCACTTCTCGAGCGGGTGGTTGTGACACCGCGCACACGTCAGCGTGAGCCCGAGAAACGCCTGCGTGTAGTTCTCGGCGATCTCGATCGGGTTGCGGTGGATCAGGAAGTAGCTCGCGGCGCCCACCTGGTCGGTGCGCCCTGTCGCGGTCGTGAGCTCGCGCACGAAGCGGTCCCACGGCACGTTGGACGCCACCGACGCCCGGATCCAGTCATAGAAGGATTTCACGTTGCTGCGGCCGAGCGATCGGCTCGACACCAGCAGCAGGTCGGACCATTTGTATGCCCAGTAGTCGACATATTCAGGGCGCTCGAGCAGCGCATCCACGAGCCGCGCGCGCTTGTCCGGAGCGGTATCCGCGAGGAACGTCTCCACTTCGGCGCGGGTGGGCAGGATCCCGGCGGCGTCCAGGTAGGCGCGGCGAATGAACTCCGAATCGGAGCAAAGCCCCGACGGCTGGATGCGCAGCTCGCGGAGCTTCGCGAGCACCAGCCGATCGAAGGTGTTGTACTGCGCGGCTCCGTCGAACACGGAGGCGGGGATGTCGTTCGGGAACGGGGACCGTGACGCGTGCAAGGGCCACCGACGTCAGGAAGCCGACGGAAATCGCGGTTTCACCGTGGCCGCGGATGGTGAGCTGCCCCTTGTCGTCCACCAGCGCAACGCTCTGATCGGCCGAGCCGTACCGCGCCCAGCGCGTCACGTCTTCCCGCGTGCCGTCTGAATACCGCGCCTCGACGCGCAGCTGCCGCGTGTCGCCGACCGCCAGCGTCTCGGAGGCGGGGGTCACCGCTATCTCCAGCAGGGATGCATCCGTGTCCTTCGGCGCGGTCATCCCCGACGCAATCCACCGCGAGATCACCGTGTACTCGGGTGAGCCGACCTCGAACCGCTTTCCACCCACATGCGGCAGCGTCTCAGTGGGCTTGAGCAGCAGCAGGCTCTTGGCCGGCTCGAGCTTGTTGACGCGGCGTCCCGCGGCGGCGCGCGTGATGGTGTCGTAGTCGGCGTCGGGATCGTACCCGCGAAGCGTCAGCGCAAAGCCGTTCTTGCCAGCGGCCGCGCCATGACACGCGCCGGAGTTGCACCCCATCTTCGTCAGCACCGGGATCACGTGCTTGCGGAAGGAGACCGGCGAGGCCGGCGTGACCGCGTGTGAGGCGATCGGCGTCACTGCGGCGATGGTGACGCGTGTGACCTGCGCGGGCGCGGAGGCTGCAATTCCCAGCACCGCGGAGCTGACGATGAAGGTGCGGACTGTCTGGTTCAGGGGCATGTTCGCTGATCGGGATCGCCGGGACTGAAGTCCCGGCGCCACACGTGAAGATCTCCGTGCGCGTCTCCCACGCCGACCGCCTACCGCCGACCGCCGAGTGCCGCCGTAAGCCACCCGCCGCCGATCAGAACAGCTCGCGAATCGGCTCGACCCCGTGGTCCGCCGCGCGAATGGGGCGTCCCTGTGGACCGGGCAAATCGGTGTCGAGCTTGATGCCCAGGCCGTGCATCACGGTCGCGGCGACCGCCCCCGCGGGGATCGGGCGATCGCGCGGGTAGGCGCCGATCTCGTCGGACGAACCGACGACCTGTCCGCCCTTGATGCCGCCGCCGGCCATCGCCACGGTCCAGCACTGCGGCCAATGGTCGCGACCGCCGGCCGGGTTGATCTTCGGCGTCCGCCCGAACTCTCCCATCGACACGACCATCGTGCTCGTCAGCAGACCGCGCGATTCGAGGTCCTCCAGCAGGGAGGCATACGCGTTGTCGTACATCGGTCCGAGCAGGGTCTTGTACGCCTCAATCGGGCTGAACGGCGCCGACCCGTGGATGTCCCACGTGATCTCGTTGAACACCGTCTCGAACATGTTGACGGTGACGAAGCGCACGCCTGCCTCAATCAATCGCCGCGCCAGCAGACAGCTCAGGCCGAACCGGTTGCGGCCATATCGATCCTTGACCGAGTCCGCCTCTTTCGACAGGTCGAATGCCTCTCGGGCCTTGCTCGAGGAGATGAGAGTGTAGGCCTGCTCGAACGAGGAGTTCAGCAGCCGGGCATCCGGGCTCGACTCGAACTGCTTGACGGAACCGTCCACCAGGTCGCGCAGATTGCGCCGCTGGTCGGCACGGATGGCGGTGATGTAATCGGGCGACAGGAGGTCGGGCACCTTGAACGCCGGATCGGACGGATCGGCGTTGAGGACGAACGGATCGTGCGCCTTGCCAAGATACCCGGCGGTCTGGCCGTGCGGCATGTTGCCGCCGGTGTTGCCGATCGGCCGCGGCAGCATCACGTGTGGCGGGAGATCGCCCTTCCCGCCCTTCACGAACCCGAGCACCGAGCCCACGTTCGGATAGTCCAGGCCAGGCTGGAACAACCGGCCAGTCTGCATGACCTGGTGCCCGGCGTCGTGGACGGCTACGCCAGAGTAGTACACGGACCGGAGCAGCGCGTACTTGTCCGCGAGCTTCGCCATCCGGGGAAAGATTTCGCTGATCTGTATGCCGGGAACATTCGTGGGGATTGGTGTGTACGGCCCGCGCACCTCGCTCGGCGCGTTCGGCTTCATGTCCCACGTGTCGAGCTGGCTCGGCGCCCCGACGAGCATCAGGACGATGCAGTTGACGTCGGTATCTGCGGTTACCGCACCGGCCGCCTTCAGTGCGAACAGGTCGGAGAGCGAGAGTCCGAGGAGGCCAAGCCCGCCCGCATGCAGAAAATCCCGCCGCCTCATGCCGTCGCAGAAGTGGACCGGCCTGGCGGCGTCCAGCTGGATCATTCGGTTGCCCTCCGATGGCCGGAGGATTCTACACCCAACGGACGGTGTGGGGCCGGGGCCGAAGTGCCCAGGCCCCACCCCGGACGGCCTACTCGCCGATGACGGAGAGGAACGACTGGACGTCGATGAAGTCCTGCGCGCCGTGGGGCCGGAGCGCCTCGAGCAGCATGCGGCTGTGCGTCATGAGACCGGCGTAGCTGGCGGCATTCGGGTCGGCCTTGTAGTCCCACGCGAGGCCGAGGCGATCGACGCCCTTCCGGGTGCCGGCGGGCTTGATGTAGATGAACCGGTCCGGCCGGGCCAGCGCCGGGACGACCGTCGCCACGGGCCACGAATGCGTCCGCGCCGCTCCTCCCGCCGCGAGCACGCCGGCGGCTGTGTCACAGAGCGCGGTGAACGCCGCGAGATCGTCGTCTTCCCCGGACAGGACGCCATCGAGCGCGGCGAAGTAGGCGCGGGATGGCGCATCTGCCGCGAGGCCGGCGGTGAAGGCCGTGAGTTCCGCCTTGTCGAGCAGCGACTTCCGCCGGGTCTGCACGACCCGTTGGGTGTCGTGCGCGAGCTGCCGGAGGTTCGTCTTGGCCATTTCGGCGAGGCTGCGCGTGCCCACGCGCTCATGCCACTCGACGTGCTTTTCCCATTTCCAGCCACGCTCCAGCGTCACATACCGCTCGTCTTCGAAGCCGGTCGGGTAGCGCTCCTTGAAGCGGGCGATCGCCTGATCGACCGAGATCGCCGTACCCGCCGCCATGGGCTTCAGCGCAGCGGCGCGCGCGCTGCGCGCCCGCGGCCCGGCGGCGCGGCCATTCGCGTCGAGGGTGATGTTCCAGTTGTCGGGAGCCGGGTCCGGCTCGCTGGAGGTAGGCTCGATGAACGTGCCCCTGAGGCTCACGTCACGCAGGCCGGGATCGGTTGGTGTGCGGCAGGCGGCGAAGCCCACCACGGCCTTGGTCTCGGTGAGAAACAGCACTTTGCCGACGCCCCAGGCCTTGTGCGTCACGATCGTTCCAACTCGGATTGCTGACATGCAGGGCTCCTGGAGGGCCGCGCGCGCGAGCGGCGGAGGCGCCGTGCGCCTCATCGGTGAGAGGGGGTCAAAGCGAAGGCCTCTCTGCCTGCGCGCTGACTGGGAGGTACAAGTGTCTCACGAACCGAGCGGCTCTGCCTAATCGATCGCCCTGCTCAGCCAACGCGATCCTCCGCTTGAGCAGGGACGGCAGGCAGACACACGCGATGACGCGATCATCCTTCCACGCCGCCGCCTGCCAACCACCCGCCGTCCACGATCAATGTCTGTCCGGTGATGTAGGCGCTCGCGTCCGACGCGAACAGGACGGCCGCGCCAGCAAGATCAGCGGGGACGCCTGGACGGCCCATGGGGATGACTCGCACGGCGCTCGCGTGGAGTTCGGGGTTCGAGAAGACGGCGTCGGTCATCGTCGTCCAGAAGCGACCCGGCGCGATGGCATTCACGGTGATCGCGTCCCTTGCCCACTCCAGCGCCAGCGACTTCACCATCTGCTTGAGGGCCCCCTTGCTCATCGCGTACACGGAAACGCGAGGGATGGCGATTTCCGCCGCAACGGACCCGACGAGGATGATGCGGCCCCGGCCCGCCGTCCGCATCAGGGGCGCTGCCGCCTGCGCAACAAAGAACGCGCTCTCGACGTTCACCCGCATCACCTGCTCGTAGTCCTCGCGCGTGATCTGATCGGCCGGCTTGCGGATGTTGATGCCGGCCGCGTGCACGAGAATGTCCAACCGGTTGAAGCGCGACACCACTTCGCCGAGGATCGCCTGCGGCGCTCCGTGATCTGTGACGTCGGCGACGATGCCGTGTGCCTGGCGGCCGAGAGCTCGGACGCGCTTCACCGCGTCGCCGACCTGCGCGGCCGTGCGGGCGACAATGGCGATATCGGCCCCCGCGTCCGCGAGGGCGAGCCCGATGCCGAGCCCGAGCCCGCGCCCGCCGCCCGTGACGAGCGCGACCCGCCCGTCGAGGCGCAGCGAGGGCATGGTGAATTCGGTCGACATAATTACATCGGGCCGGGGCGCTTCGGCCCCGGCCCCACCGGCCCCAGCACTGGCGTGCCCCCAGTGTAGCTTCAGCGTAGGCCCGGGGCCGAAGCGCCCCGGGCTCCGCCCCCGGTTTCCTTGCCTCCGGCGTGCGGGCGCCGCACTTGGTGTTGGTGCTCAACGGGAAGCGTGCTACACTCCCTGCGTCAGGTGGAAGAAAGCCCGCTACGGTAGCCCGCGTCAGAGTCGAGTGTCATACGAGCCTCGCTTCCCGCAACTTCCGGCACAGCCGGAGACTACACACGCAGCCAAATCCATCTGCGCGGTCCATTCCGGACCGCGATCAGAGTGCTCCCTCATGGGGGCAGAAGTGCAGGACAGATCAGATGGCTCGAAAACTCTACGTTGGAAACCTGCCGTACGACACCGGTGAACAGGACCTGCAGGCACTGTTCGGCGAGGCCGGGACGGTTGAGAGCGTCAGCGTCATGCGCGACATGGCCACCGGCCGCGCGCGTGGTTTTGCGTTCGTCGAGATGGCTTCCGACGAGGACGCGCAGAAGGCGATCGAACAGCTCAATAACCGTGAACTGGGCGGCCGCAACCTGACGGTGAACGAAGCGCGTCCGAAGCCGCAGGGCTCCGGCGGCTACGGCGGTGGCGGCGGCGGCACCCGCCGGCGCAGCGAACCCCGCTGGTAGATACGGAACCAGCGACAGCGAGAAGGGCGGCACCCGCGGGGTGTCGCCCTTTTTATTTCTAATCGTTGCGATGGACGGGGCGCTTCGGCCCGCAATCCTCGCCCCCATCCTCACGACGCGAACGACCACGGCTGGGGCGGCGCGACCACTTCGAGGTCGTCCCGCCCGTCGATCTCGCCAAGATACGACTCCGACGCGATGACGTGCTCGAGCGCCAGCGTGTCCCGGATCCGCAACAGGCGCGCACGTTCGGGACGTACGCCGGCCAGGCGGCAGGCGGCACCGATGCACTCCGCGTCCGTGGCGAACTGGAACGGGATGCGCACGGGAACCACCTTCATGGCGGCGAGCGCATTCGTATAGGTGACTGCCTGGTCCATCGCCGCGACGAGACGCGACGACACGACGTCGGCCAGCCCGATGCCGGTGGCGTTGCCGTGCGATTCCGGCGTGAGATCCCGGGCGTAGATCGCACGCACGGTCGCCCGGCACATCATCATGCGCTCGCCGTGGACGCCCCGGCCGATGATGTTCGGATCCATGCCGGCGCCGCTGATGTTCTTGCCGATGGTGTCGACGATCAATACGTCGACGTCGCGAAACGGCAGCGCGGGCATCCACGCGCGGGCCTGTTGCAGCAGGGCGGGTTCCTCGCGCGCGATCTCGTCACCGCGCAGCACCGCGATCCGCGCGAGCCGGTGGGTGCCATCCTCGACCAGGCCGACGCCATATACGCGCGGCAGGCAGCCGAGCACCGTGGCCGCCACCTCGGTCAGCGCCGTCTCGTACCCAAGCCGCGCTGCCCCTTCGTGACACGCCGAGGCTCCGTCGATCTTCCCCAGCCCGATCGCAGCCATCTTCAGCAGACCGCTGCCGAGCGTCGTGCTCTCGAAATCCGTGTGCGGCTTGACGCGATTCACGAGCACCACGGCGTCAGCCTTTCGTGCCACCCGCGAGAGGCGGACCGTAACGCCACCAGTGGTGCGCCCCACGGCATCGGTGTCCATCTCGGCATCGACCGGCACACCAAGCGTGTCGCTCGTAATGCCATATGAGGCGAGCAGCTCGCGCTGCCCGTCGGCCGTGGCGCCCCCATGACTTCCCATCGCAGGGATGACGAAGGGCTCGGCGCCGCGCTCCCGGAGCCAGGCGACCAGAGTGCGCGCGACCGCGGCGATCTGATCGATCCCGCGGCTGCCGAGCGCGATGCCGACGCGGCAGCCCTGCCAGTCGTCAGCGCCGATGCCGGCGAGGCCACCGACCAGCGCGGCCGCCGGATCGTCGAGCGCGTGGCAAGCGAGCCGCTGCCGGAGACGCACCTGCTGCGCTAATGGGAATGAGGGCATCGTTCTCTCCAACGCGACAGTGTAGGCCCGTCATGCCCGGGGCACTCGGCCCCGGGCCCACACCGAGGCTGAAGGCCTACGCTGACAGTGTAAAGCCGGGGCCGAAGCGCCCCTGAGGCCACGGCCGAAGCGCCCCGGCCAGACATGGTGGTGCCTGGCCCTGGGCACACTGAGGCTGACAGTGTAGGCCCGTCCTGCCCGGCACTTCGGCCCCGGGCCTACACTGAGGCCGGGGCCCACACGGGGGCTGGTACAATAGCTTCAGCCCGATCAGCAACCGACATGACCGACAACGCACCGAAGACCGGCGGCGAAGTCAAGGAGCGCACGCGCACCGAGACCAAAGAGCCGTCGATGTGGAAGGTCGTCCTGCTCAATGACGACTACACCCCTATGGAGTTCGTCGTGCACCTGCTCGAGTCGGTGTACGACAAGGGCCCTGCCGAGGCATACCGGATCATGATGCAGGTTCACACGCAGGGCCGTGGCATCTGCGGGGTGTACCCGTTCGACGTCGCCGAAACCCGCGTCGCCGCCACCGAACAGCTCGCCGAGACGGCGGGCTATCCGCTGAAGGCGGTCATGGAAGAAGAGTAGCGTAACCCCACATGTTCAGTCCCACTCTGGAAGTCATTCTCACCATCGCCCACCGGGAGGCCGGGTCGCGGCGGCATACGCACCTGACGCTCGAGCACCTGCTGTACGCGCTTGCGCACGACGCCGAGGGCGAACAGATTCTGACAGCCGTCGGCGCAGACCTGCGTCAGCTCCGCATCGACCTCGACGCGTATCTCTCGAAATCGCTCGAGCAGTTCAGCCGCGGGCGTAACCGCGAGCCGGAGCAGACGCTCGCCTTCCGGCGCGTGCTGCAGACAGCGGTATTGCACGTGCAGAGCGCCGGCCGTGATGAGGTGCGTGCCGGTGACGTGCTCGCGGCGATGCTCCAGGAACAGAAATCCTACGCCGCCCAGCTGCTCGCGGCCCAGGGCGTCACCCGCCTGGATGTGCTCAACTACATCTCGCACGGCATCGGCAAGGTGCCTGTGCCTCACGACGACGAGCCGGGCGAGCTGCGCCATCCCGGCAAGACCGGTGATGACGATGAAGACAGCAGCACCGCCCGTAATCCTCTGGCGGCGTACACCATCAACCTGAGCGAGCGCGCGGCCGCTGGAAAGCTCGATCCGCTGATCGGCCGCACGAAGGAACTGCAGCGCACCATTCAGATCCTCTGCCGGCGCCGCAAGAACAACCCGGTGTTCGTCGGCGAGCCGGGCGTGGGCAAGACGGCGATGGCAGAAGGGCTCGCCCTCCGGCTGCTCGAGCCCGAGGTGCCGGCGCCGCTCAAAGGGGCGGAGGTCTACGCGCTCGACTCGACCGCCCTCCTCGCAGGCACCCGGTTCCGCGGCGACTTCGAGGAGCGCTTCAAGGCCGTGATCAACGCCCTCGCGAAACGCATCAACCCGGTGCTCTTCATCGACGAGATCCACACGACCGTGGGGGCCGGCGCGACAACCGGCGGCACCATGGATCTGGCGGCGCTCATCAAGCCCGTGCTCGTAGCGGGCGAGCTGCGCGTGATCGGTTCGACCACGTTCGAGGAGTTCAAGCACATCGAACGGGATCGTGCGCTCGCGCGACGGCTGCAGAAAGTGGCGATCGACGAGCCGAGCGTCGAGGAGACGGTCCGCATCCTCAAGGGCCTGCAGCGGCGCTACGAGGAGCACCACAACGTCCGCTACACCGATGAAGCCATCGACGCCGCCGCGCGCCTTGCCGGGCGGCACCTGCGAGACCTGCGCCTGCCCGACAGCGCCATCGACCTGCTCGACGAGGCGGGTGCCATGACGCGGATCGAAGCAGGCGAGGCGGCGAACAGCCCCTCGCCCGCGGACGGAAGTGAAGGACCCACGCGCGCTGCCATGAGCCCGGCTGAGTCGGGCCCGGTTCAGCAGACGCAAGAACCCGGTTTAGCGCTCGACTTCAGTCGGGCTGTCGCCAGCGGCAGCGCCGGAGCCGAGGCTCGGGAGCTTGGAGCCGGGAGCCTGGAGCCAGGAGCCGACTCACCGTCGATCGTGGACGTCCGCGAGATCGAGCGGATCGTCGCGCGCATGGCCAACATTCCCGACCGCCAGGCGTCCGCGTCGGACAAGCACAAGCTGCGCACGCTCGAGGAGTCGCTGGCCCGCGTCGTGTTCGGGCAGGAGGAGGCCGTCGGCCTGGTCGCGTCAGCAATCAAGCGGTCGAGTGCTGGACTCGGCCAGCCCGAGCGTCCCGCCGGGTGCTTTCTGTTCACCGGCCCGACCGGCGTCGGGAAGACGGAACTGGCGAAGCAGCTCGCCATCCACCTGGGAAACGAATTCATCCGCTACGACATGAGCGAGTACATGGAGAAGCACGCCGTGGCTCGCCTCGTGGGCGCGCCTCCCGGGTACGTCGGCTTCGAGCAGGGCGGGCTGCTGGTCGACGCGGTCCGGAACAATCCGTTCAGCGTCGTGCTGATGGACGAGATCGAGAAGGCGCACCCCGACGTGCTGAACATCCTGCTGCAGGTGATGGACCACGCGACGCTCACGGACAACAACGGCCGCAAGGCGGACTTCCGTCACGTCGTCCTGATCATGACGTCGAATGCCGGGTCGCGCGAGCTGTCGGTCGGGGCGATCGGGTTCGGCGAGGGCGGCGACCAGGCCCACCGGGACGACGCGCGTCAGAGGAGCTCGGAGTCGCGGTCGAAGTCGGCCGTCGAGAGGATGTTCACGCCGGAGTTCCGCAACCGGCTCGATGCGATCGTCACCTTCAAGCCACTCTCCCCTCTCGTCATGGAGACCATCGTCGGCAAGTTCATTCTGCAGCTGGAGGCGCAACTCGGCGAGCGGCGGATTGCCATCACGCTCGAACCCGAGGCGCGCGCGTGGCTGGCGGTGAAGGGCTACGACCCCGTGTTCGGTGCGCGGCCGCTCGCACGCGTGGTGCAGCGAGAGGTGCGCGACCCGCTGACGGACGAGATCCTGTTCGGCAGGCTGGAAAACGGCGGCACGGTGACGATCGGATTGGATCCGGCCGGTGACAAGCTGGCGTTCGCGTACGCCGGGACTGAAGTCCCGGCGCCACATTGAGTCCCGGCGGCACACTGAGTGCCAGCGTCAGAGTGACCCTGTTGTGGAGCCGGGACTTCAGTCCCGGCGTGAATGTTGTGGAGCCGGGACTTCAGTCCCGGCGTGACACGCCTGACAACTACTGTCCGAGCAGCCGCCCGTAGTCGCCCGGCGTGAACTCGACGTTCGCACCGCCCCCGGTGCGCCCAGCGGCTTCGCCCCGCCTTGACCGACCGACACCAGCAGCGCCCCCGCATCGCCGGTCCGCACGGCAACGCGCTGCTGCATGTGCGCGGTCACCGTCTCCCCTTCCTGCAGCATCCGGTACGCGAGCCGGTGACCATCCACCGTGAGTGCGAGCCAGCAGATCCGCTTGGCTGTGAAATGCAGCGGCACACCGTCAGCATCCTGTCCGCGCGGCATGATGCCGATGGTTCCTACGCCCTGTGGTTCAGCGATCTGCGTCGGCCGGCGGGATGCAGAGGCCAGCGAGGGCCATGGCAGGTCCCGTGCCGCCACCATTTCGCGACGACGGCGGCGCGTCGCGTTCGCGCCCGAACCATGCAAGCGCCAGGACGATTGAGAGCAGGATGACGAGCGCAGCCACGAGATGGCCCTTCGGCCGCCTGGCCGCGTCAGGCTCCGGGGCCATGCGCAGCCGCGGGCCGTGGTCTTCGAGCTCCGCTGCCCCTGCGACCGGCGACGGCCTCGTCTCCTCCAGATAGTGCTCGGTCAGGTCCGCGGGATCGAGCCCGACCGCCTTCGCGGCCGCCCGGATGTGCCCGCGCACGAAGATGCCGCCTGGCAGCGCATCGTACTCCTCGGCCTCGAGTGCCGCGAGCTGCCGAACGGGAATCTTCGTGCTGGCGGCGACCTGCGCCATCGACAATCCCCGCGCCTCGCGTGCCTGCCGCAAGCGGCGTCCCACCCCCATTGAGCATCTCCTCGGGGAATCATGCGCGCGAGCGCCACCGGCTTCAAGCTCTAGGATATAAATGGGTCTATTTCCGATCATCATCAGCTCAGTCCGTTCCGTGTCCGGCATCGGTTCTCCGCATCGTCTCGCACACAAACCCGTGCACCCTGTCGCCAACGAATCAAGACGCACAACCTACAACTGAACAGGCACGGAGCGGCACTCTCTCGTGATACGGTGAAAATCCATGTCTCGTACGCTGCTCACCAGCCAGCACGGGTTCGCCATGCCCGCGGAATGGACAGCGCACGTGGCGACCTGGATGGCGTGGCCCTGCGACGACGAGCTCTGGGTCGGCGAGCTCGAGCCGGTGCGGCGTGAGTTCGCGGAGCTGGTGCGGGCAGTCGCATCGTTCGAGCCCGTGGAGCTGCTGGTACGTGACGCCGCCGCAGAATCGGACGCCGCTGCCCGGCTCGCGGGCGCCAACGTCCGGCTGCATCGCGTGCCCTACGACGACGTGTGGCTGCGCGACAGCGGACCCATCTTCGTCGCGCGCGAAGGGCGCTTGCGGCTGGTCAACTGGGAGTTCAACGGCTGGGGCGGCAAGTACAACGCCGCAACCGACAACGAGGTGCCGCGGCAGGTTGCGCGCATCCTGGGCACCACCACGGTCGACACGGGCGTGGTGATGGAAGGCGGCTCGATAGAGGTGAACGGCGAGGGCTGCGTCCTGACGACCAGGCAATGCCTGCTGACACCGACGCGGAATCCGAGTCTGTCAGAAGCGGAGATCGAGGCCGCCCTCGCCGCGTACCTGGGCACGCCGCGCGTGCTCTGGCTGGACACGGGGCTCGAAGGCGATCACACCGACGGTCACATCGACACCATCACGCGCTTCACCGATCCGCAGACCATTGTCACGGTCACGTGCGAGGACCGCAGCGACGCCAACTATGAGGCGACCGCGCTGAATCTGGAACGGCTGCGGGGCTTCAGCGACGGTGACGGCCAGCCGTTCGACATCGTGGAGCTGCCGCTGCCTCGGATGCGCGCGGAGTTCGGCGGCGAGCGCCTTCCTCTCACGTATGCCAACTTCTACGTCGTGAACGATGCGGTCATCGTGCCGGTATATGGGGACGCGAACGACGCACGCGCGCTCGAAATCCTGCGCCCGTTGTTCCCCGAACGCGAAGTGCGCGGGGTGATGGCACGGCACCTCATCACGGGAGGGGGCGCGTTCCACTGCGTGACCCAGCAGCAGCCGGCCGGCGTCGTGACGCAGGGAGCCATGACCACACGCACTCTCACCATCGCCGTCGTGCAGATGGCCATGACCGACGACGTCGAACGGAACGTCCGGCATGCAATCAGCCTCGTGCGGGAGGCGGCGGATCGCGGCGCCCGGCTCGTGCTGCTGCCCGAGCTGTTCGAGAACCTGTACTGGTGCCAGGTGCAACGCGAGTCGTACTTCGCCAACGCGCATCCCGTGGACGGGCATCCGTTCCTGGCGCAGTTCTGCGGCGTCGCCCGCGAACTGGGGCTGGTCCTGCCCGTCAGCTTCTTCGAGCGGAGCGGCCAGGCCCATTACAACAGTCTCGCCATGATCGACGACACCGGGGACATCCTTGGCGTCTATCGGAAGTCGCACATCCCGGACGGTCCCGGCTACCAGGAGAAGTACTACTTCAACCCCGGCGATACAGGCTTCAAGGCCTATGCGACGGCCGCGGGGACGGTGGGCGCGGCAATCTGCTGGGATCAGTGGTATCCGGAGAGCGCGCGTGCCATGGCGCTGCAGGGCGCAGAGGTGCTGTTGTACCCGACGGCGATCGGATCCGAGCCCGAGGAAGCCGGCGCCATCGACACCTCCGTGCTGTGGCGGCGCGCGATGATCGGCCATGCCGTCTCGAACTCGTGTTACCTCGCCGCGGCCAACCGGGTCGGCACCGAGCGCATCGAGGATCACGAGCAGACCTACTACGGCACCAGCTTCATCGCCGACTACCAGGGCGAGGTTCTCGCCGAAGCGAATCGCACGGACGAAGCGGTCGTCGTCGCGACGCTCGATCTGGACGCGGCACGCAGCTTCCGCGCGGGCATGGGGTTCTTCAGGGATCGCCGGCCCGACCTGTACGCTCCCCTCACGACGTATGACGGGCAGACCCGTCCCCGCTAAACAGCCGGCGCTACGTGCCCGCCGCAGGCCGCCCGACGACGGTCAGCGCTCCTCCCAGTCGAGGGATCGCGACACGGCCTTCTTCCATCCCCGGAACAGGCGCTCGCGTCGTGTGGCCTCCATCGCGGGCGTGAACTCGCGATCGAGCGCCCAGTTGTTCGTCACGTCGTCCGGTCCTTCCCAGTAGCCGACTGCCAGGCCAGCGAGGTAGGCGGCGCCGAGTGCCGTGGTTTCGGCGACGACAGGGCGCCGGATCGGCACGTCGAGGATGTCGGCCTGGAACTGCAGCAAGGCGTTGTTGGCCGCCGCGCCGCCGTCTACGCGCAGCGACGAGAGCTGCAGGCCGGCCTCCCGCTGCATCAGCTCGAGGAGCTCCCTGCTCTGGTAGGCCATCGCGTCGACGGTTGCACGTGCGATGTGGCCCATACGGGTGCTGCGCGTAATGCCGATGATCAGTCCCCGCGCGTACGGATCCCAGTACGGCGCACCGAGGCCGACGAACGCCGGAACCAGGTAGACGCCATCTGCATCGTCGACCGTGGCGGCCAGCTGCTCGACCTCGGCGGAGCTCTGGATCGCCTGGAGTCCGTCGCGCACCCATTGCACCGCGGCACCGGCGATGAACACGGCGCCTTCCAGCGCGTAGGTCACCTCGCGCGCCGATCTTCCAGGCGACGGTCGTGAGCAGGCCATTGGCCGACGGCACCGCGCGTGCGCCGGTGTTGAGCAGCATGAAGCAGCCCGTGCCGTAGGTGTTCTTTGCGCTGCCGGGCGCGAAGCACGCCTGGCCGAAGAGCGCAGCCTGCTGGTCACCGGCGGCACCGGTGATCGGCACCGCGTGGCCGAGCAGGGCGGCATCGGTGTCGCCGTAGTGCTCGCTCGAGCCTTTCACCTGCGGCAACATCGCGCGCGGCACACCCAGCGCGCGCAGCAGGTCGTCATCCCACTCGAGCGTGTGGATGTTGAAGAGCAGCGTGCGACTGGCGTTGCTCACGTCGGTGACGTGCGCGCGGCCGCCGGTGAGCCGCCAGATCAGGAACGAGTCGACCGTGCCGAAGAGCACATCGCCCCGCTCGGCCCTGGCGCGCAGGCCGGGGATCGCGTCGAGCATGTGTTTGAGCTTGGTGCCGGAGAAGTATGGATCGAGCACCAGCCCGGTTTTCTCCCGGAACATCGCCTCGAGACCAGCGGCCTTCAACGCCTCGCAGATAGGCGCACTGACGCGGCTCTGCCAGACGATCGCGTGTGCCACAGGCTTGCCCGTGATGCGGTCCCACACGACCGTCGTCTCGCGCTGGTTGGTGATGCCGATCGCGGCGATGTCTGCGGCCGCCAGCCCCGCCTTGGCGAGAGCCTCGCGCGCGACAGCCAGCTGCGACGACCAGATCGCTTCGGGATCGTGCTCGACCTCGCCGGGCTGCGGAAAGATCTGTTCGAACTCCTGTTGCGCGACCGACACGACCGCGCCGTCCCGCCGGAAGACAATCGCGCGGCTGGAGGTCGTTCCCTGATCGAGCGCGAGCACGAAACGGCTCATGACAGTGCCACTTGCTGGTCGGTGCCGGCGGAGGTGCGGCCCGGCGGGGGCGTGACTGGCGCTTCGGGCGGATGGTGATTGGTAATCACCAGGTCGTAGACGTACCCGCCAAGCACGCCGCCGATGCACGGTCCCACGACAGGCACCCACCACCAGCCATTGCCGGCCGTGAACACGCCGCCTCCCCATCCCGCCATCGCCGTGAACAGGCGCGGGGCCAGGTCGCGGGCCGGGTTGATCGCGTAGCCGGCGTTGTAGCCGAAGGTGGCGCCGATGAGCATCACGAGCAGTCCGACGAGCACCGGCGTGAGCCGCTCCGGTGGGGCGAAGTTCCGCGCGTCGGACAAAGCGAAGATCACGCCCACGAGCAGTGCTGTGCCCACAATCTGATCGATCACACCGCCCGGGAACGGGGAGAGGAACGGCTGCGGGTAGGTTGCCCAGATCCCCGCGGTGCCGAGGGCGCCGCCGATCTGGCGGACGCCGCCATCGAAGCGGTCGAGCGCCTCGCGGTAGGTGATGAATACGAGCACCGAGGCCAGGAACGCCCCCGCGAATTGCGCGGCGATGTAGGGCCCTACCTTGCTCCAGCTGAAGCCGCGGCGAAGCGCGAGCGCGAGCGTGACCGCCGGGTTCAGGTGTGCACCCGAAATCCCCGCGGACACGTAGATGCCCATGGTCACTGCGAGGCCCCAACCAAGATTGACCGACAGATACTGACCGTTGGCCCCGCCGCCCAGCACGAACTGTGCGACCACACCGACACCGAACACGATCAGCACGAACGTGCCGAGGAATTCGGCAGCAACCTCCCGGGCAGTACCTCGAAGCATCAGCACTCCTCCTTCTGGAGCCAAGAGACTACATCAGGGCGATTCGAGCGTTGAACCCGTTCCGTCCCAGCAGCCCGCTTCACTCGAGAACGTGGGGCAGGGCTTCAGCCCTGCTAGTGGGTTCCGGAAAGAGATCCTCAGTCGTGGCGGAGGCCCTGGCGCATCGCCCTCAGCGTCTCGCCTGCGCGATGGCGGCCTCCGCCAGCGGCGCCATAATCCCATACCCCTGTGCGTTGGGGTGCAGGTCGTCTTCGCTGAGCTCGGCGCGCAGCATGCCCTTTTCATCCGCCGTCGCAGAGAAGTAATCGAGATAGACGTGGTTGTGCGCGGCGGCGTACGTCTTCAGCCACGTGTTGAGCGTGTTGATGCGCGCAGGCGGGCGCCGGACGGTCTGAGGCGGAGCGCCGGGGGTGACGTGGTACGCGCTGACCGGCAGGACGCTTGCGAGCACTATTCGTGCGCCGTTGGCCGTTGCGAGTTCCGCTATCGCGGCGATGTTGCGCTGGATGTCTTCATCGGTTTCGGGCCCCGTGTTGCCGGCGATGTCGTTCGTGCCCGCGAGCAGGACGATCACCTTTGGCGAGAAGGCCAGGACGTCCGGCTTCATCCGGACGAGCATCTGCGGCGTCGTCTGGCCGCTGATCCCGCGATTGACGTACCCCTTGCCAGGAAAGAAGCCGCCGAACCGCTCGTTGGTCCAGCTGTCGGTGATGGAATCGCCGAGGAACACGACGTCCACCTTCGCCCCTCCGCGCAGCAGATCGGCATTGGCCATGCGATAGCGATCGAGCTGAGGCCAGTCGCGCAGCCGCGCGTCGTTTCGCAGCAGATCCTGCATGGCACGACCGACCTCTGGGCAATCCGTCGGCGGGAGGGCTGTCTGGGCCGCGGCGGGACAGGCGAGAGCGAGGACAATCAGGACGAGTGCGCTGCGCATGGAAGCTCCTGGAGGTGAGGTTGAGTGAGACGGCGGTCCTCCGTCACCAATGACGGAAACCGTCGGTCGGCGTGGGTACTTCGGTGCCTGCGCGAGCCGCTGCCGCGATCACCGGTCGATGAGCGTCATCGCGGCCGCGGAGTACCGATCGCCGGATCCAGCGCCACGCGGTGCGGCCTGGTCGAGCCGCGCGAGGTCCGAGGCATCGAGGTACACATCGAGGGCGCCGAGGTTCTCTTCAAGGTACGTGCGCCGTTTGGTGCCGACGATGGGAACGATGTCTCGGCCCTGGGCGAGAACCCAGGCAAGCGCAAGCTGAGCGGGAGTGCACCCTTTCTCGTGCGCAATCGCGGCGACGCCTTCGGCGAGGGCGAGATTCTTTTGCAGGTGTTCGCCCTGGAAACGAGGCGTGTTGCGCCGGAAGTCGCCGGGTTCGAGATCGTCCTCCCTGCGGATGCGGCCGGTCAGGAACCCCCGGCCCAGCGGGCTGTACGCGACGAGGCCGATACCGAGCTCGCGGCACGCGGCAAGCACGCCACCCTCCGGCTCGCGCGTCCAGAGCGAGTACTCACTCTGGAGCGCAGCAATCGGGTGAACGCGCGACGCGCGGCGCAGCGTGTCCACGCCAGCCTCGGACAGCCCGATGTACCGCACCTTTCCCTCGCGCACGAGCTCGGCCATGGCGCCGACGGTATCTTCGATCGGAGTGTCGGGATCGACCCGATGCTGGTAGTAGAGGTCAATCACATCAATCGAGAGGCGGCGCAGCGACGCCTCGCAGCTCGCGCGTACATACTCGGGCCGGCCGTTGACTGCCCGGTAGGCCGGATCGGCCGTGCGGACGATCCCGAACTTCGTCGCGACGATCACGCCCTTGCGGCGTCCCTCGAGCGCACGGCCGACGAGCACCTCGTTTGTGTGCGGCCCGTACACGTCGGCCGTGTCGAGCATCGTGACCCCGAGATCGAGAGCGCGATGGATCGTGGCGATCGATTCCTGCTCGTCGGTGGCGCCGTAGAACTCCGACATGCCCATGCAGCCGAGGCTGAGGGCCGACACTGAGAGGCTGCTGCCAAGCGTGCGGTGTTCGATCGAGTTCATCGGCCCCAGGCTCCAGATGGAATGAGATCGGGAGGTATTTTCAATTTCTGCACGCTCAGCAGTCAATCTGCTGTGCAGAAACTGAAAATACCTCCCGATCTCATTTCAGCTCACTAGACGAAACGCGATCAGCTGCTTGGCGTTCCCGGCCTCGCCCGCCGCGTTGATCTCCACCAGATACTCCGCGGGCGCCATGCTGGCGAGCGGCAAATCGATCTGATGCGTGGACCCGGCGGACTGCGTGCTCACCGGGACGTCGACCATCGCCTGCCCGGCTCGGTTGAGCAGCTTCGCGCTCACCTCCGGTGTGCCTGCCGGAGCATAGGCATCGAAGCGGATGACCAGCCGATCGGTGCGCCGGAACTCGCGTGACGCACTGGGCACCGCGTGCGCGTCCGCACTGATCTCGCGGAATTCCTTGACCGTGCGCGCGCGCAGCACGTTGGGCGTGCTCAGCTGCACCTGTGGTGCGGTGAGGTCCGGCACCGCAATCTCCCGGACGTCAGTGTCGATCACGCCGCCGTTCGTGTTCTCAATGGAGTACCGCAGCTGCATCGGCCCCGGGGGCGCCTCGAACACCACCTGCGCGGGTCCTCGTGCGGCCGCTCCCCCGCCAGCGGTTCCGGCGGCCTGCGGTGCTGCCGACGCGACCATCACATCCGGCACACGGCCGCGGAAGTACGCGGAACCGTCCGGCGCCATCGCTGTGACGCTCACGCGGGCCGCGTCCTCCCGACGCACCCCCGGCGGAGGGGGCGCCGGCTCCCACACGAACGTGACGCGCGTCTTGCCGTTCTCCCCGCGCGCGGTCCCGATCCAGGTGCGGATCGATTCCGCCTGCGCTGCAGGACGGGGGGTGATGGAGGCCAGCGCCGTCTCGAACTCCTTCGGCGGTTCGGGCGCAGCCGGCGCGAGAGCACGGGCCGTCTCGTCGGCCGTGAGTGCCCAGTAGCCCTTGCGGTGACGCACCTGCACGCCGGACCGCTTCACCTTGACCTTGATCTCGTGGAACTTGCCGTCCTGCGGCGCCTGCGAGGAGTTGTAGCCGATCAGGTAATAAACGCTCGAGTCGCTGACGATCTGCCGCAGCCCCTTGTCCAGATCGTTCTGGTTGACGATGGCGCGGCCGTCGGTCTCGTCGGCGAGGATGCGCAGCGTGTCCTGCGTCATGCGCAGCGAGGACGCGTCGACGCGGACGTCACCCACCCCTTCGTTGATGTCGAACTCGAAGGGCGCGAGCCCACGCGGGTCCAGCGCGTAGATAGCCGTGTTGTTCCGGTTCGCGATGTCGTACACCTGTCGGAGGTCGCCGATCATCTCGGCGCTGCTGAAGAAGCGCTCGCGGTCCTCCCCGGCCCCCGCACCGGGGGACTGGCGTGCCGGGTTGCCGAACCCGGGCATCGAGGCAATCGGGTCCCGCAGCTGCGGCGGCAGATAGTTGGAGTAGCCCTCGCTGACCAGGATCACGGCCTTGCGCCCCTCGCGAAGCGAGCCCATGTGCGTCACGAGCGACCGCAATGCGGACAGCGACACCTCATTGCGCATCCGCTCGACGACGCTGGCGGGATAGTTCGCGTACTTCTCTTCGAACTGGTTCCTTGCGGTGTAATCGAACTTGCGGCCGTCGAACTTCTCCACCGCGCGCGCCAGCGCCTCGTGGTTGCGCGACATGATGACGTCGCTCAACGGCGTGAGGGGATACATCAGCCCCACCATATCGGTGGGCTGCAGCTGGTTCTGCAGGAACCGCATGATCGGCTGGCGCGCATACATGGAGGCGCCGCGGCGCACGTGATAGTCGTCCAGGAAGATGGCGAACAGGCGGACGTCTTCGCGCTGTGCTTCTGACTCCTCATCGAAGCTCGTGCGGATCTCGCGCGGTGGGGTCGTCTCCTTCCGATCGGTGACCTTGATCAGCTTGAAGGACTCGATCGCCTGCGGCTTGCCATCCTCGCTTACCGTGAGGTCTTCCGGCTTCAAGTCGAGAATCGCGTTGCCCCGGTTGTCTGTCGCGATGACGTCGACGCGGACGAAGTTGATCCCCGCCCGGAAAACAGGCTGCCCAGGCGCCTGGTCCTGTCTCGCAGGCGGCGCGTCGCGCTGTCCTGCCGAGGGAGCGTCGGCCTGTCCCGGATCCGCGGGCGAGGGTGCCGTTGCGCCCTGGCCGGCGCCGGCCGGGGCCCCGCTGCCCTGCTGCTGGGCCGCCACGCGCCCTCCGCCCGTCGACATCGTCGAGGCGGTCCACACAGCGATCCACGTGATGAGCGCGAGACGCTTGAGCATGGTTCCCCTTACCGGGCTGCCGCCTCGCGCGTCCGCGCACGGACGGTCCCCGGGCTTGATGATAACATTCGCTCATTTTGACGAAGGTCCCGCGCGTGCGGCCTCTTCACCACCCAACGCGGACGCCCCCCGCAACCCAGTCGAGGCTACCGTGACCAATCCAGCGACCGCCCCGCCGAGCCGTGCTCTCACGATCCTCGAGGAGGACGAGCTGCTGTTCCGGGACAGCGTGCTCGAGTTCGCGCGGGCCGAGATCGGGCCGCTGGTCCGCGAGATGGACGAGCACGCGACGTTCCCGCGCTCGCTGATCGACAAGCTGTTCGACCTCGGCGTGATGGGCATCGAGGTGCCCGAGGTCCACGGGGGGGCCGGCGGCACGTTCTTCCACGCGGTGCTCGCGGTCGAGGCGCTCTCACAAGTCGATCCGTCGGTGGGGGTCCTGGTCGACGTCCAGAACACACTGGTGGTGAATGCGCTGACGCGCTGGGGCAGCGACGACGTGAAACGCCGCTACCTGCCGCAGCTCACGTCGCGCGTCGTCGGTGCATATGCGCTGTCGGAAGCAGGGTCTGGCAGCGATGCGTTCGCACTCGCCACTCGAGCCTCCGCTGACGCGGACGGGTTCGTCCTGAATGGCCGCAAGCTCTGGATCACCAACGGCAACGAAGCCGACGTGTTCATCGTGTTCGCCACGCTGGATCCAGCCGCCGGGTACAAGGGGATCACGGCGCTGCTGGTCGAACGCGGCTTCGCCGGGTTCACCGTCGGAAAAAAGGAAGACAAGCTCGGCATCCGCGCGAGCAGCACATGCGAGCTGATTTTCGAAGACTGCCGCGTACCCGGAGACAACGTCCTCGGCGAGGTTGGTAAGGGCTACAAGGTTGCGATCGAGACGCTCAACGAGGGGCGCATCGGGATCGGCGCCCAGATGATCGGCCTCGCACAGGGGGCGCTCGATCACACCATTCGCTACACGCAGGAGCGCCGGCAGTTCGGGAAGGCGATCAGCGACTTCCAGGCCGTGCAGCACCAGCTCGCGCGCGCCGCCACCGACATCGAAGCCGCCCGGCTGCTCGTCTACAACGCCGCGAGGCTTCGTGACGCCGGGCTGCCCTTCCTGACGGAGGCGGCGATGTGCAAGCTGTTCTCGTCAGAGGTGGCGGAGCGCGTCTCGTCGCTCGCCGTGAACCTGTTTGGCGGCTACGGGTTCGTGAAAGACTATCCGGTCGAGAAGCTGTACCGCGACGCGAAGATCGGACAGATTTACGAGGGCACGTCGAACCTGCAGCTCCAGACGATTGCGAAGCAGATCATCGGTTAGGCAGGTGTCTCTCCGCCTGCTGCTACACTCCTCCAGGGGAGATCACATGACGGAGATGCTGCAGCTGACGGTCAACGGGATGACGTGTGCTGGCTGCGAGACGGCGGTGACCCGGGTGTTGTCGAAGGTGGACGGCGTGGAATCCGTCTCTGCCGACCACACCGCCAACATGGTCGGCGTCACGTTCGACCCCGAGCGGGTCACGCCGACGATCATCCGGCAGGAGATCGAGGGACTGGGCTACGATGTGGCGCCCTAGTGTCGGCGGGGTCGCGGGCGGGAACCCGAGGGCTACTCCCCGAGCACCGCGGCGGCGATGATCATGCGCTGCACTTCCGACGTGCCCTGGTAGATCTCGCTCGCGCGGATATCCCGGAAGAGGCGCTCGACGGTGGAGCCCCGCCGGTAGCCCGCCGACGCGAGCACCTGCATCGCCTTGTCGGCGGCGCGGTGCGCCGCCTCGGAGGCGGCCAGCTTCGCCATCGCCGCTTCGGCGCCGTACGCTGCGCCGCTATCCATCGCCGCTGCCGCCTTGAGCGTCAGCATTCGCGCCGCCTCGAGCTCGGTGGCCATGTCGGCCAGGAACCACTGGACCGCCTGATACTTTGCGATCGGGCGCCCGAACGTGTGGCGGGCCTTGGCATGCGCCAGCGCCTCGTCCAGAGCGGCCTGTCCGACCCCGAGCGACTGCGCCGCAATCGCGACCCGCCCCGCCTCGAGCGCCGCACGCGCGACGGCAAAACCGCCGTCCACGTCGCCGACGACCTCAGCGCGTTCCACCCGCACTTGGTCGAGCACCAGGTCCATGCAGCCCAGTCCGCGGACGCCGAGCGAATCCGGACCCGGCTCGCGTCGGATGCCGTCGCGATCGAGCGGCAGTAAGAACGCGGTGATGCCCCGCCCACGTGCTCCCGGCTGGGTAGCCGCAAAGATGATCCCGAGGCTCGCGGCCTCTGCGTTGGCGACCCAGACCTTGCGACCTGAGAGCCGCCAGCCCTCCCCGTCGGGAGTGGCAATCGTTTCCTGGTTGGCGGCGTCGGTCCCGGCGTTCTCTTCGGACAGCGCAAAGACGGCGAGCGTATCGCCGGTCGCGAGGGAGCGCAGCCACTGGGCACGTTGCCGCATCGCTGCCGAAGCGCAGGAGCACTTCCGCGACCAGCGAGTTGCTCACGCTCAGGATCACGGCGACGGTCGCACTCGCGCGTGCGATGGCTTCGATCGCCACCGCGTACGCCACGTGGTCGTGCCCCAGCCCGCCGTGCTCGCGCGGAATGGTGATTCCGAGCAGCCCGCGAGACGCCGCCTCCCACACCAGCGACACCGGAAAGGCATTCGACTCGTCGATCTCGGCCGCCTTCGCGGCGACGCGCTCGCGTGCGAACGCCTCGACCTCCGCGCGGAAGTCCTCCTGCGCCGGGGTCAGTTCGAGGTGCATGGCAGAAGGATACAGCGCGAGCTACGCGTCCCGACCCAGTCTCTCGAACACCGGGCGCAGCCGCTCCGCGCTCTGCCCCAGTTCTTCGGGCAGCACCCGCACGTTGCCAACAACG
>CAVXNR010000004.1:0-51645 GCA_963763095.1 Vicinamibacteria bacterium
CGCCAGGCGCGGCCCCTATGCGCCTGGACGGCCGCAGCACCGCACGGCTGTGGATCGTGGCGACCGGTTTCACGCGCAGCGGGAGCCATGTCGTGACGGTGGCGAGCGATGGCACGCGAACGCTCTGGGATGCAGCCAGCGGGGCGCGCGCCTCATCATTCCCCGCCAACGGCGGCGGCATCGTGTCGAGCGCCGCGTTCAGTCCAACCGGCGCGACGGTCGCGACCGTCTCAGACGCCAACGTGTCGCTGTGGGAGACCGAGAGCGGCACGCCGCTCGCCACGCTGAAGCACGAGGGGGTCGTGAACGACATCCAGTTCAGTCCTGACGGCGCGTACCTGCTGACCGCATCGCGAGACGGCAGCGCCGGCCTCTGGCAGGTCGCGACCCACCGGCGAGTCGGCCTCCTGCGCCATGACCAGGAGGTACGCGATGCGGTGTTCAGTGACACCGGGCTCGAGGTGATCACCACCGACGCCAGCGGCTCGGTTCGGCTGTGGGATGTCCGTGGTGCGCTCGACGAGGATGAGCGCACGCAGCCCCGGAACTCGCCCCTCAACACCGAGTCGAAGCTGATGACCGCCGAGCCGAGTCACGGACGCGTCTTCACGGGCGGCGACGACGGCGCGGTTCGCACCTGGAGCGCGCGCTCGAGCGTGTTGATCGGGCCGCCGCTGCGGCACCCGGGCCCAGTCAACACGATCGCGGTGTCTCGCGACGGATCGCGAATCGCCACCGTGGCGGATGTCTCGGGATCGCCTGAGCGCATGGTGCGCATCTGGGATGTGCCGGTCGGCGACGCCGATGACGCTGACACCCTGCGCGAGTTTGCGGAGGCCGTGGCCGGCCACCGACTCGTCGGTGATGGCGTGCTGACCGACATCGCTCCGACGGCGGGACCGCTGGCGCCCTCCAGCGAAGGCTGGGGCCGCGGCAACGGGCTGGGCGACAAGTTCGTGCGGTGGTTCCTGGCCGATCCCTCGACGCGCTCCGTGTCGCCGCTCTCGAGCGTCACACCCGACCAGTACATCAGCCGGCTGCTCGCAACGCGTTCGGACGCTGCGGTCGCCGAAGTCCAGCGGACGTTCGGGTGGCGTCGGCCGCCGGCGCCGCCGGCAACGGCGACTTCGCAGGGACAATGAACGCGCGCTGGTCGGAAAGCGAAGGGATCGCCGTGCGCAGGATCGCGACAGGCCTGGTGATCATCATGCTCGTGTGGCTCGCGGCGCTCGGCCTCCCGGCCTACGCACAGCGGCAGCAACCGCCACGGCTGATCGTGACCAACTACACGGGTGCCGTCATCAGCCTGTCGGCGGTCGTGAAAGGCGTGGCGCAGGGCCGCGGCCGCATCAGCCCGGGCGCATCCGTGCCGATCGCCCCGGTGAACAATGGCGATCGTTTCACGGCCGAGTGGCAGGGCCAGTCACGAACCAAGGATGTGGAGCTGCAGTACGACCAGACGTACGGCGGGCTGCAGGATGCGTGGACGGTCCAGTGAGGATGTGCCGTTCGCCCGCCGCGGCGTAGGGACGCCGGCGTCGCCGTTCCGCACGGACGACCGGTCGGCGCTCAATCGGCCGCGTTGACGTTGGCCGCATCGGGGCTCTTGCAGGGCTGAAGCCCTGCCCCACATTCCCCAAGCGACAGCCGCCGGGAGCTCCGGCGGGTTCAGGGGCTCGTGCCCGGCGCCGTCGGCCCCGAGAACGTCGCCCGCGCGAGGCGATCCTGTCCCTTCTTGATCCGCTCATTGACCGTTGCCTCGTCGGCACCGGTCATCTTCGCCATGACCCACGTGGCGAACACCACCGAGCCCACGGTGTCGGGCGTCGTGAAGTAGCCATACATCAGGTCGGAGGTGGGAGAGATCGTCAGCAGGAACGCGCCCTCCATGTCGTTCGTGCCCTCGCGAGACTTCCACCGGCCCATGATCTGACGATCGAGCGTCAGGTAGCCCGAGGCGGTATAGAAGTCGTTCAGCGAACTGGTCTTGGTCGCGAATATCAGCCCGTTCCGGCCGGGGCGGACCTCCATGACTTCGTCGACCATCGGGCAGCCGTCTTCGAACGTCAGCGGGTAAACCGATTTCCAATCACCGACGAGATGCGGATATCGCGATGCGGTGATTGCGTCGCTGATCTTTCGGCAGGCCGCGCGCACGGCCGCCTGCGGCTCGTTGAGCATGCGACTGCCGTCGTAGGACGCCAGCGTCACGCCGGCAAGGTCGGAAGGAATCTTGAGCCTGACGGCGTCGTCATACACGAGGAACACGCGGTCCCGCCCGAGTACGCCCATGAAGAGGCCGCTCTCGAAGAGGACGTTGTCTCGGGGCGACGGCCTCGATTCATCCGCGCTCGTCGTGAGATCGTCGGAGGCGAGCACGAAGGCGGCGAAATCGTATTCCTCCAGCTGCTTCAGGAGCGTCTCGAGAAAGCCCTGGTTCAGTCCGAACACGCCTTCGTTCCAGACGCGTACCTGTGCGCTCTCTTCCAGGGCCTCTGCGAGCACCCCGGCCACTCGCAAGTTCTTCTGCGACGAACCAATGAACAGCTTCGGTTTTGCCATCGAGACCTCCGACGTTGACGACAGGCTGACCCCGAGTTTTGGTTCTGCTGTCAACGCGCTGCACGCGTGGGGCAGGCCTTCAGCCCTGCATACCGCTCGCGAGCAGGCCTGAAGGCCTGCCCCACACTGACAACGGATGTAAACGCGGAGTTGAATGGGTCTCCAGCCCCATCCAGCCCGCCGTCGTTGCGCCGACATTACACGAGCTTCCGAATCCCGTCATCTTCTCGCGGACGAACTCACAGCGAGCGGGCCCATGCATTCGCGGTGCCGCAGAGGCGTCGAGTAAAAAACGACACTGACGCCCGGGATCGTAGCGGCGCAGCTGCGCCCGGATAGTGGACCGCGCCGGAACCGCCGCGAACGGCTGACCATCGGCTCGCGGAACGCCTCAGTCACGAGTCGTTACAGGGCGGTGCTACAGTGGCGAGCAGAAGCGACGGCCGTCGTCGTACCTTTTAGTGGAGTGAGCCATGGCCGAAAACGAGACCCCGAAGGATCGTTTGGTGAAGATCGAAAACGCCATCGATGAGCACGAGCGGGCCCGTGAGAACGGCAAAGGGCGCGATGCACTCGAGCGCGCGGAGCGGGAACTGGAGGATGCCATCTACGGCGAGTCCTCCGACGACGAGGAAGCCGTCAGCCGATATCTCGACGAAGAGAAGGACGTCGACGACTGACGGTGCGCCTTGCCGGGGCGCCGAAGGGCAACGCCTCCTCGGTTGGGTTCCAGACCGCAACGCGTGTCTCGCACCACATCACAACTGCCGCGACGCATAGGCCTGAGCTGTCCCTGTGGCATCCAACCTGCTTTTCGTTATGGCGCGCGCCGCGTGTGCCGTGCGGGCGTATTACAGGGGGTGTGATCATGAAGCTCGTGAAGAAGAAGACGCGGAAGGCCATCAGTAAGAGCGTCGGCAAGGTCATCCACAAACACGGCCCCGCAATCGCCGCTGGTCTGGCTGGCAGCGTTGCTTCCACGCTGGCGACGCTGGCGGGCACCGAGGCACCGGGGTCCAAGGGCAAGAAGTCGAACCTTGCGAAGCTCTCCGAGGACGTCTCCGAGAAGCTGACCGGCAGCACAGACGAGCAGATTCGTGGCAACTGGAGTGACGAGTCCATGAAGAGAAAGAAGCACCGCGATCCAGTGGCCGAGAGAGAGGAGAACGACTTCGAACCGGTGCGGTAGATCCGCACGGAGTCGCTGTGCCGGACCGGGTGCGAGAGGTGCTGCGCGGCTCGAACGACGCCGCGCTCGCCTCTCAGCAGCGCGCTGGATCTGCCGTCCTCTCCAGAATAGCCACGAGCACACCGAGCGTCACGTGGCTTGGTGTCCTTCCAAAAGCGCGGTGAGGACGCCGAGCAGCGATCAACGCGGCGCCGCCCGGCTTCGCTCATCCCACCAGCCAATCACCGGCTGAATCAGCTCTACGGGCCCCACGGCCGACGAAGACGCACCGATCGCGTCGAGGACACGCAAATCCAGACCGTCAGTGGAACGGATTATCTCTACTTCGCCGACACCGGCACGGCCACCGTGTACAGAATCGATCTGAGGCGCCAGACGATCTCGGTGTTCGCGAACCAGAGCACCATCGACCTCGCAACCGGCCTTCCCGTCGGCGCGGCCTTCCTGAATCCCGATAATCTCGGTCTCGATCACGAGGGCAACCTGTACATCGTCGAGGACCGGAGCGGTGGTGTCGACGACGACATCTGGTTTGCCAAGGACGCGAACCGGGACGGCGATCTGAATGATCCAGGGGAAGGCATCGGCCGGTGGGCCTCCAACGGCACGGTTGGATCGGAATTCACCGGCCTGTACTTCGACCCCATCGATAAACGCCGGGCGTGGGTGAACATCCAGCACCCCGACAGCGGCAACGACCGGACGATCGAAATCACGATTCCGCACGATCAATAACGACCGGACGGCAACTGTGAAGCCCGTCAGTCGGGGATGGCAAGGAGCTCGGCGATGGATGCCAGGCGCATGCAGGACGTGGAAATGCTGATACGCATGGAGTACTCTCGAGATGCCGGATCTCAGGCTGACGGCGTCCGACCTGCGGCTCTTCCTGTCCCTGAAGACGTGTGCGAAGCGGCGCTCGAGTCGCTCATCGACAACGGCTTCCTGGCGCGCACGCCAAGCGGTGAGTTCGTCCAGCGCGCCGCAGCCGTCTGAGACCGGTCGTGCGGCCACACCGCGCGGCGGTTAGGGGCGCGCGCCGGCCCCGCCGCGTCCGAGGTCGCGCATGGCGCATTGAGCACAATCGCGGTAACCCCCTGACCGTCAATCCGCCGTGAGCTCCGCACCGTCTTCGAGTGACAATGGCCCACGGCTGACGATGGCTGCTATCTCCGGTTCGATCACGGTCTTCTACCTGTTCGATGTGGCGCAGGCCATCGACCTCTCGGCCGTGCCCGCGCTCGTCGGCGCCGCGCCCGTGGCCGCGCGCCTCGCACCGAAGCCTGCGACACCCCCGTACGTGCAGTACGCGGAGCCTCCGCTGCTTCTCGAAGGCAGCGCGATACAGGCCGGGACCATCAGCGGGCTCACGCCCCGATTCAAGCTGTTCGACTACGGCGTGGTCTCCCTCGCGCTGTCGCGCCCCTTCACGGGCGGGTGGCCGGAGCTCATCGCCGCCGGCCAGCCGCTGATCGACGGCGATCCCCTGGCGCACGAGGCCGAGGTTTGCTGCCGCAGGCTCCTCGCTCGGCTCGGTCCCGCCTTGATCCACGCGAACGATCGCTTCCTGGCCGAGGACTACGTCGTGTTCGCGGCCACGCATCTCGAGCAGCCGGCGACCACCGAGGCGTTGCTGCGCGCGCACGGCGGTGAAATCGCGCAACTCCTGTGCGGGGAACGCCAGGCCCTCAGCCCGGAGGAACGCGATCGGGTGCTGCGTCACCGGATTTCATACCTCGCCGACGATCTGGTCGTCCCGACGTGGAACGCCGCCCTCGTGCGGGACACCGAGGCCGGAGCCCAGGCCGCGATGGAGATCCTGGAGTTCGCGAACTCGCAGCTCCTCGAGTTCAGGCACTACGACAGCCTGCTCGACGCCGAGCTGACGCGCCTCTACGCCGAGCTGCAGAAGCCACGTCCTGTCGGGCTGCTCCGGTCGCGCCGCTACACGCGCGCAGCGCACCACGTGCATGCCCTGCTCATCGACGTGCACGAGTTGACCGATCACACCGAGAACGCGATCAAGTTTGTCGGCGACATGTACGCCGCACGGCTCTTCGGCTTGGCCGCCTCCCGCCTCGGTCTGGATCGCTGGAAGGCCAGCGTCCAGGAGAAGCTGCAGACGATGAACCTGATTTATGGCTTCGCGGTCGAGCAGGCGTCGGTCTCGCGCGGTGAATTGCTCGAGCTCACCATCGTGCTCCTGATCGTGCTCGAAGTCGTGTTGTTCCTGGTAGGAGTCTCGAAGTAGCCGCACGCGCGCCGAGTGACGTCGCCGACTCGAGCAGAAGTAGCCGAATAGTCGAGCGAATTGAGGGGTGCCGCTGGCACAGACCATGCTGCTCTACCGTGCGGAGGAAAATCAGATGAACCAAGATGAACTGGAAGGCAAGGCTGAGTCTCTGAAGGGCCGTGTCAAACAGGCTGCCGGCGATCTCACCGACAACGAACGGCTGCACGACGAAGGTGTGGCAGATGAGGTGTCGGGCGACACCAAGGACAGTCTCGGTCGCGCCCGCCGCAAGGTCGGCGAGGCAATCGAAGACATCGGCGAGAACATAAAGCGCTAGAGCTCTGACACGGTCGGGGCTGTATCACGGTCCCGGCCGTTCTTCAGAGTAGCTCTCCACGCCTGACGAATCGGCGCCTCGCGCTGTCGTGCCGGATGCGCGGAAGTACCAGTAGACCGGCAGTCCGACCGCGATGATGCCCGCGCCGATCAGCGCCTGCCGTGGCGTCGCCAAAAACGTGTTCACGATCAGCCATCCTGCCACCAGCAGGAACAGCACGGGAACCACCGGGTAGCCGAGCGTGCGGTACGGCCGTTCGGCGTGCGGCAGACGGCGCCGGAAGAGGAAGACGGCCGCGGTCGTGAGCCCATAGAAGATCCATGCGGCGAAGATCACGTAGTCGGTGAGCGTGTCGAAGGACCCGCTGATCGCGAGCACGCAGGCCCAGGCGCCTTGTGCGAGCAGTGCGTTCACCGGCACGTGGGTCCGCGTGCTCACCTCCCCGAGCGGCCGGAAGAACAAGCCGTCTCTCGCCATCGCGTATGAGATGCGGGCGCCAGCCATGGTGCCAGTGTGGAGCGAGCCGAGGGTCGACACCATCATCGCCATCGCGATCGCACCCACCGCGGCGGGGCCGAGGTACGTCCGCGCCACTTCAGTCGCTACCGACGAGCCGCCCGGCACGTTGGCGATTTCAAGGGGCGACAGCACATACAGGTACGCCAGGTTCGCGAAGACGTACAGGATCCCCACGATCAGCAGGCCGCCGATCAGAGCGAGCGGCAGGTTCCGCTGCGGACGCTTCACCTCGCCGGCGACGATCGTCACGTTCGTCCAGCCGTCGTAGGCCCAGAGCGCACCGAGCATCGCCGCGCCAAAGCCGGCGAGGCCGCCACGTGCGGATGGCTCCACGCCATCACACGCGCCACCGGCACCGCTCATCGCGACGTGTCCCCAGTTGCCGTGGGCCAACAGGAACGCCGCTCCGCCAATCGCGACCACCGCCAGGATCTTCAGCACCGTGAGCACGACGGAGATGCCGCCGCCCACCGACACGGCGAGGCAGTTCACGACCGTTGCGAGGATGATGACGCCGAGCGCAATGAACTGCAGCGGGCCCAGCGGGATGTCGTACCCGGCGAGATGCGCGGTGTAGAAGGTGCGGTCGAGAGCGCCGCCCGACAGGCTGTTCAGGAAGATCGCGAAGCTGACGCCCTTGGCTGCCTGCGAGCCGCTGAAGGACACGGCGAACTGCGCCCAGCCATACAGGAAGGCGGTTGCACGTCCGTACGCCTCCCGGATGAACACGTACTCGCCGCCCGCACGAGGCATCATGGCCGCGAGCTCCGCATACGTGAGCGCCCCGGCGAGGCTGAGCACGCCCGCCGCGACCCACGCGCCCAGGACGAGCCACGGCGTCTCGACGTTGCACATCATCACGCGGGTCTTGAGGAAGATGCCCGTGCCGATGACGGTCCCGACGACCACGGAGGTCGAGGCGACCAGGCCGAGCCCGCGCACGAGGCCGGCGGCGGGGGCGTGCTTGTCGGTCATGCGGCAGCGCGCGGCCGCGAGGGTGAGGCCGTCACCCTGCGAGGATCAGTGCGGTGATACCCGTGCCTGACGTGAAGCTCGATCCGACCGCCGCGACCACGGCCGTCTGTCGGGTGAGGCCCAACATCGTGCGAAGCCGGTACACGGCCTCGAGCCCCGTGCAGTGCGCGCCCAGGAGGTACCGCAGCCCGAACGCGTTCAGCTTGTTCCCTGTCCATTCCAGTGTGGCGTCGTTGGCCGCAAACAGGTGAAAGCCTCCAATCGCGGCAAGTACCGGCGCCGCGCGCACGACCTTTCGAGCATACTCAATCGTGTTGATGATGCCCGCATGGCCGCAGCCACTGACGACGATCAGACCGTCTGCGGTGTCGACGATCACCGAAGCGTCTTCGGCGATGGTGTCTTCGACCAGGCCGCCGGCTGTCTGGACTCGCCCGCTGCCGCTCCAATTGCGTTCGGCATGCTGACGCGGGACAGGCCCCGTGAGCCACACCCCGGGAAGGAGTTGGGCAGGGCCGGCATGTTCGACGAACTGGCCATCGACAGCCTCGTAGGCCGCCTTCAACGGCAGCAGGCCGTTATCGTCGGACCCATCGGCCCTCGGTCGTCGGTCGAAGATGCCGCGCGCGACGTGGGCGCGGGCTAGAGCGCCGGCGTTCTTCCTTGCCAGTTCGCGTCGAAGGGTCACCAGCCCGCCTGTGTGGTCAGCGTGATTGTGCGTGATGACGAGATCGGTCACGTCTGACAGATCGATGCCGAGCTCGCCCGCGTTCCGGAGCACGGTGTCGGGGCGCTCGCCGGCATCGAACAGCAGGCGCCGGCCATCGACTTCGATCAGCGCCGCGAATCCCCACTCCCCGATGCCACGACCGGGGTTTCCCGCCAGCATCGTGGAGAGCACCGTGACTTTTACCGCCCGCGCGGGCTCAGCCGACCCGACGGCGGGGGCGCCCAACGCGATCGCGCTCAACGCGATCGCCGTGAGTGCCGCGCGGAGACGTCGCATCGTTCGACTCCTGTTCACACTTCAATCACCGCAGCTCTGGCCACGCTCGTCAGCCGCGCGCGGCCTTGCCGATCACGTCCGCGGCCTTCTCGCCGATCATGTAGACAGCGCTGGCAATGAACAGGCCGGGAACCCGCGGGAACACGGACGCGTCCACGACGCGCAGGCCTTCGGTGCCGTGCACGCGGAAGTCGCCCGTCAGCACCCCGCCGTGATCTCTGGGACCGATGCGGCACGTGCACGAGGCGTGATGCCCCCACGCATGATCCCGCACGAACTGCCGCAGGTCACTGCCCGGCCCCGGAAGCTCCTCTTCGGCGATCTGACCATCCCGCTTCAGCGTGGCAGTCGCCTTGCGCACGAACTCGATACCCGCCACGACTGCCTCGACGTCATCGTCGCCCGTGTGACGGCCCTCGTCGAAGTAGTGGAAGTTCACCTCCGGCCGATCCCGTGGGTCGGCCGATCGAAGGGTCACGCGTCCGCCGGTGTTGGCGGTATGTCCCTTGAGCACCACCCACGTGAGGTAGTTGTGGTGCTCCGCCACGGTCTGCGAGTACCCCGGGACGTAGCCCGCGAACTTGCCTAGGAGCGCATAGCAGAACAGATCGGGGACAGAACGGCCGGGTCCGGAGGGCAGCGTGACCGAGAGCAGGGCGCCGTTTGTCGCATATACGCCCCGCTTGCGCTTCTTCCACTCGGCGTACTGCCTGTCGGCGCTGGTGAAGGTGGCGCCGTCGAGCACTTCCCAGGCGTCGAACGCCATGCGGTTGACCACCCCGACCTCGTAGCGGTCCTGCAGATTCCTGCCCACGCCGGGGAGATCGACGCGCTGATCGATCCCATGGGGCGCAAGGGCATCGCGTCCACCGATGCCTGAGAGCATCAGCAGCTGCGGCGTGTTGAACGCGCCGCCGGCGAGGATCACCTCGCGGGACGCGTGTGCCTGGCGCACCTCGCCGTCTTCGGCGCTGGGTCGCGCGTGTGCGCGGTAGAGCCGCTCGCCCTTCCGGGTACTCGACCCCGACGGCGCGCGTCCCGTCGAACAACACGCGGGTGGCAAGCGCATGCATCTCGATGCGCAGGCGGTCCGGGAAGCGCTGCTGCACGTCCAGCACGCGCTCGCGCGCCCCTGCGCGCGCGTGGTCGCGCGTCGTCAGCGGCGTATAGCGGATGCCCGGCGCGCCGTCGCGCACGACGCGCCAGTCGTTCGGGTCTGCCTGGCTCTCGA
The DNA here is from genome assembly GCA_963763095.1 of Vicinamibacteria bacterium. Lineage (GTDB taxonomy): Bacteria > Acidobacteriota > Vicinamibacteria > Vicinamibacterales > JAENWD01 > CAVUCH01. The sequence continues at coordinate 10,053 of CAVXNR010000004.1, forward strand.
GGCGGGCCCGGTCGTCCGCCGGCCGGCCCACTCCCTCGAGGATGTCGCGGGCCGAGTCGATGAGCGCACGCCGCATGTCGCGGTCACGGAACACGGCCGTGGGCACGGCGAGGTCGGTGTGCAGCCAGCCAGACCACCCGTGGCGGCTCGGGTTCAACCCGAGGCGGCTGCGGAAGCGCTCCGACGCGCGGTGGTTGCAGTTCTCGAGACGTTCGAAGTACCCGCGCATCTCCTCGGCGCGCCACGACCGATCGCCCGTGATGTCGGCAATGGCGTTCCAGTCCTCGTTGTGCGGGTACACGAAAATCAGCGCGTTGTGCGCCGTGCACCCGCCGAGCGTGCCCGCGCGCGGGTAGAAGATGCCATCCACCCGCGTTCCGTTCCAGGTCTCGCAGTACTTCGGATCGCGCCGCTGCTGCACGTCGTCGGCGTAGTGCCGGACGAAGAAGTCCCAGCGCAGCGCCTCGTTCTCGGTCGCAAGCGCGTGGAACGCAGGGACATCGTAGTCGTCCGGCAGCGTGTTGGTTCCGGGTGTGTGCGGGTTGCTGCCGGCGAGCGTGCGCGGATCGCCGCCCGCTTCGAGCAGCAGGACCGTGAACCCCTCCTCGGCGAGCCGCGCCGCAAGCGTCCCGCCACCGGCGCCCGAGCCGATGACGATGAACTCGGCGTCGTACGACGCCGCCGCACGGGGTCCGGGGAGCGGGGCCTCGCGCGCACCCGGGACGGTTCCCGCAGCGACGGCGGCAGGGCTGAAGCCCTGCCCCACAGGCGACGGTCCACCGGCTGCAGGGCTGAAGCCCTGCCCCACAGGCGACGGCTCGCCGGCAGCGTGCGCCGACGGGGTGGATCCGAGCACGAAAGCAGACTCGAGCGGATGGCTGGCGTTCACGCGTCACATCGTTTTCAGAAACGCGATCAGCGCGCGCTTGTCGTCGTCGCTGAGCGCGGGTTCGCCGGCCTGGAGGTTGGTCCCGAAGTAGTGGCCCTTGTTCACGACGAAGTCGGGGCACTTGCTCATCTTGAGGAGCATCTGCGAGATCTCCGCGTTCTCGAACGGGTTTTTCTCCGCCTTCAGATCGCCGATGATGCGGCGCAGCAGCGTGACCAGCTGCTTCTGGCGCGCCTTGCGGGCGGCGGGATCCTTCTCGTCCGCGCCGAGCAGGTCGATGCTGGCCAGCAGGTTGACTGGCGTCCCCTTCGGGATGTTCGGCAGCACGATCCCATCGTCGCTGACCAGCATCGGGAATGCGCGCTGGCCAAACCCGAGCAGCGGACGCAGCCCGTCGGGCACGAAGCCTCTGGGCACCCTGACACGGCTCACCTCGGTCGTGCGATCGATCACGCCCACGCCTGGCCCGGTGTCGCTGGCGAAGATGTCGTCCTTCTTGCGCCGCTCGGGCCACAGCATCTGCTCGATCGATGCGTTGAACACTTTCATTCGCGCTTCCACTGACGGGCTCGGGCTGAACGGACCCACGCTGTTGTTCTGCAGGAACGGTGCAGTGGACCAGAGGCTCACGAGCGATGCCGGGCGCGTAAACCCGCGGCCGCCGCCGGGCATGGGGAAGTCCACTTCCGCGGCCGACAACGGGTCCCGGATCTTCATCGTGCCGACCGACGGCAGCTCCTTGTACGACTCCGACGAGAAGTTGTCCCAGATGTTGTCGCGAATGGCGTTGGTGGCAATCGGGCTGCAGATGTTCGTCTGGAGCAGCGTCGACGGTATCCGCAGCTCGGTCGAGAGATAGTTCTCCTTTAGGAAATCATCGGCGAGCACCATCTGCCGCATCGGTTCCTTGAATCCGTCGGTCTGCGTCCACGCCCAATAGCGGTTCCAGCACGAGAGGTAGTCCTTGCCGTTGCAGGCTTCCATGTCGAGCCCGGCGGGCAGCGGCGGGAGCTTGCTCGAGTGGCAGCGCGCGCAGGTGTCGGCGAACGCCGTCTTCCCCCGCCGCATGGTGTCTGCGTCGGTGGTGAGATGGCCGGGCCCCCCTGGCGCGTCCTTCAGGTGATGCGGATCGGTGCTCGCCAGGAAGAACCGCGCCATGGCCGGCGTCTGCATCTCGGTCGCTCCCCAGTAAATCGAGTTCCGGCGCGCGTCCGAGATCTTGATTGGCGAGATGGGGCGCCCGCCGAGGATCGGCTGGAAGTGCAGCAGCCACTCCTCGCTGAACAGGCCGATGTTGATGTAGACGCGGTTCAGCGCTCCGAGAGCGCCGACGGAATCCGATCCGTCCTTGAGGACGCGCGGGGTCCACGTCGTGGCAGGTCCCGCGAAGAACTGCGCGAGCGGGTCCGATGGGGGAACGAAGTCGTTGAACTGCCGGTTGTCGAGACCGCCACCGGCAATCGTCTCTCGGCCCCACTTCTTCGCGAGGCCCATCCGGGGGCCGAGATAGTAGACCGCGTTCATCGTCCGCGGGTTGTTGATGTTGTCGGTCGACACGATCGACGTGTCGAGTGTGCCGGGGCGCGAGGTGTGGAACAGCTGGAAGAAGTAGTTGCCTCGATCCTTCTCGCCCTTCCAGTCGAAGATGCGATCGACCCACCAGGTACCTGCGCACCGACGTTGGAACTGAGGTTCTCCCACGCCGGGTTCTCCGGGTCGGCGGGCGGCTTGACGGGATTCGGACCGACGTGGCAGAAGCCGCACGACATGCCGACCCGGTACGGCTTCACAAGATCTCTGGACTCGTAATAACCCGGATCGTTGTAGTAGCGCTCGGCGTCCCACTTGCGCCGCGCCTTCTCGTCGAAGTCCGGGTTTGGAAAGAGCCGCAGGCCCACGATCCCCGATGGCTCACCGTAGTACGAGCCGACGCGCACCGTGGTGCCTCGGGCTCCCAGTTTGACGCCGGGGTAGTTCGCTTCGCTCGCAAACGGATCCGGAGGGCAGCTCGGATCGCGTTCATCCAGCCACAGCCCGTACCGGTTCGGGTCGGGCGCCTTCGGCTCGGTGAAGCACGGCTCGTTCACGAGACCGAGGTGCGCAAAGCGGTTCCGGCGTCCGTAGTGCATCGACGGATGGGACGAGAGCGTCTTCAGGAAATCGAGCGTGCCGAGGCTGTCGATAGAAATGCGGTTCCAGAACTTATCGTTCCCGCCCGTCCACACGATCCACATGTTCCGGCCCTTGACCTCGTCGGCCGTGAGGTTCACGCCGCCGTCCATGTCGCGGAAGTAGTTCTCGCCGGCGGCCTTGAAGTGGTCGGCCGTGAGACCGGCGAGCTTCGCTTCGTCGAGAACGGTTCCGGGCTTCGGCGCCCGCGCGCGGCACCCCGCCGCAGCGAAGGCGAGCAGCACGAGCACGGCGACGGCACAGGGCCGTGCACATCGAGCAGGCGAGGGCGAGGACATGGCTGTCGCAGCTCCTTTGTGACCGAAAAGGACGTGCGCCGCTGGACCGGTGTGCAGACGTCCCGCATCCGGTTTGCGCGACCGGGCGCCTGTGCTGGTGGCGGGAGCATAGTCCAAGCTGCGGCGATCCGTACTCGAAATTCGAGGCGCCTGACGACCGTGCACGACATCGGTGCACGGTCTGCTTGCTCCGCTGCGCGCCCTGTGCTTAGATTGGCGTCGTTCCCCGCTCCTTCCGACGTGCATCGCGGCGCGCCGGTGCGCCCGAGGACCTCACGATGCCTGACCCGATGGCCTGTGGTCATCCTGCGTCCAGCGTCTGCCGGGCGCGGGACACCGCCCGGCTGCGACGAGCATGTGGGGAACGTGCTCTCGAGGGGGCATTCGCATGAGCCGCCCGATCGCGCGTCCGATCCGATGGATTCTCGCCGCGTTCATCGCGGCGGTGCTGGCGGCGGCTCTGTGGGCCGTGGTGAGCGTGTCCGTCGACCGGCCCGTTGCCTACGACGGCATCACCGATCAATTCAAGTACGGATCAATCGGCAGCGAGCCTGGCGTCTCGCTTCTCCGTCCTGTCGGCGGCGTGTTGCCGCCGTACTGGATTTTCCGCGCACTGCCCGCAATCTGCCGCGACCGGCTGCCCGGTGGCTACGCGTCGCTCGGGTTCGTCGTCGAACCGGGCCGCGAGCTGCCAATCGGCGTGTCGCGTCGCCGCCGGCTCGGCATCGACCAGGCAGGCCTGAACTGCGCCGTGTGCCACACCGGCACAGTGCGCGAAGCGCCTGGCGCGCCGCCGCGGATCGTGCTCGGCATGCCGGCGCACCAGATCGATTTGCAGTCGTTCGTGGAGTTCGTGCTCGATTGCACGCTCGACAACCGGCTCACGGCGGACAGTATCCGGGGGCGCTTCCCAGGCGACGAAGGCCCCGCGGCGATGGAACGGCTGCTGCTCCGGGCCGGCCTCGTCGATCGACTGAAGATCGCCACGCTGGAACTGAAGAACCGCATCTCGCCCATTCTCGGGGACCGCGTGCCGCGGTGGGGGCGCGGACGGGTGGACACTTTCAACCCGTACAAGGCGATTCAGTTCAACTGGCCGCTCGAGCAGCTGCCCGCGGACGAGCGTCTCGGCGCCTCCGACTATCCGTCGCTCTGGAACCAGAAGCCGCGCGAGGGCATGCACCTGCACTGGGACGGCGACAACGATTCGGTCGACGAGCGGAACCTGAGCGCGTCACTCGGTGCGGGCGTCACGCCGGTCACTGTCGATCACGCCGGCCTCCGACGCATCCGCAACTGGATCTGGACGCTGCCCGCGCCTGCGTACCCGTTCGTGATCGATGGCGCCGCCGCGGACAGCGGGGCCCGTGTCTACGCTGCACAGTGCGCCTCCTGCCATGCCGATCACCGCTTCCGGGACGGCGTCAAGTCGGGTGCCCGGGTCGGGCTCGTCGAGGATATCGAGCGGATCGGGACCGACCGGCACCGGCTCGACTCGTACACGTCCGTCTTTGCCGCGAACCAGTACGGGCTGTTCCCGGCATCGCCGTACCGGTTCACGCGCTTCCGCAAGACGAACGGGTACGCCAACCATCCACTCGACGGCATCTGGGCGCGCGCCCCGTACTTGCACAACGGCTCGGTGCCGACGCTGCGTGATCTGCTGGAACCGCCCGAACGGCGGCCGGCAACGTTCTACCGCGGCTACGACGTGTTCGACCAGCAGAACGTCGGCTTCGTCGCGAACGTGCCCGAGGCCGACGGGCGTCGCTTCTTCCAGTACGACACGACCATTCCGGGCAATGGCAACGGCGGTCACGTGTACGGGACGACGCTGCCGGAGGACGAGAAGCGCGCAATCATCGAGTACCTGAAGCGGTTCTGACCCGGAGACCAGCGGGCCTGGCTTCGTCGCGGCAGGAGCGCCGCGCAGACGTGGCGTCATGGGCCTTACTCTCGTTCCGAACGGAGCATCTATGAGCCTGACGATCCTCAACGCGCCGCTCGCGTGGTTCCAGCGCGTGCTGTGGCTGGGCATCGCCGCGAACGTGGCCCTGGCCGTGCCGACTCTGCTCATACCCGAGCGCATGCTCGCCCTCTTCTCGCTGCCGTCTGCGGCGCCGCTGCTCTGGCCGCGGTTCGCGGCCTGGCTGCTGATCCTGTTGAGCGCCTTCTATGTTCCGGCGGCCGTCGATGCGATCCGCTACCGGACAATCGCCTGGCTGGCGGTCGGCTCGCGGCTCGCCGGTGTGGCGTTCTTTCTCACACAGTCAGCCGACTACCGCATGCTCGGCGCGGTGGATCTCGTCTTCTTCGTGCCGGAAGCGGCTCTGCTGGCGCTTGCCACCCGACGCGAGCGCCAGATGGAAGTGGCCCGGCCCGCTCACGCCGCGGCGGGTCGCTGACGTCGTCTGCCGGCCGGCGTCACTCCAGGGGTTTCTTGCATGGACACCGTAACGCTCTCCTCGATCTCGAGCCGGTTCGCCCGGCTGCTCGCGAGCCCGTTGCGACGCTTCCTGGTGGCGGCCGCTATCGTGCTGGGCGGTCTGGCGGCGGGCATTGCGTACGTGAAGTTCTTCAGGCGGGAACCGGCGCCGTACTTTGCGTCGGATGAGGAGCACTTCCTGTACGGATCGGTCGGCACCGAGGAGCGCGAGGGCGTGCCGTACTGGATCTGGCTGGTGCTGCCGCGCATCTTCCCCGAGTACGTCCCGCAGCCCGGCGGGTACGCGGCCGTCGGCGTGCTCGCTCCAACAGGCCACGAGATGCCGATCGGGCTCTCGAAGGTGACGATTGGTTTTCCGAGGGTCGGCATCAACTGCGCGATGTGTCACACCGCCAGCGTGCGGTTGCGCCCGGGCGACGTGCCGACGATCTACCCGGCAGCGCCATCGCATCAGACGGCGCCGCAACAATACGTGCGCTTCCTGTTTGCGTGCGCGTCCGACCCGCGCTTCACCGCCGATACCATCCTCGCGGAGATTGCGAAGAACCATCAGCTGTCGACGCTGGATCGGCTCATCTACCGGTACGTGCTAATCCCGCGCACCCGCAGCGGGCTGCTGGACCTGAACAACGCCAGCGCCTGGATGCGCAGCCGGCCGGACTGGGGCCGGGGCCGAATCGATCCGTTCAACCCGGTGAAGTTCCGGGTGCTTCGAGCAGCCCGTCGATGCGACCATCGGCAACTCGGACATGGTGCCACTCTGGAACCTCCGGGCGCATCAGGGCTACGCGTTCCATTGGGACGGCCTGAACACCAACCTCCGTGAGGTCGTACTGTCGTCGGCGATTGGCGATGGTGCCAGCACCAAGTGGGTCGACCGCGATATGCGGGGCTGGGACAGCACCGACCCGCGCGCCATGTCGAGCCTGCGGCGCGTTCAGAACTACATCAGCACCGTGCAGGCGCCGGCGTACCCCTTTCCGATCGATCGCGCGCTCGCGGTGCAGGGCGAAGCCGTTTACAAGTCGGAGTGCGCGTCGTGCCACGCGCCCGGGGGCGCGCGCACCGGGAAGGTCGTTCCGGTCGCGGAGGTCGGAACCGATCGACATCGGCTCGACATGTGGACGAGGGCGTCCGCCGCCGCATACAACGCGTATGGTGAGGGACACACCTGGAAGTTCTCGCACTTCCGGACCACAGAGGGGTATGTGTCGGTCCCCCTGGAGGGACTGTGGCTCCGTGCGCCGTACCTGCACAACGGAGCCGTTCCCACGCTGACCGACTTGCTCGAGCCTGTCGCGGCCCGACCCACGCGGTTCTGGCGCGGGTACGACGTGTACGATCCCGCACGCGTCGGATTCGTCACGAGCGGCGCCGCGGCCCAGCGCGAGGCCACGTTCTTCGACGTACAGCGCCCGGGCAACAGCAACGCCGGCCACGTCTACGGGACGACGCTCTCACCCGAGGCGAAGCGCGCGCTGATCGAGTTCATGAAAACGCTGTAAGGGAAACCATCCGTGTAGCGCCCGACTCGTCCATTAGCTCATCCATCCTCGCACGCCACCTTCCGCCTATTCGCCCCGATCGGCTACGCTGGGGACTCACCCTCTTCCGCCGCGTTCCCATGCGCGCGCGGTGGTCTCGACCGGAACGTCGCATGGCCGAGCACACGACCTTCTCAAAATCTGTCTGGATTCGCACCGCGGCGGCGGCGGTGCTCTACATCCTGTTGACGATCGCGAATGCGTTGCCGCTGGCTGCGCGGCCGGACGCCAGGATCGGACAGCACGGCGACGCGTACTTCTCGGTCTGGCGCCTCGCATGGGTGGCACACCAGCTCAAGACCAGCCCGCGTCATCTGTTCGACGCGAATATCTTCTATCCCGAGCCGCGCACCCTCGCGTACTCCGACGCGATGCTACTCCCGGCGACTGTGCTGGCGCCGTTCGGCTGGGCCGGCACACCCCCACTCCTCGTGTACAACGTGTTCCTGCTGTCGACGTTCGTCCTCAATGCCCTTGCCGCGTACGTGCTCGTCTACCGGCTGGTGGGCTCGTATGCGGCCGGACTGCTCGCCGGGGTGATTTTTGGGTTCTCTCCGTACCGATTCGAGCACTTCGATCACCTCGAGATGCAGCTGTCGTTCTGGATTCCGCTTGCGGCGCTGGCATGGCATCGCGCGGTCGAGCGGCAGACCACGCGCGCCTGCCTCGTGGTGGCGGCCACAGTCTCGGCGCAGGTCCTCAGCTGCATCTATTACGGAATCTTTCTCGTCACGTGGCTGAGCGTCCTGACGGCGCTCTGGTTCTGGCGCACGCCGATGAAAGCGGTCAAAGCGGGCACGCTGATGCTGTTCCCGGCGATGGTCGTGTTCGCGCTGTATTCGCTGCCGTACCTGGGCAACCGCGGCCGGGTGGGCGACAGGCCCGCCGGCGAGATTGCCGGGTACAGCGCCACGCTGAAGGATTTCGTGAGCGCTCCCGCGAGCAATCGTCTGTATGGCTGGACGTATCGATTTGGCGTGCCCGAGCGGCATCTCTTTCCGGGGCTGGTCGCCGCGGTGCTCCTGGTCGTCGGGCTCTGGCCGCCACTCGATCGCCGCCGCGTCGTGCACGCAGCAGGACTCCTGCTGGCGTTGCAGCTGGCGCTCGGGACGAACGGATGGGTCTACGGCCTGCTGTACGACTGGGTGCTGCCGTACCGCGGCCTGCGCGTGCCGGCCCGAGCGGACATCCTCATCCTTCTGGGCACCTCGGTCCTCGCCGGCTACGGGATGGCGCGGCTCGCTGCGTGGGTGCGGCGGTGGCGGCGTACCGGGCCCGCGGTACTGGCGCTCGTCGTCGGCGTGGCATCGGTCGAGTACCTGTCCCGGCCCGCCGTGCACGACGTCGATACATATGTCTCGACGTGGTACCGGATGCTGGGCACCATGCCCGACGCCGTTGTGTTCGAGTGGCCCGTGACCGTGCCCTGGCGGCTGGGGAACATGGTGGACGTCAACTACATGTACCGGTCTACCGCGCACTGGCGGCCCCTGCTCAACGGCTACAGCGGCTTCTACCCTCAGTCGTATATCAAGCTGCTCATCGAGGTGCGTCCGTTTCCGAATTCGAGGTCGATCCGATACCTGCAGAAGGTCGGCGCGACGGTGCTGGTGATTCACGAGGACCGCCATGCCCCAGCAAAGTATCAACGGGCGCTCGAGCGGCTGGCGCGTGATCCGAAGGTTCAGCCGCTCGGCAGCGGAGTGGAGAACGGTGCGCGGGTGACGTTCTTCCGCCTGTTGCCCCCTCGAGCACCGCGCCCCTAGTTTGCGGCGCTCACCCGCCACACGCAGTTGGCGCCATCGTCGGCTACCAGCAGCGAGCCGTCCGCGAGCAGCGCCAGACCAACAGGACGGCCGTGGACCGTGCTCGCGTTCTCGTCCTGGATGAACCCGGTGAGGAAGTCTTCGGCAGGCGCGGATGGACGGCCCTGCTCGAAGGGCACGAACACGACCTTGTATCCTGAAAAGCGCGACCGGTTCCAGGATCCGTGCAGCGCCACGAACGCACCGTTGCGATACCGCGCGGGGAATGAGGCGCCCGTGTAGAACGCGAGCCCAAGCGGCGCGACATGCGCGCCCAGCGAGAAGTCCGGAGGAATCGTCTTCGCCACCAGGTCCGGCCGCTCGCCTTTCTTCCGTGGATCCTCGATCGGCCCGAAGTAGGCGTACGGCCAGCCGTAGAACGCGCCTTCCCTCACCGAGGTCAGGTAGTCGGGCACGAGCTCGTCGCCGAGCATGTCCCGCTCGTTCACGGCGGCCCACAGCTCCTTCGACTCGGGATGCACGGCGAGCCCCACCGGATTGCGCAGACCGCTCGCGTACACCCGCATTGCGGTGCCATCGGGATTCACCTCGAGCACGGCCGCGCGACGGGGATCCTTCTGATCCTCCTTCTCCTCGTCAACGTTGGTGCCCGAGCCGACCGACACGAACAGCTTCGCTCCATCAGCGCTTGCGACGACGTTGCGGGTCCAGTGAGAGTTGTGGCCGGCCGCAGGCAGATCGAGCACCTTCGTGGCTGGTGCCGTGATCGTGGTATCGCCGGCGCGATAAGGGTACCGGACCAGGGCATTCGTGTTGCCCACGTACAGCTGGCCTCCCTGCAGCAGCATCCCGAACGGCTGCCGGACACCCTGCAGGAGCGTGTTGCGCACCTCGGCGCGCCCGTCCTGATCCGCATCCCGCAACAGCGTGACCTTGTTCGGGCTGCGGTCCGGTTCACCCATGGACTCGGCGACGAGCACATCGCCGTTTGGCGCCACGTATAGCCATCGAGGGCTCGACAGGTTCGCCGCGAACAGCGTCACGGTGAATCCGTCGACGGTACGCGGTGCCGTGCCCTCCGGCCACCCCACGACCTTCGCGAACCGCGTGGCAGCTTTGGATGGGTCGGCGGGGGGCAATGCCTTCGCAATTTCGGAGCCCACAGGCACCTGGAGCACTGGCTGCTGGGCGCGGACGGCAAGCGTGGCGACTGCAATGGTTGCGGCGAGCATGCCCGCTGTCAGGGTCAGCAATCGAGCAAGAGGAGCGTTTCGCATGCGTCATTCTGGCCCGTCGGTGCCGCACCGACAACCCCGGCGTCTGCCGAAGCGCCGCACCATGCGGTCAAGCAGGCGATGACGTGGCCGAAAGACGGCCTACACCAGCGATTCACCTGTGTGGTCACGTGGGGCAGGCCTTCAGGCCTGCTCGCGCGTACCGATTTGCAGGGCTGAAGCCCTGCCCCACATGAGTGGTTCAATGACAACGCAAGCGAGCACTGGGTCTAGATAGAATCGACAGATGGCTACGGAGGGCACGACCGGGGCCGGGGCGGCACCGTCCGAGGCGCTCACGAGCGTCAGCCTGCCGGTGGCCGGGATGACGTGCGCGGCGTGCGCACGGGTGATCGAGCGCACACTGACGCGGCTGCCGGGCGTGGATGCGGCCGCGGTGAACTACGCAACGGGACGCGCCAGCGTCCGGTTCGACCCCTCGCTCGTGCAGCTGCCGGGAATTGCCGACGCCGTGCGCGACGTTGGCTACGAGGTCATCGAAGCTGCGCCTGGCGAAACGCTCACATCGGAGGCGGACATCGACCGTGCGCAGCGCGACGTCGAGGCTCGCGAGTACGCGGCGCTGAAGCGCCGTTTTACCCTGGCGGTTGCCTGCGGGGCGCCGCTGGTGGTGCTCGGCATGTCACACGCGCAGTTTCCGGGCGTGAACTGGGTGCAGCTCGCATTGGCCGCGCCGGTGCTCTTCATCGCCGGGGGCCGCTTCTATCGCGGCGCGTGGTCAGCGCTGCGCCACCGCAACGCCGACATGAACACGCTCATCGCGCTGGGCACCGGGGCAGCCTTCGCGTACTCGCTCGCTGTCACGATTGCCCCCGGCCTGGTGGCCGTTCCGCACACCGGGACAACGGCGATCATGGCGCCCGCGGTCTATTACGAAGTGGCGGCAACCATCGTCGTCCTCGTCCTGCTCGGACGACTGCTGGAGTCGCGTGCACGCGCGCGCACGTCCGACGCGATTCGACGGTTGATTGCGCTGCAGCCGCGCGAGGCACGGATTATCCGGGACGGGATCGAGCTCAAGGTACCGGTGGCCGGCGTCCTGTCGGGCGACATCGTGATCGTACGCCCCGGGGAACGGCTGCCTGTCGACGGCGAGTGGCTCGAGGGCGCATCCACGGTCGACGAGTCGATGCTGACGGGCGAGTCGCTCCCCGTCGAGAAGGCTCCAGGCGCCGCGGTGCTGGGAGGAAGCGTCAACGGCACCGGCATGTTCCGGTTCCGGGCGACGCGTGTGGGCCGCGATACCGCGCTCCAGCAGATCATCCGCCTGATGCAACAGGCGCAGGCGCGCCGCGCGCCGATCGCACGCCTGGCAGACGTGATCTCGGGCGTTTTCGCGCCGGTGGTTCTCGTGATCGCGATTGCCACGTTCATCGTGTGGTTCAACGTGCTGCCCCCGGGCACCCGCGGCACGGCGGCGCTCGTCAACTTCGTCGCGGTGTTGATCATTGCCTGCCCGTGCGCCATGGGGCTGGCCACTCCCACGGCCATCCTCGTCGGCACTGGGCGAGGCGCCGAGCGCGGCATCCTCGTGAAGGGGGGCGACGTGCTCGAGCGGGCGCACGCCGTCACGACCGTGGTGCTCGACAAGACGGGGACGATCACCACGGGGCAGCCCGAGGTCACGGACATCGTCCCGCTGCCGTCCCCGGACGGAGCACTGCTCGACGCCGGCGAGCTGCTCGGCCTCGCAGCGTCGGCGGAACGCCGCTCGGAGCATCCGTTGGCGGAGGCGGTCGTGCGGGCGGCAGAGGCGCGACGTCTGCGGCTCATCGAGCCCACGCAGTTCCGCTCCCGGCCCGGCCACGGCGTTGAGGCCACCCTCGACGGCCGTCGCATCATGGCCGGCAGTGCTCGGCTTCTGGTCGAGGCTCGTGTGCCGCTGGCGGACGCCGAGGCGCCGGCCGCGGCCCTGGCATCCCGCGGGCGGACTGTGATGATCATCGCCGAACTCCCGGTTGGCCCGACGACGGGGGGCCGGGTGCTCGGCTTGATCGGCCTTGCGGACACGCCGCGATCGGAGGCGCGGGAAGCCATCGCCGGAATGCGTCGCCTGGGGCTCGAGATCGTGATGCTCACCGGTGACTCCGCGGAGACGGCCGAGGCGGTTCGGCGCGAGGTGGCGCCGACGGGCGAAATCGACCGCCTGCGCGCGGGCGTGCTCCCGGGACACAAGGCCGACGAGGTGAGGGCGCTGCAGGAGCAGGGTCGGGTGGTTGCGATGGTCGGGGACGGCATCAACGACGCCCCGGCCCTGGCGCAGGCCGACGTGGGGATCGCGATGGGAACTGGCAGCGATATCGCCATCGAGGCGGCCGACATCACGCTGATGCGCGCCGACCTGCACGGGATCGTCGAGGCCATCGCGCTCTCGCGCGACACGCTCCGCGTGATCCGCCAGAACCTGTTCTGGGCGTTCATCTACAACGTGCTCGGCATCCCGATTGCCGCTGGCGTGTTCTATCCGTTCACCGGCATGCTTCTCAATCCGATGTTTGCGGCAGCGGCCATGTCCTTGTCGAGCGTGTCGGTGCTCGCGAACAGCCTGCGGCTTCGGAGGCGGCGCCCGGCGCGCGCCGCTGCGCGATGAGTGGAACCGCATGTTGAGCGACATGCCGCGCCTCGTCGTCACGGTCGGTGGTCTCCTGCTGATTGCGGGCGTGCTCCTCTTCTTCTTCGGCCCCAGGCGATGAAGCGCGCGCAGCCGGCTGCACGCGGCTGCACGGCGCATATAATCGCGGGCGAGTGGCCGCACACGAGCGCCCAGCCTCCGACCCGATGGCGGAACGCGACGCCCGCGCGGACGCGTTCGCGCGGTTGTTCGAGGCCGTGCACGAGGGCGTGTACATCGGGACGATTGGCCGCAACCACACCTCCACGCTGGCCGCCAATCCCCATCTCAAGTTGATGTTCGGGCACGCGGCGGAGGTCCCGGAGGCAGACGTCCGGCCGTTCGATCCGTCCCGGTTCCTCGATCCCCGCGCCCGCGACGCGTTTCTCGAGCGGCTGGCCACCGACGGGTCGGTCTCGGATCACCTGCTGCGTCTCCGGCGCGCCGACGACAGCCCCGTGTGGGTCGAGCTCACGGCGCGGGCCGAGCGGCACGATTCCGGCCAATTGCGAGTCGAGGCTCTGCTGCGGGATGTGAGCGAGCGGAAGAAGCTGGACGACCAGTCGCGCGATCTCTACAACCAGCTGCTGCAGGCGGAGAAGCTCGCGGCCCTCGGTCAGACGATCTCCGGCGTCGCGCACGAGCTGAACAACCCGCTGGCGACGATCCTGACGTGGGCCGAGCGCCTGGCCTCACGCGAGGTGGACGCGACCACCCGCCGCGGGATCGAGACAATCCTTGCGGAGTCGGAGCGCGCCGCCCGGATCGTGCGCAACCTGCTCACCTTCGCGCGCAAGCGCCAGAGCACGCGCTCGATGGTCGACATCAATCACGTTCTGCGCGATACGCTGGCACTTCGCGCCTACGAGCAGCGCGTGACCAACATCGCCGTGATCGATGCGCTCGCCTCAGGGCTGCCGCAGGTGTTCGCGGACGCACATCAGGTGCAGCAGGTGCTGCTGAACCTCGTAATCAACGCCGAACAGGCCATGCTGTCGGCTCATGGCCGGGGCACATTGGTCGTGCGCACGTGGCACGAGCGCGACCATGGGGCGGTTGTTCTCGAGATCAACGACGACGGCCCCGGTGTGCCCGAAGACGTGCAGCCAAAGATCTTCGACCCGTTCTTCACGACGAAGGAAGTGGGGCAGGGCACGGGGCTGGGCCTCACGGTCGCGTACGCGATCGTGCAGGAGCATGGAGGCCGGATCCGCGTCGAATCGCCGCAGGGCCGGGGGGCATCGTTCTTCATCGAGTTCCCCACGAAGGCCGGGCGGGTGCGTGAGCCGGCGCCGGCGCAGAACGACCCCCCGTTCCAGGCGCTCGCCGGCACGCGCGTCCTGGTGGTCGAGGACGAACCGGCGCTCGCCGCGGCGGTGGCCGAAGCGCTGACGGATGCGGGCTTCCTGGTGGATCGGGCGGGAGATGGCGAGGAGGCGCTCGCCCGTGTGGGCGAGCGTCCCTACGACCTGGTGGTGTGCGACCTGAAGATGCCGCGCCTCGATGGGATGTCGTTCTACCGTGCGATCGCGCTCACGTCGCCCGAGCTGGCCCGGCGCGTGATATTCGTCACGGGAGACGTCGCAGGCACCGACGCAGAGCGTTTCCTAGCGCAGAGCGGCTGCCGCTGGCTCGCAAAGCCGTTCCGCCTCGGCGACTTGCTCCGGGCAGCCCGCGAAGCCCTTGGATAGGGGATCACCACGCCACCCTGCGAAGGCTCGGTTCGCTGCCGCCAAGCTGTCGGTTTTCTCGGGCGCCGGCTTCTGCAGGAACTGCAGCACTCCGGCGCGAATCACGTCCGCCGCGTCGGCCGGAGCCAGCGTGCTGCCCAGCGCGTCCCGCAGGCGGCGAATGGCGCGTGCGTGCAACTGAGAGACCCGCGACTCGTTCACGCCTATTTCCCGGCCAATCTCCTTCATCGTGACCTCGCCGTAGTAGTAGAGGCCGACCACCTTGCCCTCACGCCAGGGCAGCGCCTGGATGGCGGCGCGCACCCGCTGCTCGACGTCGGAGCGCTCGTACGCCACGTCGGGCCGCTCCGGCACCGACGGGAGCAGCACGGCGGGCAGATGCGCCTCGTCACCCGGTTCGCTGGTCGCCAGCGGTGACGTCGATTCAATCGTGGCGATCCGCACGATCGTGCGGTTCAGGCGCTTCTCGTCGCTCCCGAGCTTCACGGCCAGGTCGGCGATCGACGGCTCGCAGCCGTTCTCGCGGCGCAATTGCTCCCGCGCGGCTTCCAGCTCACGGCGCTGGCGGCGTACGCCACGGGGCCAGGCATCCTTCCGGAGCGCATCGATCATCGCTCCTCGCACGCGGCGCTCGGCAAATGTCTCGAACTTGATGCCACGTCCCTCGTCGAACCGGTTGGCCGCGTCGATGAGACCCAGCACGCCGTCCTGGACGAGATCGCCAAGGTCGATCGAGTGCGGCATCGTCGACGCCATTCTCCGCGCCAGCGCTTCGACGAACGGGAGGCCGGCCACGATCCGATCGGGGGCCGGGGGAGTGACGGTTTCGAGTGGCATCTGCATGTCTCCTTGGCGCGTTGATGCGCGGTAGGTTCGATGCGAGCCCTATCGCAACCGGGGTGCCACGGCTGTGGTTTCGCGCGGCGTGCGGGCGCCACGCCATGGGCAGATGCAGGCATAACACGGTAAACACGACACTTACAAGATTGGTGGGGTGCTGCGTGCCCGCGATCATCAGCCACGATTTCGAGAGAAGATCGTCAAATGTGCGACGCGTGATCGCGCCGCGTCGCCAATAATTTGACGTGCCGATTACAAAACTGGGGGGAGAAGGTTGCGTTTAGGCGGGGGATACTGCCCGCCGGCGGCGGGCACAAGAGAGGGCCGCCTAGATCAGGCTGACGCCGTCTTCGGGCGAACGCTCGGCGCCGGCCTGTGTGCGGATGTCCCGCGCCGTCGCCATCGCATCGAGGACGCTCGACACGACCTGCGCCGCGCGGGCGCGATGAACGTTGTCGGTCGTCTTGGCCTCGAGCAGTTCGGCGTGCGCGAGGATGATCCCGAGCTGGTTATTCAGCTGGTGGAAGAGCAGCCGCAGCGGCGCGGCTTCCTCACGGGCGTTGGGCGCGTCCACGAGAGCAAACCCCATCATGACGCGTCAGGCGACGCCATCGTGCCCGACGTCGTCGCGTCACCGGCCGCGGTGTCAGATCGCCGCCACAGCGAGTCTTCGAAAATCCGCACGGCGCCGCCGGCTGTCCGGACTGTACTGCACCTTGCCCGCTGACATCCAGTTGTAAATCGTGCGACGGCTCACACCGACGGATGTGCACGCCTGGGCGATTGAAATGGCTCTACGTTCCACGTTGTCTCCTCCCGCACCAGCAGTATCGGAGAATGCCACGGGCGCCTGTAGATCACAGGTTCGCCTTGACGCGGCGTACGAGAGGGCGTCAAAATGCTGACGCCGCCTAAATGCCTGATAGCACAACCCATTTGCTCCTCGTCGAAGACGAGGCGCCACTGCGCCAGGCCGTTGCCGAGCGCCTGGAGGATCACGGGTTCGTCGTCGTGCAGGCCGAGACGGGCGAACGGGCGGTCGAGGCCCTGGCGGAGTTCGCCTTCGACATCCTAGTCACCGACCTGCGTCTGCCCGGTATGGACGGCGTCCAGGTGATCGACGCGGCTGTCGAGCGGTACCCCGACATCATCGCCATCGTCATCACCGGCTACGGCACCGTCCGTGACGCCGTGGGCGTGATCAAGCGAGGCGCCACCGACTTCGTCACCAAACCGTTCCAGTTCGAAGAGCTGATGCACGCGCTGAACGGCGCGCTCGAACAGCGGCGGCTGAAGTCCGAGAACGCCTATCTGCGCGCCCAGCTCCAGGAGCGCTACCAGTTCGACGGAATCGTCGGCCGCAGCCGGGCAATGCGCGACCTCTTCCACCTTCTGGAGACGCTCGCCCCGACCCCAAGCACCATCCTGGTGACGGGCGAGACCGGCACCGGAAAGGAAGTGGTCGCGCGAGCGATCCATCACAACAGCCCGCGCCGCGCGCAGCGCTTCGTTGCCATCAACTGCAGCGCGATCCCCGAAACGCTGCTCGAGGCCGAACTGTTCGGGCACGTGCGCGGGGCGTTCACCGGTGCGATCGGCACGCGCCAGGGCCGGATCGAGCAGGCACACCGCGGCACGCTCTTCCTCGACGAAGTAGGCACCATGAGCATGTCCTTGCAGTCCAAGCTGCTCCGCGTGCTGCAGGAGCGGGAATTCGAGCGCGTGGGCGAGTCGCAGACGATGAAAGTCGATGTGCGCGTGATTGCCGCGACAAACGCCGACCTGCTGCGCATGGTCGCTGAGGGCACGTTCAGGGAGGATCTGTATTACCGGCTCAACGTCATTCCCGTGCGCCTGCCGCCGCTGCGTGAGCGCAAGGAGGACATCCCTCCGCTCGTCCGTCACTTCCTCGAAAAGTTCTGCGCGGAGGGGAACCGCTCCGTCATGACCATCTCGCAGGCGGCCACACGAGCGCTGATGGCGTACGCGTGGCCCGGCAACATCCGGCAGCTCGAGAACGCGATGGAGCGCGCCGTCGCGCTCTCGGGCGGCCGCGAGCAGGTCGAATCGGCCGATCTGCCCCCGGAGATCGGTCAGGCGGCTGACGAGCCGCCCACCGTCGCGGGCCTGCCCTTTCCCGAGGGAGGGATCGATTTCGACAGCTTCATTGCGGGCATCGAGCGCGAGATGATTCGCCGCTCCCTCGAGCGCACCAATGGCAACAAAGGCGCCGCGGCCCGCCTGCTGAACCTGAAACGCACCACCCTGGTCGAAAAACTGAAGCGGCTGGAACGGAGCTGACGATGCCCCCGCGTTACGCGTACTGGACGATTCTGGTCGACAACCTGCCCACGGCGTTCCGCGCGTCCACCCGTGAAGACCTGCAGCCCACGTTCGAGCAGCTGCGCAGGAAGAATCCGACGGCGGTGATGCGCTGGTTTGCGCGCGGCCAACTGTGGGATTCACCCGAGCACGCCGGACGCGCCGGACGCGACCAGGGCGAGCACCGCGCCAAGGGGTGGCGCCCCGGCGGCGATCACCGCGATCCGCGAGAGCGCTTCGAACTCGAGCGGAAGGCCAGGAACGCCGCACGGCGACAGGAACGATTCGACCACAAAGCCCAGCGGCGGCGACCGGAGGATGGGGACACTCGCCCGCAGGACGCACCGCCTCGGGCGGCGGTACCGGTCGAGCGTCCACGCTTTGAGGACCGGGAGCACCCGGGACGACGTGGACCTCGTGACGACCGCCCGCGCGAGGGCCGCTCGCGAGACGAGCGCGACCGTCCGCAGGGGAGGCCGCCCGCGGGGCGCCCCTTCGAGCATCGCGGCAGGCCCGACCGGCCGGATCCTCGCGGTGCGCGACCGCTCGAGAGTCGGGATCGTCCGCCGGGTCGCGGACCGCGGGACGATCGTCCACCCGACCGTCCACCCGACGTTCGTGGCCCGCAGGGAAGACCACCCGCGAAGCGCCCGTTCGACGACCGCAGCGCTGCCGACCGCGGGGCGCCGCGCGGCGCGCGGCCATTCGACAGGCGGGATCGCCCACAGAGTCGCGGGCCCCGGGACGGTCGCCACAGAGTCGCGGGCCCGGGGACGATGCCCACAGAGTCGCGGGGCTCGGGACAATCGTCCGCAGGCACGCGGGCCCCGGGACGATCGCCCGAGGAACGAGCCCCCGCGCGAGACCGGCGAACGGCCGCAGGGATACAAGCCGCGCGACGGACGCCCACTAGACAGCCGCGGTCCCGCCAGGCGAGATGGTCCCGGTCGTGACCGCCCGTTTGAGAATCGGGCGCGCCCCACCGGCCGCCCCACCGACCGCACCACCGGACGTCCGCCGGAGGGCTCCCGCGGGTCCCGTCCCGCATGGACGGATCGCGAGCGTCCGCCGTCCCGCTCGTCAGGTGTCGGTGATCGGCCGCGTCCACGGGAGCGGGAGGATCGTTTCGTCCCTCGCGACCGGGACGACCGGCCTCGCCGCGAGGGCCCTGGCGCGACAGGACGCCCGGATCGTGGCGGAGCCGGCCGCCCGGAGCGCCCACGTTCGGCACCTGCGGGCGAGCGGCGGGAGAACACACCGCCACGCCCGGAAGGACCTCCTCCCGGACCCGGTCGTCCTCCTCGCCCCGGTCAGGAGCCCCCGCCGGTCCCCGGACGCAGCGAGGACATCGTGATTCCACCGGAGCCACCGGAACGCGGACGGAACGTCGCTGGGCCCGCCGGGACGCGGTTGAACAAGCGGCCGCACGGAAACCGGCGATGATTGCGCACGTGGTGCTCTTCCAGCCGCGGCCCGGCCTTGGCTCCGCCGATCGCGCGCGGTTCCAGGCGGCGCTCACCCGCGCCCTGCGAGACATCCCGTCGATTCGCCGGGCGCGCGTCGGGTCGCGCGTGCGGCACGGGGCCGCCTACGAAGCGCTGATGCCGACCGACTTCGAGTTCGCCGGCATTCTCGAGTTCGACGACCTGGCCGGGCTGCAGGCCTACCTCGGTCATCCCGCGCACGCGGAGTTGGGCACGCTCTTCTACACGTCGAATGCTGCCGCCCTGGCATACGACTACGACCTGCCGGACGGTGATCCCCTCGCGACGGTCGCAAGTTGGGGGTGATTGGACACTCGCCGAGAGGTGGAGTCAGAATGCCGGCAGCCGGTCGCCGGCCTCCCCTGACCCACCAGTTCCACATTCCGCTGCTCAGCACGCCTCGGCCTTTCCTACTAGTGCACCTCAGCGGGGTACCTCACCTGCTTTGGGCCGCTCATCCGCTGGTATGCGGCTTGATGATCCGGAGGGTGCCCGTCGTCCAGCCGCCGTGAGCGCGCGCAGGCCCTGATATCACGTGATCCGGGGCGGATGCAGTACGGCGGGAGGTGGCCCCCATGCCGCGTGCACCGCTCGGCTCCCATCGTCAAGCCCACGTTTTGCTCGCGGGTGTCATCGCTCTGCTCGCGTGCACCTGGCCGCACCCCGCAGCCGCCCAGCAAGCCGCCCTCGAGGCGCCTGCGCTCGTAAGCGCCTCGCTCGCGGCGCTGCTCGCCTCGTCCCAGCCCTTCGTCCGGTCGACGCCACCTCGCGTGGGAACGATCGAGCCCCTGCATGCGGAGCGGCTAGCGGCAGGTTCTCCAAGTCGGCCAGCGGCCTTGCCGGCCCTCTACATCTCGTTTGCGGTGCTGCAGGGTCTCGACGCCCATTCCACGCTGACGGCCGTCAGCGCTGGAGGCCGGGAGGTCAACCCCGCGGTCCGGGATCTCGTCAACCAGCCCGCTTCGTTCGTGGGCGCAAAGATCGCCGCAACGGCGGGGACGCTGTACCTGACGGAGCGCCTCTGGAAGAAGCAGCACCGCACCGCCGCCGTGGTGCTGATGGTGGCGGTCAACACGGCGTATGGCGTCATCGTGGCGCACAATTATCGCGGCCGGCCCTGACCGCTGCTCCCGCCCCACTTCTACCGAATCCCGAGCGAGCCGGACGGCTGGTGTACTCGCGCCCGCAGCGGCCCATTCCGGCTGTGCGAGAGAATCTTGCAAATCCGCGACTTGTATCTTTCGAGTGCAACAACGGTATTGTCGAGGACACACACTTGCCGATAAGGCACTTGGCGACCGTCCCATTTCCCTTCAGCGCAGCGCGTCCGCCACCCTCGCACGTTCAGCCGATGGCTGTGAGTGACAGGGCGGAGCGCCGCGCGTCGCCGTTCAACATTCGTGAAAAACATCAGCGAATTCATCGATTGCACGCTCGGTCTTCCTGGCCTGCTGGCCCTCGCCGCGGCCGCGATAACTGTGACTGGCTGCTCGGACGCGCCTGCGCCCGCGCTGGTCACTGAGCGGGTGAGCCCGACGTATCGGGCGGATACCGGGCGGCTGGAGAAGCTGGCCTACGATCGCAACGGCGACGGACGTGAGGATGCGTGGACCTTCATGGACGGCGCCCGTCTTCTTCGCGCCGAGCTGGACGACGACTACGACGGACGGGTGGATCGGAAGGAGCTGTACGCGGCCGGCACATCGAACGAGCGCGCGGGGGGTACCGCAGTGATCCCGGGCCAGGGCGTGCTCACGCGCGTGGAGTTCGTGTCGGCAACCGGGGCGTCGTTCCGCCAGGAGACCTACGACAAGGGCGTCCTCGCGAGGGCCGAAGAAGACACCGACCGTGACGCGCGCACGGACAAGTGGGAGCGCTACGAAAATGGCGCACTCACGTCTGTCGCACTGGACACCGGCCGCCGCGGAACCCCGGACCGCCGCCTCGTCTACACGGCCGATGGCGGCGCGCCACGCGTCGAAACCGATCCGGATGGGGACGGGCACTTCCGCCCGGTTGCATCGCCGTGATCAGCAGGGCCGCACGCCGGCCGTCACATACGCCATGAGACAGCGTCTCTCGGTATCGGAACCCCAGGTGACCGCCGATCGCCCGAAATCGTCGACATCGCCGCCGGCGATCATCTGGATCGCCGCGGGCCCGCTGGATGGGCGAACCGCCGAACCCGTGCTCGCCGGGCTCGGACTCGCCATGCGCTGGGCGTCGGGTGTGACCGACGTGCTCACCGAGCTCGGTGAACGTCCCTCCGCGATCTGCCTGCTGGACTGCACGCGCGCGGGCGAAGCGCTGAGGATCGCCCGCAGTCTTCGCGCGGAGCACCCGCGAGCGGTGTTGATCGGGATCGTCGATCCCTCGCGTCCGGAGAGCACGGTCGACGCCTTCCGCGCCGGCGTCTTCGACGTGTTGCCGTGGCCCATCGTGCCATGGGATCTGAGCGCGGTGATCGCCAACGCGAAGGACCTGGCGGATCTCTCAGCGAGCGCGCCGCCTGAACGCGTGGAGGTCTCGCCATACGGCGTGTTCGGCACATCGCCGGCGATCCGGAAAGTTCTCGAGCTGCTGCCCAGAGTGTCGCCAAGCCGTTGCCCGATCGTGCTTTACGGCGAGCGTGGCACGGGCCGCGAGATGCTCGCGCGGGCGATTCACGGGCACGGCCGGCGTGGCGACGCGCCGTTCGTGTCCATCGACTGCTCGAGCGCGACGCCGCAGGAGATCGAGGACGAGCTCTTTGGCTGCGTCTCTCTGCGCCGTGAAGGCGGTACCGAGGAGCGTCGAACGCTCGAACGCGTCACGACCGAGTCGAAGCTGTATCGCGCGTCGGGCGGGACGCTCTTTCTGGTGAACCTTCCCGAGATGCCGGCGCGCGTCCAGGCCAAGCTGCACCGCGTGCTTCGCGATCGCGAGGTGGACATCACGCGGGAGCGGCGCCGAATCGAGCTCGACATCCGCCCCATCGCCGCCGTCGAACCCGGATTCGAAGCCGTCGTCGAAGAGGGGCGGTTGCGCAGGGACCTGTACGAGCGCCTCTCGCTGATACGCATCGAGCTGCCGCCGCTGCGGCAGCGGCGCGAAGACGTGCCGTTCCTGGTGAACCACTTCCTCAAGGAGATCTGCCGGGCAGGTGGCATGCCGCTCAAGACACTCACACGGTCGGCCGTTACTCTGCTCGCGGCGCTGCCGTGGCGAGGCAACGCGCCAGAGTTGCGCGCCGTGCTCGAGCGACTCGTGCTGCTCACGCCACACGGCTCGATACGGCTCGAGGACGTGCTGTCGCAAGTGCGCATCGACGGGAGCGAGGTGGCGGCCGCGGGCGGCATGTCGCTGCGGGACGCGCGACTGCGCTTCGAACGCGACTACATCGCCTCTGTCGTACGCCAGCACCATGGCCGCATGGGCGAAGCGGCAGCCGCGCTCGGCATCCAGCGGACGAACCTCTATCGCAAGCTGCGGCAGCTGAGTGTCGTGCGCCAGGGACCGGAGCCGAGGAATTAGCCCCAGCGCCACGTGCGAACGCTTCCTCCCGTGGGCCGGTTGTATCGCTCCTGAGACTCGGCGCCGCCGGCGATACAGATTCACCGGCTGTGTGCGTGATTCTGCGCAATTCACGCCGAAAAACGTGTCATTGGAACGGCCGGGCTGGGTTAAGCTTGTCCGTATCAGGAACTCCTGTTTAACCCGACATGGGAACCCGCCGCAGGGTGGGCTCACTCAAGAGGTGATGTGATGCGCAGATTCAGAGCGGCACTCGCGGTGGCACTCGTCGGCAGCCTCGCGCTCGGTCCCGTGCACGCGGCCGGGCAGAGCTCGGCGCCCGGCCTGATCAGTGGTACCGCCAAGCACAAGGCCAAGGATCCATACCGGGATTACACCGTCCGGTCACGCGACGTGGCAAACGGCACAATCGCGGCGACAAGCGTTCTCGACGGCTCGGCCAACTTCAGCCTGCCGAACCTCGCCCTGGCGAACTACCTGGTGGAACTCGTCGACAAGAACGGCAAAGTGATCTGCACCGAAGGTCCGTACAACCTCACACAAGCGGTCGCCCAGAAAACCGACGTGAACATCGACTGCGGTGTGCCTCCGACCGCGTGGCTGCTCGTCGCCGGCGCCGCGGCGGCCGGTGTGACAGCTGGCGTGGTCTCCGGCAGTTCGGCCAGCAAGCCACCCGCTCCGACACCGGCCGTCCTCTCTGTCGTTCCGGCCAGCCCGTCACAGTAGTCCGCCTCGCGCTCTCACCCTGCCAGGTCCGCTGCCCCCCAGCGGCGGATCGGCAGGTGTTCGCCGCCCCGGAAGGCCCTCCCACATGTCTTCCGGGTACTTCTCTCGCTTTCACCGCTCCAACACACCGGTCCTAATCTGATGCAACTCCTGCAGAAACTCATGGCTGCCACGGCGGCCTGTCTCCTGGTGGCCCTCGCCTCGCCCGCGAGGGGGCAGGATGTTCCGGCGCCGGAGGAAGCCGCACGCTTCCGCTTCGGTCCCATCCGCTTCACGCCGGTGCTGAACATCACCAATCTCGGCGTGGACAGCAACGTCTTCAATGAAGCCGACGATCCGAAGAGCGACACTACTGCGGTGTTCGGGCCGCTCGCCGATTACTGGGTCAAGCTCGGTAAGGGGCGGCTGATCGGCCAGACGAAGATGGACTACTTCTATTTCCGCGAGTACGACACGCAGCGCTCGTTCGGCACCACCAACCGCCTGCGTCTGGAGATCCCGCTCGCGCGTCTCGTGCCGTTCGCCGCGGGCGAATACACGAACACCCGGCAGCGGACCGGCTACGAGATCGATGCGCGCGCGCGTCGCACGCTCGTGGGCGGACGTGCCGGTGTGGATCTGCTGCTCGGCGGCCGCACGCGCCTGCGTGCGGTGGCCGGCGCGGAGCAGAACCGGTTCTCGTCCGACGACACGTTCCTGGGCGAGACACTGGGTCGGCGCCTCGATCGCGATGCCACCACATTCGGACTCTCGATGCGCCGCGACGTGACGCCGCTCACAACGTGGACGGTGGAGGGTGAGCAGCAGCACGACCGGTTCGTGCTGTCGCCCGAGCGGGACGCCGACGGGCTCAGGGTCGTGACCGGGTTCGAGTTCAAGCCGTTCGCGCTGATCTCGGGCAAGGCGCTGGTCGGCTACCGGCGGTTCGATACGACGTCTCGCCGCGGTGCCGGACTACACCGGCCCGGTCGCTTCCGCCGACCTCGGATACGTGCTCCGTGCCACCCGCTTTACGGCCAGAGTCGAGCGCGACGTGACGTATTCATTCGAGGCCCTCGAACCGTACTACCTGCTGACAGACCTGGGGTTCACGATTACGCAGCGGCTCACCAGCCGCTGGGACGTCGTCGGGCGCACAGCGCGGCAGGTGCTCGATTACAAGGCGGTCGGCGCGCTGACGGCGCCCGAACGCACGGACCGCGGACGACAGCTCGGAGGCGGCGTGGGCTACCACGTCAACGAGATTATGCGCCTGGGGCTCGATACGGAGTACGTATCGCGGCGCTCGCCGATCACCAATCGCAGCTACGACGGCTGGCGAAGCGGCTTATCGATCACTTACGGGATGAAGACACCATGATGAAGGTTGCCGTCGCGCTCGCGTTCGCCTGTGTCTGCGCGGTCGCCGCGCCGCAGCCGGCCGGGGCACAGACCGACTACGTAATAGGCCCGCAGGACGTCCTGACGGTAACCGTGTACGACCACGCAGACCTCTCGGGAAAGTTCACCGTCGAAGCGGACGGCACGCTGACCTTCCCGCTCATTGGCCGGGTGAAAGCGGCGGGGCTGACCCTCCGATCCCTCGAGGAGACGCTCAAGACACAGTTCGGCGACGGGTTCCTCAAGAACCCGCAGGTGGCCGTCAGCATCGAGGAGTACAAGAGCCAGCGCGTCTTCGTCATGGGCGAGGTACGTGCGCCAGGCGCCTACCAGTTGACCGGCGACATGACCATCATCGAGGCGCTCGCGAAGGCCGGCGGCATCACTCAGATCGCGGCGGAGGAAATCCTCATCGTAAGGCCGTCTATGGGCGCGAAAGCCGGTCCGTCGCGGCCGGACGACAGCGAGTCCACCGTGCTCAAGGTGAACGTGCGCGAACTGCAGGCCGGTGCGCTCTCCCAGAACCGGCTGCTCCGCGACGGTGACACGATCGTGGTCGGGCGATCCCAGGCCGTCTACGTGTTTGGACAGGTGCGGGCCCCCGGCGCCTACCCAATCGATCGGGGCACGAGCGTCCTGCAGGCACTGTCTCTTGCGGGCGGCGTGACGGATCGCGGCTCGACCGGGCGCATCAAGGTCGTGCGTGCACTGGACGGCAAGAAGAAGGAACTGAAGGTCAGGCTGACCGACATCGTGGAGCCCGGCGACACGCTGATCGTAGGAGAGCGGTTCTTCTAACCGGTGTATCGAAAGGGACAGACAGTCACTCAGGCAGAAAAGAGACGCCATGCAGAGCGACAATCAGCAGAAGAAGGCCGCGCAGCTGCTTCAGCAGCACGACGACGAGCACCACCTGATGGACTACGTCCGAGTGGTCTACAAACGCCGCTGGATCGCGATTCCGGCGCTGGTCGTGGTGTTCCTCACCGGCGCGGTGAACAGCTTCCGCACCACGCCGCTCTACGAGGCGCGCACGCAGCTGCTCATCGAGAAGGACACGCCGAAGGTCGCCAGCCTGAACACGATGTTCCAGGAGCAGGACGGCTGGTACAACGACGACTTCTACCAGACGCAGTACAAAATCCTGCAGAGCCGGACGCTGGCGCGGCGCACGGTCGTGCTGATGAACCTGACGAAGCACCCGTCGCTGCAGCAGGCGCTTGCGCCCAAGAGTGCGCCGATCACGGTGACCGGGCTCATGAACGGGGCGGTCGGCCTCGCGCGCCGCGCGGTGATGGGGGCGCCCGCAAAGCCCGCTACCAAGGCGCAGCATCCCGAGGGGAGCGATCCGGTCGCGCCATACGTCGGTTTCGTCCTGGGCTCGCTCAACGTCGTGCCCGTTCGCAACAGCCGCATCGTGGAGCTCCGCGTCACGTCGTCGGAGCCGCAGCTCGCCTCCGACATGGCCAACGGCATTGCACAGGCGTATATCCAGCAGAACCTCGAGGCACGCTTCTCGGCCTCGAAGGACGCGACCGACTGGTTCGGCGGTCAGCTCGCCGAGCAGCGGAAGAAGGTCGAAGAGACCGAGGTCGCGCTCCAGCGCTACAAGGAAACGCACGATGCCATCGCGGTGGAAGACCGGGAGAACATCGTGGTCCAGCGGCTGGCGGACCTCAATGGTGCGGTCACGAAGGCAAAGACCACGCGCATCGAGAAGGAAGCGCTGTACGCGCAGCTGAAAGCGGTGCAGGGCACGTCGGCCGTCGACACGTTCACGGCGGTGCTCGGCAACGAATACATCCAGAAGCTGAAGAGTGAAGTCGGAGACTTTCAGCGCCAGGAGGCGCAGCTGGCGGAGAAGTACGGCGAGCGCCATCCCGAAATGGTCCGGATCAAGAACGCCGTGCAGGTCGCCCAGGCAAAGTTCGACAACGAGGTGAACAAAGTCGTGGAGTCGGTCAGGGCCGAGTACATGGCCGCCCTGGCGCAGGAGAGAAGCCTTACCGGTGCGCTGGATGCGCAGAAGAGCGAGGCGCTGGGCCTGAACCGCAAGGGCATCGAATACACAGTGCTGCAGCGCGAGGCGGAGAGCAACCGGCAGGTGTACGAATCACTGCTGCAGCGCACGAAGGAGACCGGGATCTCCGGCGAGCTGAAGAGCAGCAACATCCGGGTGGTGGATCCTGCGGAAGTGCCGACGAGCCCGGTGCTGCCACGGCGCAGCAACGACCTGATGATGGCGCTGCTCGCAGGCTCGGTTCTCGCCCTCGGACTCGTGTTCCTGTTCGAGTACCTGGACAACCGCATCAAGTCGCCGCAGGAATTGCGTGCGCTGAACCTGGCGTTCCTGGGCATGGTGCCCAGGATCGACAACAGCGGCCCCACCCTGCTGAACGACGCCGTGCCGCCCGCATTCGGTGAAGCCATCCGCGCGGTGCGCACCAACGTCCTGTTCTCGTCGGCCGATGAGGGGGTGCGCACCGTGGTCGTCACCAGTGCCGGGCCGGGCGAGGGCAAGAGCCTGTTCTCCAGCAATCTGTCGGTATCGCTCGCGCAGGCGAGCCAGCGCGTGCTGCACATCGACGCGGATATGCGGCGGCCTCGCGTCCATGACATCTTCGATGTGTCGCAGGAGCCTGGCCTTTCGAACCTGCTCGTCGGAGACTGCAAGCCGAGTGAGGCGGTCCGCAAGACCGGCATTGCGAATCTCTGCGTGTTGCCGGCAGGCATGATCCCGCCGAATCCGGCGGAGCTGCTCGGGTCGAAGCGGTGCGTCGAGTATCTCGCCACGCTGGGAGAGCACTTCGACTGGGTCGTGATCGATTCGCCGCCAGTGCTGGCCGTGGCGGACGCGTCGGTGCTCGCCAATGCGGCCTCCGGCGTCATCTTCGTCATCGGTGCGGACCAGACGACGCGGAACACCGCGAAGGCGGCGGTCGACCAGTTGAACGCGGTGCAGGCGCACGTGATTGGCGCTGTGCTGAACCGGGCGGACGTCCAGCGGAACCCGTACTACTACTCCGCGTACTACCGTAAGGAGTACAGCCGCTACTACGCGAAGGCGCCGTCCCGGACCTGATCGCCGCGAGCGATCCTCCAGGGCAGTCGCCGGGAACCACTGATGCGTATCTCGTTCCTCAGTGTCTCGGCGGGCCTTGGCGGCGCCGAGCGCGTGCTCCTCGATAGCATTGCCGCACTGCGCACGCGGCACCCGCAGTGGGCACTCTCCGTCGTGTGCCTGGCCGAGGGCCCGCTGACCGCAGAGGTGGCCGCGCTCGGGGCGGACGTCTGCGTGCTGCCGATGCCCCCAGGCTTCGCGGCCGTCGGTGAGTCGGGCGGCTCCGCAGCGGCCACGCTCGCAGCGCTCGCGGGAAGCGCCGGGTCGCTGCCGTCGTATACACGCCGGCTGCGTGCTCATCTCTCGGCGTGGGCTCCCGACATCGTCCACGCGAACGGCCTCAAGGCCCACGTGCTCGCCGCATGGGCCTCGCCTCGCTCCGCCCGCCTCGTCTGGCACATCCACGACTACGTCTCCACACGCCGCGTGTCATCCGTCCTGCTCCGCCGCCATGCCCGCCGCGCAGCGGTCGTCGTGGCCAACTCGCACGATGTCGCGGCAGACGTACGAACCGTTCTCGGCGCGCAGATACGCGTGGAGGTCGTCCACAATGGCGTCGACACTCAGCGGTTCCACCCCATCGGCCACACCAGCGATCTCGATGCCGCGGCCGGCCTGACGGCGGCGCCGCCCGGCACGCGGCGGGTCGGCCTCGTCGCCACGTACGCCAGGTGGAAGGGACACGAGACGTTCCTGGGTGCGCTCGCGACCATCGCCGCCGCCGGCGTCCGGGGCTACGTCGTGGGAGGGCCGATGTACGAGACGAGCGGCAGTCAACTCACGCGTGACGAGCTGCAATGCATAGCGGGCCGGCTGGGACTCGGAGACCGCGTGGGCTTCGTGCCCTTCCAGCGCGACGTAGCACCGGTGTACCGCGCACTCGATGTCGTGGTGCATGCGAGCACCAAACGGGAGCCGTTCGGCCTGTCGGTGCTCGAGGCGATGGCCTGCGGTCGCCCGGTGATCGTCAGTGATGCCGGAGGCGTGCGTGAACTGGTGACAAATGGCGAGCAGGGGCTGACGCATCCGCCTGGTGACGTGAACGCGCTCGCCGCGCGCATCGCGTCGCTGCTCGATAGTCCCGCGCGCTGCGAGCGCCTTGGCGCCAGCGGACGCCGAACCGCTGTCGTGCTGTTTAATCGCGCGCGCTCAGCGGCTGCGCTCGCCGAGATCTACCTGTCGCTCGGCCCCGCCCACGCGGCCGCTGACGCGGGTTCGGGCGGTGGAGTCCACGCCCGGTGACTCTCGCTGCACGCTCCGTCGCGATACCCGCGGGTCCGCCAGCACGATCGGCTGAACGTCTCGCCCGTACTCGCGTGCTTCACGTGCACAGCGGGAACCTGTGGGGCGGCGTCGAGACCGTGCTGGTGGCGATGGCTGCCGAGCGCAGCCGTTGCCCCAGCCTGCAGCCCGAGTACGCGCTGTGCTTCGATGGTCCCCTGAGGCGCAGGCTGTTGGCGACTGGAGTGGCTCAGCACGACCTGGGGGAGGTGCGCTGGCGCTCTCCGCTTCGCGTTCTTGCGGCGCGCCGCCGCCTGGGCGCCCTGCTGCGCAACGCCGCGTACGATGCCGTCGTCACGCACTCGATGTGGAGCCACAGCCTGTTTGCGCCGGTCATTCGGCGTCACTCGCGGCTGCTCGTGCATTGGGTGCACGACGACGTCGACGGAACCCACTGGCTGCAGCGATGGGCCCGCCGGACGCCGCCCGACCTGGTGATCGCGAACAGCGCGTTCACCGCCGGGGGCGCCGCCAAGGTATTTCCGGGTGTGTCGGCCCGCGTGGTGCACTACCCGCTCTCGCTCCCGCTGCCCGCGGGGACGTCGCGGCGGCAGGAGCTCCGGGCTGAGCTCGACACACCGGCGGATGCGGTGGTCATCGTCCAGGTCAGCCGCCTGGAAGCGTGGAAAGGACAGCACACGCTGGTCGAGGCGCTCGGCATGTTGCGCAACGTGCCCGGTTGGCACTGCTGGATCGTGGGCGGCCCGCAGCGTGCTGCCGAACACGCCTATCTTGCGTCGCTTCGGCGGCAGGCAGCCGCACACGGAATTGAGGATCGGGTTCGGTTCGTCGGCCACCGTGACGACGTACGGAATGTGCTGGGCGCGGCAGACATTTTTTGCCAGCTGAACGCGTCGCCCGAGCCGTTCGGCATCGTGCTCGTGGAGGCGCTCGCGGCCGGTCTGCCCGTTGTAACGGCGGCCAGCGGAGGCGCCCGCGAGGTGGTGGACGAATCGTGTGGTGAGCTCGTCGCGCCGGGAGACTCCAGAGCGCTGGCCCGTGTGCTCGGGGCACTCGTGGCGGACGCAGGCGGGCGTCGGCGACTCGGCGAACACGGCCCTGCGCGCGCTGCCGGACTGTGCGATCCCGCGCGGCAGCTCGACGCGGTAGCGGTCGCCCTCGTGTCGGCGAAGCGACCCTGATCCGTGATGCGCATGCCGCAGCGCGGCCCCGCATCCGGTCGATTGCGCATCGGTGTCTTCAGCTATCGCTTGCCGGTCATCGGCGAAAAGCGGGGTGGCATCGAGCGGGTCGCGCACGATCTTGCCGATGGGCTCGGACGACGGGGTCACGCCGTCACCGTCATATCGCACGACCCCAGGCCGGAGGGCGCGGCGTACGATGTCGTCCCACTGCAGTGGCGCGAGTTCGTTGATTCATGGCTCGGACGCCGCGTCACGATGGGATACCTCGGCAACCTGCTGTGGCTGCTGCCGGGGGTGTCGGCGTTCGATGTGCTGCTCACGCACGGAGACAGCCTGCTCCTCCCGCTGACCCGAAAGCCGTTCGTGCGTGTGATGCACGGGTCCGCGCGGGGGGAAGCCTCGTCGGCCACGTCGATTGGCCGGTTCCTGCTGCAGGCGGGGGTGTACGCCCAGGAGCTGGCGGGCGCCGCGCTGCACCGGCAGACCGTCGCCGTCAGCGAGAACACGAGGCAGGCCAACCGGTTCATACGGCGGGTGATCCCGAACGGAGTCGATCGGCGAGTGTTCCACCCGGGCGCGGCGGCGCGGGCCGCGTGTCCCACACTCCTGTTCGTGGGCGCGATGTCAGGACGCAAACGGGGCGCCTGGCTGCTCGAGGAGTTCGAGCGCACGATCCACGCGCAGGTGCCAGACGCGGAGCTGCACATGGTGTGCGCGCCGGGACCGGAGCGGCCCGGTGTCAGCTACCACGTCGGGGTCACGAGCGGGGAACTGGCCGCCCTGTACTGCCGCGCGTGGCTGTACGTGTCACCGTCGACCTACGAGGGTTTCGGGCTGCCGTACGCCGAAGCGCTCGCCTGTGGCACGCCGGTCGTGGCAACCCCCAACGCGGGCAGCCGTGAAGTGCTGGCGGCAGGCGGGGGAATTCTCGCGGAGGATGCGGAGTTCGCGTCGACCGTAAGGAGCCTGCTGAGCGACACGCTCCGGCGCGAGACGTTGACGGACGAGGCTCGCCGGCGCTGCGGTGACTACGATCTCGAGGCCACCGTCGATGCATATGAATCCCTGCTTCGCCTGCTGGTTCCATCGCGCCACGGCGTCCATACATGACCGATGATCTGCTCGCTCGTCTCGACGAGTCCCTGGGCGCGGTGCGCGAAGGGCTCGTGCCTGCACCCGCAGGCGCCCGCCACAGGGGCGCGGCGGCCGCCGGCTTGCGCACGATCGAGGCACCGGCCCCGGTCGCCCGGGTGAGTATCCGCGACCGCTGGCCCTGGGTGGAGTGGTTCGTCTGCGCGCAGTTTCTCTGGGGCGCCCTGCTCTTCATCCCGGGCGCGCAGGCCTACCGCCCGATCATCCGGGCGCTGCCGTATGCATCGAGCATCGGCATGCTCCTGCTCTACCTTCCGCAGCGCTCCACGTGGACCAAGGCACCCGGCAGCGCGTCGTTCATGCTGGCGGCGCTCGGTGTGCTGGTGGCGAACCTCCTTCACCCGACGACGCAGTTCGCGGCGGGCGTGGCACAGTGCGTGTTCCAGTTGATGATTGCGGCGCCGGTGTTCTGGGCCTGGAAGGCTGTGCGCGACGAGACCCGGCTGCTGAAGGTCATACGCCTGGTGTTCGTGTTGAACGTCCTGAGTGCCTCGGTCGGAGCGCTGCAGGTCTATCTGCCGGATGTGTTCCTGCCGCCGCAGTTCAGCGCGCTCGGCATGCAGCTCTCGAACACGTGGGCGGACGAGCTCTCGTACGAAGGGGCAGGAGGCCGGACGATCGTGCGGCCGCCAGGGCTCACGGACCAGCCCGGGGCCGCGTCGGTTGCCGGCGCGATCAGCGCGGTGCTGGGGCTGGGGCTGACGCTCGTCTCGCGGGGCACCGCACACCGCGTTTTCGGCCTCGGCGGCGCTGGGCTGGGACTCTTCGTGCTCTACCTCACGCAGGTCCGGTCGCTGTTGCTGATGTGCGTGGCCGCGTTCGCGGTGATGTCCGCGCTGATGTTCCGCCGCGGCCGCTTTGCCGCGGGCGCGTGGCTGCTCACAGGCGGGACAGCACTCGTCATGACCGCGTTCGTCTGGGCCGTCTCGGTTGGCGGTGAACGCGTGGAGCGGCGATTCACGGATATCGCGCAACAAGGGGCCGTCGCGACCTACCGTGAGAACCGCGGGCACTTCCTGTCGTACACGGCCGGCGAGCTCCTCGAACAGTACCCGCTCGGTGCGGGCGTCGGCCGGTGGGGCATGATGTACATCTACTTCGGGGACACGACCGATCTGGCAGCCCCGCCAATCTACGTCGAGATTCAGCCCACCGGGTGGCTCCTCGACGGCGGCGTGCCACTGTGGGCGTGCTACGGCGGCGCCATCTTCGCCGCGTTCGCGATGGCATGGCGCCTCGGCACCCAGCGCTTGTCGCCCGGCATGGCGGACCTCGCAACGATCGTGCTTCCCGTGCTGCTGACGATTACGGGCATGGCCCTGGCAGGACCAATCTTCAACACGCAGGTCGGCCTGTTGTTCTGGTTTCTCGCGGCATCGTTGCACGGCGCGGGCACGGACCTCGTCCGGGCGCGCCTGCGCCGCTACGCCGCGTACACGCCGTCGCCATGAGCGGCCGGCGGCACGAACGGAGCGTGGCCACGCGATGACCCGATCCGCACGCGTTTTCGGCGGTGTCGGGCTGGGTCAGGCGCACCTCGTGCTCGCCACGCTCGTGGGCCTGTGGCTCACCCCCGTGCTGCTGGCCAGGGTTGGCGCGGAGCAGTACCGGCTTGTGGCTGGTGGGCCTGCAGCTGCTCGGGTACCTCTACCTGCTGGATCTCGGCGTGGTCGGGCTCCTGCCACGTGAGACGGCGTACGCGAGCGGGCGCGTACTCACCGGCGAGCCTCCGGCGCTGCTGGCCGCAACGGTGTCGCGCATCCGCGGCGTGATCTGGTGGCAGGTGCCGGCCGTCGTGGTCGTGACCGTCACGGCGTGGGCGCTGCTGCCGGCGAGTTGGGAACCGCTGCGCACCCCGCTGACATGGGTCCTGCTGTTCTTCGCCGCAGCGTTCCCGACCCGTGCGTATCACGCGCTGCTGCAGGGGCTGCAGGACCTGGTGTTTCTCGGCCAGCTCCAACTGGCCGCATGGGGCACCGGCACCGCGGTTCTGGTGGCGCTGGTGTTCAGTGGCATCGGGCTCCCCGCGCTCGCCGCGGGCTGGCTGGTGACGCAGGGGATCACCGTCGCCGCCTGCTGGTGGCGCATCCGCTCGCGGCATCCGGCGGTATGGACGCCGCGCCCGGAGGCGGTCAGCTGGGCCGAGGCCCGCGCGTTCATCGCACGGTCGATCTGGATCAGCATGGCCCAGGTCGCGCAGACGCTTCTGGCCGGGTCCGACGTGCTTCTCGTGGCGGCACTGCTCGGACCCGCCGCGGCGGTTCCTTATGCCTGCACCGCGAAACTGGTCCAGGTGCTCGCGAATCATCCCCAGATGCTGATGCAGGCGGCCGCGCCGGCGCTGAGCGAGATGCGGATGTCGGAGCGGCGCGAGCGCCTCGCCGCAACCACCGCCGCCCTCACCCGGGCGATGCTCGTCCTGAGCGGCGCGATTGCCTGCGTCGTCGTCGCCATCAACCAGGACTTCGTCATCTGGTGGGTCGGGCCGGCACAGTACGGCGGCTCCGCGCTCACCGTGGTGCTCGTCGCGGCCATGCTGGCGCGGCACGTGAACACCACCACGGTGTACGCGGTGTTCTGCTTCGGCCACGAGCGGCGCCTGTCGATCACTGCCGTCGCCGATGGCCTGGTGACGACCGTCACCGCGCTGATGCTGGTACCACATCTTGGATTGTCGGGTGTTGCGGTCGCATCGCTGGTCGGCGTGGTAACCGTCAGCTACGTGCCGAACGTGCGCGTCCTGGCGCGCGAGCTGGGGGTGCACACCTGGATGCCGCTGATCGAGCTGCGCGGCTGGTTCGTGCGCTTCGCGCTGTGTGCGAGCGCAGGCGCGGCGTTCGCGGCGCTCCCACTCGGCCACGGGTTCGCACAGCTCGTGACGCGTGCCGCCGGCGTCTCGATCGTGTACGCGCTCGTGATGGTGCCCTTCGTCGTGACTGGCACGCTCGGGGTGTACGTGCAGCAGATCCTCCCGCATCCGCTGCAGGTGTGGACGGCGCGGCTGCGCGGGGCGGACGCGGCGTGAGCAGCTCGACGCCCCGTGTCGTGCACATCGTACCGGCCTTGTTCGGCGCGCGGGGCGTCGTTGGCGGCGCCGAGCGCTATGCGTTCGAGCTGGCCCGTCACATGGCCAGGGTCACGCCGACCGCTCTCGTGAGCTTCGGCGACCATGACAGCGATGAGCGCGTCGACGGGCTGCGCGTCAGGACCGTCGGCCGTCCATGGCTTGTCGCCCGCCAACGCGCCAACCCGTTCTCGGTGCGCGTCCTGCGGGAGATTGCGCGAGCGGATGTCGTGCACTGCCACCAGCAGCACATCCTGATGTCGAGCGCGGCCGCTGTCGCCGCGCGTGCGCTCGGGCGGCGGGTGTTCTGCAGCGACCTCGGGGGCGGCGGGTGGGACGTCTCTGCGTATGTCTCGACCGACGGGTGGTTCCACGGACACCTCCACATCAGTGCCTTCAGCCGCGAGATCGCCGGCCACACGGGGCGGACGAACGCGTGGGTCATTCATGGTGGCGTAGACACCGCACGTTTCTGCCCCGACCCGACCCGGACCCGCGGCTCCCACGCGCTCTTCGTTGGCCGGATTCTGCCGCACAAGGGTCTCGACGATCTCGTCGATACTGCAGGCTCTGACACGGCGATTCGGATCGTCGGACCCGCGCCGGCGGCCGACTACATCGAGGAGCTCAGGGGCCGCACGGCCGGCCGGCCCGTCAGCTTCGTCCACGGGCTCACGGATGACGCGCTGGTTGCGGAATACCGCGGTGCCGGATGCATCGTGCTGCCCAGCGTCTACCGTGACCGCCAGGGCGTCCAGACACTGGTGCCCGAGCTGCTCGGCCAGACACTGCTGGAAGGGATGGCCTGCGGCACACCGGCTGTGTGCACGCGCGTGGCGAGCCTGCCCGAAGTCGTCGATGACGGGCGGACCGGAATCGTTGTCGCGCCGAACGATCCTGTGGCCTTGGGCAACGCTATCCGCTGGCTGCGTCACCATCCCGCCGAGGCGTGCCGCATGGGCGCGGCGGGCCGCGCGCGCGTCCTCGAGCGCTTCACGTGGGATCGCGTGGTACAACACTGCCTCGCCGTCTATGACGGCGGCGGCAGCGTCCACGAGCGCGCCGCCGCATGAGCGCCACGCCAGGCGTCTTCCATCTGATCACTTGTGAGTACCCGCCGGAGGTGGGCGGCGTTGCCGAACACACCCGAAGCGTTGCGACGGGACTTGCTGCTGCCGGCGTCAGCGTCCACGTGTGGTGCCCACCCGGCGGCGCCCCCGCCACCGGTGAGCCGGGCGTGGAGGTACATGTGCTGCCGGATCGCTTCGGGCCGTTGTCGCTCCGGGCGCTCCAGCGCGGCCTGGTGGGGGGGCCGTCACCACGGCGGATCTTCGTGCAGTGGGTGCCCCACGGGTACGGGCGCCGCTCGCTCAATCTGGCCTTCTGCGCGTGGGTGCTGCGGCGGGCCCGGATGCACGGCGACCGGGTCGAGGTGATGGTGCACGAGGCGTACCTCGCTTTCGATTCGTCACGGGTGCGGCAGAGCGGCGCTGCGCTGGTGCACCGCCTCATGCTGATGACCCTGTTCGCGGCGGCGAGTTGCGTCTGGCTCGCCACGCCGTCCTTCGAACGGTACGTGCGCCCATACGGGTTGGGTAGGCCGCTCGGGTATCGCTGGCTGCCACTGCCGAGCCCGCTGTCCCAGACAGCGGACCACGAGCTGGTGGCTCGTGTCCGCAGCCACTGGGCAGCACCAGTGATCGGGCACTTCGGTACGTTCAACCCGCTCGTGACCGCCGTGCTCGCACCAGCCATCGTGCACGTCCTCGAGGCCCGGCCCGATGCTACGTGGCTGCTGATAGGCCGCGATGGCGAACGGTTCGCACGGGACCTGGCGTGCCGCGCGCCGCACATCGGTGATCGCCTCGTCGCAACGGGGACCGTTTCCGCCGATGTGCTATCTGCGCACGTGCTCGCGGCGGACGTGTTCGTGCAGCCGTATCCGGATGGCGTCACGGCGCGGCGCACGACGGCCACCGCGCTCCTCGGCCACGGGCGCGCGATTGTGACGACCGACGGGCACCTGACCGAGAACTTCTGGCGCACGGATTCGGGCGTGCGCCTCGTCCCGGTGGGGGACGCCGCAGGGCTCGGAAACGCTGCGATTCATCTGCTGGCTGATGCCGCTGCTCGTGGTCGTCTCGCGGAGGGCGCCCAGCGCATGTTCGTGCAACGGTTCTCCAGCGCCGACGCCATCGCCGCGCTCCAGGCTGCCGGCTGATGCGGCCCGCGCCATGCGCATAGCCGTCGCCACGCACACGCTGGCGCGGGTGGGCGGCGTGGAAGCCTACGTTGAACAGTCGGTCCGCGGCCTGATAGAGGCTGGGCACGACGTGTGCGTCTTCGCCGAGGACCCGCGCGCGTCCACAACGGATGGCTTGCGCGTGCCAGCGTGGACCCAGGCACTTGGCGAACAGGGCCTCACGCTGACACGAGCCGTTCGTTCCTACGCAGCCGACGTCGTGATCGTGCACGGCCTCGCCGACCCGGTGGTGGAAGAATCCCTTGCGGCGATGCACCCATCCGTGTTTTTTGCGCACGCGTATCACGGCACCTGTATTTCCGGCGCGAAGGCCTACAGCTTCCCGGCTGTGCGCCCATGCGAACGGACGCTCGGAGGCGGGTGCCTCCTGCGCTATTACCCGAAGCGCTGTGGCGGACTCAGCCCGGTGACCATGCTGCAGCAGTACTGGCGGCAGCAGCACCGCCTGGCTGCCGTGCAGCGGCACGACTGGCTCTTCACCATCTCGGAGCACATCGGCGATGAGTACGCGCGGCACGCCGTACCCACCTCGCGCATCCGGGTCCTGCCGCCGCCGGTGCCCCCGGCCGCATGCGGTAGTGCTGTGGCCGCAGACCCGAACCACGTGGTCTATCTGGGACGGCTGGAGTCTTTGAAAGGGCCCGCCGTTGCGGTCGCTGCCGTGGCCGCCGCCGCCAGCGCGATGTCGCGGCGGCTCCGCCTGACGTTAGCCGGTGAAGGCGCCGGACGCCGTGACGTGCAGCGGAGCATCGCGCGCGTGCCGGCAGGTGTACTCGGGGAGGTTCGGCTCGCGGGACACCTGAACCCCGACGCCTGTGCGACGTTGCTGGCCAGCGCAGGCCTGCTCATCGTGCCCTCCCTGTGGCCCGAACCGTTCGGGCTCGTTGGCTTCGAGGCCGCGGCGCACGGCGTTCCAGTCGCGGCGTTCCGGGTCGGGGGCATCCCGGAGTGGTTAATCGATGGCGTGAGCGGCCACCTGGCGGAACCGCAGCCGGATCCGGTTGCGGGACTGCGTGATGCGATCGTGCTGGCGCTCGCCAACCCGCAGCACCACGCCGCGTTGCGGCATGGGGCGCGCACGGCGCACCAGGCCGCCGTCGCGCGCGACCACATCGGTGCGCTCTGCAAGGCGCTCGAACATGACGTGCTGGGGGGCGCGCGGTCGTGAGCCCGCGTCTGTGGTTCGTCGTCGAGAGCGGCACCGACGTCCGGCTCGTGGAGGGGATGGCCGCACGGTGGCCGTTGACGGTCGTCGCGCGACGGATCGTCGGCGGCCGCGAGATCAGTCAGTCGACGACCGCCGGGTTCGATATGCAGGCGGGTCCTCCATCGTTCATCCGTTTCGGCGTGCACGTCGCGATCCGCATCCTGATGAACCGGCGGCGGATCGACCTGGTCGTGATCCAGGGTTACGGCGTCGCGGCTGTGTGCGGAAATATCGCCGCGCGGCTGGTGGGAATTCCGATGGTGATGCTGGTCTGCAGCCCGACGGAGGCGTATTACGCCTGCCGCCGCGCCGACAGTAGCGGACGGCCGTTTCGTCGGCTCGAGTGGGCCGGCCTCCGCCTGCTCGCGGCGGTGAATGCGCGCGTCGGCCGCCGATACGTGGTGCTCAGCGAGTACCTCGCCTCGGTCGTGCGCGCGCACGGTACCTCACGAGCAGTAGATGTTGTCCCGATCTATGGGATCGACACCACCGTGTTCGGACAATCAGCCGAGCCGCGCGAGCAAGTCCGGCGGCGGCTGGGGCTGCCGATCGACCCGGCGCTGATCTTCTTCAGCAGCCGCATCGCCCCTGAGAAAGACCCCGACACGCTGCTCGCCGCCGTCGCCAGGCTGAGGCTTGCGGGGCGCGACGTGCGGATTCTGCATCGGAGCGGTGGACATGCCGACTTCGCACGCCGCGCCGCCGCACACGGCCTGCAGCATGCGGTGATCGTGGGGCCGGCCATCCCGCCCGGGCCCGAGCTGGCGAACTACTATCGCGCGTCCGATATCTGCGTGCAGGCCAGCCGCGAAGAGGGCCTGGGATTCTCGCCGCTCGAAGCCCTCGCCTGCGGTGTGCCCGTCGTCGCAGCAGCAGTCGGCGGATTGCGCGAAACCATCGTCCACGGCCACACGGGCTGGACGTATCCGGCCGGCGACGCAGGTGCCCTGGCCGCCGCCATCGCGCAGGCGATGGATGACCCGACGGAAGCACGCCGACGCACAGAACTGGGTCGGGCGCTGGTTGAACGGCAGTATGAGCGCGAGGCCGTTTTTGCGCGATTCGAGGCGGTCGTTCGCAGCATGGTTCCCGCCGCTTCCCCTCACGATACGCGGCTGGCCGCGTCGGTCTGACATCAGCATCGGATCCTGACGGCATGGACCTCACTCCTGAAGAACAGACGGGCGTCTACGCCCGCAAGCAGCTGCTCTCCCGCGACCGGCTGATCGCCTGGAGCCACGGCCGGCGATTCCAGGTGGCGCTGGATCTCGCGGCGCGAGTCGGCGGATCGCGCGTGCTCGACTATGGGTGCGGTGACGGCAGCTTTCTCGCTTTGCTGCGGCGCGGGCTCGACGCACCCTCGTACGCCGTCGGGGTGGAGATTGCACCGGATCTGGTCGCCGACTGCCGCAGCCGGCTGTCGCACACGGGCGTGCTCTTCATGCACGTCGACGAGCTCGGTGTTCCCCCAGCGGCGTTTGACACGATCTACTGCATGGAAGTGCTCGAGCATGTCGTCGATCGCGAACCGGTTCTCGCGCGGCTCCAGCGAATGCTGGCGCCAGGCGGGCACCTCGTCGTGAGCGTGCCAGTGGAGACCGGACTGCCTCTGGTGGTGAAGCAGGTGGTGCGCACCATCGCGGGGTGGCGAGGCATCGGCGATTACCCTGGAACCGAGCCGTATAGATGGTCCGAGTGGATCCCGAGTCTCCTTGCGGGGGCGCGGCAGCACATTGCGCGGCCCGTGCACCAGGATGCGTCGGGTCCGCCGTTCCACGATCACAAGGGTTTCAACTGGATGGTGCTGCGCGACGATATCGCACGCCGCTTCGACCTCCAGGCCGTCGTGTCGTCGCCGGTATCGTCGCTCCCACCGCACCTCGGAACGCAGGCCTGGTTCATCGCGCGCACCAACGAACCCGCGCTGGCTGGCGGGGCTGGTGACAGTTTCTAGCCGCACGCCGCTTCGCGTCGCCGTGCTCGCCGACATGCTCGAAGAGAGCTGGCCGAGCATGGACCTCGTCGCTGAGGCGCTCGTCCGCGAGCTGCCGCACCAACAGGGGTGGCCGGTGGCGCCGCTGCTGGTGCGTCCCGGCCTGGTGCCGGTGATCCGGCGTGTCCGGCACGACCCGGGCGGGGCGGGCAGCACGGCGGACCGCGTCTTCAACCGTTTCTGGCTGTACCGGCGGGCGCTTCTCTTCCGCCTCCGCCGCTGCGACGTCTTCCACGTGATTGACCACAGCTACGCGCACCTCGCGTTGGCGTTGCCGGCCGGCCGGACCATCGTGACCTGCCATGACACGGACACGTTCCGCGGGTTCATCGCGCCGGGCACCATCGACACTGGCCTCCCTCCGTTCCTGGTGCGGCGACTGGCCGCGGGGCTGCGGCGCGCGGCCTTCGTCGCATGCCCAAGCCGGGCGACCGCCGACGACGTGCTGGCGGCCGGCCTGGCGAGCCCTGCACAGATCGTCGTGGTGCCGAACGGGGCGGACCCCGCGGCGGTGGATGGAAACGCGGAGCGCGAGGCGGCCGACCTTCTCTCATCGCCGGCGCCAACTCTCGACATCCTGCACGTGGGCAGCACGATTCCACGCAAGCGGCTGGATCTGCTGCTGGACGCCTTTGCCCTGCTGTCATCCCAGCGGCCCGATGTGCGGCTCGTGCGGGTGGGAGGCCCGTTCACTACGGAGCAGGAGGCACACGCGAGACGCCTCGGGATCACGGCGCGCACGCTGGTGTTGCCGTTCGTGTCTCGCGAGACGCTGCACGCCATCTATCGCCGGGCGGCGCTGCTCGTGATCACGTCGGATCGCGAAGGGTTCGGTCTTCCCGTCGTGGAGGCACTGTCTGCCGGGCTGCCGGTTCTGGCGCGTGACCTGCCAGTGCTCAGGGAGGTCGCGGGCGACGCGGCCGTGTTCGTCAGCAGCCCCGATCCTCGCGCCTGGGCGGACGCTGCCGGCCAGCTGCTCGAGGAGCGCACCGTCTCGCCGGAACTGTGGGCAGCACGATCCAACGCGGCCCGCACACGCGCGGGCTGTTTCAGCTGGAGACGATACGCCGAGCAGATGGCCGGGTTGTACGCGCGTCTCGCCGCCGGCGCCGGCGGTTCGGACGTGGGCGGTGGTGCCACAGGCTGATGAGGGTCCTGCACGTCGGGAAGGACTACCCTCCGGTGCCTGGGGGCATGGAGCGCGTGCTGCAGTTGCTCTGCGAAGGTGAGCGGCGGCAGGTAGACAGCCGCGTTCTTGTGGCCGGCACCCGTCGCACCACGGTCCGCGATGTGCGAAACGGAGTACCGGTCACGCGAGCTGGCAGCCTCGCGATGATCGGCAGCGTCGGGTTGTCTCCGGCCTTGCCCGGTGAGCTGTTCCGCGCGCCACGT
>CAVXNR010000005.1:0-169927 GCA_963763095.1 Vicinamibacteria bacterium
CGGTCTCCAATCGTTCCGCGTCTCTCGAGATCGTCACATGGCAGTAGCCGACCGCCCCTCGCAGTTGAGTTGCGGGAGGACTTCGTGTTGTCCTCCCGTCCTTTTGGACAGAAATCTCAGTGGGAGAGCACCAGCACCAGCGGATCGCCTCGCTGCAACTCCGAGAGCGTTCGGCGCATGCCACGGTGGTCCGACAGCTCGTACTCGCGGGACACTGCACCGGGAACGATATCAAGTCGCGTGCGAACCTCTATCCAGAAACGCGATCGCCGCTACCTTCCACGTTGAGCGCGGCATCTGTCGCCGCATCGTCAGGAGTTCTCCCGCGCTCGCGCGCCACGATGTATGCGGCGTACCACGCCGACCAGTGGTGCTTCGGAGCGGTCGGCTCGTACCCGCCGTGGCGCTCTTCCGTTTCGCGCAGAAGCTCGGTCAGCGTCGCAACGTCCGAGCTGAATCCTCGTCCGGGAAACCGCGTGGTGACCTCTTGAAGCAGCCAGCCGTTGCCGTCCGGATCATTGAAGGAGGCGAACGAGAAATAGGAGCGGTTCTGCGGGTCGCGGCCGGGCGTGCGTCCCTTGCTCCGTGCGTTAAGGAGGTCGCCTTCGAAATGGAACACTTCGGTGACCTCGACGCCGTGTCCAATCAGCCGGGCGCGTGCTGCCTCGAGGTCATCGACCACGAGAAACGTTCCCTGAACCGATCCCGGCACTCCGGACGTGAATCCCTTGCCGAACATGACGGAGCACGGCGAGCCGGGAGGTGTCATCTGCACGAGCCGCCAATCGTCACCGCTCGCGAAATCGGCGTCCAGCCGCCACCCCAGGCTGTCGTAGAAGCGCCTGGCGCGATCGACGTCGGACACTGGAATGACGACGACCTCGAGCTTCAGATCGGTCGTGGCGGCGGTGCGGATCTGGGTGGCGTCTTCATGGATTGTCCGAGTGCTCATGGTGACCTCCGTATTTGTTGTTGAGTGGATCAGGATCGCGCTACGTGTTCCATAGCCGCTTTCGCGGCGAGCTCTTCGACCGTTGCGCCAAGCACCCGGTTGAAGGCTGGGAACGGATGAATGACGTCGGCGAGCGCCTTCAGCGGCGTCCGCAGCTTGATCGCGAGCACGAGCTCGCCCACGATCTCGCCGGCCCGCGGAGTGACCAGGGTCGCGCCGATGAGCACGCCGCGCTCGCGGTCGGCGACCAGCTTCACCGCGCCTCCGTGGAAGTCGTGAATATGGCCTCGCGCGGTCTCAGCCGGATCGGCGCGGACGACAACAACGTCGATGCCTCTGGCGAGCGCGGCAGCCTCCGACAGTCCGACCGACGCGATTTCCGGACGGTGTACGTCACGCGAGGCACGGCGGTGTGGTCGGCCGTCGCGTCGATGCCCCGCAACCGCCGCGCGATCACTTGACCGTGGTAGTGCCCCCTGTCCTGAAGGCCGCCCGCGATCGCTTCTCCGGCGACGCCACCGCCGAGGCACACGACGTCAAATTCCTGCCTCAACTCCGCACCTCCGTGACCACCAGCGACGGCCATGCGCTACGAAGGATGCTCGCGCGAAGCGCAGTCGTCTATCAGACTTTGGTATCGGTTTCGGCTCAGGCGCCGTGGGACCATGAGCTTGGGTTGCAGCCGATACGAAGGTGTCGTCGATACCTTCGTCCGATAGATCGCACCCCGCGCGTCTGGTTTCATGTGTTCGAGGAACAGCATGAAGCCACTCGAACGACTGACCCACCGCGCTAGCTTCCGAACCGGAATCATCGTCCTTGGCGCGATGATGTGTCTCGCACTCTCGCCAACGTCCGCACGCCGCCTGGCGCCTGCTGGGCTCGCGGCGACCGCTATCGGCGGGGCGTCAGCGACGCCCGCCCCTGCCGAAACCGACGACACCGCGATCCGGCCGTTCCGCGTCAACGTTCCCGACGCAGCGCTTGCCGACC
Organism: Vicinamibacteria bacterium; assembly: GCA_963763095.1. Lineage (GTDB taxonomy): Bacteria > Acidobacteriota > Vicinamibacteria > Vicinamibacterales > JAENWD01 > CAVUCH01. The sequence continues at coordinate 1,946 of CAVXNR010000005.1, forward strand.
TTCGCAAACGCGTGTTGGCGACGCGGTGGCCTGAGAAAGAAACCGTCAATGATCGATCCCAGGGTGTGCAGCTGGCCACGCTCCAGGAGCTCGTTCGCTACTGGGGCACGGACTACGACTGGCGGAAGGTGGAGGCGAAGCTTAATGCGCTGCCGCAGTTCATCACGACGATCGACGGGCTCGACATTCACTTCATCCACGTCCGCTCCCGTCATCCGAATGCCCTTCCAGTCATCATCACCCATGGCTGGCCGGGGTCCATCACGGAGCAGCTCAAGGTCATTGGTCCGCTCACGGACCCCACCGCACACGGTGGACGCGCGCAGGACGCCTTCGATGTGGTCATACCCTCGATGCCCGGTTACGGCTTCTCCGGCAAGCCGACAGCTACGGGCTGGAATCCCGATCGCATCGCGCGAGCCTGGGCTGAGCTCATGAAGCGTGTCCGGTACACGCGCTATGTAGCCCAGGGAGGCGACTGGGGATCCCCGATCTCGAGCGCGATGGCGCGCCAGGCACCGCCAGGATTGCTCGGCATCCACATCAACTTACCGGCGACAGTGCCGCCCGATGTGGCCGCGGCGCTCGCCAGCAGCGGGCCTCCGCCGGCGGGCCTGTCCGAGAAGGAACGGGCGGCGTTCGACTCGCTCGACACGTTCTACAAGATGCGCAGGGCCTACGGCGCAATGATGGGTACACGGCCGCAGGTGATAGGTCAGGCCTTGACCGACTCTCCAGCGGGGCTTGCGGTCTTCATGTATGACTACAACGACGGCGAGCCCGAGCGCCTGCTGACCAAAGACGACTTCCTGGACAACGTCACGCTGTACTGGCTGACGAACACTGCCACCTCGTCGGCGCGGCTGTACTGGGAGACCGGCGGCCAAAGCGTTCTTCTCGCGGCGGCGCAGAAGACCTCCGAGATCTCGCTGCCGGTGGCCATCACGGTGTTTCCGGAGGAGGTCTATCGAGCCCCGGAGACATGGGCGCGGCGCGCCTATCGCAACCTGATCTACTTCAAAGAAGTCGACAAGGGCGGCCACTTCGCCGCGTGGGAGCAGCCCGAGCTCTTTGCAGCTGAACTCCGTGCCGCGTTCCGATCGATTCGCTGACCCCTAAAGCCGACTGGAGATTCACATGAACACCACTCGAATGATGGCGACCGCGGTGCTAGTCGTCGGAAGCGGTTTGCCGCTGCACGTGACCGCCCAGACTACGACCGTTTCCGGAACCGAAGACGCTGCAGTTGCCGCGGCATCATCCGCCCGGCGCTCGACGGAGGGCACCTCGGTCCGCCCGTTCACCGTCCATTTTCCGCAAGGCTCGCTCGATAACCTGCGCCGCCGCATTGCGGCCACGCAATGGCCCGAAAAGGAGACCGTCGCGGATCAGTCCCAGGGTGTGCCGCTCGCCACGATGCAGGAGCTCGCGCGGTATTGGGCGACGGACTACGACTGGCGCACAGTCGAGGCGAAGTTGAACGCTCTACCGCAATTCATGACGGAGATCGATGGACTCGACATTCACTTCATCCACGTCCGTTCGCAACATCCGAATGCGCTGCCGCTGATCGTCACGCACGGATGGCCCGGCTCGATCATCGAGCAGCTGAAGATCATCGATCCGCTGGTCAATCCCACGGCACACGGCGGCAGCGCCGCAGACGCTTTCCATGTGGTGATTCCGTCGATGCCGGGCTACGGCTTCTCCGGCAAGCCGACGAGCACCGGGTGGGGCCCCGAGCGCATGGGCCGAGCCTGGGCGGAGCTGATGAAGCGCCTCGGCTACACGCGCTACGTCGCCCAGGGTGGCGACTGGGGTGCCTTTGTCGTCGATCAGATGGGCTTGCAGGCCCCAGCAGGATTGCTCGGCATCCACACCAACATGCCTGCCACCGTTCCGGCTGACGTCGACAAGGCCCTCCTCACCGGCCAGCCGGCGCCATCTGGTCTCTCGGCCGAGGAACGACGCGCCTATCAGCAGCTGGAAAGAACCTTCAAGCAAGTCGACTACGCCAGGCTGATGGCGTCTCGCCCGCAAACCCTGTACGGGATCGCCGATTCACCTGTCGGTCTGGCCGCCTGGCTGCTCGACCACAATGATGCCGACGGCCAGCCGGCCGCAGCCGTCCATTCGGCTCTGAGCCGGACCACGAGCGCCACCGGCGAACTGACGCGCGACGAGATTCTCGACAACATCACGCTGTACTGGCTGACGAACACGGGAGTCTCCGCGTCTCGTCTCTACTGGGAATACAAGGGTGGCTTTTTCAACGCCAAGGGCGTCTCCATTCCGGTAGCCGTGAGCGTCTTTCCCGGCGAGCAATACGAAGCCCCCCGGAGCTGGACCGAGCGGGCGTATCCCAAGCTCATTTATTACAACAGGCTCGACAAGGGCGGCCACTTCGCCGCGTGGGAGCAGCCCGGGCTCTTTGCAGCCGAACTCCGTGCCGCCTTCAGATCACTCAGGTCCGCGAACTGATCGCTGATTGCAGTTTTGAGGACTAAAGGAGTCCGCATGAACATGACTCGAATGATGGTCGCGGTGCTGATTGCCGGAAGCGGTTTGGCGCTGCACGTGACGCACGCGCAGCAACCGGGAATCAAGCGCACCGATGCGCTACGGCACGATCTGGGCGTCCCCGGACGCGAGGTCATCCAGGTGCGTGTCGATTTCGACCCCGGAGTGGCGTTCGGTAAGCACTCGCATCCGGGCGCAGAGGTCGCCTACGTGCTCGAAGGCACGCTGGAGTATCAGCTCGAGGGCGAGCCGCCGGTGACGCTCAAGGCCGGTGAGGCCTTGTTCATCCCGGCCAGAACGATTCACGCGGCGAAGAACGTCGGCACCGGCAACGCGGCGGAGCTCGCGACGTACATCGTCGAAAAAGGTAAGCCGCTCGTCGTGCTCGACAAGTAAGCAGAGCGGCTGCCTCACTTCGTGGCAGCGATCACTAGCAAGGACAATGCGATGAGAACTGTAAAAGCGGCAGCGGTGCAACTGAGTCCCGTCCTCTATAGCCGCGAAGGAACGGTCGACAAGATCGTGCGAAAGATCCACGAACTTGGTCGAGAGGGAGTGCAGTTCGCCACCTTCCCGGAAACCGTGGTGCCGTACTACCCGTACTTTGCGTTCGTCCAGCCTGCCTACCAGATCATTGGCGGACGTGAGCACCTCAAGTTGTTCGATGAGGCGGTGACGGTGCCTTCTCCTGCCACCAACGCGATCAGCGACGCCTGCAAAGAGGCGAGAGTTGTCGCATCTGTCGGCATCAACGAACGAGACGGTGGAACCCTCTACAACACCCAACTGCTCTTCGATGCCGACGGCACCTTGATTCAGCGGCGCCGCAAGATCACGCCCACGTATCACGAGCGCATGATCTGGGGTCAGGGCGACGGTTCGGGCCTGCGCGCCGTTGACAGCGAGGTCGGCCGCATTGGTCAGCTGGCGTGCTGGGAGCATTACAACCCTCTGGCACGCTACGCCATGATGGCGGACGGCGAGCAGATCCACTCGGCGATGTATCCGGGCTCGATCTTCGGCAGCCTGTTTACGGAGCAGACGGAAATCAACATCCGGCAGCATGCACTGGAGTCTGCATGCTTCGTGGTCTGCGCGACGGCCTGGCTGGATGCCGATCAGCAGGCGCAGATCGTCAGCGACACCGGCGGCAGCATTGGCCCCATCTCTGGTGGTTGCTTTACCGCGATCGTGGCACCCGATGGAACCCTGATCGGCGAACCGATCCGCTCGGGCGAAGGCGTGGTCATCGCCGACCTGGACTTCACGCGCATCGACAAGCGTAAGCAGCTGATGGACTCGCGCGGCCACTACAGCCGGCCCGAATTACTGAGTCTCCTGATCGACCGCACTCCTGCCGCGCACGTTCACGAACGCGTTGTGCACCCCAACTCAGCCGCTGAGCAATGCGCGGAGCATCTTCTCACCACGGTTGCTGAACCGTAGAAGCCGGAGCGAGAGGAAATGCCAACGATCGAAGTCTCAGTCCGAAGAGTCAGCGTTGTCTCGTCCCGGCCATTCGACGAGATCGTTCGAAGGCTCACGGCGACCATCGGCCATCCGGATATGCACGCGTTCCACCTCGCGCTGGCGGCGGCAACGACCGCCGCCGATCTTGAAGACGTGGTCCAAGGGGCGATCGGATCGTCGGATCTGATGGAGTTCGTCCGCTTTGACGCTGGCGAAGTCCTGCGTAAGGCACGAGGTGGACGCGGACCTCAGATCCTCAGACTCGTCGTCGGTAATCCGCTCATCATGAAGGAGATGGCCAAGACGGTTCCCGACGCAGCGTCATACGCACCGATCACGATCCTCGTCGACGAGCGCGCTGATGGCGTGCACCTGTCGTACGACTCCATGGCGAGTCTCATCGCTCCGTACGGGAGTGAGCCAGCTCTCGCCGTTGCCTGGGAGCTCGACCTGAAGATCGTGTCACTGCTCGAAGCGGCGGCGCGGTGACAGAGCGAGTCGCGGCGGCGGTGAATACATTCCTTGGGGGCGTATTGCACAACGTTCCTGTTTGTCGCTGGAGATTCAGCATGCCAGACGAGATCAACCAATTGCGGCGCCGTTTCTTGGGCAGCGATGACGCACATGCTAAAATGATGGCGAAGTGAGCACCATGATCTTTGACGCGGTCGGCAGCGAACGTAGTGACACTCCGATAGGGTCGAGCTCAAGGCACCTCGTGTGCGCGGAGATAGCAGCGGGTAACGAGCGGACCGCGAGCCTGCTCGAACTGCCAGGGTTAGCTGCATGGGTGCATTCGGTGCCTGTGGGGCCAGTTGATGCGGGCGGCGATGTCCACTACGTATCGCTGTGCCCTAGCTGCATCGTCTCGCGGATCGCGCTTGCCGACGTGAGCGGCCATGGACAGGCAGTGGCGGCGCTCGGCGAGAAGCTTCGAGAGCTCATGCAGCGGCACCTGCGTGAGTTGGCACAAGTCGGGTTGATGCGAGAACTCAATCAGGCGGTTCGAGAAGAACTCGGCGACGTGCACTACGCCACGATGGTCGCGGTCGGCTGGCACAGCCGCCGGGGGTTGCTTGTAATGACGAACGCGGGACACCCCCCACCTCTCTGGTACCGTGCCTCGCGTCAGGAATGGAGCTGGCTTGAAACGCGACGCGCCAGCGAGCGAGATCGGCCGGCCGGCGTTCCGCTCGGCCTGCTCGACGACATCAACTACGATCGCACAGTTGTCAAACTGCAATTGGGCGATCTTGTTGTGCTGTACACCGATGGAGCCTCCGAAGCTACGAGTCCGGCTGGAGATGAATTGGGTCGTGACGGACTCATGGGCATCGCTCGTGGTCTCGACGCTAGGTCGGCCGAGGCATTCGGTGCTCAGCTCACCGCAGCGCTCGCTGCCTTTCGAGAAGGCGGAGAGCCTCTCGACGATCAAACGATCATCGTGCTGAGGAGAAACGACGTCTGATGGTGCCCTCTAGTCCGACAACGCTGTCGTGTTAGTTTCGCACCCTCAGCGCTGTGTCCTCTTCGGCAGGTCCCCGCAGCTGCTGGCCCGACGCTGTTAGATGCGGTCCGCAAATAGTTGCACCGCCTGCGAACGTCAATCATCAACCCCTCTCGTCCCGCCAACCGAGACCAAAGTATCGACGACACCATCGTCCAATAGATTCACCTTCCCGCATCTGGTGTGATGGGGTCCGTGCCTGTTGTGTATCGCAGCCGAATGAATCGGAACTCATCATCTACCCGGATGCCGGCCATGGCTTTCTCTTCCAGTACCCGCACGAGTTCGCGGCGGCGGTGAACACGTTCCTTGCGGCCTAGAGCAGCGTGGCAATAGCAGAGGGCCATCTCAAGCCCTACGAGGATCCACCATGCCACACGAGATCAACCAATTCCGTCGCCGTTTTCTGGGCACCGCGGCGATGACGCTCGCAGCCGGCCGCCTCGGCCCGTTCGATGTCGCCCACGCGCAATCGGGCACCACGACCCAGGTCGGCGCGCCAGGGGCGCACTCGTCGTTCGCTTCGCTGAAGCAGATCGATGCCGGCGCTCTGAACGTTGGCTACGCGGAAGCCGGCCCGGCCAATGGCCCCGTGGTCATGCTTCTCCACGGCTGGCCGTACGACATTCACACCTATGTCGACGTCGCGCCGTTGCTGGCAGCCAAGGGTTACCGCGTCATCGTTCCCCATGTCAGGGGCTACGGCTCGACGAGCTTTCTCTCCACCAGTACCGTACGAAACGGTCAGCCGTCGGTGATCGCCCTCGACGTCATGGCGTTGATGGACGCGTTGAGCATCGACAAGGCCATCGTCGCGGGTTGCGACTGGGGCGCTCGGACCGCTGCCATCGTCGCGGCGCTGTGGCCGGAGCGGTGCAAGGCCCTGGTTTCGGTGAGCGGCTACCTGATCGGCAGCCGTGAGGCCAACAAGAAGCCGCTCCCGCCACAGGCCGAGCTCCAGTGGTGGTATCAGTTCTACTTCGCGACGGAACGCGGCCGCGCCGGCTACGAGGCGTATCGGCGCGACTTTGCGAGGCTGATCTGGCAGATCGCCTCGCCGAAGTGGCGCTTCGACGACGCGACGTTCGACCGCAGCGCCGCGTCTCTGGACAATCCGGATCACGTGAGCATCGTCATCCACAACTATCGCTGGCGCCTCGGTCTGGCTGAGGGCGAGGCGGCGTATGACACCCTCGAGAATCGGCTCGCCGCCGGTCCCGTCATCACCGTGCCCACGATCACGCTCGAAGGGGACGCCAACGGCGCGCCGCACCCGGCTCCCGCGGCCTATGCCGCGAAGTTCTCAGGCAAATACGTGCACCGAAACCTGACCGGCGGTATCGGGCACAACCTGCCGCAGGAAGCCCCGCAGGCGTTCGCCGTCGCGATCATCGACGTGGACGCCCTTTGATCGCCTAGTGTCGCAATGCTTGGAGTGCCCTTTATGAGAACCATCCTGCCCCTCCTCGTCGCCAGCATCGTCGCCGGTTCGTGCCTGGCCGGCGCAGCGAGTCGGCTGCCCGCACTCAAAGCGCAGCGGTGGGTGAATTCGGCGCCACTCACTCCCGAAGGGCTACGTGGCAAGGTGGTGCTCGTCGACGTCTGGGAGTACACCTGCATCAACTGGATTCGTACCTTGCCGTATATCAGGGCCTGGAATCGCGATTACGCCTCGCTCGGCCTAGTCGTGGTCGGGGTTCACTCGCCAGAGTTCGAGTTTGGCAAGCGCGCCGAGAACGTCGACCGTGGCATTCGCGACCATGGACTGACCTATCCGATCGCGATCGACAACGAATTCGCGATCTGGCGGACCCTGGACAACGACGCGTGGCCAGCGAAGTACCTCTTCGACCGCCAGGGACAGCTGGTCAAGCGATGGGTTGGTGAGGGGAGCTACGACGAGATCGAATCCGAGATCCGGCGGCTGCTGGCGGCGGCCGACCCGGGGGTTCGGCTGCCAGCTGTGAGCCACGAGGCGACAGTGTTCGCGAGGACCGGGCAGCCCTCCTACGCTGGGATCACCGGCGAGACATACCTCGGGGCTGAGCGACGGCAGAGCGGGACGGTGACCGTGGAGGGCGACTGGCGACGCGAACGTCAGTACGTCGAGCTCCGGAAAGGCACCGGCAAGATCGTGCTCCCGTTTACTGCCGGTGAGGTGAACCTGGTCATGCAGCCGGGACCCTCGGGTAGTGCCGCGGTCACCGTGCTGCTGGACGACAAGCCGGTGGGCGATGTCCGGGGTGCAGACGTCGGCTCAGACGGAGTGGCGCGCTTCGATGGGCCCCGCATGATTCGCCTGGTCGCCGGAGCGGCGCGACGACAGCACGTGTTGACCTTGGTGACGAGCGATCCCGGCGTGCGGGCGTTCGCATTCACTTTCGGGCCGTAGAGGAAGTCGAGGACGGGCGCCTCAACGTCCTGGTGGTCCGCGACGGTGGCTTGAGCGTCGCCGACATCGCGGCGCTCGGCGTCCGACGCATCAGTGTCGGCGGCGCGTTGGCGCTTGCCGCATGGACCGGTTTCACGCGCGCAGCGCAGGTGTTGACGTCAGAGGGGAGCTTCGCTGGCCTCGCGAGCCTGGTGCGGTACGGCGATATCAACGAGTTCTTCACAACCGACTACCGCGCGCGCCAGGCTGACGGAGTGCGGTCGGCGAGATCGGCATGAATAGAACGGACGCTCGTCCGAGTGACTTGTGCAGGCGGGCAACCGTCGCATGCGGTCCGCACCGAACGATTGGGCCAACAGGAGAATAGAGTCTCTAACGTGTCGTCGCGTCTACAAGCAGCAGGAGGCCGAAACCAAAGGCGGCGAGCAAGCCGGAGAAACGGGGACTGTTGTGGAAGGCCTCGGGAATCATCGTTTCCGCAGCCATCGCGAGCAGTGCGCCGGCTCCAAATGCCTGCAGCCGCGGTGGCCACGCCTGACTGAGCGAACCGACCCCAACATACCCTGCCACGATTGCTACCGCTGCCCCGATGGCGATCGCACTCCAGAGCAGAAAGATGTAGGCGTAACGGCGGCCGGCAGCCCGCATTCCCGCTGTGCTCGATAGAGCCACCGGAAGGTTGCCCAGTGAGAACGCGACCACGAGCGCGAGGGGGACGACCGGATCCCGCAGAGCGATTCCCAAGACCATCGCTTCCGGGACCGCGTCGAGCGCGTTGCCGAGCGCGATGGCGACTCCGCTGCCAGGCTGCTGCGACTCGGCCGGCTGTTGAATGCACTCGCCGCATCGCTTGCGGTGAGCGGCACCGAACCGCGCGAGAAGCGCGTTGCTCGCGCTGAACACGGCTGCCCCAAGCAGTAGTGACAGCGCCACTGCCATTGGCCCGGCAATCCGGATCGCATCCGCGGCCACTTTGAGGGACACACCCGCGAGCAGCAGTCCCGCCCCGACCGACATCGCCATTGCGATGCGTTGGTGCGGCATTCGGGAGAATAATCCGGCGATCGCGCCGACCAGCAGCCCGACGGATGGCACTGCGCCCAGTGCCAGGGCAGCCCAGACTTGATCAGTACTCGTGGGCATCTTGCCTACCTCCGTGACCGCATGCGACAGGATGCTCGCCACAGTCCGAGTCGTCCATTGGACCTTGGTATCGCTTGCCACGTGAACTTGGCTTCGCGCCGAGACGTAAGGCGTGGTCGATACCTTCGTCTGATAGATCCGGCCACGCGTGTCTGGTTTCATATGTTCGAGGAGAACAGCGTGCATTCACTCGAACGATTGAGCCATGGCGCCACGTTCCGAAGCGGACTCATCGTCCGTCGCGCGAGGGCTCCACGGACAGTATTCGAGAACGACACGACGTCGGTGCAGTGAGGTGCATCATGCAAGCGATTCGCGTACACCACTTCGGCGGTCTCGACTCCCTCGTGGCGGAGGACGTGCCGCGGCCGGCTCCAGGCGACGGTGAGGTGTTGCTGCGCGTGAAAGCAGCAGGCGTCGGCCCATGGGACGCATGGATCAGGTCCGGGCGGAGCGTCGTTCTTCAGCAACTGCCGTTGACACTCGGGTCCGACTGTGCCCGCAGCCTGGCGAGATTCATCTGCGACCCCGCTTGCGGCACCGGTGGGTTTCTACTGCTGACTCACGATTACATCGTCTGGGCGTTCGGCAGGATCGCTTCTCCGTGCATCCCGGCGCCGCCGAGACCAGCGAGATGCTGTTCCTGCGCCCCGATCTCGCACCAACGTCTCTGGGCGAAGCGGAGAGCCCGGTCGCCACCCATTGGCCAACGCTGGTGCGTATCGCCCGCGAGTCCTCGTGGCCAAGCTATGTCGGCTCGCCTCGCGTGGCCACCGCGGCCCAGGCGCCCGCATCAATCGGGCGGCCACGGACGCAGCGGTGGCCTACGCGTTGACGATTCTCGACGTTCCGGACGGCCAGCGAATTCGGAAACCATCGCGGTGGCTCGCCGCGCTCTGCCGGCTCGCGGGGCTCTGGCGGATGCGCGCGCTGGTTGCCGAAGTGCTTTTTCCGCCGGCGTGGTTGTCGAATCGATAGGGTCAATCCTTGTTCTTACCGACGGGCCGGAGGAAGTGGCTGAAGGCCCAGTTGGCCACGTGCGCTCCCTGTCTGCGCGCCACGACGTCTGCGAAGCGAAAGTGAATGCCTGCGTAGATGCGAGCGTCGACCACATCCTGTGCCGCATCCGAGAACCGGCTGTACGGGCGCGTCTTGTTGATCACCTGAGGAGTGTTGCTCGTCATGGAGAACGTCACCTTGTCGGTCCCGAAGAAGTTCGCGAGCATCGTGGTCGTAGCGCCGGAATTGGCGTTGGCGCCAGACGTGTAGTCCGGATAGCTCGGTGTGGTGATGAGCGACTGCCACGCCAGGTCGCCCGCCGTTCGTGGGTTGCCGTCCCTATTGCCTTCATGAATTGCCGTGATGGGCCGCCAGAAGTTCCAGTGCACCTTACTATCCCAGGAGGTGATATACGCGTCGGCGATCGCCATGTAAACCAGAGCGAACAGCCGGGCACTATCGCCAATGTTGCTGAGATACGCACCACTCACGGTCCGCACGACCCGGGTCCATAACAGGATCGAGTTGTCCGCAAAGAAATAGGCGATGTCGGTGGAGAAGCGTTCCGGCTTCGCGGCATGGCGGCGCTTTGGAGCGGTCACTTCGCTGAGGCAAAAACGCACTTCGAGCAGCTTCAGTCGCTCTCATCCAAATCGGTGTCGCAGGTGCTCCTCGCCCAGAACACTTTCGTCGCCTCGTGCAGCGGAAAAGGACTTCGGTGTTTGGACGCGAGGTCCACCATGGCGGCCCAAGCCGTCAAACCGCCCTTGATAGGTGGCGAGGTTTCTTCTTCGATCCGAGGAGGTCGGGAGGCTTTTCGTGAGACTGCGTGGCGTGCCGCGAGGGACGCAGCGGCACCGGTTGCGTCCCTCGCGGAAATCCGTCTACGGAACGGCCGCGAGCGCAGCGGCCGCGGTGGCGAGCCCGGAACCGGTCGCATCCGCTCCCCAGCAGATCTCCTGGGGCGGCCCGGACGGTCCGCTCACGGTGCGGCAGCCGGCGGGCAGCGGAACCGCGCTGGCCTCCAGTGCGCCTTCAATGGCCCCCTGGCTGAGGCTCGAGTCCTTCTGCAGCATCAGCGCCGCGATGCCGGTCACGTGCGCCGACGCCATCGACGTGCCGCCCACGAAGAAGTAGCTCGTCTTGCCGCTCTGGAGCTGATAGGGTCCGACCACCCAGGAACCAGGAGCCGCGACGTCGAGGTCCTGTCCGGGCTTCTCACGGCTCGAGAAATCGGTGATGTAGAAATCGGCGGGGTTCGTGGGGTCCGGCACGTTTCCGGTGAGCCACCAGGCGGCGTTGCCGGGGGGCAGCCACTCGCCGATCCAGCCCGACGCCGCTGCGGAAATGACCGGCTCGTAGGCGCCAGGATAGCCCATGCCGGCCTCGGCTCCGTTGCCGGCCGACGCGACGATCGCGACGCCCCGGTCGATGGCGTAGTCGATGGCCGCCTGCTCGATCGGATCGGGCCCCGGACCGCCCAGGCTCATGTTGATAACCACCGGCGCATCACCCAGCGCGCCGCTCTCCTTCAGGTCGGCGACGTAGACGATCCCGCGGGCGATGACCGACGACCATCCGTGGCCCGCCTGGTTGAGCACCTTCACCGGGATGACGGTCGCCATCGGCGCCGTGCCGTTGATCGGTGTCCCGCGGAAGCTGTAGCCCAGGATCGTGCTCGTCACGTGCGTGCCGTGGGAGTTCTGGTCGTGCTCCCACACGTTTGGCGTCTCCGAAACCTGGCCGCGGTCCTGGCCGCCGCCGCTGAACACCGTGGCGAACTGCTCCGCAATCCGTTCCTCGGGGAAGTATTGGCGCCATGAGTCCAGCAGGCCCGTGTCCAGCACCGCCACGTAGACGCCCCTGCCGTCGAACGCGACCGTCCGCCCGACACCGAGATCCGTCACGTCAATCGCATCGAGATCCCAGGTGCTGAGCCCATTGGAGAAGTTCTCGGCGCTCACGGTGTCGACCGGACTGCCAGCTCGCTCGGCGTCCGGGTTGGCGGCGATGACGTAGGGCAGGGCACGAATCGCCGTGAGACTGCCTTCGCGGGCGCGAAGGCGCACGGCACGAAGCTGGTCGATCGTGTCGAGCACGTTGCCGAAGCGCCGGAGATCTCGGACGATGTCGGGTGTGATCGACGTGTTCAGCACGACGTTGACGCCAATCGAGCGGTTCTGCGCGGCTGCGGGCGTCACGGCGACATGACCTACCACAACAAACGCCACCAGAAGACAAACGGCCGAAAGCCTTTTCATTGAAGCTCCTCCAGTGCTGCCGATCGTACTCAGCCGCACGATTGAGGAGGCAACCACAGCGGGAGGACTTGACACCCCTGGCGAGCGGCGAACACACCGGAATGCCGTAGCTCCTCGACCTTCCCGATGGCCGTCCCCGCCGATCACTGACGGTCGCGGTGAACTCGCAAGACCATCCGTCCCAGCGCGTGTTCTCGATCCAATCGCCTGTGCGCTCGAGCGGCCTTCCCCAGCGGATAGCTCGCCGCGATCGGCACGCGAATCCTGCCGTTGCCGAGGTGACGATTCAGCTTGTCGAATTCACGCGGACTCGCGACCGCGTCCCGATGCGCTGGTATCGAGGCGGATCATCAGACGCATGTACTGGTCCTCCCTGTGAACGAGGACGATGGAACTTACCGCAGCGACCGCCTCTTTGCCGCCGGTCGTCCCCGTGACGCGCAAAAACACGGCGTTTTCCAAGGTTAACGGCCGCCAAGTCGCTTGATCTTGTTGAGCTCAGAGTAGTCCGCCTAGACAACGTCGGACCCGTCCCTATAATGCTCCCGGAGGACACCACCATGGCGATCATTGGCACGCATGCCCTGCTGTACACGTCTGATCCGAACGCCCTTCGTGCCATGCTTCGCGACGCCTTCGGGTTCAAGCATGTGGATGCGGGGGAGGGTTGGCTGATCTTTGCGTTACCACCCGCGGAGCTCGGTGTGCATCCGGCAGAAGGTCCAACGTACAAATCCGGTATGCGCCATCAGCTCACGTTCATGTGCGACGACATTCACGCGACGATTCGCGATCTTCGGTCGAAGGGCGTCACGGTGAACGGTGAACCACAAGACGAACGCTTCGGCATCACCGTCATGCTAGGCCTGCCGGGCGGCGTCGAGGTGATGCTGTACGAGCCGCATCACGCTACAGCCCTCGAAGGCGCCTCGCGCTGAGCCAACTTGTCCTAGTCCACGCGGGCTGCGTGCTGAGGGGGTTCGCCACACCCATCAGCGCTTTCCGCGCTCTGCCAGCCACTTCTCGAGGGCTGCTCCAAATGCGGCCTCGTTCGCGAGTACCTTCTCGAGAAGCGGGGCCACGGGAGGAGGCACCGTCTCGGGGTTACGCGGATGGACGAACATGTTCTCACCGCGCACGGCGCGAAGAATCAGGTCGGTAAACCCGTCGATCCACCAGGCCTCGACCGCCCGGCCGTGCGCCGCCGTCGCCTTCGCCGGAGCAGAGAGATAGCCCTGCCAACCGGGCGCCGTCGCAATCTCGCGCAACTCCTCGAACGAGCGGCCCGCTCGGCTCGGAAGCGCTTTGTAATTGGACCGAACCAGATCGGGACGGACGGCGAGCATGCCCGATGTTTCGCCGACGCCGGCATGAACGTCCATGCCGAACGAGGCAAGCTCCGCGGGCGAAAAGTGCTGGGCGTTCATCCGTTGTCCCTTCGCTTGAATCACCGCATCGGCCCGAAAGAGACCCGTGAGGTGCAGCATCGTCACGCCAAACGTTTCGCTGACGAAGTCGCACGCCTCGTTGATCGCGATGTTGTGCGGGGGGCCGCCATGACCGTTCATGACAAACATCCACTTGAAGCCGTTCTGCGCGATCTGGCCGCCCAGATCGGCCACCAGCGATCGCAATGTCGATTGTCGGATGGCGTACGTGCCGGGATGCACCAGCATGTTGCCCAGCGCGTTCGCGCCGCCCTGGCCGTAGTTGATGGCTGGCATCATGACGACGTTCCAGGCCGGCAGAGCTCGGCTCACACGCCTTGACACGCCGTCAGCCTCGTACATGACGCCAAGCGTGTCGGCACCAACGGGCAGATGAGGGCCGTGCTCCTCGATCATGCCCACCGGGAGGATGAACAGTGTCCGCTGCCGATCGAGGGCGTCAATCTGTGGGAAGGTGAGCTCTTCGAGCTTGTGGATTCCCGAGCGAGGAGCAACAGGGCGGTCGCGCTGGGACGTCCCCTGATCTTGCGCCGGGGCGGCGGCTCCGCTCGACGCCAAAACGATCAGCGTGATGAGCACGTGATTCATGCGTCTCTCCTGTAGTTCACTGTTGCCGCACCTACAGGCTCCACCCCCGGTCAACCGCCGCTGCGCGCTCCTGTCCGGAATCGGTAGGCTCGCTCCGGCTCCATGCCGCAGGAGGTCGACTCGTTTCTTCATCGGCGCACTGGCTGGCCCAGACCCAGTAAGTTTCCCTCGCTGTCGGTGAACCACGCCCCTCGCTCGCCGACACCCTTGCTTGGATAATTTCCTGCGATCTCGGCCACGCCGCCTCTTGTCGTGAGGCCGGGTGCATCGTATTCCTGAAACACCACGCCACGTGCTCGGAGAGCTGCGACGGCAGCCTCGATGTCGTCGACTTCCCACGCCATTTGCGTGTGGGTGCCCGAAGCAGAGCCTGCGGACTCGAACAGGGCGAAGGAAGTCTCACCGCATTGGTACCGAAGGCCCCCTGGCCGTTCCTCGACGGGCTCCAGTCCCAGCTTCTCGGAATAGAACTTTCGCGCGCGTCCGAGATCTTTCGCTGGAAGCCGCGTCGAAACCTGAGCGTCTGCGAGCATCGCGTTCTCCTGTCAGGACTGCGGCAGTCCGGGCTCGGCCGGATCCACGAATCCACCCTGCGGCGCCTTGTGAGGCAGCGACCAGCCAAAGTACACCTCGACCTCGACGATGTGCTGATCTCGAATGGTGAGAATCTCCGTGTTGCGAAATCGATGGCCGTTCGTATTGCGTCCTTCATACGTGACGAAGACGCGATCAGCATCGATGACGAGATGGACGAAGTCGAACCCCTCGATGACCTCGCTGTTCGGCCAGCAGCGACGGAAGTACGTTTCACGGTCGAGCCGATTGTCGAGGGGGCTCGTGAAGTGAAAGTTGTCGGCGAGCAGGGCCTCGAGGGCTGCCCGGTCTTTCGTCACATACGCCCTGTAGGCCGCCTGTGCAATCGCCGCGTTCGAGGCTGGCGCCGCCGCGGCGCTCTGAGTGGTCATGGACTCCTCCTTTGTGAGCGTTCTCCGATGCCAGATTCACACCAACGCATGAACATCAGGCGGCAGTGCTCGACAGCCTTGGAGCGGTTGCAGGTCTATGGATCCGGAAGTTACTCATGCACAACGCGACGTAGCACTTAATCGGGGCTGATGACCTTACGAGCGAAATACTGCAGCAGCTGGCGGTGGCGATCGGCTTGCACCGGATGCCACTGATCCCGTGAAGCTGGACCAATTGGAGGATCGAAATGAAACCGACAGATAAAGGCTCCGCTGCTGTTTCCGATGAGGCGGGAGGAGACCACCAGCGATCGATTCAGGGATTGCACGGTGTCCGCTACCAAAGCACAGATGTGCAGCGCGCCGCCGATTTTTACACGAAGTACCTCGGCTTCAAGCTGGAACACCAGCAATTGCCGGCGTTCGCCACCGTGTCCCTCGGCGGTTTCAAGCTGCTGCTGAGCGGCCCCGGCGCGTCAGGCTCGCGGCCGATGCCCGATGGGCGGCGGCAGGAGGCGGGCGGATGGAATCGCATTGTGCTGCATGTGACTGACGTCGCTCGTGAGATTGAGAGGCTCAGGAAATCGGGGTTGACGTTCCGTAATGAGATGGAAACCGGCCCGGGTGGCCGACAGATTCAGCTCGAGGATCCCGATGGGAATCCGATCGAGCTCTTCGAGCCGGCACGGCGCGAGTGACGTGTCTCAGGAAAGGTTTTGTCCTTTCCTGTTCTCCGCGCCCCGTCGAGCGCTGGTAGGAGACACCTTTGGCGACCTATGCCCTGATCCCAGGTGGCGGCGGCGATCCGTGGGAGTGGCATCGGCTCGTTCCTGAGCTGTCGTCCCGTGGGCACGATGCGATCGCGGTCCGGCTTCCGGCCGAGAACGACACGGCAGGCTGGTCCGAGTACGCGGATACCGTGGTCGACGCCATCGGCGATCGCGCCAACGTCATCCTCGTCGCCGCATCGATGGGCGGCTTCACCGCGCCGATCGTCTGCACCCGGCGTCGAGTGGACCTGCTCGTCATGCTCAACGCGATGATCCCCACGCCCGGCGAGACCTTCAACGCGTGGGGGACGAACACGGGCTCCGGACCGGCGAGGCGCGAGTACCACGTCAGCCTTGGGCTCTCGCCCACCGAGGCCGAGGACGACGCCGTCATCTACTACCATGACCTGCCGTCCAAGCTCCGAGCCGAGGCGCAGGCGCGGACCTGGCAGGACCAGTCGATGACGCCCCTGGACCAGCCCTGGCCACTGGGCTCCTGGCCTGATGTCCCGACCCGAGTGCTGGCTGGCCGCCACGATCGGATGTTCCCGCTCGACTTTCAGCGCCGAGTCGCCCGTGAGCGCCTCGCCATCGAAGTCGAGGAGATCGACGGCGGTCACATGGTCGCTATGAGCAACCCCGCCGTACTGGCCGATCGGTTGGAAGCCTATCGCCTCGAGGTTCAGGGTGAGGGGCGCGATGCCGGGCGGTGAACGGCGGCACCGAGGTGGCGCTGGAGCGGCTGATGTTGACCCATGCTGAAGCGCCGTGATCGAATATGACGCGGAGCTCCAGCTCCACAACGAGCAGTTCCGTGCGGCACTGGGCATCCGGGCGGCAGACCGTGTGCTGGACATCGGCTGCGGGACGGGCCAGACAACACGAGAGGCGGCGCTGGTAGCCTCGGACGTCGATGCGTTGGGTGTCGATATCGATGGTGGGATGATCGCCCGCGCCCGCGAGCTGGCCGATCGGGAAGGCGTGCCGAACGTCCGGTTCGAGATGGGCGATGCAGCAGGCACATCCCTTTCCATCGGGAGCGTTTGACGTCGCGATCAGCCGCTTCGGCACGATGTTCTTCGGCGATCCCGATATGGCCTTTCGCAACATCGCGCGTGCCGTCCGAGCCGGTGGGCGCCTCGTTATGATGGTCTGGCGAGCGCACGACCGGAACGAGTGGGCTGTCGCGATCGATCAGGCCCTCGGCTTAGGAGAGCGCGGAGTCGCGGCAGCGCCCGGATTGGATCCCTTCTCGCTCGCTGAGCCTCCGACCGTCCGACGGATCCTCGCGGCCGCAGGCTTCGCCGATAGCGAGTTCCATGATGTCGACGTGCCCGTGTATTACGGCCAGGATGTCGACGCCGCACTCGCCTTCGTCGGCCGATTCGCGAACGTGAGCGAGGCGCTGAGCCGGTCTGGTCCGCGTGCCGCCGGCACCATCCTCGCCCGCCTGCGTGCGACGCTCGAGTCGCGGGCCTCAGAACGCGGCGTGTGGCTCGGCTCGCGAGCCTGGATCGTCACAGCTCGGCGCCAATGAGGGGCTTGGGCCCGGCTAACAAGCCCGATGGCTACCTTTTAGGCTCATACCGCATCGCCACCGCCCCCGAGCCGAACTCCAGCCGGTCCACGAGCTTCAAGTCGACACGCTTCGAGAGCCCCGCGAACAACGTCGGCCCGTGGCCGGCCAGCCTGGGATGGACCACGAACTCGTACTCATCGATCAGTCCCAGCTCCGCCAACGCCAGCGGGAGCGTCACGCCGCCCGTGAACAGTCCCTTGCCCGGCTCCTGCTTGAGCTGCTGAACGGCCTGCCCCAGATCCCCGCGGATGAGTTCCGCGTTCCAATCGACCCGGTCCAGGGTGCTCGACACGACGTACTTCTTCGCCGCGTCGATCGTCCGCGCGAAGGGTTCCGTCCAGTCAGGCATCGCCACCGTCCGGGTCGACAACCGCCACGCTGCCTCCATCATTTCGTACGTCACCCGGCCAAAGAGAAGGGCATCGGCTTGGACGATGTTTTCCATCGCGTGACGATGCAAGTCTTCGTCCGCGATTCCTTCCCGATGATCGCAGCACCCGTCCAATGTGACGTTGATGGAATACCGAAGGGGTCGCATTGCGTAAGCGTATCGCCGATCAAGGATAGATTAGCCTTCGCGCTTCATGCGCCCTTGCCGCGCCGCTTCCGCTTTACTCGGCTCGGCGAGGGCGGTGTCGGCAACCGTGACCTCGCCGCCGCGCTCATAGTGCGCGATCATGAGGCCCGTAGTCGAGACTCGCGATCGAGTT
Organism: Vicinamibacteria bacterium; assembly: GCA_963763095.1. GTDB lineage: Bacteria > Acidobacteriota > Vicinamibacteria > Vicinamibacterales > JAENWD01 > CAVUCH01. The sequence goes on from CAVXNR010000005.1 coordinate 20,298, forward strand.
AGCTTGTAGCTGTGGGGCGCTGAGCCATCCGCGAACAGCTTTTTGCCGCCGCCGAGCACAACCGGGACTGTGAAGGTGCTCATCGCATCGACGAGGTCGTTCGCGAGCAGCGCGTGCACAAGTTCGGTGCTGCCCTGGGTGACGAGGTTCGGGCCGTCTTCTTCTCGCAAGCGCTTCACGTCGGCGATGTCTCGCAGGAGCACCGAGCCCTGCCAACTCGTATCGACGTCGCCCGAGCGCGAAACCACGTACTTCTTGATGTCCTTGAACAGCTTGGCGATGCCGCCATGGGGGGCGGTTTCGTCGTAGTAGGGCCAGTATGCTGCGAAAATCTCATAGGTCTTGCGCCCGAGGAGGAGGGCGCACTTCTCCTCGAAGACACGGTCGATCTCTTCGCCGAACACCTCATCGAAATAGGGCATCACCCAGCCGCCGAACTTGAAGCCCTTGGTGGGATCCTCCCATGGCCCACCAGGCGCCTGCATGACTCCATCCATGGAGACCTGCGCGCCGACAATGATCTTTCGCATGAAGGATCCCCTCTCTGATCTGACGTCGAACGGGAAACTCCGAAATCGACATGTCTGTCACGATTGCGACCTGCGCAACCTGCCTCAGCCGCGTCCGAGCCTTGCTGATGGGCCTGCTGTTGGGCGGACATGTCGCCTGTGCACCTGTGGGAGCTCTCGAGGGCGAAGCCCATGCAACCATGCCGTCATTTTGCATGGTAGAATGACGGCATGGTGGCAGAGCGCCGATACCGACGGATTCTAACCCCGCCCCGGGGAAGCTTCTTCCTGTACGGCGTGCGCGGCGTCGGTAAGAGCACGTGGGCGCGTCAGACCTTCCCCGATGCCCACATCATCGACCTGCTCGACGAGAGCCGGTATCAATCGTTCGCGGCAAACCCCGCACTGCTCGGGCTGGAATTGCGGACCCTGCCGGCCAATCAAGTCGTCGTGCTCGATGAAGTGCAGCGCGTCCCAGCGCTCCTCAACGAGGTCCACCGCGCGATTGAAGGCACTCGCCGGCGGTTCGTGCTCTTGGGATCGAGCGCGCGCCGGCTGAAGACCGCCGATACGAACCTGCTAGCTGGGCGCGCGGCGCTGCGGACGATGTATCCGCTCGCCCCAGCTGAATTGGGGAAGGACTTCGATCTTGGGCGCGTGTTGCGGTTTGGCAGCATCCCCGTGGTGTGGCAGGCCGACGATCCGCGCGCGGCGCTCGAAGCCTACGTGCAGTTGTACGTGCGTGAGGAGATTCGGATCGAGGCGCTCGTCCGCAACCTTCCGGCATTCCTGCGGTTTCTCCCCGTGGCTGCGTTGTTCCACGGTCAGGTGATCAATATTGCGGGTCTGGCGCGCGATGCCGCCACGGCCCGGACCACCGTCGAGGGATACCTCGGCATTCTGCAGGACACGCTCGTCGCGACACTGCTGCCCGCATTCGAGGCGAAGCTGCGCGTGCGCGAACGGCAGCACCCGAAACTCTATTGGGTCGATCCAGGACTGGCTCGTGCCACGAAGCAACAATTGGGGCCGGTCGTCGCCGAAGAACGCGGTCCGCTGCTCGAAGGCCTCATCCTGACGATCCTGCGCGCGCACAACGGTGACTCAGAGCTGTTCGAGGAGGTGTCGTACTGGGCGCCTGCTCAGGCGCGGCAAACTGAAGTCGACTTCCTGTTGCGGCGCGGTCGCGAGTTTCTCGCCGTCGAAGTCAAGGCGCAGCCGCGATTCTCGACGCCGCAATTGGCGGGACTGCGGGCGATCGGCGAACTGCCGCGGCTCGCGCGACGAATCCTCGTGTACCTCGGGGAGCGTCAGCTGAGAACGGAAGACGGGATCGATGTCTGGCCGCTCGATCGTTTCACAGCGGCCGCAGCAGATGGCTCACTTTGGCCTTGAGTGACGGCCGCCCACGCGTTGCCGACCGAAGTTGCAGCGGGCGCTGGCGATATTCAAAGCTCTCTTTCGGCAAGGCGTCGGAACTCGTCAGGGACAGAGCGCGCATCCCGCGATGCTGACCCATAATCCACCGCTTGTCCTCCGAAGCGCTTGCGGATCGCATCGACGGCCCGGTCTGCGCGCGATCGCGCCAGGCCTTTCTTTGTGCCAGGACGGCATCCTTCGTCGGCAAGCCCGAGCGGCAGCTCCAGTTGCACGATCGCATGCGCTTCGAGATTTGAGACGGAGATCGCCAGCAGCGAGATCGTCCTCTCGTCACGGTGATCCGCAAGGACGCCGCGCACCAAGTCCTCGGCGATCTCAGCGAGAGCCCTCGTTGCAGCAATCGGCGCTGATAGCGTGAGCGAGCGCGTGACCGAGCGCAAATCGGCGAAGCGCACGCGGACCGTGATCGTCCGGCCCGCCAGGGATTTGGCGCGGAGCCGCGGGCCGATGCGGTCGGCGAGATGATGGAGCGTCGGTTTGAAGACGCGTTCGATCGCAGGCCGTCGTCCGAGCGCCGATTGTGCGCCGGCAGAGCGCGCGCGCCGGCGCGTCTGGATTTGCCGCGGATCGCGGTTCCACGCGAGTGCCGCCAACTTGCTTCCCACCGCGTGCCCAAGCAATCGCTCCACGGATTTAGGAGAGCTCTCAGCCAATTGACCGATCGTGGTGACCCCGATCTTGGCGAGCCGCGCCTCGGTGGCGGGGCCCACGCCCCACATGAGCGCCACGGGCAGTTTGTGAAGGAACTCGAGTTCAGAATCCGGATCGACGACGACCAATCCATCCGGCTTGGCGACCTGCGATGCGATCTTCGCCAGATGCTTGGTACGCGCCACGCCGATTGACATCGGCAAGCCAAGCTCGGCGCGCACGCGAGCCCGAACCGTCCGTGCGATCTCCGCCGGCGAACCGAAGAGATGCGTACAGCCTGCAACGTCGGCGAAGGCCTCGTCGATGGAGATGCGCTCGATGGCAGGCGTGAAATCGCTCAGGACTCCGATGGCGGCGTCGCCGAGCCGTTGGTATTCGTCGAAATGTCCGCCGACAAAAACGAGGTCGGGACAGAGTTGCCGCGCGCGCCGTCCAGGCATGCCGCTTCGTACGCCGAAGGCCCGCGCTTCGTAGGAGGCCGCGAGAACGACGCCGCCGCCGACCGCAATCGGCTTGCCGCGCAGGCGAGGGTCAAGCAGCTGTTCGACCGACGCATAAAAGGCGTCGAGGTCCGCGTGGAGAATGGTGGCTGTGGAAGGCATTACACCCACCACAGCGCAGACGCGAGTCGCGACTCGTCGAGTGCCGGTCCGACGCCCAGGCGCAGCGCCACTGGAGCGCCAGCTGCAACCAAGCGCTTCAGCTCCGTCGTCAATACCCGTAGGCGATCGAAGGAGCCGAGGGTGAAGGCCTCACGACGTGCGGCCACTGGACGGCGGTAACCCGGTGGAATCGGTGGCGTCGCGTTTGCGTCCACTGCCCCGCTCAACACGACCTCGCTGTTCTCGATCACAATGAGCCGCGCACAACTGTCAGCGGGCTCGCGCCACACCACGCTCGAATCGAACAACCGCGTCAACCAGATCGCGCGGCGTCGGGCGAGCGCCGCCCGCAAGGCGAGCCACTCCAGCGACACTTGCACGAACTCCGGGGTCCAGACCGTCAAACCACGACGCGTTTCGTTGGCATCGTCTTCATCAACGTCGCGGTCTCGTCGACCTTCTCGCCACAGGCGTGTGCCAAGCCGCAGCAGCTTCGCGTAGTCCGAGAGGTCGACGCGCGACAGTTCAGGATGCGTTGCGCACAGCCGGTCGTAACCGGCGGTGAACGTGCCGTCATCTGGGCCTCGTGAACCGGACGTCAGAGCGGCGCGTCCAGCCCGGGCGAGTGCCGCGAATTGATCGAGCGTTTCGGCTGAAGCAAATGGTCCGAACGGGCAGTGTGGCGACGGCTGTGGACTACGCGCGCTGAGATCCAGCGACGTGAACCACAACGCGCGGTCCTGAATCGTGAGCGCGACGTTGTAGGGCGGTCGGTGCCGCTTGATTTCGTCCGGCTCGAGGAGCGCGGCCTCGAGCGGACTTGGTGTGACGTCGAACGAGATCGCGCGTGCCTGCGACAGCATCTCGAGCAACCGCTCGGGCACGCCCGCTCTGCTTCCGAAAGTAGCTGTTGACCCGATGATGGAGCGACGCTGCCTTGCCGACGTACAGGACGCTGCCGTCTGTCCGCAGCATGCGATAGATGCCGGGGGCATCCGGCAGCGAAAGCCGCACCTCGCGCGGCATCGGCCAGATGCGGCGTCGGCGTCTAATCGGTTTTGCAGGTCCGGCAAGCCAGTCGTTGAGCGCGCCCCAGGTCGACACGCCGTGCCTGTCGAGCAGGCCGACCAACTCGTGCCAGACGAACGCTGTCGCTTCGACGTGATCGGCGCTTCGACGGAGCGACCCAACTGCGCGACCGAAGTATCCAGCGAGGGCGCGCAGGCTGCACCGAGGCAAATTGGGCAGAAGGCGCCTGGCGATATCCCGGGTGCAGACCACGTCGAGCGGAAACACGCCGGCGGCCAACGTGCGAAGGAACGGCTGCTCGAATCGAGCGAAGTGGATGACAGTCGGCGCGGGCTGCTGCGTGAGACTCGCGGCCTGGTCGGTCAGCTCGCGCCAGGCGCAGCGTCCCTCGACACCGGACCGCATCATGTGCTCGGAGATCCCAGTGATCCGCGCAACAGCTGGCGGAATCTGCTCGCCATCCGGCAGCGCGATCAACGACGCATGCGCGTGCGTGATTCTCGTGCCGAGGACGCGCGCCCAGCCGATCTCGAGGAGATGACCTCGTGGAGCGGCGGCTGTGGCCTGGCAGTCGACCACCAGTACCTCGAGTTGCGAGAGCGGCTCGGAAGGACTGGCTAGCACCATTTGCCACCGCGGCACGTCAAGCCTACCACATTCGCTTTTTGTTCGTCTCCTGAGACCGTCCCGGGGAGGTATAGGCCGGTGCCGCGCGTCGGCCACGACACCGCACGCTCGATGAGTTCCGGAACGACACCCTGCCCTTGCAGTGCTCGGCCGAGTGCGAGACCCGCGATTCCGCCACCGACAATCAGGATCGGTGGAGGCGACGGCGCGAGCGGGCGAAACACCTCCCGATCTCATTCTCACGCCGTTGCCCGGCTTGCTTCTAAGTCCGCGCTTTCTTGAATTCCGCGGCTCGCGGCAGAACTCCGCTCTCCGGGCTCATGTCTGTCGGTATGGCTCGAGCCTCGGCGGCCTCCGCCTCTGCGAGAAGCCGTCGACGCAGGCGCAGCTCGCGTTCGATGGCTGACCCACGTTTACCCTTCGCGATGAACTGTAGCAGGACCCGTGGCGATCCCCGGAGTGTGGCCCCGAGCGCCCACCAAAGCACGTGTCGAACGGGGAACGTCTCAATCGGCGAGAGTCGATGCTCCATCGTGGCCGCCAGGCGGGCGCGCAGCGCGGGAACCTTCGCTGCACGAGCAAAGACGACTTGCTGAAGCTCCGGAGGGGGCCCTAGCGCCCCTTCATCCTGCCCGAGAAAGAAGTACGGCAGCGCCTCGACGTCCCGCGCCCGCCACCACCGAATCAGCGCCGCGTCGCTTCCCTGCGCGATGGCCGCGGCGAGACTACGCGCCTGGAGAAGGGCCTCCGTGATGCCGTCTCCGATGACGAACTCCTTGTGATGGCCGGCATCACCCACCAGCGTCCACCCGCTCCCGGCACCTCTTCGAAAGAAGTAGCGTTCCTTCAGCGTGCCGCGGACCGCTCCATCCGGCGTTCTACCGGCGATCAGCGGACCCGTCGTGGAATCCGAGGCCAGATCGGCGATGAGGGCTGCGTCAGGATTGGTGCGCCATTTCAGCGCGTCCTCAACGGAGGGCAGGCTGCCGATGAGAAGCTGATCGTGATCGGTCTGGAAGATCACGCGGATGTGGCCGTCGGTGTTGGCGACGTACATCCCGAATGGATAAGCCGGAACCGTGCGCCAGAACGCAGGAGCGTCCCAATACCCCCAATACATCGCTCGCGGAGCATCGTACGCGAGGTACTCCTCCGCATCGACCTGGCGTGCGACCGTGGAATGCCGGCCGTCGGCTCCCACAACGAGGCTCGCCCGAAACACGCGCTCCTGACCTGTCGGCCCGGTGGCTCGCACGCCAACAACGCGATCCCCGTCGCGTAGGAGCGATGTCACTCGCGTTCGGTCAACGACCTCGACTCCCGCTGATACAGCCGCGTCCTGCAGGAGACCGTCGAGCCGCGCCCGGCGGGGACAGGTACTCTGCTCTCTCATCGGGAAACTCGATGTCGACGAAGGCCTCGTTTTTTTGCAGCCGCACGATATGCGTGGGCGGCGCCACCGCGCGGACTGCGTCGCCGACACCCACGTCGTCAAGAACGTCCAGACCTGGCGGATGGATCGTGTGAGTCGACAGGATCTGATCGCTCGGAAGCCGGTCTTTGTCCAGGAGTACGACGGAAGCGCCGCCTCGGGCGAGGAACGTGGCCAGCGTTGCACCGGCGCACCGAGCGCCAACAATGACGACGTCATAACGGGACTCTGTGGCCATGGTCACGCTCCAGCGGCTCGTGTGGTCAGTTCGTGCGACGCCCGCTCGTGCCGGATGCCCAAAGATGTTGCGCCGCGTACGCGCGCCACGGCCGCCAGCGCTCGGCCATGGCGAGCAGTTCGCCGGATGTCGGCCTCTTGCCTTCCGAATCGGTCAACGCGCGCAACAGGCCGATGTCGGCGGCCGGGAACGCATCCGGCTCGCGCAGTTCACGCATCGCGATGTACTGCGCGGTCCACTCGCCGATGCCGGGGAGTGCACGAAGCTGCGCCACACATTCCGTCAGGGTTCGTCCGGCGCCAAGAACGTGTGGATCCGCAACAACGGCCGCCGCGAGCGACGCCAACGTCGCGGCGCGCATCCGCGGCATCCCGAGCGCCGTCAGGTCCGCCGACGCCACCTGTTCAGGGCGAGGAAAGACATGGGTCAGCCCCTCCGTGTTCAGGCCGTTGCCTGCCAGCGCCGCGCCGCAGCGCGTCACGAGCTTCCTTACAAGGCCGACGCCGGCGGCCACCGTGATTTGCTGACCGAGCACGGCCCGAACGGCGAGCTCGAACCCGTCCCACGCACCTGGTACCCGCAGGCCCGGTCGCGCCGCCACCAGAGGGGCGAGGACGGGATCCTCGGCGAGCTGCGCGTTGACCGCTTGCGGGTCGGCGGCGAGATCGAATACGCGCCGCACGCGCGCAATGATCGTCGGCAGCGCCGACAACCGTGAGCATCGCATCGCGACCCGAAGCGCGTGCCCGGAGGCGGGCTCCACCGCGACCAGGCCGTGCACCCCCGCGATCTCGATCGTGCGCGCATATCGATCGTTCGAGACGACCTCGACACCCGGGATGGCGCGAGCCTTGAGGAACGCGACCATCGCGGCCCAGTCGTATGGGGGCCGATAGCCGAGAAGGATGGTGACTTCGTCATGCTGTCTGGACGATGCGGCGGCGGTGGCGCGCCGCAGAGCACATGGCGGACGGTCAAAGAGCCGCTGGAAGATTTCGTTGAAGCGCCGGATGCTGCCGAATCCTGACGCCAACGCCACTTCGGCCATCGGCAGGCGTGTCTCATGAATCAGTTGCTTCGCCAACAGGACACGTCGTGTTTGCGCAACCGAGACAGGGGACGCACCGAGATGCTGTCGAAACAGCCGGCGGAGCTGTCGCTCTCCGACGCCCAGGCGTTCGGCGAGCCGATCGATACCACCTTCATCGAGTGCGCCTCGGTCGATCAGCGCCAACGCCCTCGATACGGTGTTCGACGTCCCGCGCCAGGCGGCTGACTCTGGCGCGGTTTCCGGCCGACAGCGCAGGCACGGGCGGAAGCCAGCTTCCTGCGCCGCTGCTGCCGTCGCGTAGAACGTCATGTTTTCCCGTTTCGGCATCGGTGCCGGGCAGATCGGACGGCAATAGACCCGAGTTGTCCTGACCCCGCCAAACAGCCGACCGTCGAAGCGCTGGTCGCGAGTACGGAACGCGCGATAGCACGCGTCAACATCGAGGTCCATGACCGATCGTTGCTCCCGGTCGCGCCGAGTGTCTAGCGGTTTTCGGACATGATCGCCACACGATGAGAACCGGGAACTGCCAGCATTGGCCGACGCGGCACGCCATCACGGACCGAGCCGTGAACCTGGGACCATGTGAGGTTGAGGACACCGGACCCGCATGGGACAATCGTCGCAGCGGAGGACCTTCGCCGACCATGACCGCACGCGCCGACCGCTTGACAAAGCGCGCCAAAACCGCAGGGTCACCCAGTTCCCTTCGATCGTCCTACCCTGCGAGCAGCGCGCGCGTGTTCGTCGATGCGCTCGAACGGCTGAACTACAGTGTGGACTCCCTGCTAAGCGACGCGGGGATCCGTCGGGCCGATTTGGATGACCCGGACGCGCGCATACCGTGTGCGGCCTGGGGCGCGATGTTTCGCCAAGCACTGGCACTGCGTCCGATGAAGAACGTCGGCATGCGGCTGGCGATGGTCACGCCGTTCGGCGCTTTCCCGTTGATTGACTACTTGATTGCGACGTCCCAGACCGTTGGCGAGGGGCTCACCCGTCTTGCGCACTATCTGCGTCTTGTCGAGGCTCGATCCGTTCCCGTCCTTCACGAGAACTACGACCCGATTCGGGTGATGCTCGAGGGCCCTGATACCCCGTTCTCAGCCGAGTTCACCGTGACGATCAACTTGCTGCTCTGCCGTGAGGAGACGGACGGCCGTTTTCATGCCGCCTACGCGAGCTTCTGTCACGAGCCAGACGATGTTGCAGAGATAGAACGGGTACTCAGGTGTCCGGTGCACACGGGAGCCTCCTGGAACGGATGGGCGCTGTCGCGCGAAATGTGCCAACTTCCGCTCCGGCGACGCGACCCCGCCTTGGGCCGGCTGCTCCAGCGACAGGCTGACGAGGCAATCGCCCGCCTTCCGCCGATGGACGGTGTGGTGCTCGATGTGCGCCGGGCGCTCGCATCGCTCGTCGGGGGTGGCGACACGCGGATCCAGACAGTCGCTCGGACTCTTGCGACGTCAGCGCGGTCCCTCCAGCGGCGTCTGGCTGCTGCGGGTGTCTCGTACCAGCAGCTGCTCGATCTGGCAAGGAAGGCCGCAGCTGAGCGCTATCTGACCGACTCGCCGCTATCGATCGGCGAGGTCGCGTACTTGCTCGGCTATTCGGAGCCGGCGGCTCTCACCAGAGCATTCAGGCGATGGAACGACGAAACACCTCAGACGTTCCGCCTGCGTCAGCGAAGCGAGCAGCACCGGATGCCTCGGTCGGCCGCCTCTGGATTTGCCTGAACGCGAGCCGCCACGTTTTCCCTGTTAGCCGGCAAAAACGACCAGAGTTGCTCACGGTATCGTGCCGCCCAAGGGCAGTCACGCCGTCTATGTGTCCCAGCCGAAGGCCGTTGCCGCGATCATTGCGAAGGCCAGGCCGCGTACGATTGGTGCGACGACGATCGTTCAGACGGCAGCACCCGTCGCCGGTTTGCCGGCGACGAGGTGCCCAGTCGTGCGCTGCAACAGAGTCCCCTTACTGCGGCGTCCAGGCGATCGTGCCGGTCTTGCCGTGGCACTCCCACCCGATGTCCGAGCAGTCCTGCGTGAGCGTCGTGATGAAGTAGCCCCAGTATCCCGAGAGCGTCTTACTGGTGACGGGCTGATACGTGTTGTAGTCGACCTGCAGGTTGAGCACAGACACTGCGTTCGACGGCGTCACATTCCCCAAGATGTCGACGGCCGCCATGTTCACCCAATCGCGGAACAGGTTGTTCCGAACCGTGTTGTCCCGGCAGGGGAATGCTGTCCCACGATCCTGGTTGCTGAAACTGACGTTGCGCCGGTTGCGGCTGAACAGGTTGTCCTCGATGAGCACGCCCGAAGTGTTGAGGACCCCGACGCCCTCGTGCGCGTTGCCCGCGAACACGTTCCGGCGCACCGTGCCGTACCAGCTGATCTCGAGGTCGAGGCCGCGGCCGGGTGAGTAGCCGCTGCCCTTGTAGACATTGTCGTGGAAGTAGTTGTACCGGATCGTGTAGCCGAAGTTCCGGCCGTCCAGCCAGAAGCCAGGGCCGGCGTTCGCGTAGGACTCGTTATTCTCGATCAGCGCGTTCTTCGAGGTCATGACCTTCACGACGGTCGACGCGTTGACCGCCGTCTGCGTGACGGTGGTCGTCGCGTTCGACCAGATAATGTTGTCGGTGATCTTCAGGTTCTTGATGCCAATGAATGCCGGATCGGTTGGACTGGTCGCGCCGTTCGGCGGGCCATAGGCGATGATCGCGTGGCGCCCGGCGAGCTGCAGCGTGTTCCGGGTGAGCGTGATGTCGTCGCCGCGGAGGTTGACGGCATTCTCGCCGGGACTGTCGAACAGGCAGTCCTCGATCCGCCAGCCCCTGGCTGCGCGCAGGGCGTCGTAAGTGGCCTGCGTGCCGGTCTCGCCAAGGTAGGTGTAGTTCCGGAACACAAGGCCGCGCACCGTCACGTAGATCGCACCGTTATTGTTGATGCCGAGCGACCAGTTGATCGGCTGGAAGAAGTGTCTGCCGCCGGACATCACGACGCCGCCGTGGACCTCGGCCTGAAACACGATGGGAGCCGAGAGCGTTCCGCCGTTCTTCACGGTCACGGTCTCGCTGTACGTCCCGCTCTTGATGGTCACGACGTCGCCGGCCAGCGCGACCTGTGCCGCCTTGTTGATGGTCCGGAACGGCGCGGTGCTCGTGCCGAGATTCGTGTCGCTGCCCGTCGTGGACACGTAGTAGGCGATCCGGCCGGCGGCAGGCATCCGCAGGGTGTAGGGAACCGCGCCAAACCCACGCGGCCGGATGCCCGCCATGATCTGGTCGAAGGTGGGCTCAGACAATTCGGTGGGCGACACGACGACCGGCGTGTACGTCACCGTCACGTCGAAGCTGCAAGTGGCGAGCTGGCTGTCGCCGGACTGGCCAGTCACGTTGACCGCGGTGGTGCCCACAGCGAAGGAGCTGCCCGATGCCGGAACTCCCGCAACCGAAACGGGGTCCACACCACCATCATGGGAAACGGAGTAATTCACGGCGACAGGATTGCCGTCCTGCGACACCGCGTTGATGGGCGCCGGGCACGTGAGAGTGAGGGGAGCCGGCGGTACGTAATTGCTGGTCACTGTCACGGCGAAGCTGCAAGTGGCGCGCTGGCCGTCGCCAGACTGGGCGGTCACGTTGACCGTAGTGGTGCCCACAGCGAAAAGGCTGCCCGATGCTGGAACTCCCGCAACCGAAACGGGGTTCACACCGCCGCTATATGAAACGGTGTAATTCACGGCGACACGGTTGCCGTCCTGCGAAACTGCGTTGATGGCCGTCGGGCACGTGAGGGCCAGGGGCGCCGGCGGTACGTAATTCGTGTTGACGCTGATTTTGGCTGTTCCACGGGAGCCGCGGTACCTGGCAGTGATGGACGCTGTTCCGGGGGCTTTGGCAGTCACGAACCCACGGCTGTCGACGGTGGCAACGGCTGTATTACTGGAGGACCAGGTGACGTTCGGCTGCGACGCGATGAGCGAAGCGGATTGGTTGACTTCGAGCACGACGGTCCCTGGTGTGATTCTGATCGAGCCCGAGGCTGCGGAGAGAGAGACGGCGGCGCCTGCGAGAACGACGAGAAGAAATACGAGTGCGGCACAACACCGCGCGACACGGCCTCTCTGTACACACATGGACAAATCCCCTGACCGCGCATTTGCGGTGAACACGTCGTGAGTCGTTTGAATAAAAAGCGGGTGTGGGGAGCTCCCCCGCCGGAGTGGGCCGGCCTCGTGGAGGACGGTTGCCGCACCCTCTCAGCGCAACGGATGTGCCACGACGATGTGTTCAGAGGTGTCTCGCCGCACTCGCGGCACGCTCACGCGGTCGACATTCGCTGTTTCGCCGCTGGCGATGGAACTACGCTGTTGCTCGGGGATGAGAGAGGGCGTGAATCGACGTGAAACTGGCGAGTACGATCTCGCCGAGACGCGGACGGGAGCGTGTGCGATGCGCATCTGCGACGGTTGCACACGGGGTAACACACCGGCACAGCCCGGAGACGGTCGCCCCACTGCGAGTCCCCGTGTTCGATGACACCTTTGTAAGCCGAATTACAAAAGTGGTGATTGCGTCCTCGAATCGGCCGAGTACACGGCTCGTCCAGACATCGGGCGATGCTGCAACGCAAAAATCCGGAAAGATACTGTGCAACGCCACGTGAAAGTATTGCCAACGGCCGATCGTCGCGGCAAGAAACGGAGCCCGCCTATCCGGCAGGCGGGCTTGACCGCCTGAGGGTGACTGAAAAACATGCGCGTCATGTGCAGCCCGTGTAGAAATTGTGGGGCGCCGGCTCCGTCGGTAGCCAGGCGTTGCTCGGCATTCCGTTCCTCGCGGAACTACGTGATACGAGCCCGGTGATCTCGAACGGTCAGCCGCAAAAACCGTTGGCTATCCCGCCTCGACTCTCTTCAACGCGCAAGGCCGACCGAGTAAGCTGCCGTGCAGTGGAGCGCGTTCGCACGTCCGCATCCCCCTCGGCAGCACGGCCCTGCACGCACGTGCACTACGAGCCTCCCGCTTCGCCGAGATCAGAATCCTCCAGCCACTGACGAAACCGTGAGCACGCTCAGGCATGCCCTGGGTAATGCGCCGAATTCCTCGGGCATACACCGTGCACGAGGCCGTGCTGTCCGCCGAAAAGCACATATATGACCAGACGCAGGGCAGTCGCGGCCGTCCTGATCACGGGTGGAGTGGCCCTGGCCGCCGCCGCGTCGGGATCACGCGTGTCGGCGGCCCAGAACCAGCGGGTTCCGCCGCCGCGCGTGATCGTGTCCGAGCGGCACGACCGATCGCCGGCGCTGCGCACGATGCCACGACTGGTCCGGCGGTCCACTCCCGCGCGCGAGATTCCCAATCACGCGAGGCCCACCCGTCGTGTCAATCCGTCAATCGCGACCAGCCTCCTGGCCGATCCGGTGGTGCAGCGTTTCAGCGGAACTCCTCTCGTCCCCGGCTCGAGTCGGAGCTTCGATGGCCTCGACAACGCGAGCGGCGTGCTGCCGCCGGACACGAATGGCGACGTCGGCCCCCACCACTTCTTCCAGACGGTCAACCTGTCGCTCGCGATCTACAGCAAGGGCACGGCGACCACTCCCCCGGCGCTGCTCTATGGTCCCTTCGGCGGCAGCACCGTGTGGACTGGCTTCGGCGGGCCGTGTGAGACACACAACAACGGCGATCCGGTCGTAATGTACGACCATCTCGCCGATCGCTGGTTCATGAGCCAGCTTGCGCTGCCGAACCTGTGGTTCGGCCTCGCGATCGGGCCCTTCTACCAGTGCATCGCGGTCTCGACGACACCGGATCCCACCGGCTCCTATCACCGGTACCAGTTCGCGTTCGACAAGTTGAACGACTACCCGAAGTTTGGCGTCTGGCCGGATGCCTATTACATGACCATCAACCAGTTCACCTCCGGCACGTTGCAGTGGGCCGGACAGGGGGTGATCGCGATCGACCGCGCACGGATGCTCGCCGGCCAGCCGGCATCGATTGTGTACTTCGATTTGTCGTCCACTGATCCGAATCTCGCAGGGATGCTGCCCGCGGATCTGGACGGGCCGGCTCCACCCACCGGCTCGCCGGGATACTTCGTGCAGATGGACGACGACGCGTGGGGCTACTCTGCGGACCAACTGCAGCTCTGGCGCTTTCACGTGAATTGGGCGAACCCGTCCGCGTCCACGTTTACCGGTCCGAATCTCCTGGCCACCGCCGCGTTCGATGCGGACTTGTGTGGCAGCACGCCCTGCGTCCGGCAGCCAGGTACTGCCGCACGGCTGCACGCGCTCGCCGACCGCCTCATGTACCGGCTGCAGTATCGCAACTTCGGCACCCACGAATCCCTCGTCGTCAACCAGACGGTCGACGCCGACGGCCAGGATCATGCCGGCATCCGGTGGTACGAGGTGCGCAATCCCCGGGGGACGCCGTTCATCCACCAGCAGGGCACCTACGCACCCGACGCGGACGACCGGAGCGTCGGCAGCGCCGCGATGGACCGCGTCGGCAACCTGGCGGTCGGCTTCACGGCCTCGGGGAGCAGCACGTATCCCTCGATCCGGTACGCCGGGCGCCTGGCCGCCGACGCGCCGGGCGTACTGACGCAAGGCGAAGCCGATCTGATGGCGGGCTCCGGATCGCAAACACACACCTCAGGCCGCTGGGGCGATTACAGCGCACTCCTCGTCGATCCGAGCGACGGATGCACGTTCTGGTACACGAGCCAGTACTACGCGGTCACCAGTGAGATGTCGTGGCGCACCCGCATCGGGTCGTTCGCGTTCCCATCCTGCACGAGTGCATTGGGACTGCCGGTCGTGACCGTCACCGCCACGACGGCTGCTGTCAGCGAGGCGGGACAGAGTGCGGGCCGATTCACGTTCTCGCGTACCGGTAACACGAGCGCCAGCCTCACCGTTCGATACACGGTGGACGGCACGGCTACCGCCGACGCCGACTACGCGGCGCTTCCGGAAACGGTGACGATCCCGGCAGGGTCGCCCGGGGCGACGCTCGATGTGACCGCAATCGACGACTCGTTCGCGGAGGGAAGCGAGACCGTCGTGGTAGCCCTGGACGCCAACGAGGCGTACGCCATCGGGGCGCCCGCGGGCGGGATCGTCACGATTGCAAGCGACGATGCGCCGGGCGATCTCGTGGTCTCGGCGCTGACGCCGCCGGCCGTTGGCGGGGCGGGCGGGACGCTGATGGTCACCGATGTGACCAGGAACCAGGGAGCCGGCGTCGCGGACGCGTCGTCGACCGGGCTCTATCTGTCGCAGAGCGCGTCGCTCACCGGCAGTGCCGTGCTCATGGGCACGCGTGCCGTGCCGTCCATGGCCGCCGCGGGGGCAGACACCGCATCCACCAGCGTGACCGTGCCGCCCGGCACCGCGACAGGCGTGTACTACGTGATCGCCAAGGCGGACGTGAATGCGGCGGTGCTGGAAGCACAGGAAGGAAACAACACGAGGTCCGCGGTCGTTCGGATCGGCCCCGACCTGGTCGTCGCGGCGCTCGCCGTGCCGTCGAATTCGGCCGCGGGCTCGGCGATCGCCGCGTCCGACACCACGACGAACACCGGGGGCGGCAGTGCCGGCGCATCGGTGACCCGCTTCTACCTCTCGACCAATGCGAGCTTCGGTCCGGGCGACGTATTGCTCGGCAGCCGGACGGTCGGGCCGCTGGCCGCCGCAGCGTCGACCGTCTCGTCGTCGTCGCCCCTGACGATTCCCGCCAATACGCCCGGCGGCACCTACTACGTCGTGGCGACGGCCGACGCGGACAAGCAGGTCGTCGAGACGAGCGAGACCAACAATGCCCGGCCGAGCGGTTCGATCGCCATCGGCGCCGACCTCAACGTCTCGACGTTGACCGCGCCTGCGACAGCCGGTGCTGGTGTGCCGCTCACGGTCACCGACACGACTGCCAATTCGGGTGCCGGGTCCGCTGCCGCGTCGCAGACGTCGTTCTACCTCTCGACGAACTCGACGTTCGATACCGCGGACGTGCTGCTCGGCGCACGACCGGTGTCGCCGCTCCAGGCCGGGGCGGTGTCATCGGGGGCGACCACCGTCACGATCCCGACGGGTGCCGCGACCGGGACCTACTACGTCGTGGCCAGGGCCGATGCCGGCAGCGTGGTTGCCGAAGGCAGCGAAAGCAATAACACGCGCGCCGTGATCGTCCGCGTCGGGCCCGACCTGACGATTGCGGCGCTCGCGCCACCGGCAACGGCTGCAGCGGGATCGCCGGTCTCGATCTCCGACACGACGACCAACACGGGCGGCGGCCCGGCGGCCGCCTCCGCCACCAGGTACTACCTGTCCGCCAACACGGCTCTCGATGCGGGCGACGCGCTCCTCGGGTCTCGCGCGGTCCCCGCGCTGCCGGCCGGGGCGTCGAACAGCGCATCGATCCTCGCGACGGTTCCCGCCACGACCGCAGGAGGCGCGTACTACGTCATTGCGCAGGCGGATGCCGGCGGGAACGTGCCCGAAACCGTCGAGACCAACAACACCCGGACCGCCGGGCTCGTCCGGATCGGCGCCGACCTGACCGTGGCGCTCGTCACGCCGCCTCCAGCCGGCGCAGGCCGCTCAGTCGCAGTCACCGAGACGACGAGCAATGCGGGAATCGCTGCGGCTGACGCCACGAGCACCGCGCTCTACCTGTCGGCAAACGCGGTTCTCGATGCGGCCGACGTCCTGCTCGGCAGCCATCCGGTGCCGCCGCTGAACCCGACCGCCGCGTACACGGCGTCGACGGCCGTACAGGTTCCAGCCTCTACTCTGACCGGCACCTACTACGTCCTGGCAGTGGCGGACGCGGGCTCTGGCGTCGCCGAAGCCAACGAAACCAACAATACAGCCGCGGCCGTGATCCGCGTCGGCCCCGACCTGATCGCATCGGCGCTCGCTGCGCCATCGAGCGCAGTGTCGGGAGCGGCAATCACCGTTACCGATACGGTCAGAAACCAGGGCGGCGGTGCAGCGGGCGGATCTGCGACGAGGGTCTACCTGTCGACGAACGGGTCGTTCGACACGAGCGACACGCTGCTGGCCTCGAGGCCGGTCGGTCCGCTGGACCCTGGGGGAACGGACTCCGGCTCAATCCAGGTGACGCTGCCCGCCGGCTTGCCGACGGCGTCGTTCTACCTCATTGCGGTCGCGGACGGCGAGGCGCGGGTCACGGAGACGGTGGAAGGCAACAACTCGCGTGCCGTGCTGGTGCGTGTGACGGCGGCGCCCTGACGTGCCGGTCGGCTACCCTTGGGCTATGCGGCTTTTGCTCTGGACCGACGCCTCAGGACCGTGGCCACGCCGATCAGGCCGGGAACGAGCATCGCGAGTGTGGAGGGTTCAGGCACTGGAGTGAACGTGTATTCAAGGTCATGCACCACAAAGAGATCGGCGGGTATCTGACCGGCAAACACTCGAGCAGTCCCACGGCCCGTCAACTCACTCGAGAATACCGGCGGTCCGGTACGCGACTCGGTCGTGAATAAAGAGACGTTCCCCCGAAACGTGAATTCGCCGAGCAGGAGGGGACCAGGACTTCCAGGCTCCGGAAACACCGAGGGCAAGACGATCGTTGGCCCAGTGAACGTCAGTTCTCCGGCCCTGAAGAGCTGAGGGTAATCGATTCCGTTGACGGTACCGCCATAGCCTTGGAAGAATTCGGAGAACGTGTACGTAGTCGTTCCGAAATCGACTGCGGTGCCAGCGGCGCAACCGGAGGCGCAGCGATCGTACCAGAAGGTGCCGCTCACGACTTGCGGGAAAAACCCGAAGGCCACATCGAAACCACTGCCAGCGACGCGGAAGGCTCCGGGCTCGTCCGTGAAGGCGACAAACCCCGATGTCACCGCGATGGGGTCGGCAGTCGCCGTCCCTCTGAATAGCACAAACAGAGCGACCAGCGAACAGAGCAAAAACCTCATGGCGCGCACCTCAAACGTGCCCGCATCATGCAAAACACACGCCTCGATTCACTTGTGTAGTCACGTGGGGCAGGCCTTCAGGCCTGCTCTCGTGTACCGATTTGCAGGGCTGAAGCCCTGCCCCACATGACATCCGACCCCCACTACCGGGCGCGCCATAATCGCGAGGCGTTCGACTCGATGATTGATCGTCCCGAAAGCAGGGCTGCATGCTGTTCATGGTTGTCGAGCGCTTTCGGCCCGGCAAGGCACCTGAGGTCTACCAGCGTTTTCGCGACCGCGGACGCATGGCACCGGATACCGTGAGGTACGTCGCCAGTTGGGTCGATCTCGCGTTCGAGCGGTGCTTTCAGGTCATGGAAGCCGAGGACGAGGCGCTGGTTCACGAGTGGATCGCGAACTGGCACGACCTGATCGACTTCGAGGTCATTCCGGTGCGAACGTCGGCGGATGCCGCGGCCGTGATGGCTGCGCGCTCATGAGCCGGGGTGCGCCAGGACGAAGCCGATGCCTGACAGCTCTCTGATTCTCGAGCATTCGATTGAGGTGGCTGCGAGATGGTTGGCGCCGGGAGCGTCTGGCGTACCTAGGCGGCCTCCGTTCTCGCGATCGCCTCGCACAACAACCCGGCACTGAACGCCGCATACCGCTTCTGCCAGGGGCTGGCCTGCCGATACACGACCACCGGCAGGGTCCACTCGAGGAGCGCCAGCCAGTACGGCACCATGTCGGTTTCGAAGATGGTTGCGGTATCCGCCAGCCGTCGCAGCAGCGTGATCACCTGGTACGCCTTGTCCACCGCGGCGTTGGTGCCAGCGTAGGTCATCGGCGGCGTCTCGTTCAGTGCGGTGGTCGACAGCAGCCCCCGCTCGAACTGCAGCATCAGCCGAAGGTCCGCCTCATTTTCAATCGGCACCATCTCGAACTTGAGGATGGGCTCGAGCCGGGCGAAGTCCGACACGATGTTGCGCGGCCGTGTCTCGGAGAAATCGATCACGTAGATGTTGTCGCGCTCGTCCACCAGGACGTTCTGCATGTTCAGGTCGCCATGACAGATCGACGTGTACCAGAGCCGCGATCGCTGGCGCCGGCGAGGGAACTCGTGCTGCAGGAAGTAATACGGGTTCAGGATGTCGACCCCCAGCTCCGGGCACGGCAGGCGCTCGGCATCGGCGGAGACTCCGAGCACCTGTGCGGCGGCCTCGCACAACGTGGGGAACAGACGTCTCGGGTCGTGTTCGGCGTACAGCGCCACAGGCTCCCAGCGTGGCTGGCCGTACCACGGCTTCAGGACGCGTGTGAACAGCGTGTCGACCAGTCGAAGCACGTCTCCGACCGGCCGGCGTTGATAATGGTTCCGGAGCCACTCCAGGGAGCTGTCCGGCCCGGTGACGCCCAGGAAGTTATACCGGAGACCGGCCCAGTCCCCGGCCGCCGCGCCGCCGAGCAGTGTCGTGCTGTTGTTCAGGATGAAGGTCTGCACGTACTTCCGGTTGGCGACTTCCTCGCGTTCGGTGAGCGCCACGCCGCCGATCTTCAACACCGTCGGCAACAGGCGCCGGCCGTCGGCGTCGTAGCTTGCCACTCGAAATGTGTTGGACATGAACCCGCCGTGCAGCGGTGTGAGCACCACTCGGCGACAGTCGCGGTAGAGCCGTCGTGTGATGGTCTCCCACTCGTCGACCATCGGCGTGCCGTCCTCCACGTGCAGGTTCAGCAGCTTTTCGCGGCCGTCGCGAAGCCGCGCCGGCAGATACCCCCACGCCATAGCCGACGTGACGCGCCACTCGGGCTCGATCTCGACGACGTGCTCGAGACTGTCCAGGGTCACGAGCGTCGAGAGGGCGTCCGCGGGGTCAGCGGCCATGGACGGCAGGGACACGGATGGCGCCAGCAGGGCGGCTCGTCCGGTGAGCACCACGCCGCCGGGGACGCCGGTCGTGAGCCAACCGGCAAGCACGTGGAACGCGTGGTCCGTCCGCGCGAGAGCGGTCCGGTCGGCTGCCATCAGCAGCAGGATCGCGGGCCGTCCGCCGTTGGCAAGGGTGACGAGCGCCACGATCGCTGTCAGTGCGGGCGGCGGCCCTTCCCCCGCCGACGACACGACCACGTCCTCGACGAGATCCGCGATGGAAAACCCGTCGTCGCTTGCGACCTGCAAGGCGACGTGCGGCGATCCGTCGAGCCCGAGCGCAGAGGCGACGTGCACGAGGGCCTCGGATGGCCGCTCCGGCACCATGAAGTCGGACGCGTTGCTGCCTGCCGGCCGCAACCCCGCGAACCCGGGGCCGATCAAGAGGAGCCCGGTGGCCTCACATGCCTGATCGCGTGTGGCGCCGAACCCGCCGAATCCAACGGCACAGGCCAGGTCCTCGACCGTGAGTGTGGCCAGCTGGTCCCCCTCGAGCTGCCCGGGGAGTGTTTCCGGCGGCGCACCCCAGGTTTCGAGGAGGCTCTGCCCGCCGAGCAGCCAGGTCGCGCACGTGCGACCCTGACGCGTGGTCCGCAGCGCCCGGTCGGGCGCGACGCTGCCGGACCGGGCCAATAACAGCGCGTCCTCGACGGACGCGGCAAGACGCAGGACGTTGTGGAGCCGCGCCATCTCGAGCACTTGTCGCACCGACCGGGAGAGCCCGGCGAGCACGAGCATCTCGTTGCGCGCGCGCAGTCGCTTTTCGGCCCTGACCAGCGAGCGCAGGCCCATGCTGGAGATATAGCGAACCTCGCTGAAGTCGAGGATCCAGCTTTCATCGAACCGGTCCAGCGCCTCGACGAACGCGTCGAAGACGGGCGCACCGTCGCCGTCGAAGCGGCCCGCGAGCGTCAGGACGAGAGCGGGACGGCGTGAATCGAGGGTGATTTCCATCTCAGGCCGCGTCAGGGGTGCCGGCGTGCGGGCCCTCACGAGGGCCCGCGCACTGACGCGCGAGTTGCACTATACGGCGTCGGGTGGCCAATCGTCACGGCCGCCGGAAGTTGGGTTCTCCCGGCGGCGCGAGTCGACGCTCTGACCTAGGGAGTGGCCGCTTGCGCCTCGAGTCGCATCCAGGGATGGATGCAGCACTGGAATTTCAATGCGCCGCTGTGCTCGACCTCTTCGCGATACTCCGCTCCAGGCGCGACGAAGTCGTCCGGCTCCAGCTGAGTACATTCCGGCGCCACATCTGGCGTGCGCGCGAGCTGGTTGAGGTCGGCGACGATACCGCCGCCAAACGCCGCCACCTCGGTGAAGGTGTGCACCTCGCCGCCCTTGTTCAGCGCGACGAAGGTCGCGCCGACGCTCGTCTTCGCCATGTTTGGCGCGAAGTGCCACGGCCCGACGAAGGCAAGCCGCGTCAGGAGGTCGATGAACCGGTCGAACTTCATCCCGCCAGACCTGGTGCAGGTCCCGGGGGCAACCGCGGCGTTGAAGGTGTCGGGATCGCACGCATCGGCCATATTCACCGTGATCTCTTCTCGACCTCGCGCCACGGCAGCTGCGCCGGGTGCGGCGGCCGATGTGGTGGTTGCCGACGGGGCTGCCGGCGCGAGCGCATCTGATGGTGGCGACCCGGATTCACGGCCACAGGCGATGGTGATCCCGAGCAGCCCGACAAGGACGGAGAGCCGAAACGTCATAGCTGAACCTCCCTGTCTCCGGGCGATGGCAAACCGGCTGCCGGCATGCCTGGTCGCTGGCGCCGGTGCGGCCCACGCAAATCGGACGCGCAAACGGCAGCTTCGGCGATCGGGCGCCTCTCCCATCTCGTGTGGCGTGATGCGACGCCTTTACGAATTGGGATCGGATTCCTGTGTTTCGTAAGCGCGCACGTCAAACGCCACCCGCAAAAACTGAACTTCCGCCAAAACACGGTTACTGCTGCGCAGGTGGGTGAGATCGAGGATGTCGCTTCCTCAGCAGTGCCAAATACCTCAGACCTCGGCCGCTGTCGACTCGACTCCCAGTCACAAACCGCTGCCAGAGCTCCTCTTCCTGTCGCTGGGCCTCACGCTCATCCGCCCCGGCGATGTGCGCCATCTCGTGCCAGATGAGCGTGGCGAGCACGTAATCGAACATGCCGGCGCCCTCATTCTGCCCGCGTCGCAGGGCGTCTCCTTGCGCAACGAGATAGACGACATCCTCCCCGACGAGGACAAACGCCTGAACTGTCCGCCCCTCCGCGTCCACCCGCTGCAAGGCGCGGCTCGCATCGACGACCAGGACCTTCCGTGGCTGCGTGGGCAGCAGCGCAAGCGCCCTTCGGACAGTGGGGTCGTACCTCTGCCCTTCCGTTTGCGCCCCGTCCACTCGTCCGAAGCCCAACATGATGATCGACCAGCCGAGAGCAAGTGAACGTGCGCGAGTGTTGAACGAAGCATTGCCGCACTCCTTTTCGTGGTGCGCACACGCTGCGGCTGGAGGCCGGCTACCTCAATGGATTTGGAGTCCTACGTGGGTCGCACATCGGTCGCGCGTTAAACCGCGCGCAGGCAGAAGTTTGGGCGGACGTGTACACGCGGTGCCGGATGGCCGGCCGAAGAGTGGCATGGTAGGATTGCCGGCCCAACCCACTTCCTCGGCCGACACAGAGAGTCGCCGGAATGACTGATCCATCTGGGTCTACGCCCCGTGTGATCCGCTTTAGCGTGTTCGAGCTGGATCTCCAGTCGGGGGAGCTGCGCAAGGCGGGCGTTCGACTCCGCCTGCCGGCTCAGTCGATCGAGGTCCTCACGTTGTTGCTGGAGCGGTCCGGCAATCTCGTCACGCGCGAAGAGTTGTGCCAGCGGCTCTGGCCCGCCGGCACCTTCGTGGATTTCGACCACGGCCTGAACGCGTCCGTGAATCGGCTGCGCGAGACGCTGGGGGACTCAGCCGACCGCCCGCGCTTCATCGAGACGGTGCCACGACGTGGGTACCGTTTCGTTGCCCCGGTCGAAAGGCCGCAGCAGGCTGCACCCGTCGCCGCCGCACCGACACCTGGAGCGGATGCGCGTCACATGCGATCCGGGCACGGGCGTTCAGGCGAGCAGGAGACCCGGACAGCGGAGCCCTCCAGCGCCGCAGCCACGTCGCTCCGCCGTTGCCGGCCCCGGCCGCGGCCGATTCCCTACGCGCGCGAGCGTGGCTGTCGTTCTGATCATCGTGGGCTTGGCCATCTTCACTGGATCGCGGATCACGCCGCGTCCGCTGGCCACCGGGACGCCTCACGCTCTGGATGTGATGCTCGACGGACTCGAGGTGGGCACCGCGATGCCGGCCTTGTCGCCCGATGGTCACTCGCTGGTGTACCGCGCCGACGGGCGGCTATGGCGCCGCGCCGTGAACGAGTTCACGCCGAAACCTCTGCCGGATACAGCCGGCGCCGAGTATGTGTTCTGGGCCCCGGATAGCCGCCAGATCGCGTTCGTGCGCGACCGAAGGCTCTGGCGACTGCCAATCGACGCCGCGAATGCGACCCCGGTCGGTGACGCGCCTGCGGGCTTATCAGGAATAGGCGCCGGCGTATGGACCGTCACCGGCGATCTTGTCGTTGCCGGCAGCGACACCGTCGGTCTGTGGTCGACTCCTGTGCATGGGGGGAACCCGCGGGATATTTTGCCGATCGATAAAAGCACTGAGATCGACTTCCACCATGTCGCGGCGCTGCCGGCCGGACGCGGCCTACTTGTCGCCGTTCATCGCTCCCAGGGGCCCGATACGATCGCCGCGCTCGTGAACGGCAAGCGCGCAGCCGTGCTGCAACTGCCCGGCGAAGCAGTACACTCCGCAGTTTATTCACCGGGCGGATACCTGTTGTTCGAGCGTGAGACGACCATCCCGGGGATTTGGGCCGTGCGATTCGCGATCGATCGCCTTGCCACCGAGGGCGCGCCGTTCCTGCTCGTTCCCGGCGGTTCGAGTCCGACCCTCGCATCAGACGGCACGCTGGCATTCGTGCGGGGTGGGCGTCCGCCATCACAGTTGGTCTGGGTCGACCGCAAGGGATCGATCGAACCGATCGGCGACTTGCAGGGCCAACTGGGTCAAGGGTCCGGGCCTGTGATGGCGCTGTCGCCGGATGCCCGCAGGCTTGCGCTGTCGATCGGCGGCCCTGTCGGGGCGGAGCTGTGGAGCTATGACCTCTCTCGCGGCACGAACACACGGCTGAGCGCCGGTGCAATGAGGGTGACGACCCCAATCTGGACGCCCGACGGAGAACGGATCCTCTTTGGAGCATTCGGGCGCGGTCGCTTGTGGAACGTGTACTCGATCCCAGCCACCGAAACGCGGGAGCCCGTGCGCGTGCTGCCGGAGTCCGCTGATGTACAAGTGGCCTTGTACGATCTCGCCAGACGGACGGTGGCTGATCTACGCAGCGGAGGGGACCGATCGCGTCACTGACCTGTGGCTGACGCCTCTGGTGAATCCCGGTGCGGCGCAGCCGTTGATGAAAACGCCGTACCGGGAGGCCTACGCGAAGTTTTCCCCCGATGGGCGCCTCATCGTCTACGTCTCGGACGAATCGGGCAGCGATGAAGTCTATGTGCGCGCATTCCCCATAAATCCTGAACGCCTGCAGGTGTCCACAAACGGGGGATCGATGCCGGTGTGGGCGCCCGATGGACGGGCCATCTGCTATCGGACGCCGACGGCGATGATGGAGGTCGCCGTGACCCGGACGGCCGCAGGGCTTGCTGCGTCCGCGCCGCACCAGCTCTTCAGGATCGATCCAGACTGGAATCTGCTCGAGCCATTTGTCCTCGCGTCAGACGGTCGGTTCCTGTTTGCGCGCGCCAAAGAACGCGCTCACGTCGGGGTACTCCTGCACTGGTCGAGTTCGGCGACTCAGCTCGAGGGTGCGCTTTCCCGATGAGCCGCGGCCCACTCGACTCTCTTGAACCCGGAAGGCCGACCGAGTAAGCTGCCGCGCGTCTGCACCTTACTCCGGGTCGCTCCCCCTCGGTCGTGGTGTGTGCTCTTCGTATGCCCACGCGTCCGACCGAGCGCCGCATTCCTCCCACGCTGACGCCGGGTGATCTCGGCGAGTCGGTTGCCGCCGGCGACACACGCTGCCTGCTCGTGTCGTTCATCACGTCCCCGCTTGTCAGAAGGAGACTCCGATGGACCGTCCGACGATGACGAGACGCATAGCCGGCGCTCTCCTGGTAGCGACGGTGCTCACCGTCGGGATTCGTGACGGCGCACATGTGTGGGCACACGAGGAAAGCCTCGCCGCGATCGAGAGCTTTCTGCACGGCCTCGTCCAGGGCCGCGCCATCACCGAGGCGCAGCACAAGCAGATCGAACGACTCTACGAGAGCGGCCTGGTGTCGCAGCTGATCGCCTGGTTGACGGCCCAGGAGACCGGCGGGCGGATCTCGCAGGACACGCACCTGTATGTGAACGCGCTGCTCAACCTCAGCGCTCCGGACGTGTCGTCAGCCGTCGCGCCCGCCAATTACACGGGAAATGGAAACGTGCGGCTGCTGGGCCACGTTGACGTGCAGCCGCCCAATCCGTATTACGGCGATAACAGCACGACGGGGATGCTGTACAACGGCATTTGGGGATACGCGACCGGCGCGCGCGAGTACGCCCTGCAGTGCAACAGCACTGGCCTCCACATCATCGACGTCACCGATCCGTTGGCGCCGTACCGGGTGCAGTTCATCAACATGTCAGGCGGTCTGAATCCGCCGAAAGGCCGCATCTGGCGCGACGTCGACATCTACTCCGATCCGGTGTCGGGCAAGACCTACGCTTACATCGGTGCCCAATCGAACGGCGATCTGTGGATCGTGGACCTGTCGTTCCTGTCGGGTTCGACCGCGCACGGCGCCAACTCCAACCCGATACCCGCGGCAGCTATCGCCAACCGCGGCCGGACCAATTACGGCCATACGGTATCGGTCCACGACGGTCTCGGCCTGTTGTTCATGAACACCGCCAACAACGGCTCGACGCTGGGCTGCCAGATCTTCGATCTGCGGCAGGACCCGTTCAACCCTCCGGTCATCGCTAGCTGGAGTGGCAGCGGCCACGACTGTCACGACAGCTTCGCGCGAGCCGACGTTCCCGGCGCGGGCGGCAAGGATCTGCTCTACGTCGCGGATGGCTACGCGACCCGTTATCGCGTCGTCGACATCAGCAGCGTGCGTACAGGCGGCGGCACGACGCTCGTCGGCTCTTCCGCAGCGGTGTCCGGGATTTACGCCCACAGCAACTGGCTGGACAGCGACGCGCACTACCTGTACGCGTTCGAGGAGTTCAATGCGCGCGACATCGGCGTGTATGACGTCTCGAATCCGGCGAATCCGACGCAAGTCACGACGTTCCAGTATGCCGAGGACGCCACCGCCAACTCGCGTATCCACAACGGCCAGGTGCGGGACAAGTATCTGCTGACCGCCTACTACGAGGCCGGGTTCCGGGTGTTCGATATCTCGAACCCGGCCAATCCGGTGGAGGTAGGAAAGTACGAGACGTGGCGCGATCCGGACGGGGATGGCACGTTCGACCAGACGATCACGGGCGCGTACAACGGTGCCTGGAATCTCCACGTCTCTCTCCCCTCGGGCAACGTGCTGGTGTCGGACATGAAATCGGGGACGTTCGTCTTTCGCGTCGATCCCATCGCACGCCCCGGTCCGACCAGCGGACTATCGGCGGCAGCCGGCGACACACAGGTCTCTCTCTCGTGGACGCCAGCCAGCGGCGCAACCGGCTACACCGTGCAGCGCGGTACGACCAGCGGCGGACCGTACACGACGATTGCGACCAACATCGTCGGAACCGCCTGGGTGGACACCGGCCTGAGCAACGGCACCGGGTACTTCTATGTCGTGACGGGGACCAACGCCGAAGGCGGCGGCGGGAGCTCGAACCAAGCGTCGAGCACGCCGGGGCTGGCAGCTGACACGACCGTGACGTTCACATCCGTGGCGGCGCAAGACGGCTGGGTCCTGGAATCGAGCGAAACGTCGAACACTGGCGGCTCCATCGGCACGACGGGCAAGAACGCCAGCACACTGCGGATGGGCGATGACGGCAAGGACAAGCAGTACCGGAGCATCCTCGCCTTCGACACCTCAGCTATCCCCGACAATGCGACGATTGTCTCCGTCACCGTGCGGCTGCTTCGCACGAGCGTCTCCGGCACGAACCCGTTCAATACGCATGGCAGCGGATGGGTCGATGTTCAGGCCGGGGGTTTTTCGGGATCGACGTCGCTCCAGACGAGCGATTTCCAGGCGGCGGCGGCGGTCATCCAGTCGGGCACGCTCTCCAACGCGAACGCGAACGGTGTCTGGTCCCTGGGCAGCCTCAACGCCGCTGGAATCGCGGCGGTCAACAAAACGGGCACGACGCAGCTTCGTGTCTATTTTGCCGTCGACGACAACGACAACGGGCGGGCCGATTACATCAACTACCAGTCAGGGGAAGGTTCGGCGGCAGCAAACCGTCCCCAGCTCGTGGTGTCGTATCGGTGACGATGTGCCGCAGGTGACACACGCCGAGCGCGCGTGATCGCGCAAGAGGACGGCAGAGCTGGCGGCATCGCAGATCGGGGTGGACCACCATTCGATGGGATTTCGACGCGCGGTGGTGGTGCCGAACGGCTGAGATGCGGAAGCATTCAGCTGTTTTTTGTCGCTCGCGTCTCTTGAAACGTGCGGCGCCGACCGAGTAAGCTGCCGCCCGTCCTCACCGTCTTCCGGGTCGCTCCCCCTCGGTCGTGGTGTGTGCTTTCCGTATGCCCACGCGTCCGACCGAGCGCCGCATTCCTCCCACGCTGACCCCGGGTGATCTCGGCGAGTCGGTTGCTGCCGGCGACACACGCTGCCTGCTGGTGTCGTTCATCACGTCCCCGCTCGTCGTCGAGCGCCTCAACACCTACGTCGTCTTCGTGACCGACGATGCGCTGGCCGCGCGGGACGGCGCGCTTCGAGTGGAAATTCGCGCTCGGAGACAGCGAGCCAGAGACGCAGGTCACCGATGTCGGCGAAGCGACGTACCGGCCGAAAGCCGCCGGCGAGCTCCAGATCTCGGTCCGCCTGCTCGATGATGGCGGTGCGGAGCAGGCCACCCTGGCACTGCCCCAGGAAGTCGTGGAGCCGAACGCCGAGCTCGAGGCGTTGATTACCACGGCACGCAATCAACCGGGACCGTCGGTGGGCAACCCCGAGGTCGCGCGCGAGCTGGTGAACGATCACAACCCGTACTACCAGGCGGTCACGCTCACCACACCCGAGAACACCGATGCCTTTCGGGAGATGGTGTTCAGCATGGTGTTCGACGGCGCCCAGCAGCGGTCGGCGGCGAGACGCGCGGAACACCTCAGCCGCCTCGCGACCGCGCTGAACGGCGATGACGGCGACTTCGCCACCCTGACCGGCGAAGGCGCGGGCGTGTGCGGCGTGCGCCTGCCGCTGCTCGCCATGACGGTCGGCCGATCGGCCACCGATGCGACGCCACTCCTCGACTGGACCGAGCTGCCCGATGCGGCGCCCCGGCGAGCGGCCGCCGACGAGGGGCTTCGGGAGAAGCTCGCCGGGCTCGAGGCCGCATCGAAAGTCGATGTGTTCAACATCGCGCGGTTCCCGAAGTCGAACATCACGCATTGCGGGCGCATCCTGGAACAGCTGCGCGACCGCTACTTCCGCGGCGCGAGCTTCGAGGATGTCGTCAACGGGATGTCCGGCACACGTGCGCACTGGATCGTCCGCCACTTCCGTGAAGGTCCGCTGGTGAGGGTGTAGCGACCTATGGGCAGGACCACGAGACGCACGCAGTCGGCGAGCCACAAGCCGGTGTCGAGCATCCAGCCGAACCAGCCGGCAGGCAAACGGGCCCAGGCGCCGCCCGCCAACGCCTTCCAGGGCAGGCCGGAGCGCGTGCCGCAGCTCGTGTACGTCGCCGACTTCAAGTCGGATGGATTCCTCGGCCAGGCCTCCGAGTACTACGCGTTCTTCGGCCTCGAGGTGAAGAAGGTCAAGTCGATTCACGAGATGGTTGATCGATCTCGGGAAGCGGGCAAGGCGTGTTCGAGCGGCTGTGCCTGGTGAGCCACGCCCATCCGCTGGGGATGTTCCTGCCGATGTTCACGGGCGCGGCGAAGGGCACGAACAAGGAGCTCTTCAAGGAGCTCGCCAAGAGCGACCTGGACGGACTGCTGACGATGTCATCCGTTCCAGCCGCGCAGACAAACACCTGCAGCCGTGGGGCACCAGCCCGCGAATCGACAAGGCGATGAAGGCGGTGCGCACGGCAAATGCGGCGGTGCTCAAGCCATTCGGGCTGGACAAGAGCGGCACGCCGCCCGCGGGCGACCTCTCGCAGTTCTTCTTTCATTGCTTCGACATCGTGTTCATCAAGGCGCCAGACCCCGACGTGCTCACGGTCAAGGGCGCGCCGCTGGCGGGCGCGGACCGGCAGACGCTGCTCGCATTCGTCGGCGAGATTCTGAACCAGCTGACCCGACGGCTGGAGGGCACATCAATCGGCGGGCGCAAAGTGATCACGGCAGACCTGGAGGCGCTGCGTGCTTCCGTGACGTCCATCCCGTTCGCCGACATCGGTCTGCCGCCCGGTCAGAGCTTCGACCTGGACATGGACAACACCACCCTGAACAGCTTCCCGTCCCTCAAGGCGATCGTCAAAGCCATACAGGGAGGGTTCCGGAAGCAGCTCGATGCCGCGCGCTCGAAGATGAGCGACACGACGCTGTTCGATATCCGGGGCTGCCGGGCGGCGCAGGACGACGGAGTACGTGACCTCGGTCGGTGAGTTCCTGGGAAAGCCCGGCGGAGCACGCCCGACGGTCACCGCGCCGCAGCTGTTCCAGGCCTACATGGAATTCATGTTCGACACCGTGCGCGATCGCGCGAGCATCCGCACGTGGCTCAGCAGGGAGCGGCGCCAGCATTCGCCGCAGCAGCTGCGCGAGAACCTCACCACGTGGGCGGATCTGATACGCGTGCGCCCGTTGCACACGGACTTCTGGCGCGCCCTTCTCGAAGGGCCCGCGGTTCGTTTCGCCGCAACAACCTGGCCGGCCGAGATCCCGAAGCTGTTCATCCCGACGCCTGGACTCGAGAAGCTCCCGACGACCGACATCGGCCAGATGATCGCGGCGCTCACGAACTTCTTCAACGTGCCGAAGGCAGCGGTGCCGAACGCCGCGGCGCTGAAGACGATCAAGGCGGCCGTTCCGTCGGCGACCAGCGCCGCGCCGACGCTGCTCGCGCCGGTGAAGACGCCGATCGCCGTCGAGCGCCTGAAGCAGCTGTACGACGCCCTGAAGGCAATCAACGCGGCCGAGGGGCAGACGATCGTTCCCGAGACGCCTCCGAACCCGCTGCGCGCAGACGACATCCTGGGATTCCAGAAGGCGATTGCTCGACTACTTCGACGCGAAGCCCCTCGCCGCGCTGAAGAAGTTCATGACTGGCCGCCGCGGAGAACCTGAAGGAAGAG
The DNA here is from genome assembly GCA_963763095.1 of Vicinamibacteria bacterium. Taxonomy (GTDB): domain Bacteria; phylum Acidobacteriota; class Vicinamibacteria; order Vicinamibacterales; family JAENWD01; genus CAVUCH01. The sequence continues at coordinate 50,272 of CAVXNR010000005.1, forward strand.
CGGCGACGGTCTCTTCTACTACATGTTCTTCGCCGGGCTGCCGGGCTTCATCTTCGGGCGGCCCGGAGTCGCAGAAGAACTCGATCGTGGTGTTCACACCCTTCGCCAAGGAGATTCAGCAGTCCTGGTACCGCTGCATCTGGGCCGATCCGCTGCCGAAGACCGGCAGGTATCTCACGACCGCGATCAAGAACAAACTGGCGCACACGATGCCAGCGCTCGTCGGCGAGGACCGCAAGTCGGTCACGTCTGTGTGCCCCCTGCCCCGCTACGGCTACTGCATCGTCACGCGTCCTTTGCCCCCCGGTGAGGTGGACGGCCCGTGCGGCGATATCTCCAACCCCTGACCATGGCCGAGAACGACACGGTCCAACTGCTGCTGACCGAGGCGAGCCTTGCGCTCGGCGCCTTGCGTGCGGTGAACACGCCCGCGCGCGCCGTCACGTTCCTGCGTGCGCTCGGCTACGAGCTTCCGCCCGGCGTCGTTGGTCCTGCGCTGCCACAGGTGGCGGCGTCCGCCGGTGCGCTGGCATCCGCCGCGCGTCAGCTCGCCGACGCCGAGGGAGCCGGCGCCGTTGCAGACGCCGTAACCGAGATGCTCGGCCGCGTCGAGGCGACGGTCAGCGCGATCCGGACGCTGCACGCGGAGCTGCAGTCGGCCGGCGGATCGATTCCCCACCTCGACGAGTTCCCACGCCGCCTCACGGATTTTCTGCTCCTCGATTACCTGGAACGCCATCGTCCGCTGCTGCACGACACGCTGCACCTGCTGGGTCTCATCGAGTGCGAGCGCGAGCCCAAACCCGGAGAGTCGTCGCGCGTCGTGCGCTGGGACCGGTTCGGGAAGTTCGTGCAGGAACCGTCGCGCATTGCCGACGATGTGTACCGGTGGAACACCGAGTTCGACGCTGACGCATTCCTGGAGCGCCTGCTCAAGGTGATGCGCGGTGCGCCTCTCCCTGGCGGCCTGTATCCGCAGGCCGACGCCACGCGTGCGGCGCTCGGCAACACCGGGGACGGCGGTCAGGAGCTGCGGTTCCCGATTTTCGAGAAGGGCTTCTCGGCCGAGACGTACGGCCAGTTCGGGATCACGTTCGTGCCCGCCGACGCGGCAGGTGAGAAGAAGAAGGGCCTGGCGCTGCTCCCCTACCTGATGGGGACCTCCACGTTCGACTTCGGCGTGTGCGATCGCGGGCAGCTCGCGTTCGAGTCCACCGCCGACATCCGCGGGGTGGGGCTGGTCGTGCGCCCGCCGTTCACCATCGATCCGCTGCTGACCCTGGAAGGCGCGTTCCGCGCCGCAGTGCGCATCAGCGAGCGGCCGGACCGCGCAGAAGAAGTCGTGCTCCTGGGATCCGCGGGTGGATCGAGGCTCGCCATCCAGGGCCAGGCCATCACGTGGTTCGCGCAGAACCCGACGGGCCCGCTCGATCTGGGCTTCGAAGCGCAGCTGCAGGCCGTCCGCCTTGTGCTCGGCGGCGGCGACGGCGACGGGTTCCTGCAGAAAGTGCTGTCTGGACTCGACGTCCACGCGGAAGCGAGCCTGACCGTCGGCATGACGCTGCTCACCGGGTTGACGATCCAGGGGAGCGGGCAGCTGGCCGTTGACGTCAGCACCCATGTGGACCTCGGACCGTTGCAGATCGACAGTCTTCGCCTGGCGATAGCCCCGGCGGACGATCAGATAGCGCTCGAAGCTGGCGCCGTGCTGCGCGTGCAGCTCGGGCCGCTCCGCGCCGTCGTCGAGAACGTCGGCGTGCGGGGCGTGGTGCGTTTCGAAGAGGGCAACCTCGGGCCCGCTGACATCGACACGTCCTTCAAGCCGCCGGTCGGCGTCGGCCTCGCCATCGACGGTGGCCTCGTCAAGGGCGGCGGGTTCCTCTCGTTCGACCCTGCGCAGGGGCGCTATGCCGGTGCACTGCAGCTCGCGGTCGGCGACTTCCTCGCGCTGAACGCGGTCGGCGTGATCACGACCCGCATGCCGGATGGATCCGCCGGCTTCTCGCTGCTGATCATGATCACCGCCGAGTTCGCGCAGGGTATTCAGCTCGGCCTCGGGTTCACGCTGCTCGGCGTCGGCGGGCTGCTCGGCCTCAATCGGACCGTGCGGCTGCAGTCGCTCATCGAGGGCGTCCGCACCGGTGCGATCGACAGCGTCATGTTCCCGCGGGACGTGCTGGCAAACGCACCGCGCATCATCAGCGACCTCGAGACGTTCTTCCCGGCGCGCGAAGGCCGCTTCCTCATCGGTCCGATGGCGAAGCTCGGGTGGGGCACGCCGGTCCTCGTCCGCATCGTGCTCGGCGTCATCGTGGAGATTCCGGGCAACATCTCGATCGTCGGCGCCGTACGGGTGGCGATCCCGACACCGGAGGCGCCGCTCGTCTTCCTGCAGGTCAGGTTCGCCGGCGCGCTGGAGCTCGATCGGCGGCGCCTGTTCTTCTTCGCCACCGTGTTCGAGTCGCGTATCGCGTTCGTGACGCTCGAAGGCGAGATGGGGCTCCTGCTTGCGTTCGGAGACGACGCGAACTTCGTCGTCACGGTCGGCGGGTTCCACCCGCGGTTCGCGCCGCCACCGCTGCCGTTTCCTACGCCTGTGCGGATCGCACTCCCCCTGCTGAACTCGACGGCCGCACGCGTGAACGCGAGCTGCTACATCGCGGTGACGTCGAACACGGTGCAGTTCGGCGCGCGAGTCGAGGTGTTCTTCGGCTTCAAGTCGCTCAGCGTGCAGGGCCACGTGTCGTTCGACGCGCTGTTCCGGTTCTCGCCGTTCCACTTCACCGTCGATATCGCCGCATCGTTCTCGGTCAAGGTGTTCGGCACCGGCGTGTTCTCGGTGAAGGTGCGCGGAACGATCGATGGTCCCGCGCCATGGCACATCGAGGGACACGGGTCGATCTCGCTGCTGTTCTGGAGCATCGACGTCGACTTCTCGAAGACATGGGGCGAAGCGCGCAACGCCGTCCTGCCGCCCATCTCGGTCTTTCCCCTGGTTCTCGGCGAGCTCGGGAAGCCGGAGAGCTGGCGCGCACTGCTGCCCGCAGGCAACCGCCTGCTCGTGTCGGTTCGCACGCAACCTCAGGAGCGCGACACCATCGTGCTGCACCCGCTCGGGGCGCTCCAGATCTCCCAGCGCTCGATCCCGCTCGGCGTCAGGGTGGACCGTGTCGGCAACCAGCGGCCTGGTGACGTGAACCGGATCACGATCGAGGCTCCGGGCGGGACCGGGCTCGTGAAGCAGGACGACGCCTTCGAGATGTTCGCGCCGGCTCAGTTCCGCGACTTCTCGGACGCCGAGCGCCTGTCGAAGCCGGCGTTCGCGCGGGAACGATCCGGGGTGCAGTTGTCGGCTGCGGACGGGCTGCGCTCGAGCGGGATGGTGCGCCGGAACATCCGGTACGAAGAGATCATCGTGGACACGAACTTCAAGCGGTTCGCCCGCCCGTTCAGCGGGTATGCCGGCTCTCTCTTCGACTTCTTCACGCGCGGCGCGTCGGTGGCGCGCAGCGAGCTGTCACACGCCGCCACGGTCAAACGTCAGCCCACGAACGCGGCGTTCGCGGTGACCGGCGAGACCTTCACGGTCGCATTCGCCTCGAACAACCAGGCCGTCGCCGACGAAGCGATCGCGTTCCCCACGGAATCGAGCGCCCGCGAGTACATGCGCCGCCGCATCGCGGACGACGTCTCGCTCGCCGACGCCCTGCACGTCATCCCGACGGTCGAAAGGGCCGCATGAGCGATCTCGGCGTCTACTCGTTCCTGCCGTGGCTGCGACAGGGGCTCGCAAACCGCATTCAGAACGCCGATCTCGACGGGAGCGTGCGCGCGCGTGTGCAGGTCACGGTGCCGGTGACCGTCCGCGGGACCAAGCTGTCGGGCGGCGACGAGACCGCAACGATCACACGCCCGGTCGCGCTGTTCGGTCCCGGCGACATCATCGGCATGGACACGCGGGCGATCGTCCGCGTGGAGCCGCGGGACTGGACCACGAACTTCGAGCCCAACCACCTCGCCCACGTCGAGTTCTACGACGAGGACTTCCCGTGGCGATATACGCCTGCGGCGCCCGACGACGCGAAGGGCCGCCTGCGGCCGTGGCTGACGCTCGTGGTGCTGACGGAAGAAGAGTTCGCCGATGTGCCGCGCAGCGACGATGCGCCCCTGCCATCGATACTCGTCGCCGATCGCGGCGTGTTCCCCCGGGCAGACGAGCTGTGGGCATGGGCGCACGTGCACGTCAACCGCAGTCTCGCATCGGCGGGCGAACTGATCTCGCGTGACGCCGGCTCGGTGATTCCCAGGCTCGCGGCGGTGCTGAACGAGAACCCGGACCTCGCGTACTCGCGGCTGATGTGCCCGCGCAAGCTGGCCGAGAGCACCGCGTATCACGCGTTCCTGGTTCCCACCTTCGAGAGCGGCCGGCGTGCGGGGCTCGGTGTCGAGCCGGGCGATGTCGTTGCCACGATGTCGGCGTGGGACGCCGGGCAGCGCCCTGAGCCGCAGCGATATCCGTACTACCATCGCTGGCACTTCCGGACCGGCACGAACGGCGATTTCGAGACGCTCGTCCGGTTGCTCGTGCCGAAGCCGGTGGATCGCCGCGTCGGCACGCGCGAGGTCGACGTGCAGTTCCCAGGGTCGACGGTGCGCGGTGTCGATCGGCCGGAGCTTGGCGGCGTCCTGAAGCTCGGGGGCGCCTTACGCCCGCCGACGCCGGTGCCGCCACCTCCGCCGGACATATACGAGACCTGGGACGATCCGATGCCGCGCCCGCTGCAGGAGGATCTCGCGCGTCTGCTCAACCTGCCCGACGACTACAAACGTGCGGGCGATCCGGACCCGATGCTGGCGCCGCCCTTGTACGGACGCTGGCACGCCTTGACCGACCGCGTGCTCACCGCTGCTGACGGATCGCGGCTGCCGCACCCATCCAATTGGGTCCATCGCCTCAACCTGGATCCGCGGTTCCGCATCGCTGCCGGGTTCGGCACGCGGGTCGTCCAGGATCAGCAGGAGCCGCTGATGGACGCAGCCTGGTCGCAGGTCGGGCAGCTGCTCGAGGCGCAGCGGCGGGTTCGGCTCGGCCAGATGGGCGTCCGGGTCAGCCAGGTCTGGTACGCGCGGCACATCGTCCCGCTGCTCGCGCGCGATCAGCAGAAGGGGCTGATGATCGTCGCGCCACTCCAGAAACGCATTGTCGCCAACGGGGTCACTGTGCAGCACGCGCTGCGTACCAGCCTCGTGCAACCCACGATGACCTCCACGGTTCTGCGGCGGCTGATTCGTCCACGCGGACGCGTGGTGCGGCAGCTGGGGTTCTCGGAAGAGCACCGGCGTTCGGCGCTCATGGCACGCGTCAACGCGCGCGAGGTCAGCGCCGCTCCTCCGCCCGCACCGCCGGCAGGAGCGATCACTGCAGAAGCCGCGGGAGCCACCATCACGGGAGGTGGAGCCGGAGGTGGGGGTGGGGGTGGGGGAACGCCGACGTTTCACGGCCCGATCGTGGACGCTACGACGGTGTTTCAGCCGACCGAGTTCCAGCCAATCACCCCGGAGCCGGAGCCGCACCGGCCGACGACGCACGGTCCGGGGATTCCCGGCCGCATCGGTCACGACCTGACCATCGAGCGAGGCCCGGGCGAGTCGGAGCCCCGTGATACGCCCGTAAGACCGCTGCGACGGTTGCCGGACGTCGTGAAGCTCACGGACGTGTCGGTCGAGATGGTCACCTCGCTGCCGGGTGTGGCCAATTTCGTCATCATGCAACCCGGTGCGGTCTTCACACCGGCAGCTGGAGTCGACAGCGTCGAGGCCGTTCGATTCAAGGCGGCGCTCAGCGACACGTTCAATCTGGTGCAGGCGAGCACGCAAGCGGCGGCGCCGCCGCCGCGCACCACGATGGACTTCGGCGCGGTGGCCAGCCGCGACGGCGACTGCGCTGGATCCAGCGCGGACCATCCCACGCCGTGTGTTGGCGGGCATCTTCGTCCCGCCGCGCATCCAGGAGGAGATCGGGGAGGGCTTCGTCGAGCCGATGGCGTATCCGGTGATCGACGCTCCGATGTACGAGCCGCTCAAGAACCTGTCCTCCGAGTTGTTCCTGCCGAACATCAACCTGATCGAGCCGAACAGCGTCACCCTGCTCGAGACCAACCAGCCGTTCATCGAATCGTACATGGTCGGTCTCAACCACGAGTTCGCGCGCGAGCTGCTGTGGCGCGAGTACCCGACCGACCAGCGCGGCTCGACGTTCCGGCAGTTCTGGGACGTGCGGAGCTTCTATGCGCCCGATGCGGATGCCGAGGCGCTCAGGGAAAAGCTGCGCGACATCCGTCCGCTGCACCGATGGACGCGGGAGTCCGCACTCGGCGACCACGACAACCGCGAGGAAGGGACGGCGAAGGAGGACGAGCTGGTGCTCGTCATCCGAGGTGAGCTGTTGAAGCGGTACCCGACGGCGGTCATCTACGCGCACCGTGCCTGCTGGCAGCGCATGGACGATGGCACCGCCGCCGATCGGGCGAAGGACCCCTGCTCCCGGAGCGGCGCCATCGACAATTCGAAGGAGCGGCGTCTTGCGCCGCTGACGGCGGAGGAGCAGGGTGCGCCGCCGAGGAGCAAGGTGCTGACTCCCCTCTTCGAGGCCAGGATCGATCCGGACATCTACTTCCTGGGGTTCGACCTGACGGCGGTGAAGGCGCGCGGAGGCTCAGGGGAGCACCCAGACGACGACCCGGGCTGGTTCTTCGTCATCAAGGAACGACCAGGTGAACCGCGATTCGGCCTCGACGCGGAAGCGCAGGCGGCAATGAGTGTCTGGAACGATCTCTCGTGGGCAGCCGTCCAACCCGGTCCGGCCGGCAGCCATATCGAAATCGCGTCGGCGCCAGCGGCGTTTCCGCTGGTCACCCCCGGAACAGAAGACGACGAGAAGACCACGCAGCATCAGGACGACCGGCAGGTCGCGTGGAGCCGGGACATGAGCTCCGCCGAGCTCGCGTACATCCTGTTTCAGGCGCCCGTGCTCGTCGCCGTGCACGCGAGCGAGATGCTGCCGAAGTGAGGAAATCGCATGGCCGAGTTCGGTGAGCTCCGCGAGCGCCTGCAGCAGGTGCGCGAGCAGCTTCAGGCAACGGCAAGCGGGCTGGCCGGCGCACGTGAGCAGCTGCGGCGCGTCGAGGCGCGCCAGCAGGAGCTCGCGCGCGTGTTCGATCCTGGCGTGCCCGCGCAGGCCGCCGAGCGCGAGCGCCTCGAGGCGGAGAGAGGGCGCGTCGAAGCCGAGTTGAGGCGGTTGGGCGACGCAAGCGTCGAGGCGGCCAAACGCGAAGCCTCGTTGCGCGCCGAGTTCGCGGATTTCTCGGACCCCCGCACCGCTGCCGCGCAGTTGAACGACACCACCCCCATCCTGCTGATGCCCGTTCGACTGGAGACGCGCTTCAAGGAGGTGCAGCTGCCGGGCGCCGCCGCCCCGACACCTCAACTCTGGGTGCGCATCTATCCGGACGACTGCTGGGTCGATGCATTCGATCCACGGCTCACCGAGTCGGAGGCAGCGGGCGCACGCGCGTACTGGATCGCGATGTGGGAAGCGGGCGGCGTCGAGCAGCAGGAGCGTGCCGCATGGCGGTCGCTGGTGCGCAGCTACGGCGCCGGACGGGCGGCGTGGATCGTGGAGCAGTTCACGCCGGTGAACCTCGCGCAGAAGCCGAAGAAGGCCCGCGCGGATGACGTTGTTCTGACGATTGCGACCGAGACGCCTCTCTCATCCGCCGAGCAAGCGGCCGCGGCCGCGTTCTGGCGGCAGGCGTGGCTGGCGGACGGCGACGCAGCGAAGCTGACCGCCGCGCACGCCGCGCTCACGACCGCTGTCGGTGCTGCGCGTGCCGCGCAGATCCTTGCCCGTTATCGGCCTGACAACTTCGAGACGCCGCTCGCCGAGGGCATCGATCGGCAGGCGGTTACCGTCCTGGTGGCGCAGGTTGTCTTCGCCGCGCCCGACATCAGAGAGCAGGCATGGTCGGGGGCGCCCGCGGTCACGATCCTGCCGGATCGGTTCGTCTTCGTCGGGTACAGCAGCGTCCGAGCCGCCTGTCATCGCGCTCGGACAGCCCGTGCCATCGTCCGTGATCGTCGCGCCGGATCCCTCGGCTCCCGCCGAGGAGCAGCTGCGGCAGGACGCTTCCGGCAATCTGATCTTCCCGGAGCAGCTCGCGTGGATTGCCGACTTCGAGAAGGCCGAAGCAATCGGCATGGCAATCAGGGTCGAGCTCTCCGAGGCGCAGCGCGCGACGGGCTTCGATCGCGTCCTCGTCGCCGGATTGCGGGTGAGCGCAGACGAGAAGGTCGGCCAGACGGAGCTCGAGACGCTGCTTCGGCACCACGCGTGCAGTCGCTCAGGCCTGAGCCTGCTTCCGCAGGGTACCCCCACCAACAACACGGATGTGGTGCAGGCCGGCGGCACGGACGTCGAGACCGACGCGAGCCGACCTGCCCGCGACGCTGCCGACGAGAGCTTCGATGATCGCAAGGTGCCGCTGTTCACGACCGCATCCACGTTCCTCGACAGGAAGGACGGACAGTGGCTCGCGGAAGCGCTGGGCGTGGACCCGTCGCTGTTCGCGCACGTGCATCATGCGGACGGCACCGACCAGTCCACCTCGCGCGCCATGGGCGTTGCGCTCTGGCCGGCCACGATGGGTTACTGGATGGAATCGATGATGGCGCCCGTGTTCCCGCAGGCCACTGTCGAGGTCGCGCGCACGTTCTTCACCCGCTATGTCGTCGCGTCAGGCTCGGCCCCCGCGGTCCGCATCGGATCGCAGCCGTACGGGATCCTGCCGACCGCCGCGGTTTCGCGGATGCGGTGGATGTTCCTCGACGACGAGGCGGCCGCGCGGGATCCGCTGTTCATGTTCTGCCACCGCATGTACCCGATCGTGCGGTCGATGCAGCAAGACTGGCGCGCGCAGGCGGCACACGTCGCCTTCACCGGAAAGCCCGGCGATCCGCACCAGATGCTGCTCGACATCCTCGGTCTGCATTCGGGATCCGTCGAGTGGTACTCACGGCTTGCCGAGACGCAGATCACGCTGTTCAACCGGTTGAACCTGCAGGGATTTGGCGACCAGAGCACGGCAATCTTCGAGGTCGCGCAACGCCAGAATGCCCTGGACCTGCTCGTCAACCTCGGCTTCGGAGGCGCCGGTGCGCCGAGGATTCTCGATCACGTGTTCTCGGCCGCGCCACAGCTGCTCAAGGGCGGAGTGGTGGACGACCGCCCGCTCTCGGAACTGGAGGGGATCAGGCCCTACACCACGGCCGGCGCCAACTACATCGAATGGTTGATCGACGCCTCCACATCGCTCGAGCGTCTGTACGTGCAGGGTGACTTCATCGGAGGGCAACCTCCGGCTGCACTGCTCTACCTGCTGCTGCGCCACGCGCTGCAGCTCGCGTACCACGAGGCGAGCGTTGGCCTGCACCAGATGGTTGGCATCTATAGCCCTGAGCGCGCGGCCGCCGCTCGCATCGACCAACCCATCATCCACGTGGGCACCGCGTCGGAGGTGAGCGAGAGCCGGTACGAGCCGCTCTTTGCCGTGCAGCCGTCGATCTCAGGACTGGGCAGCACGGTTACCGTTGGCGAGTTCATCGGCTCGCGCCTGCGCGAGCTGGGACCCGCGTCGCACCTGCGGGAGCAGATCGATGCGCTCCAGCGGTTGAAGGCGCAGCCCACGGCACGCCTCGAGCGTGCGTTCGCGGACCATGTGGATTGCTGTTCGTACCGCCTCGACGCGTGGCTGCTCGCTCTCGTGAATTACCAGCTTGCCACTATGCGGCGCACGCATGAAGGGCAGGAAGGTCCGTCGCGCCAGGGAGTCTACCTCGGGGCATATGGATGGCTGGAGGACGTGCGTCCGAAGAGTCAGCCCTCATCGCCCGTGACACTCGATGACCCCGATCTGGCGGCTGAATTCGCGGATGCTGGCGGCACGCCGCTCGTTCGAGACACGGGGAACCAGGGGTTCGTGCACGCACCCTCGCTCAACCAGGCCGTGGCGGCGGCCGTCCTGCGCAACGGCTACATCTCCACGGCGACCGCAGACACGCACGACACGCTGGCGGTCAACCTCACGTCGGAGCGCGTGCGCACGGCCATGAGCCTGCTCGAGGGCATTCGCGCCGGGCAGGGGCTGGGCGACCTGCTCGGCTACCAGTTCGAGCGTGGCCTTCACGACAGGCACGGGGTGGCGGAGGTGGACAAGTTCATCTACCCGCTCCGGAAGGCGTTTCCGCTCCGCGCCGATCGCCTGCAGTCCACCGCCACGCCCGAAGGCGTGCCGATCGAGGCGATTGAAGCCCGCAACGTGATCGACGGGCTGGCGCTCGCCGAACACATCAATGCCACGGGGGCGCGGCAATACCCGTTCGGCAAGCCTGGGTTGCCGACGGCCAGCGATACGGAATCCGCAGCGATCTCCGCGGAGGCGGACCGCCTGCTGGCGTCCTGCGATGCGCTTTCGGACCTGGCGCTCGCGGAAGGCGTGTATCAGGCGGTCGTCGGCAATGTCGATCGAGCCGCCGCCAACTACGACGCGTACGCGCGCGGCGGGCTGCCGCCCGAACCAGAGATCATCCGAACGCCAGCCTCCGGTTTCGGCCTGACGCACCGGGTCGCGCTGCACCTCGCAGCCGGCGTGGACCCCAACCGATCGCCAGACCCCGCTCTCGCGATGACCCCGCGCGCGCAGATCGAGCCGGCGATCAACGCGTGGCTGACGACGGTGCTGCCTCCGCTCTCCAGCATCGGCTGCGTCGCCGAGTTCCACGACGCGGCGGATGGCACCGTGGTCGCCCGTGAAATCACACTCGATCGGCTCGGCCTGCAGCCGGCCGATTTGCTCGCGGTTGCGGGCGGCGCGGTCGATGCCATCGCAGAGATCGACGACCGGATCGCGGATCTGATCGGCGCGTCTGTGCGCCCTGACCTGCCGCTGTCGATTCGCTATATGCAGAAAGGGTCCGCGGCGCTCAGCCTGTTCGAGATCCTGCCGCTCGTCCGCAGCCTGCGGTCGCTCACGCTCGGAGCTCGCCCGCTGCGAAGCACGGACCTGTCACTGGCGAGCGAGGCGCGGTCCGTTCAGGATGCTGCACCGGTGATCGATCGACGGCGTGCGACGCTCGTCGAGGGGGCGATGCGAGGGCTCGCCACCGAGGTGGCCGCGTTCACAGCCATGCTCGACGGATTGCTGTCCCAGCCGGTTGCAGATGCACTGGTGACGGCGTCTGACAAAGTGGCCGCGGATGTAAGCGCGCTGCTTGGACGGGCGGCCCTCTTCGGAGTGCCGCAGACAGGACGCCAGTTCGTTCGCGATTTCAAGCGGCGGCTGTTCGCGGACCTGCTCGGGCAGACGGCGCAGGTCGTGACCAGATGGAACGCCAGGCTCGCGCTGTTCGATGCGCGGATCGCCGCGCACGACGCGCTCCCGGCCGAGGCGTCCGATGCGGAGCGATTCAGGATCCTGTCGGAAGCTGAAGTCGCGCTCCGCACGACACCGCTCGTGCCGCGACCGGCGACACCGGCCGCCCTGCGGTCCACCCTGATCGGGACGGGCCGCGGCCTCGTTCGTGGCCCTGCGCGACCGGCTGGCGGGCCTGCAGCGAACAGAGCGCACGCGCGTGGCCGATCTGCTCGCGGACGTGCGAGCAATCGGATCGCTCGCGGAGTTCGATCCCGTGCCCTTCTCGCTCGGGGCGCACGAGAGCGCGGTGGTGCACTTCCTCGAGGACGCGCGCGCCGCTGCGGCCAGCGTCGGCCGGGTCCTCACGCGCCGGCTCGCCGACGCAGCCCCGCACCTGCAGGCGGCGGCCGCGAGCGCGATTCCCGTCGATGCCGCGCGCGAGTTCGAGGCGGCCGCCAAGGCGCTGCTCGGCGACGACATGGTCGTGGTGCCGGAATTCACGATCGCGGCGTCGCAGGCTGGCGAGCTGGCCAACGCCCTTGCCGCCAGCCGGTCGGGCGCGCTGTTCGATCACCTCGTGCACCCGGCGAACGAGCGAATCGCCTGCGATCGATTTCCCCGTGGACACGTGGCTCCACGGCGCGGCCCGCGTGCGCGAGCGCCTGCGGGCATGGGAGCAGGTCACGATTCTCGCCGGCGTGTTCGGCCGCCCCGAGCCGCCGCTCGATGCGCTGCAGCTGCCGCACGTCCCAGACGATCGGTGGTTCGGGCTCGACGTCCCGGAAGACCGGACCCTCGAGGGCGATCGGTTGCTGTACACGGCGCACTTCGCCGCCCCGTTCGATCCGGCACAGCGCCTGTGCGGTCTGCTCCTCGATGAATGGACCGAGATGATCCCGGCGTCAGAGGTCGATACCGGGATCGCCGTGCACTACGATCGGCCGAATGCGGAGGCGCCCCAGACGATGCTGCTCGTAACGCCGACCGAGTTCCGCGGCGCGTGGCAGTGGGACGACATCGTGGACGCGCTGAACGACACGCTCAACCTGGCGAAGCAGCGTGCCGTGGAGCCCACGCACCTGGCCCAAGCTGCCATACGCCCCGTACCTGCCGGCGACCATCATGGCGAGCCAGGTACGCCAGCTGACCATCGCGGCCAACCTCGCCCTGAACAACCAGGTCGTGCTCGCGGGAGAGTAAGGTGCCGGATCGATTCATCACGGCAAATCTGAAGGCGGTGCTGGCGGAGCGCGCGACACCAGCCGTCACGCTTATGGAACCGGCTCGAAGGGCGGCCGCGCGCCGAGACGTTCGAGCGGGCCCTCAGGGCGGAGGTTCGCGACCCGTTGTGGATGCTGACACGCCAGTGGCAGGTCGGCGAGTTCCGCGGCGACGATGCGGGGTCGCCAATCGTCGCGAAGGTCCGGGTGCAGACGGCACGGCTGCAGAAGTACGCGGCCGGTGACGCGACGGCCGAGCCGTTCGATGGGGCGATGCCGTTCGAGACGCGCGTGGAGCAGATGCCCATTCGCCTGGCACACGGTGCGCAGCCGATGTCGCTCGACATCCGTCTGCTCATGGGCCGCTACTGGCTCAAGCTCGTCGCGCCCCTCGCATCGGCGGCGGCCGCCGAGTACATCGCGGCGTACCCCGTGGATTCACCGGATCCACAGCAGCCCGGCGCCGCCCCGATCGTTGCCCATCCGGAATCCTGGGCGGCTGTCGCGGCTGTCGCAGGTCGCGCGATGGACGGCGCGAAGTTGTACGCGCACCTGAAGAAGGCGGGCGGTCGTGCCTCGGACGGGATCGGCTCGCTCGCCGGGCGGAAAGCGCAGGCGGATGCGCTCGGGGCCCGTTTCGTCGCCTGGTTCGAACGGTCCTTCGCGCAGCCGTCCGGGCCGGAAGCATGGCTGCCCGATCGCCTCGAATACCAGTTCAGCTGTTCGGCCGCCGATGGCGAGCACGAGAAGGTTCTCGCCGCCGACGAGTACTCCCGCGGGCAGATCGACTGGTATCAGCTGGACGTGGACCGGTCGCGCGAGCGGCTGGGTGACGCAGCGATGCCGTCGCAGGGCGAGTCGGCGCGCACGCTGTCGATGGTCCCGGCGCCGGCAACCTTCGGCGGGATGCCGCATTCACGGTGGTGGACGTTCGAGGAGGGGAAGACGAACTTCGGCGAGATCAGGCCGGACACCACGGACCTCGCCAAGCTGCTGCTGATCGAGTTCGGCCTCGTGTACGCCAACGACTGGCACATCGTGCCGTGCGCCGTTCCCGCCGGAACCGTGGCCACGATCCGCGGCATGGCCGTGACCACCGTGTTCGGCGACAGGATCTGGATCGATCACGCGGGCGCAGGAGACGACGACCAGTGGCAGCGCTGGGCGATGTTCCTCATGAGCGTCAAGGGGCAGGGGCACGACGCTGCCGATCTGTCGTTGCTGACGCCGCCTGCCGCACACAACATCCTCGATGGTCCACCAATTGAGGAGGTCGTCCTCGCGCGCGACGAGATGGCGAACATGGTCTGGGGCATCGAGAGGATCGTCCCTCTGACGAGCGGCGAGTCGAAGCCAGGCCGCGAGGCGGCCGATGAGATGCGGCGCTTCTTCGAAGCAGGCGCTCGAGCGCCGCCTTGGCCACCCGCCGCAGCCGCCCCCTGCTGCAGCGAACGCGCACGTGCGCTACCAGGTCATGAGCTCTGTGCCAGAAAACTGGATCCCGTTCATCCCCGTGCACGTGCCGGGTGACAACCGCGAGATCCAGCTGCAGCGTGCCTCGATGCCGCGGCTGATCGATGGCGATCCGGATCCGCCGGTGCCCGTCCGGCCCCGAACGTCGCTGCTGCGCCCCGGTCTGGACACGACGCCCCGGGCGGCGTATTTTCTGCACGAGGAGGAAGTGCCGCGCGCCGGCGTGCGCGTGTGGCAGCGATACCGCCGCACGCGCTCGCGGGATGGCCGGGTGTGGGTGTGGCTCGCGGTGGGTAAACAGACCGGTCGCGGTGAGGGATCAAGCGGGCTTGCGTTCGACCGGCTCGTCGATGTGAGGTGACTCTCGCGTGGGCGGGCCTGATCGATTACGGGTGTTCATTGCGTCATGTTCGGCTGCGTCGCTGCCAAAACGAAGAAGGAGGAGCCCAATGTCCACGATCCGCACGCGACTTGCCCCCATAATCCTCATGGGGATGCTTACATTACCGGCTGCGCTGACCGCCCAGACAGAGGAGCGCAGCCAGACGCAGGGGCTCAAGGAGACCGAGAAGTTCGTGAAGGCCGGCAGAGCCACCACTCAGGCGGTTGAGGAGGGCAAGCTGCAGGCGCAGAAGACGCTCGAGGCGTACAACACCCTCGTGACGCAGCCGTCGAAGGACATGAAAGGTGACTACAAGAGGGTGATGAAGGGGACGGAGGCGATGAACGACAAGGTGGCCAAGGCGCGCGAGAAAATCGAGGCGATGCAGAAGGCCCGGGATATCTACTTCAGCGGGCGCACGGAAGCCATCAAGAACATTCAGGACCCCGCCCTGCAGAAGCAGGCACAGGAGCGCCTCGCGGGGGATCAGAAGCAATTCGCGGGCGTACTGGAGGCGCTGCAAGAAGGAGGCAAGGCGTTGGAGCCGTTCCGGAAACAGCTGGCCGACCAGATCACCTACCTGGGCAGCGACCTGAACCCCTCCGCCGTGAGTTCGTTGAAGCCGCAGGCCACGAAACTGAACGCGCAAGGAGCTGAGGTCTTTACGAAGGTGGATCAAGCGACGGCGAAGGCCAACGCCTACTTCCAGGGCCTCACCGCGGCAAGCTGACCTCTCGTGCGCGGCCTCACGCAACCGCGCAACAAGCGAAGAACACTCGCGACGAAACTCGATGAACGCCAGAGCAGGCTCGTCTCTGCTCTGGCGCTGCGTCCACGGACGACCTTCCTTTCGGTCCTGATCCATAATGCCCACCATCGCCGCCGCTTGAACGCTCCGGTCCGCGGAGGGGCGGCGGCTGCAGATCGGCGCGCAAGGCATCTGGACGAGGGCACGACCATGGCTGCAATCAAACCCGAACCAGAACGGGCAACCGGCGTGCGGCCTCACGCCCGCTGGGTGCGCATCAGTCACTGGATCGCCACCGCAAGCGTGCTGACCCTCGCGTTCACCGGTGTGGTGATCCTCATGGCGCACCCGCGACTCTACTGGGGTGAGGCCGGAAACGACCTGACGCCGGCGCTCATCGAGCTGCCGATCAGTCGCAACTACCAGCATGGCGGCTGGGACAAGCGCACGCCCTTCTTCGCCGACGCCGCCGGCCCGATCAGCGCCGTCCGCACCTACGACATCTTCAATCAGAACGGCTGGGGACGGAGCCTGCACTTCCTTGCCGCGTGGTGGCTCGTGCTGCCCGGCGCCGTGTACCTGCTGAGCGGCATCCTCGGTGGTCACTTCCGCACGCACGTCTGGCCTCGGCTGAGGGAGCTCTCGCCGCCTCTGGTCTGGCGCGACGTGGTCGATCATCTGCGGCTGCGGATTCCGCCCGCCACCGGTGGTCCGCAGTACGGGCTGCTGCAGAAGTGCGCGTACTCGTTCGTGATCTTCGTGGCGGCGCCGCTGATCGCGGTGACGGGCCTGACGATGTCGCCGGCGGTGACGGCGGGATATCCGGTTCCTGCTGCGACTGTTCGGCGGCTACCAGTCCGCGCGCACGATCCATTTCCTGGCGTTCGCGGCGCTCCTGCTCTTCGTGTTCGCGCACGTCGTGATGGTCGTGATGTCCGGGTTCCGTCGTCAGATGCGGGGAATGACACTCGGGAAGTGAGAAATGAGCGGAGATGCGATGAAGACGGGCGGTCTCATCACTCGGCGCCGCGCGATCGTCGCGGGCCTGGCCGGCGTCGGCGGCCTCCTGGTCACCAGGCAGGCGAAGGGTCTGCCGCCCACCTACGGCAACCTGCTGCGCGCGGGCGACAACCTCACGTATGCTGCGCATCGGGCGCTGTTGCCGGGACAATCGCTCGTGAAGGAATACAGTCCCGGCGACATCACCTCGTTCCCCGCGATCGGCACCACCGACCCGGGCGTCACCGACAGATCCGGGCTCGGGGATGCCTACCGTCGATTGAAGGACAACCGGTTCGCCGAGTGGCGGCTGCCGGTTGAAGGCCAGGTCGCCACGCCGCGGACGTTCTCGCTCGCCGAGCTGAAGCGGCTGCCCTCGCGGACCCAGATCACGCGACACACGTGCGAGGAAGGCTGGACCGCGATCGGCCAGTGGACCGGCGTGCCGCTCAGTGTCGTGCTGGACGCGGCGGGCATCCTGCCGACCGCCAGGTATGTGGTGTTCTACTCATACGACGACTGGGTCGACAGCATCGACCTGCTCGACGCGCTGCACCCGCAGACCCTCCTCGCCTACGGCATGAACGGGCGTGATCTCCCCACGCAGCACGGCGCGCCGGTGCGGCTGCGGGTTGAGCGGCAGATGGGCTACAAGAGCATGAAGTACGTCCGGCGCATCGCCGTGGTCGACGAGTTCGAGGATGGCGGAGAGAAGGGAAACATTCAGAACGGCTGGGCGTGGTACACCGGAATCTGAAGCCCGTGCCTTCCAAGACTCAGCGGCGCGATCGAATTCGTTGATCAGCGCATCCATCGAGAGCGTGCGCCCTGCCGCATGCGCCCGCGCCCACCGATGGGGGCGCCGCGCGCCGGATTCATCGTCCCTTGATCCTTCAGCCGCGGGCGCTCGGTGGACGCGGGCCAGCGGCTGCTCGTCCGAGCGATTTCGCTCCCCGGCAGCCGGACACCAGACCGCGGCTGCTGAGCAAGGCGCTCGAGGTTCTGGAATATCCGGGCGCCGCGGGCGATTAGTGAGAGTATGCACGTTCGGCGATTCCCGCAGCGGGCATGGGTACTCACAAGCAAAGGGAATGGACATGAGCAAGAAACGCTGCATCATCGCGCTCGGCACGCTTGCCACGATTGCGCTGGCGTCCAGCGCGCGCGCGCAGACCATCACGCCTCCGACTGTTCCGCCGGAGATCGAGGTTACCGCACCGAATCAGGTCTTCCTGATCGGCCATGCCATCGGGACGCAGAACTACGAGTGCCAGCCTGTCGCGTCTGTCGGACGCGTCGGCTGGGTATTGTTCACGCCGCAGGCCACGCTGTTCGGCGAACTCGACGAGCAACTCACGACCCACTTCTTCAGCCCGAACCCCGCCGAGGGCCGCGTCGTGCGTGCCACCTGGCAGGACTCGCAGGACACGAGCACGGTGTGGGCACAGGCGACCGGCTCGGCTGTGGTCGATGCTGACGCCATTCCGTGGGTGCGGTTGCAGAAGAGCGGCACGCAGGTGGGACCGACCGGGGGCACGACTCTCGCCGTCACCACCTTCATCCAGCGGGTGAACACCGTCGGAGGCCTGGCGCCGGCGACCGGGTGTGACAGGCCGACCGACGTCGGCAAGAAGGCGTTCGTGCCGTACACGGCCGATTACGTCTTCTACAAGAACTAGTCGTTCTTCAGCGAGAAGCCTGTGGTTCGCGGCCGCGATTCCGCGAACCGCACCTTCTACAGTATTCTCACCACCCAACAGGAGGTGTGATGCGCAATCTGGCATTCGCCATCGGACAGGCCGCAGTTCTGCTTCTATTCCTTTCAACCTCAGCGCCGGAAGCGCAAGCTCAATTCGGCACCGAACAGGAAGCCAAGGCCATGCTGAACAGAGCAGTTGCCGCGTTGAAAGAGAACAAGGAGAACGCGCTCGCGATGTTCAACAAGGGCGAAGGCGGCTTCAAGGACCGTGACCTCTATGTGTTCTGCGCCAACGCTTCAGACGGCACTCTCACAGCCCACCCTCACCTGAAGGGTGAACACTTGCAGGACATCGTAGGCAAGAAGGGCTATCCGCTCGGGAAAGTGATAATGGAGACCGCCACTGAAGGAAAGATCGATCAGGTTACCTATTGGTGGCCTCGCCCCGGCTCGGACAAGCCGCTCGAGAAACACTCGTTCTACACGAAGGTCGCGGATCAGAACTGCGGAGTCGGCTACTACAAGGAATGACGGATGACGGGTGGCACCCGACCGTCCGGCGCGGAGCGACGGCTAAGGGCTAAGGGCTAAGGGCTGAAGGGCTAAGGGCTCAAGGGCAGTAAGGGCTAAGGCAGGGCTAAAGGATTCGACAACGGTTACTTCCCTGAGCTCACGCGCACCGTCAACGGCGCGGAAAGGCGCCTGGCCTGCATGGCCCCTGCACGTTGACACGTCGGTGTCGTTCGCGGGATGGTCCACCGATGCAGAACCGCGGGCTGTTGATCTACGGCTCTTATGGGTATAGCGGGGATCTCATTACCCGGCGCGCGATAGAACGAGGACTCTCCCCCATCCTGGCCGGACGCGACGTGAACGCGCTCCGCAGGCAGGCGCAGGAGCTCGCTCTGGAGTATCGCGTCGCCCCGCTGAACGATTCCGCCGCTCTGCACACCGCATTGCGGGGCGTCCGTACGGTGCTTCACTGCGCCGGGCCGTTCATCCACACCTCACGCTGCATGGCCGATGCGTGTGTGCAAGCCGGTGCGCACTACATCGACATCACCGGAGAAATCTCCGTCTTCGAGAGACTGGCCGCACGAGACGGCGAGGCCAGGGCGCGGGGCGTCATGCTGCTGCCAGGTGCAGGCTTCGACGTGGTCCCCACCGACTGCCTGGCGGTGCACCTCGCCGGGCGTCTGCCAGGGAGCACCGAGCTGGTGCTCGCTTTCGAGAGCGCCGGCGGCATCTCGCGCGGCACGGCAAGCACGGTCGTCGAGCACATCGGGGGCGGCTCCTTCGTGAGGCGGGATGGCGAGCTGCGGCGCGTGCCGCTCGGTCACAGCACGCGGATGGTGGATTTCGGAATCGGTGAGCGGCTGACGGTTGCGCACCCGTGGGGCGATCTCTCGACCGCCTGGCGCAGCACGGGCATCCCGAACATCACGGTCTACCGCGCCACATCGCGTGCCGAGCTTCGCCTGATGCCGGTGGTGCGCGCGGGTCTCCCCGTGCTCGCGACGCGACCCGTGCAGCAGCTGCTGCGCACTCTGGTGCGCCGGCAGCTGCGCGGCCCGGATGCGGATGC
The DNA here is from genome assembly GCA_963763095.1 of Vicinamibacteria bacterium. Lineage (GTDB taxonomy): Bacteria > Acidobacteriota > Vicinamibacteria > Vicinamibacterales > JAENWD01 > CAVUCH01. The sequence goes on from CAVXNR010000005.1 coordinate 69,846, forward strand.
GCGGCGCACTGGCTTTTCGCGGTTCTATGGCGAGGTAAGGCGAGCCGACGGCGCGGTTGCGGCCGCGCGACTCCACGCGCCGGAGGCGTACACGCTGACGGCGCACACGGCCGTGGCGTGCGCCGAACGCACGCTGGCCGGCGACGTCCGCCCGGGCTACGCCACTCCCGGAATGGCGTACGGCGCTGATTTCATCCTCTCAATCGCCGGCGTGCGCCGCGATGACCTTTGACCGTTGACCGTAAACCGCTAACCGTCAACCGTCGATCCTGACCCATGATCGCTGATCGCTGATCCCTGATCTGATTACGGTTCAACGGTTAACGGTACGTTAACGGTTAACGGCCCCCGCACTCCTGCGATCGCTTCGTCCACTGCCAGAGGCCGGCGGACACATCGCTCGGCAGTCGATGACCGAGTTGACGCGCCACCATGACGATCTGGCCTCTATGATGAGCCTCATGTGCGACGAAGTATGTCAGGACATGCGGGACGTCCAGAGGCAGGTTGCGCCACACGTAGGCCTTTGACGGAGGCACATGCCCTCCTGCACGGATCCCCAGCTCGAGGAGCGCTTCGATGCCCGCGCTGCTTCGAACCAGCGCGGCAAGCAGTTCGTCCCGCTCTACCTTGCGGCGGTCGACAGAGGCGGGAATCGCGATCCCGTGTTCCCGGCCGAGGGTCTTGAGCCACATGCACCGGGCGTTGTGGAGATGTCCGGCGATCATGCGGACCGTCCGCCGCGGTGCCCCCGGAAGCGAAGCGTCCCAGAGCGCCGGAGAGAGGTGCTCCACCAGGTAGGCTGTGACGCGGCTGTTGGTCCGCCAGGCAGCCAGAAGCGTCGTGGCTGAATCTGTTGCTGGACGCATTGCGACCTCCAGATATCGGTGCTCACGCCGTCGTCACGACCATCGCCGAGCACGGCTTCTTTCCGCCGCTGCGATGGTCCGTTCCGGTGACGGGCGTGCTGCGGTTCGGTTTCTGAAGCACAGATCAGCGGGCGTGCGCGGGCGAGGCAGACTCGCCCGCGCGCCCGTTCGCCAGCTGGAATTTGGTCAGTCGACGCGCAACGCCTGGAGAGGGTTGATGCGACTGGCCCGCAGCGCCGGCACCATCGCGCCCGCCAGCGCCACTGCCGCGAGGAGCAGCGACGCCAGCGCGATCGTGACCGGATCCAGCGGGTCGATGCCGAACAGCTGGCTGCGCACCCATTGGCCGAACGCCCACAACGCGGGCAGCCCAAGAAGACAACCGAACCCGACGAGGATGGCGGCCTCGCGCACGAACAGCCACGCCACGCTCGTCGACTGCGCGCCGAGCGCCATACGGATTCCAACCTCGCGCGTGCGTCTGGTGACCGTGTAGGCCATCACGCCGTAGAGACCGATCACGGCCAGGACTGTGGCACACACGCTGAGCACGGTCGACAAGCGCGCCACGAGCCGCTCCGTCCTGAGCGATTCGTTCACCTTATCTGTCATCGTGTGCAGCTCGTAGACCGGGAGGTTCGGGTCCAGCGCCTCGCATCGCTGCCCGCAGCGGCCCAAACAGCGTGTCGGGTGGGCTGCTCGTCCGAACGTACACCGACAACGCGCGCGGCGTGCTGTCTTCGAGCAGGGGGAAAAACAGCTGCGGTTCCGCTTCGTCTCGGATGCCGACATAGTGGGCGGTGCCGACCACGCCGATGATCTCCATCGGAGTGGCGGTTCCCGGGTTGTTGCCGAACCCGACGTGGCGGCCGATCGGGTCCCTGCCTCGAAAGTACCTGCGCACGAATTCCTGGTTGGCGATGGCGACGCGATAATCCGGGTCACCGTCCTTGGCAGGCGTGTCCTTGGCAGGCGTCCACCTCGCATCCCGCTCGGAGAAATCACGCCCGAGCAACAACGGAATCCGCAGCGTCTGGAAGTACCCTGGCATCACCGTGTTGTTGTAGGCGACGACGTTCTCCCCCTCGCGAGCGGCATATCCCTCCACCGTCACGGTGCTGTTCCATGACCCTCCGCTCAGAATCGGGACGGACGCCATCGACACGTCCATCACGCCCGAGAGCGTCCTCGTACGTTCGATCACCCTGGATGCCAGCCGTTTGATCCGATCAGGGGCGTATCCGTTCAGCGATGGGTCGACCGTGAACGCGACCAGGTTCGAGGTCTTGAACCCGGGATCCTGGGCCAGCAGGTTGCGCAGGCTCCGAACGAACAGCCCCGCGCCAATCAGGAGCAGCAGGGACAGCGCCACCTGCGCCACGACCAGTGCCTTGCGCAAGCGAACCGGGCCGCCGCCCACGACCGTTCCCGCCTGATCCTTGAGGGTAGGCGCGAGCGACGGCGTGGTGGCCTGGAGCGCTGGCACGAGGCCGCACACGAGCGCCGTGGCCAGCGCGATCGCCACGGTGAAGCCAACGACTCTGGCATCCAGCGAGCCGGAGAGCATCCCCGCCGCCGACGGGTCGTCAACGAAGAATGACAGGAGGAGGCTCGTTCCCCACGTGGCGAGCACCAGGCCGCCAATCGCGCCGATGAACGACAGCACCAGCGTTTCGACCAGGAGCTGCAGGACGACTCTGAGCCGACTCCCCCCGAGTGCGATGCGAATGGCGATCTCGCGCTGCCGTGCCATGCCGCGTGCAATCAGCAGCCCAGCGACGTTGGCGCAGGCAATCAAGAGCACCCCGGTCACGATCGCCATCAGCGTCCACAGTGGCCGCGTCACGAAGTCGCGAAGGCCCGAGTGCCCCTGGGCCGCCGGCACGACCTTCAGCGACGCACGCATGAACTCGCGCTTCGCGTACGGGGAAGCGGTCGTGAAGGACGGATCCTTCATCTCCTCCTGACGCATCGCGCGGAAGAACGGCTGCAGCCCGGCCTCCGCGCGTTCCGCGGTTACTCCCGGGCGCAGCCGCGCAAACACCCGCGCGAACCGGCTGCGCCGCTCGTCGAGAAAATTCCAGCCGGGTGTCATCTGGGGCTTCATCATCATCGGGACGAACACCTGCGTCGCGTACCCGATGTCGATGCCGTGGAATCCGCGGCGCGACACACCGATGATCGTGAACGGCTGGCCGTTCAGCAGAATCTTTCGCCCGACGATCCGCGGGTCGCTGTTGAATCGGCCGGTCCAGTAATCGAAGCTCAGGACGGCGACCGGGTGTCCGCCGGTCACGCGATCGTCGGCTGGCGTGATCACGCGGCCACGGGCGGGTCCGACGCCGAGAACCGGGAAATACGTCCCGGACACGAGCTCGCCGTTCACCCGTTCCGTCGCGCCGCCCCCCGACAGGTGCATCGGCCACTCGAACCGGGCACACACACCCGAAAAAACGCGTGTTCCGGTCGCGAATGTCCTGGTACATCGGGTACGACAGCTCCGAGCCGTCGCCCCACGTGTTCCCGCTGAACGTCCCATCGATCTGCAGCTGCACGAGCTGATCCGGTGCAGGGATCGGCAATGGGCGCAGGACGACCTGGTCCACCAGCGTAAAGATTGCCGTGTTCGCGCCGATGCCCAATGCGATCGAGAGCGCGGCGAGCGTCGTGAACAGCGGCGCGCGGCGCAGCGTCCGCAACGCGAAGCGAACATCGGCAATGACATGTCTCATATGACCTCGAGGCGCACGGCCTCCCGAGTGGAGGAGCAAGAGACGAGCCCGCTGACGCGGTGGTCTGACGGCACCCGTCAGCACGGCAGGACAGCCATATTCAGGCCGAAGAATGGTGCTGGTGATAGGCGTGCACTGACGCGCCGGGTACTTGTCCCAGAACCGGGCATCCACCCGTTCGGAACCGAACAGCGCGAAGATCGGTGCGGACGCGGCGGGATCAGGGTCGCGCCGCCCGCACTCGCAGGTTTGGTATATTCGCCGGACCACAGGAGGGAACACCCATGACAGCCGCCGCAATGATCGTTCTGCTCGCGTTGATACAGCAGCAGACGCCGCCGCAGAAGCCGCTTTCCGGCCAGCCATGCTCGGGCCGCGAACTGGTGGGTACGTGGCAGCTCATCGAGGCCCAGGGGCAGGCTTTGAAGTCGGACGGCGGAACTGCGTACAAGCACGTCACGCCCACTCACTTCATTGTTCTCAATGTGGATTCGACAGGTCTCGCCGCGTACGCCCATGGAGGACCGTACAAGGTGTCTGCTGGCACGTACACCGAATTCATCCGGCAAGGCGTGGGACCCACCTTTGCGGCATTGCGAGGCTTGAAGGGCGAGTTTCAGTGCCGCACCGAGGGCGACCGTTGGCACATCGTCGGCAAGGTTAGTGGCGCAGCGGGAGGAGGCGACATCGATGAGACGTGGAGACGTGTGACGGAAGACAAGCAGTAGCCGGGTATCAGCGCTCGCTGCAGCCCTCCTCGCGGTAACGGGCTAAGGGCAGGGCAAGGGCGCAAGGGCCGCGGGGTGACGCGTCAGATCGTCGAGCGTCAGCGTGAGCATCCGATCGGTCGGCTGCCCGCGCCACCGCCATACACTGCCGCCGGGCATCCGCACTTCGACATCGACAGGACCGCTGTAATTGCCCAGCCCGAAATGCGTCCGCAGATCGTGCTGCGAGAGGTAGCTCCCGCCGGAGCGGATCTCACGTACTTGCCGCTTGCCCGCTGCGGTAACCGTGACGTGGGCGCCAATACAGAAGCGATTGCCGGCTGGCTGCTGCAGCTGCACGCCCACCCAGTGATGACCTGTTCGTTGCTGGTTGCGCAGCACCGTCGGGACGTCGTCCATGTTGCTGATGACCAGGTCGAGATCGCCGTCGTTGTCGAGATCGCCCGCCGCCAGACCTCGGCTCGACTTCATCACCTCAGTCCAGCACCCGCCGTCGCGGAGACATCCACGAACTGGCCACCGTTGTTCCAGAACAGCTGGTTCTTCTGGCGGAATGACTCCTGGAGATCCGGAAAATCATCCACGTCCGGGTAGATGTGCCCGTTCGCGAAGAACAGGTCGACTCGGCCATCGAGGTCGGCATCGAGGAAGGCCGCACCCCATCCCATGCGCACGAACGTCGGCCCGGCGAGGCCCGCAGCGCCGGTGGCGTCGTCGAACTGACGCCCGTCGCGATTCTGGTAAAGCGTGTTCGTGTCGTGCGCGAAGTTGGTCACGACGAGATCGAGCCGTCCGTCTCCGTCGTAATCAGCAGAGTCAACGCCCATGCCAGCCTGCGCGCGGCCTTCGGCGTTCAGTGCCACGCCGCTGGCGAGAGCCACGCTCTCGAACCGCCCCGCACCGCGGTTGTGGTACAAAAAATTCGGCGTCGTGTCGTTCGCCACGAACAGATCGACCCAGCCATCCGCGTCATAGTCCGTCGCGACGACGCCGAAGCCATAGGCCCGGGCGCCGTCGGTGAGCCCGTGTGCCTCGGTGGCCTCGACGAAGGTCCCGTCGCCGCGGTTCTCGAAGAAGAGGTCGGCCTCGCCCGGCAACCCTTTGGGTCCGACCATCGTCTTCGGCCCCCCTCGCCACGTCAGCGTGCGTTGTGCTCGTGTCAAGTCGCTCCAGGTCGCGTGGACGTATCGCGTGACATACAGGTCGAGATCGCCGTCGCCATCGGCATCCAGGAACGTGCAACCGGTGCTCCAGCCCGGGGCATGAACGCCGGCTGACACGGCGTTCTCGCTGAACGTGCCGCCGCCGTTGTTGCGGAAGAGAAAATTCGGACCGAAGTTCGTGACGTAGAGATCGAGGCGGCCATCATTGTCGTAATCGCCTGCGCAGACGCCGTTGCCCCAGGCCGCAACGTCCAGGCCCGAACCGGCCGAGACATCCCGGAACGTCCAGCCGCCCTCGTTCCTGTAGAGCGCATTCCGGTGCGGAATCTTCTCGCGTCCATCCGACAGCTCGAACGCGGTCACCAGATAGATGTCCAGCGACCCGTCGCCGTCATAGTCGAACATCGCGACCCCGCTGCCGCCGGATTCGAGAATGTGATCCTTGGTGCGGCCGCCACAATAGGTCTTCGTCGTGAGGCACGGCACATCTTCGAACTGCACGGGTGACGTAACGGCGGCGCGCGGCACCTCGGTTGGCGGCGGGCCCATGGCCGACCCGTGACCACCGTAGGCCGGCTCCTTGGTCGTCGGTTGTGTGTAGCTGCCCTGGAACTCGAGTTCGCGGCCGGGGATCGCGTCCGCTGCCGCCACGCGATCGAGCAGCGCGATGAACGGCGCCGAGGAGAACGCCTCGTTGGACGCTGACCGAAGGCGCTCGCGAAGACGGGTCGAAGCGTCCTGCAGTGCCTGCCGATCTGCGGCCGTCGAGACTGTGGCGGCGATCCGATCGATGGTTTCTGCCGCCCTCCTGATGGAGTCGCTGAACGCCGCAGAGGGCGGCGGGGTCGCTTCGGCGCGCTTCAGGAGCTCGACCGCGGCACGTCGCAGTTCGGCGACGGACGATGACCGGTTCGCCTGCTGTGCCGCAACAGGAAAGAGCACTGCCAGGCCGAGCCACGACACCAGCAACGGCCCGAGGAGTCTCATGCCCGCATCATCCTCCGGCGCGGATCCCTTGAAGCAGCTGGAGGCCGACCGGGTGTGTCGGATTGCGCTGGAGCAGGCGTTCCAGCACCTGCGTGCCTTCTTGACGCTGGCCGCCTTTGAGATAAATCCGGCACAGCGTTATGTAGGCCATCTCGAATGCCGGATTCACCTGAAGCAGCCGCTGCAGCACGTCGATGGCCTTGACGGTCTCGCCGCGGGCGGCGAGCACGAGGGCCATATTGTTCGCGGCTTCGCCGAACGAGGCGCGCTGATCGACAGCTTGCTGGAAGTAGGTCAGGGCGCGGTCGAAATCGCGCTGGGACCCGTAGAAGATGCCGAGATTGTTGAGTGCCTCGGGGAACTCCGGCTGCAGCGCCAGCGCCTTCTCGTAGAGCTCTCGGGCCTGCGTCGCATCGCCAGTCTGGAACAACGCGAACCCCAGATTGTTCATCGCGTCAGCGAACTGGGGCTTGGCCGCGAGCGCGGCGCGAAACCGCTCGATCGCTGCCGGCAGATCGCCGCCTTGAGCGAGCAGCGCGCCCAGGCTGTTATTCGCGTCCGCGTAGTCCTTCTGCAACTGCAGTGCGCGCTCGAACGCCGCCTTGGCGTCTGCCGTCCGTCCACGGCGCAGGTATAGCGTGCCGAGGTTGTAGAACGTGATCGCGCTCGGATCGACCTTCGCGACGTGTTCAAAAGCGACGAGCGCCGCCGCATCGTATCCCTGTTCAGAGAGCTCGAGACCGTACTGGAAGTAGTTACGCTCGCCTGGCGCTGCGTAGAAGGTGCCCTTGAACGGCAGTGACCGGGCCAACCGCTCGGCCTCTGGCACGTCGATCCTGGCGACGTCCTCGGCGATGTTCGCGACAGCCGCGGGCTCGTGATACACCCTGACGATCTCACCGCGGCCGTTGATCAGGAACAGCGTCGGCAGCCGCAGGTCTTCGCGGCGATCGAAGAGATACCGATGGAGCAGGCTGTACGTGCCGGCGATCTCCTTGTCGGCGATCGCAATCGGCAACCCCACGGCCTTCGACACGGCCTGAACATCGGCGGTCTTGTCCTGTGCGTCGACGCTGACGGCCAGCGCCTGAGCCCCGGCGGCGGTGAGCGCGCGCTTCTGCCGCCCGAGCTCCTCGAGGAGCGCACGGGACGGCGGCGCCGAGGTCGCCCAGAACAGGAGCGCCACGGGATGACCGGCGTGCGCCGCGAGCGAATGCTCCCCGCCACTGACGTCCCGCAGCGTGAAGTCGGGCGCAGGATAGCCCTGATAGAGCCACGTCGCACCGTGGTGCGCCGCCGACGCGGCGGGAGCCGCTGACCGGTTTCTCGGACGCAGCCTCGGCCGTAACGAAAGGCTCAGCGCGGACCTGGTCGTTGTTCTCGGTCACCAGGATCCGCTGATTGACTGCGGTCTCGGGCAGCGACTGGGCCTGCCCTGATGGCCAGACGATGGCAATCTTCGTGACGCGCGTGCTCGTGCCCAGGCCGAACAGCAGCGTTTTCGAATGCTGTGAGATGAATCCCGATCCCGCCTTGACGACGCGCGTGAAGGAGCCCTGATCCGTGACGACCGTCACCCGCGCGCCGATTGCATCGCGATTGCTCTTCGTGCCGACGAGCCGGACCGCAAGCGAGCGGTTGCCCGCCGCGAATTCGTTCCGGAACAGCCGCAGTTCCGGCGACGAGCGCGGTGACGCCAGGACGACATCGGCATCGCCGTCGTTGTCGTAATCGAAGACCGCAAAGGAGCGGCCGTCCTGATCGAGATCGAGCCCGGTCACGCCGGAAATCTCGTCGAAGCTACCGCGACCATCGTTGCGGAGCAGCACGTTTCGTTCGTGGCTGGCTTGCGAGCCGTGGCGCATCAACAGGCGATTGGTCGCCCGCCAGGCATCGTCGTACGACGTGCCGACCTGGCGCTCGAGCGGCGATCGGGCCGTCACCTGCCGCCAGAAGAAGCTGTCGATATTGACGTCGGCTTCATCAGCAGCCCGCGTGAACATGCCGTTGACGACGAAGAGGTCGTCGAAGCTGTCGTTGTCGAAATCGAGCGCATCCGACGACCAGGCCCATCGGCCGAACTCAGCGCGCGCGTTCAACGTGACGTCCTCGAATGTGCCGTCGCCGCGGTTACGGAACAGCGAGTTGCCGCGAGCGTGTCGCTGGTAGAGGGCGCGGATGTCGGGCGGCGCCTGCGGCATGAACCCGGGCAGCGCGGTCACGCGCAGGCCTGCCGCCGTCCACATGTTGCCGGTGTAGATGTCGAGATGGCCGTCGTTGTCGTAGTCGACGAACGCCGCGCTCATGCCGGCGCCGTGGTCGACAACGCCGGCCGACTCGGTCACGTCCTTGAAGCGCACCTGCCCGTCCACGCGTCCCAGGTTGCGATAGAGGTTCTTGCGGCCGAAATCGTTTGCGACCAGCAGGTCGGGCCAGCCGTCCTCGTCGAAATCGCCCCAGGCAGGCCGCGAAGCTGAACCGGTCGTTGTGCTCGTTCAGTCCGGCTGCCTCGGTCACCTCGACGAACCGGCCATGCCCGTCGTTGTGCAGCAGCACGTTCGGTGGGCCATTCTGCGCGTCGTGATACGGCGCGGGTGGGCCGGCCTTGTCCTCGCTCGCGCCGATCAGGAAGGAGTAGGCGCAGAGATAGAGATCGAGGAAGCCGTCGCGATCGTAGTCCGCCGCCGCCGCGGAGGTCAGCGTCCCGCGAAGCGGCCCCGCCAGCTGAAACGCCTTCGGCTCGTAGGTGAAGCGGGCCTTCCCGTCGTTGGTGAACAGCAGCGGACCGCTGCGTGCGACCAGCACCAGGTCCTCGTCACCGTCGTTGTCGATGTCGATGAACAGCGACTGCGACGTGCTGTCGAGGACGGCAAGCCCTGCCGCCTCGGTGATGTCCGCGAACGTACCGTCGCCGTTGTTGCGAAAGAGGCGATTCGGCAGGCCGGAGGGTTGCGCGACGTAGAGGTCATCGAGGCCGTCGCCGTCCGCGTCTCCCGCCGAGACGCCGTGATGGCCCATGCCACCAGGCATGAACGCGCCGTCGAGACGGGTAATCCAGTTATCGAGGTCCGGTCTCAACTGCGCGGCGAATGCCGGAATGGTTCCGAAGGCCACGTCGGTCGCTTCCCTGAAGATCGGACCGGTCGCCCGGCTGCGGACCGCATCGGCCGCCGTCCACTCGGCAATCAACCAGCGCGAGTCTTCCTGCTGCCAGCGCACCTGCCAGTGGCCGATCCATTCTGCTCGCCCACCGCCCGGCGCCGCGCCCGCAAGATCGAAGCGGACGGTCGTCTGCACGCCGCCCGGTGCGGCCTCGACGCGGGTGATCAGGAACTCGGCAACGTCAATTGCTGCGAAGGCGCGGGTCAGCGCCGTCAGTTCTTTCTGGAATGAAGCCCGATCAAGCGTGGCGCCGGGCGATCCCGGTGCTCGGGTGATTGCAAGCGCCTGCGACCCGGCTGGCAATTCGGCATGCGCGAGCCGGCCGCCCTTGAACTGCGGCGCAAGGAGCGCCCCCGCTGCGGCAGCGCCGCCGGCAGGGCGCTCTCGGAACGCCGCGCTGAGCGTTCCCATTTGCGCGGTCAGCGCCTCTACGATCTTTTCTTCAGGGAACGCGTCGTCGCCAGGGGCGAGATGGCGCTGAAGGGCTTCGATTGCAGGCGGCCTACGGAACTCCGCCTCATAGTGAAAGGTCGCTGCGGGCGGGGAGGGTGCCGATCCTGTAGAGCCCTGGGATGCCAGTTCCGACCGCGAGAGCATCAGCAGTGCGGCGATGCCAACGATCGTGCGCGCTGCGAGCCGTCCGTTCCGTGCCATCTGCCGTGCCACCTCCGATGGGGCACATTACCATGCACCCCACCGGAGACGGCTTGCCTGCCTGCTAGTAAGTGAACTTCAGCACCAGTTCGACGATCCGAGGCGCCGAGAAGGTGTTGAGCACACGGCCGAAGCTGTTCGGAGCGCCGATGTTGGCCGCGTCCTGGCCGAGCGCGAAATTCGGGTGATTGAACACGTTGAACGCTTCGATCTTGACCGTGGCGTATTTCGAGTCGCCGAAGTGAATGTCCTTGCTCAGGCCAAGGTCCACGTTCCAGTAGCCCGGTCCATGCAGGATGCCGGCGCCCGAGTCGCCGAACTGGCCGGTGGGCGCGTGCGCGAAGCAACTGATGTCGAGCCAGATGTCGTCCGGTCCCGAGGCGTCGGTGCTCCCCTCGCACAGTCGATTCGGCCGCTCGTTCGAGCGCGTCGCCTGGAGCGATCGGCCGGCGCTGTCGGTGACCGTCAACGCCAGGCCGGTGCGCGCCTGAAGAATCGTGTTCACGTGCCAGCCGCCGAGCACAACGTCGGCCAGGCCGGAGAGGTCGTGCTTCTGGTCCCTGCCGAACGGCAGCTCGTAGTTGGCGGCCAGACTGAACATGTGCCGCACGTCATACGGTGAGGGGCCGTAGTCGCGGAGTGGATCGCTGGTGTCCATGTAGTAGAAGCCCTGGACGGCGGTCTGGCCCCAACCCACGCCGTAGTAGCCGACGTTGTCGCTGAGCGCCTTGCCATACGTGTACGAGGCGAGGAACTCGAGACCATCGGTCGGCCTCTGGCGCAGGCTGGCCTGCAGGGCGTCGTACTTGCCGACGCCAATCGAGTTGGTGCCGCTCGTCTGCGTGTCCAGGTCCGGGTTCAGGGCATGGAGCGGACGACGCTCTGCCAGCGGCCGCCAGGTCTCGACCGGGCCGGGATCGGGTTCCGGCTGGTTGAAATCGTAGGGCACGACCATGTGGCTCGAACGGCTGCCGACATAGCCCATCTGCCCCGACAGCGAATCCGTCAGCTTGCGCTCGACGAAGATGTTCCACTGCTTCGTGAGCTGCGGCCGCAGGTCGGGCGCGAAGATCCGGTAGAGCGTGCCCGGGCCACCGCTCGTCTTCGGCGTGACATCGTCGAAGCCGATCGCCGCAGTGCCGGCGCCGGTGGTCGCATCGAACGCTCGCTGGCCCTCGAAGTTGAACGGTGGATTCGCCGGCAGGCGCAGGTTCTTGCCCGTGCCCTCCATGTACTGCACGATGCCGAAGCCGCCGCGGACGACCCATTTGTCCGAGGGGTTCCAGGCCGCGCCAACTCGCGGCTCGAAGCCGCCGTAGTACGGATCGTAGAGCGCGCGGCTGTTGCCGTTCTGGCCGGCCAGCAGCAATGCGCCGGTGTTCAGATCGATGTTCGACTGCCGGTCGTCCTTCTCGACCAGCGGTGAGGTGTACTCCCAGGCCAGGCCCAGGTTCAGCGTCAGATTGTCGCTGACGCGGAAATCGTCCTGCGCGAAAACGCCGACCCGGTGCTGCAGGTGGGTGAAGGGCGACACCGCGCCGCCGCGGCCCTTGAGCGACACCTGGTCGAGCAGGAAGTCGGCAAAGCCGAAGCCCGTGAAAGTGCCCGAGTAGTTGAAGTGGCCAAGGATGCCCTCGTTCCCGGAGTACGAGAAGCCCTGCTGCTGATACAGCCAGCGACCGCCGAACTTCAACTGGTGCCGGCCGCGGAACGTCGAGAATTTCTCGGTGAGTTGATAGCTCTTGATGTCGTTGAACTGGGCGATGCCGGCGTCACCGAAGCCGACGCCGCCGCTGATGTCGAAGTTGCTCAGGCCGGCAATCGGCTGGCCGCCGGGAATGCCGACCGACGCGTTGGCGTCGCCGATCCCAGCCCAGTCCGACGGACTGTCCTGGAACTTGACCTTGGTATAGCCAACCAGGAACTCGTTCAGCGATGTCGCCGACACCGTGCGGTTCCAATTGAAGGCCAGGCCGAGGAACGGCGAATCGTTCGTTCCGATCAATTGGCTTTCGAGCGCCCGCCGCTCCGGTTCGGACTTGTAGCTCTGGTACGAAAACCGCCCGAAGAATCGGTCGGCACTCGACAGGTTGGCGTCGATCTTGAGGTCGCCCTGATGGGCGCGCTGCTTGTCCGACGATCCGGTCACCAGGTTGTTCGAGGTACCTGGCAGGGTCGGCAGCGGATACAGCTGCTGGTCGGCCAGGATCGCCCGTGCGATCGGACTGAACCGCTCCTGTGGAATGCGGTTGCCGGGGAACGGCTGCCCGGTCTGAGGATCGCGGATCGTGACGTTCACACCCGAGAAGTCGCCCTCGCGCCAGGCGACCGGCGCGACGCTGACGATCTGCTGGCCCGGACGGTCGCGCTGGAATCCCTGGTAGTCGCCGAAGAAGAACACCTTGTTCTGGATGATGGGCCCGCCGATGGTGGCGCCGAAGATGTGTTGCGACAGCTCCCGCTTGCTGGCGCCGCCGCGGTTGTTGTCCCAGGAGTTCGCCGCGAGGCTGCTGTCGCGCCAGTATTCGAACCCGTTGCCGTGGATCTCGTTCGTGCCCGATTTGATGGTGCTGTTGACCAGCGCGCCGGCGACGTTGCCGTACTCGGCGGAGTAATTGTTCGTGTCGACACGAACCTCCGCCAGTGCGTCCGGGCTGGGCTGATACGGCAGCAGGTTGTCGATGGCCTCGTTCATGTCCATGCCGTCGAGCATGAAGTTGTTGCCCTGCTCGCGCTGGCCGTTGACATACGGCCGGCCCTGCCCGAAGTTCTTCGGCTCGGTGAAGGTATCGGGCGCGGTGGTCATGACCCCGGGCAGCAGCAGCGACAGCTGCGAGAAGTTGCGGCCGTTCAGCGGCATCCGCTCGATTGTCGTCTGCGAGATGACCTCGCCGACGACCGCGTCCTGCGTCTGCAGGATCGGGGTGACGCCCGTCACTTCGACCTTCTCAGTAGCGCCGACGGACAGCGCGATGTCGACGCGTGCGATCTGCCCCGATTCGAGCTTGATCGCGCTGGTCTCGAAGGGCCGGAAGTTCTGCATCTCCGCCCGGACCTTATAGGTGCCAATCGGGAGGGCGGCGATCGTGTAGAGCCCCTGCTCGTTGCTGACCGCGGTGTAGGTGACCTGCGTCGCCTCGTTGGTGGCGACCACCGAGACGCCGGGAACGGGGTTGCCGTCGGTGCTGCTCACCGAGCCGGTAAAGCTCGCGAACTGCGTCTGGGCGGCCAGCGGACTGGAGCCCAGCAACAAAGCGAAGGACGAGATCAGGAGTGCTCTGCACCAGGATCTGATCGTCATCTACTCTCCTCCGGGGTGCTGAAGAAAATACGCTGTTCGGGACGTTCGTCGGTGCCTTCATGATCGTGGCCAACCCGGCTTTACCAGAGGAGGGAGGAGACAACACACCGGAAATACTGCGGGATACTTGGGAAAAACCAAGCCTGGAATGCAGCCGAAGATGGACGTCGGACAGATGCCCTAACGGAACCTGAACGTTCGAGAAATTCGATGAAATGTTGCGCCAATTCAAGAATGTGGATGAAGAGGTAGCGAAGCCCTTCGCACTCGGAGAGCGAAGGGTTGGCTGGCACGGGGCTCGGGAACCTGAATGACGCGGGCAGCGCTCGCCAGCCGCCCGCCGCCCGCCGCCGGTCCCCGCCGCCTCGTCGCCCGCCCATCGCCAGACGCTCGTTGCCAACAGCCGTGCGTGCGACGACAATGTCGGCTCACTCACTCGAGAGGAGGCTAACGCATGAGCATGGCGCGAACGGTACTCCTGGTGTTGACAGCGGCTCTCGTAGCACCTGCATCGGCGGGGGCGCAGCAGATGCCCCCCGTGCCGAAGCCCGGGCCCGAGCACGAGCTGTTCAAGAATGACGCGGGCACATGGGACGCCGTCGTCGAGATGACTATGGCGCCGGGCGCGCCGCCGATGAAATCGACCGGCGTGGAGACGAGCGTCCTGGGCTGCGGCGGCCTGTGCCTGATCACCGACTTCAAGGGCGAGATGATGCCGGGGCAGACGTTCGAGGGCCACGGGGTTGCGGCGTACGATTCGGCCAAGAAGAAGTACGTCGGCAGCTGGACCGACTCCATGTCCACGGGGCTATCCGTCAGCGAAGCCACCTACGACGCGGCGGCGAAGACGTCGACCGGCTGGATGGAAGGCCCCGACATGACTGGCAACGTGATGAAGATGCGATCGACCGTGGAATACCCGGATACCGATCACCGCGTGTTCACGATGTACTCCACGGGCGCCGACGGCAAAGAGACGCAGGGAATGCGGATCACGTATACGCGCCGCAAGTAGCCATTCGTGCGAGATGGACTGACCGCTGCCGATCATCGCGCGCACGTGGCACGTCCAGCCGATAGCGAAGGACGTGTCAGGCGCAGGCGGTCGCAGGTCAGGCCTGCCCCGAAGCAGGACTGCGCATCCGGATGGGAGCGGGTGTGTCAGCCGCGCGATCTCACACGTATCTCGACGCGCGTGCTGCCGCCGGCGGGGACTTCGAGATCGCGCGGCCACCCCTTGGAGTCGGACAGGAGGTAGCCGGCGGGCGGGATGACGTCCGCGCGCACGCGGTTGATGCCGGGTTCGACACTGCAGGTGAACGACCCATCGCGCGTCGTCACACCGTGCTCGCGCCAGCTCCCGTGAACGTCGACGACGGTCACGCCGAGCGAGGCCACGAAGAACCCATCGTCGTCCACGGCGACGAAGACGACGGTCGCACCAGACACCGGGGTCGGCGCCGTCGAGACGATCAGGATGCAGGATGGGAGCACCAGCAGGGCCGCCGCGACGACCATCCCGGTCCACGGCACGCGCGATCCCCGGGATCGCTTCTGCATACCATCCACTCTGCGCCCCATCGCGCGCCGGCGCAAGCCACTCCCCCGTTCAGCGCCAACCGCTATGGACCGTCGCCATCGTGTCGCCGTTGCTGCGCGACGCGGTCGGACTGTGTCGCGCGCAAGAGCAGCTCAGCGTCCGACGAGAATCAGGACGCCGGCGAGCAGGGCGAGCAACGCCGTCAGGGCGAGCGGGATGGCGAGGTGTACCAGCCCGGCAAGGCCGATCACGATCAGGTAAATCGCCAGCACCAGCATGCCTGCGCTGCGGGTCATCGTCACAGCCACACGTCACCTCCGAAATCACGGAATGTCAGTACGCCGCGTCAGCCGATCAAGGGCGGCCGGCAGCATCCTCGCACAGCCGCCGGTCGCGTCGCACTCTGCGTCGTCGTGCGGGTCGGTCCGGAGATCAGTCGGACGTCGGTTGCCGTCGTGCGGAGCCTCCACCGCCCGCTGTCGATTCCGCAGCGCTGTAGGATAATGGCGGTCGTCGGGGTCGGCGCGTAGCGTAGCGCTGACGGCCACGCACGCTGCCATCAGCAAGGCAACGCGAGCTGCCGCTCGAGCGAGTGGGACCGCGATCGGTGCGAAGGCGCTGCGCCAGAACACGACGCGCGCAATGACGTGACTGGTGAATTTCTGGGCCACGTGGTGCGCACCGTGTACCGCGGAGTTCCCAGAGCTCCAGAAGACATGGCACATGTATCGGACTCGGCTCCTTCGAGCTCGTCACGGTCAGCATCAACTATCCGGACGAGGAGAGGGGCGTGCGCCGCTTCCTCGAAACGCAGCATGCCTCGTCGCGAAACCTGCTCTCGAACACGATGGATCCGTACGAGCTGATGAAGGCGTTCGACCCCGAGTGGAACGGCAGCGTGCCGTTCTCCATGGCAATCGGGCCGGACGGCACCGTCCTCTATCGTGAGAACGGGAGGGTCGACATCCTCAAGGTCAGGCGGGCCATACTGGCCAGCTTTCCGGACGACGACTACGTCGGGCAGAACGCGTACTGGAACCGCCCGTAAGGCGCCCCGTAGAGCCACGCGCGTGGCCGTCAGGCGACCGCGCTATTATCCTCCTGCCCATGGCCCCAACTCCGATTCCGTCCCAGGCGAGCGCGCCGAAGGCTCCGACCTTCCGCTTCGACTTGGTGGCCGGGCTGACCGCCGCCGCGGTCGTCCTTCCCAAGGCGATGGCTTACGCGACGGTCGCCGGCCTGCCGGTTGCAGTCGGCTTGTATACCGCTTTCATCCCGATGGCGATCTACGCGCTCCTCGGCACCTCGCGCGTGCTCAGCGTCAGCTCGACCACCACCATCGCAATCCTCGCCGGCACGCAGCTGGGACTGGCGGTGCCGGACGGCGATCCCGCGCGCCTCGTGACGGCTACGGCGACGCTGACCTTGTTGGTCGGCGCCGCGCTGGTCGCGGCGCGGCTCTTGAAACTCGGCTTCGTCGCCAACTTCATCTCGACGCCGGTGCTTACCGGATTCAAGGCTGGCATCGGGTTGGTGATCGTGCTCGACCAGGTGCCGAAGCTGCTGGGCATCCACATCACCAAGCACGGCTTCTTCTTCGATGCCGTCAGCGTCGTCAACCACATGCCCGAAACCTCGACGATCACGCTGATGGTCGCCCTCGCGACCTTCGCGGTGCTGATCGCGATGGAACGGCTGTGGCCGCACTCGCCGGCCCCTCTGGTCGCGGTGGCGGGCGGCATCGCCGCGGCCTGGCTCCTCGGGCTGGAGAAGATGGGCGTCTCGATCGTCGGCCTGATCCCGCAGGGCTTCCCGTCGCTGACACTGCCTGATCCTGCGCTGGTCGAACGGCTGCTGTTCGGTGCGCTCGGAATCGCCTTGATGAGCTTCACCGAGTCGATCGCGGCCGGGCGCGCCTTCGCTCGCTCCGACGATCCTCCGGTCAGCGCGAACCGGGAATTGCTCGCCACCGGCGCGGCGAACCTTGGCGGCGCCCTGTTCGGCGTCATGCCGGCCGGCGGCGGAACCTCGCAGACGGCGGTCGTGCGCGCCGCCGGCGGGCAGACGCAGCTGGCCTCGCTGGTGACCGCGGGCACCGCGCTCGCCACCATGCTGTTCCTGGCGCCAATCCTTGGCCTGATGCCCAACGCAACGCTGGCTGCGGTGGTCATCGTCTACTCGGTCGGATTGATCAAGCCGTCGGAGTTCCTTGCCATCCGCAGCGTGCGCACGATGGAATTCCGCTGGGCCCTGGTCGCCTGCATCGGCGTCCTGCTGCTCGGCACCCTCAGGGGCATCGTGGTGGCGATCATCGTGTCGATGATCGGCCTGGCCAGCCAATCCGCGTACCCGCGCGTGTACGTCATCGGGCGCAAGCGTGGCGAGGACGTGCTGCGACCGCTGTCGCCCGAACACGGCGACGACGAGACTTTCGAAGGCTTGCTGATCCTGCGTCCGGAAGGGCGGCTGTTCTTCCTCAATGCGCAGGCGGTGGGGCAGCAGATCCAGGCGCTGGTTGCAAAGTACCAGCCGCGCGTGTTGGTGCTGGACATGAGCCGCGTATCGGACATCGAGTACCTCGGCCCTGCAGATGCTGACCGAAGGCGAGCGGCGCATGACCGAGGGCGGCGTCGAGGTGTGGCTAGCCGCGTTGAATCCCGGCGTGCTTGCGTCGGTACGAAACACCGGCATCGACGAGCGGCTTGGTCGCGAGCGCATGCTGTTCAACGCGCGCGCGGCGATCGAGCGCTACCAGTCGCGGAAGGCGTCCGGCGGAAACGCGGCCTAAAGCGGGTCGAGCGGCAGCCTGAGGTAGCGGCGCCCGTCCTCGCGCGCCGGCGGCAGCCGGCCGTCTACGCCTCGACGAGAATCACCAGTGTCTCGGGCACCACACCATCATGGGCCATCGCCTCTGCAGCCGCCGGGCTCTGCATGACGGCGTTCAACGCATCCATGTCCGGCACATCCATCATCAGAGCCACCCGCTTCGGGTTCTGCGGATCCACAAACGTACGGATATTGGTGACGCCAAGCGGTCCAAACAGCTCCTTCCGCTTCGGCGAACGCAGCCAATGATCCTTCCCCTTTGTGATGTCGTGATACCCAACGATGGTCGGCATGTTGTCTCCTTCGTGAGGATGCCCCGGGATGCTACCACGGATCTGTGGGATGGAGCAGGCTGGCGACTCCAGGTTGCAGGGCCAGGTGTCGCCACCGCAACGCTGATGTGGGGCAGGGCTTCAGCCCTGCAGACATCGGTGCTCTAGCAGGCCTGAAGGCCTGCCCCACATGACTACACAAGTGAATCGCGGGTTTAAGCCGCGCTACACACGCGCGCGCTTTCCCACAGAACGGACTGCTGCTCGAACGTCTTGCGATACGACTCGATAACGGCGAGGACCGATTGCCGTGCCGCCGCCGTATCGGGGTGGACCAGGAGCAGGACCTTCGACTGCTCGTGATCGATGCTGCCAGCGGCGGTCTGCCACTGGCCCTCCGCCTCCCACACGGTCAGCCCGTCGGGAAAACGCCTGGTCACTTCGTCGCGCAAGAACAGCTGCCACTCGAGCTCGGTCACGGCGCCCTTCGGCCGCGCCAGCCCGAAATAGAGCGTCGTGCGGAGCTGCGGGGCGGCCGACACGCCGCAGTCCATGACGACCGTGAATCCCTGCGCCGCGACGGGGGACTCCACGCGGCCGCCGGCGACGAAGCCGACGGCGAAGATCAACGTGCCGGTGGTGATCATCAGCGCTCGCATCGGATCATCCTCATCGCGTCAACTGTTTGGCGCATTGTTCTTCCGTGTTCAGCGCGAGCCGGCATCGCCGGCGTGCGCCCACCGTCATCCGCGGCCCAGAGTGCTCTTCGAATCGCTCGGCCAGATATTCGCGTTCGTTCATCGGTCACAATGTCTCGTCGGGTTCCGTCATAGCACTGAAGAAAGAACCGGAGACACTGTGACACAAGGAGGGAACCGTGAAGATCAAACTGACCAGCGTGTACGTCGACGACCAGGAGAAGGCCGTGCGCTTCTATACCAATGTCCTGGGCTTCGTGAAAAAAGCCGACTTCAGCCAGGGGCCGTTTCGCTGGCTCACAGTGGCCTCCCCAGAGGACCCGGACGGCACGGAACTGCAGCTGGCACCGAACGACAACCCGGCAGCCAAAGCCTACCAGCAGGCGATGTTCCAGCAAAACCAGCCCGCGGCCATGTTCTTCACCGACGACGTGCAGGTCGATTACGAGCGAATAAAAGCGCAGGGCGCCGAGTTCACCATGCTACCGACGGACGTGACCGCCTCCAAGATCGCCATGCTGAACGACACCTGCGGCAATCTCATTCAGGTCACGCAGCTGAAGCGCTGGTAGGGCGCACGTTCAGTAAGCGGATCAGGCTGACGCGGGCGCAGCCGCCGCGGCCTCGGCGGTGCCTGGCTGATACGAGCCTACCTCGGCGCGGAACGGGATCGCGAGGCGGTTCCAGTCGTTGATGGCGATGACGGCGAGCGTCAGGCCGACCAGCTCCGCTTCGGTGAAGTGCTCGCGCGTGCGGGCGTAGAGCTCGTCCGGGACGTGGCGGGATGCAATCAGCGTCAGCGTCTCGGCCCACTCCAGCGCGGCACGCTCGCGGGGCGAGTAGAACGGCGTCTCCTGCCACGCCGACAGGCCGTACAGGCGCTGCTCGGTCTCGCCTTCTGCACGCGCATCCTTGGTGTGCATGTCGATGCAGTACGCGCAGCCGTTGATCTGCGACACGCGCGTCTTGATCAGGTGCAGCAGCTTCCGCTCGATGCCGCGCTCGCGCGCGATCCGCTCCAGGCCGTACATGGCCTTCACAGCATCCGGGTACTTCGTGACGTCGATTCGTGGTGCCATGTTGATCACTCCTTCGCTCAGCGGCCGGGCGTCGTGCCCGGCGGCGTACCTCACAAGACAAGCGCTATTTGAGGTATCGCCTGTCAGAACATCCCGTTCTCATTCGGCGAATCTTTCGAGACAGGCTGCCCCACATCCCACAGCTCCACGATGCGATCCTGTTCGAACTGAAAGATGTGCACAACCGCAACGTCCGGCGTTTCCGGGTCGTGCCGGGTCACCAGGGAATGCGTGATCACCGTGTTGTCGTCCTCATAGATACGCTTGATCTCGATCGACCTGTTGGGAGTGGTTTCCGACGCCTCTTGCATTCCCTTCAACAGCGACTGGCGATCGCCTTTGAAGTACTGGTTGTGATGGACGAAGGACGGCGCAACGTACTGGTCGTACGCTTCCTGAACTTTACCCATGCCAGCCATCTTCAGAAACGACTTCGCTGCTTCTTTGTGCTTCGACATGCTGTCGTATGTCTCCCTGGTAGCCTCTGGTGAAACGTCCGCGCCGCGAGGTCGCGGCCTGTCCCGCGTCCGCAGTAGTTCTTCTGCGCAGGTTCGATCGTTCCGGCTCAGGGACGAGCCTGGAGCCCCAACGACCTCAACGTCGCTCGGCGATCGGTCGAGGTGCGGTGGTCGAACGCCGCCGATTGATTGATGCGAGATCGAGGCCAGTCTTCGATCCGCCGGGTTTACTCCCGCGAACGTCGCATGCACATCATCGTGACGTCATACCACCTGTGATGACGGCTCCGGCTACCGCCGTTTCTGTTGCGTCCGCTCGCCACCTATGCAGCCATTGAAGGCTCAGGTCGTCGTGTTCGACACCTCATTCATGAACATCGCTTGTTGGCGTCCGAAAGCTGCTGCGCGGTAGCGCGGCTCATGGTGACAACTGACGACTCGCGTGTGGTATGCCAGGTGCACGCTGGAATGACGGCTCGCACGTCAGCTGTGTCGGCTCGACAGCCTCAGCAGTTTCCGGTAACGCGCGACCGTTCGCGGACGGGCTGGTGTAACCGCAGCGATTGGCGGTTCAGCCTCAGCCGCTCAATCGAGTCGATCAGCCCGCCGACGTTCCTCGAGGTCGGGCATACGATGATCGCGAACCTTGGAGGGCCCATGGCAGTGCTCATGCCCGCCGCTGTGCTGTCGGCATTGCCTGTGCTGGCGGGATTATATCGACGGCGCCCCCGTCGCGGTTTCTATCTGAACCTCGCCGGCGTCGCGTTGCTGCCTGTGGCCCTGACGATCACGTTGAGCGTCAATGTCCCAATAGACCATGCGATCGATCGATGGACGGTTCAGAGGTTGCCACCAGATTGGGCCACCATCCGTGATCGCTGGCAGGCCTATCCACCTCGCGCACCGTCGCGGCCCTGCTTGGGTTCGGATGTGCCCTGGCGGCGGCTCTGTGGGCGTCTGAAGATAGACGCGCCGGCGACGCGCTCGCCTGAGGCAGACGTGATGGGACATTCAACGCCGTCGCGCCGATTGCTCCGCACGTCTCGTGGTGCCGCGACCCACCACCTTCGGCGTACGCCGGATTCCAGGACGGAACGGTCTTCGGCCCGAACCCGGGTGCTGTACAGTGGCTTGATGGAACGGGTATTTGCCGTCCTGCGGTCGCGCGGGCCAGCGTGGGACGAGGCGAAACCACTCGAGCGTCAGGCGGACTGGGCTGCCCATGCGGCGTTCATGGATGCCCTGTTCGACACTCGATTCGCTGCGTTCGTGGGGCCGCTGGAAGGCACGCGCGATGCGCTCCTCATCCTTCGCGCGTCCAGCGCGTCTGAGATCGTCGAGCGCCTCGCGTCGGATCCGTGGACGGCGAATGGTCTGTTGATCACGAAGCAGATCAGCCCGTGGCAGCTCCGACTCGGCTCGCTCATCCCGTAGTTGGGGTGAGCCGCGTCGGGAGGACAGCTGGCCCACCGCCGCCGCCCGCAATGTCACCCACGCACCCGCCTGCGAACGATGTGAAGCCAGCCCGCCCACCGTCGAATCTGCCGGCCCGCTCCTCTGACGGTCCTCGCCCTCGCATCCGCTGGCTCGCCGGCTGGAGCTGCGGCTATTCTGCACTCGCCCTCGCCGCGACCTGGCCCGTCGCACGCGTGTTGACGACGCACCTGCCGCACGATCTCGGCGACCCCGTGCTCAGCCTGACGCTGCTGCAGTGGAACGCGACCACCCCGCTGTTCATCAGCCGCTGGTGGGACGGCATCGGCTTCTATCCGCTCGCCAATACGCTGACCCTCTCGGACCCACGCCTCGGCGCGTCGCTCCTCAGCACTCCGATCTTCTGGGTGACTGGATCCGCGATCGCTGGATACAACGTCGTCTTCATCCTCTCGTACGCGTGCTCCGCTCTGGCTGCGCATGCGCTCGTACGCCGCCTGACCCGCAGCGACGCGGCAGGCTTCGTGGCCGGGTGCGCCTACGGCTTTGCGCCCTTCCGCTCCGCTCACCTGGCGCACCTCGAGTTGCTGCTCGCGTGGTGGATGCCACTGGCGCTTCTGGCTGCACACACGTGGCTGGACACACGGAGCCGCCGTGCCCTGGCCCTGCTGACCATCACGGTCGCGGCACAGGGGCTGTTTACCGCGTACTACTTGCCGATGCTGGGACTGCTGCTCGCGCTGTGGGCGCTGTGGTTCACAACAGGCCGGGTGCCGGCCCGCCAGTTCGCGGAGCTGGGCGTCGCGGCGCTGCTGGGGGTCGCAGCACTCGCGCCGCTACTCCTGCACTACTGGCGCGTGCACGATGCATTGGGGTTGTATCGGCACCTCGGCGATATCCGGCGCTATAGCGCCGACATCTCGAGCATCTGGTCGGCGGCGCCGGACGTGCGGCTGTGGCCGTCCTTCACGCAAGAGAACGCCGAGCGATATCTGTTCCCCGGCCTCATGACCGGGCTCCTCACCGTCTGGTATGCCTGCAGGCGCCGTGCGGTCGGCGAAGCCGCACCTTTCCGCACCGCGCGACGCATCCTGGCGTCTGTCGCGCTCGGAGGTGTCGGTGCCGCCGTCGTGTTCGTCATCCATGGGCCGTGGCAGGTGGACGTGGGTGGCGTGGACCTTCTGGCGGTGTCGAACTTTCGCAAGCCGCTGTCGGTCGCGCTCGCGGCGGTGATCGGTGTGGGGCTGCTGAGTGCTACGGTGCGCGCGGCGGCTCACACGCGGAGCATCTTCGCGTTTTATGTTCTGGCCGCAGGCGTCATGTTCGTGCTCTCCCTTGGTCCGGAGCCGACTCTGTTCGATGTCCCCGTCCTCTACAAAGCGCCGTACTCCTGGCTGATGCTCGCACCCGGGTTCGAGGGGTCGCTCCGCGCGCCGGCACGGTTCGGCATGGTCATGGCTCTCGCACTGGCCGTCACAGCCGGCCTGGCGTGGCATCAGATCACCACGCGACTGCCCACGCGGCGCACCCTGTGGGTGACGATTGCGGCTGCAGCGGTGATCATGGCGGAAGGGTGGGCATCGCCGTTGACGGTGGCGGCTGCACCGCAGCCGATCGCCTGGCCGTCCCGGTGCGCCGGGCTCCCCCGCCTCGAGCTGCCGATGGGTGACCCGCCGGCAGACGCGGCGGCGCAGTACCGCGCCATGCTCGACCGCACGCGATCGGTGAACGGTCTCAGCGGATACATGCCGCCCCACACGATGGCGCTGATCTTCGGCCTCCGCGCGCACGACCCCGATGCCCTCGCCGCGATCGCGGAGCACGGCCCGTTGTGCGTTTCGACGGACCTTGCGCAGGACGGCGCCGCGAAGACCGTGCGCTGGCTATCAGCGCGCGGGCGCGGTGAGCCGCTCGGCCGGTCGGCGGGACGAATGTTTCACTTCATCACACGAGTCTCACCACGGGCCACTCCCGCGGCCGGCGCCACGCTTCCCCTCGCCGCCGCAGCGTCACGGAAGGGGCCGGTATCTCTCTCGCATTTGACGGACGGGGACCGCCTCACGATGTGGGAGACACCGGAAGGTCAGCGCCGCGGTCACCAGCTGCGCCTGACGCTGGCCTGCACCGCCACGGTGCAGTCCGTCGGGCTGCTCCAGGACGGAGGCCGCTTCGCGCGGCGCCTGGCGATCGAAGTGTCGGGGAACGGAGTGGGTTGGCGACGGGTCTGGAGCGGAACGACGGGTGGACTGGTCGCTCGGGCGGCGCTGCGCGATCCCCGGCAGCCGTGGACCGATATCCCCGTTGCGGCCGATGGCGTTCGGGAGATTCGCCTGCGCCTCCTCACGGCCGAGGCCGCCGCCGAGTGGGCGCTGGCGGAAGTGCGCGTGCGCGGAATCTGCGAGCCCTGACGCCGCTACCGCGCCGCCCCGACAGCAGCGTCAGACGCGAGCACGAAGCGCACGCGGTTGGTCGAGTCCGCATAGGTCCTGGCGGCGGCCTGCACGTCTGAAACGGTCAGCGCCTTCACCCGATCCACGTACTCCGGACCGTCATCGTCCAGCTCAGGATCCAGCGCACGGGTGCGGAGCCGATTCGACCAGTACTCGTTGGTCTTCGTGCGTGCGTCCCACTCGTTCAGCCACGTCCGGGTGACCTTCTCGAGCTCCCCGGCGGTGGGTCCACTCGATTGGAGCGCCGCAACGATCTCGTCGATCGTGCGCTCAACCACAGGCACCTGGTCGGGCGCACAGCCGATCCCGAACCGGAGCACGTACTGGCCGACGGGAATCTTGGAGAACTGGCTCTGGACCCCCGGTGAGTAGGCGCTGCCAAGCTCCTCGCGAATGCGATCGATCACCCGCAGCCGCAGGACCTCGGTCAACCCACTGAGATCGAGCGACGCCCTCGCTGAGTAGGGGCGTTCGCCGCTGTACACGATGCTGACGGCGCTGTTGTCCGAGCCCGCGCGCAGTGTCCGATCGATCTGGCCTGTCGGGTAGCGCACCCCCACGTCGCGGAATTTCGACGGCTGGGCCGCCCCGGGCAGCCCGCCCAGGTACTGCGCGAGCAGGGGCTTGACCTCCTCCACGGCGAAGCTGCCCACCAGCACGAACGTGAGCCCGCTCGCGTTGCCGAACCGCTCGCGGTGCATCGCAACGGTTCGCGCCGGGTCCACCTTCGCGAGATCGGTGGCCTTCGGCACTCGCGGCGCGCGCGCATGGCCCTGCGACAGGGTCGCCATCGTGAAGTCCTCGTACTGGGTCATCGGGCTGTTCCACAGGCTCGCAAGGTAGCCCTCGATCGCGGTGCGGTTGGCCTCGAACCTGGGCGCGTCCAGGCGCGGAGCGGTGAGCTTCAGATACACCAGCTGCAGCATCGTCACGATGTCGTCGCGCGTGGATCGGCCGTCGACCTCCTCGGTGTAGGGGGTGAACGAAATGCCGGCGTCGGCGCGCCTGGTGCTCAGGAACCGCTGAAGCGCGGTCGGGCTGAGCGACCCGTAGCCCATGGCCTCCACTGTCTGCACGAGGTGCACTGCGTTCTGGTGGTCGGGCTCGTCGTACAGATACTGACCGCCGTAGCGGGCCGCTGACAGCACGACCTCGTCACTCTTGTAGGTTGTCGGCTTCAGCACGACACGCACGCCGTTCGCGTAGGCAAGCGTGGTGGTGCCGAGCGCGGCATCGCTCGTTTCGGACGCCAGCTTCCCGGGCGCGGGGTTCTGCTCCAGGAGCTGTGTCTCCATCTTCACGCCTCGATACGGCGTGATGTCGGCCTTCATCACTTCGGTGACCGCGTTGCGAAGAGCCGCCTCCGTAGCCCCCAATGCCGCGGGCGCCGCGACCATGACGAAGGGTTGACTCCCCGCTTCCGACAGCACCATGACCGCGTGGGCGTTCACGGTCTCCAGCGTGAGAGACGGCACGATCTCCTTCACTCGCTCGAACTCCCACATAATGCCGGGGACAGGCTCGTCGGTGAAGTAATGGCGTCCGAGCTCGTCGGCCAGCGTGTTGGAATCGGACGTTTCGCGCTCGGCCGCGGCCTCCGTATACCGGTTCAGCACGTCGCGCTTGGCGTCGTCGAGCTCCTCGGTTGTGAACCCGAATCGCCTCGCGCGCTCGATCTCGGTCGCGAGCAGGCGCGTCGTCTCGACCGGATCCTGTCCAGCGATGGCGGCGGTGGCAACGAACGCCTCGTAGCCACGCACAATCCCCGGCGTTCGTTGCGCCTGCGCAGCGAGGAACGGGCGCACGGGACGGTCGGTCAGCTCGTAGAGGCGCATCCCGAACATGCGGTTGACCAGCTGGTCCCGGATCAGCGCATCGTAAGCGCCCACGGTCGCCATTGATGGCTGCGGTCGCACGTACGTCGTCAGATCCACTCGCCCGGCTGCCAACTCGGCGTCAGTGACGAGCAGCGCATCAGGCGCCGTGCGTGCAGGGATCTCGAAGCGCTCCGGTCGCGGCCGCGGGTTGGCTGCGGCCGGCAGATCCCCGAACAGCGTCTTGATGCTGCGCTCGATGTCATCGGGATTGACCTCGCCGACGACGATGACGGCCTGGAGATCGGGACGGTACCAATCCTTGTAGAAGCGCCGAAGCGCGTCGGCGGTCATGTTCTGCAGGCTGCGCTCGGTGCCGATCGGCGACCGCGACGCGTAGCGGCTGCCGTTGAACATGCGCGGGATCGTCTGGCGGCGCACCCGCTCGTCAGCCGCCTGGCCGCTGCGCAACTCGGCCATCACCACGCCGCGCTCGGTGCCGATGTCCGCGTCGGCGAGCAGCGCGTTGCCCGCCCACTCGCGCAGGATCGCGAGCCCCGTCTCGAGCACCTGCCGATCGCCGACCGGAATCGGCAGGATGTAGATCGTCTCGTCGTAGCTGGTGTTCGCGTTGAGGTCACTGCCGAGCCGCACGCCCAGCGACTGCAGGTACGAGATGAGCTCGTTCTTCGGGAACCGGCGCGTGCCGTTGAACGACATGTGCTCGATGAAATGCGCCGCACCCAGCTGGTCATCGTCTTCGAGAATGGACCCGGCGTCGACAATCAGCCGCAGCTCGGCGCGCCCCTGCGGGCGCGCGTTGCGCCGGATGAAATAGGTGAGTCCGTTCGGGAGCCGCCCCGCGCGGACCTCGTTGGTCAGAGGAACGGGCGCCGACGGTCCGGTCTGCGCGGCAGCCGCCTGGGAGGCGGCCGCGCCGAGCAGCAGGGACACCACGAGAGCACCGAGACGTTTGCAGGATGGCAACATGAGTAGAACGATCCTACCGCGATCCCGTCTCCGGACCACGACCGTCCTCGCGCAGCTGCAGCTCCGCCACCATGAAGGCGAGCGGGCGAGAGTCCCTCGTCCCCGCCGCCGGCGCCGCGGGCCCATCGGTTTCGAATCGGACCGTGTTCCAGCCGGGATGCAGGCTGAAGCGCAGCCCCACGGGGGCGGTTGCGCCCGCGCCCGCGACGATGACGTTTCTTCTGGACCCGTCGGACGACCGGACGAGCACCTGCCGGGGTGTGAGCGATCGCACCACGCAGGTCAGCTCCACCGGGAGGCTCGCCGCGCCCGGATGATGGATGTACATCTCCGCATTGCCGCTGCTCCAATTCCACCGAGCGGGGAGTTCACCCTCCTCCCGATAGAAGCCGGGACCGGTCACCCAGAACGGCGGCCCTGATGCGTGAACGGTCGTGGCGGCGTGGGGTAAGCGGTAGAAGACGAGCGTGCCGTCCGCGCTCTCGGTCCGATCCACGGCCCCGAGCGCCGCGAGAGCCTGGTCGTGGGCGAGACCGGCGTCAGGCAGCGCCGCCCGATCGAGCACGATCCCGGCGAAACCACTCGCCCTGATCCTTGTCAGCTGATCTGGAACGGAGAGGCGAGCCAGTGCCTGGTGCCAGTAGTCGCCCGGACGCCCCTTCATCCCGCCGTAGCTCCAGCGCAGGTCTCGCGAGTGCACGAACATTCGCATCGGCGAGTAGTGCGGTTCGCGGTGAAGTGGCGGCACCTCCGGGAACTGCGTGTATGGCAGCTGGTAGACCATCGCGTCGGGCGGGAGCAGGCGCTCGATGCGCTCCACGAATGCACGGTCGCTGTCGAAGGTGGCCGCAAGAGCCGAGACACCGGGACGTCCATTGGATCGCTGATCGACGAACGCAAAGAGAACGAGGGCAGCGGCGACGCCGTGCGTCACCGGAGCCCGCCACTTTCCCAGACGGCCCACGCCACGATCGATGGCGGCGACGACGGCGGCGATCGAGAAGAATGCGATGAAGACGCTGATGCGATTGAGCGCCCGGAACTGCGGCGTAACCAGCAGGGCCACGACGGCTCCGACACCGCCCGATACGCCGAAGAGCACGGCCACGAGAGTGCCGCGTGCAAGCGTCACCAGTGCGGGGGTTGCGGGCAGGATGCGATTGCCGGTGAACAGGTGAAGCAGCAGCAGCACGAACCCCGCCGCCCCAATGAATCCGAGCGCCGCCATCTGATTCTCATTGAGCGGCTCGGACGCGTTGT
Organism: Vicinamibacteria bacterium; assembly: GCA_963763095.1. Taxonomy (GTDB): domain Bacteria; phylum Acidobacteriota; class Vicinamibacteria; order Vicinamibacterales; family JAENWD01; genus CAVUCH01. Next base: position 98,263 of record CAVXNR010000005.1, read on the forward strand.
ACGTGCGCGCGAAAGATGCGAGCGTTGCGGACGTGTGGCTGGCCGACGGCAGCAGCAGGTGAATCGGACGGAGCGAATACACATCGCTCTCCCTGAGCGACCGAGCTGCGGCCAACCGGTTTACCCCCTCCGCGGCCCGGTAGCGAATCACCGGTGTGAGCGCGATAGCGAGCGCGGTGCCGATGCACGCAGCCACCAGCAGCGCGCTCCCCGCCGGCCGCCATGAGCGCGCAGCGAGCGCCTGGATCGCGCCCACACCCGCAATCAGGACCACGGCAAAGAAGGCGTAGTAGCTGCTGGTGAGCGCGACCAGGGCCACCGCGAGCCACACGGCTGGAGTCGCCGCATCGATCCCTCCGCGCTCGAAGAACGGCGGCCGCTCGCCGCCGACGCGGAGCACGAGCCATACGGCAATCGGCACTGCCACATAGTTCGAGAGGTGCAGGTGCTCGATGCGGAGAAAGTGATACGGCAGCCAGCAGAAGACGATCGCGCCTGCTACCGCCAGCGGCCACGCTACGTGCAGTTCGCGGCGAAGCACGGCCAGCGCGGACCAGGCGACCAGCGGGAAGCCGGCGATATAGAAGACGTTGTGGATGAGCGCGATGTTGGCGGTCACCAGTCCGGCCGCCCGGTAGAACAGGAGGAACAGGATCTCAGATCGCGGGAAGTCGAAGAAGGTCGCGCCGAACGGCGCCCCCAGGGCGCGACTCTCATACGGCGAGCCGGTCTCCACCACCGTCTTGATGACCCAGAGATTGGCGAGCGCGTCAGCTCGGTGCGTGTAGGCCAGCGGATAGCGCGCCCAGTCGTGCATCGGGCCGAACACGACCGCGGGTCCCGCCAGACAGAGCACGCCCGTGATGAGCGCGGCGTACACCGCCGCGCGCTTCGTCTGCCATCGTTCCCCGAACGTCATACGTTGACCCGTTCGGCGATGCGTGAGGGTGCGCTCCACTGACGCCGTGGGGCTCCTCGCGACGCCCGGCGGCAATCCACGACACAGTTGATGCTCCTGGCCGCGGCACGCACGCGGGCCAGGGATGAGTAGTTCGACCTGCCTGCGGCGCGGGTGGCGCGGGTCACGGCAATCGTGTCGCACTCGCGGGAGCAGTGGTGCGCGAGGACGACGACCTGAGGCGAACGCACCGCGAGCGTTCGCATGGCATCGGCGACCTCCCGGCTGACCACGAAGAACGTTCCCACGTCGGCGGGAACGCCGGACACCCAGCGAAGAACGGTTTTGAAGAGTCGGGATGTGACGAGGCGGTCCCACCGCTCATAGCGTCCACGGCGTGCTGCGAAGACGGTGACACCGTGCTCGCGTGCGCGCGCGACCAGGTCCGGAATGGCCTCCGGGGCATCCTGCAGATCGGCATCCATCACGACGAACCACCGGGCATCCGCCGACGCGAGGCCGGCAAGCACTGCGGCGTGCTGTCCGACGTTGTCCGCCAGGAGCAGGCCGGCGATACGCGGGTCTGCCGAGGCGAGCTGCCGTACGATGCTCCACGACTCATCGGGGCTGGCGTCGACGACGAGCAGCAGACGGAACGTCAGCCCGGCGCCGTCCATCGCGTCACGGACCCGCGCGGCGAGGGCCGGCCAGCGTCGCGGCGTTGCCGTAGACGGGCACCACGATGGTGACATCCGGGCTCGCGAGCGCGCCGGGAAAGCTCGCCATCCCGTCGTCACACCGCAGACGGGTGCTCGTCCGCGTCAGCCGACCAGGCGGCGGGATTCGCTTCGAACCAGTCGACCGTCTGCCGCACACCGTCGCCGAGCGTGGCCTGTGGCGACCAGCCGAGGAGCCGCGCGGCCTTGCTGCGATCCGCGCACCGGTGTGCCACGTCCGCGGGCCCTCGGGGAAAGGCGCCGGCAACGGTACCGGATCGGCCGTCCAATCGTGTCGGCCACGCACGTGACAACGGCTTCGTTCGAGCTCTCCTGGCCGGAACCCACGTTGATGACCTCGCCGTTGCGATGCAGGCCCACGGCGCGGAGCATCGCGTCGACCACGTCAGCGACGAACACCCAGTCGCGCGCGATGGCTCCGCCGGTCGAGGGAAGCGGCGTGCCGTCGAGCGCGGCGCGGATCGCGGACGGCAGCAGCCGGTGCCGCGATTCCCACGGACCGTACACGTGGAACAAGCGGAGCACGGAGACGGGCACACCCGTTTCGACGTGCCGCCTGCCGATAGAGCACCGTCGCCGCTGCCTTCGCCGCGCCGTGGACGGTCGTGGGCTCGACGGCATGCGTCCTCGGTGAGCGGCGCGTCACTCGGACGATACTCGAGCGAGCTGCCCGCGACGACGAGCCGCTGCACGTCGTGCTCGCGGGCCAGCCGCAGCAGGTGAATCGCGCCCATGACGGTGGCCTCGAGAATACGCGCGCGGGCCGCTTCGTCTCTGCCGCGCGGCGTCGCGAGGTGCAGCACTACCGCCGGACGCGCGCGGACGAACGCCCGCTGAAGCGCATCGGCATCGGTGAGGCTCGCCACGTGCGTCTCGACGTGCGGCAGAACGTCTTCGAGCCGCCAGGGGTCGGACGAGGACTGCACCGTGATGTGCACGTCCGACCCGAGATGCAGCAGCGCTCGAACGACGTTTGCGCCGATGAAGCCCGTGGCTCCCGTCACGAGCACCCGGGCCCCGCGCCCGAGCAGCTGCCGGCTTCGCTCCATCACTGACGCCGCCGATTGGTCCGGCGCAGTTCAGGCGAGGTCACGGACGATCGTGCAGAGGCTGGCATGATCGCGCGCGACTGCCGCGGCATCCCGCGTGACGCAGTCCCGCCAGGCCGACCGGATCCCGGCGACGGTGGAGTGCACGGACCGTGTGGCGAGATCGCGGCGGAACGACCGGCGCAGGAAGCTGAAGTCGCAACGCAGCCGGGCCATCTCCTCGAGCAGTCGGCGGCAGGGCACGGGCTGTCCGGCATCGGCAGCGGTCAAGCCGCCCACACCGAAGCAGGTGCCGGCAAACGCGTCCCGCGCGCGCGCGACGGAGCCGTCGATGAGAGCGGAAAAGATCGAGCGGCTGCCGCGGCTGATGGCGAAGTCGTTCAACCCGAAGTAGACCCGGTCGAGCGGGTACGACGCCAGGTGCTCGACGCACGCGAGGCCCTCGACCGTCTCGACGAGGATGCCGGTCGCGGCGCGGCCGCGAACCAGGCTGAGGAACCGGTCGACATCCGCCGGGCTCTTGACCATCGGGAGGAACAGTCCGCGAGCACCAGCGGCAATCGCGGCCTCCACTTCGCCGGGCGTGTGCGGGCCGGAGACTGTTCACACGGCACCACGCCTCGACGCCGGGCAGCGCCGCGACAGCCGCGAGATCGGCCGCGGTTCCGGGCCGGATCTCCGTGTCGAAGCCAAGCTGCCGCGCGTCTTTGCCGAGCGATTCCCAATCGACGAGGAACGTGCCGACGCCGCAGTCGATCAGCGCGCCGACACGTTCGATGTCGTGATCGAGCACGACCAGCTCGATCGTCGCCGCCGCTACCGCGGTGCCCGGCGTCACGTGCGAGTGGCCCACGCGACGATCGATGAGCCAAACGGCAGGTAAAGCGGCTGGACGCGGCGACCTCGACCCGGTTGATCAACCCGAGCGTGCGATCGATGAGCCGCCCGGGCCGGCGCTCGACGGGATGGGTGCCGCCAGCCAACCGGCGGCTCAGGTACACGAGCGGGAACAGCAGGCACTGGAAGTACGTGTGGCCGTCGTACCGCCACCCGTTGCGCCGCAGCTCCAGGCCGAGCAGGGCCGAGTCGTAGCGGCAGCGGTGCCCGGCCCGCTCATCCATCGCGCTCCAGAGCGCGCGGAACGCAGGCGCAGATACCAGCAGCTGCCCGCCAGGCCGGACGAGCCGTCGAGCCTCCGAGAGCAGCGCGTCGGGGTCGACGTGTTCGATCACGTCGAACGCGGCAGCCATGTCGAACTGACCGTCCGCCAGAGGAGTCGCACAGACATCCGACTGGATCAGCGTCGCCGCGCCGCTGCGCGCGCGCGCCCGCGCGAGCAGCGGACGGTACGCGTCCACCGCAGCCACCGAGGCGAACCCGCCTTCCCAGACGGGCAGCATGCCGCCGGACCCGCATCCGAGCTCCACCACGGCGTCTCGCTGGCGCACGACACGATCGAGGAGGCGGCGGAACAGCAGCCGTCGCTGTCGCACCCAGAAATGATCATCTTCGTCCAGCGCGGCGAGACGATCCGCCGCTGCCGCATCGAACCGCTCCGGCAGCGGTTCGGTATCGCCGTACCAGACGCCGTGCAGGCGAGCGAGGCGTGTGTCACAGGCAAGGCATTCGATCGCGTCCGCGCTCACTCGCACCCGTCGCCCGCGGCACGAGGCGCACCGCCACTCGACGGCACCGTCATGCCGGCGCTCGTCCGGTGAACACCTGGAAGGCATGCGGGAACGGCAGCCACGTCCGCCGCTCGAGCCAGCGCTCCGCCCGATCGCCGGCCGGCGTGTTCTTCAGGACCGGCGGGAAGTAGCCATGCGGATGCGACGCCACGTCCACGAGCCCCGCCGCCTTCATCAACGGCAGCATCACACCGCGCCGCATCGAGGTGATCGAAGGCTCGCCCGAGAAGCTCATGCCGGGCGTCAACGCGATCTGCAGGTAGTAGAGCGGGTTCCACGCCATCGGCTCGCAGAACGCAACCCGGCCACCAGGACGGAGCACCGAAACGAGCGCACGGAACGTCGCCTCGAAATCCAGCAGGTGGTGCAGCACGAAAAATCCGACCACGCCATCGAACCGCCCGTTCACGTGGGCGGCGATGTCGACGATGTCGCAGGCAATCGTGGGGATGGTGCGAGGGGCCGCGGTGCGGAGCCGTCCGAGCAGCACGGGCGAGAGGTCATTCGCGGTCACGTCGAAGCCCCGCGCCAGCAGCGGCAATGTGCACTTGCCGAGCCCGGCGCCGATCTCGAGCAGGGACGCGCCGGGTGCGAACTGCCCGACGCGGACAACCTCCTCGACATGACGCCGGATGTACGGAGTGTCGCCGAGCGCAAGCCGCGGCCGCTCAACGGTGTCGAAATACTCCCGCTGGACACGATTGTGTGAGTCTCGCGCGGACGCTTGCATGCGAATCCTGTCCCGTGGGCCTGGTTCGGCGCCGCGGAGAGCCGGTATATGGGTGTTGTGGGGCGCCGGCACCTTATATCACACGCGCGTAGTGGCGTGTCTCGGCTGAATCGAAAGGCGCCATGCTCAGGGCTTCACGCGCTGCTCTCCGGCAGCCCGGTGACCTTCAGCTGATCACCGCGGGCCACACGATGGGTACGGGCGAAACCGGCTGCCACTTCCACCACATACCGGGCATTTCCGGCGGGAGGATACGTGGGGCACGGATCGGCGCGGCACGGGGGAACGGACTCGGCAACCGATACGATGCGCCACCGCTCGTCGATCCAGATGATGTCGAGCGGGATGAGCGTGTTCTTCATCCAGAACGGGTAAAAGCCCGAGTGCTCGAACATGAAGAGCATGCCTTCGTTCGGGCCCAGGGACTTGCGGAACATCAGCCCGCGTTCGATGGTCTCGGGCGTGTCCACGATTTCCGCCTGCACCTGCACGCCTCCCGCAAACGTGACCGTGGCCGTCGGGCGCAATCGCTGTCCAGACGAGGGCGGCGCATGCAGCGTCATCACCGCGACCCACGCCAGCGCAACCCGCCAGCACGCCATGTTCCTCCCAGCCACACACGCCCTCCAGTCCTCAGGCATCGATCGGCTAAGCTTACGCCGTGGTTATCCGGCGGTCGGCGGCCAGCGACACGCGACAGCTCGTCTCCGATCTTGCATCGGATGGCCCCGAGGGTGACGTCCGCCGTGAAACGGCCATCGTGCGGCTGCGGGTCATCGGTGCACGGGCGCTGCGTCACATCCTGCCGCTGCTCGAGGTGTCCACCCCGGTGCGCACCCGCATCGCGGCCCTCCGGGCGCTCGAGGGCTGCAGGGATGCCGGCGCCGTGCCACCCATCCTCGAGACGCTCCACGACGCGGATCCCGACGTGCGGGTCGCGGCCATCGGGGTCGCACGAACGCTGCTGGACGGGTCACGCGGTTCGGACGTGCTCGATGTGCTCACCGGCCTCGCGCTCGACAACACCCAGCCGCTGCCGGTCCGCCGCGCAGCGGTCGGGGCGCTCGCGGATCTGCCATCGCGCACCCTGCGCCCGCTCGTGCAGCGGCTGCGCAAGGACCCGGACCCCGCTGTTCGCGCGCTCGTCGAGCACCAGCAGATCGTGCCCGCGGCCGATCCGGTCGCCACCCTCGCCGAGGCCGCGCAGGACCGGCTGCCGGCGGATCCTGATTATGTACCTCAGCCTCGTGGCCGAGGCGGGCGCGGCCACGCCGCTGACGACGCTCCATCGGCTGGTCGGGGCGATACGGGAACGCGAACAGGCGGGAAACGCGGCCGGCTCGCCGGCGCGACTGGCTGACCGTGCGCGGGGCCGTGCACCAGGCGCTTGCGGCCCGGGGCAGCCGGGTGGCCGCCTACGATCTGCGGGAGGCGATCGAGACAGCCGAGAGCGCGTTACCGGACGATTTCGTTCGTGCCGCCGCCGTCATCGGCGACGCTGCCGTGCTCGAAGCGTTGGCCGGCGCGTTCGTGCGCGCGCGGCAGCCGGACGAGTCCGGCTGGCGCGCGGCCCTTGCCGATGCGGCGCGCGAGATCGTCGCGCGCGAGCAGCTCACCAAGCGCCACGGCGCCGTGAAACGGCTGCGCGCGCGGTACGGCGAAGCTGTGGCGGGGCTGCTGCCGCGGTGAGTGGTCAGTCTTCAGTCTTGAGTTTTCAGTCAGGCCTGCAGTCCGTTCTAAATTCTGAGAACTGACAACTGATAGCTGAACTGATGACTGAGGAACCCGTCTAATAAGCCTTCGCGAACCTGGCGCGGGTGATCGCCGTGCCGCCGCACTTGATGCACGTGCCGCCTGCCTCTGCGTCGAACGGCAGATTACGAATGGTCGCTTGCGTCTCCGCTTTGATCGCGGCTTCGCACTCCTCGGATCCGCACCAGGGCGCGAGCACGAAACCGGGCCGGCCTTCCATCAACGCCTTGAACTCGTCGTACGAGTCGGTGGAGACCGTGTGCTCCTCGCGGTAGCGCAGCGCGCGGTCGAGGAGCGCCTGCTGGATGCTGTCGAGCAGCTCGCGAACGCGCCCCTCGAGGCCGTCGAGCGGGGTGGGCAGCTTCTCGCGCGTGTCGCGCCTCGCGAGCACGACCTGCTGCTTCTCGATGTCCTTCGGGCCGATCTCCAGCCGCAGCGGCACGCCGCGGAGCTCCCACTCGGCGAACTTCCATCCCGGCGTGTACTCCTCGCGCGCGTCGATGTGCGCGCGGACACCGACGGCGGTGAGCCGCGCGTGCAGGTCCTGCGCTTTCGGCAGCACGGTCTCCTGCCAGTTGCCCCGCGGGATGGGCACGATCACCACCTGTACGGGCGCTACGCGCGGCGGCAGCACGAGGCCGCTGTCGTCCCCGTGCGTCATGATCACGCCGCCGATCAGGCGCGTGGACACGCCCCACGACGTCGTCCAGGCGTGCAGCAGCTCCTTGTCGCGCCCCTGGAACTGGATGCCGAACGCCTTCGCGAAGTTCTGCCCGAGATTGTGGGACGTGCCGGCCTGCATCGCGCGGCCGTCGCCCATCAGCGCCTCGATTGAGTACGTGCGTGCCGCGCCCGCGAACTTCTCGCTCGCGCTCTTGAGCCCGTCGAGCACGGGCATGGCGAGCACCGTCTCGCAGAAGTCCTTGTACAGGGCGAGTATCTTCCGGGTCTCCGCCTCGGCCTCCTCCTCGGTCTCGTGCGCCGTGTGCCCCTCCTGCCAGAGGAACTCAGTCGTGCGGAGGAACGGGCGCGTCACCTTCTCCCATCGGACGATGTTGGCCCATTGATTGATGAGCACCGGCAGATCGCGCCACGACTGGATCCACTTCGCGTACATGGTGCCGATGATGACTTCCGAGGTCGGCCTGATGGCGAGGCGCTCCTCCAGCTTCTCGGTTCCGCCCTGCGTGACCCACGCCACCTGCGGCGCGAACCCCTCGACGTGCTCCGCCTCCCGCATCAACAGGCTCTCGGGCACGAAGAGCGGGAAGTAGGCGTTCACGTGTCCGGTCGCCTTGAACCGCGCATCCAGGTCGCGCTGGATCAGCTCCCACATGGCGTAGCCGTGCGGACGAATCACCATGCAGCCCTTGACGGGCGAGTAATCCGCCAGCTCCGCGCGCCGCACGACGTCGGTGTACCAGCGGCCGAAATCCTCGGAACGGGGGGTTATCGCGGTGGAGGCGGCGTCGGTCGACTCAGGCTTCTTGCTCATCCCTGTCCTTCAATGGCGTCCTTCAACGGTGCGCGCCGGTCGGCGACGTGCAGCTGCCACTGTAAATCGTCGCGCGCGGGAAAGTCCGCACGCCGGTGCCCGCCGCGGCTCTCCTCGCGGCGGAGCGCCGCGCGCGTGACGAGCCATGCCACGAGCGCCACGGAGGCGTCTTCCCATTCCGTCCGCGTCGATGTGTCGCATAACGCGGGCTCGAGCCGCCGGCTCGCGGCACCCACCAGGGCCAGGGTGCGTCGAAGCCCCGTCGGCATCGCGGACGAGCCCCGCGCCTTCCCACATGGCGGCAGGGACATCCACGTCGACGTCATCAACGACTCCGCGACCCATGTCGTCGGCGTGAGCGGCAGATGCTTCTGCGGCCGTGTCCTGCGCTCTCGATCGGCGCGAGCGTCAGCGGCCGCAGCCGCACGGGCGCTGCCGGTGCGGCCATCGCATCCGCGGCACGCGCCCCGAACACGAGCCCCTCGAGCAGCGAGTTGCTCGCGAGGCGGTTGGCCCCGTGCACGCCGGTGCAGGCGACCTCGCCGGCCGCGAACAGCCCCGGGATCGAGGTGCGACCCTCGAGGTCCGTATCCACGCCGCCGCACATGTAGTGCGCCGCGGGGCTGACCGGCAGCGCATCCTTCGCGAGATCGAGCCCGGCAGCCGCACACACCTGCGCGATCGTCGGAAAACGCGTGCGCACGCGCCCGGCATCGAGGTGCGCCAGCGACAGGTACACCGCACGCCCGGTGCGCATCTGCTCGCGGACCATCGCGGTGGCCACGACATCGCGCGACGCCAGATCGCCGGCCTGATCGTAGCGGGTCATGAACGCCTCACCATCGGCGTTCACGAGCCGCGCGCCCTCACCGCGGAGCGCTTCGCTCAGGAGGAACCGCGCCGCACCCGGTGCGCTCAGCACGGTCGGATGGAACTGCACGAACTCGAGGTCGCTCACCCGAGCACCACAGCGGTACGCCATCGCGAGGCCATCGCCGGTCGCCACCGCGGGGTTCGTCGTCTCGCGGAACACGCGTCCGGCGCCACCCGTCGCCAGCAGCACGGCGCGCGCGTGCGCGACGCCCGTACGTCCGTCGCCGCACACGAACCGCACGCCACGGCACTCGCCGCCTACCAGGTCGATCGTCGTCGCCAGCGCGTCGTGGAGCACGCGCACGCCGGAAGCGGTGCCACCCCGGTGCCACAGCGTCCGGGCGATCTCACGACCGGTGACGTCGCGCGCGTGCAGCACGCGCCTGACGCTGTGGGCGCCTTCGCGCGCGAGCGCAGGCGAGCCATCCGGATCCCGGTCGAACGGCACGCCCCACTCGACGAGCTCGCGCACGTACCGCGGTCCTTCGTGGACCAGCAGATCGACCGCGGCCTCGTCGCACAGCCCCGCGCCGGCGGCAAGCGTATCGGCCAGATGCAGTTCGGGTGAATCGTCAGGACCAATGGCAGCGGCGATGCCGCCCTGCGCGTACCCCGTGTTGCTCTCGGCGGGACCGGCCTTCGTCAGCAGGAGGATGTCGCCGCGGCCCACCAGGCTGGCGAGGGCACGCAGACCGGCAATGCCGCCCCCGACCACGATGAAATCCGCCTGCAACTCCACCAGATGCTATCCTACCATCGACCTCCGGGGCCCTCCGGCCACGGGCCCCGCACAGGACACCGCGTGGATCGCACTCGTATCGACGTCCGCACCGCTTCGGCCGGCTATCCCATCATCATCGAACCGGGGCTGCTCGGGGGCCTTCGGCAGCTGCTCGAGGACGAACACTTCGGGAGGCGCATCTTCATCGTCAGCAGCCCCACGGTGTGGCGCCTGCACGGCACCGCCATCTCGCGGGCCCTGCCGGGTCCCGAGTGCATCCTCATCCCCGACGGTGAGCGCGCCAAGACGCTGCAGACCGCCAGCCGCGTGTACGACGCGCTCGTGACGGCTCGCGCCGATCGCGGCGCCGGGATCGTGGCCATCGGCGGCGGCGTGATCGGCGATACCGCGGGGTTCGCGGCGGCCACCTACCTGCGCGGGATCGCGGTCGCGCACGTGCCAACGACATTGCTCGCCCAGGTGGACAGCGCGGTCGGCGGCAAGGTGGGTGTGAACCACCCGCTCGGCAAGAACCTCGTGGGCGCGTTCCACCAGCCACAGCTCGTGGCGATCGATCCGCTCGTGCTCACGACGCTGCCGAGGCGCGAGTTCCGCGCGGGACTCTACGAGGTCGTGAAGTACGGGATGGCCTTCGACGCGGAGCTGTTCGAGCGGGTCCGCACGAGCACGCATGCGATCTTCGGTCGCAGCCCCGACGTCCTGTCACCCATCATCGCGACGAGCTGCCGCATCAAGGCCACAGTCGTGCAGGAGGACGAGCGGGAACGCGGACGCCGGCGCCTGCTGAATTTCGGACACACCGCCGGCCACGCGCTCGAGGCCATCACGAAGTACCGGCGCTTCCGGCACGGCGAGGCCGTCGCGCTCGGGATGATCATCGCAGCGGACCTGGCCGTGGCTCGCGGCGCGCTCGACGCGGACGCGCGCGACGCGCTGGTCCAACTCGTGGGCGCCCTGGGGCCGTTGCCCTCGATCACCGACCTGCGCGTCGAGGACGCGCTCGAAGCCATCGGCCACGACAAGAAGGTCGTCGACGGACGGCTCCACTTCGTGCTGCCCGTCGCGCTCGGACAGGCCACGGTGGTGGACGATGTGACGGAGGGCGAGCTGGGGGAGGCGCTCGGCAGAGCGGGGCTGAGAAGATAGGCGGGTGGCGGGCGGCGGGCGGCGGGCGGCGGGCGGCGGGCGGCGGGCGGCGAAATTGGACGTCAGCGCAACCAACCGGGAGGCACGCCGGCTCGGCGGGCTTCTTCCTCCAGATCTATGATCGCCTTGTCCTGCGCCTCGATGTCTCCTCGGACCCGTTCGAGCTCGGCCAAGGCCTTGTTCAACTGCGTGCCGATCACAGAGCGCTGGGCGGGATCGTCGCGCGCGGAGAAGTCGGCGTTCAGCGCGTTGATGCGGCTCTGGAGCGCCTCCGCGAACATGCGGCTCCGCTCGACCTGATCGCGAGCCTCGGCCATCCGCGCGCGCCATCGCTGCTCATCGTCGCTTCGGCGCTTCTCCTCGTTCTCCCCGGTCTCCCTGTCCTCTTCGCCGTTCTGCGCCTCTTCGCGTGTTGCACCGTTCGGCCGGCGGCTGGGCGCATCCGCGGAAGGCTCGTTGCGCTTCTCCTTCCCCGCGGAGGGGACCACTTCAGGCGAGGCCTCCCCGGCCTCGGCAGGTTGAGGCGAGCGTGGGGAGGCGACGGGCTTCAGGTCCTTGTTCGTGTAGACGCGTGACGGCTGCGCGATCGTCTTTCGCCGCTCCGCCTCGGCGCGCGCGACGTCGGCGAGGGACTGCGCGGTGGCGGAGACGCAGAGGACTACTGTTGCGCAGCACACGAGGGACGCTGGGATCCGCCAGTCGCGGGACACGCGCCGGTTGCGATGCGGGTCCGCCGGAACTGAAGTTCCGGCCCCACATCTCACGACATCCGCAACAGACGATCGGGCTTGTGGTCGGCTGTCCCCCGGAACTGCAGTTCCGGCTCCACGTCCCATCGCGTTGTGGAGCCGGGACTGCAGTCCCGGCGGACAGGATCCGCACGGTTGATACTGGCGGCCCGTCACCGCACCAGCCGCCAGGAGATGATGCGGAGGCCGGTGCCGGCGCGGGCCAGGGTGGCTTCCACCCCGCGGCGTGAGCCGCCGGGGCCGAACGCCTCGGAGCGGACCTGCACGATTCCGGCGCCGGGGTTGGACGTGTCAACCCCGTCCCGGGCAGGGTCGGCGTCATTCTCGGCGGGGTCATCTGCAACCCAGACAGCGACATAGAACGGGGAATCGATTGCCGCCGCCAGCGCAGAGAGCCGGCCGTTCGCATACAGCCGCCACCGCGGGTTGTTGCTGCCCCACGGACGCTCCCCTGCAGCGTGGTCCATCTGCGCCGCGGTGCAGGGCGTTGCGGCCGGTGGAAACACGTGCGGGCAATTCAGCAGGTTCGTCCTGGTCACGAGATCCATGGTGCGGCCATCCGCGAGCAGCACGGCCAGGGTCGCGTCGCTGAAGCTCGAAGGTGTCGCGGAGCGGACACCGCCGGCCGACCCGAGCACCGCTGACCAGTCAGGCGATGCGGCGAGCTCGGGGATCACTCGCTCGAGCCCCGCGTCGGCCGCATGGAACGCCTCGACACCATCGCGATAGTTGCCCGCAATCAGCGTTTCGGTGCTGGCCATGACCATCAGCGACAGTCCCAGCGCCGACAGCACGAGTGTCGCCAGCAGCGCGACAATCAGCGCGATGCCACCCTCACGCGTGGGAGAGTGATGCGCGCATGTCATCGCCCGACGTTCATATTGCGCGGCGTGACCTCGAAGCGGATCTCCTGGTCGGGCACGATCCGCCCGCCCTGCCGCGCGGGTCCGGGATGTGTGAACAGGACCTGCCCTGCGGGGTTGGCGCCGCGCAAGCCCTCTGCGCCGGCCTGCACGCGCAGCGTCACGCGGACGCGCCGGACCCGCAGCATGTCCGCATCGAACCGCGACGACAACAGAGCACCCGCCGCATTCGTCACCCCCGGACACCAGGGTCCGTCGTTCAGCTGCGTATACGGAATCGGTACCAGCGCCCCTGCCACTGCTCCCCCGCCCCAGTCCGCGAGCCGCCCCACCTGCACGCCGCCGGACAACCGAAACGTACAATTTTCACCCGTGCCCCAGTCGTCGTCCGCGCTGTCGACCGTGGGCAGGGGCGGCCTCGGCCCGTAACTGGTCATCGGCGCCGCCACTCCCACGACTGCGGGGCGCAACACAGGAGGCGAAGGCTCCCCGAAGTACTCGAAGGCGAGCCCCACGACGTTGTCGAGAACCGGAAGGTTCGACCGGAACCCATCGTACCGAGTACAAGCGGCGCTCCGCGGCATCCAGGTAGAACGTGCGCGACACCACCTCGGTGATGAACGAGCCCGCAGGGTGAGCGTTTGCGAGGCGGTCATCACGATGCCTCAGCCGCATGGCATCGCCGAGCACGCTCGTGATCGTGAAGACGTCGTAGCTGCCGAACACGTCGAAGATCACCACGTGCATGCCTTGCCGGAACCCGCAGAGCGCGTCGCCCACCGGACACCCGGGCTGTCCGCGCACCTTGAGCTCCACACCCTCGCTCGTCAGGTCCGTGGTCGTCGTTGTCTGGGCCGGCGTGGACGGCACGTACATCAGCGTGATCACGGCCGCGTCCGGATGATCGGGTGAGCCCGGCACCAGCGTCCCCACCGAGTGCGGGAGGATGGGCGCGAACTCATACACGAGTGGGCCGACGGGCGATCCCGTGTAAGGGCCCGCACCGGCCATCAGCAACTCACGCCGCAACGCGTCGACACCAACACGCAACCGCTGCTGCAGGTCCGCCGTTTCCGGCTGCGCCGCGAACGCATCCCCCGCGGGGCTGACCAGCTTCATCACCCCGCCGGTCACCACCAGCAGCACCATGGTTGCGATCAGCAGTTCCAGGAGCGAGAAGCCCGTGGCTTCCGCTGCACGCACTCGAACCCGTTGACTCACGGCACTCTTCGGGTCTTGAGACTCACCACCCTGGCTTCATCCGGCATGCGCCCGGATCCAGCGTTTCCCTGAGTGTTCGTTCGGATGCCGCGACGGGTGACCAGTACCTGCAGCACCAGCGTGTCCGGACCCGCATCCGCGGCAGCAATGGACCAGCGCCGGATGTGCGTCGCGCCCGCAGGCGGAACCGGGCCTCCCCCGAGCACGCAGCCGTGCGCGTCCAGATAGTCCACGTACCCGTCCGTGTTACTCGCAAGCGCGCCCGCGGGCGAAGGCGTCAGGCCAACGGCCGCCCCCGTCGCAATCGCCGCGCACTTCCCCGACGCGGTCGCGGCCGCTACATTCGACGCGCCATCGCTCATGCGGCTCCCATCCTCCGCTGTCGACCACGCCAAGGCTTTCAGTTGCTCCATCTTCTGCTCCGCCAGCATGACCGCGCGGGTCGTGTCCCGGGATCCCACGGTCGCCCGCGTGGCGTATGTGAGGAGATCCGCAAGCGACACGAGAGCGACGGCCAGAATCGTGGTGGCCACCATCGCCTCAATCAGCGAGAAGCCGGACTGAGCATCCCCGCGGTGCGTGAGGCCGTTGATGGTCAGATGCGACGTTGCTCCGTGCGAGGGGCGCTGCAAGTGGCGGTCCGGCTGACGCGCGGAGTGTGATCAACGTTTCCCGCCCGGATGCAGGAGAACTGGCGAACGGTGCATGCAGACGCGGCAGGAAGTGCATGGGAGTGTCGAGACGGAATAGCGGAAACTGCGGAGCGCCGCATCAGGTGCCCGACGGGTTTACCAGTACAGGCCCGTGTACCACTCCACGATGCGCTGTCCGGTGAACGCTGCCGCAAACGCGCTGACGGACAGCAGCGTGCCGAGCGGCACGGGGTACTCGCGGTTACGGGTCAGGATGATGATGGGGACCCCGACGACCACACCGAGGAAGGAGGCTGCGAAAAGCGTCAGCAGCGCGAGCGGTGCGCCGAGGAAGGCGCCGATCATCGCGAGCATTTTGACGTCTCCCATCCCGAGCCCATCGATGCCGCGCACCCGGTAATAGATTTCGCCGACGACGAACGGGACGACCCCGCCAATCACGACGCCGAGGAGCGCGCTGAAAGGGCCCGGGGGCGCGACGAAGCTGCAGACGAGACCAACAATGATGCCGGGCAAGGTGATGGCGTTGGGCAGCAGCCGGTTGCGGAGATCGGTGACGGCGAGGACGATCAACGCGCTCAGAAAGATCAGGCGAGTGGCGAAGAGCGGCGTGGGCCCGAAGGCCCGCCACGCAGCGACGAACGCGATCGCCGTCGCCACCTCCACGAGTGGATACATCACCGATATGCGATGCCCACATCCTCGGCAGCGGGCTCTCAGCAGGATCCAGCTGACGACCGGCAGGTTCTCGTACCAGCGCAGGGCCCGGTCGCAATGTGGGCAGTGGGATCCGGGGCTGACGATCGACCGCTTCGCGGGAAGCCGCAGGATGCACACGTTCAGGAAGCTGCCAACGGCTGCTCCGGCCAGCGCCACGAAGGCACTCGTCAGCACATCGGGCGTCACGGCCGCGGCCCCGGCCCGGGTTGCGTCTCGAGCGGGAGTGGATAGTACGGCGACAGGTTCGACACAGACGCCTGTCCCGTGGCGGGATCGAGCACGTAGGGCACACCTGCAGGATCGAGCGGCGGCCCGCTCGGCGCACCCGCGCGCGGCGCCAATGCAGCCCACGACGTAGCGGGACGGCCGGTCTCCTCACGCGCGCGTGCCAGCCGGGCATTCAGCGTGTCCAGGTCGTCGAGGACCCGCAGCTGCACCAGCCGGTGCGCGGCGATCCGGCGCAGGTAGTCGTGCTCACCGGTCTCGAGCATCTGCTTCCACAGCGCGCGCGCTGCCGCGCGATTGCCGCCCTTCGTGAGCGTGACCGCTGCAAGCGGCGCCAGCCATTCGGGCGCGCCAGGGACGGCACGCGCACGCTGGAACCAGCTCGCCGCAGACTGATAATCGCGCAGCCACCAGTAGTACACGAACCCGATGTCCTGCAGGTACTGCCAGCGCGTGGGATTCGCGGCAAACCCCTTCTTCAGCAGCGCAATCGCCGCGGCGGGCTGGCCAGCGCCGCCGGGATAAGCCTCCGCCAGGAACACGGCCCCGAAGCGGTACGCGAGGTTGAACTGCGGATCGAGCGTGGTGGTGATGTCGAGCAGCGGATACAGCCGGTCGTAGGACTTGCCGGGACGCGCGTCGAGCCTCGTCCGGCCGAAGTACTGCACCGCACGAATCCAGTAGATGTCGGCCAGGATGGCGTCGTAGGAGAGCGCCATTCGCTTCAGCGCCTCGCCCGAGCGGATGTACAGCTCGCCGCCTCTGCCCGGCACGCCGGCTGGCCACGGGCGGCTCTGCGCATGAATTGCGATGGCTCCCACGAGGCAGGCGGCCGCGCCGAATGCGGAGCGACGGGCAGTCGAGAACTGCGGTCACGTGAAGTCGCGCCTGGAGAAGATGAGAACGGCACACGCCAGCAGGCCGGCGACGTATAGCGTGGCGTATCCAACGGCCAGAGCGGCGCGGCTGGCGGGAATCGGCGCGCCGTGGACGACCGCAGCCTTGACGTCGAACAGCGCGAAGTCCGGCAGGACGTGATACAGGCCGTTCGCGACTGCGGCGGCGACTGGCGAGTGGACGGTGACATCTCCCCGCTGCAGGTCCGCGCTGAAGTGGCCGGCGACGAATAGTGCAACGGTGAAGGCGGCGGCCAGGAGCGGGCTGGTGAAGGTCGAGAAGAAGAGCGCGAACGCGGTGACCAGCGTCAGCTCGACGAAGATGAGGAGCATGGCGACGACCAGGCGCGGATCGGCCGCCGGCGCCTCCCATGCACGGCGAGCCTCAATCGGCTCGCGCCACGACAGCAACGCGAGCACCGCGTAGAAGACCGCCGCCATCAGCCCGAGGTTCACGAGCAGCGTGAGCAGCAGCCCGGCGTACTTGCCGACCACGAGCTCAGACCGGCGCACGGGCTTAGCCAGCAGGGCGTGCACGGTGCGGCGGTCGACCTCTTTCGACACCAGCCCGATCCCGATGAACACCGCGATGAACAGCCCGAACAGGGACATCGCGGCGAGACCAAGGTCCTTGACGATCTTCAGCTCCTGCCCGGCGGTGAGCTGCCCGAGGAGAAGCGAGGCCGCAATCAGCAGCACCGCGAACGCGACGAGGTTATAGAGCACCCGGTCACGCACCGATTCGCGGAACACGGCCCCAGCCACGCGCGCGACGGTGCGGACGCTCACGAGGGCTCGCCTCTTCCGCCGTTGTGGCCCACCCGCTCCGCGAAATACTCCTCCAGGGTCTGGTGCACGGGTGTGAGCGACACGATCCGGGCGCCTGCCGCAATGAGCTCCCCGATCAGCGGCTCTGGCGCAGCAGACGAAGGCAGCATGAGCGTGTGGCGGCCCTCGTCAAGAGACGTAACGCTCGTGGCCCGCGACGCGAGCGGCGTCAGCACTGCGGCACCGACACCCGCAACGATCAGCTCCCACCCGCGCACGTTGCCCGCGAGCAGGTCGGAGATCCTGCCGGCGGCTAGCAGGCGGCCCTTCGCCAGAATACCCACACGACAGCACAGCGCCTCGGCATCCGACAGGATGTGGGAGCTGAAGAAGACCGTGCAGCCGCGGTCGCGCAGCCGCAGCACGAGGGCGCGCATGTCGCGGCGCCCGAGTGGATCGAGACTCGACATCGGCTCATCCAGGAACACGACCTCCGGATCGTTGATGAGCGCCTGCGCGATGCCGACCCGCTGGATCATGCCTTTCGACAGCTTCCGCAGCGGGAGCCGCCGCTCCCCCGCGACTCCGGCGTCGTCGAGCAGCCGCGCCACGCGAACGCCGCGCTCCGGGCCTGACAGGCCGAAGAGGCTGCCAAAGTACGCCAGCAGTTCTTCCGCTGTGAGGTAGTCGTAGAAGTAGGGCTCCTCCGGGAGGAAGCCGATGCGGCGGCGGAGCTCGAGATCACCGGCCGGGCGTCCCAGAATCTCCATCCGGCCCGACGTGGGAAAGAGCAGCTGCATGAGCAGCTTCAGGGTCGTGGTCTTGCCGGCGCCGTTCGGCCCCAGGAACCCGAACACCTCACCCGGCGCGATGTCGAGCGTGAGCCCGTCGAGCGCACGCCGAGGCCGCTTGCGCCAGAACCCGACCGCGAAGTCCTTCGTCAGCCGTTCGATCCGGATGGCGGGTGACATGTCGGGTGGGCGGCCCCGCCACGCGGCGGCTGGGGCGGCGGCTCAGTTGCCGCCGGCCTGTTTCAGTTCGTACTCGATGGCGGCGTTGAAGAACTCGGGGCGCAGGCCGGGGAGCTTCACACCGTTGATGTAGAAGGTCGGCGTCCCCGTCACGCGGAGCTGAGAGCCCAGCGCGATGTCGCCCTTGACCAGTTCGACCGCTGACGGGAAGCGTTCCTCGAAATTGGTGACGCGGCCGATCTCGCGAGCTCCCTGCCGCGCCGCTGCACGGGACATCGTGCTCTGGTTCTGGTACAGCCACTCCTCCATCTCGTCGGCGCGCCCGTGCTCACGGGCGAGACGAACGGCCACGGCCGCCTCGCACGAGCCGAGGTGCTGTCCCTGCGGGGTGTTCGCATTGCACGCCGGGTCGAGCGGGTAATCCTTCACGATCAGCTTCACCAGCCCCGGCTTTGTCGCCTGCCACCGGGCGAGAATCGGCTTGTACTCGAGGTATGTCTGCTTGCACGGCGGGCACATGTAATCGTTGAACTTCACGATGACGACCTTCGCGCCGTCGTTCGCGACCGGCAGCGGTACCCGCGGCTGCTGTTTGTAGTAGGTCTCGAACGCCGCCTGCTGCGTGGCGTCGAGCGCCTGCGGTGCCGCCGCCGGAGGCGCCATCCCCTCACTGCGCACCTCCTCAGGCTGGCGCGGGAAGAAGGCAACCGCACTTGCCGCGAACGCGGCAAACAGCAGCACCGCGACCAGTGCGGCGGGAGATGTCATGAGCGCGCGCAGATCGCGCATGGCACGGCCGGGGAGTGAGCGCATGGAGAGGTCCGTTCCTGATCCAGACAGGATGAAAATCCCGATGACCGACAGGTAGGTCACGAGGCACAGTGCACAGACGGTCTTCAGCACGGCGAACGAGGCGTACGCGAAGTACATCACGAACGCGAGGCCGATGACCGACCATGCGAACAGGTACAAGGGAGCGTAGTCGGCAAACCGCGACGATGGGGCCGGAGCGGAGGGCTTGCGAGCCCTCGTGCTCTTCGCCGTGGCAGCGGCCGAGCCCCCCGACGCAGCCGGCCATGCGGCCAGCGCGAGCATGGTCGCGCCCAGGAACCAGATGACGCCGCCGATCGCCACCGGCACGCCTTTGAAGGCGCCGAACCGGCTCTCGTACACGCCCTCACAGTTCCAGGTGGCGTTGATGGAGCAGAAGCTGGTGTACCCGGGCTCGGTGAGCAGCCGGTAATGGACATACGCGGACAGGCCGGATGCTGCGAACCCGAGCACGCAGAACACCAGCAGCCCGATGGCGGTGCGACGCGTCATGAATCTCCAGACGGAAGAGCGCTGAGGAGCGATGGTACGCAGGCGCCCAGACGTGTGTCAAATGCAGAGGCGTCTGTTCGGGCCCACGTCCTCAGCCCCGGAAAGTCCCCCGTGCAGAGGCGCTCGTATTACTGGATCGGCGATCCTGACGCCGGCGCTCCGGTCTGCACGGGCGCGATCGGCGCCGCATCCTGGTAGATGGTGCCGCCATTGGTGAAGAAATAGCGCGTTCCGGAACTCCCTACACTGTTGGGCTCGGCGGTGACGGCGTACGTCACGGCCGTCGTGGCGGCGTTGCAGACGACAGGGGCTGTCGCCGGGGCCGGCCCGGGCACCAGCGTCACGGTGTACTGACTCTTCACCGATGGGTCACTCGAGAGGTCGGAACCGATGAATCCCTCTCCGCCGGCTGTCGGCGGCATCGCGAGGTTCGCGAGCGAGTCGGCGTAATTGCCTTGACCGCAGTTCGCGGAGAAATTGACCTGCGCGACCGTAATCGCCCGCAGTGAGCCGATCGCGGAGGCCTCGTTGCCCGACATCCGCGCCCGCAGCAACCCGGGCACCGCAATGGCGGCGATGATCCCGATAATCGCAACCACGATCAGCAGCTCGATGAGCGTGAACCCCTTGTCGTTGCGCAGCTTCATCGTCACGTGTCGTCTCCTGTCGAACCGGGTTGACCCGACTGTGTCGTTCCAGCGGTGGCCGACCGCCAGCGCCCGCCGCAATCGCGCGCGGGTCGCGGCCGTTGTACTGCTCAGTCTGCAACGGCGATACCAGCTCGGCACTTTGTGGGCGGAAAGCCGGACGAGCCCTGCTTGATTAGACTTTCGGGCCATGTGTCTGGCCGTGCGCATCTGCACGGCCCTCCAGACGTCCCGGATGGTCGCGCTCGCGTGGCAGAAATTGTCGAAAGGCCCTGCGCCCAAATTGTACTTCTTCACCTGGGGGCTCCACGAGGGCACCGCGCAGGCGAGGCCGTGGAAGTCGGGGGGCTGCAGGAGTCACCGCGCGAGCTTCCCGATCAGGTCGAACATCGGCAGGTACATCGCGATCACGATGCCGCCGACCACGACGCCCAGGAAGGCCACCATCAGCGGCTCGAGCAGGGAGACGAGCCCCGCCACCGCCGCATCCGCTTCCTCTTCGTAGAAGTCCGCGATCTTGCCGAGCATCGTATCCAGCGCGCCGGTCGCTTCGCCGACCCCAATCATCTGCACCACCATGGGAGGGAACACGGCCGTCTGGCGCAGCGGTGCGGCAATGGTGTCTCCCCGCTCGATGCTCCGCCGCGTGGTCAGCAGCGCGTCCTCGACCACGGCGTTCCCGCAGGTGGACGCGGTGATGTCCAGGCCGTCCAGGATCGGCACGCCGGACGCGATGAGCGTCCCGAGCGTGCGGCAGAACCGTGCGACCGCGATCTTCCGCAGGAGCGGGCCGAGGACCGGCATCGCGAGGAGACTCCTGTCAATCGCGCGCCGGCCGTTCGGCGTGGCCGCGTAGCGGCGGAAACAGAACCCGCCGGCGACCACTCCGCCTGCGAGCCATGGCAGCGACCCGACCAGGCCCTCGCTGAGCGCGATGACAATCCGCGTGGGCAGGGGCAGTTCGGCCCCCAGTCCCGTGAACAGTGCCGCAAACGTGGGAATGACCTTCCAGAGGATCACGCCGACCACGATCGTCGCAATGGAAATCACCGCGACCGGGTAGATCATCGCCGACGTCGACCTGGGCCCTGAGCTTCACGGCCTTCTCGATGTAGATCGCGAGCCGCTCGAGAATGGTGTCGAGGATGCCGCCCGTCTCCCCCGCCGCAATCATGTTCGCGTAGAGCGGATCGAACACGGCAGGATGCTTTTTCATCGCGTCGGCAAGCGAGGCGCCGCGCTCGACATCGGCGCGGGTCTGCAGGATGGCGTGCGCGAGCCCGCGATCCGATTCCCCGGTGCCGAGCAGCTCCAGACAGGTCACGAGCGGGAGGCCGGCGTCGATCATCACGGCGAACTGCCGTGTGAACGCGGCCAGGCTCCTGGGCTTCACGGCACGGTGCCGGCGTGAGGGGGCAGCCTTGCGGCGCCCGGCGCTCGCGGGCTCGATCCGCGTGACCACGATCTGCTCCCGCCTGAGGCCGGCCACGGCCTCCTGGATCGACTCGGCTCCGCATTCCCCGCTGATACGCTCGCCGGATCGCATCCGGCCCGTGTAGGCGAAGGTTGCCACGTCACGTCTCCTTTGATCTGCAGCCCTCGATGACGAGCCGGGACTCACCATGCGATCTCACCGCTGCCCCTGACCGCTGACCCTGACCGCTGACCGCTGACCGACTGACGATCACACGTGGCGCCGCACCCATCCTGCGCCCCAACATCTCCTGCAGCTCGTCGCGGCGCGAGCTGGCGTCCATCGCGGTGTCCAGGCTGATCTGCTTACCGGCGTAGAGCCTCGCGAGCGACCCATTCGCCGTCTGCATGCCCGCCTTCTCCTGTCCGGTCTGCATCGCGGAGTAGATCTGGTGCACCTTGTCTTCGCGTACCAGGTTGCGGACTGCCGGCGTCGGCACCAGGATCTCGAGTGCGGCCACGCGGCCGCCGCCAATCCGCGGCAGCAGCGCCTGGCAGACGACGCCTTCGAGCACCAGCGACAACTGCGTGCGCACCTGCGCCTGCTGGTGGGCCGGGAACACGTCGATCACGCGCGTGATCGTCTGGGCGGCAGAGCTCGTGTGCAAGGTCCCGAACGTGAGGTGGCCCGTCTCCGCAATCCGCAGCGCGGCCTCGATCGTCTCGAGGTCCCGCATCTCGCCGATCAGCACCACGTCCGGATCCTCACGCAGCGCGCCGCGCAGCGCGCTCGCGAAGCTGCGCGTGTCGCTGTGGATCTCGCGCTGATTCACGAGACAGTTCTTGTGAGGATGGATGAACTCGATCGGATCCTCGATGGTGAGGATGTGTCCCTGGCGCTCCGTGTTGATCAGATCGATGAGCGCTGCAATCGTCGTCGACTTGCCGCTGCCCGTCGGCCCTGTGACGAGCACGAGCCCGTGCGGCCGGCGTGCAAAGGCCTCGACGGCGGGGGGCACGCCGAGCTCCGCGCACGTGCGAATCCGATCGGGGATGACACGGTAGACAGCAGCTACTGCCCCGCGCTGGGTAAACAGGTTGCACCGGAACCGTCCGAGCGTGCCGAGGCCGAAGGCGCAATCGAGCTCCCCCATCTCCTCGAAGCAAACAACCTGCGCGGGAGTGAGCATCCCGCAAGCCAGCGGCTTCATCTCGGCGGTCGTGAGCACCGGCAGGTCGAGCGGCCGCAGCCGGCCGTCCACACGCACCCGCGGCGGCGTCCCGGTGGTGAGATGCAGATCCGAGCCGCCGAGGCGCACGGTCGTTTCGAGCAGCTCCGGCAGCGTCGTCATCGGCAAGCTTCAGATGCGGTGCGGACGACACGATGGAGGGCGGTCATCACCTGACGGTCTCCCGCGCGACCTCCTCGAGTGAGGTCACCGCGTCCTTCACCTTGCGCAGGCCACTCTCGCGCAGCGTGACCATCCCGTGGGCCACCGCCGCGCGCCGCAGCTCCCCGACCTGCGCGCCCGCGAGCACGAGGTCGCGGATGGCATCGGTCACCTCCATCACCTCGTAGAGGCCCACGCGCCCCTTGTACCCGGTGTGCCGGCACCGGGAGCACCCGATCGCCCGCATCGGAACGATCGTCGCGGCATCCTGTGCATCGAACCCGGCGTGCACAAGTGCGGCGACGGACATGGGGTGCGCCTCGCGACAGTGCACGCACAGGCGGCGCACGAGGCGCTGCGCACAGATGAGGGTGATGGAGCTCGCCACGAGGAACGGCTCGATGCCCATGTTCACCAGGCGGGTGACGCTGCTGGGCGCGTCGTTGGTGTGGAGCGTCGAGAGCACCAGGTGACCGGTGAGCGCCGCCTTCACCGCGATTTCGGCGGTCTCGACGTCCCGGATCTCGCCGACCAGGATGATGTTCGGGTCCTGCCGGAGGAACGCCCGCAGCGCCGACGCGAACGTCAGCCCGATCGACTCCCGCACTGCCACCTGGTTGATGCCCGGCAGGTTGAACTCGATCGGATCCTCGGCCGTCATGATGTTGGTGGCCGGCCGGTTCAGGCGCGCGATGGACGAGTACAGCGTGTTCGTCTTCCCGCTGCCGGTCGGACCGGTCACGAGCACCATGCCCCAGGGCTGCTCGATGGCCGCCTCGAGTCGCGCGAGCGACTCGGGCTCGAGGCCGAGCGTTCCCATGTCGAGCATCAGGGTGCCGCGGTCGAGCAGGCGCAGGACCAGCTTCTCGCCGAACAGCGTGGGGAGTGACGAGACGCGGAAGTCGAGCTGCCTCGCCGCCCCATCGTCCGCGTACCGGATCTTGATGCGGCCGTCCTGCGGGAGCCGCTTCTCCGCGATGTCGAGCCGCGCCATGATCTTGAGGCGCGACGTGATCGCGTCCCGCAGCTTGAGCGGCGGCGCCATCACCTCGTGCAGCATGCCGTCGATGCGGTACCGGACGCGGAGCTCCCGTTCGTAGGGCTCGATGTGGATGTCGCTCGCGCCCCTCTGCACCGCCGACATCAGCACGAGGTTCACCAGTCGGACAATCGGCGCGTCCTGGCCCTGGCGCGCCAGGGCCGCCGCGCTGATCTCCTCGAGATCCTCGAGCACTTCGATGTCGGCCGCTTCCGCGGGCGACACATCTTCCAGCGCGCGCGACGCCGCCTCGAGGGCGCTCGGTGCAGCGGGTGCGCGTCCGCCCTCCCGCCGCGGGGTAGTACCGGGTGAGGGCGCGTCCGAGCGAGGCCTCGGTGGCGACAACCGTCTCCACGTTGCAGCCCGTGCTGAAGCGGACGTCGTCTATCGCCAGGACGTTCGTCGGGTCAGCCATCGCGAGGGTCAGCGTGGCACCCGCGCGGCTGATCGGAACGATCTGGTGTTTGCGGGCGCGATCACCGGGCACGAGCGTCAGGATGGCCGGCGTCGATCGCAAACCCGTCGAGCGCGATGGACGGCACGCCGTAGTGGCGGCTCAGGATGCCGGCACACTCGTGCTCAGGCGCGAGACCGAGCGCCGCAAGCGCACCGTCGAGTGTGCCCGCGTGCGTCTGCTGGTACTGGATTCCCTGCTGAAGCTGCCCGGGTGTGAGGCGTTTCGCGGCGAGCAGCAGCTCTCCAAGGCGAGCGGCCATGCGTGCGCGTCCGGAGGTAGACGGGTGGTTCTCCCGATGGGTGTGCCGGCGCTCCGTCGGGCACCCGAACCCGTCAGAACGTCACGCGTGCGCCGAGGCCCCACCCCCGCTCGACCGTGTCACCCCCGCCGGTGACCTGCACTTCGAGCAGCAAGCCGGACCAGACGCCGACGCTGGCGCCCCCGGTTGCTGCGGGGCGCGCCTCGCCGATCGTCTGCGCACGGGCACCGCCGCGTATCGCCACGCGGCCATTCATAAACCAGCGTTCCGCGCCGACGGCCACCGCCCGGCGCTCGCCGTCCGGACCGTCAGCCGTGGTCAGATCCGCGTCGGACGCGATCGTCCACGACCGGCGTCCATGCACGGGCTCTGGTCCCCAGCCCACGCCAACGCGCACCAGGCGGTCGGTCTCGAGCTGCAGCCCGCTCCCCGTGTCCCAGTTCGGTGCAACCAGGTTGCGCACCGTCACACCCAGGCGGGCTCGCCCAACGTAGGCCATCATGCCCACGTCGGCATCGAACTTGGTCTCGCCGTCGAGATCGAGGTCGCCG
Organism: Vicinamibacteria bacterium; assembly: GCA_963763095.1. Taxonomy (GTDB): domain Bacteria; phylum Acidobacteriota; class Vicinamibacteria; order Vicinamibacterales; family JAENWD01; genus CAVUCH01. Next base: position 123,519 of record CAVXNR010000005.1, read on the forward strand.
GCTTCATCCAGCGCCGCGCTCACCCCGTCGACCACGCGAGTCGAGACCCCAGCCGAACCCCGCACCATCCGCAGCGTGCTGCCCACCACGACCGCATCGCCGACGGACTGCACCACCGTGACGCCCAGGCTCCAGGTAGAGAACGCCCCCCCGACAAACCCGGTATTCGCATCTTGTCGGACGATATCCGCCGGTCCTGTAGTGGCCGGCACTGCATAAGCTGTCCGCAGCCCGTAGTAGCTCACGCCGAGCACCGGGAGCGCCACCCCGAACCCTGTGCTGCGGGTGCGCGACCCGCGAGGACGGCCCTCAGCGGGCCTGTCCTCGTCCGATTCCTCCTGCTCCATACGGCCGAACCCCAGGGTGAGGTCGAAGATGGGAATCGAGGCCAATCCCGCCGGGTTCCAGTAAGTGGCGGTGGCGTCGTCGGCGACCGCCACGAAGGCTCCGCCCATACCCTGCGCGCGCGTGCCCACCGGTCTCGAATCCCTGCGCGGCGGCACGAGCGGCGGGACCCCACGGATGCAGCGCAGAGCAAGAGCAAGGCAACGCGGAAATGGCGGGGTTTTCGGCATCGGAATGTGACTGTGGATTCTATTCCGGACAGGCAGAAACATCGCGTGCCACCTCGACGTATCATGGAATAACCGCTGGCGAAGGCCAGAAAGCGTCTGCCGGTTGCGTCAACCTGCCAACGAAGGGCTCAATGACCGACGTCTCAGCCGCTGAGCGGCCCCAGGCTGCCCAGAAGAGCCTCATGGGGCGTCTGATTGGCGTCATCGTGTCACCTGGCGATACCTTCCGCAGCATCGTCGCGCATCCCACGTGGCTCGGCGCATTGCTGACCGTGGTGCTCGTCGTCGCGGGCGGGAACTTCGCCCTGCTGAGCACGGAGGTCGGGCAGCAGGCGCTCCTGGATCAGCAAATCCGCACGTCCGAAGCCTGGGGACAGACGGTGACGGCCGCCCAGCAGGAGAAGATGGAGCGGATGCTGCCGGTCATGCGGTACATCACGCTCGGCTCCACGATCGTCATGGCACCCGTCATCACCTTCGCGCTGGCCGGCCTTCTGTTCGGCGTGTTCAACGCCGGGCTGGGGGGAGGCGCCACGTACCGCGAAGTGCTCGCGGTGGTTGCGCATGCGGGCGCGGTATCCATTCTCGCGACAGTGTTCACGCTGCCCTTGAACTACGCCCGGGAATCGTTATCGAGCCCGACCAATCTGGCGGTGTTCGCTCCGTTTCTCGACGAAGGCAGCCTGGCCGCGCGGTTCCTCGGCATGATCGATCTCTTTCTGGTCTGGTGGGTCGTGGTGCTCGCAATCGGCCTGGCGGTGCTCTACAGGCGCCTCGCCGGACCGGTCGCGTTCTGGTTGCTCGGGGCGTACGTCGGCATCGCCGGTGTCATTGCCGTCATCATGCGCGCATTCGCGGGGAGTCAGTGAGCGTGTCCAGAAGGAAGAAGATTCTGATCGGCGTCGCGATCGTGCTGGTGGGTGCGGCCGTGGTCGGCGCCAACTTCTATTTCAAGAAGAAGGACGGGATCGTCGTCACCGCCGAGGCCGTGCGAGCGCGCGATCTCCAGGCGATCGTCTCAGCCTCGGGCAAGCTGCAGGCGAAGCGATTCGTCAACATGAGCGCAGTGCAGATGGGCCGTGTCACCCGCCTTGCCGTGGAAGAGGGCGATCGGGTCAAGGCCGGACAGTTTCTGCTGCAGATCGATCCAAACATCCTGCGCGGGTCGGTCGAACGCGGCGAGGCCGCTGTGGCCGGGCGCACGCTCCGGGCTGGAGCAGGCGCGGGTCGGGATCGCAACGGCCGAGGCGAACCTGACGCTCGCACGCGATCAGGCCAAGCGTCAGCGCGAGCTCTGGAAAGAGGGCCTGACGACGCGTGAGACGCTCGACCAGGCGGAGAGCCTGCTGAAGGTGCGCGAGACGGAACTGCAGGCGCGTCAGTCAGAGGTGCAGAGCCGTGAGCACATGATCCAGCAGGAGACAGCCTCGCTCAGCACGAGCCGCTACAACCTCGATCAGGTCACACTGAATGCGCCGTTCGACGGGATCGTCACGCGCCGCAACATCGAAGAAGGCGAGAACGTCGTCGTCGGCACGATGAACAACGCAGGCACCCAACTGCTCACCGTAGCGGACATGTCCATCGTCGAAGCCGAGCTCGAAGTCGACGAGACCGAGATTCCGTCTGTGAAGATCGGCCAGCCGGCAAAGGTCACCATCGACGCCATCGCCGGAGAAACGTTCCCGGGCAAGGTGACCGAGATCGGCAACAGCCCGCTGCAGACGGCCGCACAGGCGCAGGCAGGCCAGCAGGCGACGAACTTCAAGGTGGTGGTCACGCTCGACAAGGCGCCCGATGCCGTCCGTCCGGGGTTCACGTGCTCTGCGGAGATCACGACCGGCACGCGCACGCAGGCGGTCGCGGTGCCAATCCAGGCTATGGCCGTACGGGAGCTGGTGTACGACAAGGCCGGCAAGATCGTGCAGGCCGCCGAAGGACGACAAGAAGAAGCGGAGCAGCAGCCCCGAACCGACCGTGTCGGCCGCCGAGCTCGAGCCCGGCCAGACGCGCAAGGAGGTCGAAGGCGTGTTCCTGATGCGTAACGGCGTCGCGGCTTTCGTGCCCGTCAAGACCGGAATCGCCGGTGACAAGTACTTCGAGGTGCTCTCAGGTCTGAAGGCAGGTAACCAGGTGATCACCGGCCCGTACAACAACGTCCGCAACATCAAGGACGGCGACACCGTGCGGCTCGAAGAGAAGAAAGACGGCAAGTAGCCGCGACCCCGCGATGACACAGATTCTCGAAGCCATCGTCCTGGCGCTCAACTCGGTCTGGACCAACAAACTGCGCTCCTTCATGATGGTGCTCGGCAACATCGTGGCAGTGACGTCGATCATTGCTGTGGTGTCGCTCATCCAGGGGATGAACGCGTACGTATCCGATGCCATCATCAAGGACGTCGGCGTCGGCACGTTCAAGATCGACAAGATCGGGTTCATCACCAACGAGGAGGAGGAGCGGCGCGCGTGGCGCCGCAACCCGGACGTGACGACCCTCGACATGAAGGCGGTCGAGGAGTTCAGCCCGGTAATCCGCGCCGTCATGGCCGAAGCGGGCTCGCGCGCGAATCGTCGCTTACAAGGACGAGCTGCTCGAGAACACGCGGGTGAGGGGGGTCTCGGCAACCTACGACGAGTTCAGCGGCTACGCGACAGAGCTCGGGCGGTTGCCGAGCCGCATCGAGATCCAGCGCGGCAGGCCCGTGGCTCTGCTCGGCTGGGACACTGCGGATAAGCTGTTCAAGGGCCGCAATCCAATCGATCAGGTCGTCCAGATCAACGGCGTCCACTTCCGCGTGATTGGCGTCAGCGAAAAGAAGGGGTCAGTGTTCGGCAACTCGCAGGACGAGTTCGCGGTCATTCCCCTCCCGTCGTTCCAGCATCTGTTCGGAGCACGGCGCTCGCTCGAGCTGACGGTGAAGCCTGCCTCCCCGGAACTGCTGACCGAAGCCATGGACGAAGCACGCGTCGCGCTGCGCGTGAAACGGCACCTGCGGCCCCGCGACGACGACGACTTCGGGATGTACACCTCGGACACGCTGATGGATTTCTGGAAGAACTTCTCGCGCGGGATCTTCGCGATCCTGATCGGCGTCGTCTCGCTCTCGCTGGTCGTCGGCGGCATCGTGATCATGAACATCATGCTGATGGTCGTGAGCGAGCGCACGCGCGAGATCGGCCTGCGCAAGGCGCTCGGGGCCCGGCGCCGGGACATCATCTGGCAGGTGCTGACGGAATCCACGACGCTCTCGCTGGTTGGCGGCATCATCGGGACGACCCTCGGCTTCGTGCTCGCGATGATCATCGCCGCGCTGAGCCCGCTGCCCGCCCGGATCGAGCCCTGGTCGGTGCCGCTCGGCCTGGGGATGACCGCCATCGTGGGGCTGTTCTTCGGCCTCTACCCCGCGATGCGCGCGGCGCGGCTCGACCCGATTGAAGCGCTGCGGCGGGAGTGACAGAAGCAATGCACGATGCACAATGCACAATGCCAATTCACGACGGATCGTGCAGGACGCATCGGCGCGGCGCGCAACGGGACCGATGAACCGTTCGGTGCCTTACGTGGCTCTTGCTGACGCGAACGGGCGCGGTCGCTTCAGCCCCTGCAGCGGGCGCGATGCGCATGTTGTGCCTTGTGCATCGTGCATTGTGCATTACGAGTTTCGATGAAGACCCCTCGCTTCCGCTTCGGCCTTCTGAGCGAGATCCTCTCCATGGCGGTGGGGACGCTCGTCACGAACAAGATGCGGTCGGCGCTCACCATCGTCGGGATGGTCATCGGCGTGACGTCGATCGTTGGGATGACGTCGCTCGTGCGGGGATTCGGCGATCGATGGAGCAGCTGATCCGGCAGCTCGGGTCCGACACCATCTACGTCTCGAAGATGAGCATCGTCAGCTTCGCGGCGGGCAAGGAGTTCTGGGATCTGATGCGGCGGCCCGACCTCACCGAAGCGGACGCGGCCGCGCTGAAGGCTGGTGCGCCCTCCGCGATGCTGGTTGGGCATGCAGCTCGGAGGCGGGCCTGGCGCCCAGCAGGTCCGCATGACATACGGCAAAGAGTCGACCAAGGAGATGGTGGTCGTGGGGGGCGTCGGCAACTTCATGGAGACGAACTACATGGAGATGGCGCAGGGCCGGTTCCTCAACGATTTCGAAGTGAACCACCGCAAGCAGGTCGTAGTGCTCGGCCAGGCGTCCGGGTGAGACGCTGTTCAAGAACACCGACCCGATCGGCAAGAAGATCCGCATCGGCCGGGACGAGTTCACGGTGGTGGGCGTCTTCGGCAAGCGTCCGAGCCCGATCGGCGGCAACCCGGACGAGTTCGCCGTCATCCCGATCACCACCTACGACAAACTCTATCCGCCGCCCCGCTTCCGCGGGATGATCATGCGATTCCTGATGATCTCGGTGGTGCCGTACCCAGGCGTGGGCCGCGCGCAGATCCAGGGCGAGGTCGAACAAATCATGCGGAGCCGGCATCGACTGCGGCTCGACCAAGAGAACGACTTCGACCTCGTGACATCCGAGGTCGTGATGAAGATCTTCGATCAGCTCACGCAGGCGGTGTTTCTCGCCCTGGTCGTGATCTCGTCAATCGCGCTGATGGTCGGAGGGATCGGCGTCATGGCGATCATGATGATCTCGGTGACGGAGCGCACGCGCGAGATCGGTGTGCGCAAGGCGCTCGGAGCCAAGCGCCGCGATATCCTGTGGCAGTTCCTGCTCGAGGCCGTGTTCCTCACCGCGCTCGGCGGACTGCTCGGCGTCGTGCTCGGCAGCGGGGTCGGGCTGATCGTCCACTGGGCCACGCAGTTTCCGGTGTCGCTGCCCTGGTGGTCGTTCGCGATCGGGCTCGGCTTCTCGGCGACGGTCGGGATCTTTTTCGGGATGTATCCCGCCTTCAAGGCCGCCCGCCTCGACCCGATCGAAGCCCTCAGATACGAGTGAGTGTTTTTGGGGTCCGGGAGGAATTCCGATGTGGATCTCGGACTCTACTCCCGGTCGCCATCAACAGTGTCAGTGAGCCGTCGTCCCCTTCGAATCGTTATGCGGAGCGTTCTTCTTCAGCACGTCCACGAGGTGCCGTCCTGACGCAGGAACGGCGATCCCGTTGCCGGTCACGATGGCACGCGCCGTCATCTTCCTGCCGTACACCTGCTCGGTCGCCTCGTCGTCGGGGCGCAGCGACGTCCCCTCCAGCGACACCCCTGCGAACAGACCGCGCGACCGGGAATAGCTGAGGATTTCGGCACGCATCGACGCATCGGTCGATGCATTCGCCGTGCGGCCCTTCGGTCCCGCTGCCGCGGACACGTCGCCGCCAAGCGTCACCTTCGTGCCGAGCAGGGCATCCACTCCGCGGTTGTTCATGACCAGCAGGACGACGTCGGTGGCTTGTGCGCCGAGTTGCAGGCCGAAGCTGCCGCCCTGCATCGTATACATCGCCGGGGCACCCCACGCGCCGTTGAAGGTCTTCCCCGATCGGCACACCATCGCGCCGCGTCCGTGGGTGCCGCCCACCGCGACGGCCACCTTCGTCATCGACGGTATGACGACGACGCATTCGGCCTTGTCCAGCAGTTCCCGCGGAATGTTGTCCGGGATGTCGAGGACCTCCTGCATGACCACACCGCAGTTCTCCAGGCGTTCCTGTCCCTTGTTCTGTTCCGGCGGGGCGGCCAACAGGGTTCCCGCGTTCAGCGCGAGACACAGGGCGAGGTTCAGATAGCGATACATGTAGCTCCCTCGGATATGAGTCGTCTACGCCCGGCGCGAGATTGCGTTCCGGGCTCGCGACTTCCAGATCATGCTAGCACTCTACACTTGGTCTGTTTGGTTGTGAACCGGTCCCCGCCGCCACGGCGGATCCCCGCCTGCCCGCGCATCAGCTTCCGACCTCCAAATTCCGAATTCGATATGATTCCTCTGCGCCCCCCGCGGGGCCTCGGAGGATACCAGCCATGAAGGTCTATGACGCAGCCAACGTCCGGAACGTGGCTCTCGTCGGGCACAGCGGTTCGGGCAAGACGCAGCTCGCCGCAGCCCTCCTCTTCGACGCCGGCGGGGTGAACCGCTTCGGCAAGGTTGACGAGGGCACGACCGTCACCGACTACGACGAAGAAGAAGTCGCCCGCAAACATACCCTGTCCTCGAGCCTCGCCTGGTGCGAGTGGAACAAGACCAAGATCAACCTGATTGATACGCCCGGGATGGCAAACTTCCTGAGCGATGCGCGCGCAGCGCTGCGCGTCGCGGACGCCGCGGTCGTGGTGGTCGATGCGGTGTCGGGCGCCGAGGTGCAAACCGAGAAGGTCTGGCAGGAAGCGGAGCGGCTGGGATTGCCAAAGCTCGTGGTGCTGAATCGGCTCGATCGCGAGCGATCGAGCGTGGAGCGTGCGCTCGCGTCGGTGCGTGAGGCCTGCAGCCGAATCGTCACGCCGATTCACCTGCCCATCGGCGAAGAACGGGGGTTCACCGGTGTCGTGGACCTGGTGACCATGAAGGCCTACACGTATGCGGTCGATGGAAGCGGGAAGCCGTCGGAAGGTGACGTACCGGCCGACATGGCCGATGCCGCCACCGCCGCGCGCGAGGCGCTCATCGAGATGGTGGCCGAGGCCGACGATGCCCTGATGGAGCGGTTCTTCGAGGTGGGCACGCTGACGCAGGACGAGCTCGTCACCGGCCTGCGCAAGGCCGCGCTCACCGGCCGCATCGCGCCGCTCGTGTGCGCCTCGGCGCTCGCAAACATCGGCGTCACCCTCGTGCTCGATGCGATGGTCAATTACCTGCCGTCCCCCGCCGAACGTCCGTTCACGGCGCTCGCCGCGACCACGCGCGAGGAGGTGTCGCGCGAGATGTCACCGTCGGGCCCGTACGCGGCGTTCGTGTGGAAGACGGTCGCCGATCCGTTCGCGGGACGCATCACGCTGTTCCGCGTGATGACCGGCACGCTGAAGGCCGATTCAACCGTGTTCAACCTGACGCGGGAGACGCCCGAGCGGCTCGGGCACCTGTCCGTGATGCAGGGAAAAACGGCGACGAACGTGCCCGAGCTGCGCGCCGGCGACCTTGGAGCGGTTGCGAAACTGAAGGACACGCTCACGAACGACACCCTGGCCGAAAAGGCGACGGGCCTCGTGTTCGCGCCGATTCCGTTTCCGGAACCCGTGCTGTCCTACGCCATCGAGCCGAAGAGCCGCGGGGACGAAGACAAGATCAGCACGTCGATGCACCGCCTCGAGGAGGAGGACCCGACCATTCGGTACATGCGGGATCCGCAGACGAAGGAGCTCTTGCTCGCCGGCCAGGGCCAGCTGCACATCGAGGTGACCGTGGCGAAGTTGAAGCGGCGCTTCGGCGTCGAGGTCATCCTGAAGCCGCCCCGGATCCCGTACCGGGAGACGATAACGGCCTCGATCGAGGCGCACGGGCGCCACAAGAAGCAGACCGGCGGGCACGGCCAGTTCGGGGACTGCAAGATCCGCATGGAGCCGCTGCCGCGCGGAGCGGAGTTCGTGTTCGAGGACGACATCTTCGGCGGGTCCATCCCGAGACAGTTCGTGCCGGCTGTGGAAAAGGGCATTCAGGACGCGCGCCTGCGCGGCTACCTGGCGGGCTATCCGGTGGTGGACTTCAAGGCCACGGTCTACGACGGCTCGTTCCACCCGGTGGACAGCAACGAGCTCTCCTTCAAGCTGGCGGGGTCGCTTGCGTTCAAGGATGGCATGTCGAAGGCGCGTCCGACGATCCTCGAGCCGGTCATGAATGTCGAGATTCACGCGCCGAGCGACTACGCCGGCGACTTGATGGGCGATCTGAACAGCCGCCGCGGCCGCATCAGCGGGATGGACTCGCGCGGCGCCATGACGGTGATCCGCGCGCAGGTGCCCATGGCGGAGATGCTGACCTACGAACAGCACCTGACCTCGGTCACCGGCGGGCGCGGTACCTACAGCATGGAGTACTCACACTACGACGAGGTCCCTCAGCACCTGCAGACCAGGATCATCGCGGTGGCAAAAGCCGAACGCGCCGGCGAAGAAGTCGAGGAGGTCTAATCTGAGATCGGGAGGTGTTTGCAAAAAGAGTGATTTGAGATCGGGAGGTGTTTGCAAAATCTGCCGCACCTCTCGCGAAGGCAGTAACTGCAAACACCTCCCGATCTCAAATCACTCTTTTTGCAAACACCTCCCGATCTCAGATTAGTCGGCGCAGTAGATGCCTGAGCACGGTGGCGGCGTGCCGGAGGAGCCGTTGATCGCGCCGACCATGCCGGGATGAATCGAGCAGTGGTAGTTCATTCCGGCGCTAGGCACCGTGATCGCCGCGCTGGTGCGGTTCGCGCCGATGTTGCCGGTGTCGAACGAGTTGTCGTTCGCGACAATCCGGTGCACGACGCCATCGGCGTTCTGCCAGGCCACCGTCAAGGCCGCTCCGGGGGCAACGGGGTTCGGATTGAAGGACTGGTCGCCGCGGTCGCCCACGATGCTGACGGTCGCCGAGGCTCCCGGCGTCGGTGTCGGCGTCGGCGTCGGAGATGGCGCGGGGCTGCTGTATCCGCCCCCGCCGCAAGCGGCGCAGGCGAGTGCCAGTCCAAGGGACACTGCGCGGACGTAGTCTGATCGCATCGTGTGATACCTCTCACAATGCCTCAGCAGGAGTGATGCCGCCGGATTCGCGCCCGTTTCCCGCGCCAATCGCCGCCTGGGCTTACATGTCGCGTAAGCCCTTTCGCCTTCAGTGAGGGGCGCGATCAGCGCGATTCACCTGCCGCCGCAGTGCCCGTGATGCCCTGGACGGGCTCGCCGGCGGCCGCCTGCTGCGCGAGGATGATGCGGCGCGCCTGGGGCCGGAGCGTTGGCAGCCGGGCCCCGAACACCAGCGCGCCGAGGATGCACACGACGCCTCCGCCGGCAACGGTCGCGGGCGCGCCGATGCGGTCGGCGAGCGTGCCGGCGAGAAGGGAACCGAACGGCGCCATCCCCATGAACATCATCGAGTAGATGGCCATCACCCGGCCGCGCAGCGCGTCTGGTACCATCGCCTGGATCAGCGTATTCGAGGACGCCATCTGCAGCAGCATGCAGAACCCGACGGGAACCAGGGCGGCCACCGAGAGCCACAAAGACGTGGACCACGCAAACAGCAGCAGGCTCACGCCGAAGCCAGCCGACGCCAGCGCAACCCATCGTCCCAGGCCGCGAACACCCTCACGCTTGGCGAGAAGGCTCGCCGCTGCCAGCGCACCGACGCCGGAGGCGCCCATCAGCAGGCCGAGCGTCCTCGGGCCCCCGTGCAGGATCGGATCGGCGAACACCGGCATCAGGACGGCGTACGGCATGCCCGTCAGGCTCACGAGCCCGAGCATCAGCAGCAGCGCACGAACGGGCGGCGTGCGCCGGACGTACTGGAACCCTTCGATGATGTTCGCGATCGCCGTTCCCTCACGCGGGAGATGCGGACGCGGCTCGATGCGCATCAAGAGCAGGCCCCCGATGACGGCGACATAGCTGACCGCATTCAGGAGAAAGCACCAGCCCTCTCCAAGCGTGGCTACCAGCGCGCCGGCGACGGCCGGCCCCAGGATGCGCGCGCCGGTGAACATCGATGAGTTGAGCGCGATCGCATTCATGAGATCGCCGCGGCCCACCATATCGGCGATGAACGCCTGGCGCGCCGGGATGTCGAACGCGTTGACGATTCCGACGAGCGCGCCGATCGCGAACACGTGCCACACCTGCACGCGCCCCGCGAGCGTCACGGCCGCAAGCGCCAGTGCCAGCAGCATGGAGAGAGTCTGCGTCGCCAGCAGGATCGGGTGACGCCCGCGCGCATCCGCGACGGCTCCGCCGAATGGCGCGAGCAGGAAGACGGGGATCTGCCCGGCGAACCCGACCAGGCCCAGCAATCCAGCCGAACCCGTCAGCCGGTACACGAGCCATGACTGGGCCACCGACTGCATCCACGTGCCCGTCAGCGATACGAGCTGTCCCGCAAAAAACAGCTGGTAATTGCGATGACGAAGGGCGCGGAACGGGTGCGGGACCCGGGACGACGCGGGAGAGGGACCGGGCACGGCTACTTGGAGGGGTGACTATCTACCGGGATATCGAAGTGGTGCACGTCCTCGCGGGCACCCAATGATTCGTACAGGCGGATGGCAGGTGTATCGCCGCGATCCGCCTGGACGAAAATGACGTACGCCTTCCGCTCGCCGGCAATCCGCTGCAGCGTGCGAATGAGGCCGGTGGCTACGCCGCGCCTGCGGTGGTTCTCGGCGACCGCCAGATCGTAGATGTAGATCTCGCGCCTGTCCTGCTCGAACTTGTCGAGCTCGTACGCGACGAGCCCCCCCGCCACTTCGCCGTCGCCGCTCGAGGCCACGAGCACCACGACCTGCGCCTTCGCAAGGAACGACTCGAGGTACGCATCGCCGGGAACAGCATCCTGGTAGGTCGACACGTCATCGAACGCCTCTCCAAACACCGCCAGGAGTCTTTTCAACGTGCCGGCGTCGGACGGCAACAGCTGACTGAACGCGTAATCCATCCGTAACACTTTACCGGACACAACGCGACCATCATCCCGGCCGCTCTCAAGCGCTCTTCGGAACGGAGGAAGAACGACGCCTCCACCCGCGGCGTCGTCCCGTCGCGAATCATCGGGCGCCCGCGAGGACGTGGCACGGAGATTAGTGCTGGCCGCCGCTCGTCCCCGTCGGTCCAGTGCCCTTCGGCGGGATCGTCCACAGGTATACCCTGCGGCCCTCGACGGTCAGCTCCTTGTCGGGTGTCCACGGACCCATGCTGAAGGCATGCGAAACGATGCGCGTTCCGGGCTTCAATTCGCTCACGAGCTTGGGTTGGAGCTTCAGATTGAGGGATTCCAGGAGGTAGAGCGTCACGACGGTGGCTGGACTCAAGTCGGTCTCGAAGAGGTCTGCTTGGGTGAACTTGACGCGATCCCCGACCCCGGCCTTGGCCGCGTTGGCAGTTGCCTCCTTGATGCGTTCGGGGTCGATGTCGATTCCCACGCCTCGGGCGCCGTACGTCTTCGCGGCCTCGATCACGATCCGCCCATCGCCACAGCCGAGGTCGTAGACGAGATCCTTGGCCGTGACGCCGGCGGTCTCGAGCATGGCCTTGACCACCTCGGGTGGAGTCGGCACGTAAATCACGTCAGGCGTCCGTGTGGGGGTGACCGTTTTCTGTGCAGCGCTGGCGAGCGGTCCGACCCACGCCATACTGCAGAGGCACAGTGCGGCGAGCGACACACGTTGAGCAATTCGTCTCATATGCAAGCCTCCATACAGTTGTTCCCTCTGGTCGGCCGCCGACACGCGCGCGGGCGGCTCACCTGAGAGCCGCGTCAGGTGCAAGCGGAAAGCCGAACGGGAGAACTGGGTGCGAGAAATACGAGGGGAGGGCGCGAGAGTGCGCCGGCGTACACAACAACGGCGCGCCCACCAGACTTGATGGCCGCGCCGTTCCGACAAAATCTGCCGGCCTGACATCCGGCTGAGGTGCGGAGTGTGGCTGGCCACGGCATCCCCGCGGGTGCGGTGGCTAGCTGCCGCCGGCCTTCCGCGGGGTCGTGACCTTGCGCGTCGCGCCGGGTCGCTGCTGCGAGGCGCGGTCCGCTTCCCGGGCGCCGTCGTCTTTTTTCCCGCGGATCCGCTGCGCCGCCGCGCGCAGCCGGTCGCCAACGCCCTTCTTCGGCTTGACCGCTTCGTGAGACGTCTTCTCGGTTTCGGCGTTCGGGTTGAACTCGCTGCCGACGAGCTCGATCTGGGCGATCTCCGCGCTGTCGCCCCGGCGGAACCCGAGACGGAGGATGCGCGTGTAGCCGCCCGGCCGCTCGGCAAACCGGGGGGCCAGGGTATCGAACAGCTTTCCCACGACGTCCGGATCGTGGACGTCGCGCGCCACGAGCCGCTTGGCGTGCAGGACGCGCGCGTTCGCTTCGCCCCCGGCGACGCCGCGCTTGGCGACCGTGATGATCCGTTCCACGAAGGGCCGCAGCTCCTTGGCCTTCGGCAGCGTCGTTTCGATGCGCTCATGGCGCAGGAGCGCGGTCGCCTGATTGCGGAGCAGCGCGATCCGGTGCTCGGTGACGCGTCCCAATTTGCGGTGTGCGATGTTGTGCGGCATGACTCTTCCTATCTCAGGGCTAAGGGCTAAAGGCTAAGGGCTAAAGCCAAAGGGCTGAGGCCAAAGCTGAGGGGTGAAAGGCCAAGCGCCACGGCTGAGTGCCTGACCTTCGGCCCTCGGCCTCGCAGCCATTGCCCTTGAGCCTTTGGCCCTTGCCCCTTGGCTTGGCCTTTGGCCTTCGTCAGCCTTCCGCGCCCTGCCCGACGCCTTCGAGACGCATGCCCAGGCTGAGCCCCATGCTCTGGAGGATCTCTTTGATCTCCGTGAGCGACTTGCGGCCGAAGTTCTTCGTCTTCAGCATCTCGGCCTCGCTCTTCTGCACGAGCTCGCGGATGGTACGGATGTTCGCGTTCTTCAAACAGTTGTACGAGCGCACCGACAGCTCCAGCTCCTCGACGCTCTTGTCGAGGTGCTCGTTGAGCGCGCCCGCCCGCTGCTGCTCGGCGGGAGCGTCGGAGACCGTTTCACCGGTCTCCTCGAGGCTGATGAAGATGTTGAGGTGATCGCGAATCAGCTTCGACGCCAGCGACACCGCGTCGCGCGGGCTCACGGCGCCGTTGGTCCAGACGTCGAGCGTCAGCTTGTCATAGTCGGTGGTCTGCCCGAGACGCGCGGCCTCGACCAGGTAGTTGACCTTCTTCACCGGCGAGTGCACCGAGTCGACCGGGATCCACCCGATGCCGAGGTCCTCGTCGAAGTTCTTGTCGGCCGACACGTAGCCGCGGCCGCGCTTCAGCCGCATCTCCATGTGCAGCTTGCCGTGACCCGCGACCGTCGCAATGTGCGCGTCGGGCTCGAGAATCTCGACGTCGCCGTCGGCCTCGATGTCGCGGGCCTTGACTTCACCCGCCTTGTCGACGCGGACATAGAGAGTCTTTGTGTGATCGGCGTGCAGCTTGATCGGGATCTGCTTCAGGTTGAGGATGATGTCGGTCGCGTCCTCGACCACGCCGGGGATCGGCGAGAACTCGTGGAGCACGCCGTCGATCTTCACCGCCGTGATGGCGGCGCCTTCAACCGAGGAGAGCAGCACGCGCCGCAGCGCGTTGCCGATCGTCGTTCCGAACCCGCGCTCGAAGGGCTGCGCGTGGAACCGCGCGAAGCGGTCGGTGAGTGTCTCGCGCTCGAGCTCGAGTCGCTTCGGGCGCTGAAAATTCTTCCAGAGCATCTGAGGATCCTTTCGCCAACGGGCCGGCAGCCCGGCCTCCAGACCTGCGTGTCATGGTCCCTGGCCTCCCGCCGCAGGTCTGAAGGGCTGCGGGCCAGGGACTGGCGGATACGTGCCGCCGTACTTACAGTTCTCAGTCGTCAGTCATCAGTTGCTCAGTCAGCTGACGCTGACACTGAAGTCTGACGACTGATAACTGAGGACTACTTCGAATAGAGCTCGACGATCAGCTGCTCCTGCACGGGCAGGTTGATCTGCTCGCGCGTCGGCAGCGACATGATGCGGCCGACCTGACCGCCCGCATCGAACGTAAGCCAGCCGGGGATGCCTCGGCCCTTGACCTCTTCGATCGCGTGCGCGATGGCCGGCGTCTTCTGGCTGGTCGGCCGCACGGCCACCGTGTCTCCAGCGCGCACCGAATACGACGGGATGTCGACCTTCCTGCCGTTGACGGTGAAGTGCCCGTGACGCACCAGCTGCCGCGCCTGCGGACGCGAGGTCGCGAGCCCGAGCCGGTAGATCACGTTGTCGAGCCGGCGCTCCAGCAACTGCAGCAGCGTCTCACCGGTGATGCCGCGCTGCCGATCCGCCGTCTCGAAGTAGCGGCGGAACTGATCCTCCAGCACCCCGTAGATGCGCTTGACCTTCTGCTTCTCACGGAGCTGCACGCCGTAGCCGACAATCTTCTGCTTCCGCGTCTTGCCGTGCTGCCCGGGGACGAAATTGCGCTTCTCGATGGCGCACTTCTCGGTGTAGCACCGCTCGCCCTTGAGGAACAGCTTCATGCCCTCCCGGCGGCACAGCCGGCAGACGGGACCACTGTAACGAGCCATGTAGTTCTTTGCCTCTCTACCTACTCTGCTTGCGTAATAACGAGCGATCGGAGATCAGGGGTCGGCGATCGGGTCAGCGATCAGGGTGGGCGATGAACGGGCGACGTTCGCGGCGTCGTGGGTGCCCGGAAGCTGTCTTCGCGTCCTCGCCTACCGCCAACCGCCTAACGGCCCTGCCGCCCACCGCCTGTTCCCTCTTACACCCGTCGTCTCTTCGCCGGCCGGCACCCGTTGTGCGGAATCGGCGTGACGTCGCGGATCGACTTCACCTCGATGCCCAGCGTCTGAAGCGCGCGGATCGCCGACTCGCGGCCGGAGCCAGGGCCGGTGACCCGCACCTCGACCGAGCGCAGCCCCACCTGCTTCGCCGCATTCGCCGCGTTGATCGCGGCCTGGGTTGCCGCGAACGGCGTCCCCTTGCGCGACCCCTTGAAGCCGATGCCGCCGGCGCTCGACCAGGCGATCACGTTCCCCTCGGTGTCGGTGATCGTCACGATCGTGTTGTTGAACGAGGCCTGGATGTGCGCGAGCCCGCTGTGCACCACGCGCTTCTCGCCGCGCTTCTTGAAGACCTTCTTGTTCTTCTTGCCGGCGCCTTTCTCGGCGCCTCCGCTTGCTTCACTTTTCGCCATGCATTACACCGTCTTCTTCTTCGCGATAGCGCCCTTGCGCGGGCCCTTCCGGGTGCGCGCATTGGTCCGCGTCCGCTGCCCACGCACGGGCAGGCCACGACGGTGCCGCATGCCGCGGTAACAGCCGATCTCCATCAGGCGCTTGATGTTCAGGGAGATTTCCTTCCGGAGATCGCCCTCGACGCCCCCCTGCTCTTCGATCACGCGGCTGACCTTCCGCACGTCGTCCTCGGAAAGATCCTTGACTCGAATGTCGCCGCTGACCCCCGCCTCGCTGAGGATCCTGTTCGAGCGGTCCCGCCCGATGCCGAAGATGTAGGTCAGTCCGATTTCCACCCGCTTGGTCCGGGGGAGGTCCACGCCTGCGATACGTGCCATGTTTGATCCTTGTCGGCTGCAGGCTCTAGGCTGCAGGCTGCAGGCCTCGTCCGGCCCAGGGCCCGACAGTGCCTGCAATCTGTAGCCTGTAGTCTGTCGCCTATTGCTTCATCCCTGCCGCTGCTTGTGCTTCTGGTTCGTGCAGATCACGCGCACGACGCCTTCGCGCCGGACGATCTTGCACTTGTCACACATCCGCTTGACCGACGCTCTCACCTTCATGACATCACCGTTTCATCAATTATCGCATCCGCTCGACGATCCGTCCCCGGCCGGCGTCCCTGGGCGAGAGCGCGACGAGCACGCGGTCTCCCATGAGAATGCGGACGAAGTTGCGCCGCATATCGCCTGACAGGTGCGCCGTCACCTGATGCCCGCTGTCGAGCGTCACCCGATAGAGCGCCTTCGGCAACTGCTCGGCAACCGTGCCCGGCAGCTCCCGGTCGCCGGCACCCCGTGTCACGCGCCCTCAGGAGCGCAGGCCGGACGCGAGCGCGCGCGGTGTGTCCCAGTAGCCATCCGCACCCGCCAGCACGGCGCCACCCGGCGCGGTCAGCACGAGCGGTCCCTTCGCCGT
This sequence comes from Vicinamibacteria bacterium, assembly GCA_963763095.1. Lineage (GTDB taxonomy): Bacteria > Acidobacteriota > Vicinamibacteria > Vicinamibacterales > JAENWD01 > CAVUCH01. The sequence goes on from CAVXNR010000005.1 coordinate 139,840, forward strand.
GACCGCGACCGTGTGCTCGAAGTGCGCCGAAAGCCGGCCGTCGCGCGTGACCGCCGTCCATCCGTCCCCGAGCACCTTCACCGCGGCCTTGCCCATGTTCACCATCGGCTCGATCGCGAGCACCATGCCCTCTGTCAACCGCGGGCCGCGACCCGGGCCGCCGTAGTTCGGAATCTGCGGCTCCTCGTGCAGCGACGCGCCGATCCCATGCCCCACGAACTCGCGAACCACTGAAAAGCCGTGCGCCTCGACGTGCCCCTGCACCGCGTAGCCGATGTCCGAGATCCGGGATCCGACCCGGGCATGAGCGAGGCCCCGGTGCAGCGACTCCTCGGTGACGCGCAGCAGGTCGGCGGCACCCTCGGTGATCCGCCCGACGGGCACCGTCACGGCCGCGTCACCGAAGAAACCGTCGAGCAGCACCCCCAGATCGATCGAGAGGATGTCCCCTTCGCGGAGCTCGCGACGCGACGGGATGCCGTGAACCACCTCTTCGTTGACCGACGCGCAAATCGTGGCGGGGTACCCATGGTACCCCTTGAACGCCGGTTCGCCGCCGTGATCCCGCAGGCGGCTCTCGGCATGGGCGTCGAGGTCGGCGGTCGTGACGCCGGGCACGACCATGGCGCGGAGCTCCGCAAGCACCTCGGCCACGAGTCCGTTCGCGGCGCGCATCCGGTCGAGCTCTGCTGCCGACTTGCAGATGATCACGCTTCTGCCCGTCCTCCCGCCCGGCTCATGGCCAGCGCGGTCTCGATGTGCGCCCGGAGGTCTGCCGTGACCTTGTCGGGCGGCTGCAACCCGTTGATCGACGCGAACGTCGGGCGGCCCTCGTAATAGCGTACCAGAGGCTCGGTCGCCTCCGTGAACACCCGCAAACGCTGCCGGATCACGTCGATGTTGTCATCGTCGCGCTGCACGAGGAGCCCGCCGCACCGTGTGCAGCGGCCGGCGCCACTCGATTCCGTCACGCTGCCGGGGCCCCCGTACGTGGCCCCGCAGTCTGCGCACACCCGCCGCACGCCGAGCCGCCGCACCAGCTCAGGCTCCGGCACCGACATGACGATGGCGATGATGGGCCCGCGGCCGTCAATCATCTCGTCCAGCGCCTTCGCCTGCGCAACCGTCCGCGGAAACCCGTCGAGGATGAACCCGCGCTGCGCGTCGGGCCGACCCAGCCGTTCCCGCACCACCCCGATCATGATCTCGTCGCTCACGAGCGACCCGGTCGCGATCGTCTCCTTCACCTGCCGCCCGAGCGATGTTCCGTCGTGGACCGCCTCCCGCAGGATGTCGCCCGTCGAGATCTTGGGGATCCCATAGGCGCGGCACACGCGATCAGCCTGTGTGCCCTTGCCCGCGCCGGGCGGGCCGATCATGACGAGGTTGAACGACATCTGGTGGTCTGCCCAGGTCCAGTCGCCTCAGCCTCGACGGCCCCGGATACGCGTCTTCTTCATGAAGCCATCGTAGTGGCGCATGATCAGCTGCGACTCCACTTGCTGGACCGTGTCCATCGCCACGCCCACGATAATCAGCAGCGACGTGCCGCCGAAGTAGAACGTCACGTTCATGCCCTGCGTGATGAACTGCGGGAGCGCAGCATCGAGCCACTCCCCGATGAAGGGGATCGGCGCCACTTTGAAGCCGGTGATCAGGAATTCCGGCAGGATCGAGACGGCGGCCAGGTACAGCGCGCCGGCCAGCGTGATCCGCGTCAGGATCGTGTCGATGTACTCCGCCGTGCGCTTGCCCGGCCGGATCCCAGGGATGAACCCGCCGTACTTCCGCATGTTCTCCGCGACATCATCCGGATTGAAGATGATGGCCGTGTAGAAATACGCAAAGAACAGGATCCCGCCGATGAACAGCAAATTGTAGAGCGGCATGCCCCACCCGAGCTGATCGATCACGCCGCGGCCCCAGCTGCCCGTCGGGAACATCCCGGCGAACGTCGCCGGAAACGCCAGGATCGATGAGGCGAAGATCACCGGGATGACGCCGCCGGTGTTCACCTTGAGCGGGATGTGCGTGCTCGAACCGCCATACATCCGCCGACCGACGAGTCGTTTGGCGTACTGGACCGTGACACGCCGCTGCCCGCGCTCCATGAAGATGATGGCGCCGACTACCAGCACCATCATCACGAGCAGCAGCGCCAGGCGGACGAGCCCCATCTGGCCCGTGCGCAGCTGGTCGAACGTCGTGATGACCGCGCGCGGCAGCCCGCTGATGATTCCCGCAAAGATGATGAGCGACATCCCGTTGCCGATGCCGCGCTCGGTGATCTGCTCACCGAGCCACATGATGAACGCGGTGCCCGTGGTCAGCGTGAGCACCGTCATCAGGCGGAACCCCCACCCTCCGTTGTAGACGAGCGGGAGACCACCCGCGATGTTCGTCTGGCTCTCGAGGAAGATCGCGATGCTGAGCGCCTGCACGACCGCCAGGAAGATCGTGCCGTAGCGCGTGTACTGCGTGATCTTGCGACGGCCGAGCTCGCCTTCCTTCGACAGCTTCTCCAGGTACGGCCACACGACCGTGAGCAGCTGCAGGATGATCGACGCGCTGATGTACGGCATGATGCCCAGCGCAAAAATCGTCACCCGTGAGAGGTTGCCCCCCGAGAACAGGTCGTAGAGCCCGAACATCGTGTTGCGGGCCTGCTCCGCGAGCATGGCCAGCGCATCCGTGTTCACCCCTGGCGTGGGGATGTGGTTGCCCACCCGGTACACGGCGAGCAGCGCAAGCGTGAACAGCACGCGGTTGCGCAGCTCCGTGATCTGGAAGATGTTCCTAAAACTTTCGAGCATGTCGCCCTGTCAGGGTTAGAGGACTTCCGCCGCTCCGCCCGCGGCCGCGATCTTCTCGGCGGCCTTGCCGCTGAACTTGTGCGCCTGCACCGTGAACTTCTTGCTGATGTCGCCCCGAGCGAGCACCTTGATGAGGCCCTTCCCCGGCGCGATGCCGCGTTCGCGCAGCAGCTCCGGGGTGATCGTCGTCCCCTCCTCGAACCGCTCCGCAAGGGTATCGAGGTTCACGACGGAGTACTCCACCCGGAACGGGTTGTGGAACCCACGCTTCGGCACGCGACGGTGCAGCGGCATCTGGCCGCCTTCGAACCCGCGCTTGAAGCTGTAGCCGGACCGCGACTGCGCGCCCTTGTGGCCGCGCCCCGCCGTCTTGCCGTTGCCGGAGCCCTGCCCGCGCCCGACGCGCTTCTTCGTGAAGCGCGAGTTGTCGGAGGGCTTTAAATTGCTCAAATCCATGGTTGATTCCTACCAGGCTGGCGGACGGCGGCCCGTTCAGGTCGTCCTCGCCCTCAGCCTTCCGCCTGTGGCCTATCGCTTACAGCCTTCAGCCTTCAGCCTTCAGCCTTAAGCCTTTGGCCCTGAGCCCTTCAGCCTTTGGCCTTGAGCCCTTCTAGCCTTCGTCCACCGTCACCAGGTGCCGCACCTTGTGGAGCATACCGCGCGTTTCGGGCGTGTCGGCCAGCGTCACCGTGTGCCGGATCTTCCGCAGCCCGAGGCTCTGGACCACCAGGCCCTGGCTCTTGTTGAAACCGATGGTGCTCTTCACGAGCGTCACCTTCAACGTCTTCTTCTGGTCTGCCATGCTCGTTGTCCCGCTCACCGCCGGCCCATCGTGGCGCTGGCCATCTCGTCCAGGTCCTTGCCGCGCAGCCGCGCCACGAGCACCGGGTCCTTCAACTCCGACAGGCCGGTGAAGGTCGCGCGCACGACATTGTGCGGATTGGCCGACCCGAGCGACTTCGTGAGGATATTGGTGACGCCGGCCGCCTCGACGACCGCGCGAACCGCCGCGCCCGCGATGATGCCGGTGCCTTCGGGGGCGGGCTTCAGCATGACGCTGCCCGCGCCGAACCTGCCGACGATCGGGTGCGGCACGGTCGTACCCTGCAGCGGCACACGGATCAGGCGCTTCTTTGCTGCCTCGATGCCCTTTTTGATGGCCGATGGCACTTCCTTCGCCTTGCCCACGCCGAAGCCGACCACGCCATGGCCGTCTCCCACGACGACCAGCGCGCTGAAACTCAGGTTCTTGCCGCCCTTGACGACCTTCGTGACGCGGTTGATGGAGACGACCGTATCCTTCAGGTCCACTTGTGTCGGGTCGATGCGTTCGCGCGTTTTCATCCCTAGAACTCCAGCCCCGCTTGGCGGGCCGCCTCGGCAATGGCCTTGATGCGGCCGTGGTACAGGAACCCGTTGCGATCGAAGACCACGCGCGTGATCCCCTTGGCCTTCAGCCGCTCGGCAATCGCCCGACCGACCGCCTCGGCCCCTGCCTTGTTGCCGCCGCGCACGGCCCCCCCGAACGACGCTTTCACGGCAGGCTCCAGCGACGAGGCCGAGGCGATGGTGCTGCCCGTGCCGTCGTCGATCACCTGCGCGTACATGTGGGTGAGGCTGCGGAACACGGTCAGCCGGGGCCGCTCCGTCGTGCCCGTCACCCGCTTGCGAATCCGGTGCTTGATCCGGTCGCGCCGATCTTCCTTCGTCTTGATCTTCATGTCCGTGTCTCTAGGGCTAAAGGCTAAGGGCTAAAGGCTAAGAGCTGAAGGCAACCTTTGGCCGACCCTTAGCCCTTCAGCCCTTAGCCCTTAGCCCTTCGGCCCTTGGCGTTCCTCAGGCCCCGGTCTTCCCCTGCTTCTTCTTCAGCACTTCACCCGTGTAGCGCACGCCCTTCTGCTTGTAGGGATCGGGCTTGCGCATCGCGCGGATGTTCGCGGCCACCTGGCCGACGAGCTGCTTGTCGACGCCGGTCACCGTCACGTGCGTCTGCTTGTCGACGGTGATGTCGATCGCCGGCGGAATGTCGAGCACGATGGGGTGCGAGTACCCGAGCGCGAACACGACCTGCCGCCCCTTCACCTCTGCGCGGTAGCCGACCCCGACGATGTCGAGCTCGCGCTTGAAGCCCTCGGCCACACCCTGCACCGCGTTGGCCACCAGGGTGCGCGCGAGCCCGTGGAACTTCCGCAGCTCTCCGTCATCCCGCGCGAGCGCCGCCTTGACCTCGCCGTTCGAGATCTCGAACCTGATGCCCGGCGGCAGCGGCTGCCGCAACTGCCCCTTCGGGCCCTTCACCTCGACCGCTTCCTCGCCGATCGATACGGTGACACCGCTCGGGATCGGGATGGGTCGCTTTCCGATGCGTGACATAAGACTCGATCCTTCTCAGGCTACAGGCTGCAGGCTAAAGGCTACAGGCGACGTCTGGCCTCAGGCCCCAGGGCCGGCAGCCTGCCGCCTGTAGCCTGCAGCCTGTTTCCTGCGTCAGTTCCCTACCACACGTTACAGAGCACCTCGCCGCCGACGCCGGCGCGGGCGGCTTCGCGGCCGCTCATCACGCCGCGTGAGGTGGTGAGAATGCTCGTGCCCAGGCCACCCAGCACGCGCGGCACGTCGGCGCGGCCGAAGTACACGCGGCGGCCGGGTCGGCTGATGCGCTCGATGCCCGAGATGACGCGCTCGCCGTGCGGGCCGTACTTCAGGAACACACGGATCATCGACGTCGGGGGGCCGCCGCGCACGACAGGCTCCTCCACCATCTTGAACCCGTGGATGTATCCCTCGTCCTGGAGGATGCGCGCGATCTCGGCCTTCAACTTGGAGGCCGGCATGTCGACGCGCGTCTGCTTCGAGTGCACCGCGTTGCGGATGCGCGTGAGCATGTCTGCAATCGGATCGGTCATGTCTCTCAACCTGCTTACGTGGCTAACGCTGCAGTGGTCCCGAGCCGCCGCCAGTCCGGGGGCGGGCCACTGCGGTTCTCTGTCTTCGCTACCAGCTGCTCTTCGTCACGCCCGTGACGTCGCCGTCGAGCGCCAGCTTGCGGAAGCAGAGCCGGCAGAGCGCAAACTTCCGGATATACGCGCGCGGACGCCCGCACAGGCGGCAGCGGTTGCGCAGCCGTACCTTGAACTTCGCCGTCTTCGTCTCTTTTGCAATCTTCGCGGTCGTGGCCATGCTATTCCTGCTGAATCCCGCTCACTGATCCATCGTCCCGTTGTGACCGGCTGATCCGGCGCTTGTCTCGTACCTGGTTCCTAGCTCGCCCTGAACGGCATCCCGATCAGCTGCAGGAGCTTGCGGCACTCCTCGTCGGTGCGGGCGGTCGTCACGACCGACACGTTCATCCCCCGCGCCTTGTCCACCTTCATGTAGTCGATCTCGGGGAACAGCAGCTGGTCCCGGAGGCCGAGCGTGTAGTTGCCGCGGCCGTCGAAGCCTTTCGGCGAAATGCCCTTGAAATCGCGGACGCGCGGCAGCGCGATGCTCACCAGGCGATCGAGGAAGTCGTACATCCGATCCCCGCGCAGCGTCACCGATGCGCCCACCGGCATTCCCTCGCGCACCTTGAACTGCGCGATCGACTTCTTCGCACGGCGGACCACCGGCTTCTGGCCGGTGATGCGCGCGAGCTCGTCGGTCGCCACATCCATGATCTTCGCGTTCGAGGTCGCCTCGCCCAGCCCCATGTTCACGACGACCTTCTGGATCCGCGGGATCGCCATGACGCTCGTGTACCCGAACTCCTTCTTGAGCACGGGGGCGACTTCCTTGACGTACTTCTCTCGCAGGCGGCTCATTTGTCGACCACTCCCTCGCACTTGCGGCAAATCCGCACCTTGCGGCCATCGTCGAGCACTTTGTGCCCGATGCGCGTCCGGGCGCCGCACTCGGGGCACACCAGCTGCACGTTGCTCGCGTGCAGCGTCGCCTCGCGCTGCACGACGCCGCCCTTGATGTTCTTGCCCGGGTTCGGCTTCGTGTGACGCTTGATCAGGTTCAGCCCCTCGATCAGAAGCACGGTTCTTCTCGGGGAGAATCTTCAGCACGCGCCCGCGTTTGCCGGCGTCCTTCCCGGTCGTCACGATGACCGTGTCGTTCCGCCGAATGGGGGTTAGGAGTCGGGACATGATTCGTCTTTTCTCAGGCTACAGGCTGCAGGCTACAGGCTACAGGCGACGTCTGGCCTCAGGCCAGAGGGGCCGGCAGCCTGCCGCCTGTCGCCTGCAGGCTGACGCGCTCACTCAAATAACTTCCGGCGCCAGCGAAATAATCTTCATGAACTTCCGCTCGCGCAGCTCGCGTGCGACCGGACCGAACACGCGTGTGCCGATTGGCTCGCCCTGATCGTTCACCAGCACCGCGGCGTTCCGGTCGAAGCGGATGTAACTGCCGTCGCGGCGCCGCTGTTCCTTCCGCGTCCGCACGATGACGGCCTTCACGACCTGGCCCTTCTTCACGGTGCCGTCCGGCGCAGCTTCCTTCACCGACGCGGTCACGAGATCGCCAAGCCGCGCGTAGCGCCCGGTGGACCCGCCGATCGGGTTGATCACGGAAATCTTCCGTGCGCCGGAGTTGTCGGCGACATCGAGAATCGATCGCATCTGAATCATGGCTGCCCCTTCGGGGAATGCACAGTGCACAGTGCAAAATGCACAACGTCGGACGCGGAGTGCTCAATCTGCCCCGCAGAATGCGTGTGCATTGTGCATTGCGCATTGTGCATTGCCGATATTCCCCTATACCGCCACGGCCTTGCGGACCACGCGCGTCATCACCCAGCGCTTGCGCTTGCTGAGCGGGCGCGTTTCGACGATGAGGACCTCGTCGCCGACCTTGGCCGCGTTCTCTTCGTCGTGCGCCATGAAGCGGGACGTGCGGCGCTGAATCTTGCCGTAGAGGTGATTGCGCACCTTGCGCTCCACCGCGACGACCACGCCCTTGTCCATCTTGTCGCTCACGACGACGCCGACTTTTTCGTTCTTCAGGCTCATGCTCTCGTCCCACTTGCAGGGCTGAAGCCCTGCCCCACTTACGTCGCGGTTGGTCAGGCCTGCTGCTGTTTCAGCAGGGTCTTCACCCGTGCGAGGTCGCGCCGGACCACGCGTACCTTCAGCGGCACATCGAGCTGCCCCATCGACTTCTGGATGCGCAGGCGGAACAGCTGGTCATCGAGGTCGTGCTCCCGCGCGCGCAGCTCGTCCAGGCTCAGGTCCCGCAGTTCCGCCGTCTTCTTGCTCATCACACCGGCTCCTCGGCAAAGCGCAGGGCGAAGCGGGTCTTGATCGGGAGCTTCGCGGCCGCCAGCTCCATGGCCCGGCGTGCCTCGGTCTCGCTCACGCCCTCCATTTCGAACATCACGCGGCCCGGCCGCACGACGCACACCCACTGCTCGGGCGCGCCCTTGCCCTTGCCCATGCGCGTTTCCTGGGGCTTCTTGGTGATCGGCTTGTCGGGAAACACCCGCACCCAGATCTTGCCGCCGCGCTTGATGAAACGTGTCATGGCGACGCGCGCCGCCTCGATCTGCCGGTCAGTCAGCCAGCACGGCTCCATGGCCCTGAGGCCGTAATCGCCGAACGACACGTCGGACCCGCGCCACGCTTTCCCGCGCATGCGCCCGCGCTGCTGCTTCCGGAACTTGACTTTCTTCGGCATCAACATGATGCAAATCCTCTAACGCTCTCAGGGCTGCGGGCTCCAGGCTGCAGCCTTCAGGTCTGGTCTGGCTCGAGGCCCGACCGGTCTGCAGCCTGCCGCCTGTCGCCTGCAGCCTGCGTGACTACACCCTCGCCGGCCGGCGCGGCCCGCGGTCCCGATCGCGGTCGCGGTCCCGGTATTCCTCTTCACGCCCGACACGAGGCCGCAGCCGCTCGCCTTTGTTCAACCAGACCTTCACACCGATTTGGCCGTACGTCGTGTGGCCTTCGGCGAAGCCGTAGTCGATGTCGGCCCTCAGCGTCTGAAGCGGCAGCTGCCCGTGGAGGTACCACTCGGAGCGTGCGATCTCCGCGCCGTTCAGGCGGCCCGACACCCGGACCTTGATCCCGCGCGCGCCGAAGCGCAGCGCCGATTCCACGGCCTTCCGCATGGCGCGGCGGAACGCAACGCGCTTTTCGAGCTGCATCGCCACCGATTCGGCGATCAACTGCGCGTCGAGCTCCGGCTTCTGGATCTCCTGGATATTGATGAAGACCTCGCGGCTCGTCCGCTTCTGGATCTCCTGCTTCAGCTTGTCGACTTCCGTGCCCTTGCGGCCGATGATGATGCCCGGCCGGCTGGTGTGGATGTCGATCTTCAGCTTGTTGGCCGCGCGCTCGGTCTCGATCTTCGACACGCCGGCGTGCGCGAAGCGCTTCTTCAGATTCGCGCGGAGCGCCAGGTCCTCGTGCAGCAGCTTCGCGTAGTCGCGATCGGAATACCATCGCGAGCGCCACGTCTTGTTGAACCCGAGCCGGAACCCGATCGGGTGAACCTTCTGGCCCATTACACTCCTGCCTTCTTCGCGCGCGCCCGGGGCGCAGCCTTCTTCCTGGCGGACCCGGCCGCGCTGCGGCGCACCGCGCCAGGCTCCTTGGTCACCGCCTTGATCTTCAGCGGCCGTTCGGCCACCTTCACGGTCAGGTGCGTCGTGCGCTTGGCTACGCGAAACGCGCGGCCCATCGGCGCCGGACGCACGCGCTTCATCGACGGTCCCTGGTTCGCGTAGCAGGCGAGCACGTACAGGCGCTCGACGTCGCCGCCGAAGCCTTCCTTCTGCTGCGCGTTCGCGATGGCCGAGCGCAGCACCTTCTCGATGTCGTGCGCGACCGACTTGCGGGTAAACCTGAGCGTGGCGAGCGCCTGGTTGACCTCGCGGCCACGGATCAGATCCATGACCAGACCGGCCTTCTGCGCCGACGACCGGACGTACTTGGCGATGGCGTGAGCTTCAACCATGACTAGCTCCCGGCCGGCTTGCCCGCTGGCGACGCCGCCTTCTCGGTCTTCGTGGTGTGGCCCTTGAACGCCCGCGTCGGCGCGAACTCGCCGAGCTTGTGGCCCACCATGTTCTCGGTGATGTACACCGGGATGAACTTGCGGCCGTTGTGCACGGCCAGCGTGTGCGCCACCATCTCGGGCACCACCGTCGATCGGCGCGACCAGGTCTTGATGACCTTCTTCTCACCGGCCCGGTTCATCGTCTCCACCTTCTCGAGCAGGGGAGTGTCGACGAAGGGCCCTTTCTTGAGTGATCTGCTCATGGCTACTTCTTCCGCCGCGTGACGATGAACTTGTCGGTGATCTTGCGGTTGCGCGTCTTGAAGCCCTTCGCCGGCTGGCCCCACGGCGACACCGGGTGCCGGCCGCCGGAGGTCTTGCCCTCGCCGCCGCCGAGCGGGTGATCGACAGGGTTCATGGCGACACCGCGCACGTGCGGCCGCTTGCCCAGCCAGCGGCTCCGTCCGGCCTTGCCGATCGAGACGTTCTCGTGGTCGATGTTGCCCACCTGCCCGATGGTCGCGACGCACTCGAGGAAGATCTTGCGGATCTCGCCCGACGGCATCTTCACCGACGCGTACTCGCCTTCCTTGGCCACCAGCTGCACCGAGGATCCCGCGCTGCGCGCGATCTGCCCGCCCTTGCCCGGCTTCAGCTCCACGTTGTGGATCTGGGTGCCCAGCGGGATGTTCTTCAGCGGCAGACAGTTCCCCGGCAGAATGTCGACGTTGACGCCGGCCACCAGCGTGTCGCCGACTTTGATCCCCGCCGGCTGCAGGATGTAGCGCTTCTCGCCGTCGGCATACGTGACCAGCGCGATGCGCGCCGAGCGGTTCGGGTCGTACTCGATCGTCGAGACCGTCGCCGGGATGTCCTTCTTGTCGCGCTTGAAGTCGATGATGCGGTACAGGCGCTTGTGCCCGCCGCCGCGCCACCACGACGTCAACTCGCCCCGGTTGTTCCGCCCGCCAGACTTCTTCAGCGGCTCGGTCAGCGGCCGGTGCGGATCACTCGTGGTGATCTCGTCGAACACCTGGACCGTCTGAAACCGCCGCCCGGCCGACGTGGGTTTATAGGTTCGAATCGGCATATGTGAATCCTGCTAAATGAAAAATGAAAAATGAAAAATGAAAAATAGACCGAGAGGCGGCGCGTCTGCCGTTCTCCTTCTTCATTTTGCATTGTGCATTTTGCATTTCTCGCCCGTCTTCCCTATGCGCCTTCGAGGAATTCCGGAATCTTCTCGCCCAGCTTCAGCCGCACGTAGGCCTTCTTCCAGTCCGACCGCCGGCCGGAGAAGCGGCCCTGCCGCTTGACCTTGCCGTGGGCCATGGCCGTCCGGATGCTCTCGACCTTCGAGCCGAGCAGCTTCTCGATCGCCTGCTTGATTTCGATCTTGTTCGCGCCGGTCGCCACCTGGAACACGATCGTGCGTCCGTCTTCGCGCAGGATGGTGGTCTTCTCGGTGACGAGGGGGCGCCGGATCACGTCGGTGAGCTTCACGCCAGCACCTCCTGCAGCCGCTCGACGGCCGCGCGCGTGGCGATGATGCGGCCAGAGTCGATGATGTCGCGCGCCGTCACCCGGTTCGACAACAGGAACCGGACACCATCGATGTTGCGCACCGACAGGGCCAGCTTGTCATCAACGCTCACGTCGAGCAGCAGCGTCTTGCCCGCCGCGCCGAGGCCCCTCAGCATCTCCGCCGCCGCCTTCGTCTTCGTCTCCGATGCGGTCAGCGCATCGACCACCGTCACTGCGCCTTCCCCGAGCTTCTGGGCCAGGGCCGCGCGGAGGGCGCCACGCTCCACCTTCCGTGGCAGCGCGTACTCGTAGCTGCGGGGCTGCGGGCCGAACACCGTGCCGCCCTTGCGCCATAGCGGGTTCCGCACCTCGCCGACGCGCGCGCGGCCGGTGCCCTTCTGCTTCCACGGCTTCTTGCCGCTGCCGGCAACAGCCGCCCGGTTCTTCGTCGCGTGGGTCCCGCGGCGCTTGCTCGCATTCTCCCGCACGACGGATTCCCAGATCAGGTCCGTCTTGACGAGCCCGCCGAACACGTCGTCACGGACGTCGACGGAGCCGACCTTCTGGTTCTGTGTGTTCACGACATCCAAAGTCATGGTGCTCTCACAGGCTGCGGGCTACAGGCTGCAGCCTACAGGCAGCGTCTGGCCTCAGGCCCGACCGGCCTGCAGCCTGTCGCCCCTAGCCTGTCGCCTGGTTAACTACTTCTTCCCCTTCACCGGAGCCTTGCCCTTCTGGGCCTTCTCGGGCTGCGGCTTCGGTTCGGGCTTGGCGGCGACCGCCTTGCGAATCACGACGTGCCCGTTCGGTCCGCCGGGCACCGCCCCCTCGAGGAGCAGCAGGTGGTTGTCGGTGTCGACCCGCAGCACCTTGAGGTTCCTCGTCGTGACACGGTCCGCGCCGGTGTGGCCCGCCATCCGCATGCCCTTCACGACCCGCGACGGATAGGACGAGGCACCGATCGAGCCGGGCGCGCGGTGAAACATCGATCCGTGGCTCCCGGCGCCGCCCGCGAAGTTGTGGCGCCGCATGACGCCCTGGAAGCCCCGGCCGCGACTCGTCGCGATGACGTCCACGCGCTCCCCGTTCTGGAAGATCGACGCGAGCACCTGATCGCCGGCCTTCGGCGCCTCGCCGTCGCCCTTGACGGCGACTTCGCGGCGCACGCGGGTGGGCGGCACGTCCGCCTTCTTGTAGTGCCCCGCCAGCGGCTTGTTGACGCGCGCCGGCCGCTCTTCCACGAGGCCGATCTGGACGGCGTCGTAGCCATCCGCCTGCGTCGTCTTCGCCTGCACGACCACGCAGGGCCCCGCCTTGATGACCGTCGCCGGATGAACCGTGCCGTCCGGATCGAACAGCTGCGTCATCCCGAGTTTCTTGCCGATGATGCCAGTGACCATGGTGATACTCGTCGGCCCCAGGCTGCAGGCTACGGGCTGCAGGCACGGTCGGGCTCGATGCCGGACAGCGCCCGCAGGCTGCAGCCTGCCGCCTGCAGCCTGAACTACTTGTGTTCCTTCCCGAACGCCTTGATCTCGACGTCGACGCCCGCCGGCAGATCGAGCTTCATCAGCGCGTCGACCGTCTGCGGCGTCGGCTCGAAGATGTCGATCAACCGCTTGTGCGTGCGGACCTCGAACTGCTCACGCGACTTCTTGTCGACGTGGGGCGAACGGAGCACCGTCCACTTGTTGATTTCCGTCGGCAGCGGGATCGGACCCGCCAGCCGCGCGCCGGTCCGCTTCGCCGTCTCGACGATCTCGCCCGTCGACTGATCGAGCACGCGATAGTCGTACGCCTTCAGGCGGATGCGGATCTTGTCGCTGAACATGGCCATGCTTGAATCCCGTCGGCTCCAGGCTTCAGGCTGCAGGCTACAGGCGTGTCGGGCTCCGGAGCCGGACACTGCCTGCAGGCTGCAGCCTGTCGCCTGCCGCCTGCTTTATTGCGTAATCTCCGTGATCGTCCCGGCGCCGACCGTCCGGCCGCCCTCGCGGATGGCGAACCGCGCGCCCTTCTCGAGCGCCACCGGCGTGATCAGCTCCGCCGAAATCGGCGTGTTGTCTCCCGGCATCACCATCTCCACGCCCTCCGGCAGGTGCAGCGTCCCCGTCACATCCGTCGTCCGGATATAGAACTGCGGCCGGTACCCGTTGAAGAACGGCGTGTGCCGCCCGCCCTCTTCCTTCGACAGGATGTACACCTCCGCCTTGAACTTCGTGTGCGGCGTGATCGACCCCGGCTTCGCCAGCACCTGGCCCCGCTCCACGTCGTCTTTCTCGACCCCGCGCAGCAGCACCCCGATGTTGTCCCCCGCCTCGCCCGAGTCCAGCAGCTTCCGGAACATCTCCACCCCGGTCACCACCTTCTTCGTCGTCGGCCGGAACCCGATGATCTCCACTTCCTCCCCGACCTTCACCCGCCCGCGGTCCACCCGGCCCGTCACCACCGTGCCGCGCCCCGAGATCGAGAACACGTCCTCAATCGGCATCAGGAACGGCCGGTCCACCTCGCGCGGCGGCAGCGGCACATACTGGTCGAGCGCGTCCATCAGCTTCAGGATGCTCGCCACGCCCTCCGGATCCCCGTTCAGCGCCCCGAGCGCGCTCACGCGCACCACCGGCACCGCATCCCCCGGGAACCCATACGACGTCAGCAGCTCCCGCACCTCCAGCTCCACCAGGTCCAGCAGCTCCGGGTCGTCGACCGCATCCACCTTGTTCAGCGCCACCACCAGGCACGGCACGTCCACCTGCCGCGCCAGCAGCACGTGCTCCCGCGTCTGCGGCATCGGCCCGTCCACCGCGCTCACCACCAGGATGCCGCCGTCCATCTGCGCGGCGCCCGTGATCATGTTCTTGATGTAGTCCGCATGCCCCGGGCAGTCCACGTGCGCGTAGTGCCGGTTCGGCGTGCTGTACTCCACGTGGCTCGTCGCAATCGTCAGGATCTTCGTCGCATCCCGACGGCCCTGCGACTCCGACGCCTTCGCCACCTCGTCATACGGGATGAACTTCGCCCAGCCCTTTTCCGCCGCCACCTTCGTCAGCGCCGCCGTCAGCGTCGTCTTCCCGTGGTCGATGTGGCCAATCGTCCCCACGTTCACATGCGGTTTCGACCGATCGAACTTTTCCTTCGCCATTTCGATTCCTCACGATTCGCGTATCTACGCCAATCCCTGCGCTCGCGCCGCGCGTCGCTGCGCTACGCGCGCCCCTGCACCCGCGCGACGACTTCCTCGCTGACGTTCTGCGGCGCCTGCTCGTAGCGATCGAAGTGCATGCTGTAGGTGGCGCGGCCCTGCGTCCGCGACCGCAAGTCGTTCGAGTAGCCGAACATCTCCGACAGCGGCACGCGCGCGTTGATGATCTGCGTTCCGCCACGGTCGTCCTGCGACTGGATGCGCCCGCGACGGCTCGCCAGATCACCCATCACGTCGCCCATGTATTCCTTGGGCACCACGACCTCGACCCGCATCACCGGTTCGAGCAGCACAGGCTTCGCCTTCTTGGCCGCGTCCTGGAACGCCATGGAGCCGGCAATCTTGAACGCCATCTCCGACGAGTCGACATCGTGGAACGATCCGTCATAGAGCTCGATGCGCACGTCGGCGATCGGGTAGCCCGCGAGCACGCCGCGCGTGAGGGCTTCCTTGATCCCCTCGTCGACGGGCTTGATGAACTCCCGGGGGATCGCGCCACCGACGACGTTGTTCTCGAAGATGTAGCCCGTGCCGGGCTCGCCCGGGTACAGGTGGATCTTCACGTGCCCGTACTGGCCGCGGCCGCCGGTCTGCTTCGCGTACTTCATCTCGCCGTCGGCAGGCCGCGTCAGGGTCTCCTTGTAGGCCACCTGCGGCTTGCCCACCGTGGCGTCGACGCTGAACTCGCGCTTCAGCCGATCGACAATGATCTCGAGGTGCAGTTCGCCCATCCCGCGGATGATGACCTGCCCCGTCTGATCGTCGGTGTTCACCCGGAAGGTCGGGTCTTCCGTCATCAGCTTCTGCATGCCCTGGCCGAGCTTCTCCTGGTCGGCCTTCGTCTTCGGCTCGATGGCGAGCGAGATGACGGGCTCCGGGAAGACCATCGACTCGAGCACGATTGGCTGCTTCTCGTCGCAGAGCGTGTCGCCGGTCGTCACGCTCTTGAGGCCCACGGCCGCGGCGATGTCGCCGGCGTAGACTTCCTTGATTTCCTCGCGCTTGTTCGCGTGCATCTTCAGCAGGCGGCCGATGCGCTCGGTCTTGCCCTTCGTGGCGTTCACGACCGATGACCCCGACTGCAGCACGCCCGAGTAGACGCGGAAGAACGTGAGCTGACCCACGAACGGGTCGGTCATGATCTTGAACGCCAGCGCAGCGAACGGCTCCTCGTCAGCGGCGCTCCGCTGAATCGTCGCGCCGTCCTTGCTGCGCGGGTTCAGGCCCTCGACCGGCGGAATGTCCAGTGGGGACGGCAGGAAGTCGACCACCGCGTCGAGCAGCGGCTGGACGCCTTTGTTCTTGAACGCCGAGCCGCAGATCACCGGGACGAACGTCGGCTGCTTGTCGTCACGGACCGACGCAATCGTGCGGGCGCGCAGCGCGCGCGTGATCTCGGCCTCGGTCACGGCCTCGCCCGACAGGTACTTCTCCAGCAGCTGGTCGTCCGACTCGCTGACCTTCTCGATCAGCTTCTCGCGATACTCCTGCGCCTCGGCCAGCATGTCGGCCGGGATCTCTTCGAGCACGTAGTCGGCACCCATCGTCTCGTCGGTGTACACGATGGCCTTCATGCGAATGAGATCGATCGCGCCGCGGAAGCGATCCTCGGACCCGATGGGAATCTGGACGGCGACCGGATTGCTTCCGAGCTTCGTCTCGATCTGATCGAGCGTGCGCCGGAAGTCGGCGCCGATCCGGTCCATCTTGTTGACGAAGCAGATGCGCGGCACGCGGTACTTGTCGGCCTGCCGCCACACCGTCTCCGACTGCGGCTCGACGCCGGCCACGGAGTCGAACACGGCAACGGCGCCGTCGAGCACCCGCAGCGACCGTTCAACTTCGACGGTGAAGTCCACGTGCCCAGGCGTGTCGATGATGTTGATCCGGTGATCCTTCCAGAAACAGGTGGTCGCCGCGGACGTGATCGTGATCCCGCGCTCCTGCTCCTGCTCCATCCAGTCCATGACGGCCGTGCCCTCGTGGACCTCACCGATTTTGTACGTAATTCCGGTGTAGAAGAGGACCCGCTCGGTCGTGGTCGTCTTCCCGGCATCGATGTGGGCCATGATGCCGATGTTCCGGGTCTTACTGAGCGCTACTTGCCTGGGCATTTTCGTCTCTCAGGCTGCGGGCTGCAGGCCGCAGCCTGCAGGCCTGTCTGGCCCCGAGGCCGGACGCCGCCTGTTAGGCTGCAGCCTGTCGCCTGCAGCCCTTCCTCCTACCACCGATAATGCGCGAACGCCTTGTTCGCTTCCGCCATGCGGTGCGTGTCTTCGCGCTTCTTGACCGCGCCGCCGCGTAGATTCGCGGCGTCGAGCAGTTCGTTCGCGAGCCGCTCCTGCATCGTCTTGCCGTCGCCGCGCGCGCGGGCATAACCGACGAGCCAGCGGATGCTGAGCGAGAGCCGGCGGCTCGGGTTCACCTCGATCGGCACCTGGTAGTTCGAGCCGCCGACGCGGCGCGACTTGACCTCGAGACTGGGTTTGACGTTGTCGATCGCCTTCTTGAACACCTTCACCGGGTCGTCGCCGGTGCGTTCCTTGATGATGTCGAAGCTCTGATACATGATCCGCTCGGCCGTGCTGCGCTTGCCGCCGCGCATGACCGTGCTGATGAACTTCGTCACGAGCGAGCTGCCGTACAACGGATCGGGCGGCGGCTCGCGGCGCGGAATCTCTCGTCTACGTGGCATGGTTCGATCCTCGCCGGGTTACTGCTTCGGCCTCTTGGCGCCGTACTTCGACCGGCCCTGCTTGCGCCCCTGCACGCCCACGGCGTCGAGGGTGCCGCGCACGACGTGGTACCGGACGCCCGGCAGGTCCTTCACGCGGCCACCGCGGATGAGCACGAGCGAGTGCTCCTGAAGGTTGTGGCCAACGCCCGGGATGTAGGTCGTCACCTCGATGCCATTGGTCAGCCGCACGCGTGCGACCTTGCGGAGCGCGGAGTTCGGCTTCTTGGGCGTCTGGGTGAAGACGCGCACGCAGACGCCCCGCTTCTGGGGGCTATCCTGCAGCGCCGGGCTCTTGGTCTTCGTCACGATCTTGTGACGTCCCTGTCGAACGAGCTGAGTAATCGTCGGCACAGATTGCTCCACACACCACGTCCGGCCGCCTCCAGGGCGCCGCACGCATGGCATCGGGCAACCTGCCCGAGCCGATGCCTCGACGGCAGCAGACCCGTTCATTACGCGGCTGCCCACGAGGTGCTCCAGGCCTAGAAGCAGGTGCTTGGCGCCTGAAGCGGATGACCCTATGTGTTGAATCGCGCAACGGCGCCCCGACCCGGAGGGCCAGGAGCGACGGACGGACTCGAGCCCGTTTTACGCTGCGATGAACCGATGCGCCGGAGCATCGGAGGCTTCACTTCCGGCGGTTCGCCGTTAGATAGGGTTTCCTAACGGCGATAGAACCTGACGAATATAGCACGCGACCAACGGACGTGCAAGCCTGGGCATCTTCCGGCTACTGCGCGGACGAGCTTCGGATTACGCCGAGGCCCAACAGCTTCCGCTCTGCCAGGCCCTTGACGGGTGGGCCGTCCTCGGTCAGGAGTCCGCCGCTGGCCGCCGCGTCCTGGAACGAACGCTGCGCGGAAGCCGCGTCCCCCGCCCCTTCGTAGGTGAGGCCCAGCAGATATTGCTGCGTCCCAAGGGAAATTCCGGGGCCAGCCGGCAATTGCACCGCTTCGAGCTGCTCGCGCGCGGCCGCAAAGTCGCCCAGCCGCATGAGAGCCACCGCAAGGTTCAGGCGAACGAACGGCTGATCTCCGGCGGCAGCGGCAGCCGCGCGGCTCCGGAGCGCGAGCGAAATGGGATTGAACAGCAGGCCCTGGTCCGACACTGACATGAGACGCGGGCTCTCGGCGACCGGCACTTGCACGGTGCGGACCGTGCCCGACGCATCGTGCGCTTCGACAGACACCGCCGCGCCCGGCGGTTTGGAGTCGAGCAGCTGCTGCAGCTGCGCGCTGCCGGTGATTGCACCCCCATCGGCCCGCGCGAGGACGTCCCCCGGCTTGATCCCTGCCTGATCCCCTGCGCTCCCGGGATCCACCCGCACGACCACGAGTCCCTCGACGTCGAGGACATCGGCCGCGAGCAGGCCGATCCCGCGGCGGGAGAGCGGTGGCAGGTAATCGAAGCGCGCAATCGCCCGGTTGATTGAATCCGTCCGCTCGGGCGTGACAGCCACCACGTCCGGCTCGCCGGCACCAGCGGCAATCAACGCCACCACAAGGTCGGGCGAGCTCGGCGACGGCTGTGAGATCGCCGCAATGCCCTGCACGTCGAGCGCCCGTGCAAACCGGGTCGAGAGGTCCCGCCGTGCCGCGGCGTTGAGCGCAGCCGCACCGCCCAGCGGCCGTCGTCCCGCATCGAACGCCAGCCACTCGGGCGGCATCTGTTGTCCCTTGAGCGCCTCGTCCGCCTCACGGCCGCTGGGCACGAATACCGTCACCTGTCGCGACCCCGCGAGGGCGCGCTCCACGTCGGCCCGGCGATCGGAGACGCCGGCCTGCAGCCCCGATCCGGCTGTCAGCAGGGCAAAGGCCGGCTTCAACGCGCCCTGCACCCGCATGCTCTCGCCGGTCTTCACCGCGATGCGCTGCACCAGCCGCCCTTCGGCTCCGCGCAGCTCCACGGTCCGCGGCCCTTCGCACACGTCCGACAGAGTGGCGGGCGTGGTGCCGCGCCGTGCGCCATCGACGAACACCGCCGCGCCGGCGGGCGTGCTCTCGAACGCAATCGAGGCGACGGCGGGCTGCAGGTGAGCGGGATCCTGCTGGTAGTCGTCGGGCTTCTCGATCGGAAGCTTCCGCTCCTCTGTGACGTAGCACTCCTTTTTGTACCTGGACCGTGTGCGTGCCCTGTGTGAGATCGCTGAGCACCAGCGGCTGTGACACGAGCTCGGGTCGAACGCCGAGCTCCGCGGGCGCACCTGCGTATGCCGGCGGCAGCGGCCCCGCCACCGTGCGGCCCCGTGACAGACCGTCCACGACCACTTCCACGTCCGGCGGCACCGTCACGACGAACACGACGGACGACGTGCGATCGAGGGTGAGCGAAAACTGCTTCGTTTCGCCGGCGACCACGCTGACCGTCTCCTCGGCGGGCTTGTATCCCAGGCGCGTCGCCTTGACGGTGTATTCACCGGCCGCCAGCGGCACGGGGCCGGACGCCGCAGCGGTGGGCAGCCCGTTCAGCTCGAGCTGTGCGTCCGGAGGATTGACCGCGAGGACGAGCGAGCCCACGACCGCCGCCTTCACCTTCTCGAAGAGCGCGACGACCCTCGGCGATATCTGGCCGGACAACGCGTACGAGGGATCGATGGTCAGCAGCGCGCGGAAGTCGTCCTGGGCCTTTATTGGATCGTCCAGGCCGAAAAGAGCCCGTGCGCGCATGCCATACGCGCTCACCAGCGCCGTGCGCGCCTGCGGCTGCTGTGGAACCATTGGCTCGAGCGCGATGATGGCGCGCGACAGGAGCGGGACCGCATGCTCGTAGTCCAGCTCGTCGAACAGCCGCTGGCCCTCTGCCAGATCCGCGTCCGATCCCGCGGGTGCCTGCGCACCGCGAAGCACGGCGCCGCTTGCGGCCATGGAGCACACGGCAATGACCAGCAACAGGCACCGTCGGGTGGTTCCTCTCATGCGTCGCTCTCCATCGATCCCGCGCGCGTCATTGATAGACCTGCACCCGCTCCGCTCGCTCGTCGTAGATGTACATCCGTGCGGCCTCGTCGAGCGCCAGCGCCGTCCCCTCCCGGAGCGTCCCCGCTGCGGTCTTCTCGCCGCCCGCGAACGTGGCCACCAGCGCCCCGCCGGCAGCAAACACGTGCACCTGCGCTCCATCGAGCACATAGACGTGTCCGAGCACGTCGAAGGCCACGTCGGTCGGGTTCATCAACTCGTATCCGGCCGCCTTCGTGGCAATGCGCGACAGCGCCTTCCCGGCGCGGTCGAGGACGGCGACGCTTTTGTTGTCGCGATCCAGCAAGGCCACCTGCTCGCCCGGACCGAGCGCGATGCGGCTCGCGCGTATGGACGAGAACGGACCGAGATATTTGCCGGCAGCATCGAACCTGAACACGCCGCGCTGCCCGCGATCGGCAACGAGCCGTTCGCCGGTGGTCAGCACCGCCACGGCGGAGATGTCGTCGAGCACCTTCGCCGGCGCACCGTCGCGCGGGACCGTCAGCGTCTGCATCACGGCGACGGGTGCGCCTTCCTGCACGAGCAGCGCCTTCTGCGCAACCAGCACATGCCCCTGGTGATCCACGAACAAGCGCCCGCGGCTCCACGGCTGCGATCGAGCGGATGGTGGCGCCCTTCTGGTCCAGCGCAAGCACCCCTGTTCTGCTCGTGACGAACAGTGATCCGTCTGGTCCGAACGCGATGGCGGATACGTCCTTGAGCCTGCCGGCCCCACCCGCGATCGACCTGCCGGAGAAGGCATACGGTGACCGGGCCGGGGCACGCACGTAGAGGCGGTAGACGATCGTGTTCAGCGTGCGGGCCTGCTGCGCCTCAGGACTGCCGGGCGCGGCGAGGATGACCCGTTGCAGCTCCTCCATCGCGTCGAGCGGACGCCCCCCCGTCGCCAGGCACGCAGCACTCGACAGGCGCGCGGCCGCCGCCCACGATGCCCGCGGGTAGGCCATCGTGACCGCATCGAACTTCTCGAGCGCTTCCGGGCAGCGTCCCAGGCGTCTGAGCGTGTCTCCCGCGGCCACGAGCGCCGGGGCAACCGCCTCGGTGCCGGCGAACAGGCGCTGCACCCGGTCGAAGCTGGCAAGTGCCGCATCCACGTTGCCTGGCGTCAGCCCTTTCGCAACGGTGGCCTGCCCGGCCACTACGTACGACATGGCGACCGAATCCGATGCCGGGAACTTCTTCAGCAGGCTCTCGGCGGTGGCCTGCGCCGCCACAGGGTTCCGCTGCACGTCGAGCTGGTACCGCGCGATCGCGAGCAGGGCTTCGTCCGCCACGCTGCTGGCCGGGTAGATGTCGACCACCGCCTCGAAGTCCTTGAGCGCCTCCGTGTACTTACCCGCGTGGAGGAACTCGAGGCCGCTCTCGTACTGCCGCCGTGCGAACTCGTCGGGCGTCGCGGGCACCTGGGCGCTGGCCGTCACGGGCACGCACGACACCATCACCAGCAAACCGAGAGTCCGGCGGCAGAAGCTTCCGCTCATCGGATGACTTTCGTGAGCAGCTTGCCGGGTTCGATCGCCACTGTTTCGGTCCTGTTGTTCCCGTCCGGGCACCGCACCTCGACGCGATGATTGCCGGCGGCGAGCTTCTGGTCGGTGATTGGGGGATATCCGAGGTCCCGCCCGGCGACCCACACGTTACAGGTTTCAAGCGGCGTACGAACCGTCAGGCGTCCGAGATCCGGGACGTTGGCCGAAGTGCGGCTGGCGTCCACGCGCACGGAGTAATCGAGCATGTACCTCGCTGTTGCGGAGCCTCAGCACTCGCGGGCCCGCGAGCGTCAGCGTGTGCTCCGTGCCCGACTCGCCGATGACGCGCGCACCATCCACCACCTCGAACGGGTAGCTGCCCTTCAGCGTGACCGACAGCGTCGCGGGAGCCGACGGTGGTCCTGGAGGGACGGGGACGGCGGCACCGGGGCGGCCGTCCCACCGGCCTCGAGCCGCACCTGCACGACGCCGCTCCGAATCTGCGTTTCGCCCGCGCGGACGACATGCGGACGGAAGCCGCTCTTCGAGAGCTGCACCTTCGCGCCTTTGAGGTCACTGACCGCGATTTCGGCCGGCGTAATGAGGCCGGTCGGGTTGCCGTTGATCGTGACGGCCGCACCGTCCGGGTCCGACACGAGCTTGACCATGCCGTCGCTCGTCGACGCGGTGCTGACGGCCGGGTCGCGGCCGGATGCCGATGTCGCGGCAGCGGCGGCCGGCCCGGACGGGCGCTGCATCATGATGATCGTCCCCAGCACCGCGGCGACCACCACGGCTGCGAGCGCAACCCACGTGGTGAACTGGTTGGCGACCGCAGCGGGGGGCACGATGGGGCCCCGATGAAGATTCGCATCGGCGAGGTTTGCACCGGGCGCGAGGGCCTCTGACGATCTCGTCGCAGCAGTCATCACCGGCGGCGGCTGAACCATCGTGGGCGTCCGCACGTACACCGTGTCGCTGCTGCTCTCGACGTTCTCCGCCTTCAGCGTTTCCGACGTGCGCTCGAGCGCCAGGCGTATCAGCCGCAGCTCCGACCCGAAGTCGCCGGCGTGCATGAAGCGCTTGTCGGGGTCCTTCTGCAGCGCCTTGTTGACGGCGTTCACGAGGGACACCGGGATGTCGGGCGCGAAGTTGCGAATCGGTGGCGGATCCTCCTTGATGATCTTCATCATCACGGCGGTGGGCGCGTCGCCCTCGAAAGGCTTCCGCCTGGCGAGCAGCTCGTACAGCACGACACCGGACGCGAACACGTCGGCACGTCCGTCGATCTCGCGGCCGCTCACTTGTTCCGGCGCCATGTACGCGGCGCTGCCGAGAACGTTCCCCGAGCTCGTCATCGTGGACGCGGCGATCTTCGCGATGCCGAAATCGAGCAGCTTGATCGTGCCATCCTCCATCACCCAGATGTTCGCCGGCTTGACGTCACGGTGGACGATGCCCTGCTCGTGCGCGTAGTGCAGGCCGGTGCACAGCTGCGTGAGGATGTCGAGCTTCTGCACCAGCGACAGCGCCGGCTCGACCGTCAACCGCGCGGCCAGGCTGCGGCCGCGCAGGAACTCCATGGCGATGTAGGGTGTGCCGTGCTCGTCCTCGGCGAACTCGAAGATCGTGACGATGTTGCGGTGCTGCAATCGTGCAGCGGCGCGTGCCTCGCGGAAGAAACGGGCCCGGGCGCCCTCGTCGGCGGAGAAGTCGCCGGACATGACCTTGATCGCGACCTCGCGATCGAGCACGGGATCCTTGCCGCGGTACAGCATGCCCATCCCGCCGCGTCCCACGCGCTCAATCACCTCGTAGCGTCCGAATGTTGCGGGCGTGTCCACTGGCGCTCCTGTCAGCTGGCGCGGCTGTCTTCGATGATCAACTCGTAAGGCCCGATCGCGACCGGCACCCCGGTGCGCATGGCTACGCGCTCGACCCGCTCGGCGTTGACCCAGGTGCCGTTCTGGCTGTTCAGATCCACGAGCACGTACCCGCGGCTTCAGGCCGCAGCTCGGCGTGGAACCGCGAGACGACCTGGTCGGGATCGTCGAGCACGATGTCGTTCTGCTGGCCGCGGCCGACCTTCAGCAGCCGGTCGCCGAGCTCCACGAACCGGTGCAGCCGCTGTTCTCGAAAGATCACGAGCCGGGGCACGGAACGGTCACTTCTCCTTCGATGAGAGACCACGGGCGGTCGTACGCGCGATGAGCGACGCTACCGCGACACCGGCGCCGGCGGCGGCAGCAACGATCGGCAGCAGCACGGGCCACGACGACAGGATCGACTTGCCGTACAAGCGCAACTCCCACGCGAGCAGTGGCGCTGCCGTCAGCAGCAGCACGAGCACCGCCAGCGCGAGCCCCTGCGCGAGCACCTGCCGGCCCCAGCCGGTGCCAGCCAGCCCGAACACGCTCAGGTCCGCCGGGTCGCGCGGTGCCGCTGCCTGCCCGGACCGCTCGCGGATCACGACTTCACCAACATCGGCCAACGCGCCAACGTGAATGGCTTCGGTGGGCCGTGTCATTCGCACCGCGGCGGCGGACGGCGCAAAGGCGGCGGCCGGCCGCACGGCCGATGGAGACGTCCGGGCGGATTGCCCCGGGGGCGACAGCTTCATCCGCGTGCGGTCGTCGAGAGGCATGGGCATGCCCACGGCGGTGGGGGCCCGCGCGATGGCGGCCTCCGCCGGAGAGAGCACGCGCGTGCGATCGTCCCGGACGGGAGCGGCGGGCGGTGGCGCCGCGTGGCCACCGCGTACCATGTGCACGGTCGGATCTGCGCCCGCGTCGTTGAAGCGGATGGTGAGGTGCGCGATCTGCACGACGTCCCCCGGCGTGAGGACGGTCTCGCCGACCGGATGGCCGTTCACGAGCGTCCCGTTCCGGCTGCCCAGATCACGCAGGCGCACGCCGTCCGCCGTCACGCGAAACTCGGCGTGCCGTCGTGACAGGCGTGGATCCGCGTGGCTGATCTCGCACTCGGGGTCGCGGCCCACCAGCGTCGTCCCGACGAGGGCGAGCTCACGCGGGAGCCCCCCGTCATCCACCAGCAAGGTCAGGCTCATACGGCTACTCCGGGATCTGAGGACCCGCCGCTCGGGGCGTCACGCAAGAGCACCTGCAGGCGGCGCTCGACCTCCTCTTCAATCTCGTGCACGGCCTGACGCCGGAACGGAACGATGCCCAGCGCATCGGCGCCCTTGTCTTCGAGCACCGGGTACCGCTCGCGAAGCGCGAGGCTGAAGAGATCCTCGTCGGCCGGGCCCTGCCCGTCGTTCGCACGCTGATGCAACGCACGCTGCAGTGCGAGCACGCGTGCACGAACCGCCACGGCCTTTTCGCGCGACTGACGGTCGTAGTCGCGCTGAAAGTGCGTCAGGTCCGTCAGCAGCTCACCGAGCTCCTGATACCGCCGCGTAAGGGACTTGGCGAGCGCTTTCGAGACGATCTTCCAAAGGCCGGTCGGCGCTTCGCGATCGGTGAGCGGCAGCGGGTCCTCGGCCTCGACCTTGTGCAGCACCGCCGGCAGGTCGGTTGCTGCAAATGGTTTGCGGCCGGAAAGCATGTAGTAGAACACGGCGCCCGTCGAGAAGATGTCCGAGCGGTGATCGATCTCCGCCCCCCGCGCCTGCTCCGGTGACATGAAGTCAGGCGTTCCGACGATGAAGCCGCTGGCGGTCATGTTCGAATCGGCGAGCCGGGCGACCCCGAAGTCGAGCACTTTCAGGCTGCCGTCGTCCTGAACGAAGATGTTTCCGGGCTTGATGTCGCGGTGGAAGATACCGTGCACGTGCGCGACGGCAAGGCCCTCGCACATCTGCGACATGAAGTCCAGCGTGGCCTCGAGCGACAGCGTGTGGACGCGCTTCAGATAGTCGTTGAGCGTGTCGCCCTTCAGCAGTTCCATGACCATGTACAGCCGCCCGTCCTCCTCACCCATGTCGTACACGGAGATCAGGTTTCGATGCTGCAGGCGGCCGGCGATCTTCGCCTCGCGGTAGAAGCGCTCGCGCGTCTCGGGATCACCCTCGAGGTCGGTCATCATGACCTTGATCGCGACGCGCCGCGCATTCTGTTCGTCGAGGGCGCTGTAGACGACGCCCATGGCGCCCTTGCCGATCCGATCGACGATGCGATAGCCGCCGATCGATTTCGGCAGCTGCCTCGTCGACGGAGGGGCCACCCGCCCGACGGCGCCTCCCTCGCTCATGCGTCGGCCCCGTACCGCACCACCAGCGCGGTGATGTTGTCGCGCGTCCCCTTCTCGATCGCCGTTTTCACCAGCCGGGCAGCAATGGCCTCCAACTCACCGTTCGCCTGCATCACGGACAGCAGCGTGGGATCGTCCACCACCCCGTAGAGGCCGTCGGAGCACAGCATCACCGTGTCGCCGGCGCTGAGCGCATGCTCGGAGATGTGCACATTCGTGGTGTCTCGCGCGCCGAGGACGTTGGTGAGCACGTGCCGCATCGGGTGGTGGGCGAGCGCTATCGGGTCCTTCTCGCCACGTTCCGCCAGCATCGTTGCGGCCCAGGTATCGTCCTGCGTCATCTGCACCAGTGAGCCGCCGCTCAGCAGGTACAGCCGGCTGTCGCCGACGCTGCCAACGATCAGGCGATCGTGCGCCACCAGCGCGGCGACGATGGTCGTACCCATGCCGGTGTAGTCGTCGTGACTCTCGGCAGCACGGAACACGCGGCGGTTCGCCAGGTTGATGGCCGTCCGAAGCCGATTGGCCTGAATCGACAGCGTCGGATCGATGCCGTACGGCCACGAGACGTCCGTCTCCTCATGAGAGCGCCGGATGAATCCGACGAGCGCCTCGACCGCCAGCCGCGAAGCTACCTCGCCGGCGCTGTGCCCACCCATGCCGTCGGCCACGACATAGAGCTGCAGGTCGTCCTCGACGGCCCACGAGTCTTCGTTGTTCTTGCGGACGGGACCCGCATCAGAAACGGCCTGAGCCAGAACCATGAATTAGGTGCGGTTTGTTGGAACGGAATTTATAACAGCCGCAGCGCGGCCGTTATGACGTGGCTCAGTATACGCCGAACACACGCAAACACCGGCAGCGTCCCGCATGAAACGGCTAATCTCTTGCATGAATTCCTGACTTACAGCGTTTCGGTGAAAGGCAGGCTCACCAGATCTGCTCGCACCGAGGAACCAGATGCGCATCCTTCGCCTTCTTTCCAGCCGCCCGTTGCCATGCGGCTGCCTCGGCGGCATCTACGAGACGTATGCGGGGCCCATTGTCTGGATCGTGGATGCACGCGGCTCGAACTGCACGGATTCCACACACCGCCCCGGAACTCAACTCGATCCGACCGGCCGGGCCGACGCGCCCACCCGGAACGCAACTCCGCCTGAACCCGCGGCAGCAGCGCGGTGATCCGGCCCTTACCGATGCGATTGGGTCGCGGGGGGGTGCGCTCTGCCGGAGCTGCTCCTCGACATATCGGTACCACTGATCGCAGGCTGTAACGGCACCGCCGGTCAGCCCTGTGCAGCGTGTGCTAAGGGCGGCGAGGGCGGCGCCAACGTCACCGCGGTCGCACCGGACGGTCAGACGCGACCCCGCGGCTATTTTTCAGTCGATCCCTCGAGCAGGTTTTCAGTCGATGCCTCGAGCAGGCCCCGGTCTCCCAACCAGTCGGCAAGCCGTTGGGGCCAGGTGTTCACGGCACGGAGCATGGACCGGGCGCCCATGTTGAACCCGTGTTTGCCGCCCGAGAGCATGTGCGCTTCAACGGGCGCACCCGCGGCGCGGTAGCGCATCAGCACGTCGAGCGTGGGCACCGCGCAGCACGGGTCGTCGTTGGCGGCCACCAAAAACGCTGGGGGTGCATTCGCGGGGACAGTGCCCGGAATGAACAGCGGTCCGGGGTAAACGAGGATCTGGAAGTTCGGCCGGCCGTTCAGGCGATCGATAGGGTCGGTTGCGGCGCTGTCCGGGTCACCTGGGCCATACGCGACCAACGCCGCCACCTCGCCGCCTGCCGAGAACCCCATCACGCCAATCCGTTGCGGATCGATCCCCCATTCACGCGCGCGGCTGCGCACGGTGCGGAGGGCGCGATAGGCGTCCTCACGGGGGTGCTGCTCGAGCCTGTACGGTGAATTCTCCTCCCGTGCGAGGCGGTACTTCAGCACGAAGGCCGCCACGCCAAGGCCGGTCAGGAAGCGCGCCGGCTCGTCGCCTTCCGCCTTGAACACCAGCAGACGGTGGCCGCCGCCCGGGAAGATGACCACACCCGTGCCGGTGGCCTTGTCGCGCGGGGGGAGATAGATGGTGAGCGACGGATTGTGAATGTTGCGAACCCAGTAGTCTTTGGCGAGTTCCGGTTCGTCTTTCCGGCTCTCGAAGCCTGGGGCGCCGCCCGGCCACAACGCCACCCGTGCGGGTGCGGCGGACGGCTGCTGCGCCTGCGGCGCCATGCTGGACGCGTCAGGAGAAATTGGAGCGGAGGCCTCCATGAGACCGGCGACACAAAAGAGGAGCACCGCCAGCCCCACGACCGTGCTTCGATTCATCGGCTGGCGTCCTTCCTGAGACTGGTGTGTGGACCGCGCGCGACAAATCCTATCCCAGCGCAGGTCTCCTGGCCGCAACGCGCGGATACAATGACTGCGTCCCAATCGCACCCTCTGCGAAGCACCGTTCTCAGGCCTCAGCAACCCCACACGCCATGAACAAAGCCCGCCTGGAAGCATTCAGCGACGGCGTCATCGCCATTCTGATCACAATCATGGTGATCGAACTGAAGACGCCTCACGGCGTGACCTGGGAGGCGCTCCGGCCGATGGTGCCGGCGTTGCTCAGCTATGTGTTGAGCTTCGCGACCGTCGGAATCTACTGGAACAATCATCACCACATGCTGCAGGCGGCCGACCACGTCGACGGTCGCGTACTCTGGGCGAACCTGCACCTGCTGTTCTGGCTGTCGCTCGTGCCGTTCGTGACAAGCTGGATGGGCGAGAATCATTCGGAGCCGATTCCCACAGCGGCCTACGGTGTGGTGCTGCTGATGGCTGGGCTGGCGTACTACATTCTGCAGCAGACGTTTGTCGCAGACGCCCGGAGCGGTCACAACACACGGCTCGCGAGCGCCGTCGGGCGTGATGGCAAAGGCAAGCTTTCGGTCGCGCTGTACCTGCTGGCCATACCGCTGGCGTTCGTCAACCCCTCGGTCGCCGACGCGCTGTATGTCGGCGTTGTGGCCATGTGGCTGCTTCCCGACCCACGAATCGAGAGCTCCATCCAGCCGCGTCGCCCCTGACGAAGCTGTTGCGGGCACAGGCATTTCGCTTTACGGTTATTCGCCGCCGGCCCCGGCGGTGTCCACGTCAATCTTCCGCAACATCTGCTCTCTGTTCTCGATCAGGTCCGACAGCTCGCGGAACATGTCCGCGTTCACCGTGCGCGCCCAGGGCAGAATCCAGGCCCTCGTCTCCTCCAGGTACCGCTCGACGAATGCCTGGTCGTGCACGAATCCCAGCGCGGTGAGATTGCTGATGCGATCGGCCAGCTTCAACAGGGTGGCTCGGCCGCTGCCGGTCCTCATGATGCGCAGCAGATACTCGGACTTGGGCTCCCTCACTCCGTCGATCACGCGGATTGTCAACTCCATCACGAGCGCGTAAACGGCGGGCCCGTCCGAATCGATGCTGGTGATCTCCTCCTGTGTGACGCCGGGCATGGCGCGCGCGTCCTCGAACAGATCGTGGATGACCGCAGCCTTGAGGATCACCGGATCGAGGATCTTGTAGTCGAGCAGGATGGCGAGCGTGCTGATCTGGTGGCGGAACATGTTGCTGCCGCCGCGCCGCCTGACCCCAATCAGGGCCATCGCCTTGACGATGTAGGGCGCCAGCGTGATGCGGCCCAGCGACCGTTCGAGATCGTCCATGCGTGAGGTGTCCTCCGAATCACTCTATTCCGCCCCTGCACCCGATCCGACACGACCCCTGCGCCCGGGCCACGTGTATGCAACCACATTGATGGCAATGAGCGCCATCGCCAGTCCGAGCTGCGCCCCCTGCGTCAGGCCATCCGGGTAGATGATCGGCACCAGATAGTGCTCGATGAACCCGCCCTCGTACCCGGCCGTGCCGGCCAGCCCGGCGAAATGATTCTCCAGGGGCGTGAGCGGGCAGAGCATCCCCGGCATCGCTTCGACGTAAACGCCCCAGGCCACGGCGACCAGGTGCGGGACGATCAGCCATCGATAGCGGCGCGCCAGGAAGCCGCCTCCCACCACAAACGCGAGGAAGGCAAAATGCAGAATGACGACGGCGTCGGTGAGCAGGCGATAGACCATGATCGCCGGCGCTTCGGTTCAGCCCTCTTGCGAGTCGCGCCGCGGGACGGCGAGTCCA
>CAVXNR010000006.1:0-408170 GCA_963763095.1 Vicinamibacteria bacterium
GAGTATGGGCAGAGGGGTCGCTACGCGTTGAGCGGCCAGAGCTTCGCCTTCGTGGTCGCATTCGGATCCAAGCTGCGAGCGGTGTCCGTGCATGTCTTTGGCCAGAGCAGCGATCCGCATTCGCCACACTATTTCGACCAGGCACCGCTGTTCTCGGAGGGGAAAATGAAACCTGTCTGGACGACGCTCGAAGACATCCGGGCCAACGCCGCGCGCGTTTATCATCCAGGCGCGGGCGGTCGGGGCCAGTGACACGTCAGGCACTCCTCCTTTGCCTCGGTCTCTGCAGTTGTGGGTCGCCCGCCCGCGCCCCTGCACCGGCTGCACCCGCACCAGCAGACGATGTCGATCGCTACATTGACGGTGAGATACGGCAGCGGGGGATCCCTGGTGTTGCAGTCGGCGTGGTACGCGCCGGCGAGATCGTAAAGCTGGCGGGGCATGGCGTCGCCACCCTTGACCACGATGTGCCCGTCACGCCACAGACAGTCTTCTCCATAGCATCGGTCGACAAACAGTTTACGGCGCTGGCCGTCATGTTGCTGGTCGAAGAGCACAAAGTATCGCTGGACGAGCCGATTGGTCGCTACCTCGCGGAGGTGCCAGCGTCATGGAATGAAATCCGCGTTCGACACCTGCTGACCCACACGAGCGGGCTCGGCGACGCGACGCAGGACGTCGCCGATGGTCCCCGGGTCTACACGCGCTACACGACTCGCGATCTGGTGGAGGCCATCCTGCGCACCCACCCGGACCCTCCGCCCGGCACCCGATGGCGGTACAGCGGCGATGGGTTCCTGCTGCTCCAACTCCTCGTCGAGCGAGTCAGCGGGGTCGAGTATCACCAGTTCCTCACGACCCGGGTCTTCCAGCCGCTCGAGATGACCGACACGAGGTTTCTGCGGCCGCAAGAGGTGCGCAGGCATCGCGCGACGCACTACGAACGTGGATCCACCGGAAATCTCCAGGTCTACCCCTATCTGCTGACCGACTGGGACCTCTGGAGTGAGCTCGGGATGAGCATCACGGACTTCGCCAGGTGGGCGGCTGCGTTGGATTCGGGAAGGCTCCTTGGGCCTGCAAGCTTCAAGGCGATGTGGAGCCCGGCGGTCCTGCGCGACGGTCAGCCTGTCCAGTTCCGCGCGTTGACAGAATCGTTCAATTGGTACGGCTTCGGCTGGATCCTGGGAACCTTCCGTGGCCACCGGACGATCGGCCACGCGGGATATGCCGGGGCCGCCATCCTTCGGCTGCCCGATGATGGCGTGAGCGTCGTGGTGCTCACGAACCTCACGCGCGACTCTGGCAGTAATCCGCAAGGCCTGGCTCTTGGTATCGCGGGTCACTACGTCCCGGGAGTCTCGTGGCTGGCATTGAGAGCGATTGCCGATCCCGCGCCAGGCGTGACGGAGGAGTTGCTGCGGGAGCTGAGGCGTCTGGGCGACGGCCGGCCCACGCTGGACCGATACACGCCGGCCTTTCGGTCGCTGGTCGAGGCACAAGCCGCGGGATTTCAGGCCGAAGTGCGGCGCCTCGGCACGCTGGAGTCACTCACACTGCTGGAGCCGAACAACGAGGCCGGCACTCGACTTCTGCTCTATCGCGCCAATTACTCCGCCGGGCGCCTGTTTTTTCGCATTCGGATGACCGATCAGAATCTGATTGATCGAGTCCAGGTCGATTGGATCTGATATGCGACGGGGTCGTTCGTGATGACTGTCACGCCAACCATTCCTGAGGCTCCGCACCCGGTCTCCGCACACGAACGTATCGACCTGATCGACGTCGTTCGCGGCTTCGCCCTGTTTGGCGTACTGCTCGCGAATCTGGTCTGGATTACCACAGACGTCGTCCTCACCGACGCGCGGCTCTCGCAATTGCCCACCGCGCCGCTGGACCGGATTGTCGAGCCGCTTGTCGCATTTTTCGTCGATCACAAGTTTTACACGCTGTTCTCGTTTCTCTTCGGGTTGGGGTTCGCGATTCAGCTGTCACGCGCCGAGGATCGCCGTCACAACGTGGTGGCAGTCTACGCGCGGCGCGTGTCTATCCTCGCTGTCATCGGGCTCCTCCACATCGCGCTCGTCTGGTATGGCGACATCTTGCTCGTCTACGCGATCGGTGGGTTCGGGCTCCTGGCCGTTCGAAATTGGAACGCACGGCTCCTGATCATCCTGGCCTTTACGCTCGCGCTCTTCGCGCGCGCGGCTGTCGGTGTGTTTCCGCTCATCGCCGGTGCATCTGGCACCGCGCAAGTCGACGGAGAGGTTGAGGAAGACGCCGACAAGGAGCGCAAGCTCGCAATTTTCGACGGTACCTCCTACCGCGCGATTGCGCGCGAGAATGCCTCGTTCTACTACAGGGACATTGTCGCCGGCAGTGTGGGGCTGTTTCTGCTGCCGCAGGTGTTTGCACGATTCATTTTCGGGCTGTACGTTGGCCGGCGAAACTGGGCTCGACGCACGACCGAGCTCCGGCCGATTCTGCGCCGGCTTCTACCGCGGACGATTGCTGTAGGCGTCGTCGGCAATGGCACGGCGCTCGTCATCGATCATCTCCAGCACGCCAAGGTGCTCGGCCCCGATTTGTACTGGGTGCACGCGGCCGCCCCCGTCGAGGAGGCCGGAATTCTTGCCCTCGCGTTCGCGTACTTGAGCGCGCTCGTGCTGTTGTTTCATCGCAGTGCAACGTGGCATCGACGTCTCGGATACCTCGCGCCGGTCGGTCGAATGGCTCTGACCAACTATCTGACACATTCCGTGTTGTATTTCGTGCTGTTTACTGGTGTCGGCCTCGGTCTGTACGGCGAGGTCGGTCCAGCTTCGTGCGTGGCTCTCGCCGTCATCATCTTCGCCGCGCAGATGACGTTCAGCGGTTGGTGGCTCGCGCGGTATCGCTTCGGTCCGGCAGAGTGGGTGTGGCGAACGTTGACCTATCGTCAGCGGCAGCCGATGCGTGCACGCGTGCCGACTCGGACCGCGTAGCGGCATGTCTGACGTTTAGTAAGCTCGGGTCAGATCAACACCCCTGTATCCGGAAAGTAGTTAATCGCCGATCGCCTATCCTGAGGCCGCACCTTTCAGCTGTCTCCGACAGTTCATCTGCGGTCGAAGGTCCGGCCCAGAGGGCTGGAGTAGCGGGCGATCACCTGCCAACGATCGCCACGCTTTCGCCAGACGTCCACGACGTAGAAGTCGCCGCTCCGGTCCTGACCATCGCGGCTCGCCTTTTGCGTCAGGAGAAAACTGAGTGCCGCGAAATCATCGGCCAGCTTGCGAGCGGCGTAGTAGCGCTGTTCCACCGACTCGATTCTGTATCTTTCTGAAGGCTGCCCCCACATGGCACGAGGCAGGCTGCGCTGAGGAGCGTCCGATACACGCTGCGTGAATTCAGAGGCAACCACGCGCTCCATTGTGGCGGTGTCCTTGTATCCTCCGAGCGCCACTTGACCGAGTTGCTCGTCAAGCGCGCTCAACACTCCCGTCAGCTCAGGGTCGACATCGGCAGGCGGCGGCAGCGGACGGTTCCCGCGGTCGACTTTATGCCCCACGGGACTGGAATACCGCGCGACGATTTGCCACGTGCCATCACGTCGCTTCCAGAAATCCACCACGTAGAAGACGCCAGAGAAATCTCGCCCGTCGATCGTCGCTTTCTGATCGTGAATCAGGCTGACCACTGCCAGATCATCGGCGAGCCTGCGAGCCACGCAATCCCGAAGGTCGACCGATTCGGCTTTGGTTCGACCGCTGTTCAGCGTGTTCGCCATCCAGATGGCGCGAGGCAGGCCTCCCGGGCTTTGAGGAACGTCGCCGACGCGCAGCGTGTACTCATGGCCGACCAGACGATCCAGAGCGTCAGCATCCTTGCGCAGGATGGCATCAGCGAGATTCTGCTCCTGGCGCCGCAACTGTTCGGTGAGCTGCGGGTCGATATCCGTGGGGGCGGGCAGTTGAGGTGTCGCGGGGGGTGGCCCACCGCGGAGACAGAACCGACCAGCAGAGCGAGCGAGAGGGCCATTTGAAGCATCCTCACCTCTTCCAGGACTAACCGACGTTTCCGATTTGGCCAGCGTTATTGGCCGCATCCTACACCTGCGAGACCGCGCTCGATCGAAATTCCTTGCGGCCTGGATCGCGCATCGTGATGGCCGCGACGTGACCCGAATTGTCGCGGGCGCCACGACGCCCGGGACATTCTTGCGGACACCTCGCTCATCTGGCGCGCTGTCTTCGCCCAGCCGGTCTCCGGGCAACTCTCGCCCGTCAGCCTGCCGGCACCGGCGGCCTCTCTGCTAGGAGGAGCCAGTGCGCTTACAAGAGCTTTTCGTATCAGGGCCGGGAGTTGGACGAAGCCCAGACGATCATTGCAAAGGTCGAGCACCATGGCGGTGAGTTGTTCCCGCGCGTCGGTTCATCGTGACGAACATGACCTGCCGAGCCGGTCCGGGTGCACTTCTACAACAAGCGCTCGAGCCGTGCGAACTGGATTCATCGGTCCCGCCCCAGACGCTTCAGGCGACCAAGCAACTTCGCGCCGGATCAACCCGGTGATCGCCCGTAGCCGGTTAAAATGTATGGAGACGCCGACAGGGTTAGGGCACAATCCGGGACAAATCACTTTCGGCTCGATCCATAATCCGTAAGTGCTTGATTCTAAACGGAGAGATGTCAGAGTGGTCGATTGAGCACGCTTGGAAATTGATTCCGCTCACGCGTGCTGACGCACAGCGAAACCCACCAACGCACTCCCGATCAACGACTTCCCGCAACATCGATATGCGTCGACGTGTCCCCGTAAACGACGGTGTTTGACCGTGGTTTCGGGGGGCATGTGACACAGTTCTGACACAGAATTCGGTCACGGTTAGCGCCGTACAAACCGATGTGCGCCATTACGCCTGGCGATGCGATCAATTGAGGTGTACAGCGGTCTCCTGAACCGCTGCCTCCGAACGCGTGACTGACGGAAGCGAACGTCGGAGGGGCCCGGCTCGCGTGACCCATTCGGAACGGCCCGGGCGCGGCAGCTATGCTGTCCTCAGTAGCAACCGCCACCCGACCGCCAGGACGCCGAGCAAGATGGCGACAGCTACATGCACACCCGAGGGGTGCTCGACTCTGAACATCTGGGCCGCCGCGGGGATATAGAGGATCAGCAGGAGGCTGACGGCGCTGGCGGCCCAGACCGTCCAGAAGACAAGCGTCCGCGGAATCCGTTCAACGGCGAGCGTGGGCAGCGCCAGGCGTTCCGCGAAGACGAGCGTCTGGTAGCCGGCGAGCAGCACGATGAGGGAGAGGGCGCGCGCCTGTGCCTCGCCGAGCGACGGCCAGAGCCACCAGTACATCGCGAAGCTTGCCACGGCCAGCACGGCCCCGGAGACCGCCGACCGTATCACAGCCGCACGTGGCAACAGGGGCGCGGCCGGATCACGTGGCGGACGGTTCATGATGTCCGCTGACGCAGGCTCCGCTTGAAACACGATCGCCGATACCGGATGCACGATGAGCTCCAGCCACACCAGATGAATCGGCAAGAGCACCAACGGCACACCAATCAAGGGCGCCGCGATCGCCAGCACGACGATCGGAATGTGAAACGCGATCAGGTAGAGGAACGCGCGTTGAATGTTCTGGAAGATGTGGCGACCTTCGCGAACCGTCGCCACAATCGAGGCGAAGTTGTCGTCGAGCAGGACGAGGTCCGCCGTGGCGCGGGCCACATCGGTACCCCGCTGACCCATCGCGATGCCGATGTCGGCCCGATGCAAGGCGGGCGCATCGTTGACGCCGTCACCCGTCATCGCGACGATGGCGCCATCGTTCTTCAGCGCGTCGACGATGAGGAACTTCTGTTCGGGGCTGATCCGCGCGAATATGGTCGTCCGCCGAATCCGCTCGACACGATCGGAGTCGCGTGAGCGCGGTCAACTCGTCTCCCGTGGCGATCAGATCGTCCTCGTGCAGGATACCGGCGGTCTCGGCCACGGCATGCGCCGTCAGCGCATGGTCACCCGTGATCATCGTGATCCGGATGCCGGCGTGCTGGCACTCGGCCACCGCGCCCGGCACCTCGGGCCGCAGCGGGATCCTGAAAGCCCAGCAGCCCATACACTGTCAGATCGCGCTCGTCCGCGTCCCGATCGGCGCCGAGTTGATCCATGCGCCTTACCGCGAGCGCGAGCACTCGCAGGCCCTTGCGCAGCGAGCCGGCGGTTCGCTTCGACGGCGGCGCGGCGCGCGCTCTCGTCGATACCGGCTGTGCGCCAGGATCCCTTCGAGGGCGCCCTTCGCCGCCACCATGTAGCCGTCGTCATCCAGCGCGTGCCACACGTGCGACATGTGCTTGCCGACCGAATCGAAGTCGTAGTCCCGGACCAGCATCCAGCGGGCCTCCAGATTGGCCGGCGAGACGCCGCGGGCGTCTGCGTACGCGCCAATCGCGCGCTCCATCGCGTCGGTCGGATGACGTTCGCACGCGAGCACGGCAGGCCTCCAGGAAATCCTGCTCCGACACCGCCGGCGCCAACGCAAGATGCTCGGTCATCTGGAACTCGCCGCGCGTCAGCGTTCCTGTCTTGTCCGTGCAGATCACCGTCGTCGACCCGAGGGTCTCCACGCTGGCGAGCCGCCGCACGAGCATGCCGCGCGACGCTAACCGCCAGGCCCCTGCGGACAGAAAGAGGGTCAGGACGATGGGAAACTCTTCGGGGATCGCGGCCATCGCCAGGCTGACGGCGCCGAGCAACGCCCGGGTCCAGGGCTCACCGCGTGCGAGGCTCAGCCCGAACAGCGCGATCGCCACGATGACGGCGACGACACCGAGGCGCCGGACGAGGACGCCCGCCTTCTGCTGCAGCGGACTGGCTGAGGAGGCGCTTTGCGCCACGAGAGCAGCGATGCCACCGTACTGAGTGGCCGCACCCGTGGTGGTCACCACACCGAACCCATGCCCCGCCACCGCCTGCGATCCGGCGAAGAACCTCGCATCCGGCGGCGCTTCATCCGGAGCGGATGGCCACTCGCGTTTTGACTGCGGCTCGGATTCGCCTGTCAGGGAGGATTCGTCGATCGCCAGGTTTGCGACCCAACGGACGACGCCGTCAGCTGCGATGACGTGCCCTTCACGCAGGACGAGGAGGTCTCCCGGCACAACCTCCTCGAGTGGGACGGACACGACCTGCCGGTCGCGGACGACGTCCGCTGACGGCGCGGCAGCGCGGGCCAGCTTTTCGAGCGCCGCGCGCGACCGGGCTTCGAGCAGGACATCAACACCAAGAACCGGTATCAGGGCGAGCGCGAGCACGACGGCGTCCCGCGTCTCGCCCAGCAGGAAGTAGACGACGGCCGCGATGATCAACATGACGGCCATCGGGTCGAGGAGAAGACGGACGACCTCTCGAACCCGCGCGAAGCGGTCCTGCTTCACCCACCGATTCGGGCCGACCTCCCCCAGCAGGCGGCGCGCATCAATGGAAGACAGCCCGTTGAGCCCTGCCGGGATCTCGCTTCCCTTGTCGTGCACCGCTTGCTCTGACACGTCGGCCACCACCTTCTCTGCTCTGAGATCGCGACCGGCGCGAACACGAAACCTGCACTCAGGGAGTCGTCGCGATTACAGCAGTGCCCAGACGGGCGGAAAGGTTCCGAGCACACCCACGGCAATCAGGATCAGGGTCACCGCTCCAATGCGGCCTGGCGCGATCTCGCGTGCCTTCCAGCGATTGTGCAGTACGGCCCACGCGATCAGCCACACGATCGTCGCCAATGTCGTTCGGCCGGACACGCCACCGGCTGGGGCATACAGCGTAGGCGCGGCAAAGAGGCCGGCTTCATTAAGAAGCACCACCGCGCCCATCGCAAACGCGCCGATGCCCCCGCCCAGAAGCGCCGCCATCGCGCTGCCGTTGACCTCACGCGATGTCATCGAAAGAGCAGTCGTAGCCATGGTCATCTCCGATCACCTAGTCCAGGGGGGCCACCTTGTTGACGAACATACCCATCAACGACACGAACGCCACCAGGGCGAACGAGATCGCCAGCAGCGCCATCGACAGACTCCGCAACGATGAGTTCTGGAGCACCCTCGACCGGTAACGGACGGTGACGAATGCGACCGCCGTGGTCAGCATCGAGGCGATCCACGGCATATGCTCTTTGCTCTCCATGGCAAACGCGTGCAGCCACGCCGTACTCGGGCTCGCCAGTACGAGCGCGCGAGGGAACTCGCTCAGATCGGTCACTCCGGCCGGAGGCGTGACACGGTACGGCGGGAAGATGACGTAGGTCCCCACGATCACGGTGAGCCAGAGCAGCACGGCGCTCAGCACCGTTGCGCCAGCCAGGGCCCCCGATCCGGGCGGGGCGGCCGCGCCATCGGACGAGCGCGCGGCATAGAGGTAGAACAATGCGGCGGCCAGACCGATGAGGGCGCCTCCACCCAAGCCGATCCCGTGGACCATCGTCCAGATACTGCGTTCCGAGAACAACATGGGAACCTCCTGTCGCATGGGTCAGGCGCGCTCATCCCGCAACACGCGGTAGAGCAATCGTGACCTGCAATCCAATGGTCGTCGCCGGCGAGTCGAGCCGGATCGTGCCTCGATGCAGGTCGAGGATCCGCCGCGACTCGAGTCTAGGTGGGAGGTCTCCAACGTGCCGCATCGCACGAACTCGACCTGCCGAACTGCATTTCTTCGGCAATCCGACTTTCGGCCGAATCCTCAGCGCGAACAACCCGCGCGAGCTGCAGTTCGGCGTGCGGCTTGCCTTCTGATTTGCGTCCTTCGTTCTGCCTCCAGGAGCGGATGCGGACACCCGGCTCGGTCCCCTCCGGTAATCGTCCGGCGCGTCCAGCTATCAATCGACTGTTCGTGTCGCGCGCGTCAGCATCAGCGCCGACTCCGGCGCCACCTGGTCATAGTAGGACGTGAAACGCTGCGGCTCCGCCGCCTTGTAGCCGTCCAGGTTGCGCGCCCAGCGATAAGCGATCGACTGGTACCACAGTTGGGCGTCGATCGTGAATGGTCCTGGAGCGCCCGCCGTGTCGATTGAATACCGCACCCGATCCTCGCCCGCCCCAAAGTCCGGATCCGCGAGCGCATCACCGTGCACAGCGACGTCAGCGGGCGCCGTGCGCTTGTCGAATCCCCGTGGTGGAAGGCGATTGTCCTTGAGGTACGTCACGGCCGAGAGCAGCCCCGTCGTCACCTGGCGCGTTGCCGTGCCCATGATGGCCTCGTAAATCTGCACCTCATCGCCAGACCGTATCTCGCGATAGTGCGGCTCGAAGCGGGCGGCGTCCCGGTCGTTGTCGTTGCCGGTAATCGCGCCGGTCGGTTCAACGTCGCCTGATGAGAACACGAGGCGTCCCTCTCCGTCGCGCACGGTCACGCGCAGCCAGCTCCGTCGGGACGGGTACGCGGTTGGCAACTTGTGTCCCGCCAGGTTGCGCACAACAACGTCGGCTTCCAGCCGGCCGCCCGCGACGCGCGCGCTCTCCACCGCCACGTTGGCGGAACTGGATTGGAGGAAGGCTTTCGTTCGTAAGACCGCCGCGTCGAGTTCCGCCGGTCGCGCCACGACGCCCAACTCCGCGCGAAACCGGTTCAGGATTCCAAGCATCAGGAAGTTGGCGCCGCGGAAGTCATGACGGGACACTCCTTCCCGCGGTTGTCCGACCACCGAGGAGATCGGCGTCGGCTCCGTGACCACCGGCATGTGGCACGCCTGGCAACTCTGCGAGTCGCGGAACTCGCTGTGCAGCCATTCCTGGTAGGGCATCTGTTCTGGGAACTCGCTCGTCGCCTGGCCGGACGCGGTCAGCGCGTGGGTGTAGAGCGTGTGGCACGTGGCACAGACCTCGGACCGCTGGATATGCGTGGACGCGGTGGGCTGCAGGCCCGTGGCCGATCGCATGACCGACCGCGGGCCGGGCTCCACCTCGTACGGCCCGAACATCTGACGGCCTTCCGCCGGCGAAGCGGTCCCGATGACGAAGCCGCCGGTGAAGCTGGCCTTTGAGCCGAGTCCGTCGCTCGTAATCTGGTGGCACAACGCACAGGAGACGCCCTCGACGGCGAGGGGATCGACGGCGGCGGCCGGACTCGCCGATGGAATGTTGGCGAAGACGGACTGTTGCCCGCCACGACGCTGGGTCTCCACGTGCGCCATCGGCATGTGGCAGCGGGAGCATTCATTTTCGATTGCCGCCTGCGCCTGGGGGTGGTCCGTGACTTCGCGACGGACGCCGGCCTGCCAGTACGGGTCGCGGGCGGCATGCGCCATCATCGACGCCCGCCACATTGTGCCGAACGACACGTCTTCTCCGCTGGCCGTCGTCAGGCCGTTGTGACACGTCATGCACTGGGCGGACGACTGGAACAGCGGGCCGGTGTGCGCCGGTGGAGGCGTTGGCTGCGTCTGAGCCGTGGTGATCGGTGTCACGAGCACCACGACGATGGTCGTCGCGGTGGCCAGGAACGAAGAGACTAGCAACTTTGACATGAGTGGTCCCCAGTCGTGCGTGTCGTCACCAGCCGGTCGTCAACCCGCCGTTGAACCATTCCCACAGGAAGTAGCCGAGGACCTGCGTCGACCGTCCCGCGCGTTCGTTCACGGGCACCCTGACGCCAACGTTGGCCCTGATGTGCTGCCGCGTGCTGAGCGTGACATGCATTTGCGGCACGATATCCCAGTGCGTCTGGGCACCTGACGTCAACTCGCGCGAGCCTAGGACCTCGACCATCGGCGCCCACAGGCGCCCGAATTCTCCCTGCCTGAACTGCCGCCCGGCCACCATGCGCCAGAACGCCTCATCCGCCTGGGCGCGGTCGAACGGAATGCCACCGCCCACTTGCGCCTGGAAGAATGCCCGGGCGGGGAGACGCTGCCCGAAGGCCACGAACGGCTCGACGACCGTCGTCCCGCTGCCAATCCCTCGCTCGGTGCTGCCGGTCGGAATCAGAACTTCGGCGGCAGCGCTCACAATGCTGCCGCGAGCCTCATTAGCGACGAGCACGTGCTTGACCGCGAAGCCCAGGTCGCCCACGCCCCCGGTCCAGTCCCCGGGCGTGCGCTCGGAGAACTCCATCGGCGCGATCACTTCGAACATGCTGCGGGGACCGACACGCCGCTCGTACACGAACTTGTTCGTGACGACCCCGTCGGCCGCGATGACGGTGAGCACCGCCTCATCTTCGGGAAAGGCCTTCGTCGTGACGAGTGCACGTGGGAAGTTCAGCTCGCCTCGCGGCCACGCGTCCTCCGTGCAGAAGGAGCGAGCGTGCGAGACGGCCAGTTCGATCTCCTGCCGCGAAAGCGCCTCGCCAAACGCCGGCATCAGCGGGCTGAACGCCCGGTTCGGGCCACCGTGGTGGCTGACGCCCACCCAGTCGGCCGCCGGCTCTCTCGTGGAGAAATTGCAGTCGCTGAAGTCCGGCGGCACCAGCGGGTAACCTGACTCGACTGCCGGCGCCCCGCTGCCGTCACTGCCGTGACACGCGGCACACGCGAACTGATAGACCTCACGTCCGGTGCGCGTCTGGCCCAAGGCGTCGAGCGCGAGCCCGAATGTGCCGATTCCGACGAGGAGCCACGCGACGCGAAGGTTCATCAACCACACCCCCAGATCCCGGGCGACTGCGAGCTCGTCGCGCACTTTGCAGACGGCGCGCGCGCGTCGGGACGATCCTCAGGGAGCAAGCGACATACCCAACTCCACGCTGGAAGGTGCCAGCTGATCTCGCGCGTGAAATCTGCAACTGGCGTGGAATCCGGTCCAATGACCCGAAATTTCCCGCATGGCTGCGGGATTATCCACGGTCGGACGGCAGCCGCTCGCTGACGTCCCCGAGTCAAATAAGTCGCGGTCGCATCACTCAGCCACCAGCCGACCGACCAGCGTGCAAGGCTTGGATCCTTTGCGTGGAGAGCACTTGGTACAGGAGCCCCCACACCACGGTTCCCCAGAGCAGCACGCAACGAACGCCCGGCTCAGATACCAGAACGATGTCGAACCTTCGGCGATACCGGTTGTTCCGAGGCCAATGGCAAAGCCGCCGGTCGCGAGCGTGACGCCCACGATCGTGCTCAAGAGCACGGTGCCCGGCGCCACATCACTTGTCTCAGGCGCAACGGAACGATGCATGACACCCCAACCCTCTGCCAGCGGTGTCCCGCGATACTGCTGATCGCCAGCGCGCCCTCAGCCAAGCGCACGACAGTGCAGTCGCGCTCCGGTTCGAACGGATCCTGCACCGCACAGAACAAGCAGCGTGAGCAGGGCGGAGATGATAACGACGAACCGATGTGAGGGACCTTGCATAGCGATCCTCCTTGTCTTCCAGAACCTGCGAGGCCAGTGTGACGGCTAATCCTTGTGATTCCTTAAGGTCAGGATCGTCGGCGCCTACAATCGTCGGATGAGCGAGGAGCGCTATGGCACATCGTGAGCGACATCGGAGCG
Source organism: Vicinamibacteria bacterium (assembly GCA_963763095.1). Lineage (GTDB taxonomy): Bacteria > Acidobacteriota > Vicinamibacteria > Vicinamibacterales > JAENWD01 > CAVUCH01. The sequence continues at coordinate 12,466 of CAVXNR010000006.1, forward strand.
AGCGAATCGGATGGCTTCGGGCGGCGGTGCTCGGCGCCAATGACGGCATCGTGTCGACCGCGAGTCTGGTCGTCGGCGTGGCTGCGGCGGAGGCGGCCCGCCAAGACGTCCTGGTCGCCGGTGTAGCGGGGCTCGTCGCGGGCGCGCTGTCAATGGCCGCAGGCGAGTACGTGTCGGTGAGTTCGCAAGCGGACACCGAAAAGGCGGATCTCACGCGGGAGCGGCACGAGCTGGCGACCGAACCGCAGGCCGAGGAGGACGAGCTCACAGGGATCTATGTCCGCCGCGGGCTGGAACCGGACCTGGCTCGAACCGTGGCGCGTCAACTGACGGCGAAGGGCGCGCTGGCCGCCCACGCGCGCGACGAGCTGGGCCTGACCGAAGAGCTCGCGGCGCGCCCTCTGCAGGCGGCGCTCGCGTCGGCGGCAACGTTCGCCGTTGGTGCGGGAGTGCCCATTGTGACGATCCTCGTCGCACCGGCGACCGCACTCGTGCCGGCGGTCTCGGTTGTGTCGTTGTTGTGCCTGGTCGCACTCGGCGCCGTCGCCGCACGCATCGGTGGAGCACCGATGCTCGTCGGTGCGGCGAGGGTCACCATGTGGGGAGTGTTGGCCATGTTGGCGACGGCGGCCGTTGGAAGGGTGTTCGGCGCGACAGTATCGTGAACAGGGGCCTGCGCCCGGCACGGTGGGTAAACTGCAAGGGCACTGCGCCTGCGAAGTGCCCTACGCCTCGTAAGTCGTCGGTGCGTATCGCGCCGACCGCCCCGACACTGTCCCCCCGATTGTCCCTGTGGCGCGCCAAAAGAGCGCTTCCAGAGCTTACGGCAGCCAACTCGCCTGATCTGTGAAGTTGAAGGAGGGGAAGAATTTACGAGGAAAATCGAAGATGTCCGGGAGGCGGATCTCCGTCTAGCAAACCGCCCTACGCGGCTCTCTGGAAGTGTTCGATTTGGCGCATCCAACTGGTCAGTGGGTTCCATCTGGGGAAAATCTGGGCCACCAACTCCAAGTCGTTGATTCTAAACGACTGAAATCCGCCACCCACTCCGCAGATCGAACCGCTGTGACTTGTTGGTGGCGGCTTTAGGTTCGTCCGTTGCGCAGCGGCTGAGAAGTCTCGGACTCCGGGGCGACCGCTGTACCTCCTTCGTTCGCTGCCGACGGCGCATCGTGTATCGGCGCGTTGATCCCGATGCAGGAGCACCGGGCCCTTTAACCGCCGCTACCCGGGTTGCAGCGTTCTTCCGCCAAGTCGGCACGTCCACCGATGACGGCGGAGAGGACGTTAGCGTCGGCGACGAACGACGCCTTTTGAGCGACGCCTCGAAGTCTTGGTGCGTGGCGGAGATCCGAAATTCGGTCGCGTCCTTCTGCAGCCCTGTTCCGTGTCGTTCACCGGTCGAGCAACGTACGCCAATCCATGACGGCGACCATCTGCGGCTCCGGACCGACCTTCAGAAGAAAGCGCTGACCGGACTTGTCGACTGCGTACGGTCGGCTGTCGCCGACCCTGATCTGTGTGGCGAACAACGGTTGAGGCACGCCTTGGGACACGCCGTTCGTCGGGTCAAAGCCAGCGGCCATCATCGTCCCGGCGGGCGACACGAAGAACAGCTCCTTGCCGTCTCCTCGCCAGCGGGGATACTTCCCGCCATCACGTGAGATCGTTCGCGCGGGGTCCCTGTCCGGGAACGGTCGGACGACGATTTCGTAACGGCCCGACGTGTTGGACTGATAGGCGACCCAACGGCCGTCTGGCGAGAAGGCGCCATTGAGTTCGTTCTGTTTCGAGCTCACAAAGACCCGGCGCGTCCGGTCTCCGGACATGGACAGTGTCCACAGATCCATATCTCCGTTCTTGTTGAGGACGTTGAAGATCAGGACGTCGGCGCGCGACCAGGAGGCGACCGTGAACCTGTTGGACTCGGACTCTTCAAACTTCGCAAGAGGGACGTCGACCCCACTGCCATCGGAGGCGCGCAGAAACAGACTCTGGCCACCCAGTCGGCCTGAGTTGAAGACGATGTAGTTTCCGTCTGGCGACCACGTGGGGTCGTAGTCACCCGCGTGGTCATCCGTCAGAGGCGTCGCTCCTCCCGTCGCCAGGTCGATCAGCCAGATATCGTTCTGCGCTTCGCCGTCGCGGACAGGTTTGGAAACGGCCAGTTGCTGACCGTCCGGGCTCACATCGAGACTGCCGCCGGAAAATTCCGCGGCGCCAACGACTCCCACAGGTCGCCCGCTACGGTCCACCCAGGTCAGCTGCGGTTCCGTTTTCGGCGCCCGCAGGAACACGAGTCGGCCGTTCGTGGAGACCGAGAACCCGCGATTCCCCGGCGTGTCAGTTCTGAGTTGTGCTCGAAGGGGTACGGGATCGCCTTCCAGACGGAGCGTTTCCTCATTGAAGGACTGCGCCATCACGTTCCCGCCACGCGTGAAGAACACGTGTCCCTCGGCGTAGGAGACGGGTGATTCGAACGTTCCAATTACCACCGTGTCCGGCGTCGTCAGCGATCCCACCCGCAGCTCGTTTTTCGTCCCAAGACCGCCGACGTACAGGAAACGCTGACCGTCCGAAAGGAACGAGGGCCGCCGATGCAGGGACGTCGCACGCGTCGTCACCGGCGTCGTGACCGGCGTCGCCATTCCGCCTCGCTTCACATCGATTTGATACAGGTTGCCGTCGCTGGACGGCCCGAAGACGACGATGTCCTGGCTGTTCCAGGTCCCGGCTGGGGCCATCCCGAGAACTCTCCCAGCCCTCGGGCATGGACACGGCGATGTCAACGGCACGACCGCTGCGTCCCCGCTCGCCTTCACCGTTTTCAACTGATTGCCCGCAAAGAAACCTATCGACTGGCTGTCCGGGCTCCAGAATGGATTGCGCGCGCCATCCGTGCCACCAATCGTCCGTACATCGACCGAGGCCAACGATCGTACGCAAAGCGACGACCCGGCTTTCGAATTCGCGATGAACGCGACGTGTCGGCCGTCGGGAGACACGTTGAAATCGACTGCCAGGTTCGTGTGGCTCGAGCCCTCGGGAGGGAGAATTGGAAACTCAACGAGCTCGGGCACCGCCGGCGCCGCGCCACGACGGTTGAGCAGCATCGTTCCCCCCAACGTCAGCGCGAGGGCTGCGGCAACAATCCAGCCGAGGCGCGGCAGTCGAGCGGTCACCAGACTGCGAGCCGACGTCTTCGGGACCGAAGGCGCGGCGGGTGTCCGAGCGATGTGTGCCAGTGCCCGCTCCAAGTCGGCGGCCGATTGAAAACGCGCGGCAGGCGTCTTTTCAAGCAGACGCATCACAATGGCGGTGAGGTCGGGCGACACCCCGGCCGCCTGCAAGAGATCGGGTGGGTCATCGTGCAGGATGGCATGGAGCGTGTCGATGGTGTGCTCGCGCGCGAACGCGCGCTGGCCTGTCGACATCTCGAACAGCATCGATCCCAGCGCGAAGAGATCCGTCCGGCCGTCGACGGCGTCTCCGCGGATCTGTTCCGGCGCCAGGTAGCCGGCCGTCCCGAGCAGCACGCCCGTCAACGTCGCGAGGCCGTCGGCCACGGCCGGGCCGTCCGTCAGTTTGGCGATCCCGAAATCAAGAATCTTGGTCACGCCCGATCGCGTCAGAAAGACATTGTCCGGTTTCAAATCGCGGTGGACCAGGCCGGCCGCATGCGCGACAACAAGACCGGCGGCCACGTCGCCGGCGATCCGTGTGGCCTCCTCCGCCGCCAGCGGGCCGCGCCCGAGTCGCACACGCAGGGTCTCGCCGTCGAGGAGCTCGGCGACCAGGTACGGCCGTCCATCGATGACGCCGACATCGAAGACCTTGACGATGTTCGCGTGGTCGAGCGCGGCGGTGACGCGTGCCTCCTGCAGGAACCGTTCGATGCGCTGCGTGTCGTCCGTGCCGGCGTGGGCCAGAAGCTTCAGAGCGACGTCCCGTTGCAGGCGCACGTCCGTCGCGCGGTAGACGTCGCCCATGCCCCCGCGCGCCATCAAGCCGACAATTCGATACGGTCCGACAAGCGTATCGACGTCCAGCAGCGGGTCATCCTGGGCGAGATCGCGGGCCGCGAGCGCGAGCGCAGGCGTTTCGAGGAAGCCCCGCAGCCCCGCGCTAGCCGACGCCAGCGCGTTCGCTTGCGCGGCTAAGTCCGGATGGCCTTCGACGAATTGACGCCGCAGACTGTCGCGTTCGTCGGCACCGGCGACGAGCCAGGCATTGTGCCAGTCGGACAGCAGCTGCCATCGGTCGGTGCTCATCCGGCATCTCGAGCTGTGAGCTCGTGGCGGAGCCACGCGCGCGCGGTGTTCCAATCATTGATCACGGTGCGGACCGACACGCCGAGCGCCTCGGCTGTCTCTTCGACGCTGAAACCGCCGAAGAAGCGCAACTCAACCACCTGGCTGGGCCTGGGGTCCACCGCCGCGAGGGCCGTCAACGCATCTTCGAGCGCGAGGACGTCCACGAGTGGTTCTGGCGCCGCGACGTCCAGGCCCTCGAGCGACGCGGCGTCCACGCCGCCGCCACGTTTGACGGCGCGTCGGGCACGCGCGGCGTCCACCAGTACCCGCCGCATCATCCTCGCCGTGGTCGCGAAGAAGTGGGCCCGGTTCTGCCAACGGACGACGCGCCAGTCGAGGAGCCGAACGTAGGACTCCTGCACGAGGTCTGTCGGCTGCCACCCATCGGCCTGACGCTCACGCGACAGCATCCGCCTTGCCACGCCGCGAAGTTCGAGGTGCACGAGCGGGGCGAGCTGTTCCAGAGCCTCCGCGTCCCCACGGCTCCAGGCTTGCAACAAGCCGGTCAGATCCGCGACATCCTTGGTCACTCCCGACAAGTCTACCGGGACAAGAGAGGGGTCGCTTGCACTTTCTTCCTTCGGATTCCGCCTGTGTAGGGCAGCGCACCACTGAGCGATCTGCTCAAGGCGCTTCGAAGGAGGGCATATGCGACGCATGGGTTGGGCAGTGACAGCCGCCGCCACAGTGGCGGTGGCGATAGGCGGCGCGCGCGTCATCGGCGCCGATGGTCAAAACGACGAGCGTGGGCGCTCGAAACGGTGCAGCGAGGCCACGGTGCGCGGCGACTACGGCATTCAGATTCAAGGCACCAGGCCCGCGCCCGGAGTCCCCGGAGGACCGATCGAGTCGGTCATCGGTATCGTCCTTCGCACCTACGATGGCGAGGGGAACTTTAGCCAGGTCTCCAACCTGAAGGGCTCGATCGCCGGAGCGAATCCCGATTCGCAGAGTTTCGGCACGTACGAAGTGAACCACGACTGCACGGGCATCATTCGGTTCCAGGCACCATCCGGTGCTCTGGTCGAAGAGCGGTTGGTGGTCGTCGACAACGGCCGTGAAATCCGAGCGGCGGTCATGGTGCCCACGGCGGTGGTGATCACCAGTGTTCACCAACGGATCCACCAGCGCTAACCCATCACGTCATGAGCCGGCGCGACATCGATGGTGGAGCGCCGGTCAACGCCAATAGGCTCTGGGTCTCGTGCGCTTTCACTGACACAGCCTCGACCCCACACCCTTAAAGAGTAGGTCGAGAAAGCCTAAGCGTCTGCCTGACGGTCACCTCTCCGTGAGACCGTCCTGGGCGTAAATTGCCACCGCGAATCATCTCAGGGAGTCCAGCCATGTCCGCGCTGCTTCATCGTCGTGAATTTGTCGCCACCGCGCTCACTCTGCTTGGGGGTGCTGCCGTCACCGTTGGTTGCGGCGGTGGCTCGAGCAGCCCCAGCAGCCCAACCCCGACGCCAACCAGTTCCGGCAATGTTGCTGGTGCGGTGGCCGATAATCACCCGGATCCACACGTTGCGGTGATTACCGCGGCCCAGCTCGGTGCGGGCGGAGCGCTCACCCTGGACATCTCCAACTCGCGGCATTCGCACACCGTGACCCTTTCGGGCGCCGAGGTAACTCAAATCGCGGCAAAGTCGCGAGTGTCCGCGACGTCGTCCACCAACCCCCATTCGGGCGGGAGCGAACCGCACAGCCACATGGTGACATTCAACTAAGCGCTGTCACGCGGCAACACACAGCGCGCCCGAACTGTCGCCAAGCCAGATCTGACGGGAGCAGCCAAGGGGCCAGGGTCGGATACGTGTGACCACCCAGACACTACTGATGTTTCCTATCGTTCGCTACTCGAAGAAGTCGAGAGCCCGGCGCAAACAACTAGACGGCAAATGCGACACTACCAAACTGCGTTCTTCTGCTTCGAAAACTCAGCCCGTGAGTTCGTCGCACAGAGGATCAAACTCAAACCGCGTCGTCGGTGTGAGCGATTATGCGGGACCGTCCGATTTCCGGCAGCGCATCGGCCCGGCCGCTGGTCGATTCCTCGGCTGTTCACCTGCCGCCACGCGCGGCGGCTCGTTACAGCGACGTCAGCGCAATAACAATTGTAAATCGTTGAGCGAACTGACTATGCGGCGCTGCGGAACGCTTCGGCCAGTTCGAACCAATGCTCCAAGCGGTTCCATCTGGGGAAAATCTGGGCCACCAAACCTTCATTCCCAGCCTCAATCGGCCGCAAGTAGCTGAACGCGTCAGGCACAGCGTTGGGCGTCGAGATCACAGCGCCGCAGGCGGTTCCACTTGTTCGTCTGAACCAGCTCCTCGCCGAGATTGGCGAGCCGCCCCTCGCCGAGCAGGACTACAGGCCCGCCCTGGCCGCCTAGACCGGGCGTTGCCCGATGCGCGTGATGACGCCGAGTGGTCGGGCGACGCTACATCATCGGGCGGAGCACGCGCTCACAAAATCGCTCGGATGCCTGGACCTACTGGCCGTTCCGGGTGAACGTCCAGATCGTGGCGTCCATCCCCTGCTTAAGCGCGAGGATCTGCCCATCACGCGTCCACGCCGCCGACACTACCTCGCTGGTCCCGTCGCCCGCCAGCCGGGTGGTGCGCCCCGACTTCAGGTCAATGAGCGCCAACTGGATGAACCAGGAGTCGGCCGCGATCACCGTCGCCGCCAGCAGGCCGTCGGCGCGGACCCCGCCCATGGACTGGAACCTGGTGCCAGGATTCACGGCGATGGCGCGCTCCGTTCCGTTCTCCGCCGAGACCTCGAACAGGCGCACCTGCGTGCCGTCGTTCCTGGCGACGATGAGGGTGCCAGAGGGGTGCACGAGCACCCAGAGACCTGGACAGATGCGGCGCGGCTCTCCTCCCGCCGTGGCCACTGACCACACCGATCCACTCGCCGTGAAGTACAGCCTCTCGCCATCAGCCGAGGCCGCCATCGTCTGGATGACCCCTTTCTGTGGCGTGATTCGACTCAGGATGCGGCCGGTGGCGGTGTCTGCCACGGCAATCGTCTCGCGCGGTTCCGGGCCGACGGCGAACGCAATCCTGTTGCCGGCCACAGCCGTCATCGGCGCGGCGGACTCCTCCTGGGTCTTCAGGAGCGGCTCTGGGCTCTTGCCCTGTGCCATCACCATCAGGCGCATCCGCCCGGAGACCCACGCGTTGACGACGTCGCGCCCGTCCGGCAGCGCCACGGCCATCTTCGAGAGGATGGCTCGAGGAAAACGAGCGAGGGTGGTGATCTCGGCACCGCTTGGCGCGAAACGAACGACCTCCCCGCGCCGGTCCGCCACGTTCACGTCCACGGCGCCCGTGGCGGCGACGTCCAGGTCCCAAACGTCGCCGGTGACCGTGAACAGATCCTCCGGCACGCGGGGGCCATCCAGCGGAACGCGCACGATGCGCGTGAGGGCGTTGGCGGGCACGGCGGCGATGGCCGACGCGCCATCGGCGGACAACGCAACGGCGCGGATCTCGGGGTTGCCCTCCACCTCGATTGGGTGGGCCGTCCCAGCCGCCACATCGACCTCGATCAGCGACCGTTTCCCGGGCGTGTCGTACATGCTGCCCAGGGCCACCACCACGCGCCGGCCGTCGGCGGACACGCGGATCCACGGTCGGAAACCCGGGTCGTAGGTCACATCCACGGGCAGCGCCTGCATCCGCCCGGTGTCCGGCCAGACGCGGGTCAACTGGGTGCGACCTTCGTCGTTGCGGCGCGCGACGAGCAGGGATCCGTCGGGGAGCGCCGCCGGATGCGCCGCGTTCTCGATCACCAGGCGTTCTTCGCCGCCGAGGAACGGCACGCTGAAGACACCCATGGGCACATCCAGGGTCCGGTTGAAGTAGATGGTGCTGCCATCGGGTGACCAGCACAGATACTCGACGATTCCCAGGTCGCGGCGACTGGTCAACACGTTCCAGTTGCCGGATTCAGGATCCATCACGCCCACCTGCGTCGTCCCGTCCACCATCGCCTGGAAGGCCAGGAGCCGGCCATCCGGCGAACGACGCGGGTGCAACGCGACTGCCGGTCCCCCCAGCTGCTCGGCGGACCACGTTGTGGGGGCTGGCGCGCGCGTGAGTTCCCGGGTGATGACGGCGGTCGCGGCGATGGCGAGCAGGGCCACACCCGCCGCCAGCCACGCGCGGGTGCGCGGCGCCGGCGGAGCCGGGGACGCCACGGCCGGCGCTGACCCGCTGGTGCTGTCGCCCTGGGCCAGCGCCCGCAAGGCAAAGCCCAGGTCGCGCGCCGACTGAAAGCGGTGGGCTGGATCCTTCTCGAGGCAGTGCGACACCACCTGCCGCACGCCGGCGGGCACGGTCGACGGCAGGTCGGGAGCGTCCTCCCGCAGGATGGCCTGCATCGTGTCGACCGCTGTCTCACCTTCGAAGGGCCGCGCGCCCCCGAGCATCTCGTGCAGCACCACGCCGAAGCTGAAGATGTCGCTGCAATGATCGGCATCCAGTCCGCGCACCTGCTCCGGCGACATGTAGCCGACCGTGCCCATGACGACGCCGGGACCCGTCAACGGGGCAGGCATTGTCGTGTCGGGATGTCCAGATGCCTGCGTCATCCGCGCCAGACCGAAATCGAGGATCTTCGCGCGGCCGTCCCTGGTCAGCAGGATGTTCTCCGGCTTCAGATCGCGGTGCACGACGCCGGCCGCGTGCGCCGCGGCGAGGCCGCTGGCGATCTGGGCGGCGATGTCGAGCGTCTTCCGCAGGCCGAACCGGGCGCCGCGCAGCGGCTCGCCGTCGACGAGCTCGCTGACGATGTAGCCCTCGCCGACGTCGTAGACGGCGACGATATTGGGGTGGCTCAGGGCCGCGACGGCACGGGCCTCGATCTCGAACCGTTGACGGCGTGACGGATCCGCCGCGACCTCGGCCGGCAGGATCTTCAGCGCGACGTCGCGGTTCAGGCGGGGATCGCGGGCACGATAGACCTCACCCATTCCCCCGGCGCCGAGCGGGGACACCACCTCGTAGGGTCCGAGGCGTGTGCCGGGAGTGAGCGACGGGAGGGACACGTCTGCAGGAGTCTACCGTAACCCGTTCGAAGGGATACTTGGCGGTCGCGAGATCGACGCTCAAGTCGCCAGGAGCGGACCTGCGGCGCGGTGGTCATTCGTCCCCGCCGATCGTTTCGCGTTCTGGTACGGTCAAGTCTCCAAGTCGCAAGTGATCGAGATGCCGCAGGCAGCTCGTCAGCCGGTTCTAACTGACGCTGTTGTGGTCCACCAACCTCATCAATAATCAACGCCCACAGACTGAATGGTCAACGGTGTCAACGGCCTCGATTCGAATTGTTGGACACGACGACGTGGCACGGACAGGTCGCCCAACCGTGAATCCCTTCGCTAACGAGATGTGAACATCCGGCGGAAGCCGGCAGATGCTGAAGGTGCCCGCCCGGTTCCGGACGCGCTAACCGAGCGGCGCACCACAGTGATGGCAGAACCGCGCCTCGGCAGCGTGAATGACACTCCCGCAGGAGGGGCACTGCCGTGGCCTATCCGGCTCCGACAGTCGGCGGCTCGTCATCTCGGCCGTCACGATGCCCGTGGGCACGGCGAGGATGCCCCAGCCGAGCAACATCACGACGCTCGCCACCACCCGCCCCAGACTGGTCCGCGGCGCGATGTCGCCGAACCCTACCGTTGTCATGGTGGTGATCGCCCAGTAGATGGCCACCGGGATGCTCGTGAAGCCATGCTCCGGGCCCTCGACCACGTACATCAGCGTCCCCAGCACCACGACCACCAGGGCGACGACCGACAGAAACACGGCGACCTTCCTCCGGCTCGCGTAGAGCGCCTGACCCAGACTGGAATACTCGCGCACGTACTCAGTGAGCTTCAGGATGCGGAACGCGCGCAGCATCCGGAGGATGCGGATGTCAATGAGGACGTGGAAGCCTGGCGCGAGCATGGCCACATACATCGGCAGCACCGACGCCAGGTCGACCAGTCCGAAGAAACTGGTCGCGTAGCGGAACGGTCGCTCTACGCACACCAGCCGCGCGATGTACTCCACATTGAAGAGCAGTGTGAATCCCCACTCAAGCACCAGGAACAGCTCAGTGTTGCGGTCTGCCAGTGGCTGTACGCTTTCGAGCACGACGACCACGACGCTCGCGGCGATGGCTGCCAGCAGTGCCAGGTCGAAGCGTCGGCCGGCCGGCGTATCCGACTCGAAGATGATGGCGAACCCACGGCGCCGCCACCCGTGAGCGGGACGGCCGAAGGCGAGGGCTTCCGGCGAGGAAGACGGCTCTTGCACCCTCCTATATTAGGGTGGTCCTGGCGCCAGTCGTCGATTCAGGTGGCGTTGACGCGCGGCCAGGAAGGTGCGCCTGGGCAGCGGCGCCGCGATGATGCTGCGGCCGCGGAACCGCTCACGGTCCCCGTCAAGCGCTGATTTCGCGCCAGTCACGTCGGTTCTCGTCGCCCAGGCCGTCACGAGTTTCGGGGCTGCCGTAGTCGGCAGTCGCGCCGCTTCGCGCACCTACCTCAGGCGGAACTCACGCGGCCGTGAAACGACTATCGCAGTGATCTGTCACAGGAGAAGGCGTGCGATCACCAAGCGCCTGAGAAGAAGCCACCGGCACACAAATGGAGACAAGAATGATCGAATGTCGCTCTCGAGTGCCTGACCGTTGCGATTCGAACTCAGGCTGCTTGCCTTAGGCGATCGATTTGGTGCAGCCACCTGTTGACTCGGTTCCAACTGGCGCCGTTCTGGTCCACCAACCTCCAATCCTCAGCTCTCCTCCTCTCCCAAGTCGATCACAAACGACACTCTGCCGTCGTTCTCTAGCCGACCGCCGCTCCTGCGTGACGTCGCAGGAACGCCAGTGTCCGATGATTGAACTCCTCGACGCGCTCGTAGAGCGCCGCGTGCGCACACCCTTCGAAGACGAGCAGTTCTGAATTCGGGATGTCGCGCTTCAGTCGATCGGCGAAACGGGTGGACGTGAGTTGATCGCGAGTCCCGACGGTGATGTGGGTCGGCGCGAGAATTCGTCCCAGATGTGGCTCGACATCGTGCGCGAGGACCGCATTCGACTGCTGGATGAAGTCCGGCACGGATTGCGGCGGCCGGCTTCGGACGAACGCCGCCAGCGATTCGATGTAGTCCGGGCTCTCGGCATACAGCTCGGGCGTGAGACACCACGGGAAGATCGCCTGGATGATCATTTCGGGAACGTCCACGGCCCTGGCCACGATCTGCCAGCCTTCGACAACCGTTCGGAGGAAGCCATCCGTCCTGGTCCATCCGCTGTGCAGGGACAAGGAAGCCACCTTGTCCGGATGTTTCACCGCGAGCCACATGCCGACGGCGCCGCCGAGCGACAGACCGGCGACATGCGCCTTGGCGATGCCCATCGCCTGCATGAATGCCGCAACATCGTCGGCCAGCAGCTCGGTCGTGTAGGCGCCCTGCGGTTTGTCCGATTCGCCCGTTCCCCGCAGGTCCACGGAAATGCTCGTGAAGTGCCTGGCGTACTCCGGCACCTGAAACGCGTAACAGGCGTGATCCACGGCCAGGTAAGGAATGAGAATGAGCGGGTCACCGGTGCCCTGCTGGTCGTAGTTCATCGTGATCTTGTTGGCGGTTACTTTGGGCATTGGAGTCCCTCCGGCAACGGCTCGCATTCCGCGGCGGCGATGAGCGCCATTCTGTCGCGGTCGGTGATATAGCCGCTGGTGGCCAGATGATCGGTCGCGCGCCTGACCCGGCTCAGGTACTGGTCTCGCGAGCGATACCGATCCAGCAGCTCATCGTCGGTGAATCGCGTGAGGGTGCCGCCGATGAACACGAATAGGTTGAACGGATCGAGTCCGAGTGGGTTGAGCGGGGTGTGTCGACCGAGCGGCGCGCCGGCGACTCGCTCGTGTATCGTCGACTCGACGTGCGGGAGTCGAAACCCGCCCGCGCAATGCCCATCGGCGTCGGTCACCGGCACGAAGGCATCGATCGCGTCGACGCTCCCCCTGAAATATCGGGGAGGTGGGAGGACTCTCGCGGTGGCTGCCCCTCGTCCATCTGGCCAGGTTCTCCAGGGCGGCGCGGAGGATCGGCCGCGCGTCACCGCTGTTCTGATTGGGGAGGCCGAGCGGCAGGATGGGTTCGGGCAGATGTGAGATCCCGGCCATCTCGGTACCGGCGCCAGTTGGGATCGGTCGGATTGCGGGTGAAGAACGCGCTCTTCCCGAAGCCGAGAACTGTCGGGTCGAAGACCAACTCGTCGGTCTCCGACGCGAGCACGATGGCACGGTCAACGGTTCCGTGCACCGTGATGTCGGCGTAGGTATAGCCGCGGGCGTTGTCACAGTCTCTCGCGGCATCCACCATCACCGAAGTGATCGTGGCCTCGACTCTGATCGGAGCAAGCGTCAGCGCGATCAACGCGCATGTTGCCGCTTTCCACACCGTTGGGTTGGTCATCGGGTTCGTCCAGTGGGCCCTGCGCCCTACCCCAATAGGCGCTCTTGCGATGGCTCAGGGCTCACGGACGGGCGCTAGAATGACGCGAGAGGCGAAATCGATGGCCGACGACGCCGATGCCTCAGAGCGCCAGCACATAGCCCAGGTTCTTGCCGATTGGGCCAACCGCGATCCGGTCGCGCGAGATCGGCTCGTGCCGATCGTCTACGAAGAGCTGCGCCGGCTCGCCCACCACTACATGCGCAACGAGCGCGAGGGCCACACGCTGCAGACGACGGCGCTGGTCAACGAGCTGTATCTGCGGCTGGCCGGGATTGACGGCCTGGAGTGGCGGGATCGTGCCCACTTCTTCGCGATGGCCGCGACATTGATGCGCCGCGTCCTAGTGGATTACGCGCGTCAGCGGGCGCGAGACAAGCGGGGCGGCGGCCTCTCAGTGACCTCCCTCGACGAAAACGTGATCGCCCCGCAGCGTGCGGTCGACGTCGTCGAGCTCGACGACGCGCTGGAGCGCCTCGCGACCGTCGATCTTCAACAGAGCCGGGTCGTCGAGCTCAGATTCTTTGTCGGCTTGTCGGTGGAGGAAACCGCCGAAGCCCTCGGCATTTCGCCGGCAACCGTGAAGCGTGACTGGGCGACCGCGAAGTTGTGGCTGTATAACGAGCTCAGCGCCGGATGAACACACTGGACGATTGGCCGCGAGTGAAGCGCGTGCTTGAAGGCGCGCTGGCCTGCGACGACTCCGAACGCCAGGCGTATCTTGCCGAGGCGTGCGGAGACGACGCGGTGTTGCGCGCGCGGATCGATCGGCTGCTGGCTGCAGGCGATCGTGTCGAGACCTTCCTGGAAACCCCGGCGGCGTTGCTGCTCGAGCCGGACGTCCGTGAAGACTTGACTGGCCGTGTCGTGGACTCCTATCGGCTGCTCTCGCGGCTGGGCGCGGGCGGCATGGGCGAGGTGTATCTTGCCCACGACGCCAAGCTCGATCGTCCGGTGGCGCTCAAATTCCTGTCGCCAGATCTCGCCGTTGACCGCGATCGGCTACGACGGTTTCATCAGGAAGCCCGGGCCGCGTCCAGCCTGAACCACCCCCATATCGTCGTCGTTCACGATTTCGGCGAGGTCGAGGACCGTCCGTACCTCGTCACGGAGTTCATCGAGGGTGAGACGCTGCGGCACCGTTTGCAGCGGGGCCCTCTGGTGATGCGCGACGTCGTGGACGTCGGTGTCCAGCTGGCCAGTGCGCTCGCGGCGGCGCATGCCCGCGGTCTCGTGCATCGCGATATCAAGCCCGAGAACATCATGCTGCGCCCCGACGGCTACGCGAAAGTTCTCGATTTCGGTCTCGCGAAGCTCGCGGCCGCAACGGGATCGGCCGACCCGGCTCACCGGGAGTCACGCACGCAACCGGGCATGGTCGTCGGCACGCCACATTACATGTCGCCGGAGCAGATGCGCGGGCTCGACGCGGACGCGCGCAGCGATGTCTGGAGTCTCGGTGTTGTGCTGTACGAAATGGCGACCGGCCGGCTTCCGTTTGCCGGCGATGGTACGGTAGCGGTCGATCGCACTCTTCCACCCGAGCTGTCCACCATCATCTGCAAGGCCCTGCAGCCGGCTCGTGACCTCCGCCACGCGAGCGGGGCGGAAGTCTGCGCGGATCTCAAACGCGTACCAGCCGGGATCACCGCCGCTCACTCGCGTTCTCGAACACGGACGGTGGCCGCCGTACTCGCGATTGCGGCAGGCGCGCTTCTCACGATCCCGATGATCCGCACCCACCGTGCGACGGTCTCGACTGGTGGTGCGCAGAAAACGGTGGCCGTGCTGCCATTCGACAGCATCGACGGCGGCGCTGAAACGGAGTACCTGCGCCTGGCGCTTGCCGACGAAGTCGCGACGGCGCTCAACGGGACGCCGTCGCTCGCCGTGCGGCCCATGGCCGCGTCGAAACGATTCGTCGGCCGCAGTGTCAGCCCGCAACAGGCGGGCCAGCAACTGCGCGTCGAGGAGATCGTGACCGGCCACTTCTCGGCGCATCAATCGGAGTTGCGTATCACGGTCGAAGCGGTCGAAGTCGACGGCAACCGCCTGCTCTGGCATGACTCGATCGCGGCGCGGACGGATGATCCGCTGGCGGTTCGCGATCAGCTGATCTCCCTGATCCGAAACGGCCTGTTACCCGCGTTGGGCACAGGCGCACCCACACCCACTCATGCGCGACCGAGACACCCCGAGGCATACGCCGTCTACTTGAAGAGCCTCGCAATCTCGAGCGACCCGGGACCAAACCGGGAAGCGATTGCGATGCTCGAACGCGCGAGTCTGATCGACCCTGATTACACCGCCACGTGGGTCTCGCTCGCGGATCGCTATTACTACGAGGGCCACTACGGTGGCGGCGGAGGCGGTGCGCTGCGGCGCGCGGAAGCCTCGGCCCGGCAGGCGCTTGCGCTCGATCCCGATTACATGAGTGCTGCCGTCCGGTTGCTCAGTCTGCAGGTCGAGGCCGGCCGTCTTCAGGACGGCTACGATGGCGCCCGGCAACTCGTGGCCCGGCACCCCGACAGTGGTGAAGCCCACTTCGTCTTGAGTTATGTACTGCGATATGGCGGGCTGCTGGAGGAATCCGCGACCGCGTGCGAGCAAGCGGTCTCGCGCGACCCGACGAATCCTTTGTTCCGTTCATGCGGCCAACCGCTGATGCTGCTCGGCCGGTACGATCGCGCGCTTGATTACATTCGTCTCGACAGCGGCTCGGACTGGGCGATGGTGGTTACGCGTTTGCTCTATCAGCGGATGGCCAGGCGCACTGACGCACGCGAGCAGCACGCTCGACTGCCTCCAGAGTATCTCCGCGGAATAGCGCCTGACATGTTCTACGGCCTGCTCTCGCGATGTCTCGCAGGCGCTCCACCGGACAAGCAAGGACACGTGACCGATGATGACGTCAGGATCTTCCTGAGCGTGCGCGAGGATCCTGAGCCACTGTACTTCTGGGCGAGCGATCTCGCGTACTGTGGTCACACGAAGCCGGCCATGCAGCTTCTGCGCGAATCCATCCGTCGAAACTTCTGCGCGACGGCGATCGAAATCGACCCGACATTCGCCGAGATTCGCAGCAGCACCGAATACGGCGAGCTACTTGCCGCCGCCCAGGCATGCCGCGCCCGGTTCCGCGAGCATGTGAGAACATCTACGCCGTGAAACGCTGTCGTGCGGGATAGGATGCCGTGGCGGGAGAAGTTCTAAGGTGAAAATGGGCCGTCGAGGCAACTCATGGACACGACAGTGTTTAGAAGGTCACTCCTCCGGCTGGATCGAATTAGCGAGCACTCCGGAGTCCATCGACTCGACGAAGCTAGCTGATCAACGGGTTCCAACCGGCGATGTTCTGGTCCCCAACTCCAAGTCGTTGATTCTACACGACTGAAATCGCCTACCCCACTCCGTAGATCGAACCGTAGTGACTGTGTCGTCTTGCTGCTGAAGTGCCTCCATTGTGCAGCAGTCTTCCTGTCTAGCGACTCCGTCATCGCCAGGTTCACGAGGAGGGAACTCGTCGGCTCCAACGACGGCCGCCTCTACGGGCTCGATCTCGCCAGCGGCAAGAAGGTCTGGAATACGAAGCCGCCTCGCCCGTGACGTCCTCCCCGGCCGTCGCCAAGGGCAAGGTCGTCGTCGCCACGGCCGACGGCCAGGTCATCTGCTTCGGATAACGCCAAACGCCAACAGTTGACAGCCTCTCCCCAAAGGGAGGAAACTTCCCACTTCCATAGTTCGTCTATGCAAAGAGAAGCTGATGAAAGAAGCCAAGACGAAGAGCAAGAACGAGCTGCTTCCGGGCACGCTCGAGATGTTGATTCTGAAGACGCTGTCGATCGAGTCGATGCACGGCTACGGCATCGCGCAGCACATCCAGATGCTGTCGGCGGACGTGCTGACGATCGAAGAGGGATCGCTGTATCCGGCGCTGCAGCGGATGCTCGTCAAGGGATGGGTGTTGGCCGAGTGGAAGATTTCGGCGAACAACCGGCGAGCGCGCTTCTACACGCTCACGACTGCCGGGAAGAAGCAGCTCGGCGTCGAGGAATCGCGATTCTCCCAGATGTTCGGCGCGATCATGCGCGTGATGAAGACGACGTAGTGTCCTGACTCTCAGGAGGGTGCCGTGGGTTCTGTGCTCCGACGTCTGCTGTTCTTCTTCCAGCGGAATCAGTTCGATCGGGATCTGGAAGACGAGCTGCGCTTTCACGAGGAGATGAAGGCGCACGCCCTCGCCGACGCGGATGGCATGAGCGGCGACGAGGCGCGGGCGGCCGCGCGGCGGCGGATTGGCAATCCGCTGCGGCTGCGCGAACAGTCGCGCGAACCGTGGATCTTCCCGACGGTCGAAACGTTCGCGCAGGACGTGCGTCACGCGCTGCGATTGATGCGGCGCGATCCGGCGTTCACCTTCACCGCCCTCGCCACGCTCGCGCTCGGCATCGGCCTCAACACCGCGATTTTCTCCGTCGCCTACGGCGTGCTCTGGCGTCCGCTGCCGTATCCCAATCCCGATCGCCTCGTCATCGTCTCGTCAGCGCAGCAGACCGAGACGGGCGTCAAGACGTTCTCGACCTGGGCGCCCGTGTCGTACGAGGCGCTGCGCCCGCGCGTCACCGCGCTCGATCATCTCGCGGCCTACGCCTCGATCGACGCGCAGCTCACCGGACGCGGCGAGCCGCTGCAGGTGCCCGCGCTCGACGTGAGTCCGAATTTCTTCGCCACGCTGGGCGTCAGTCCCGCGCGCGGCCGCGCGTTCCTCACCGGCGCCGCGGCGCCAGACGACGATCGCAGCGCGATCGTCAGCGATCGGCTGTGGCGCACGTCGCTCAAGGCCGATCCGGCGATCGTCGGACAGTCCATCACCATCGACGGCCTCCCCCGTACCGTCGTCGGCGTGCTGCCGCCGGACTTCAGCTTCAGGCCGGTGATCCCCGGCATCGGCGCGCTGCCGGAAGCGGACATCTTTCTGCCCAATCGCTGGCCCGGCGACACCGGCAGGAGACGCGTTTCTCTTCCTGCTGGGCCGCATGAAGCCAGGCGTGACGCAGGAACGCGCGGAAGCGGAATTGACGGCGCTGGTGAACGATTCGTCGATCGTGCCCGCCGGCGCACTCGGGCCCGAAGGCGCCCTCGCGCCGAACGTCCGCACGCTCGCGCGCGCGGTCGGCTTGCAGGAGTACGGCACGGAGTCGGTGCGCACGCTGCTGCTGATCCTGCTCGGGGCGGTGTCGTTCGTGCTGCTGATCGCCTGCGTCAACGTCGCGAACCTGCAGATGGCGCGCCTCACCGCGCGCCGCGGCGAACTGTCCGTACGCATGGCCCTCGGCGCGGGACGCCGGCGGATCGTGCGTCAGTTGCTGACGGAAGCGGTCGTGTTGTCGCTGCTGGGCGCGTCGCTCGGCGTGATGCTCGCGCAGATCGCGATCGACGTCACGCTGCCGCTCGTGCCGCAATTCGCGCTGCCACGCCTCGGCGGCATCGTGATCGACGCGCGCGTGATGGCGTTCTGCCTCGGCTTGTCGCTCGTCTCGACGCTGCTGATCGGCCTCGTGCCGGCGCTGCGCGTCAGCGGGGCCGCGTTTGGCGAAGGCCTCGCGCTGCACGCCGGCGAAGCGCGCACGACGGGCGACCGTCAGGGCGAGCGGCTGCGGACGCTGCTGGTCGCCGCGCAGATCGCGATGACGCTCGTCCTCCTGATCGGCGCGGGCCTGCTGATTCACAGCTTCGTGCGTCTCACGTCGGTGTCGCCCGGCTTCGAATCGAGCGGGCGCGACGGCGTCGTGCAGACCGTCAGGGTGACGCTGCCCGAACGCCTCTACGACGAGCCCGAGCGCATCCATGCGTTCGCGCGCGGCGTGCTCGATCGCATCCAGTACCTGCCGGGCGTGACGTCGGCGAGCCTGATCAACTCGGCGCCGTTCGGCATGATGTTCATCCGCGACGAATTCGGCATCGAAGGGCAGCCGAAGCCGACGCTCGATGCCGGCAGGCCGAAGATCGACGCGGACTATTTCAAGACCATGGGGATTCCGCTGCTGGCGGGACGCGAGTTCACCGCACGGGACACGGCGGGAGCGCTGAAAGTGGCGATCGTCAGCGAGCGCATCGTGCGCGACTACTTTCCGGGTGGTCCGGGCGAGGCGCTCGGCCGGCGCGTGCGCCTGGGCGATCACGGCGAGTGGCTGACGGTGGTGGGCGTGGTCGCGGACATCCGTCAGATGGGACTCGATCAGGAAGTGCAGCCAATGATCTACGTGCCGTTCCAGCAGGAGCGCCGCGAGGTCTTCGTCCTGCGGTTCGTGTCGTTCGTCGCGCGCACGGCCACACCCGCCAGCGTGGTCGAAGGCATCCGCGCGGAAATTCGCCGCGCCGCGCCCGATCTGCCGATCGAGAGCACGGGGACGATGGACGAAGCGGTGGCGGCGTCGGTGGCGCCGCCGCGTTTCCGGATGTTGCTGCTGGTGCTGTTCGCGATCGCCGCGACGCTGATCGCGACGTGCGGCATCTACGGATTGATGGCCTACGCGGTGACGCAGCGCCGCCGCGAGATCGGCGTGCGCATGGCGCTCGGCGCCGAACGCCGCGACGTGCTCCGCCTCGTGCTCACGCGCGCGCTCCGCATCGTCGTCGCCGGCCTGATCGTCGGCCTCGCCGGGGCGGTCGGCGATGACTCGCGTGCTGCAGAGGTTCCTGTTCGGGGTGACGCCGACCGATCCGATCGCGTTCACGATCGTCACGCTGCTGCTGATGGCGGTGGGACTGATGGCGGCATGGCTGCCCGCGCGCCGCGCGACAAGGATCGACCCGTGCGCCGCGCTGCGCGCGGAATAGCCGTCAACGCAAGTGCCAACCGTTTTGTCGCCGGTTGACGGCAAATTCTCGGCGTCCGGGTCAGAAGCCGTCTCGAGACGATGATCGAGAAGGGTTCCAGTGTCGATGCGATCGCCCTTTCGAACGAACTATTCGGTTGCCGTAGCTGCGGCCACAGGTCCTGTTTTCAGCCGTTTTCGACGCTCATGCGGTGGCGCAAACATCGGTGATGCTGACGTTCCGCGGCCCGCTCCAAGAGCCGGTGGCGATCGCGGGGGCGCAGTTGTTGGTCACGGCGTGGGGTGTTACGGAGCAATATGAGCTGTCGATCGAGGGCAATGTTGTCCGGGTCGACATGGAGGCGACCCGTCCCGAATTCGCCGATCGGATTGCGGACACGAGGGGATTTGTTTACGTGAAAGCTGCGGGGTACGCGCCGGTCATGTCTGAAGCGTTCACATGGCCAGCCGCAAGCGTTCCAACTGTGATTGATTTCCGAAACGGCCGCCGGCTCGCGATCGCCAAAGGTGCCAAGGCGTCACTCGATATTCCCATCCGCCGTCCGCTGCCACGCCGTGTGCGACTTGTCGACCTCGAAGGGCGAGCGGTCGTCGGTGCGAAAGTTGAAGCCGCCGCGTACTGGCGAACCCCCAACCACTGCGGTTTCTTGAACGGCAGGGACGTTCTCGCATCGAGTTCCACGAATGAGGATGGAACCGTCGACATTCCCGACGTGGATGGGCCCCATGTCTTCAGCTTGCTGGAACCACAGATGCTCTTCGCGGATGCAGATAACGACTACCCGGCTGGATTCGCGAGGCAGGGTCTGATTGCGACGCTCAGCCGACGCGAAACAACGCTGCACGTGCGTCGCTACGAGCGACAGGGTCTCGCTCTCGACATCGTCAGCAACGGTAAACCAGTGTCGGGCGCGGTGCTCTGGTCAGACGCGGGACTCGGTATCTGCGGCGCCGGCTATGGCCCGCTCGCCACGGCCGATTCCGAAGGTCGCATCCGCATGGAGCCGTTTTACCCCGAAATGTGGAGGAACTACTGGATCTGCGCCGGCAGCAAGCAGGTATGGGTTCTTCCGCAAGACGGAAAGCTCCCGGCGAGGATCGAGGTCGGCGTGACGCCAAGTGCCGAGCCCAACGCCCTCGCTGATCTCTGCGGTAAGTAGCTCGACGCGGCCGTTATGGCCGCACCCTCGATAGCTCTGACGGCCCGCAGCCAGCCCGAGATAGTAGGCGACCCGACAGCACCGGACGCGGTACAACAAAGTCCTCTGAAATCGCCGCGGTCGCGCACTATAGTGCAGGGAAGCTGGGTTACACTGTCCTGCCCGTGTCCAGCGGTCGAACCGAGAAGCCGCCGCTCTTCGCGCCAGTTCTTCCGTAAGCCGTGTAACACCTGCGCCCGTCGTGGCACTTCGATCAATTGAGATCGGGAGGTGTTTGTCGATTTCTGCAAACACCTCCCGATCTCAATTGCATCTGTGGGGACACACGGTTAGCGGCGTTCAACAAGGAGTGACGCACGATATGCGAAACGGCATCTGGACCATCAATCTTCTCGTGGCTCTTGCCCTTCCCGGGCAGTCAACGACCCCTCACGATCCGGCTGCGGCCGGTGGGGCGGCCGTGAAGCCGCAGCAGGCAGTGAGTGCGACCTACGGCGATCGGCAGTGGCAGTCGATCGTCCCTGAGCTCGGCGCCGATTCGCCGCAGATCTCGATTCTGCGGGTGGACCCGAAAACACAGGCCACCCAGCTGCTGATTCGAGTGCCGAAGCAGATGCACGTCCCGCTGCACTGGCACAGCGCAAACGAGACCCACACCGTGATACGAGGCACGTGGGTCTTCGAGCACGAAGGGCAGCGGCACGAGCTCGGACCTGGCGGATTCAACTATTTACCGGCCCGGATGCCCCATCAGGCATGGGCGTCGGACGACGCGCTGGTGTTCATCACCGTCGACGCCGGGTGGGACGTGAACTGGGTGAGCGGGCCGCCCACGAAGAGCGATCTCGGTCAGCGCCCGCCCACATAACGGGCCCGCTTCATGCGCGATGAGCTACGTGACCGGAGTCACGGTGACTTGGCGCGTCGCACTCGTGCGGGAGACCGCGGACGGTCCTACGCTGGCGGCGAGCGATGGCGAGCTCGCCCGGGCGATCGCGCCAGCGCATGCCGGCGCGTTCGACCGGGCCGCCGGGCAGCGGTGAAGATCACCGTCCCGTAGCGATAGTCGCCTCGACCGCCCCTCCGGAATCCGGGTGAGACTCCGGGTGGACGGAGGCCTTCCCTCCTGGACCGAGCGCCAGCGGCGTCGGCAAAAACCGCGGAACTCCTTGAAAGGCCAACATCTCCGGCCTCGCGCGCCAGGCCGGGGAGCCCGGCACGGGCGGTGCTGTTTCACACGCGCCGCTCTGATGGTCACACGACTGATCGTCGCCTGCTCCGTCATGGCGCTCTGCGTGATCATTCACGCCGCCGGCCTCGCCGTGGCGCTGCGCTGGCTGCGTCACCCGCCCGGCGGACATCGCGTCCTGTCCAACCTCCGGCTGTTCATTCGCGTGGCCGTGTGGATCGTGATCCTCCACCTGGTGGAGATCCTGGCCTGGGCAGGGCTCTACGTCTGGAACACCGCGCTGCCCGACATGGCGACGGCGGTGTACTTCAGCGCCGTGACCTACACGACCACCGGGTACGGCGATGTCGTCCTGCCGCCCGGCTGGCGGCTGGACGGTGGCGTCGAGGCGCTCACCGGCATCCTGATGTGCGGCTGGTCCACGGGATTCTTCGTCGCGGTCGTCAACCGCCTCTACCAGCAGCCGCGGGACGCCGCCCAGAGCTGACCATGCTCAGACCGTCCATCAACTGGCTCTTCGCGTTCATTCCCGTCTCACTGGCGCTCGAGTACGCGCACGTGCCGGATCCGCTCCTGTTCTTCTCCGCGGCGCTGGCGATCGTCCCCATCGCCCGGCTGATCGTGATCTCGACCGAGCAGCTCGCGACGCGAACCGGCGACGCAGTCGGCGGCTTGCTCAACGCCACATTCGGCAACGCGCCAGAACTGATCATCGCGCTCGTCGCGCTGCGCGCCGGCTACTTCGACATGGTGCGCGCCTCGATCATCGGGTCGATCCTCGCGAACCTGCTGTTCGCCATGGGCCTCGGGTTCTTCCTCGGCGGCCTCAGGAATCACACGCAGGAATACAACTCCGGGGCGGCGCGCCTCTACAGTTCGATGATGCTGATCTCGGCGGTCTGCCTCGGAGTGCCGAGCGCCTTCAACCGCTTCTTCTCGCCGGAAGGTACCATCCACGCCGAGAAGCTCGTGAACCTCGGGACCGCGATCGTGCTCCTGCTCTCCTACGGGCTGTATCTCGTCTTCCTGCTGAAGACGCATCCCGACTACTTCCAGAGTGTGACGACGACGGAGGCGGAGCACGGGCACCACGGGCCGCAGTGGAGCCTCGGCCGCGCCGTCGGCAGCCTGATCGGCGCGTCCGCCCTCGCCGCGTGGATGAGCGAGATCCTGGTGGGCGCGGCGGAGGGCACCGGCAAGTCGCTGGGCATGTCGGAGGCGTTCATCGGCATCGTCTTTCTTGCCTTGATCGGTGGTGCCGCGGAAAGCGGGTCCGCGATCGCGATGGCGCGGAAGAACAAGCTCGATCTCACGGTCGGCATCGCGATGGGGAGCAGCATTCAGATCGCGCTCTTCGTCGCGCCGGTGCTCGTGCTCGTCAGCGGCTTCATCGCCCCTCAGCCGCTGGAGCTCTCCTTCACGCGCGCGGAGCTCGGGACGCTCCTCCTCGGCGTGCTGGTGGGCGCCATCGTCGCCGGCGACGGCCGTTCGCACTGGTACAAGGGCGCCCAGCTGATGCTGATGTACGCGATGATCGCGATCCTGTTCTATTTCCTGCCTCAAGCCGCGCACTGAGGCGGGACGCTGTTCAGCGTGCCGCACGTGGTCAACGCTATCGCGCAATGCTTGCGGGCGTGATGACGATGTTGCGGTAGTCCACCGGACCATGATCGCCCTGGAGCAGCAGCGGCCCGGGGTCAGCTTCGGCGCTGTCGAGCGCGCCGCCGGTAATTCCAGGAATCTCCCGGTTGCAGATGACGGTCGTGCCGTTCAGCTCGTACGTGAGCATCCGGCCCACGAGCGTGACATCCATCGACTGCCACTCGCCGGCGGCCCTGGCCACGTTCTCGCTCGGCGCAATGAAGCCGTAGAGTCCGCCGAGATGATGTGAGGAGGGCTCGAGGCCGGCGGCGTCGTCGATCTGGAGCTCGTAGCGGCCGCGCAGGTACACGCCGCTGTTCGCGTCTTTGGGTACGCGGAACTCCAGGTGGAGCCTGAAGTCGTCGAATTTCTGAACCGTGACGAGATTGGCGCCGCTCTTCGCGTTCTGCAGGATGCCGCTGAGCACGCGCCACTGGCTGTCGCCGCGTCCAACCGGTTGCCACCGGTCGAGTGATGTGCCGTTGAAGAGCGTGATGGGTTCGCCCCAGACCGGTCGTCCGGCCCGCCGCAGCGACGGTGCCCGCGTGCCGGACAATGTCACCTTCTGCCCGTCACCCATCGTCATCGAACCCGTGATGCGATCGCCCTCGAGCCGTCCCTCGAAGGCGATATCGCGGGGATTGGTTTCCCACTGTGGCGGGATGGCGAAGCGGAACGTGCCGTCGGTGAACTCGATCTTCGCGATCGGCCGCGCGCTACCGCCGGATCCCACGAATTGTCCGACCAGGGTGGCCGTGCCGGACCGTTCCACCTCGAGCCACGACGGCGCCGCCTGTGTGCCTCGCTGTACGACGAGATCCCATCGGCCCAGCAACGCGTCGGATGCGGCCCGCGACTGTGCGGGAGTTCCCGAGTACCCCGCGGCCGCAAGCATCAATGCGGCGCCGATTGCAACGCGAGCGATCATAATGCCTCCTGGAACCCACTTCAGCATACGTGGGCGCACCCTGGAATAAGCACGGCCCGACAACATCGAACCGAGGATAGCAGGTGCGCCCATCGCTGCATTCGATTGGCCCTCGGCGATGGGGAAATGCCTGCCAGTAAAACTGCGAAGAGCTCGTTCCCCATACTCAGGAGCCCGTGCCTTTGGACCAGCGAATCGCCTTCGTGACCTGTGAGCGGCTGCCGCATATCCATGGCGACGATCGACTTGTCGCCGATGCGCTGCAGCGTCGCGGATTCCAGGTGACGGCAGCCGTCTGGAACGACCCGGCTGTCGACTGGCGGCAGTTCGCATCCGTCGTGATTCGCGCGGCCTGGGACTATCACCTCGACGAAGACGGGTACGCCGCCTGGCTGCATCGGTGCGAGACGGAACAGGTAAACCTATGGAACCCCGCAGCCGCGGTGCTCGCTAACATCGACAAGCGGTATCTCGCCGACTTCGCGGATGCGGGAGTCGCGATCGTTCCGATCGAATACGTGGAGCGCGGCCGGAGACAGTCGCTGCGCACGCTGCTCGAGCGCCGCAACTGGACGCGAGCGGTCGTCAAGCCGGCGGTATCGGCGAGCGCTTGTGGCACCTGGCCGACGTCGCTCGCCTCGGCCGCATCCGACCAGAGGCACTGGGATGAAGAGGTGATGCGGCGGTCGCTGCTGGTGCAACCGTTCGTCGACGAGGTGGTCACGTCGGGAGAGTGGTCGGTCGTGTTTTTCGACGGCGAGTACAGTCACGCCGTGCTGAAGAAGCCGGCGGCCGGCGACTTTCGCGTGCAGGAGGAGCTGGGCGGCCTCGGCGAACCGCGGGATCCGTCGCCCGCAATCGTCGAGCAGGCGCGCCGTGTGCTGTCACATGCGGCCTCGCCGCTGCTCTATGCCCGCGTCGACGGGATCGAGCGTGATGCGGAGTTCGTCCTGATGGAGCTGGAGATCAACGAACCGTTCCTCTACATTGGCTCCTCGAGTGGGGCGGCGAAACGCTTCGCGGACGCGATTGTTGGCACGACCGCCAGAACCCTGGGCAGTCCACCGTAAAGCCCCCCCACGCCAGCGTTGATCCATCATCGGCGGGCCCGCGATCCTTGCGCCGCGGCTGAGCCAGTGTGAGAATGCCCCGTGTTGCATCTCGGGTCCCCATCGGCAGTGGACGCAGACAGGAGTATCGAGGACCGGCGATGGCTCGCGCTCGGCGGCGTCCTGGGCGGGACCTGCCTCGGCGCGGCGCTGCAGCTCTCCAACGGCATCCTCGTTCCGTGGGCGCTCCCCCTCGTCGCCATCGCGTTCGCGCTCACAGCCATCTCGGCCGTGATGCCGCGACCCGCGCATCTCGCGCGAGTGGACGCGCGTCTCGTTCCGCTGCTGGCGCTGGCCGCACTCGCGATTCACCTGGGCTGTCTCTACACGTCGCCACCGGGTATCTACCTGCGGCTGAACAGACACGGTTTGATTCCGTTTCAGTCGGGCGTTGCAGTCCTTGCCATCGTGGCCGCTTCCGCGGCCTGGTCCCGGCCGCGTTGGGCCAGGCCGCTGCAGATCGTCGCCCTTGTCGCCGCGCATGCCGCGCTCGGTGTGTGGATTCTCCATCGATCGCCGAACCCGGCCATCGACGTGCACCTGTTTCATCGCTACGCCATCGACGCGCTTCGCTCGGGCATCGATCCGTACACCATCACCTTTCCCGACATATACCAGAGCAAGGTCTACTATGCCTCTGGCCTGGCGGTCGACGGACGGCTGCAGTTCGGGTACCCCTATTTCCCGTTCAGTTTGCTGCTCTCGATGCCGGGACAGATCCTTTTCAAGGACCCGCGCTTCGCGCAGCTGATCGCCATCGAGCTCGCCGCGCTGCTCATGACGTTCGCGCGCCCGCACGGCCTGGGACTGATGGCGGCAGCGCTCTACCTCACGACTCCGCGCATTTTCTTCGTGCTCGAGCAGTCGTGGACGGAGCCGTTTCTCGTGCTCGGCGTGTCGGCACTCGTATTCGCCGGCTGCCGCTGCAGCCGCCTGACGCCGTGGCTGTTCGGCGCCTTCGTCGCGTTGAAGCAGTATCTCGTCTTGGCGCTGCCGGCGGCGTGGCTGCTGGTCGAAGCGCCGCGCGACCGCCGGAGGCTGCTGACGTTCCTGACCAAGGCGACGATCGTCGGAGCGGTGCTGACGCTCCCGTTCGTCCTGTGGAATCCCGCCGCGTTCTGGAGGAGTGTGGTCACGCTGCAGTTCCATCAGCCGTTCCGGCCAGACGCGCTCAGCGTGTTGTCGTGGTGGGCATCCCTCGGGCATGAACGGCCGCCGGCGCTGATCTCGTTCGTCGTCGCCGCCGCGGCGTCGGTCCTCGCCCTGTGGCGCCTGCCGCGGACGCCAGCCGGATTCGCGACGGCCATCGCCATGACGTTCTTCGGGTTCTTCGCCTTCAACAAACAGGCGTTCGCCAACTACTACTTCTTCGTAGTCGGCGCGCTCTACGCGACGGTCGCCGCGTGGCGCCCACCGGAGGCTGGCGAGTGAGCCCGTCGGGCCGCGTGGCCCTGGCTGCGGCGTCGCCGTTGCCCCACGACCACAGGATCTGGATGGCGCTGGTGGCGCTGGTCATCGCTGGCCTGATTCCGCTGGTGTGGCCTGGTGACGTGCCCTTCATCAACGACGAGCCGCAGCTGATCGCGAGCGCCGTGAGGGCAAACCGCGAGGGACGGCTGGCGCCGGTCGGACTGCTCGGCACCTACGGGTTCAGCTATGGTCCGGCGCCGACGTGGGTGTATCAGGCGCTGACACCGGTCACGCGCGATCTGGTCGGGATCGCCGCCTTGCATATCCTGCTGATGTCGGCGGCCACTGCCGGCGGGATCTGGTGGCTGGGCCGATCGCTGCGCCTGTGGATCTGGTTCG
This sequence comes from Vicinamibacteria bacterium, assembly GCA_963763095.1. GTDB lineage: Bacteria > Acidobacteriota > Vicinamibacteria > Vicinamibacterales > JAENWD01 > CAVUCH01. Next base: position 39,971 of record CAVXNR010000006.1, read on the forward strand.
CCCCGGTGCCACTCCTGTCGCCCTATTACTGGTTCTACGCCCGCGTCCTCTGGGACAACCCGTTTCTCCTTCCGCTCGGCGCGCTCGCGCTGGCCGGCTACGCGGCGTTTCTCGCCTCGGGTTCACCGACCGGCCTGCGTGTCTCGGTCGCGGCCATGCTCGGCGTTCCACTGGTGCACCTGATGGGCATCTCGCTGGTCGCTCCGCTGGCGGCTCACATGGTGATCTTTCGTCTGCGCGCGGTGTGGGCGCACCGATACAGCCTGGCGGCGATCGCCGCCGCCGCGTTGTGGCTGGCCTGGCCGTACTGGACGTCCCTCGCCGGGCCGCGGCCGGCCACACCGGGCGCCGGCCACTCCATCGCCGGCTGGCTCATGCCCTTGTCCGGTGGCAGGCTGCTCAGCGGCCGCGAATTGGACTACTTCTACGGTCCAGGGCCGGTGGGGGGCCGCCTGTTCGGCATCGCCGCCGCGATCTCATCGATCGCCTACGCCCTGGTGTGGTGCGGCATCGTGGTTGCCATCGCGCTGATGGTTCGGGCCTCGCGACATCGTGAGTGGACGGCGCGGACGCACGTTGCTGCGATCTCGGTCGGCTCGCTCCTGTGCCAGGCGGCCGTCCATGGCATCACGGCCAAGTTCGAACACCCTCATTACTACAATGGCACGTGGATCTCTGTGGTGCTGCTGGCCTGGTTCGCCGTTGATTTCCTGGCAACGGGGCCAAGGGGTGCGCGGTGGGCAGCGACGGCGGCGACCGCCGTTCTCGCCGCATCTCTCCTGCTTGCGGTTGGCACGCTGGCCGTCCGCCTGCACCGCAGCCAGGGCACACGAGACACGTACGGACCGACTCTCGCCAACCAGCAACAGGTCGCCCGTGCGCTGGCGATGTACCCGCCGGACAGCAACGTTCAGGTGCACGTGACCATGTGGGAGCGGTTCCCTCACACGCTTGCGATCCTGCGTGAGTTGAACGCCCGGCCGCCGGTCACGCGTCGGCGGCGGACGATCGAACTGCGCCATGCGTCCCAGGACCCTGCTTCCGGCGCAATCGAGATGGTTGTGCGCTGACGCCTGCCAAGTTCGTCAGGCGGATGCGAAAACCGTAATCGGCGTAGGCCAACGGCTGGCCTCACTTGATCCGACTCCGGGGCACGAATACACGGGTCGATGTCACGCGACGCGAAGCTCTCGGCGCGGGAACAACGTTTGCCAGGCACAGCGCATCGTCACTCAGAACTGGAGGGCTTCGCCATGCACGAACGCGCTGGTGTTGGATCGACCGTGGTGATCAAAGGTGAGCTGACGGCTCACGAGGACGTGGTCATCGCGGGACGGGTCGAGGGATTGATCGATGTCACCGGGTATCACGTCGTGGTGGAAGCGGGCGCCCACATTGCCGGCGACATCACGGCTACCGGGATCGTCGTCGGCGGCACCGTCGAGGGCAGGTTGACGGCCGAGGAGCGAATCCAGGTTCATGCCGGAGCGGACCTCCAGGGTGATGTGTCGGCGCCGTGCATAGTCGTCGCGGATGGAGCGCTGGTGAACGGCCGCATCGAAACAGTGGTGGCGGGAGCCCCACGAAAGCTGAAGGCCGCATCCTGAACGGCGGCAAACCGCACGTTCGCCTGGCGCCGGTTTGCTGCTGGGCGCACGGCAAGCTCTTGACCATTCTCCGGACACACGAAACCTCTTGATGAGAACGTGGCTCGTCACCGTCGTCGTTCTTGGTTTCTGCAGCGTCCCGCTGTGCGCGGACCTCAGGGTCACGCAGTCGAGAACTGTGGAAGGGTCCGCTGCGGTCCTGATGCCGGCCGCCGGGCTGCCGAAGGTCACGATGCGGATCAAAGGGATGAAGGCCCGCACGGATGTCGAGACCTATGGCCACACGGTCACTGCCAGCACCGACGTCGAGACACAACAGGTGATGATGCTGACGACCGGCTCGAACATCGCGCGGGTGATCACCCCGGAGTCGGTGGCGGCCGGCGGGCCTGACCGTTATCGTGATTCCGTCGGTGATGCCACAACTGAAAGCTTGAACGCCACCATCTCCTCGCCATTCCGCACGAGCAGCACGTCCCGCACCACCACCGGGTGGTTCCACGTCTTGCCGTTCAGCGCGGGGATGCGCGCGACCTCGGTGAACTTGTCCGGTGTGGCGCTGACCAACGCCACCTCGCCTTCTTCGGAGGTGATCAGCAACAGATCCTGATCCGCGAGCAGCAGCATCTGACCGGCGCCGTATCGCCCGCCCTTCCATTTGCGGGCGCCGTCCGCGAGATCGATCGAGGAGAGGATGCTGCCGTCGAACCCGTAGGCGTAGCCCTTGTGCACGACGAAGTCGTTGAAATACGGCTTCAAGCCGCGCGTATGCCAGCGCTCTTCAACCTGCCATCGATCCGGCGCGGGGGTCAGCGCCAGCCGCCGCATGCCGGTGCCGCCCATGGCATCGCCGCCCGTGATCAGCACGTCGCCATCAGGCGTGAGCGCCGGCTGCACGATGCTCGTGGCGGGCGGCCCTCCGGTGTGGTCCCAGAGCAGCGTGCCATCCGCAGGCGCGACGCTGATCGTGCGCGCGCCGCGCATCAGGAGCACCTGGGAAACCCCGTCAATCGTCATCAGGTGCGGCGAGCTGTAACCGGAACCGCCGCTCTCACCGGCCCAGCGCCGCTGTCCGCTGGCCGCATCGTAGGCAATGAGCTGGCCGGCGACGGCGACGATCACGATGTCGTCGAGGACGAGCGGCGAGCTTGCGATGCCCCAATCAGGAATCGTCTGGTCCGTATCGGTGACCGCATTGCGCGACCATATCCTGGCGCCGGTGCGTGCGTTCAGTGCTTTGACGATTCCGGTCGCACCCACGGCGAAGACCCGATCACCCGCGATGGTCGGCGTACCGCGCGGTCCCGCGCCGGCATTCGATTCGTAGAAACGCACCGGGTCCCGATGTCGCCAGACGGGTTCCCCGGTGGACACCCGGTAACAGGACACCAGTTCCTCTTCGCCGCGCTGCTCCTGCGTGTAGAGCAGGTCCCCGCTCACGGCGAAGGATGACCAGCCGGGGCCGATCGGCTTGCGCCACATCTCCGCTGGCGGCGAGGCGGCCCAGTCAGTGTTGATGCGGAGGTGGCGAATGACGCTGTCGCGATTGGGACCTCGGAAGCCGGGCCATTCAGCGGCGACCACCGCCGGCCTGACAGGCGCCGGCGAGTCTTCCCTTGGTGCAGGCGGCTTGGCAGAGAGAGGCTGTTCCACTGGCACAGCCGGTGCCGGCAGTTCCGCGGCTGGTGCTGGAGCCGGTGGCGAGGGTGCCGCGAGAGGTTCAGCCTTCGCCTCCGCCAGCAATCGCTCTTCGGGCGTCGGCGCCCAGCGCCAGTGCAGCTCGGATCCCGCGCCGATGACGCCGGCCGTCCGCATGAGCGTGAACGGCACGCACGCAAGCACGATCGCCGCAACCATCGTCGTGCGGCGAATGCGGTCGGGCATCCCGTGCGTCGACACCGCCCAGACGACCAGCGCCACAGCGAGAACCGGCACGGAGTACAGGACCAGCATCATCCCCATGTGGCCGCCCCTGATCGACTCGTGCACGAGAAGGCGGGTGGCGAACACCCCGACGATCATCAGCGCAACGGCGGCGAGCCGCTCCAGCCACGGCGCGCGGCTGAACAACAGCCACCAGAGGACGATCGCCACCGCCAGGAGGACTCCGGAGAGCATCGCGAGCACCACGAGCGGCATCTCGGCGATCTCGGCATCGGGCGCAATCAGAGGTACCAAATAGCGCGTGATGACGAGCACGATCGCGAGGATCACGCCGGGCCGCAGGCGGAGAGGTCGAGTGAGGGTCATGACGCCACCTTCGTTAACACGGTTCCCTGTTGCTTGCTGTGATGCCGAGGGCTGGACGCAGGCGCCGCTTGCGCGGATCGCGAGTCGACGCGTGAGAGTGCAACGGAACCAACACCGTGGGAGTGACCAGGCGTTGCACGGCGAAGGAGAGATCCGGGTCGGGCGGTCATCGTGGCTGTAGATATTCTACAGCCTGAGACGGAGAGTGCCTGCGTATTGTTCCTGGCGGCCGTGTTTCTCCCGGCCGGGATTGACGGGTACGCCGGCAGGGTACGCCGGCAGTTGCACCGCCCGGGCGGGCTGGTTTACTCTCCGAATCGGCGTTTACAGGACGCCTCCAGTCCGCGGAAAGGGCGGCGCCCACCTGTCACAGTCCTCTTGCGGTAGCGACACCGACCTTTCTTCAGCCCATGATGCGGACACGGGCGCTTGTTGAAGGAGGTCGTCCGTGTCAACGCCGCCACACTCGCCTCGTGTTCCCGCCAATCTCGAGCAGCAACGCAAGCTTGCCAAGGATCTGATCCGTGCGGCGCGTCACGGCGACCCAGCGGCGCTCGCGCGCATTCAGTCAGTTCGCCCCGACATCGCCGGTCCGCCGCGGTCGCTGCCGCTTGCCTGTGCGCAGCTTGCCGTGGCCCGGGAAGCGGGGTTCGAATCGTGGCCGAAGCTTGTGGCGGATCTCCAGGAACGCGACCTCAAGGCGTTCTGCGACGCCGTGCGTGGCGGCGATATTCCCGGCGTGCAACGGCTCCTCGCGTTTACACACGTCCGGAACCGGATCAACGAGCCCATGTTCGCCTTCGGCCAGCGGGCCGCGCACATCGCCGCGCAGAACGAAACGATGCTGAGCACGCTGATCGCAGCCGGTGCAGACGTCAACCTCAAAAGCGATTGGGACAACGGCCCTTACACCATCCTCGACAACGCAGACGAGGGCACCGCACGATTTCTGCTGGCCCGCGGGGCGACACTGACGCCCAACGTGGCAGCGCGTCTCGGCTGGCTCGACGAGCTGCGCGCCTTGGTGGACGCCAATGGAGCGTCCGTTCACGCCCGGGGAGGAGACGGTCAGCAGCCGCTCCACGAGGCGAGGACCGTCGCGATCGCCGACTTCCTGCTGGATCGCGGCGCGGGCGTGGATGTGCGCTGTGTGGATCACAAGTCCACGCCCGCGCAGTACGCGCTCGTGGATCGACCCGATGTCTGTCGGCGTTTACTCGAGCGCGGGGCCGCGCCCGACATCTTCATGGCCGCCCGTCTCGGGGATATCGAGCTGGCAACCCGCCTGCTCGACACCGATCCAGCCTGCCTCGCCGCTCGCGTCAACCAGCCCGGGTATCCACCGGTCCCGCCCTTCGCTATTTACTGCTGGTCGCTCGGCGTCGGCATGTCTCCGCACGAGGTCGCGTTGAAGTTCGGCCAGCGCCGTGTCCACGATCTGCTCGTGGCCAGAAGCCCTGGGCGGATCCGATTGATGAACGCCCTCTCGAGCGCGGACGAGCACGCGGCGCAGGCTGTGCTCGCGGAGGATCCGTCGCTTCTCTCCTCTCTCACACGCCAGGAGCATGGGCATCTGGCCGCGGCGATCTTCCACGAGCGCTTCGACGCGGCCGACCTCATGCTCCGTCTCGGGTTCGATCCGGCCGCGCCCGGTGTCGACGGCGGGACAGCACTGCACGCGGCCTGCTGGGTCGGCAATGTGCGGATGGTCGAGCGCCTCCTCGCGCGGTGGTGCCGTGCCGCTCAACGCCAGGGATCCGACCCATCAGAGCACGCCCCTCGGGTGGGCTGCGTTTGGATCCGTGCATCGCCGGGCGGCAGGCGCAGAATACGAGGCCGTCGTTGACCGGCTCGTCGCAGCGGGCGCTGACATCACCGCCGTCGGGAACGGCGAAGGTCGCACATTGCTGGCGATGGCCGACGGCAATCCGGCGGTGCAGGACGTGCTACGCAGTCACGGCGCCGCGTAAGGACTGCTCGGCCGCGCTCAGCTGAGGGCCTTCGTCCCAAGCGACAGGCCCCACCGTGCAACAATGCGCGTCGGAGGAGTTGCCGGTGTACAAGCGTCCGTCCATTCCGCGCGCACTCGTCGTGGCAGGATTCCTCGCCGGCACCGGAGTCCTACCCTTTGTGATGCCACCCGCCGTGCTGCGCGCGCAGGCCGGATCCCCGCCACAGGCCGACGATTTCACAACGTTCCTGAGCAGGGTCGATGCTGCGCAGCTCGAGCTCCAGAACGGCCGCCCGGCCGCCTTCAAGGCGCTGTGGTCTCAGGCAGACGAGGTGACGCTGTCCGGCGGGTTCGGCGGCACGATCGAGAGGGGCTGGCCCGCGATCAGCAGCCGCCTCGATTGGGTTGGCACACGCTTCTCGAATGGGACAAATCGCATCGAGCGCATCGTCACCCGCGTGAGCGGCGAGCTCGGCTACGTGGTTCAAGCCGAGCACCTGCGGTACCGGGTGCCGGGAGAGACGAGTGACTCCACGCGCGAATACCGGGTGACGATGATCTTCCGGCGCGAAGCCGGGGAGTGGCGAATCGTCCACCGGCAGGCGGACTCCCAGCTCACGAGGCAATAATCCCGCGAGCGTCTGAACCCGCCCGCCTGCCACGACGTCCAGACCGCATGCTGCCACCCATCCACCGCTGGGACCAGGTCGAGAAGCCTCGGGCCTCCGTGCACATCGTGCATGGCATGGTGGAACACGCGGGGCGCTACGCTCGCTTCGCGCGCGCCCTGAACAGCGCCGGGGTCAGCGTGTGGGGACACGACGCTCGCGGGCACGGCACCAACCCGGTACCCGGGATTCCCGGTCACTTCGCCGACTCGAACGGCTGGACGGCCGTGCTCGACGACATCCGCGCCGTCTCCAGGAAAATGGCCGCGACGTTCCCGCACGTGCCGCTCCTGCTGTTCGCCCACTCGATGGGGTCGTTCATGGCGCAGGCGGTCATCGGCGACCAGGACGGACCGTATCGTGGCGTCGTGCTCTCGGGCACCAATGGTCCCCCTGGGGCGCTGGAGAAGGCTACGCGTCCCGTCGCGCAACTCCAGAAACAGGTGCTCGGGCCACGCAGGCCCGGAACATGGCTCAAGCAGATCGTCTTCGGCAACTACAATCGGCGCTTCGCGCCGAACCGCACGGGGTTCGACTGGCTCTCGCGGGATGCGGCGGAAGTCGACAAGTACCGGGACGATCCGCTTTGCGGGTTCGCGCTGACCGCCCAGGCGTGGGTGGACTTCCTCGAGGGCAAGGCCATCCTGGGATCGGCCTCGCACCTGCAGCGTGTGCCGAAGACACTGCCAATCCACGTCATTGCAGGCACGCGCGATCCCGTCGGTGAAGATGTGAAAGGCGTCGAACGGCTGCTCGGCGCCTTCGCGGGCGCCGGGCTGGCGCGCATCACCCACAAGTTCTACGACGGCGCGCGCCATGAGCTGCTGAACGAGACGAACAGGGATGAGGTGACGCGCGACCTGATCGCGTGGGTGGACCAGGTGCTTCTGGCACAGCCCCCGGAGGTATGATCGACCTTTCGCGTGGCGGACAAGCAGAACGAGAACACATCGAAGACTGGTTTCCGGGGCCTCTACGAACGGCTGACCGGTGCGCCGGCTCCCCGTCCGCCTGCCGACATTCCGAACAGTGGTCCCGGCGCGGACGGTCCGTCGCGTATTGGCCGCTATGCCATCCACCGCAAGCTGGGCGAAGGCGGGATGGGCATCGTCTACGCGGCGCATGACGATCGGCTCGAACGCACGATTGCCCTCAAGACGCTGACGGCACCTCCCGACGACCCCAGCGCTCGGCAGCGCCTGTGGCGGGAAGCCCGGGCGGCGGCAAGCGTGAACCATCCGAACATCTGCCAGATCTACGAAGTGGGCGAAGACGGCGGACGCCTGTTCATCGCGATGGAGCTCCTCGAAGGAGAAGCGCTGGCGGAGCGGCTCCGGCACGGCCCATTGAGCACGGCGGAGGCGGTCCCGATCGCCCTCGGCATACTGGCGGCACTGGCCGCGCTGCACGCCCGCGGGATCGTGCATCGCGACCTGAAGCCGTCCAACGTGTTCCTGACCGCCCACGGGGTGAAGCTGCTGGATTTCGGCCTCGCGCGGCTGGAGCTGGGTGAAGCGCTCGGCGCGACGGCGGGGCTGACGCGCACCGGGGTCGTGATGGGCACGCCTCGCTACATGGCTCCCGAGCAGGTTGCGGGGGAGGCCATCGACGCGCGCACGGACCTCTTCGCCGCGGGTGCCATCCTCTTCGAGATGCTAGCGGGACGTCCCGCCTTCAGCGGCCGCACGATCCTGGAGGTCCTGCACGCGACGCAGTACGAGCAGCCGCCCGCACTCACGGGTTCGCCTGCGATCGCGGCCGTGGACCGCCTGATTCGCCGGGCGATGGCGAAACGGCCGGCGGAGCGGCCGGCGTCGGCGGACGCCATGGCCGAGGAGCTCCGGTCGATCAGCGGGGTACAGAGCGGCGCCGCGCCGGCGCTTGCGCACGCGTTCACCCGCCTCGTCGTCCTGCCCTTCCGCGTCCTGCGAGCGGATCCCGAGACAGACTTTCTCGCGTTCAGCCTGTCCGACGCCATCGCCACGTCCATGTCGGCGAACGGATCGCTGATCGTGCGCTCGAGCGTGGTCGCGGCGCGGTTCGCCGCGGACGCACCGGACCTCAAGGCACTCGCTGCGGAGGCCGACGTCGATCGCGTGATCATGGGGACCATTCTGCGCGCCGGGGATCAGTTGCGCACCACCGCACAGCTGATCGAAGCGCCGGGCGGCACGCTGCTGACCGCGCACACCGTGCAATCGTCGTTGGGGGACCTGTTCCGCCTGCAGGACGATATCGCACAGCGGATGTCTGAGGTGCTCGCGGTGCCGCTGTCGGACAGCACGAGCTCACCGACTCCAGACGCGCCGCACAACCCGCGAGCGTACGAGCTCTACCTGCGGGCCAACGAGCTCGCGCGTACCTACGACGGGCTGCCGCGCGCACGCGACCTGTACCAGCACTGCCTCGATCTCGACCCGCGATTCGCGCCCGCGTGGGCTCATCTCGGGCGGTGTCACCGCGTGATCGGCAAGTACATCGAGGAAACGCCAGACAGCGACGTCCGCGCCGAGGAGGCCTTCCGCCGGGCGCTCGCGCTCAACCCGCGGCTGTCGGTCGCCCACAAGTTCTACGCCAACCTCGAGGCTGACATCGGTCAGGCACAGGCCGCCGTCGTACGCCTGGTGGGTGAAGCCGCCCGCCACGGCAACGATCCTGAGCTGTTTGCCGGCCTCGTCCACGCCTGCCGGTATTGCGGCCTCAACGAGGAATCCCTGGCTGCGCACGCGGAGGCGCGGCGGCTCGATCCGAATGTGCCGACAAGCTTCGAGCAGACGCTCTTGATGGCTGGCCAGATCGATCGGCTCATCACGGCCGATTCTCCGCGCGTGATTGCCGGCGCCGACGATGGCATCCGGGTGATCGGGCTGGGCCTGGCCGGCCGGCGTGACGAGGCGCGTGCCCTGCTGATCCGGATGGGTGAGACGTCGCGCATCCCGCTGTTTCGTGCGTGGATAGAGTACCTGACTGCCTGGCTGGAACGCCGCGGCGGGGACATGCTCGACGAAGTGACGGCGCTCCGCACGTTGAAAATCGAAGACGACCCCGAAGCGATCTTCCAGTTCGGATGGCTGCTGTGCGACGTGGGAGAGTATGCGGCCGGACTCGCCCATCTTCAGCGCGCGGTTCAGAAAGGCTACTCCGTGGTCGCCACGCTGTCGGGGAGCCGCCAGTTCGATGCGGTACGGAGCACGCCCGCGTTCGCCGCGCTGCTGGACGAAGCGGAAGCGGGCCGCGCGCGAGCACGCGCGGCGTTCCGCGACGCGGGTGGAGACCGGCTCATGGGGCTGATACCGCGTGAGCCATGAAGACTCTCGCACACGAGCAATGCAGAGCGGAGCTGCTCCGCCGGCTGGCGACGGTACGTCCCGAGAGCGCTGCGCGGTGGGGGCGGATGTCATCGCACCAGATGCTCTGCCATCTGAGCGACGCGTGCAGGGTGGCGCTTGGCGAGCAGCGGGTCAGCCCGGCAAGCGGATTGCTGCAGCGCACGGTCGTCAAATGGATTGCGCTGTATGCGCCGATGCGATGGCCACCCGGGATCCCGACGCGCCCGGAGATCGATCAGTACTGCAATGGCACCCGGCCGGCAGACTTTCATGCAGACGTAGCGCAGGTGGCGATACTCCTCGGTCGGATCGCCGCACGACCGGCGGATCGCGCGTGGCCGGCACACCCGATTTTCGGCAGGATGTCGTCTGGCGCGTGGCTCCGGTGGGCGTACCTGCACACCGATCATCACCTGCGCCAGTTCGGCGCCTGAGGAGTGGCGTACGTCACGTGCCGACGATGTGTCGTGCACGGACGCTGGCGGGAGGGCTTCAAGATGGATGCGCTGCACTCGTCGCTTGCACAGCTCTTTGCCGAGCTGACCGACGGACCCGCCCCTGATGCAGCCTACATGCTGAACGGTGGCGACCCCGGGCTGATCCGATCGCTCGACGGTCTCTCGGCCGAAGCGGCGTCGAAGCGATCGGCAGCAGGCACTGCGTCCATCGCCGCCCATGTAGACCACGTCTGCTACGGCCTCGACCTCATGAACCGCTGGAGCGACGGGGAGCCGAACCCGTGGGGCACCGCTGACTGGAGCGCCAGCTGGCAGCGCGGCACGGTCACCAAACCCGAGTGGGATGCGCTGCGAGAGCGGCTCCGACAGAGCACACGACGCTGGCGTGCTGCACTTGAAACGCCGCGCGAGCTGTCCCCCATGGAACTGAACGGCGTGATCGGGAGCATCGCGCACCTGGCGTATCACCTGGGCGCCATCCGGCAGATCGACCGGTCCATCCAGGGACCGAAGGCGGTCTGACGTGCAGCCGATCGCGTCGGGCATTCCGGCCGCCATTCCTCCTCGTCCCCGGGCAAGCTGACTTCCCCTGCTGGGGATCGCTGCCCTCCTCTCTGAGCCACTCAGCGGCAGGACCACGCATCTCCAGGCAAGGGGTCGCACATCGATACTGGCGTGCGCGGCCTCTGAAGGAGGATGGAGTTGCCCGGCCTCACCGCGTCGCGGATTCCCGCAGGAACGACCCACACGCGCCACCATGCGAGCGTGCTCGCCGACGCCGAGCGGCGGGTGCTCGTCTGGCTCGCCATGCGGCTGCCGCCGCAGGTGACGTCCGACGGCCTGACGTTTCTCGGCGCCGCCGGCATGCTGGGCGCGGGCTGCGCGCTGGCCGCCGCCTCGCACTCGCGGGTGTGGCTGGCGCTCGTCCCGGTGTTCCTGGCGATCAACTGGTTCGGCGACAGCCTCGACGGCACCCTGGCTCGGGTGCGCAACGCACAGCGTCCCCGTTATGGCTACTACCTCGATCACGTCGTCGATCTGGTGAACGCGCTCGTGCTGTTCGCCGGCCTCGGCGTGTCCGGCATTGCCAGTCCCCTCGTCGCCGCCGGTCTGCTCGCGGCGTATCTGCTGCTGGCTGCCGAGAGCTTCCTCGCCACCCACACCCTCGGGGTGTTCCGCATCTCTTTTGCGGGATTCGGGCCGACCGAGCTGCGCATCCTGCTGTCTATGGGCGCGCTCGCCGCCATCGGACGGCCCATCGTGACGCCGTTCGGCCTGGGCGAGGTCAGGTTGTGGGACGTCGGCGGTCTGTGCGGGATCGTGGGGATGACGATGGTGTTCGCGATCAACGGGGTACGCAACGCCCGCGCGCTGTCGTCGGCAGACCCGATGCCGGGCGGCCGCTCGTGAGACCGCGGGTGGGGCCTGCCGCGGTGGGCGGCCTTCGCCGGCGTGGGAATCATGGGCTTCGGGATTCAGCTCGCCGCACTGCAGCTGCTCACGGCGACGGCGGGCCTCGCGACGGCTCGTGCGACAGCCATCGCGGTGGAGGCCGCGGTGCTCCATAACTTCGTCTGGCACGAGCGCTGGACGTGGCGAGATCGCGCGGGTGGCGGCCCGGCGCACCTCCTCGGGCGCCTCGCGCGCTTCCACGCGGGCGCCGGGATCGTGTCGCTCGCGGGCAATGTCGCGATCACGGTAGCGCTCGTCGAATGGCTGCACATGCCGGCCGCTGTCGCGAACACGTGCGCAGTCGGCGTCCTGAGTGCGCTGAACTTTCGCCTGGCGGACGGGTGGGTATTTTCTGGGCGCCGCAATTCCCACCCGGACATGACAACACTTCATGCGCAGGCCCGAGGTACGGGTCTGAAGCGCTGGCTGCTGGAGCCGGCGCAACTCCAGAGCTCTGGAGAGCAGGGATCGCCGACGACTGGAGGAAGTCAATCCCTGCTCCTCGAACCGTGAAGCTCGTTGACGCGATTGAACGGGTCTCGGCGGATCTGACGGTGCCGGCCGCGACATGAGCGGACGAGCCCGGCATGCGCGTCTGGACCAGACATCGCGCCATCGTGGAATACTGGTGCATGTCCTCCTACTCGACGAGGCTCATCGTCCTTCTTTCCGCGCTGGTGCCGATGCTCGTCACTGGATTACCGGCCGCACCATCCCCGCCTGCCACCTCGCTCGGGGTTCCCGGCCGCGACAACGCGACTCCCTGGGTCGCAGCCGACGGTTCGCTCGTTGCTGTCGCCTGGGGAGCCAGCGCCGGCGCCCAGTCCGACGTTTTCGTGGCGGTCAGCCGCGATGCGGGGATGACATTCGACTCTCCCGTGCGCGTGAACCGTGAAAACGGCGAGGCGCGGCTCGGCGGAGAGCTCCCGCCGCGGGTGGCAATCGTGCCGAGGTCGAATCCACGGGTGACCGGCGACAAGGCGGCGGCACGAGACATCCTGGTGCTCTGGACGGCTCGCGGCACGTCCACCGCGCTCAAGCTCGCCAGATCCCGCGACAGCGGCAGGACGTTCGAGGCCCCGCTCACGATGCAGTCTCCAGATGCGCCGGGTGATCGGGGATGGCCGGCGTTGACGGCCGATGCGCAGGGGACGGCACACGTTCTGTGGCTGGATCACCGCGGGCTGGCGGCTGAGCCGCGCGGCGCTGGACACCACGGCCAGGCGCCGCACGATGGTGTCGCGATGGCCCGGAAATCGGCGCTCTACTACGCGGCAGCTCACTCTCCCGCCAGCGGCACGAGCCGGGCTGCCACCGACCGTGCAGACCAGCTGAAGCCAGATGCCACGCGCGACGTCGTCAAGGAGCGTGAGATCACGAAGGGCGTCTGCTACTGCTGTAAGACCGCAGCCGCCGCTCGCCCGGATGGGACCCTCTTCACGGCGTGGCGACAGGTGTATCCCGGCAACATCCGCGACATCGCGTTCAGCGTTTCAGGGGACGCGGGCGGTTCGTTCTCGACCCCCGTGCGTATCAGCATGGACGACTGGGCCATCAACGGCTGCCCTGACGACGGGCCCGCCGTCGCCGTGGATCGCGCGGGCACGGCGCACGTCGTGTGGCCCACTGTACTCGGCGGTCAACAGCCGCAAGGCGCGATCTTCTACGCGAGCACGGTGGATGGGCGGACGTTCACACCACGCTTCCCCATCGGCACGCTCGGCGGCCAGAAGCCCGAGCACCCGCAAATCGCCATCGGTGACGGCCAGCGTGTCGTGGCCGCCTGGGACGAGCTCGTAAACGGCACACGGATCGCCGCCATTCGCGAGGTGAAGCGTGGTCCTTCGGGGGCGGTCTCCCTGGGGCCGATCGTCAGGCTCTCCGAAGACGGGCCCGCGAGCTACCCGGTCCTCGCGCCGACAAGAGACGGTCTCATGGCGGTGTGGACGTCCGGCGCAGCCGGCACCTCGGTCATCGGGGTGCGGCGGCTCTCGCTCCCCACCCGAACACCGTAAAGACTTCTCGACATCGGCGTGTGGATCTCAACGATCCCGCGGCCCCACATCCACTCCAGGCAATCCTGCACCGGGCAGATTGCTCGCCGATGTGGAGCCTGGACCCAAGTCGCGGCGGACAGGCCAGGCACTCGGGCGTTGTAGGTAGAATTCACGGATGTCCGTCAGCTTGCGATTCCACGCCGCCGCCTTGTGGCTGGTCGCCCCCATCTGCGCCGTTCCTGCACACGCGCAGCCGCAGAATCTCGCCACTCCCGCCAGCATTCATCAGGAAGTCGATCGGCGAGCCGCCGATGTCAATGCACAGGTGATCGCCTGGCGCCGTGACCTGCACGAGCACCCGGAGCTTGGGAACCGTGAGGTGCGGACGTCGGGCATCGTCGCTGCCGAGCTGAAACGCCTCGGGCTCGAGGTGCGCGAGGGCGTGGCGAAGACGGGCGTGGTCGCCGTGCTGCGGGGCGCGCGTCCCGGCCCGGTGATCGCGCTGCGGGCCGACATGGACGCGCTGCCGGTCACGGAGCAGGTGGACGTCCCCTTCAAGTCCACCGTCACGGCGGAGCACGACGGCAAGCGCGTAGGCGTGATGCACGCCTGCGGCCACGATGCGCACACCGCGATGCTGCTGGGCGCCGCCACCGTTCTGAGCGCGATGAAGGCGCAGCTGCCGGGGGCGGTCGTCTTCCTGTTTCAGCCTGCCGAAGAAGGGCCACCTGCCGGTGAGAAGGGCGGAGCGGAGCTGATGATCGCGGAGGGTGCGCTCGATGCGCCGAAGGTCGACGCGATATTCGGCCTCCACGTCTTCACCGGCCGCGGCCTCGGCACAGCCGGGAGTCTCGCCGTACGGCCAGGAGGCATCATGGCCGCCAGTGATCGTCTCGCCATCACGATCAAGGGACGGCAGACGCACGGTGCCCATCCATGGTCCGGCGTCGATCCTGTTGTCGTGGCCGCGCAGGTCGTCATGGGTCTGCAGACGATCGTCAGCCGTCAGCTGGATTTGACAGCCGGGCCGGTCGTCGTGACCATCGGGACGGTAGAGGCCGGCAACCGGTACAACATCGTGCCGGAGGTGGCGCGGATGACCGGCACAATACGTACGTTCGATCCGCAGATGCGGCGCGAGACTCACCGCCGGGTCGAGCAGACCGCTACGCGCATCGCCGAGTCGGCGGACGCCGTGGCAGAGGTGCGCATCACCGACGGCACGCCGGTAACGTGGAACGACCCGGCGCTCACCAGCGCGATCATCCCTTCGCTGGAGCGGGTGGCCACTGGCGGCTTCGATCCGAACGTCGCGCCCACGACAACTGCCGAGGACTTTTCACGCTACCAGGAAAAAGTGCCAGGCGTGTTCGCGTTCCTCGGCATCAACCCCGCGGGCACCGACCCCGCATCAGCCGCACCAAACCATTCGCCGCGGTTCGTCGTGGATGAGAGTGCGCTCGTGACGGGAGTGCGTGCTCTCGCGAGCGTCACGGTCGACTACCTGCACCGCACCGCGCCAGCTGCGCCCGCCACGGGTGGCTCACGCCCCTGAGGCGGCCGACTGCAGCCCGGCAGACGTTAGAGCCAGTGCTCGCTCGTGTTGTCACTGAACCACTCATGTGGGGCAGGGCTTCAGCCCTGCAAATCGGTACGCGCGAGCAGGCCTGAAGGCCTGCCCCACGTGACTACACAAGTGAATCGCGGGTGGCCCGATTGCCACATGCGTGGCGTTTGGATGAAGGGCGCGCGACTGTTGTTGCGCACCCTTTTTTGGTCAGCTGACGACAGGCATCACAGCCGCACGAACTGCGGCAGCCCAGGCTTGAGCGCCACGAAGAGCGGCGACACCCCGAACGTCGCCAACATGTAGATCATCCCGCGCGGCGCATAGTTGATGCACGTGAAGTGCACGTGCGTGCCGGCCGGCGCAAGGAACTCCACGGTCTTCCACACGAGCGTGTTGTTCGCCCGCAGCCGGTGCGTACCGGGTTTGATCTCGCAGGTGAACGTCTGCCCGAACAGCAACTCGCCCAGGCGCTCCCCGTCGAGCGAGAAGATCACCTGCCGCTGCTTGACGTCCTGCTCCGATGTGCGATGAATGGTGAGCCGTGTCTGCGTGTCGGCCTCCTGCGGCACGGGAGGATTCAGCAGCTCGGAGATGACATCGCTGGCGGGTGTGAGGACGGTGCCTGGCATATCTCAAAACGGTCGACGGTCGACGGCCAAGGTAGCTAAGGGCTAAAGGCTAACAGGCTAAAGGCTAAAGGCTAAAGGCGGTTGACGGTCAGCGGTCAGCGGTCAGCGGTCAACGAGGCAATCAGCCTGCGATAGTCCTCCGGCGTGTCCACATCAAGAAACGGCCCATCGTCCGCCAGCTCGAGTTCCACTCCATTGGCCGCGTGACGCCGGATGATGGAACGCGCAGAAGCGGACGGATCGGCGGCGAGCAACTCCCGGATCACCGGCTGTGCAATGAGGATGGGATGTCCGTGACGGCCTGCCTGCGTCGGCCGCACCACGGAGGCGCCTGAAGACACCCACGCCTCAATCAGCGCGCGGACGACCAGGGCTGTCACGAGGGGCACGTCGACGAGCGTCACCAGCACGGCGTCTGCGCCTCGCACGGATGCGAGCCCGCACTGCAGCGACGAAGTCTGCCCACGGTCGGGCTCCGGGTTGATGACGTACTGGACCGTTCTACCTTGCGTCACGAGTGTGGGCGTCGGCTCATCTCGACCGGATACGACGAGTACCAACGGGTCGGCTCCACCCGCTGTCAGCTCCCTCGTAATGCGGCCGAGGAATGTGTCGCCGCCCGGCAGTAGCAGAGCCGCCTTGGGCTCCCCCATCCGGGATGAACGCCCAGCGGCAAGCACGATTGCCGGAATGCTCGACGTCGCCACCGCACTGACTGTACCTGGCCTAGCTGCTCGGCCGAAGCGCGTGGCCGGCGCGCGCAAGCGGGGTGGTGACCCTTCGGCGGCGTAGAATGAGCGCCAGGAGTTCCTATGCCGCACCATGACACGCTCGAGGCGCAGGGTGACCCGTTCGACATC
Organism: Vicinamibacteria bacterium; assembly: GCA_963763095.1. GTDB lineage: Bacteria > Acidobacteriota > Vicinamibacteria > Vicinamibacterales > JAENWD01 > CAVUCH01. The sequence continues at coordinate 56,742 of CAVXNR010000006.1, forward strand.
GATGTCGGCGACGAGGAAGACGACGAGCCAGAGGAAGACCAGGACGACGAGGACGAGGAGGAGGAGGGCGAGTGGCAGGTTGACGGGCAGTGTGCGCGGCTTGACTTTGCACGGCTGAAGTCCCTATAGTGGCCCAGTTTACGGCCAACGAGGCCGGATTTACCGCGTTCTGCTGGGAGAGTTGCGGCGCAGTGAACGCGGCGGACCGGGACGCGTGCCCTGGTTCGACGGCGGCGGGTCATCCGGCACCGACGTGCGGAGGCCGTGCCGCCGCGCTCCCTGAGCGTGCTCAGGGTCGTCGTATCAATCGGAGGACACGGTCATGCCGACCGGCACAATCGCACGGCTCCTGATCGACAAGGGTTTTGGGTTCATTCGCGACGAGGGTGGGACGGAGCACTTCTTCCACCGCAGCGCGGTTCGCAGCCAGGTGTTCGAACTGCTGCGCGAAGGGCAGCGCGTGGAGTTCACTGAAGAGGATTCCGCCAAAGGTCCGCGCGCGGGTGACGTGCGGCTCATCGAGGGCTGAGCCAGTTGGACGTTCCCGGCTCCCCTGGGGCCGGGTCCTTTCCTCCCACTTCGCACCGACGCTCCGCTGGCCCCCCCTTGGCCCGCCCACGTCCCGCATCGATCCGGTTCGAACGGCACGCACACCCCCTGGAAGCGAACGGGGCCCGGTGGCCCTCCCGGTCTTCAAAATCGGTCGCTTCCCGCTGACCGCGGGAAGGCTGGGTTCGACTCCCAGGCGCTTCCGCCATTCCATCGCCGATCGGCGACTCATGATCGACGTCCGAGTGGTGCAGCCTGGTCCATGGCTGGCCGATACAGCGGAGCATGAGCGAAAGGGTTGTCGGCCGGCTGTTGTGGGCGGTGATGTTCGCGGTGCTGGTGGGCAGCGTCGTCGCGTTTGCCGCGACGGCACCCCGCGGCGGTGTAACCGCTACCCGCGATCATCAATAGGGTCGCGCGCTGGCGAGTGAAAAGACGTGCAGCTGGGCTCGACGCCCAGGCACGTGCGTCGCGCTAGCCCCCAATCAGGTGGTCGATGGCGGTGGTCACATTGGCCGTGTCCGCAAGGTTCTGGAACACCACGTCCGCGCCTGCGGCCCGCAGCTGCTCCGCCGTCACGCCGCCAGTCGCCACCGCGATGCACCACGCGCCCCCAGCGCGCGCGCACTCCACATCGCGGGGTGTGTCACCGATTACCACGATACGCTTCGGCGGTACGCGCGGGTACCCGCGTGCCACGGCGCGCTCGACCGCCACTGGCACGAGCCCGTTGCGGTCGGCCGCATCGTCACCGAACGCACCCCAGCCGAAGTAGCGCCAGAGATCGAAGTGTTCCAGCTTCAGCTGGGCGGACGGCTCAAAGTTGCCGGTGAGTAGCGCCAGGATGCGATCCTCGCGCGGGGCGAGTGATTCGAGCAGGGGGACGACACCAGGAAGCATCCGTTTCGCGGGATGCTCCCGGCGCATCTCCTCCGCAAGCGCAGCGACGTAGCTGTCCCGGAACCTGAGCGCGTCGTGATCAGCGTCGGCGATGTCGTGCGCACGCAGCGCGTCGCTGACGATCAGCGGGTCGGTACGGCCGGGCAACTCGACCGCGGCGAACGCACCGGCAACACCGAACATCTCGTGGAACGCGCGATCGAGCGCGCGCTGGCCGGCGCCGCCCGTTACCACCAGCGTCCCGTCGATGTCGAACAGGATGAGACCAGGTTGCGTCAGGCGGCCTCACCCCTCACGCTGCCCGCGCGCGGTCCCTTCGCCGATGGCTCCTCTTCGAAGCTCACACGCTCTCCCTCGTTGAGGCCATCGAACGACCCATTCTCCACGGCGCTGCGGTGGAAGAACCACTCCTGGCCATTGTCGTCGCGGATGAACCCGAATCCCCGATCGCGCACCAACCGTTTGATCACGCCGTTCGGCATCGGCTGCCCTCCGGTCCAGGCGGGCACGAGGCCCGCTTCCTTTATCAATTTCTGTTCCCTGCGCAACGCCCCGTCCCGTACGCCTCCAGCCACGCTCGAAGCACGGCCGTTCGACCCGGCGCAGCGATGGAGCGGTATAAGATCGTCAGTTCGTGACGGAGGTGTGTAGATGATTCGACAGGAGGAGGCACAGACATGAAGACCCGCAATGCTCTCGCCGCTGCCGTGGCGTGTGTGATGGCCGGCACTGTGACGTTCGCCCGGACTGACGCGCCGGTCGGACACCAGGCCGGACACGCTCGCAGCGCAGGCAAGACCACGGCGCGGGCCCACGCGACAATCGCGGGCGAGGGCGTCACCGGAACAGCCGAGATCGTCGAGATGGCGTACGACACGGGGACAGAAGTCGAGGTCACCGTGACCGCCAAAGGACTCAAGCCCGGGCTGCACGGCGTGCATTTCCACGCGGTCGGCAAGTGTGAGCCCCCGGCGTTCACCGCTGCCGGCGGCCATTTCGATCCAGGCCCGGCGGGCAACACGGACCCTGACGTCAACCACCCGTATCACCTCGGCGACATCCCCAACCTGCGCGTCGGAGCGGATGGCTCCGGCACACTGCAGGCCCGGACGACGCGCGTGACGGTGTCTGAGGGCCCGCTGTCGCTCATGGACGCAGACGGGTCGGCCATTATCCTCCACGCAAACCCGGACCAGGGAATCACCGGCGAGGCGAAATCGGGCGTGAGCGGCGGACCTCGGGCGGCGTGTGGCGTGATCGAGAAGAAGTAGTCACGCGCCGAACAGGCGTTTGACGCGGCCCCAGGTACCCGTCTGGGGCACGAGATCGCCGCTGGCTGGTTGCAGGCGGAGCACGTCGGGTGTCATCGCGGATGCGAACGCCGCGTCCGCGGTGACCGCGACCATCGTGAGTGCCCGCCCGGCGGCAAGCCGGCGCAGATCGGCCGCGAAGCCGTCCACATCGCCGACGCCCAAAGTAGCGGTGGGATGTTCGAGGAGGAGCAGGTCCGGCCCGAGCGCCACGGCGCGCCCGAGGCGCACGCGCAGTTTGGCTGCCGGCGTCAGCGTGGCCACCTTCCGATCGATCCGGTCGGCCTCGAGTCCCACCTCTGACGCGAGCGCTTCGACGCGACCGCGCACGTCGGCGGGAATCGGATCGATGGCGAGAGTGAGCGTCATCGCGAGGTTCTGCGCCACCGTGAGCTCGTCGAGCAGCACGGCGCGATCACTGAGGATGCCAAAGCGATCGAGGGTCCGCAGCCATTCGTCTCCGTCAGTGATGGCCGCGGTGTCGAACCCGAACACGCGCACCTCTCCTGAGTCGGGCAGCGTGGCGCCGGTCACGAGATTGACGAACATCTGGGCGGCAGGCGCATCCAGGCCGAGCAGCGCGACGAGGGCCCCGGGAGCGACCTGGAGCTCGCGCAGGCGGAGCGGGCGGAGGGCGCCGTAGTTTTTGCGGACCTGCCGGAGTTCGAGAAGCCAGTCGCTCATTGAGATGACAGCCCGATGAGGACGCGGGAGTCGGCCCGGCTCGAGCCCTGCCCCACATGCATTCGTTCGCCGGGGCTTACGCCGCCGGACGTGTGACGCAGGCTTCGAGTGCGGCGAACTCCTCGGCTGGCAACGAGACCGTGCCGAGCGACGAACGGCCGTTCCGATCGTCGCCGTGGTAGTCGGAGCCGCCGCTGATCGCCAATCCGAACCGACGTGCCAGGCCGGCGTAGCGCGTCACGTCCGCGGCGCTGTGTTCGGAGTGATGAACTTCGATCGCGGGCAGGCCATTCCCCACCCACCCCTCGATGAGCTCGTCGTGTCCGATCAGCCCCGGATGAGCGAGTGACGCCACGCCGCCAGCCCTCGCAATCGTTTGGATGACCTCACCCGGTGCCGCACCCTTCCGCGGCATCCAGGCGGGACAGCCTTCACCAATCAGCTGCTGGAACGCGGCACCGGGCGTGTTGACGTGGCCGGCAGCGACGAGCGCCTGCGCAATCGCGGGGCGGCCGATCGACCAGTCGGGTCGGGTGGCGAGCGGCCTCAGCAGCGCGTCCAGATCGATCGGCTTCCCGAGCTCGGCGAGCCGCCTCGCCATCTCGCGCGCACGTTCCACGCGAGCGGCGCGTTGCGCCTCCAAGAACATCGTCAACTCGCGGTTGTCGGGCTCGAGGAAGTAACCGAGGACGTGCACGTCCCCATCGTCCAGAACGGCCGTAATCTCGATCCCCGCGACGACACGGATGCCGAAGTCGCGCCCGGCGCGCGTGGCATCGGCCACTCCGGCCATCGTGTCGTGATCGGTCACCGCGATCGTGCGGAGGCCGGCCTGCCAGGCCAGGCGCACCAGCGTTGGTGGGTCGCAGCGGCCGTCGGACGCAGTGGTATGGAGGTGGAGATCGATCACCTTACGGCGATCAGCGGCGGGCGGCCGGCGCGCTCGCGGTGGTCGCTGCGCTGCGCGGGGACCGGCCGCGACCCTGCCGCTTCAGGAGCGCGCGATATTCGCGGATGAGGAGGTCCAGGTGCTGGCGCTCCTCGTCGGCGAACTCCAGGAAGATCAGCTTGCCCTCGGAGTCCTCGAACCGCTCGCCGTATCGTTTGAAGAAGCGATGAGAGCCGCGCTCGCAGCGGATGCCGATCATCAGCGCCTTCAGATCGTCGACGCCGTCGGCCGCGAGGCTCGCCGCCCCTTCGGCAAACAGCCCGTTCGCCGCGCCCTTGAAGAAGAGAAACGTCGGATGAGACTCGAGCTGCGGATCCCGCGCGAGCAGCACCTTGTAGCGCTGCTCGAGGGTGCCGAGGTGCTCGCGCTCCTCCTCCGCCAGCTTCTTGAATACGCTGCGGCCGCGCGGGTCGCGCGCGATGGCGGCGGCGCGGGTGTAGAACTCGAGGCCGCTGCGTTCGGTCGCGATCGCGATGCGCAACGCGTCGCGCGCGAAGAGCGCCTCGGTCGTGCTGCCGTCGATCGCGGGCGCCTTCCGGCCGGTGCGGCAGTTCTCGCATTCGCCGTAGATCTGCACGACGCTCTGACGAGCGGCGAAATTGCGCGCCGTGGCGACCTCTTCGATGAACGCCTCGATGTCGGAGCTCAGGAACTCGGACGACTGGTTGCAGGTCTTGCAGATCAGGTGAAAGTGGCGCGGGTGCCGGTAGGAGTGCTCGAACCGGAAGCGGCCTTCACCGAAATCGACCTTCCGCGCGATGCCGGCGTCGACCATCCACTGGAGCGTGCGGTAGACCGTAGCGCGGCTGATGCGCGGGTCTTCACGCCGCGTGATGTCGAAGAGATCGTCGGCACTGAGGTGTCCCTCCTGCTTGAGGAACACGTTCAGAATCAGGTCGCGCTTGCTCGACCGCTTGGCCCCCGCGGGGCGGAGCCGCTCTATGTCGGGAATGGTGGTGCTCATGCGCGGGACATGACGAGTGACCGCGCGCAGCCGTCAGCCTTCAGCGACGCGACACGTCGGTGCCCACCGCCCACGGTGCTAGCTCGTGCTGAACGACTGGCCGCAGCCGCACGTGGACACGGCATTCGGGTTCTTGATCGTGAAGCCGCCGCCCGTCACAGTGTCGAGGAAGTCGACGTGGGCGCCACCCAGGTAACGAACGCTGATCGGGTCGATGTACAGCTTGACGCCGTTCGACTCGTACACCTGATCCGCGTCGGTGCCAGCCTCTTCGATCATCAGCCCGTACTGGAAACCCGAGCACCCGCCGCCCTGCACGAACACGCGCAGCCCGCTGCCTTCCTTGTTCTCTTCCGCCAGCAACTCGGTGATCTTCGCTGCAGCAATCGGGGAGATATCAATCATCTGTTAGGCTCTCCTGACCGTCCAATTATAGCGAACGGAACCAAGTGCGGACAAGTCCTTGCGGAATCAGCTACTTAGCGGCCGCATCAGCATGCGAGCCGGCCTGAACGCCTGCTGTTATCGGCCGCGTCGCCCGGATGAGCACGCGACCGCTCCGTGTTCTATGTCATTACTTGCGCGCGCCGAAGCCCGCTGGCAGCAGATCGAGGCCGAAGTGCCTGCCGAGGCACTTCGGCTGCACCGGCGGCTCCTGACGCGACAAATACGCCTGGTCGAGGATGGCGCGGTGACTCCGCCGGACCTCCGCGTGCTGGACGGGCGGGCCGTCGAACGCCGCCTCGGGACCGGAAGGCCGGTGCTGCGCGACATTCATGTGCCCGGGGTGCCGGTGGCACGTGTCGCGGCGGCAGATGCTCGCGTTTCTCGACGAGCTCGCGTGGGGTGGCGCGGGCGAGGCTGCGCGCAAGATCGCACGTGCGCTGGAGCGCGGGACCCTGGACCTCCCGTCGGTGTGCGCGGCATCGCTCGCTCGCGATGAAGCCGCCGCGCGCGCGCTGGCCGCGGAGGGCGGCCTGAACCTGCAGGTGCTGTGGATGGCTGCCGACCTGGTGACGGCACCGATCGCGAACGCCATACAGGAGACCCTGCTCACCGAAGGGGATGAAGGCGTCCGTCAGGCACTGGCGGGTTGGAGCCGCGGCACGTGCCCAGCATGCGGCAACTGGCCCGCGCTCGCTGAGTTCTTCTTCGGCGAGCGCCTGCACCGGTGCGCGTACTGCGCGGCCGCCTGGCGCATCGAGTCGCGTGGCTGCACGTCCTGCGGCGAACAGGGCGAGCACTTCCGCACCATCCCGATCGACCGCGGCCGCCCCGGCAAGCGCCTCGAGGTCTGCCGCCGCTGCGGCGCTTACCTGAAGACCATCGACGTGGCGAGCCCTGCGCCGTTTCCCCTGCTCGCCATCGAAGACTTCGCCACGGCCGATCTCGATCGGGCCGCCGCCGCTCACGGGTTCAGGCGGATGGCGCTGCGGGGCGATTGAGCCCACCATGCCGGCGATACCGGAACGCGTGTCGATTGCGCAACTCGCCGTTCGACGAACGGGTGCAGGCGGTAGGCAGGTCGACGTTCGCGTGTTCAGCCTACAATGGTCGTTTCTGAACTGCTCATGGACGGAGACGTGGAGATGTTGCTACGCAGTGTGCCCATCCTCTGCCTGGCGTTCGCTGTCGGCTGCGGCCGCACAGCACCGCAGGGAGGGCCGGGTGGTGCCGGCGCGATGCCGCCCGCAGACGTGAAGATGGTGACCTTGTCGGCGAAGCCTGTACCGCGAACTTCCGAGTTCGTGGCCAGCATCCGCTCGCTGGCCTCTACGACCGTGCAGCCGCAGGTCGAAGGCATCGTGACTCGCGTGCTGGTACGTTCCGGCGACCGCGTGCGGGCCGGCCAGCCGCTCGTGCAGATTGATCCCGACAAGCAGCAGGCTTCTGTTTCCAGCCTCGAGGCGAACCGGGCTGCACGTCAGGCGGATGTTGCATACGCCACGCAGCAGCTCGGCCGTCTGCAGAAGCTGTTCGAAGCCGGCGCCGTGAGCCAGCAGGAACTGGAGCAGGCGCAGACCGCCGCGGACACGGCCAAAGCCCAGCTCCAGGCCACCGAAGCCGGCATCCGCGAGAGCCGCGTGGAGCTTGGATACTACCGGGTGGGTGCGCCGGCGGCCGGAATCGTCGGGGACGTGCCCGTCCGCACCGGCGATCGCGTCACGAACAGCACGGTCATCACGACGATCGATTCACCCCAGGGGCTCGAGGCTTACGTCTCGGTGCCCCTCGAGCGCGCCGCCGACCTGCGGCTCGGTTTGCCGCTGCAGCTGGTGGATGACACGGGGACCGTCGTCGCGGAGAACCCGCTTACCTTCATCGCGCCGCGTGCCGACGATGCGACGCAGTCGGTGCTGGTGAAAGCGCAGCTGCGGAATCAACCTCCTGCCCTCCGCGTGATGCAGTACGCACGCGCGCGCATCGTCTGGAGCAACGACCCGGCGCTGACCATTCCGGTGGTCGCAGTGAATCGCCTCGGCGGCCAGTACCTTCGTGTACGTCGCCGAGTCCGCCGGGGCGGGACTCGTGGCGCGACAGAAGCCGATTAGCGTTGGTGAGATCGTGGGTGACGATTACATCGTGCAGACCGGCCTGAAAGCGGGCGAGCAGATTATCGTGTCGAACCTGCAGAAGATTGGCGACGGCGCGCCGGTACGTGCCGTGTCGTCCGATGCGCCCGGGGCTCCGGCTCCGGCGCCGGCGAGCTGACCCATGTTCGTCGACACTTTCATCCAACGACCCATCCTGGCGACCGTCTGTTCGTTGGTCATCGTTCTGGCGGGCGCCCTGGCAATCCCGACCATGCCGGTCGCGCAGTATCCGGACGTCGCGCCGCCGCAGGTGACCGTCGTCGCGGTATACACCGGCGCCAACGCGGAGGCGGTCGAAACGGCGGTCACCACTCCCCTGGAACAGGCCATCAACGGCGTCGAGGGCATGCTCTACATGACCTCATCGAGCAGCAACAGTGGCCTCTGCCAGATCAACGTCACCTTCGACGTGACACGCAATGGCGACTTCGCGCTCGTCGACGTTCAGAACCGCGTGAACCAGGCGATTGGGCGCCTGCCCGCCGAAGTGCGCCAGCTGGGCCTGACGGTGCAGAAACAGTCGAACAACTTCGTGCTCGGGGCCGGCGTGTACTCCGAGCGCGGCCGATACGACTCGCTGTTCATGTCGAACTTCATCGACGTGTACGTGAAGGACGCGCTGAAGCGCGTGCCCGGCGTCGCCGACGTGATGGTGTTCGGCGAGCGCAAGTATTCGATGCGGCTCTGGCTGGACCCGGCCCGGCTCGCCGCCCGGGGCATCACCGCGGGTGACGTGGTCAACGCGTTGCGCGAGCAGAACGTGCAGGTTGCCGCGGGCAGCATCGGCGACGCGCCAGCGCGTGCGGGCCAGACGTATCAGATCAGCGTGCGCGCCGCCGGCCGGCTGCGGGAGGCCCGCGAGTTCGACAACATCATCGTGAAACGGGGCGACGAAGGCACGCTGGTCCGGCTGAAGGACATCGGCGCGGCGGAGCTCGGTGCCGAGGCCTACGGATCCATCCTCCGCTTCATGTCGTTCGACGCGGTGGGTTTCGGGGTGCTCGCACTGCCAAGCGCCAACGCCCTCGATGTGGAGCGGGGCGTGATCGCCGAGCTCGAGCGGCTCAAACCCAGCTTCCCGCCCGGACTGCAGTACCAGGTCGCCTTCAACACGACGGAAGCGATGCAGGAATCGATCTGGGAAGTGGTGAAGACGCTCTTCGAGGCCGTCATCCTGGTTGTCGTGGTGATGTTCCTCTTCCTTCAGAGCTGGCGCGCGACGATCATCCCGGCGCTCACCCTGCCGGTGGCGCTCATCGGCACCTTCGCATTCGTCAAGCTGCTCGGCTTCTCCATCAACACGTTGACGCTCTTCGCCATCGTTCTCTCGACCGGCATCGTCGTGGACGATGCAATCGTGGTCATCGAGAACATCGAGCGGCACATCCAGGACTACGGGACGCGCGCGGCCCGCGCCGCCTCGGATGCCATGACAGAGGTGTTCGGCGCGGTCATCGCGACGTCACTCGCGCTGGTGTCGGTGTTCGTCCCGGTAGCGTTCTTCCCGGGAACGACAGGGCGTCTCGTACGCGCAGTTCGCCCTTACCATCGCGTTCGCCGTGGTGCTGTCCATGTTCAACGCGCTCACCCTCACGCCGGCGTTGTCGGCGCGCCTGCTCCGCGGCGGAGGGGCACACGGCAAAGGGCGCGTCTTCGGTTCAATCGAAGCGGTCATCCGCCGGGGCACCGACGTGTATGTGAGCGTGCTGTCGCGGCTGATGCGTGTGCGGTGGGTCGTCGTGGCGCTCTTCGTCGTCTCACTGGGCCTCACGGGGCTGGCGTATCAATGGGTGCCCCGATCGTTCGTGCCCGAGGAGGATCAGGGATGGTTCATGACGATCATTCAGGCGCCCGCTGGATCATCGCTCGAGAACACCTCGAACGTCGCCCAGGAAGCCGAACGCGTGCTGATGGCCACGCCCGAGGTGCGCGCGGTGTTCTCCATCGTCGGCTTCAGCTTCGCCGGCAGTGCGCCCAACCAGGCGATGATTTTTTGCTCGCTGAAGCCGTTCGACGAGCGCAAGAGTGAGGAGCACAGGCTGCAGGCGGTGCTCACACGTCTACGGGGGCAGCTGTTCGGCATCCAGGGCGGGATGGTGATTCCGTTCGCACCGCCCTCGATCAACGGACTGGGCGCCTTCGGCGGGTTCACCTTCGAGGTGCTCGATCTGCGGGGTGCAGACGTCAACCAGCTCGCCGCCGCCACGTGGGGGCTGATTGGCCAGTCGGCGCAGTCACAGCGGGTCACCGGGCTCTTCAGCTCGTTCACCGCCAACGATCCGCAGCTCACCGTCGACATCGACCGGGACAAGGCACGCAGCCTCGGCCTGCCGGTCAGCGAGATCACGAGCGCCATGCAGATCTACCTGGGATCGGCCTACGTGAACGACTTCGACTTCAACAATCGCGCGTATCGCGTGTACGTGCAGGCGGACAAGGCATTTCGATCCGATCCGAAGAGCCTGGGGCAGTACTACGCCCGGACGGACGGTGGCAGCATGGTGCCGCTCGCCAACGTCGTACGTGTGCGCGAGACCACGGCGCCTCAGGTCATCAGCCACTACAACCTGTTCCGGTCCGCTGAGATCAACGGCGGCGCGGCGCCGGGTTTCAGCTCGGGACAGGCGATCGATGAGATGGAAGCGCTCGCCAGGCGCACACTTCCCCAGGGGTTCGGCTTCACCTGGTCCGGCCTGTCGTTCGAGGAGATCAAGGCCGGGCGCCAGTCCATCTACATCTTCGCCATTGGCCTGCTGCTCGTGTACCTGACGCTCGCCGCGCAGTACGAATCGTTCGTCCTGCCGTTCATCGTCATGCTCGGCGTGCCGCTGGCGGTGCTCGGCGCGCTGACGGCGCAGGGCTTGCGCGGCTTGCAGAATGACATCTACTGCCAGATCGGGCTGGTGATGCTGATCGGCCTTGCTGCGAAGAACGCGATCCTGATCGTCGAGTTCGCGGAACAGCTCCGGGACCGCGGGATGTCCGTGGTGGAGGCGGCGACCGAGGCCGCGCGCATCCGTCTGCGGCCCATCCTGATGACATCGCTGGCGTTCATCCTGGGCGTCATGCCACTCGTGTTCGCGTCGGGCGCAGGTCAGGAGGGGCGTCATTCGGTGGGCACGGCGGTGGCGGGCGGGATGTTCTTCGCGACGTTCCTGAACATCCTGCTCATCCCGGTGCTCTACGCGACGGTGCAGACGCTCCGGGGTGAGACGCACCGCGGGCACAGGATCGACGAGGCGGCCGCCGATGCGTAGCAGCCGGTGGTCGATCATGCTGTGTCTGCTGGCGGCAGCGCCCGCCGCGGCGCAGCCGGCGATGGAACGCCTGACGTTCGATGTGGCCATCGAGCGGGCCGTCACCCGGCACCCCACGGTCGAGCAGGCCGCGGCCGGCATCCTGCGGGCACAGGCCATCCTGCAGCAGGTAGGGTCCGCGTCATTTCCCTCCGTGGACGCAACGGTTCGATCGACGACCATCGGACCGGTCCCGGAGTTCGGAGCGGAGACGATCGTTCCCCGCACGCAGGTCAACGCCGCAGCCAGTCTCGTGGTGCCGCTTCTCGTACCCGTCCGGTGGGCCGAGCGCGCCCAGGCACGAGACCAGGTGTTCGTCGCCGAGCGCGGCGCCGCCGATGTGCGCCGTCAGATCGCAGTCGCGGCGGCCCAGGCGTACCTGGCCATCATCGCCGAGCGCCGCGTGCTCGAATCGATTACGCGGGCGCGCGACACGGCCCGCGCGCACTTCGAGTACGCCCAGCAGCGGTTGGAGGGCGGCGTCGGCAGCCGTCTGAACGCGCTGCGCGCGCAGCAGGAGTTGTCCGGTGACGAGGCCCGGGTGGAGGTCACGCTGCTCGCGGTGCGGCGGGCGCAGGAGGCGCTCGGCGTGCTCATAGCCGGGGAGGGGCCGGCGGATGCTGCCGGGGAGCCGGCGTTCGACATTCCTGCGGAGTTGCTCGGGGCCGAAGCGGCGACGCCCGAGGTTTCCGGTGCGGCGGCGGGAGGCTCCGGGGGCTGGCTGCTGGAGCGTGCCGACGTCCGGCTGCTGAACGCACAGGTCGCCGCGGCCGAGCGGGTCCTGTCCGACGCGTGGAAGAACTATCTGCCGGAGGTCTCCGGGTTCGTCGGCCCGCAGGTTCTGGCGCCCTCGGGGCTCTTCGCGCCAGCGCGCAGCTGGAGCGCCGCCGTGCTCTTCTCGGTGCCGGTCTTCGACGCTGGCGGGCGGCGCGGGATCACCCGCGAGCGTCGAGCGCTCCTCGACACCGTGCGCGCGGAGCGCAGCCTCATCGAACGGCGGGCGCGAGCGGAAGTGCGGATTGCGGGTGAGGCGATCCGCAGCAACGAGCGGGCACTGGCGCAGGCCAGAGCCGCCGCGGAGCAGGCGAACGAAGTCGTCCGCATCACCGACGTCGCATTTCGCGCGGGCGCTATGACCAACATCGAGGTGATTGACGCACAGCGGCGTGCGCGCGACACGGAAACCGCTGCCGCTGTTGCCGAACATGAGCTGCGCCGCGCCCGACTCGAGTTGCTCGTCGCAGCGGGGCGTTTCCCCGGGTGAGCAGGCCTTCCCCGTCGACCGGGACGGATGCGAGCGCACCACCGTTGGCCTACGGCCGCACGGCGTTCTCCGTGCTCGGCGCGCTCAGCGTCTGCCACCTGTTGAACGACATGGTGCAGTCGCTGCTGCCGGCGATCTACCCGATTCTCAAGACGGCCCTGCAGCTGGATTTCAGGCACATCGGCATGATTACGCTCGTGAACCAGGTCACCGCGTCGCTGCTGCAGCCGGCCGTCGGGTTCTATACAGATCGTCGTCCACGGCCGCAGTCACTCGCCGCCGGGATGACGTTCACGTTGTGCGGTCTCGTCCTGCTCGCCTCGGCCGGCGGCTTCAAGACCGTACTCGCCGCTGCCGCGCTCATCGGCGTCGGGTCGTCGATTTTCCACCCGGAGTCGTCACGGATCGCACGCCTCGCGTCGGGCGGTCAGCACGGGCTCGCGCAATCGCTGTTTCAGGTCGGGGGGAATGCAGGATCGGCCCTGGGTCCCCTGCTGGCGGCATTCGTGGTGCTGCCACGCGGACAGAGCAGCCTCGCCTGGTTCGCCGCCGCGCCGATCCTTGCGATCACGCTGCTCTGGCGCGTTGGCGGCTGGTACCGCGGGAGGGTGCGGAGGGGCGTCGCCGGGCCGGGCGCGGGGCACGCGCCGCACCACGGGCTCACACGGCCGCAGGTGGCCCGAGCGCTGGCGCTGCTGCTGGTGCTCGTGTTCTCGAAGTACATTTACCTGGCGTGCCTCAGCACCTACTACACGTTCTATCTGATCGAGACGTTCCAGGTTTCGGTTCGCAGCGCGCAGCTGCACCTGTTCGTGTTTCTCGGCGCTGTGGCAGCCGGCACGATGCTCGGCGGCCCGGTCGGTGACCGTATCGGGCGCAAATACGTGATCTGGGGATCGATTCTCGGTGTGCTGCCGTTCACCCTTGCACTGCCCTACGCGAACCTGGCCGTTGCAGGCGCGCTGAGCGCGATCATCGGGCTCATCCTCGCGTCCGCCTTCTCGGCGATCATCGTCTACGCGCAGGAGCTCGTGCCCGGAAAGGTGGGCACTATCGCCGGCCTCTTCTTCGGGCTCGCATTCGGCATCGGCGGCCTGGGCGCGGCCGCTCTCGGCGTGCTGGCCGACGCCACCAGCCTGATGTTCGTCTTCAAGGTGTGCGCCTGGTTGCCCGCGCTGGGACTGCTCACGGCTTTTCTGCCCGATCTGGAGCCGCCGACGGTCTGAGATCGGTCTTCAACTCGCAACAGGAAGCACGCCGCTCGCATGGGAAGTATTACTGCTGCGAGAGTGCCGCCACCGGACTGACGCGTGCGGCGCGTCGTGCCGGCGCCAGGCAGGCAACGCCCGCTGTCAGCGCCAGCACGCCAGTGACGCTGATCATCACAACGGGGTCGAGAGCACCGACACCGTACAACTGCGACGCGATGAACTGGCGCAGCGCCACCGCGCCGAGGCCGCCCACGGCGAGGCCCACCAGGACCAGCCCGACGCCTTCACGAAAGACCAGGCCCAGCACGCCGCGCGTGTCGCAGCCGAGCGCCATCCGGATCCCGATCTCGCGTGTGCGCTGGCTCACCTGGTACGCCAGCACGCCGTAGATGCCGATCGATGCCAGCAGCAGCGCCACGAGACCGAACGCCACGGAGAGCAGCATCGGCGTCCTCCTCGACGTCAACGACCGCTCCACCCGGTCAGGCATGTTGAGCACGTCCGAGAGCTGCACCTCCGGATCCAGTGCGGCCAGTGCGCGCCGGACCGCGCCGGTGACGGCCGCCGGGTCTCCCGTCGTGCGGATCGCAAAGGCGACGCCGCGCTGCGCGTCCTGCGCGTAGGGGTAGTAGTAGGCGCCGATCCGGGCGTCCTCCCCCTCGATCAGGCCCTTGAGTTTGACGGTGCCCACGACCCCGACCACCTGCAGCCACAACGAGTCTGGACCGGGTTTCGCGACTTCCTCCGGCCGCTGGGGTCGGTACATCCGGCGGCCGATCGGATCGGCGTCGCCCCAGAACCGCTTGGCCAGCCGTTCGTCGACGATGGCGACACGCGGTGTGCCATCCGTGTCGCTCTCGGTGAAGCCCCGCCCTCGCTTGATCGGCATGCGCATCGCTTCGAAGTAGCCCGGGGTCACACGAAGCACGTTCGGCGATACAACCGACTCGCCGGGTGCCGGCACATAGCCCTCGGGAATGATGACGCTGCTGTCGCCGTCGAGACTGAACGGCAGGAACGTGGTGACACCGGCGGCCTCGACGCCCGGCAGCGCACGGATGCGGTCCAGTGCCCGGCTGGTATAGGCGCGAACCGACGCCATCTCCGGGTAGCGGGTTTCGAGCAGCGTCGCGCGACCGGTCAGCACATGCTCCGCGGTGAAGCCCGGGTCCACCTTCAGCAACTGCTGAAAGCTTGCGAGCAGCAACCCGGCGCCCACGAGCAGCACGAACGCCAGCGCCACCTGCGCCACCACCAGGCTGCGCCGCACGGCCCGTGCGCCCCGGCCCGCAGTGCCGGACCGCCCCTCATCGCGAAGCACCGCGCTCAGATTGAGGCGCGCGATCTGCGCGGCGGGTACGGCGCCCACGATGACGCCAAGCACGGCGGCCATGCCGAGGATCGAGGCCACGACGACAGCATCGATGCGAATCTCGTAGCTCCGCGGGATCTCCGCAAACCCGGCCGACGAGAGCGCGTCGATGCTCCACGCCCCCAGGGCGAGGCCAATCGCGCCGCCGATAATCGTGAGCAATGTCGTTTCAGTGATCAGCTGCCGCGTGACGCGCGCCTGTGCCGCGCCGAGGGCGTGGCGCGTGGCCAGCTCCCGCAGGCGTCCACTCGCGCGCACGAGTGCGAGGTTGGTGATGTTCACGCCCGCGATCAGCAGGACGAACAGAACGCCGCCCCAGAGCAGGTGCAGGCTGGACCGCACGCTGCGGACGACATCCGCCTGGAGCGGCAGGAGCCGCGTGTGGTACCCCGCGTCCCGCAGTGCGGGGGCGAGGGCTCCCGCCCGCTGCATGTTGATGGCATTGAGCGCGTCGACACGCGCCTGCGCCTGCGCGAGCGTCGCACCCGGCGCGAGACGCGCGATCAGTTCATGGTTCTGGCTGTAGCGGGCATCTTCGGCGCGCTCCTCGGGGCTGAAGGCGAGCGGCGTCCAGATACGGACGTCCGGGTTGAGGAATCGGAAGTCGGCCGGAAGCACGCCCACCACCGTGTGAGGCCGATCGTTCAGCCGCAACTCGCGTTCGAGAATGCCGGTGACGCCGCCCGGGAGCCGTGCCGCGAAATCGTGACTCAGTAGAGCGACGTACTGACGGCCGGGCTGCCCGTCGTCGTCTGTGAGCAGGCGGCCGTGGGCCGCACGTGCGCGGAGAACGCGAAAGAAGGACGGCGTGACCTCCATCGACGTCACGCCCTCGGCACTCTGTCCCGTGCCGACACGTAGACCACCGAACCGATAGAGAGCAACGGACTCGAAGACCTGCGTCAACGGGACCCGATCCAGATAGTTGGGGACGGACGTGCCGGCACGTTCGACGCCGGCGCCCGGAAACGCATCGTAGGCCACGATCAGGCGATCGGCCTCGGCATACGGCAGCGGTCGCAGCAGCACCGATCGCACGACGGTGAAAATCGCCGTATTCGCGCCGATACAGAGCGCCAGCGTCAGGATGGTGGTCGCGGCGAAGGCGCGATCCTTGTGGAGCAAACGCAAGGCGAAGACGAGATCCTGTCGCAGTCTGTCCATGGCTCCCCCCGCCCGTGCCCCGTTAACGGTTGACCGTTGACCGTCGACCGTCAGCCCTCAGCCTTCAGCCTTTGGCCCTTGGCCTTGGCCCTTTAGCCTTTGCTCAACGCCGCCAGCGCCTCTGCCGAAGCAGCCTCGATCTCCTTGTGCAGGCTGTTCCCATGCGCGTCCATCGTGACGATTGCGGGAAAGTCCTTCACCCGCAGGTGCCACATGGCTTCGGGCGTGCCGAACTCGAGCAGCGAGACTCCTTCCACCGCTTCAATCGTGCGGGCGTAGAACTGTGCGGCGCCGCCGACGGCGTTGAGGTAGACCGCCCCCGTCTCCCTCAGGCCTTCAAGCGTCCTGGCGCCCATTCCGCCCTTGCCGATGACGATACGGACGCCATACCGGCGCAGCACCTCCGCCTGGTACGGTTCCTCGCGGATGCTGGTCGTCGGTCCCGCGGCCGTGATCCGCCACCGATCCCCCTCCTTCTGCACGACAGGGCCGCAGTGATACAGCGCGGCCCCGTGCAGATCGACGGGCGGTTCGTGCTTCATCAGGTGGGCATGCACGGCGTCACGCCCAGTGAACATGGGACCCGAGATCAGCACGACATCCCCCACCTTCAGGGTGCGCACGGTGGTCTCGTCGATCGGGGTCGTCAGCGCCACTTCGAGACCGGTGCGCACGAAGCCGGCCTGATCGAGCATCGGCACGATCGGGTTCACCGGATCACGGTACAGCCAGTGCGCGATCCCGCCGCTTTTACCATCGAGCACCACTCCCAGACGGCGATAGGCCCAGCAATCGTACGCAACCGACACGAAGAAGCTGGCTGGCAGCCGATTGAGTGCGCCGACCTTGCAGGCGATGAGGGAGACCGCTCCGCCGAAACCCATCGTGCCCACGCCCAGCCGGTTGGCCGTACCCATGATGGTGGCCTCGAGCTCGGCGAGCCGCGGGTCGCTGTTCAGGTCGTCGATCGTGCGGAACAACTGCTCCTTGGCATGCAGGTACCCGGACGTGCGATCGCCCCCGATGCACACGCCGACAGCACCGGGGCTGCACCCTTTCCCCTGCGCCTGCCAGACCGCGTGGAGGATGCACTTCCGCACGCCCTCGAGCGTGCGGTCGGCCCGTCCCAGGTTCGGGAGCTCGGCGGGAAGCGAGTACTGCGCGTTCATGTTCTCGCATCCTCCGCCCTTGAGCAGCAGCTTCACCTCGATGACGTCGTGCTCCCACTGGTGGAAGTGAATGATGGGCGTGCCGGGCCCCAGGTTGTCACCCGAGTTCTCGCCCGTGATCGAATCGACTGAGTTCGGACGCAGCAGCCCGCGCCGGGTCGCCTCGGCTACTGCTTCGCGGATCTGCTGGCGCATCCAGATCTGATTCGCGCCGACCGGCGCCTGCACCTCGAACGTCGGCATGCCGGTGTCCTGGCAGATAGGCCCCTCGTCGGCGGCCGCCTGATCGATATTCTCCGCGATGATGGTCAGTGCCTGCGCGGACCGCGTTCCGCCCGGCTCGGCCGTCATCGCCATTCGCATCGCGGCGCGCACATCGGGCGGCAATTCGGTCGAGGTCGCAGCGATGAGTTCGAGCACGCTGGAGAAGAAGGACGGCAGCATCAGCGCAGTATAATTCCTGTGTCGCGTCACTGGCTCCACGTCAGGCACCCGCGTTGGACACGCCCCCCAACTGCCATGCAGCGCACAGAACGGGATCCCCTCGGCGAGCGGCAAGTGCCCGCGGACGCGTACTACGGCATCCAGACGCTGCGGGCGCTCGAGAACTTTCCGATCAGCGGCTTGAAGGCCGCGCCGGATTTCGTCACGGCAACCGTCCTGGTCAAGAAGGCCGCCGCGGAAGCAAACGGGGCACTCGGGCGGCTCAAACCGGAGGTCGCTGCCGCGATTGTGCGGGCCGCCGACGAGGTGCTCGCCGGGGCCCTGCGAGACCAGTTCGTCGTGGATGTCTACCAGGCCGGCGCCGGCACGTCGCACAACATGAATGCCAATGAGGTGCTGGCGAACCGGGCGTCCGAAATCCTCGGCGGGCGGCGCGGCGAATACACGGCGGTGCACCCGAACGATCACGTCAACATGGGACAGTCGACCAACGACGTGTTTCCCACCACGACGCGGCTGGCACTGTTGATGGGGACACCACGGCTGGTGGCCGCCGCTCGGACGCTGGCCGAATCACTCGAGCGCAAGGCCGTGGAATTCGTCGACGTGCTCAAGGTCGGACGCACGCACCTGCAGGACGCGGTGCCGATCACGCTGGGCCAGGAGTTCAGCGGCTGGGCGGCGTGCGTCGCCCGCGGAGCCGATGATGTCGAGCGTTCGGCCACGCAACTGCTGGAGCTGAACCTGGGCGCCACCGCACTCGGCACGGGCTTGAATGCGGGCGATGACTACACCGGAGCGGCCATCGCCAACCTCGCCCGATACACCGGCGCGCCGGTCGTGCCCGCCGTCAACCGCTTCCGCGTGACCCAGAGCATGGGTGACGTCGTCGCATGGTCGGGTGCCGTGCGGCGTCTGTCGGTGGAGGTTGGAAAGGTAGCGAGCGACCTGCGGCTGCTCAGCATGGGGCCGCGAGCCGGGCTTGCGGAGATCGTGCTGCCGGCCGTGCAGCCCGGGTCGTCGATCATGCCGGGCAAGGTGAACCCATCGATCCCCGAGATGGTCAACCAGGTCTGCTTCCAGGTGATCGGGTGCGATGCGACGATTACCGCGGCGGCGGAGGCGGGGCAGCTCGAGCTGAACGTCATGATGCCGGTCATCGCCTGGAATGCGCTGCACGCGTGCACCATCCTGACGCAGGCGCTCGTGGTGCTCCGGTCCCGCACGGTCGAGGGCATCTCCGCCGACCGTGATCGCTGCCGGGAGCTGCTCGATCGCAGCACCGCGATCGCGACCGCGCTCAGTCCATACATCGGGTATGCAGCAACCGCGGAGATGGCAAAGGAGTCGGTGCGGACGGGCCGTCCCATACGCGAGCTGGTACTCGCGCGCGGCCTGCTCGAGCCGGGGCGGCTCGATGAAATTCTCGCGCCGGAGTCGATGACGCGTCCCGGGATACCGGGTGGGGGACACTGACGGTGATCGGGCAGGTCGGCGACGGGCCGCGAGGGGCGGGCGCAGCATCGGCATTGGGCCCGGTGATCGCGAACACGTGGCGCGGCCCGGAGTGTGGGACGGTCCTGGGATCAGCCTTCGGCGGGACACTCGCCCTTGCTCGCGGATTGTGCATGGCGCTCGTCTGCACGACCCTGGTCACCACCGCGGTCGCACAGGAACGGCGGCGTCACGGCCCCCTGTTCAAGCCCGAGGCCCTCGGCGAACTGGAAGGCCCTGACCGCGACGCGTGGCAGATGCCCGACGCGGTGATGGACGCCCTCCGCATCGCGGACGGCTCACACGTGGCGGACATCGGGGCCGGCGGCGGCTGGTTCACGGTGCGGCTCGCGCGGCGCGTTGGCCCGAATGGGCTGGTGTATGCGGAGGACGTGCAGAGTCAGATGGTCGAAGCGATCCGCCGACGGGTCGACCGCGAGGGGCTCCGAAACGTGCGCACGGTGCGAGGCATCACAACGGACCCCCGGCTCCCGCCACAGAGCATCGAGGCCGCGCTGATCGTGGATGCCTACCACGAGTTCGGCGATCCCGTGGCAATGCTCCGCGGTATCGCCGCCGCTTTGAAGCCCGGCGGGAGCCTGGGCGTGGTGAATTTCAACAAGAGCGGCGGAGGCCCCGGGCCGCCGAGCGATGAACGGGTGGACGCAACGCTTGTAATCCAACAGGCGAGCTCTGCGGGCCTGACGCTGCTGCGGAAGGAGACCTTCCTGCCCTTCCAATACTTTCTGGTGTTCGGGCGGGCTGACGACCCGTCAGCCGGCAGTACCGACTGCCCAGACCCGTTAGGCGCCAGAGACCCGGCAGCAGCGTGGCCGCGGCGCAGACCTTGAGGATGTCGGGGAGCACGAACGGGTAGAACCCCGCGTGCAGAGCGGCCTCTAAGCCGCCAGCGAACTGGGCAAGCCACAGGACTCCGCCGGTGAACACGACAACCAGTCCGGCCAGCATGGTAAGTACCGCGGTCAGATAGCGGCGATCGAACCCGCGGGAAGCCAGCCACCCTACGAGGAACGCGGCCACCGGGTACGCCATCAGGTAACCACCCGTGGGACCGAGCAGACGCGCGCCGCCCTGTGGGAGGGTAAGCGACGCGGCAAACACAGGCAGACCGGCAATGCCCGCAGCGAGATAGAGGAGCTGGCTGCACGCGCCCAGCCGTGGGCCCAGCAGCGCGGCGCCCAGCAGCACGACCAGCGGCTGGAAGGTGAACGGCACCGGCGTGAAGGGCAGCGGCACGCTTATCTGGGATGCTGCGGCCGTGAGCACCGCGACGAAGATCACCGCTGCCGACCGGATTCCAATACCAAGGGCGTGATCGCCCGGCGCACCCGCAGCCGCCGCTAGAAACGTGGCTGGCTCAAGCGGGACGGTGACGGCATTCCGCGGCATGAGGCCGGATTATATCAAGACCGTTACGTCTCGATGCGTCTGATGCGGTTTCGTTGAGGACTCCCACAATCCTCGCTCCACCGCTACTCCAGCGTGCCCCCCAGCGGCAGCACGCCCGGTTTCGGAACCGTCCACGTTTCGGCGCAGTTGGCACAACGCACATACAGCACGAACGCGGTGCGTGACACCACCTTCGGATCGTGCCCACAGTGCTGGCATGGGTGGATCACGGCTCGACGGATCCGCTTTTCAGTGAAACGTGTGGGGGTCGCCATGAGACACCGGCGAACCAATTATCGGGGTTTGTTCGCGCCAGCACTCACGCTCCACGGGCATGGCGACAATCCGTGTGCAGCAGCGGCCCTCTGGCGACCTCGGGCGGTGTTTTGACAAAGATCGGGCAATCTGAGCAGCTGGAAACAAAGAAGGCCTAGAATTGGCCTGTTTGGGGCGGTTTGTAGATGGCCGGATTTCAGGTATGCACCACGTGCTGACAATTGCCGGCAGCGATTCCGGCGGCGGTGCCGGCATCCAGGCAGACCTGAAGACTTTTGCGGCCCACGGCGTATACGGCACGTCGGCCATCACGGCGATCACCGCGCAGAACACCGAGCGCGTCAGCGACGTCCACGTGCTGCCGGCAGCCACGGTCGCGGCGCAGATCGAGGCCGTAGCCTCCGACATCCGGATCGATGCGGTTAAAACCGGGATGCTGGCCAACACCGCCATCGTCGAAGTCGTGGCCGCTGCCCTCACCCGCTGGCGCCTGCCGCATCTCGTGGTGGATCCCGTGATGGTGGCGAAGAGCGGCGATCACCTGCTCGAGCCAGCGGCGGCGGCGGCGATTCGCGAGGTGCTCATTCCGCTCGCAACCATCGTCACGCCCAATCGGCCAGAGGCGGAAGTGCTCGCGGGCCGCGCCGTCGCAACTCTCGCGGACGCCCGCGAGGCGGCGCGACGGATCACGGACGCGGGCTGCCGGGCCGTCGTGATCAAAGGGGGGCACTTCGAAGGCACGCGGCTGGTGAACCTGCTGTTCGACGGCCGGGATTTCACCGAGGTTGTCACGGACCGCATGCAGACGCGGAACACGCACGGCACCGGCTGCACCTTCGCCGCAGCGCTGGCCGCGCAGCTCGCGAAGGGACGGCCCCTCACCGAGGCCGTGCAGGATGCGACGGAGTACGTAGCCGGCGCGATCGCGAACGCGGTATCGGTCGGCCATGGGTACGGCCCGGTGAATCATTTCTGGAGAGGGTGGACGGGGGGGTAACGCCGACCGCCTACCGCCGATCGCGGCATCCCGCCCGCCGCCCGCCGTGACGCTATACTCCCCTGATGCCCGCCGCACGCCTTGCGCTCACGGTGGATCCACTCGATGTGGTGACCGTGACCACCGCCGTAACCGAGTCCACGCGGGGCGCTACGGGGGCGATCGTGAGCTTCATCGGGCTGGTGCGCGGCGAGAACCTCGGCCGCCGCGTCTGGTTCCTCGAATACGAGGGCTACGAGCCGCTCGCCCTGCGCGCGTTCGAGCGGATCGAGCAGGAGATCCACTCGCAGTGGGTGGCGGCAACCCTGGGACTCCACCACCGCCTCGGCCGGCTCGAGATCGGCGAGGCCAGCATCGCGATCGTCGTGGCGTCGCCACATCGCGCCGAGGGATTCGCTGCGTGCCGCTACGCGATTGAACGGGTGAAGCAGATCGCTCCCATCTGGAAGCACGAGCACTTCGAGGGTGGCGCGTCGTGGATCGAGGGGGCGACGGCAGACCCGGATGATGAGGGTGCGCGCGCCGAAGCGCTGAGGCGTGCGTGCGCGTAACCATCCGCCTGTTTGCGCGTCTGCGGGAGATCGCAGGGGCCGGAGAACTGGTGCTGGATGTGCCGGCGCCCGCAACGCTCGGTGCGGTCTGGGCCGAGCTCGCGAGCCGTCACCCCGAGCTGGCACCGTATGCCGCATCCGTGTCGGTTGCGCGCAACCTGGAGTACGCGCGCATGGACACCGCCGTGTCGGATGGCGACGAGATTGCGTTCCTGCCGCCCGTGTCCGGCGGTACATGCGGCCCGCGGCCTCGCATGTCGGAATAAGCACGACATCACGCATGCTGGACAAGCTCACATCCATCGAACACCACTACACGGAGCTGGCGAGCCTGCTCGCCGAGCCCACGGTGCAGGGCGATCCCTCGGAGTACCGCAAGCACGCACGGGCTCTCGCGGAAATCGAGCCCACCGTCGAACGGTTCCGCGAGTACAAGAACGTCGTCGCGGAACTGGCGCAGGCGCAGGAGCTCGTGCGCTCCGGGGACGCCGAGATGCGAGCGCTCGCGCAGGAGGAGCTCACGATGCTGGAGGCGCGACGTGACGCGCTGCTCCAGGAATTGAAGCTCCTGCTCGTTCCGAAGGACCCGAACGACGAGAAGAACGTGCTGCTCGAGATCCGCGCCGGCACGGGCGGCGACGAGGCCGCACTGTTCGCGGCCGAACTGTTCCGGATGTATAGCCGCTATGCCGAGCGGCAGGGCTGGCGCCTCGAGCTGATGTCGATGAGCGACACCGGGATCGGCGGCATCAACAAGGTGGTCGCCTCAATCGAAGGCGAGCGGGTGTACAGCCGGCTGAAATACGAGAGCGGCGTGCATCGCGTCCAGCGCGTGCCGGCAACCGAGGCGAGCGGGCGCGTGCACACGTCGACCGCCACTGTCGCGGTACTGCCGGAGGCGGAGGAGGTGGACGTCCAGATTGACCCCAAGGACATCCGCATCGACACGTTCTGCTCGAGCGGACCAGGCGGCCAGAGCGTGAACACGACATACTCGGCGGTGCGGATCACGCACATCCCCACCGGGGAAGTGGTCTCCCAGCAGGACGAGAAATCCCAGATCAAGAACCGGCAGAAGGCCATGAAGGTGCTGCGCACGCGTCTGTACGAGAAGGAGCTGCGCAAGCAGCAGGACGCGATCGCGAAGGAGCGGCGCGGCCAGGTGGGCACCGGCGAGCGGTCCGAGAAGATCCGCACGTACAACTTTCCTCAGAACCGGATCACGGACCACCGGATCAACTTCACGACGCACCAGCTCACCGATGTGATGAATGGGGATCTCGCCGAGCTCGTCGACTGCGTGGTCTCCCATTACCAGGCAGAGAAGCTGAAGGATGCGACAGAGGACGGAGCCGGTGTCTGACCAGGTGGTGGCCACCCCGGTGACCCTGCACGACCGCGTTCGCGCCGCGCGCGAGCGGCTGGTGGCAGCGGGTCTGGCCGAGCAGCACGCCACCATCGATGCCGAGGTGCTGGCGCGCCTCGCGCTCGGCTGGGACAGGGCCGAGTACCTGGCCCGTCGGAGCGACGCACCTCCCTTGGGCTTCCAGTCCGCCTACGAGCCGCTGGTCGCACGACGCGCACGTCGCGAACCGGTGGCGCAGATTGCAGGGTACCGGGAGTTCTGGAACCGCGACTTCGAGGTCAGCCGCGACGTGCTCACCCCGCGCCCGGAAACCGAGCTGATTGTGGAAGAGGCGCTCGCAATCCATGCATCCGCGACTGGCGAGGCATCGATGGTGGCGCCGTCGTTGCTGCGCGCCGCGAAGCCGTGGCGCCTCGTAGACGTGGGAACGGGTAGCGGGTGCCTCGCCGTGACGCTCGCCCTCGAGCTGCCAGGAGTGGACGTGCTCGCCACTGAGATCTCGGAGCGCGCGTTGGCCGTGGCGCAGCGAAACGCGATTCGCCTGGGCGCCGCCGATCAGGTGCGGTTCGTCTGCACGAGCCTGCTCGAGGGCGTGGCACCCGGGATCGACATGATCGTCTCGAATCCGCCGTACGTGCCCGCTGCCTACCGGTCCGGCCTGTCATCCGAGGTCCGCGACTACGAGCCTGCAGAAGCGGTGTTCGGCGGCGCGGACGGCTTCGAGCTGATACGCACGCTGCTCCAGCAGTCCGCCGCACTCCTGGTTCGACGGGGATGGCTGCTCATGGAGTTCGGCGCGGGGCAAGACGACCAGGTCCGTGCCATTGTCGCGGAGTATCCGCCGCTGGCGGTCGAGGCGATTCGCGACGATCTGCAGGGAATCCCCCGCATGGCCGTGATCCGTCGAGGCGGCAGCTGACCAGTTGCGCCAGAATCCGTTGTGGCGTGGAACTGGGACTTCAGTTCCGGCGGACATCCGCCTTGGAGGTTCAACGACATGAGCGACTGCCTCTTCTGCAGCGTCGTCAGCGGGGACATTCCGGCCTCAATTGTCCGGGAGGACGCGGAACTCGTAGCCTTCAACGACATCAACCCGCAGGCGCCGCTGCACGCGCTGATTATTCCGCGCCGCCACATCGCGACCCTGAACGACCTCGGCGAGTCGGACGATGCGCTCGTGGGGCGGATGCTGCGCTTCGCCGCGACGATAGCCGCGGAGGCGGGGTACGCTGACAGAGGCTACCGCACGGTGTTCAACTGCAACCGGGAGGCGGGCCAGTCGGTGTTCCACATCCACCTGCATCTCCTCGCCGGACGCGGCCTCCGCTGGCCCCCCGGATAGAGCCACGGCGTTTTGCCGGCCCGGTTCCTGTTCAGATCAGGGCTGGCAGCTCCGTGAGCGACCGGATCACCGGCACATCCGCGCTGACGGCCGCAGCGCTCGCCACGCGGCCCGGACCGATGTCGGCCGACCTCCGCACGAGCACCCCCCGCATGCCAACCTGGACGGCGCCCTCGATGTCGTGCGTGAGGCTGTCCCCCACCATGACCGCGTCTTCGGCCCGCACATCCAGCAGACGGAGCGCAGCCTCGAAGATGCTCGGGTGCGGCTTCATGTACCCGTGCTCCGAGGAGGACACGGCAGCCGAGATCAACCCCTCGAGTTCGAAATGGCTCCCGAAGGAAGCCAGACACCGATGGCTGTTCGAAATCAGGCCGATCCGCATCCCGCGTCGGGCGATCTCCCGCAGCGTGTCCGGCACGTCGTCATAGAGCTCGAAGTGGTGACTGCCGGCCCACTCGTCGTAGATCTCACGGGCGCAGGCGTCCAGCTGCGGCCCCTCGCCTCCCATGCCGGTGATGATGGCCGCGGTGTATCGATGGAAGAGGGCCGCTTCGTAAATGTGGCCGCGGGCCTCCTCCAGCACGGCCGAGGCAGCAGCCACCGCCGCCTCGAAGCGCGAGGGATTGACGTCGATGCCGTGACGGGCACAGAACTGCTGATACCCCTCGCCGCGGAACGTCGGACCAGGGTGGATGAGCGTGAAGTCGACGTCGAAGAAGACCGCGTGCGTCACCGAGGTGAGGGAGCGTCGACGTGCGCCGCCGGATCGTACGGGCCGGCGATCACGACCGATGCGCGATCGGGGTGCAGGATCCGCCGTGTCGCCGCGTGCACGTCTTCGAGCGTCACGGCGTCGAGCAGCGCCGGCAGCCGCTGATCGTGGTCGTGCCCCAGCCCGAAGAACTCCGCCGTATGCAGGAACGAGGCGATTCCCGAGTTGGTTTCGAGGTTCCTCGGCATCGACCCGATCAGGTATCGCTTGGCATCGGCCAGTTCCGAGGGCGTCACCCCGTCGCGGACGATCGTCCGGACCTCCTCGTCGATTGACGCCACCGTGCGATCCACGTTTTGCGGCGCTACGCCCGCCCGGATGACGAGCGGTCCTTCGGCCAGGTTGCCGTCGAAGCTGCTGAAGGCGTAGTACGCCATCCCCTGCCGCTCGCGGATGCTGTCGCCGAGCCGCCCGCCCAGCCCGTACTGCCCGAGGACATTGTTCATCAACGTGAGCGCGTAGTAGTCCGGATCGCGCCGTGTGACCGTGACGAACCCGTACGCCACGTCCGCCTGCGCCTTGTTCATCATGGGGAGTACCAGATGTCTGCGACCGGCGGCGGGGCCGAGCGGCGGAAGCGCAAGCGGCAGGGACCTGGGTGTGTGCCAGTCGCCGAACACCCGTTCGGCGGCAGCAATGGCACGCGGCGCGGACACGTCCCCGACGATGACCACCATGAGATGTTCGGGCGAGAACCGCGCCCGGTGGTAGGCCACCAGGTCCGCGCGCGTTGTCGCTTCCACCGTCGCCACGACGCCTTTGGTTGGCCGGCCGTAAGGGTGCCCATCCGGATACAGCAGCCCCATCAGCCCTTCGACGGCCATCGTCGCGGGGCTGTCTTCGTCCTGGCGGATGGCCGTGACGATCTCACCGCGCCGGGTGTCGACTTCGGCCGGGGGGAACGTGGGCCGTCGCACGACGTCGCCGACGAGTCCGATCATGTCGTCGAAATCCTCGGCCAGACACGTACAGCCGAGCGTCAGCAGGTGACGTCCCACGCTCGAGTTCAGCGTCACTCCGCGGCCATCGAGCGCCTCCGCTATCGCATCGCCGCTTCGCGTCTCGGTGCCGCGATCGATCACCTTCGAGACGAAATGGGCCAGTCCCAATCGGTCGGCGGGATCGTGGGCGCTGCCGGCGCGCACGGCAACCAGCATCGTCACGGCCGCATGTGTCACGGTCTGCTGCGCCAGCACGACCGCCCCATTCGCGAGTGCGGCGCGAGTCGGCGCGAGGCCCTGAAGAAGCGTGCTCACTGCGCCTCCGCGCTGCCGGCCGTCGGCTTGAACCAACCCACCGTGCGATTGCTGGCGCGCAAGCACGACGCGGCGGCACGGGCGACCGCGTCGAGGCTGACCGCGGCAATGGCGTCCCACGATCGGTGATAGAGGTCCACGTCCGCGATCGTCTGGAAGTACCCGAGCTGGTGGGCGATGTTCGTGCCGCTGTCCGACTCGAACACGAGCCTCGCCCTCAGCTGGTGCTTCGCGCGCTGGAGCTCGCCCGCTGTGATGCCGTCTGCCCGCACCGCGTCGAGCACGTGGACCGCCGCTTCTTCCACCGCCTCGAGCGGAACGCCTTCCGCAGCCGTGACTGCTACCGAGTACAGGAAGGGATGCTCGGTGGGCATCAGCGCGCCGAATACAGAGGACGCGAGGCGGCGATCCACGAGCGCGCGATACAGCCGGGCACTCCGCTGGGGAGGATTGCGGAACGAGGACCAGAGGTTCACTCCCTTCGCGCCCGTGAGCACGGCGTCGAGGACGAGCATCGGGAAGAAATCGGGGTGCTTCGCCTCCGGCGCGTGGTACGCAAGTTTCAGGTACGCCGTCGTGCCTTCCTTTTCGATGGTGACGCGGCGCTCCCCCACCTGGGCGGGCTCGAGCGTTCGAATGCGGGAAGGCACGCGCCCCGGGGGATCCGGCCGAAGTGCGCCTCTACCCGGCGGAGCACGTCGTCGGTCTCGACGTCGCCAACGACCACGAGCGTCGCGTTGCCAGGAACATAGAAGTCGCGATAGTGGCCGTAGAGATCGTCGCGGGTCATGGTCTCGAGGTCGCTCAGCCACCCGATCGTCGGATGCCGATACGGGTGCGCCTTGAAGGCGGCGGCGGTAACCTCGGTATCGAGCAGCTGCTCGGGATCGTTGTCGCCCCCCTGCAGCTCCGCGATGATGACCGTGCGCTCCGATTCGCATTCCTCCGGATCGAACAGGCCGTTCGCCATCCGCTCGGCTTCGATGAAGAGCATGCGATCGAGCGCGTCGCGCGTGGCGGTCTCGAGATAGGTGGTCTGATCGATCCACGTGTAGCCGTTCCAGCTGCCCCCGAACTGCTCGATGATCCCTTTCACCTGGTCGCGCGGGATATTGGTCGTGCCTTTGAAGTTCATGTGCTCGACCCAATGCGAGACGCCGGTCAGACCGGGGCGTTCGTCTTTCGATCCGACTTTGTACCAGCACCAGACCGATGCGAGCGGTGCCGTGTGCATCTCCTGCACGAGAACGGTGAGCCCGTTATCGAGCACCACTTCACGCACTGGCAGCATCGACGGGAGAGCGGGAACCTGCGTGGCCATGGGTCGATTATATGAGGGAGAAGCGTCCCCTCCGGAGGTCAATTCCCGCAAAAACATTAGAATTTCCGCGACATTGCACGCCACGACAGTAATAAGCTGTGGCCGCGCGTTTGCAGTGAGGGACTACGTCATCGGCGCGGTCGCCAGCTCGGCAGATTTTTCAGGAGGAGGATACAAATGAGGCGTTCTTTGGCAGTGGCTGCGAGCACGGCGCTCGCCTTGATTTTGACGTTGCCAGCTCTGGCTCAGCAGTCGGCCATGTTCATGTTGCGGTCGGGCGAGCAGGTGTCCGGTCAGCTCGTGGATATGGGCGGTTCAGGATTCGAGGTCCGGGTCGGCGGGGCCGCCCGCCAGCTCTCGACCGGAGACGTGGCCGTCATCGACTTCAGCGGGAGCACCAGCTTCCCGGATAATGAGGTCAACCAGATTCAGGCTGGCAAGCACCTGATTGTGCTCTCCAATGGACAGATCGTTAGCGGCAACCTCTACGATATCGGCGGCGAGCAGCCAAAGCGCATCTCGGTGCACACCGACACCGGTAACCGGGACTTCCGCTCGAACGAGGTGCGGCGCATCTACCTCGCGCGCCCGAGCGGCGCGCGCGCTGCTACGCCGGTCCCGCCGGCCGCGCTGGGTTCTTCGACCCTCCCGGCAACCGGCGGACAGATTCGTGTGCCTGCCAACCAGCACTGGACCGACACCGGAATCACGGTGCGCCGCGGCGACAGGGTGACGTTCAATGCCAGCGGCCAGGTGCAGTTCAGCGCGAACGCCAGCGACAAGGCGACCTCGGTCGGGGCGAGCAGCGGACAGCGCCCATCTGGACCGATGGCCAACGTGCCCGTGGGCGCGCTGCTCGGACGTGTGGGTCCGGTGGCGGTCTTTGCGATCGGCAACCAGACCACGCTGCCGATGCCGGCGGACGGACGGCTGTTCCTCGGCGTGAACGACGATCAGATCACCGACAACCAGGGCGAGTTCACGGTCGACGTGCGGCCCGATCCGACGTCTGCCACCAGGCGCCGCTAGTCTTCGACAGACGAGCGCCCGGGATCCCCGGGCGCTCGTCCTCTGATCCGTCGTCGACGGGGTGCGGAGTACAATCCACAGTTCATATGGCGGATTGGAAAGACACCCTGAACCTGCCTCGCACGACCTTTCCGATGAAGGCCAATCTCCAGGCTGCCGAGCCGGAGATGATCGCGTGGTGGGACGACATCGATCTGTATGAACGCATCCGGGAGGCCCGTGCGGGTCGGCCCCGGTTCGTTCTGCACGACGGTCCGCCCTACGCGAACGGCCAGATCCACCTCGGCACCGCGCTCAACAAGATCCTCAAGGACTTCGTCGTGAAGTCGCGGTGCATGTCGGGCTTCGACACGCCGTACGTCCCGGGATACGACTGCCATGGCTTGCCCATCGAGCTGAAGGTCGATCGCGAGCTTGGGCCGAGAAAGCGGGAGATGACGCTCGCCGACGTGCGACGAGCCTGCCGCGCCTACGCGGAGCGCTTCATCGGCGTGATGACGGAAGAGTTTCAGCGGCTCGGGATCTTCGGCGACTGGCAGCATCCCTACCTGACGATGAACTACCGGTACCAGGCGGCAATCGCGCGTGCGCTGGGACGGTTCGTCGAGCGCGCGCTGGTCTACAAGGGGAAAAAGCCGGTCCACTGGTGCATCCACTGCCGTACCGCCCTCGCGGAGGCCGAGGTCGAGTACGCGGATCACGTGTCGCCGTCCATCTACGTCGAGTTCGCGCTCGCCGCGTCGAGCGCTGAGGACGCCGGCGGGCGGATCCCTGCGCTCGCCGGGCGCAAGGTCTCCGTCCTGATCTGGACGACCACGCCATGGACCATTCCGTCGAACCTGGCCATCGCCTTTCACCCCGATTTCGAGTACGGCGCGTATGAGGTCGACGGCCGCGTCGTGATCATTGCGACCGCGCTCGCACCGGCCGTCACCGACGCCGTTGGCCGCCCCCTGGATCGACCGATCGCGCGGTTCAAGGGCGCGGAACTCGAAGGCCTGGTGTTCCGCCATCCCTTGTACGAGCGCGACTCGCTGCGCCGTGCTGGGTGACTACGTGACGCTCGAGCAGGGCACCGGGGCCGTGCACACCGCACCCGGTCATGGCGCGGACGACTTCCTCACCGGCCGCAAGTACGGACTCGAGATCTACGCGCCGGTCGGACCCGACGGTCGCTTCACCGACGAGGTGGGCCTCTTTGCGGGGGAGCAGGTGTTCGAGGCCAACCCGGCTGTGATCGAGGCGCTGAACGATCGGGGACGCCTGTGGCACCACCACTCGTTCACGCACCAGTACCCGCATTGCTGGCGCTGTCATAACCCGGTGATCTTCCTCGCGACCTGGCAGTGGTTCGTGCGCATGGACGGAGAGCCGTCGGTCGGAGAGGACGGCGCTCGGCGCACCCTGCGCGATGCCGCGCTGCATGCGATCGCCGAGGACGTGTCATGGGTTCCGGCATGGGGGCGGGAGCGAATCCAGAGCATGGTCGCGAACCGGCCGGACTGGTGCATCTCGCGCCAGCGTGCCTGGGGCGTTCCCATCCCGGCTGTCGACTGCACGTCGTGTGGCGAAGCCCTGCTCACCACAGCGCTGATCGAGCGCGCGGCCGGGGTGTTCGAGCAGTACGGCGCAGACGCGTGGTACGAGCGGCCGATCGAGGAGTTCCTGCCGGAGGGGCTGGCGTGTCCGGCGTGTGGCGCGGGGTCGTTCGTGCGCGAGCGCGACATCCTGGACGTGTGGTTCGACTCGGGATCGAGCCATGAGGCCGTGCTGCCCTTCCGCCCGGAACTGACCTGGCCGGCGGACCTGTACCTGGAGGGGAGTGACCAGCACCGCGGCTGGTTCCAGAGTTCGCTGCTCGTCGGGCTCGCAACACGGGGAAGACCGCCGTTCCGCGAGGTGCTGACGCACGGGTTCCTCATCGACCTCGACGGACGGAAGATGTCGAAATCCGTGGGCAACGTGATCCTGCCGCAGGAGATCATCGAGGAGAGCGGGGCGGAGGTGCTGCGCCTGTGGGTCACCTCGACCGACTACCGAGACGAGCTGCGCGTCAGCAAGGAGATCCTGGCGCGGGTGGTCGAGGCGTACCGGAAAATCCGGAACACGTGCCGCATCCTGGTGGCCAACCTGTACGACTTCGATTCGGCTACCGACTCGGTCCCGCCGGACGCACTCGAAGCGGTCGATCGCTACGCGCTGGCCAGGTATGCGGAGGCCGCCTTGAAGATGCGCCGCGCCTACGACGCGTACGATTTCCCGGTGATCTTCCACACGCTGAACGCGCTGGTGACGGTGGACCTGAGCGCCTTCTACGTGGATGTCTCGAAAGACCGCCTGTACACGCTCGCGGCGCGGTCGCGCGAGCCGGCGCGCCGCGCAGACGGCCATGTACACGATCGTCGACGGGCTCGCCCGGCTGATGGCGCCGATGCTGCCGGTGACGGCCGAACAGCTCTGGAAGGTGTTGCCTGGCGGACGGGAGACATCCGTGCACATGGCGCTGTTTCCGGATGCGGCGATGCTCGAAGGACTCGCCAACCCTGCTCTGATGGAGGACTGGCATGAGCTCCGCCTGCTACGCGACCAGGCGAACGTGGAGATCGAGCGCCAGCGCAAGGCAAAGGTGATTGGCACCTCGCTCGGCGCACGACTGACGGTCGAAGCCGCCGGCGAAGACTACCAACGGCTGCAGCGGTATGCCGCCGGACCTGCCGACGCTGTTCATCGTGTCCGAGGTCGCGGTGCTGCAGGGCAACGACGGCCCGCCGCGCTTCGTCGCGGAGCGTGCTACCGGCAGCAAGTGCGATCGCTGCTGGCGATACGTGCCGCGCGTCTCGTCGGAACCGGGACGAGAGGGACTCTGCGACCGCTGCGTCGAGGCGCTTGGCGAGCCCGTCGCGTCGTGAGCACACGACGGCTGCCCCGCGTGCTCGTCGAACGGCGGTTCGAATGGCCCCTGATCGCGCTGGTCGTGATCGCCGACCAGATCACGAAGCTGCTGGTCGTGCTGGAGCTGGGTCTCCACGAGAGCCTGCCCGTGATCCGCGGGTTGCTGGATCTCACGCATGTCCGGAACACAGGCGCCGCGTTCGGCTTCCTGAACACCGCGGATTTTCCGGGTAAGCCGGCCGTCATTGCCGTCGTGGCACTCGGGGCACTCGTCGGTGTGTCCTGGTACGCCCGGCAACTGCCTGCGGCGCACTGGCTTGCGCGGCTCGGCCTGGCACTGATCCTCGGGGGCGCGGCCGGGAACCTGATCGACCGGGTGCGGCAGGGATACGTCGTAGATTTCGTGGACGTCTATTGGGGCGACTGGCACTTCTGGGCGTTCAACGTGGCCGACGCGGCGATCTCGGTTGGCGTCGGCATCATCATCCTCGACCTGCTGCGGCCGGCGCACGCGGGGTCATCGTCCGACACGGCACACGAGAGCGAGTCGTCCAGTGTTTCCTGAGCTCTTTTCCCTGGGCCCCGTCACCGTCTACACCTACGGCGTGCTGCTGGCGGCGGCATACCTGCTCGGGCTGAAACTCGCCATGAGCCGCGCGCGGGCGCGAGGGCTGGACGCGACGCGGATGCTCGACCTCGGCATCTATATCATCATCAGCGCGCTCGTCGGCGCGAAGCTGCTGCTACTGATCGTCGACTTCGATCAGTTCCGCAGGGACCCGGCGGAACTGCTCTCGCTCGCGCGCTCCGGCGGCGTGTTCTATGGCGGGTTGATCCTCGCCGTTGCGGTGGCCTTCTGGTTCATGCGAAAACATCGCCTGCCGCTGTGGCAGACGTGTGACGTCTTCGCACCTGGGATCGCCCTCGGCCATGCCGTCGGCCGTTTCGGATGCCTCGCCGCGGGCTGCTGCTACGGAAAGCCAACCACCGTGCCCTGGGCGGTGACGTTCACGAACCCCCTCGCTGCGGCGAACGTGGGGACGCCGCTCAACGTGCCGCTCCATCCCACGCAGATCTATGAGAGTGCGGCCGAGGCGCTGATCCTGCTCGTGCTGCTCGCGACAGAGAAGAAGGGCCGCGCCTACCCGGGGCGTACGTTCTGGCTCTATATGCTCATGTACGCGGTCTCCCGGTTCATCATCGAGTTCTACCGGGGAGATGAACGCGGGCTGGTGTTCGGCGCTGTCTCTACATCGCAGTTCATCTCCATCGTGCTCGTGCCCCTGAGCGTGGTGATGCTGGTGTGGTTGTCGCGCAGGCCGGAGACATCCCCCGACGTGGCGCGAAAGCCGGCCAGGCGCGCGTCCTGACGGCGATGGGACGCGTGGAGCTCGCTGTGACCGATGAGCACGCAGGCGAGCGGCTCGACCGATTCCTCGCCACAGTGCTGCCAGGACACTCGCGCTCGCAGATCCAGCGATTGATCAAGGACGGGCCTGGTGCAGGTGGGCCCGCGCCCGGTGCGCGCCAACGCGAGCGTGCGGACGGGCGACACGGTCATCGTGGACGTCCCCGCGCCAACCGTCGCGGAACCTGCCGCCGAGGACATCCCGCTCGACATCGCCTATGAGGATCCGCACCTGATCGTGGTGAACAAGGCCGCGGGAATGGTCGTGCACCCCGCCGCCGGACACGCCAGCGGCACGCTCGTGAACGCGCTGCTGCACCACGTCGACGATCTCAGCGGGATTGGCGGCGAGCTGCGGCCCGGCATCGTGCACAGGCTCGATCGCGGCACGTCAGGACTGATCGTCGTGGCGAAAGCACGATCGGGCCCACGAGTCGCTCGCCAGGCAGTTCCACGATCGGGAGGTCGAGAAGGAATACCTCGCCCTGGTCTGGGGCGTCGTGCAGGCGGGACGCCGCATCGAAGCGCCGATCGGACGTGACCCTGTAAACCGCCAGAAAATGTCGGCGCGCTCGAGGCGGGCTCGCACGGCCGTGACGCGGATCACGCGCGTCCAGCACCTGAAAGGCGTCACCCTCACGCAGATCGCGATCCACACCGGACGCACCCACCAGATCCGCGTGCACCTGAGCGGGATCGGCCACCCGATCGTCGGCGATGCGCTCTATGGCGGATCCCGCCGGCGTATGCCAGCCGATCTCCGGCCCATTCTCCGGCTGGAACGGCCATTCCTGCACGCCGCACGCCTTGCGTTCACGCATCCCGATCGACGGGCGCCGCCTCGAATTCACCGCCGCGCTGCCACGCGATCTGCAGACGGTGTTGGACGAGATTGTGCAACTACAGGAGGCCGCGGGCGACGGATAGGCGGGCGTTTCCCGCCTGGAGCCTGGCGCCTGGAGCCTGGAGCCCGGAGCCTGGCGCCTGGAGCCTGGAGCCTGGAGCCTTCGCGAACATGCCTGAGAAACCCCACGTCCTCCACTCCCACGTCGCCTACGACGGCAAGATCTTCCAGGCTGTCGTGGAGCGCGTGCGTCTGCCCGGCCGTGACCGCGACTCGCAGGTCGAGATCGTCCGCCACGCGGGGTCGGTCGCGATTGCAGCCATGCCGTCCGATGACGCTGTGCTCCTGGTGCGGCAGTACCGGCATCCGGCCGGCGGCGTGCTGTGGGAATTGCCCGCGGGCAGCATCGATCCCGGCGAGGACGCCGAGACGGCGGCCAGGCGTGAGTGCCACGAGGAGCTGGGGATGATTGCAGGCAGGGCCGAGCGTCTCGGTGAGGCATGGCCGCTGCCCGGCTACTGCACCGAGTACATGACGTTCTTCCGCCTGACGGACCTGCGCAGCCCAGGTGCCGGTGACGCGGCAAGCGCACCAGGACGAGGACGAGGAGATCGAGGCGCAGGTATTCACGCTGGAACAGGTTCGGGAGATGGTCCGGAGCGGCGAGATCAAGGACCTGAAGACGGCAGCCGTGCTGGCGCTGCATGTAGCGAAGGCTAAGGGCTGAAGGGCCAAGGGCTGAAGGGCTAAGGGCTAAAGGAAAGTTGACAGCCGGACGCAGCCTTGTTCACGCCCGCTCAGCCTTAGCCGTTCGCCCTTAGCCCTTGGCCCTTTAGCCCTTAGCCCTTAAGCCCTTAGCCCTTTAGCCCTTACTGCAGTGTCCCCTGGATGCTGTGCTCGCGGGGGCGGTCGGTCGAAGGCGGCGCAGGAGAGAGCGCCAGGAGGAGCACCTCGGTGATCTCCGACACGAGGTGAATCGTGATGTCGGCCCTGAGCTCGTCATTCAGGTCCTCCATTACGTTCTTCTCGTTCTGCCGTGGAAGAATCACCTCCCGTACGCCCGCCCGCCGTGCGGCCAGCACCTTCTCCTTGATGCCACCTACCGGGAGCACGCGGCCGGACAGCGTGATTTCCCCGGTCATCGCGATGTCGCCCCGCACCGGGCGGCGGGTCAACTCCGACACGAGCGCCGTCACCATCGTGACACCTGCCGACGGGCCGTCTTTCGGGATGGCGCCCGAGGGCACATGGAAGTGGACCTCGGCGTTCCTGTAGAAGTCCGCATCGACGCCGTACTCACCGGCATGCGCGCGGAACCAGGAGAGCGCGGTCCGCGCGGACTCCTTCATCACGTCGCCGAGCGAGCCAGTCAGGGTCAGCGTTCCGGTTCCTGCCATCCGCGACGCTTCGATGAACAGCACCTCGCCCCCGGCCGGTGTCCAGGCGAGACCGATAGCCACGCCAGGGTGCTTCGTGCGCTCCTCCATCTCTTCGTCCAGAAAGCGCGGCGCACCGAGCATCGCCACGACGACGTCCGGCGTGACGGCAAGGGCTGTTTCATCGCCTTCTGCCCGCCGGCGCGCGGCTTTCCGGCAGATCGAGCCGATCTCGCGTTCGAGATTCCTGACGCCCGCCTCGCGCGTGTACCCGCGGATCATGCACCGGAGCGCCGCGTCTGAAAACGTCAGCTGCTCACCCGTCAGGCCGTGGTTCGCGACCTGCTTCTCGACGAGGTGCTCGCACGCAATCTTCAGCTTCTCCTCTTCCGTGTATCCGGGGAGCTCGAGCACCTCCATGCGATCGCGCAGGGCAGGCGGCACGGGATCCAGGACATTCGCGGTCGTGATAAAGAGAACCTCCGCCAGGTCGAACGGGACGTCGAGGTAGTGATCGCGGAACGTGTCGTTCTGCTCCGGGTCCAGCACCTCGAGCAGCGCCGAGCTCGGGTCGCCGCGAAAGTCGGAGCCCAGTTTGTCGATCTCATCCAGGATGAACACCGGATTTTTCGACTCGGCGCGCCGCAGCCCCTGGATGACCTGCCCCGGCAGGGCACCGATGTAGGTCCGGCGATGCCCGCGAATTTCGGCCTCATCCCGCATGCCGCCAAGCGACACGCGGACGAACTTCCGGTCGAGCGACGTCGCGATCGATTTCGCCAGCGAGGTCTTCCCCACGCCGGGGGGGCCGACGAAACAGAGGATCGGTCCCTTCACGTCGGGATTGAGCTTCCGGACGGCGAGGTACTCGAGGATCCGGTCCTTCGCCTTCTCCAGTCCGGAATGTTCGTCGTCCAGGATCCGTTTGGTCCGCGCGAGATCGATCGTCTCTTCCGTGCGCTTTTCCCAAGGCAGTGCGACCAGCCAGTCGATGTAGGTGCGTGAGACGGTGTATTCGGCAGCGGCGACGGGCATGCGCGCCAGCCGCTCGAGCTCACGAAGCGCCTCTTTCAGCACGAGCTCAGGCATCTGCGCGGCTTCGATCTTCTCCCGGAGCTCATCGATCTCCTTCGTCTGGTCGTCGCCCTCGCCGAGCTCCTTCTGGATCGCCTTCATCTGCTCGCGCAGGAAGTACTCGCGCTGGTTCTTGCCGACCTCCGATTGCACCTGAGACTGAATCTTGGACCCGAGCTCCAGGACCTCGAGCTCCTTGATCAGGATCCGGTTCAGCGTATCCATGCGGGCGCGGACGTCGAGCGTTTCCAGCACCTCCTGCTTCACCGGCGTGGCGATGGTGCTCAGGCTTGACGCGATGAAGTCGGCCAGACGTCCCGGCTCCGTGATGTTGAGCGCCAGGGTCTGAAGGTCGTCAGAGAGCAGCGGCGACAGCGAGACGACCTTCTGGAAGTTGCTCTTGATGTTGCGCTGCAGCGCATCGATCTCCAGACGGTCATCGTCGCTCAGCTCGTCTGGCGTAGCGCTCACCTGGGCGCGGAGGTACGGGCGCACGGCCACGATGTCGTCGAGGCGGATGCGGGCGAGCCCCTGGACAATCAGGCGCAGACTGCCGTCCGGGAGCCGGAACATCTTGTGGATGTGCGTGGCCGTGCCAATCGGGTACAGGTCCTCCTTGTGCGGTTCGTCGAGCGCGGCGTCGCGCTGGGTGAACACACCGATGACCTTGCTTGCATTGATGGCCTCGTCGATCAGCCGCACGGAGCTCTCGCGCGCAACCGCCAGCGGCATGAACGAGTTGGGGAACAGCACCGTGTCGCGCAGCGGCAACAGCGGGAGCTCAGGCGGTATCGAGGGCGGCCGTTCGCCCGAGACCTCTTCGAGAATCGGGGTCTCGTCCTGATCGCCCATGGAGCGATCCTCCTTAGCGGACCAGTCGTGGGGGTCCGGGGAAACAGCCGGTGGGGGAGGCACAGGCCCCACCCACCGGCGGAGCCTGCTTCGTCGGTGCGCGCAAACTAACTGGACATGTCGTAGAACAACGAGGATGAGCCGCGGCGCTGCGACGACCGCTCACGCTGCTCGGCCACCTCGCGGGCCTCCTCGCAATCCTTGCAGCGGACCGCGAAGGGCAGCGCGCGAAGCCGCTGCTCGGCAATCTCGTCTCCACACTCGAAGCAGAAGCCGTACTTGCCGTCTTCCAGGCGGGACAGCGCCTCATTGATCTTCTGCAGGGTCTCGGCCTTCATCTGGATCAACGCGAACTCGATATCTTCCTGGATATCGGCTTCCGAGCTCTCACCCGCATCGAACACGTCGTTCACCTTCGACGTGCCGCCTTCGGCCCGCACGTCACGGATTCGCCCCTGGACCTCGCTGACGATCTCCCGGCGACGGTCTTCGAGGATCTGTTTCAAGTCCGCATAGCGGGTTCTCTGCACGTCTGCCGGTTCCGCCTTCTTGCGCTTCATGACGCCGTACTCCTTTTGGCATTGGCCTGCGGGGCCTGCCGATATGATGTGCGTGCTCCCTGCAATAAACCTGCCTGGAGATTGATCCGCGGATTCTACTCGAAACCGCAGCGGCTGGCGAGAATGAAAAGGACTGGAGGACTCTGGAGAGGACGGGCGGTGTGAGGACTGTCCTCACATCAGGTCACCGTTTTGCCACCGGTCCATCTCATCATCCCGTTGTCCCCCAGCAGTTTACGGGCGACATCCGCCCTGCAACCGGCTCTGCCTTCCCGGTTTTACAGCATTAGACGCCCAGCCGTCGCATTCGGTTCGAGTGTTCTTCCGGGGCCTCCGAAAGATAGGGGCAGCGTCCGCCGGTCGTCGGGGCTTCGGGATTGGCAGCCGCACCACGGCGTCCGAGCAGACGCGGGCGGTGTGGACGACTACCCGTCGGATCAGGATCTCCGCACCGCGGTGCCGGCGCCGGTGGCCTCGTCCGCGGGAGCCTCAGTGAAGGAATCGGGTGGTCAGCGAACTGTTCGGGACGATGCCGCGCTCCAGCAGCAAATCGCCATTCCGCGGACTGCGTGTCCGGAGCCACTTTTCGTACAGCCGCAGAAGATCCGTGCTGGAGTTCCTTGCGCTGCGGTCGCTCACCTCAGACAGCACATCAACGAACCGCGTGAACTTTTCCGCGAGTTCCGAGAAGATCGGAGCGCAGCCGTCATCCTCCCGGCGACTGAGGTGCCCGTAGGCGTAGCCGCCCAGCGTCACGTAGTAGTCGACGTCGACAAGCTTGCGGGCGAGGCTGTCGGAAAAGAATCCGGCAAGGAAGAGGGAAACGTCGCCGACCTGGCGCAGCCCCTCGCGCTGCTGAACGCCGCCCGTCTGCAGCGCGCGGGCGAGCCGTAGGGCGAGCGGCTCCTGCAAGGCATCAGCGGTCTCCCGCTGCGGGCAGACGAACGCGGCGAGCAGGTTCACGACGTAGAACGTCGTGTGCTCGGAGGACTGGACTCGCTGGTGTGCGAGCGCGCCCTCAACCAGCTGCTTGAAGTACTCCATGGGCGTTTCGTCGTGGACCAGCTGTTCTGCCATACCGTCTCCACCGGGCATCGCACCCGCCCAACCCGATCAGGTGTGCTGCAACTGCCGTTCCCGCCGCGCTTTGCGTGATGAAAGGTTCTATCATGGCGCGCCACTGCACGCCCACGACCTGCTGCCAAGGTCGAGGCGTGGAGGCCTCTGACGGCACGGCGCCACCCGGCGCCAACCGATTGACGGCCCCTGTACGCTATGCGAAGCTCGGGACCGAGATGATGTGTCCCCTGTGTGGCGCCCGTAAGGCGAGGCGTGCGTGCCCGGGCGTGGGCCAGGAGATTTGCGCAATCTGCTGCGGGACCAAGCGGCTCGTCGAGATCCGGTGTCCTTCGACTTGTGGTTACCTGCAGATGGCACGCGCGCATCCCGCCGCAGTCGAGCAGCGACAGCGCGAACTCGATGTGGCCGTCATCGCTCCTGCCCTTCGGGATCTCACCGAACGGCAGCAGCAGCTGTTCTTCCTCCTGCTCAGCGTCACTCGCCGGCAGGCAGACGACCCGCTCCGCCCTCTACTCGACACCGACGTGGCTGACGCGGCGAGTGCCCTGGCCGCGACGTACGAGACGAGCGCGCGGGGCGTGATATACGAGCACCAGACCCAATCGCTGCCGGCCCAGCGACTCGTGTCCGGGCTGCAGGCCGCACTGGCGGACATCAGCCGCGAGGGGCGTGAGCGCCTCGTCGAGCGCGAGGCGCCGCACGCGCTTCGAGCCATCGAGCGCGGCGTACGGGCCGTCGCGGCACTGCCGGGCGCCACCCGCACCGCGTATCTGGAGCTGGCGGGGCGGGTGCTCGGTCCGCCAGCCGGAGCGGAGGCGAGCCGGCCGGATGTCCAGGCACCGGCTGCGCACGCCGGGCTCATCCTTCCGCCGGACTGAGAAGACCTGCTATAATCCGGCGTTTGCGCCCGCTCACGGCAACCGGCCAGTGATCGCACCCGGCGCAGGATCCCAGGAAGACCCCATGGCAAAGCGCTGCGAAATCTGCGACAAGGGACCGGTCGTCGGCCGGACGATCAGTCACGCCCACAACGTCCGGCCCCGCCGGTTCGAGCCCAACCTGCAGACGGTTCGGGCGCTGGTGAACGGCGGCGTTCGCAGGCTCCGCGTCTGCACGCGGTGTCTGCGGTCCAACAAGGTCGTGAAGGCCGCATAGCGCTCCCATGCGTGACGTGGTCACCACGGACGCGGCGCCGAAGGCTATCGGTCCGTACTCCCAGGCGGTCGTGGTGGATGGCTGGCTGTTCTGCTCCGGCCAGATCCCGCTGGACCCTCGCACGGGGCAGATGGTCGACGGCGATGTCCGGAGCCAGACACGGCAGGTCTTCGCCAATCTCGAGCACGTCCTGGCGGCTGCGGGCGCCGGCTTCGATTCTGTGGTGAAGACGACCGTCTACCTCGCGGACATGAACGACTTCACGGCCATGAACGAGGTCTACGCGACCGTGTTCGCGTCGCCGGCCCCTGCCCGGTCCACCATCCAGGCGGCCAGGTTGCCCCGCGACGCGCGCGTCGAGATCGAGGTCATCGCCCATCTCCCGCGGGGATGATCTCGATCGGGGCGCTTCGGCCCCGGTCCTACACTGCAGGCCCTTCGGCCCTGGTCCTTCACTGCAGGCACCTATTCGCTTCGGCCCACTTCCTCACCTGACGGCACGTTCGACGTCTAGGACGCCGGCGATTGCCCGCAGCGACTTCATGACTTTCTCGAGGTGCTTCAGGTCGTGGATTTCGACTGTCATGTCGATGCGCCCGCGATGGTCGGCGTCCGTGGTGGCCTCGACGCTGGTGATATTGGTGTTGATGTCGGCGACCTTCGAGCTGACGTCCGCCAGGATCCCCTTCCGATCCTCCACCTGCATGGTCAGTCGCACCGTGTAGCGCGACACGTCGACGGCGGTGTCCCACTCGACGTCGATCCGGCGCTCGGGATCGTAGTGAAGATTGATCACGTTCGGACAGCGGGCGGAGTGGACCGACACACCCTTGCCGCGACTGATGTAGCCGACGATCTTCTCGCCCCGAATCGGGTTGCAGCACCGGGCCCTGAATACCATCAGGCCGTCGACGCCGCTCACCTTGATGCGGTCTTCACCGCTGCCGAGCACTCGCCGGACAGCCGAGACGACCTTTCCTTCGGGGGGACGTTCCTGCAGCTGATCCTGCGGGACGAGCTTGCTGAGCACCAGACGTGCGGCGAGCTTCCCATACCCGATGGAGGCGAGGAGTTCCTCCGTTCTTCCGCCGCCGTACTCCTCGGCGACCTTCACCATCGCCTCGCTCTCGAGCAGCGTCTTCATGTTCAGGCCGAACCGACGTGCCTCCTTCTCGAAGATGCGGCGCCCCAGCTCTATGCTGCGGGCCTTCTCCTCCGCCTGGACGAAATGCCGGATTTTGTTCCGTGCGCGCGCGGTAACCACGAAACTCAGCCAGTCGCGGCTGGGCGTGTGGGTCGCCTGCGTGATGATCTCGACGATGTCGCCGTTCTTCAGACGGGAGCGGAGCGGCACCATCTTTCCGTTCACGCGGGCGCTGACGCAGCGGTGGCCCACATCCGTGTGGATGGCGTACGCGAAGTCGACGGGCGTGGCGCCGCGGGGGAGCGCCTTGACCTCCCCCTTGGGGGTGAACGTGTAGACCTCCTCGGGGTAGAGATCCAGCTTCAGATCCTGGATGAACTCCTGCGCGTCGCGGACCTCCTGCTGCCATTCGAGGAGTTGCCGCATCCACTGGAAATACCGCTCGTCCCGCTCATCGCCGACGCGGCCCTCCTTGTATTTCCAGTGCGCGGCGATCCCCTCCTCCGCCTGGTTGTGCATCTCCAGCGTGCGGATCTGCACCTCGAACGGCGTGCCTTGATCGCTGATCACCGACGTGTGCAGCGACTGGTAGCCGTTCGGCCGCGCCATGGCGATGAAGTCCTTGATGCGGCCGGGAATCGGCGACCACAGGTTGTGGATGATGCCAAGCACCGCGTAGCAGTCGCGCACAGAAGTCGTGAGGACGCGAAGGGCGGCGAAGTCGTAAACCTGCTCGAGCTCGATCTTCTGCTTCTTGAGCTTCTGGGCGATGCTGTACAGGCGTTTCGTGCGGGCTTCGATCCGCACGATCGGCACCTGCGCGTCCTCGAGCTTCGTCGCGAGCGTACGCTTGAGCTCCTCGAGCGTGGCCTCGGTCGTCTTTCGGCGCGCTTCCACGCGCGTGCGCAAGGACTCGTAGTACTTGGGCTCGAGGTACTTGAACGACAGCTCCTCCAGCTCGTTCTTGACCTTGCTCATCCCGAGCCGGTTCGCGATGGGCGCGTAGATGTCGAGCGTCTCCTGGGCAATCTTCACGCGCCGCTCTTCCGGCAGGTGGTGCAGCGTCCGCATGTTGTGGACGCGATCGGCGAGCTTCACGAGGATGACGCGGATGTCATCCACCATCGCCAGCAGCATCTTCCGGAAGTTTTCGGCCTGCCGCTGCTCGCTGGACTGGAACGGGATGGCGCCAATCTTGGTGACGCCCTCGACGACGTGGGCCACCTCCGGCCCGAATCGCTCGGCGATGACGTCGATGGTGGTCAGCGTGTCCTCGACCACGTCGTGGAGGAGTCCTGCGGCAATCGCGACAACGTCGAGCTTCAGGTCGGCCAGGAAATCGGCCACCTCGAGCGGATGAACCATGTACGGCTCACCGGAATGGCGGACCTGCCCCTTGTGCTCGAAGGCGGAGAAGACGTACGCCCCGCGCAGCAGCTCGAGATCGGCATCCGGGCTGTACGAGCGAACCTTCTCGAGGAGATCCTCGAAGCGAATCATGGGCTGCGGTGTCTAAACCCTGTGTGGCGATGGAACTTGTCTCATCATAGAACAGCGGGCGGAGCTCGGGAAAAACGGCGTGTGGGTTGCTTGACTTGAGTTTTTAGCGTTCACTATACTGGCGCGGCTCTGGCGAGGGCGCGACATGCGCCGACCCGCCGCCACGTCGCCGGTGCATCTCACCGGCCGGTCCTTTTGACGGATTCACGAGAGGTACAAGGGGGCACTGATGCGCACGCGATTGAGCCGAGCTGTAAGGGCTGGCGCGACAGGCCTGGCGGTCACGGCGCTTCTGGGCTGTAGCCAGTTCTCGGGCCTGAAAGCGAAAATGGC
Organism: Vicinamibacteria bacterium; assembly: GCA_963763095.1. Lineage (GTDB taxonomy): Bacteria > Acidobacteriota > Vicinamibacteria > Vicinamibacterales > JAENWD01 > CAVUCH01. Next base: position 100,647 of record CAVXNR010000006.1, read on the forward strand.
GCTGAAGGACGCGAACGCCGCGTACGGCGCAAATGACTACCGGAAGGCCATTCCCAAGTACGAGGAGGCGATCAGCCTCGACCCATCGCTCACGCAGGCGTACTTCTACGTGGCAAACAGCTACGACAATCTCTACAAGCCGGCCAAGAAGGGCGAGGCGGCGAACGACCAGATGCTGACCAAGGCCATCGAAGGATACAAAGCGGCTGCCGAGAAGTCGACCGACCCGAAGCTCAAGAAGCTGTCCCTGGAATACCTGGTGGCGGCGTACCGCGACAAGCTGGAAGACCCCAGCCAGGCTGAGCCCGTGGTCGAGCGGATGATCGAGATGGAGCCGAACGAGCCGACCAACTATTTCGCTCTGTCGAAGATCTACGAAGACGCCGGCAAGTACGAGGAAGCCGAGGCGACGCTCGTCAAGGCGCGCGACGCCCGGCCGAACGATCCGACGGTCTACATGCAGATGGCCGGGTTCTACAATCGGCAGGGGCAGTTCGATAAGACGATCGAATCGCTCGAGCAGAGGGCCTCCCGGGAACCGAACAACCCGGAGTCCTATTACACGATTTCCACCTACTACTGGGACAAGGCGTTCCGGGACTTCCGCCTGAAGGAGCCCGAAAAGCGCGAGTACGTGCAGAAGGGCATCGAGGCCTCCGACCGCGCCCTCAAGATCAAGGGCGACTACATGGAGGCGATCGTCTACAAGGGCCTGCTGCTGCGGCTCGCGGCCAACCTGGAGAAGGATCGCGGCCGACAGGAGCAGTACCTGAAGGAGGCCGACCAGCTCCGCGACAAGGCCAAGGCCCTGCAGAAGGCGAAGAGCGCCGGGGCTGGAGCCGGCACGGGGGCAGGCAACTAAGCGCACCTCCACGACGCCACATCATCAAGGGCCGCCCACCACCGGGCGGCCCTTCGTGTTTCACCGGCAAGGCTCTGCCCCGCCTTCGCGCGCTGATTTCGCGGAGCGCGTGATCGAAGGGGGGAATGACGTCGCCATTATCGGGCTTAGTCCCGCCTTCACATCGACACTGCCTGGTCTGGGGCCGGAACTTCAGTTCCGGCCGGTGGAACCCGGCGCCCACGTTGACAACCAGCCACGACGCTCCGGATAATTCGGGCCACGCCAGCTGTTTTTACCAACGCACACCGTTCGAGACAGGAACCGGGCCCGGGAGGTTCAGGAGGAGTACAGATGAGGAAGTGGTCCGCCCGCGCCGCCAGTGCGGCTCTGGTCCTGGCGACAGTGCTCGCGCCGGTTGGGACAGAGGCGCAAGGAAAGATCAAGGTCGCCTTGATGGACTTCGACAACAACGCCGAGCGCACCTGGTGGTTCTACGACCAGCTCGGCCCGGCCGCGCGCAACCAGATTGACACCGCCTTTTCGGAGAACGGCGAGCTGGCAAAACGGTTTTCGGTGATCGAGCGCGAGAAGCTCGCCCTCGTCATGAAGGAGCAGGGGCTCGCCACATCGGGCGCGGTGGATCCACAATCGGCCGCCAAAGTGGGTCGTCTCCTCGGCGTGAAGTACATCGTCACGGGCGGCGTCGACAAAGTCGCGGTCAACAAGACGGGCGCGGCGGTCTCGAAATTCGGTGGCATCGGGGGCAACGTGGTGACGGCCGACGCGGCCATCAACATGCGGTTCATCGACACCACTACCGCAGAACGTGTGCTGTCGATTTCGGCCGAGGGCACGGCCAAGAAGGGCGGCGGGTTCTTCAAGGGCACGAGCTTGAGCCGCGAAGCAGAGTGGGGCCTCGCCAGCGAGGCGCTCGAGAAGGCGTCGACTGCGGTGGTGGAGAAACTGCTGACCGGCGGCTATCTCGATCGGATCAACACGGCTGCGGGCGGCGGCAGCGTCGAGGGCAAGGTCATCAAGGTGGATGGCACGCGGGCGTGGGTCAGCGTGGGTGCCGCAGCGGGCCTCAAAGTCGGCGACACGTTGAAGGTGATCGACCCCGGCGAGGACCTGGTCGACCCTGACACGGGTGCGAAACTCGGCTCCACCGAACAGCCGACCGGCACGGCGGAAGTCGTCGAAGTGCAGGACAAGTTCGCGATCGTGACGTTCACAGGTACCGCGAAGCCCAAGAGCATCGTCCGCAAGTAGGTCTGTGCACCGCGAGCGCCGCCCGCGTGGGCGGCGCATCCGTGCAGCTGATACTATCCGCCGACCCGCTTTGTCCAGAATGTCTGAATCCGCTCGAGGGCTGCGCCGGCCATCAGCCTCCCTTGCTCGGCCGCACGTTCGCCGCCGAAGCGTCGATCGAAGCTGAACGTCGTGGCGGCGGGCATGCTCACAGCCGACCCGTCACGAGCCGCTTCCGCCCGCAGTTCGAGACTGAATGTCTGCACGACGAAACTGGTGCCGTACTGCTGGTCCTGGTGGGTGTCGAGGAGCGTGGCGCTCGCGTTGACCAGGATCTCGGCGCCGTCCGGACGTGCCGCACGGGGCAGCCCTTCGCGTTCGAGGGCCTGCTCGAAGGCTGTCGTCAGCGCACCACACACGTCCGCGGCGCCGGTGCATTCGAAATAGATCGGGGGTTGCTTCGGTAGCGCGGGCGATGGCGACGCTGCCGCGGCCGCCGATGCAGGGGCAACCGCACCAACCTCTCCGCCTTCGGCGACGGGTGCTGCTGCCGAACCCCGCGCCGCGGGCGCGGAGCCGCCGCTCTTCTCTGTTCCTGCAGGTCCCCCCGCGATGGCGTTCGCAGCCGGTGAGCCTCCCGCAGTCGCTACTGGCTGGGGCTGTGCGGGAGATGCTGCGGCCCCTCCCGCACCCGAATCCCACAGTCGCGGGCGATGCCGCCGATGGTGTGGCCGGCGGCGGAGCGGTGTCGGGCGCCATCGAGGGCACAGACCTCGCGGCCGGATCACTCGAAATGGTCTCGGCTGTGATCCCGCGCGAGCGTGACGTCCACACGCGGTACGCGCCGTAGCCGCCGAGCGCGACGGCCACGAAGAACAGCGCGGCGAGGGCAAGGAGCGCGGCGACCAGAAGTCCTTTCCTGCCAGGCGAAGACGGAACCGCGGCGGGTAGCACGGCGGCTTCAGGCGCCTTGATTGTGGGACGGCTCGCCGGTCGTTGCGATGGAAGCGGCGGCGGAACAGCGACCGAAGACGTCTCCGCCGGTACGGCAAGAGGCGGCGCCGTGTTCTCAGGCAGAGGAGGGAGTAGCGCGAGGGCGGTCGCCGCGTCCGGCGCTGGCCCGAGAGCGACGGCGGTACCCGCCGGCACGGCGCGCTCGAGGGCCTCACTGAATTCCTCCGCGGTCTGGAAGCGGTGGGCGGGGTCCTTTTCGAGACAGCGGAGCGCGATGACTTCGAGCGCGGGCGGTATCGCCAGATCCGGCCTGCGCCTCGACGGCGGCTCCGGTGCGTCTTTCAAGTGCATGACCAGAATGGCTGGAGCAGACGCCGCATTGAACGGAACATCGCCGACCAGCATCTCGTACAGAATCACGCCGAGGGCGTAGATGTCCGCACGGCCGTCCACCTCCTCTCCGACGGCCTGCTCGGGCGCCATGTAGTGCGGAGTGCCCAGCGAGTAGCCGGAGGCCGTCAACTGCGTCGTCGTGCCTTCCTGGAGCGATTTGGCGATGCCGAAATCGAGCAGCTTGATGTGCTCCTGGCCGCTCGCATCGACGGCGATCATCAGGTTCTGAGGCTTGAGGTCCCGGTGCACGATCTGACTCCGATGGGCGCGCGCCAGCGCACTGGCCACCTGTGTGAGAAGCCGAGCGATTCGTGCGGCTGGCATCGGCCCCGATCCGCGGATGGCATCCTTCAGGTTGAGCCCGTTCACGAACTCCATGGCGATGTAGAGCGCGCCGTCCTCGGCCTGTCCGAGGTCGTAGACAGCCACGATGTTCGGGTGCTCGAGGCTGGTGGCCGCCCGTGCCTCGCGCTGGAAACGGTGCGCCATCTCCGGGGAGCCGATCAGGTCAGGCTTGATCGTCTTGACGGCCACGGTCTTGTTCAACATGACGTGGGTCGCCCGGTAGACCGCTCCCATGCCGCCACGGCCGATCACGCCGTCGATGCGATATTTCCCGGCCATCACGCTGCCGACGCTCGGATCCGTCGTGGGCTCGTGGGCGAGCACCATCCCGTCGACGGCACAGATCGATACCTGCGGCGGGTACGTCGCGCCGCACTGGGGACAGGTACTCATGGTCGAAAATCTCCGAGACGGAATCGGCGTTCCCCCGCCGGACATTGCGTGAAGGTGATGGCAGTGTCTGATGGTGCCCACGCAACGCGTGAGCGTGCAGCATAACAGCGCGGGCGTTCGGCAGCGCAATGCGGGGGGCGGTGAGCGGCGCGTACGCAAAAAGGGCCACCCGCGAAGCCGCGGAGTGGCCATCCAACTGGCAGTCGTCGGCGTTGCCTAGTTACCCGGGGGGGCCGCGCCGCCTCCCTGTGCGCCGCCGCCCTGCCCGCCGCCTCCCTGGGCTTCGGCCCGCATACCTTCGGTGACGATGCCGACCTTCTCAACGCCGGCGCCCTTGGCCGCGTCGATGACGTCGACGATCTCGCCGTAACGCAACGACGGCGCACCGGCGATGAACATCGTCTTGTCTTTGCGCTGCTCGAAGACGGTGCGCAGCCGGCTTTCGAGGTCGGTCAGCACCACATCCTGCTTGTTGATGCTGATGCGGCGGTCGGCGGTGAACTCGAGCACGATCTGGCTTACCGATTCTTCCGGCGGCGCGGCTGACGTTTCCGCCGGGAGATTGATGTCCACGCCCTTTTGTGTCAACGGGAGCGCGGCCATGAAGATGACGAGCAGCACGAGCAGCACGTCAATGAGGGGTGTGACGTTCATGTCGGCGCTGACTTTCGGCGCCTCTCCCCTGACGACGGTCTCTGCACCATGGTGGGCGTGGGCGGCCATTACTTGCCTCCCTGGGCCGGTGCCCCCTGCTGCGTCTTGCGCTCGGCGATCAGCCCGATGTTCTCGACGTTGGCCTTGCGCAGGGCGTCGAAGGCCGCCATCACGCGGCCATACGGCGCGTCCTGGTCCGCCTTCAGGTAGACGATCTTTTCCTTCTTCGATTCGAGCGCCTCGTTGAGACGCCCCGGCATGTCCGCGTCCGGCACGGAAACCTGGTTCAGGTGCATGCGTCCGTCAGCGCTGACTGCCACGACGGTCTGTTCCTGCGTCTCCGGCTTGTCCTGCGTGTTGATCGCCGTCGGCAGTTTCACGTCGACGCCCTTCTGGAGCATCGGCGCGATGATCATCATGATGATCAGCAGAACCAGCATGACGTCGACAAGCGGCGTGACGTTGATGTCGGACTTGACGCCGCCCTTGCCGCCCAGTTGCATTGCCATGGCGCGTTACTCCCACAATGGAAATCGGGCCGGCGACGCATCGCCGGCCCGGTGTCGCCCCGATTTACGCGGTCTTCTTGATGAAGTAGTCCACCAGCTCCGAGGACGAGTTGTCCATCTCGACGTTGAAGTAGTCGAGACGGCCGGTCAGGTAGTTGTAAAACCACACAGCGGGAATCGCCACCAGCAGGCCAAGGGCGGTCTCGACCAACGCCTCGGCGATACCGGCCGACACCGCGCCGATGCCTCCGGAGCCAGTGGCCGCGATGCCGACGAACGCGTTGATGACGCCGACGACCGTGCCGAGCAGTCCGACGAACGGCGCCGTCGTGCCAATGGTGGCGAGGGAGTTAACGCCCTTCTTCAGGTCTGACTGGGTGAGCGCGGTCGCGCGCTGGATGGACCGGCGCACCGAGTCGACCAAGTCGTCACGACTGAGGCCCCCTCCCGCCTCCTGCTGGAACTGGTACTCCTGGAGGCCGGCAAGCACCACCTTCGCAAGATGGCTGTAGCGGAAGTTCTTGGATGCCGACAGCGCGATGGCGTCCTTCAGACGGCCGTCCTTGAGGTGCTTGGCCACCTGCGGCGCGTAGAGCTTCGACTGTTTGCGTGCCTGCGAGAAGGTGTAGATGCGCTCCATGGCCACGCCGATCGACCACATCGACATGATGAACAGGACCAACGCGACGGCCTTGCCCACCCAGGTCATCTGGTTCCACATTTCGATAAGATTCAGACCGCCTTCGCCCATCGTTCTATCCTCCGAAGTGAGTTACCGATGTCTCGTGCCTACTGCAGCGTGAACTGAACGGTGACGGTCATGATGACCGGTACGGGGACGCCGTTGAGCAGCGTCGGGGTGAACACCCACTGCCGCACGGCATCGAGTGCCGCGTTGTCGAGCAGCGGGATCGACCGGAGCACTTTCGCGTCGGCGACCTTCCCGCTCGGACCGATGGTGGCCTCGATGATCACGATCCCCTGGACGCGCGCTGACTGCGCGATGGCCGGGTACGTCGGCCGCACGTCCTTCGTCTTCACCGGCGCCTTGATGTTGCCTCCGACGCGCACCGGTGCGGCGGGCGGCGGCGGCGGCGGCGGGGCTTCTGGCAGGCCGCCGACCACGCCTCCCACGACGCCGCCGGGGACGCCGCCCTCGACGCCGCCCGCAACCCCCATGTCGATCCCCGCGTCGATACCCGACTCTTTGCGTATCTCCTTCGGAGCCTCAATCGGCGCCGCGTTGGGGTTCGCCTGGACGATTGGCTTGACGGGTTGAGCGGCCGCCGCGGGGGGAGGCGGAGGCGGGGGAGGTGGGGGTGGCGGCGGGGGCGCGGCAACGAAGGCCATCATCGACGGCACTTCGGGCATCATGTCGGTCGCCATCAGGGGGATGATGATGATGGCGGCGATGATGGCCGTGTGAACGACGATTGACAGGGGTACCGTGTACCACTTCTGCCCGCCGACCCGGATTTGGGGCGCGACGACATCATTGAACAGATCGCGTGGCACGGGGACTATCCCTCCTCAGACCCTAACGACCTGGCCGACAGCGGCCGATAAAAGCGACACGGACTCATCCGTGTCAGCAACTCGCGACCAACGTCCGGCGTGCCGCAAGAGTCGCGCCGGTTACAGGGCTTAGACACCGCCCATCCAAAAGCGGCCCACCCCCGACTGAACTGGGGCGGGCTTCCGAATCAACCCCCGGCCGTCTGCCAGTACCAGCCCCAAAGCCGGGCGATTGTATCGACCGCTCCGGAGCAAGTCAAACGCGCGCTCAGGTACTTTCCGGCGCGTTCGTGATGCGCATCGCGTAGAACGAGCGCCACACGAACGTCATCCCTATCAGCAAGAATACGACCGCCAGCACATGGGTCAGCGTCGACCCCTGCGACCCGCTCAGGAACACGCCGAGCTCGACGGCCAGCAGGCCGAACAAGGTCGTGAACTTGATCACCGGGTTCAACGCTACCGACGAGGTGTCCTTGAAGGGGTCGCCCACCGTGTCGCCCACGATCGAAGCGTCGTGCAGTGGCGTACCCTTCATCTTCAGCTCGGTCTCCACGATCTTCTTCGCGTTGTCCCAGGCGCCACCCGCGTTTGCCATGAATATCGCCTGAAACAGGCCGAAGAGCGCGATCGAGACCAGATACCCGATGAAGAAGAAGGGCTCCACGAAGGCGAACGCCAAGGTCGAAAAGAACACTGCCAGGAAGATGTTGAACATCCCCTTCTGCGCGTACTGGGTGCAAATCGCGACCACCTTGCGGCTGTCCTCGACCGACGCTTTCGTGCTGTCCTCCAGGCGGATGTTCCGCTTGATGAACTCGACGGCGCGGTAGGCGCCCGTCGTCACCGCCTGCGTCGAGGCGCCCGTGAACCAGTAGATCATCGCCCCGCCCGTGATCAGCCCCAGCAGGAACGGCGGGTGCAAAATCGACAGATTGTTGATGCCGGTCGTCAACCCCTGCGTCAGCGCCATGATGATCGAGAAGATCATCGTGGTGGCACCCACCACCGCGGTGCCGATGAGCACGGGCTTTGCCGTCGCCTTGAACGTGTTGCCGGCGCCGTCGTTCTCCTCCAGCAGGTCCTTCGCCGCGGCAAAGTTCACGTCGAACCCGTAGTCGCGCTTGAGCTCCTGGGCAATTCCGGGCAATTGCTCAATGGTGGACAGTTCGTACACAGACTGGGCGTTATCCGTCACAGGCCCGTAGGAGTCGACCGCAATGGTGACCGGACCCATGCCGAGGAAACCGAACGCCACCAGGCCGAACGCAAAGATCGCGGGCGCGAGCATGATCGGGCGGCCGTCAGCCCCATGCGTACTCGTCAGCCCCAGGGTGCTCACCCCGTAAGCGACGGCCATCAAGCCCATGATGGTGAGCCCGAGCCAGTAGGCGCTGAAGTTCCCGGCCACGAACCCGGACAGGATGTTCAGCGACGCCCCGCCTTCACGAGACGAAGTGACCACCTCCCCCACATGGGCCGACTTCGTCGATGTGAAGACCTTGACCAGCTCGGGGATGATTGCGCCCGCCAGGGTGCCACAAGTCACCACCGTGGACAGCTGCCACCAGAGCGAGCTGTTGCCGCCCAGGTCCGGGATCAGCAGCAGCGAGAGGATGTACGTGAGCACCACCGAGACGATCGAGGTGACCCAGACAAGCAGCGTGAGCGGCGCCTCGAAGTGCATGCGCGCCACCGAACCGTACCGGGCCCGGCTGATCGCGTTCGTGCCCAGATAGGACGCGCCGGAGGCCACCACCATCACGGCGCGGAGCATGAACATCCAGACGAGGAGCTTCACCTGGATGAGCGGCTCGGGAACCGCCAGCACGATGAACGAGATGAGCGCGACGCCCGTGACGCCGTAGGTCTCGAAGCCATCGGCCGTGGGGCCGACCGAGTCGCCGGCGTTGTCCCCCGTGCAGTCGGCAATCACGCCGGGGTTCCGCGCATCGTCTTCTTTGATCTTGAAGACCACCTTCATGAGGTCGGAGCCGATGTCGGCGATCTTCGTGAAGATGCCGCCCGCGATCCGCAGCGCCGCCGCGCCGAGCGATTCGCCGATCGCGAACCCGAGGAAGCACGGACCGGCGTACTCGCCAGGAATGAAGAGCAGGATGGCGAGCATGAAGAGGAGCTCGACGGAGATGAGCATCATCCCCACGCTCATGCCGGCGCGCAGCGGAATGTCGCAGACCGGCCAGGCCTTGCCGCTGAGGCTGGCGAACGCCGTGCGCGAGTTCGCCAGCGTATTGATGCGGATGCCGAACCACGCAACCCCGTAGCTCCCGCCCATCCCGATGAGGGAGAAGATCAAAATGATTGCGATTTTGTACGCCTCGAAGCCGATCATCCAGAAGTACGCAACGATGATCGTTCCGATGAACAGTTCGAGCACGAGCAGCAGCTTGCCCTGCTGCACCATGTAGGCCTTGCAGGTCTCATAAATCAGGTCGGAGATCTCGGCCATGGACGGGTGCACCGGCAGCCGCTTGACCCCGGCGTAGGTCCATGCGCCGAAGAGCAGTCCAAGGACGCACACGAACAGGCCAGACATCAGGATCTGATGGCCGTCGATACCGAGGAACTCGCCCTGCGACAAATCGGGCAGCTGGATGTTGACCTCGCCGCCTGGCCGATGGGCCTGACCATCGGCGGCCGATTCGGTCGGCGCGGCGGGATGAGCGGTCTCCGGCTGAGCGGCGCGCACCGGCTGTGCGACGGCGGCGAGGGCGAGCAGCAGCGCCAGACAGGCGAGCGTGCGCCCCGGAACGGTGAACAGCTTCGTCGATGACATGCGGACGGTCTCCGGGATGGAATGAAGACGGGGTACGCGGCCGTCCCCTCAGGCATGGCAGATCGGCCGCGCCCAAACCCGCGAATTATATGCGAATCATCCGGGCTGCGATCCGCTCCGGGCCTGTTCCGCGGGGTCCTGGATGACGCTGCTCGACGGTCCAGGCGGCTCGCCCGCAGGCACGCCCTCGACGACCGGGTTGCGCGTGGGTGCTCGTCCGAAGGACGTGCCGGCCGTGCTGTGTTGCGCAACCAGATGCAGCGGCAGGGCCATGCCACCGGTCAGGAAAATGCGCACGCCATCCTCCACCGTGAGCTCCGGAAACAGCACCCGCTCGGGTGGGTAGACCACGATGTCGCCCAGATAGAGGTGATTGGTCGGGACGTACACCGCCAGCAATGTGTCGGCGCCGTGGATGCCCTGCAGCGTGAACTCGCGCGTAAGAAACCCGAGGACGTAGCCGCGCCCCGGTTCCTGCACGAGCACGACCCGTTTGAACCCGTACTCGTTGTCGGGAGAAAAGGCAGCGACCAGCTGCTTGACCGGCGCGTACACGGTCCTGAAGAGGGGGATGTGCAACAGCCCTGCCTCCGCCCGCTGGAGCACGCGCTTGCCGACCATGTTCGTCGCCGTGACGCCGACCAGCAGGACGAGCAATCCCGTCATCGCCAGGCCGAGACCCGGCACCGCGCGCCCCACCCACTGGGACACCAGCGGCTCGGTGATGCCGTCGATGACGCGGAAGATCCAGACGAGTGCGGCCACACTGATGATCAGCGGAACGGTGACGAAGAACCCCGTGATGAAGCGGCGCCGCAGCCAGGAGATCATGGCGTCAGCCGAGTCCAGCGATGAGCCACACGGCGACCGCGGCTGATAGCGCGATTCGGTACCACGCGAACACCGAAAGCGAGTGCGACGCCAGATAGCGCAGGAAGTACTTGATGGTGATGTACCCGACGATGGCCGACACGGCGATGCCGATCAGGAACAGCTGCGCGGTCCCGTCCGCGAGAGGCTCCCGCAGGAGTTTCAGACCCTTCGTGGGCGGCTGCCGCCGCGATGGCCGGTACGCCGAGGAGGAAGGAGAAGCGCGCGGCTGCGTCACGGCGGAGCCCGAGGAACAACGCGACCGTGAGCGTCGCGCCCGAGCGCGACACGCCGGGCACGAGCGCCGCCGACTGTGCCCAGCCGAGCGCGAAGGCCTCCCCCGTCCCGAGATCCTCCGCCTGCCGCACCCGTCTCGACGCCCGATCCGCCCACAACAACAGCACTCCGCCGACCGCCAGCGTGACGCCCGCGACGGCTGGCCTTCGCAACGCGTCCTCGACGTCCCGGAGGAGCAGGCCGACGATGACGACGGGAATCGTGCCGATCGCGATCAGCCACGCCATCCGGGCAGGCTCGTCCTGCTGGCGCGAGAGCACGCGGGGCGCCGCAATCGCCATCCGTAACAGATCCTGCCGGAAGTAGAGCGAGCACAGCCAGCAAGGTTCCGAGGTGGCAGGCGACATCGAACGCCAGCCCGAACCTTTCGGTGTCCCAGCCGAAGAATGCCTTCGCGAGAATCAGATGGGCGGAGCTCGATACCGGCAGGAACTCGGTGAGTCCCTGGATGACACCGAGCAGCACCGCTTCGAGCAGAATCACGGCGTGTTGCGCGGTGGAGGGGGTGGTGCGCACGACCGGCCGGCACTCGCGGCCGGCCGGCGCGGTGAAGTGGTCAGGAGACCCGCACGTTGCGCCCGGGCTTGCGCGGCACGTCGGGCGTGGACGACGCCTGCCGCGTGGTGCCCTGGGCCTGCGCAATGGTCGCCCGCCGGCTGAACTCGCGGCGGCTCAGGATGATGGCGATCGCCGCAGCGATGAAGACCGTCGAGTACGTCCCTGTGATGACACCCACCAGCATGGCGAACGCGAATCCGCGCAGCACCTCCCCGCCGAACAGGTAGAGGGCGAGCACGGCGAACAGGGTCGTGCCGGCCGTCAGGAGCGTCCGCCCGAGCGTCTGGTTCACGCTGGTATTCACGATCTTGTCGAGCGGCTCACGCCGCATCGACCGCATGTTCTCACGCACCCGATCGAAGATCACGATCGTGTCGTTCACGGAGTACCCGGCAATCGTCAGGATCGCCGCGACCACATTCAGCGAGAGCTCGTATCCGGCAAACGACATCATCGCCAGGACCACGAAGATGTCGTGGAACGTGGCCACGAGCGCGCCGGCAGCGAAGATCAACCGGAACCGCAGCGCGATGTACGCGCTGATGCCGAGGATGGAGGCGAGCGTTGCGTAGATGCCCTTCCGCTGCAGGTCCTTCCCGACAACCGGGCCGACGACCTCGGTGCTGAGCACGTCGAACTTGCCGATGTTCGCCTTTTGGATCGCCGCGATCGCCTGCTGCGAGCTGGCCTCGAGCCCGAACCCCTGCTCCTGGCTGTGCGTCTGCGGGAACCGAATCAGAATTTCGTGCTGGGCAGGGTCGCCGTACTGCTGCACGACCTTCTCGCCGGGGAGCACGTCGAGCGCACTCCGCACGGCGGCGTCGCTGACCGGCTGCTGGAAGCGGAGCACGACGATGGTGCCGCCGGTGAAGTCGATGCCCAGCGGTATGCCGTTCCGCGCGAGCGTGAACGCGAGGCCGCCGATGATGATCACAGATGACAGCAGCAGCGCGTGCCACCGCCATCGGATGAAGTCGTAATTGGCGTTCTTGAATATCTGCATGGACCGTTGCCTTTCGCGCCCCTAGATGCTGAGCGAAGCGGTCTGCCGTCGCGCAAGCGCCAATTCGAAGAGCGTGCGCGAGACGAACACGGACGTGAACACGTTGGTGAGCAGTCCAATGCTGAGCGTCACCGCGAAACCCCGGATGGGCCCGGTCCCGAACTGGAACAGGAACGCCGCTGCGATGAGCGACGACACGTGCGTGTCGAGGATGGTGAGAAACACGCGATCGAACCCCGCCGCCACGGCGGCCTTCACGCCGCGCTGTGCGGCGAGCTCTTCCTTGATCCGCTCGAAGATGAGCACGTTCGAGTCGACACCCATGCCAATGGTGAGAATGAAGCCGGCGATACCCGGCAGAGTCATCGTCGCGCCGAAATAGGCCATCAACGCGAGCAGCACGAGCAGGTTGATGGCCATGGCCACGATGGCATTGATGCCCGACAGCTTGTAGAAGACCAGCATGAACACGACGACGAGACCGAGGCCCACGAGCGACGCGAAGACCCCAGCCCGGATGGAGTCGCGGCCAAGGCTCGGGCCCACCGTGCGCTCCTCGAGGTAGGTGAGCGACGCCGGCAGTGCGCCCGATCGCAGGGTCAGCGAGAGATCGCCGGCTTCCTGCTGGGTGAAGCTGCCGGAGATCCGGCCTTCATCCGTGATACGGCCCTCGATCACCGGCGCCGAATGCACCCGCTTGTCCAGGATGATCGCGAGGCGACGTCCGATGTTGGCGTTGGTGGCGTTCCCGAACTTCACGGCCCCGTCCTGCTTCAGGGAGAAGCTCACCGCCGGCTTGTTGTACTCGTCGAGCGTTGGCCGCGCGGTCCGGAGATCGCGGCCGGTAATCACGGGCGCCTTCTGCACCAGGTAATACATCGTCGAGGGCCGCTGGCCGGGCGCGGCAGCGTCGCCAATCCCGGAGACCACCTCCTGGCCGGGAGGCTCGGCGCCATTGGTGGCCTGGAGCAGCGCCTCTCGGGTGTCGGCAGGTCCCTTCTCGACCAGCTTCAGCTCGAGGAGCGCTGTCGATCGGATGATCTCCTTGGCGCGGCCAACATCGGTGACGCCGGGGAGCTGGACGAGGATCTGATCGGCGTCGCCATGGCGCGCCACCACGGGCTCGGCCACCCCAAGCTCGTTGACGCGGTTCTCAATCGTGCGAATAGCCTGCGTCACCGTGTCGTCCGCCATCTGCACCGCGATGTTGGGCTTCATGACGAACCGATAGGTGCCGCCCGCGCCCGACTCACGGTTGAACGTGTGCTCGATCTCCGTGGCCAGCTGCCGGACCAGTGCGGTCTGTGCCTCCGGCACACCACGGATTTCAAACGTTGTCGGGGCAACCAGGGTGGCTGTGACACCGGTGGCTCCCGCCTTGGCGAGCTCGCTTCGGAGGCGCTCCATGGAGGCCTCACTCTCGACCCGCAGCGCTTCGTCGGTCTGCACGCGAAGCACCAGGTGCACCCCGCCCTTCAGGTCGAGACCGAGCCGGACCTTCTGGTCGAGCGGGTAGATCATCCAGACTCCGAGGGCGATCACGGCGGCGATCGCGAGGAGCCTCCAACGCAGGTTCTTTGCCATGCTGCTTCTTCTTCAGACGAAACGGCGTCACACGACGCCCCTCGAGGGGACGGTGAGGCCGTGCGTCCGAACCTTCCGTGCTACGTGTGGGTACTCTCCGGGACCACCGGGTCCTGGCCCTGGTAGCCGACGATCGCGCTCCGCGAAACCTCGACGCGCACGCGGTCGGCAATCTGAACCTGGAGTGCCTTGTCGCCCAGCTTTGTCACGACACCGTAGAGCCCGCCCGTCGTGACCACCTTATCGCCGACCTTGAGCGCGTCGAGGAACTCCTGGACCTTCTTCTGTCGCCGGCGCATCGGGAGCAGGATGACGAGGTAGAAGATCGCCAGGATCAGCGCGAACGGCAACAGCTGTATCAGCGGGCTCACGCCACCCTCGGGCGGCGCACCCATGGCCAGCACGAGGCGTGCGTCGAACGGGAATACGGATGTCATGAACGTGACGATCGGCGGGACCAGGCCTGATGAAACTCTTGTCTGAATACTTCGAAGCGATCGAATTCAATAGCCTCCCTGATCGATTGCATGGTGTCAAGGTAAAACTGGACATTGTGCAGCGTATTGAGCGTGGCCCCGGTCATCTCCCCCGCCATGAACAAGTGGCGCAGATAGGCCCGTGAACACGTGCGGCAGGTGTAGCACCGGCACACCTCGTCCGGAGGGCGCTCGTCCTCGGCCCAGGCCGCGTTCTTGATGTTGATGCGGCCGTTCCGCGTGAAGAGCTGGCCGTTGCGAGCGTTTCGCGTCGGCATCACGCAGTCGAACATGTCGATTCCGCGTGCCACGCACTCGACCAGGTCGACCGGAGTGCCGGTGCCCATCAGGTAGCGCGGGCGGTCCGCCGGCAGGCTGGCGCACACGCCCTCCGTGATGCTGTACATCAGGTCGACGGGCTCGCCCACGCTCAGGCCACCGATCGCGTACCCCTCGAACCCGATCCCCAGGGTGCCCTCGACGCTGCGCTCGCGCAGATCCGGGAACACGCTCCCCTGCACGATCCCGAACTGCGCCTGGCCGCTGTTGGTGACGGTGACGTCGCTGTCGCCCCCCGCCTGCACCGCGAGGAACCGGTCCCGGGCGCGGCGCGCCCAGCGCAGGGTGCGCATCATGGAGGTGTCGGCGTCCTCGGGTGTCGCCGGGTACGAGAGGCACTCGTCGAACGTCATCGCGATGTCGGACCCGAGGCGTGCCTGGATGTCGACGGCACGCTCGGGCGACAGGACGTGCAGGCTGCCGTCGAGATGCGAGCGGAACGCGACGCTCTCTTCCGTGAGCGTCCGGCGGCCGCTCAGGCTGAACACCTGATACCCGCCGCTGTCGGTGAGAATGGGGTGCGTCCACCCGGTGAACCGGTGCAGGCCGCCGCAGCGGGCTATCAACGAATCGCCGGGGCGCAGGTGCAGGTGGTAGGTGTTGCCGAGAATGATCTCGGTGCCCGCCGTTTCGAGTTGGGCATGCGTGAGCGCCTTGACCGCACCTTGTGTGCCAACGGGCATGAACACCGGGGTCTGCACCACGCCATGGGGTGTGCGCAGCGTGCCGCGGCGGGCGCGGCCGTCGGTATGAAGCAACTCGAAGGCAAAGGACATGGTCGTTGCGCCGGCGCGCGCGGAACGCGACAGCTATGCAGGTATATTAGTGGGGCCACCCGGCAGCGCCCGCACCAGAACGCGCCTGCCGCGAGGTGCGCGCCTGCATCCTGCGGCCCGGAGGCCACGTCCGGCGTGAAGAAACTTCGCATCGGCATCATTTACGGCGGCCGCTCCGGTGAGCACGAGGTCTCGATCGCGTCGGCCGCCTCGATCTTCAAGTACCTCGACCGCAATCGGTTCGAGCCGATTCCGATCCGCATTGAAAAAGACGGGCGCTGGCTGATCGCGGATCGGCCGCCGATGGCGCTCGCGGCCTCGGAGGTCATCGAACAGGCACGCGTCCAGTCGTCGCACGCCGTACGCGGCGGCCGGCAGACGCACATGGTCGCGTACCCCGCCGACGAGCCGCTGCTGACGATCGAGCGCAGCCGGTCGGACGAAGGGAGGAACGCCTACGTCACCGGCCTGAGTCTGGACGTGGTGTTCCCCGTGCTGCACGGGCCCCTCGGTGAGGACGGCACGGTGCAGGGACTGCTCGAGCTCGCGAATCTCCCCTATGTCGGCGCCGGGGTCCTGGCCTCGGCGGTCGGCATGGACAAGGCGGTCATGAAAGTCGTCTTTGCCGCGGCGGGTCTGCCGGTCAGCCCGGGACGGGTGGTGCTGCGCCACCAGTGGGATCGGGATCGGGACGCCATCGCCGCGGCGTGCGCCGCCACGTTCGGGTACCCGCTCTTCGTCAAGCCCGCAAACCTCGGATCGAGCGTTGGCATCTCGAAAGCGTCCGACCTCGACGCGCTCGTCCACGGAATCGATCTCGCGTTCGAGTTCGACCGGAAGGTGCTCGTGGAGCAGGCAGTGCCGGAAGCGCGGGAGATCGAGGTCGCGGTGCTCGGCAACGAGGATCCCGGAGGCCTCGGTGCCCGGCGAGATCGTGCCGCATCGCGAGTTCTACGACTACGAAGCGAAGTATCTGGACGACCAGTCGGCCATCATCATCCCGGCGCCGCTTCCGGGTGAACAGCAGGACACGATCCGCCGCATGGCGGTCGAGGCGTTCCGCGCCATCGACGCCGCCGGCATGGCGCGGGTCGACTTCCTGCTGTCGCGGCGCACCGGTCAGCTGTTCGTGAACGAGGTGAACACCATTCCCGGGTTCACGACCATCAGCATGTTCGCGAAGCTCTGGGTTGCCAGCGGCCTCGAGTACCCCGCGCTGCTCGATCGCCTCATCCGGCTCGCCCTGGCGCGCCACGCCGACAAGCAACGGCTGCGGACGAGCGTGGTGTGACCGTCGCGCGCGCGGGGCTGGTACTCGCGGCGCTTGCGACGCTCGCCGGCGGAGCCGCCAAGGCGGCCGCGCCGCTCACCGAAGCCCCCCGCCTCGCCGCGATCTACGACCTGATTCTGGACGCCGCCTTCGACACGGCGGCCGCCGCTACCGAACGGGCCTGCGGCCCGGCGCCCCCGGTGGCGTGCCAGCTGCTCGACGTCACTGCTCTCTGGTGGCAGATCCAGCTCGATGACCAGAGCACCGCCTTTGACGCGGAGTTCAAGCGCAGGGTCGATGCGGCGATCGCGGCTGCCGAGGCGTGGACCGTAAGCGATCCGGACCGCGCGGAAGCGTGGTTCTACCTGGGAGCTGCCTACGGCGCGCGCGTGCAGTGGCGGGTGCTGCGTGCCGAGCGCGTGGCGGCCGCTCGCGACGGCAAGCGGATCAAGGAGGCGCTCGAGCAGGCGCTTGCACTCGACCCGTCCCTCCACGACGCGCGCTTCGGGATCGGTCTCTACAAGTACTACGCGGATGTCGCGCCGGCTGCCGCCAGGTTCCTGCGCTTCCTGCTGTTGCTGCCCGGCGGTGACCGGGTCGAGGGGCTGCGCGACATGCTGTTCGCGCGCGAATACGGTGCGCTGCTGCGCGGCGAGGCGGACTACCAGCTGCACTGGGTCTATCTGTGGTACGAGGAGCAGCCGCAGCGCGGCCTCGAGATGCTGCAGCGCCTGCATGCCCGCTACCCGCGCAACCCGCTCTTCCAGCAGCGCATCGCAGAGGTCGAGCAGCAGTACTTCCACGATCCATCGGCCAGCCTCGCCACGTGGCAGGAATTGCTGGCAGCGGCCGACGCCGGACGTGTGCACGCGGCACCGCTCGCGGCGGCGCGCGCACGCCTCGGGTCGGCCGAGCGGCTCGATGAGCTCTATGAAACCGATCGCGCCCTCGAGCTCGTCGACGCCGTGATTCGCCAGGCGCCGGCAGCACCCTACGGCGCGCTCGCGCGCGCACACCTGCTGCGCGGACGGTTCGAAGCGCGGCTGGGCCGGCGGATGCAGGCACTCGCTGCCTTCCGTGCGGCCATCGCTGCAGCCCCGGCGCGCGATCCCGACCGACGTGGCCGAGGCCGCGCGCGAGGGGCTGCGCCGGCCTGCGGATCCCGTGACCGGCCAGGCCTACGCGCTCTCGCTCGCCGGCTGGCGCGCGTGCGAACGCGGCGCGATCGGGGAGGCGGAGCGCGCCCTCGATCGGGCACTCGCGTTGCGCCCGGGCGATCCGGTCGCGCTGTTCCGCAGGGCGCGCGTCCACCGCGCGCGCGCCGAGATCGGCCGCGCCATCATCCTGTTCGGCCGCGTCATCGCCGCGCGCCCGGTGGCGCCGCCCGTGTTCCTCGCGCGCGCGTATGTCGAACGCGCCGCCCTGCTCGAGTCGTCGCTCGATCGCGCCGGCGCGATCGAGTCCTACCGCAATGCCAGCCGCGTGTTCGGCGCCGACGCGCGTACACGGCAGCTCGCCGCACGCGCCGTCGTGCGGCTCCAGGCACACGCGCCTCTTCGCACCCCGCGCTGATCGTTGTCAGCAACGCGATCGGCCGATACAACAGTCATGCACGCGCGGACGCGCGAGCGAAGCGCACGACATCGGCGCGCGTCCGAGCTCGACTTGACAACGAATGCTCAAAAATGATTGCAGCTCCAGCGGATCTTTTTGACAATCTCGCGCACTTTATGCTTGACACACGATTTTTCTCATCCATAATCTACATCTTGTATGAGGGTGGACGGCTCAGACCACCCGTTGTTACAACCCGATAACGGTGGGCACGCTGAGCAACCACCGCTCCTGGAGGAGAAATGGCGAAGAAAGCTGCGAAGAAGGCCGCTGGCGGTAAGAAGAAGGCCGCGAAGAAGCGGTAAGCCGCAGGGGGTGTTCAGCAGAACACCCCCCTTTTTTGTACAGGGCTCGCCGTTGTTCCTCTCCGCGGGACGCGGCATAGACGCGAGGGCATCCGGCAGCCGTGACGCGTGCCAGGCGGCAGCTCACCAGCGCTGGCGCGGATGACCCGGTCGCACATCCAAACGGACGAAAGGGGGGATTCGCATGGCCAAGAAAGCAGCCAAGGGTGGCAAGAAGAAGGCAGCCGCCAAGAAGCGGTAAGACCCGAGACCGTTCTGCGTGGGGCGCGAAGGTTTGCGCCCCCGTTTTTTGTACGCCGCTAGCGCACGCCGTCCCACACGCGCACACGCCGCACCACGTCCCACGGCCGCAGCTGCTCGACGACTTCCATCCCGCTGATGACGTGGCCGAACACGGTGTAGCGCCCATCCAGGTGCGGCTGCGGACCGTAGGTGATGAAGTACTGGCTCCCGCCGGTCTCCTTCCAGTCCAGCGCCATGCCGACCGTGCCGCGCAGGTACGGACGCTCGTTGATCTCGTCACGCAGGGTGTAACCCGGGCCGCCTTCACCGTCGCCGCGGGGATCGCCGTCCTGCAGGACGAACCCGGGCACGACGCGGTGAATGCTCAGCCCGTCGAAGAAGCCCTTGCGCGCGAGCGTGATGAAGCTGAACGCCGTCAGCGGCGCATCGAGCACCGCGAGCTCGATCTGGAAGGTGCCCTTGTCGGTGTCCACGTACACGTGCGTGGAGTACGGCGGCGACACGACCGGGCTCGACGCAATCGTCGCCGCGTCGACGGTGGTCGGGGCGGGTCGGATGACGGTCGCCGTATTTCGAGCGGGATCGATCGCCTGCAGCAGCGACGCCGCGCGCACGCGCACCGCCCAGTCCTTGTCCGCGAGCGCCGCAGTGAGCGTGGGCTCGGCCGCCGGGCGCTCGTACTTCGCCAGCGCGCCGATGATGGCGCCACGGGCCACATAAGTGGGGTCCCGCTCGGCCGTGCGATATGCCGCCGCGAGCGCCTCGGCACCGGCCGGCGGACGCAGCTCGCCGAGTGCGGTCGCCGCGGCGGCGCGCACGGCGGGATCGTCAGCCTTCAGATGATCCAGGAGCAGGCGTTCGACGTCGGGCGCCTTCACGGCGGCGAGCGCGGCGAGCACCGCCGGCACCGCGCGCTGATCCTGATCCTTCAGCAGGGGCATCAGCAGCGGCACGGCCTGCTCCGCGTCCAGCGTGCCGAGCGTCGAGGCCACGGCGGCCCGCACGGTCCAGTGCCGATCCGGCTCGAGCCCTGAGAGCGCCGAGAGGAAGCCTTCGCGGTCGATGGCGCCGAGCGTGCGGAAGGCGGCGGCCCGGACTCCGGCCGCCGGGTCGGTGAGAAAGTCCAGCAGCGGCTGGCTGTGCTCGCTCGATCCAACCCGTCCCAGCGCGGTGATCACCTCGGTTCTGAATGCGGGGTCGAGCGCAGGCCCCCCCATCACGCGCACGAGGACAGGGGCCGCGGCTGGCGCCTCGAGGGCCGCGAGCGCCCGCACCGCCTCGAGCGCCACCAGGGGCTGGCGCGCGACGTCTTCCGCGAGCGGCAGCAGCACGGGCACCGAAACTGAGGCCTTGACCTGACCCAGCCCTCGCGCGGCGAACGCGCGCGTGTACATCCCACCGCTCCGCGTGAGTGCGGTCAGCGCCGCAGCGGCACGTGGATCCTCCGCGCGTCCGAGCGCGTACGCCACGGGCCACCACTCGGAGACCGGTTGCCCGTCAGGCGTGAGCGCGATCGAAGCAAGCGCGTCGTACGCTTTCAGGCGTGCGAACGCATACAAGCCGAGACGAACCGCCTCGACCTCGGGAGCGAGCGGAAAGGTCAGATCGTCGGGCGCGATCGCGCGCAGCACGCCCGCATCGACGTGCGGCCGCATCATGGCCGCGATGTCCGCCGCATGCGCCTTCGCCCCGATAGCGCCGAGGGCCTCAGCCGCACGACCCTGCACGAGCGGCGACGGGTCCTTCAACGCCGCCACGAGGGCCGCGGTTCCAGCCTCCTGACCGATGAGGCCGAGCGCGAACGCCGCCATCTGCCGCACTTCGGGGTCCGCGTCGGTCGCCACGACGCGCGTGAGCGGAACGATGCCCTCCACGAGCCCGACCCGCCCCACCGCCAACGCCGCGCGCCGGCGTACGGGGCGGATCGCCTTGCGTGAGCGCAGCCAGGAGGTCGGGCACCGCCGGCCGCGACGGATGGGGCTGCGGGCGCGCGGCGGTTGCGCGGGTCGGCAGCTGCCTCGGGCGGTGCGGCCGGGGCCGCGCCGCGGAGCATGCGCTGATCTTCGAGCCGCACGATCCAGGCGAGCGATTGCTCGAACGTCGGAGGCGGAGGTCCGGCGGGTCGACGTGGCGCCGACGCACACCCGTACGCGAGGAGGCCCGTCGCAAGGATGGAGAGCGAGATCGTGCGTGTCACGGCTGTGTCAGTGTCTCCACGCGGAGGGCGGCGGGCAGCACGCCACTGCCGGGCGTGCGGCGGCCAGGAGGCAAGCGCGGCGTCCGCGATGCCGCGGGGCCGCATGATAGCACGTGGCTGAGCGTCGGCTTGCCGCTCGCGCGGGCGGGTGGCTATACTCGCGCGACCTCATGTTCCGGCACATCGCGATTGAAGGGCCGACAGGGGTCGGCAAGTCGGCCCTCGCCGAGCGCCTCGCCACGCGGCTCGACGCGACGCTCGACCTCGAAGACACGCGAGAACCCGTTTCTCCCCGACTTCTACGCCGAGCGGCCGGGTGCGGCGCTTCAGGCGCAGCTTTTTTATCTCCTCAGCCGCCATCGGCAGCAGAGTGCCCTCGGTCAGGCAGACCTTTTCAGCCAGCAGACGGTCAGCGACTATCTCTTCGACAAGGACAAGATCTACGCATACCTGAATCTCGACGACAACGAGTTGTTCATCTACCAGCGGCTCTACGATCTCCTGTCGCGCGACGTGGTGCCGCCGGATCTCGTGATCTATCTGCAGGCCCCCACTGAGGTGCTGCTCAAGCGCACGCGGGAGCAGACAGTCGAGGGCGATGGCGATCGAATCGTGCCCGACGAGCAGTACCTCCAGGAGCTGAACGAGGCGTACCATCACTTCTTCTTCCATTACGCCGCCAGCCCGCTGCTCGTCGTCGAGACCTCCCAGTTTGCGCCGGCCTCGAGCGACGACATGCTCGACGACCTCGTCCGGCAGATCGACACCATGGGGAAGGGCACCCGCTACTACGTGCCGCGCACGGGTTAGAGTGTCTCGCGGCGGGCCGCCGATTCCTTGACCTCAGCCCGCCAACCTTCTAAGCTCGCCGGTCATGGCCTGGTTCAAGAAGAGCCGCAAGCCGATGGAGTCAGCGCCCCCGAAGGCAAGCAAGATTCCCGAAGGCCTCTGGGTGAAGTGTCCCGGCTGCTCGCAGGCGATCTATAACAAGGACCTCGCGGCCAGTCTCCACGTCTGCCCGAAATGCGGATACCACTTCCGGATTGGCGCGGCCGACCGCCTGCGGATGCTGCTGGACGGCGGGCGGTTCGTCGCGTACGACGAGGGCCTGGCCTCGGTGGACCCCCTCAAGTTCGTCGACACGAAACCGTACGCGGATCGGTTGCGGTCCACGCGGCAGGCCACCGGGGAGAAGGACGCCGTGATCTCCGCCACGGGCGAGATCGACGGTCAGCCGTGCGTGGTCGCGGCGATGGAGTACACGTTCATCGGCGGCAGCATGGGGGTCGTCGTCGGGGAAAAGATCACGCGGTCGATCGAGCGTGCGATTGAGCGGCGCCTGCCCGTGGTGATCGTTTCCTGCTCCGGCGGGGCCCGCATGATGGAAGGCGCGCTCTCGCTGATGCAGATGGCCAAGATCAGCGCGGCGCTCGCCCGGCTCGACCGCGCCAGGCTGCCGTATATCTCGGTGCTCACCGACCCCACCACCGGCGGGGTCACGGCGAGCTTCGCGATGCTGGGCGACCTGAACATTGCGGAGCCGCGGGCGCTCATCGGGTTTGCCGGGCCGCGCGTCATCGAGCAGACCATCAGGCAGAAGCTGCCGGAGGGCTTCCAGCGCAGCGAATTCCTGCTGGATCACGGGATGATCGACATGGTCGTCGACCGCCGTGAGCTGAAGGACACGCTCGCGCGCGCGTTGCGGTTCATGTGCACCGCTCCGGAGGTGGCGACCCGCGAACCGCCGGTCGCTGAGTCCGCGGGCGTGCGGTGAACGGCCCGTCCGCCCGGCGCGACCCACGCGCCTGGCTGACCACCCTCGAACACTTCGGCATCAAGCTCGGGCTCTCGAGCATCCGGACACTCTGCCAAGCCCTGGGCCACCCCGAGCGGCAGTTCCGCTCGGTGCACATCGCCGGCACCAACGGGAAGGGCTCCGTGGCCGCCATGGTCGACGAGGCCTTGCGGGCGGCCGGCCACCACACCGGACGCTATACCTCGCCACACCTCGTGCACCTGGAAGAGCGCATCGCGGTTGCCGGCGCGTCAGTGACCGCGGCACTGCTCGACGGTGCCCTCGACACGGTCAGCACAGCCGTCGAGGAGCTGCGGGATGCAGGCTCGCTCGAGGTGCACCCCACATTCTTCGAGATCATCACCGCTGCGGCGTTCGTGGTCTTCGCGCGAGCAGGTGTGGACGTCGCGGTCATCGAAGTCGGGCTCGGCGGGCGCTTCGACGCCACCAACGTCGTCGATCCTGTGGTCGCGGCGATCACGTCCATCGCGCTGGACCACGAGCAGCATCTCGGCGCGACCCTGGAGGCGATCGCGTTCGAGAAGGCAGGCATCGTGAAACCCGGAGTTCCGGTGGTCGTCGGTGAGCTGCCCGAGGAGGCGCGCGGGATCGTTCGGCGTGTCTGTCAGGAGCGCGGCGCGCAGCTCCACGACACAGCGGTCGAGTGCGTCGTGGCACGTGCACGCCAGAATGGCCGGACGATCCTCCGCCTCACGACGCCCCGGCGCGTGTACCCGCCCATCGTGCTCGCCCTCCGCGGCGATCACCAGGCGCAGAACGCCGCGGTGGCGGTTCGACTGCTCGAACTGCTGGACGAGCGCGGCGTGCAGCTATCCGAAGGTGCGATTGCGGCCGGCCTCGCAGGTGCCCGCTGGCCGGCCCGGCTCGAATCTGATCTCCGGTGGGAGGCGGGCGCGAGGTGCTCGTCGACGGCGCCCACAACCCGGCGGGTGCTGCGGCTCTGGAGGCATACGTCAGGTCGGAGTGGCCGGACGGGTTGCCGCTGGTGTTTGGCGCCATGCGCGACAAGCATGCGGCGGACATGTTGCGGCCGCTCGCGACAATCGCGCAGCCGCTGATTCTCACGACCGCCCCGGGACCACGGGCGGCCGACGCGGAGAGTCTCGCCGCCGTCGCCCGGTCAATCGGCGTCTACGATCCGATCGTGTGCCCTCGTATCCCGCAGGCGCTCGACGCAGGATGGGAACGCGCGCCGCGGATCGCGGCGGCCGGATCTCTGTACCTGGCGGGCGAGGTCCTCCGATTGCTCGTCGACCAGTGAAGCGCGGGCGGTCACGTGCATCCGCCGCGACGCCGACGACCTTGGCCGGCCTCGGGACGCGTGATATTCTGCGGCCGCCTGCACCTGCTCCTTCGCTCCGCGTGCGTGTGCCCCGCTGCGCACGTGCCCGTGCCTGTGCCCGTGATGCGCTACACCCCTGGAATTCTGGTCGTGTTCTGTCTCGCGTTCTGTGCTGCGCCGCCAGCAGCCGCGCAGGAACTCGCCGGCTGCAAGGCTCACACGTCCCGGCAATGGACGATGGAGCGCCTCGGCACCGAGCACTGGAAGCTCGTGGGGCAGGTGGAAGTGACCTGCGTCGACGAGACGTTCTTCGCCGATGAGATCGAGCTGTTCACGGATCAGGATCGGCTCGTCGCGACGGGGAACGTGGTGTTCACGTCGGGCACGAGCCGGATCGCCGCCGAACGGCTGGAGTTCAACACCCGGACCAAGACGGGCACCTTCTACAACGCGAGCGGCAGCGCCACCATCGGACAACCGGAGGCGGAGCCCGGGCCCGAGGACCGGAGCGTGTTCGGCACGCAGGAACCCGACGTCTACTTCTACGGCGAGACGCTGCAGAAGCTGGGCGAGCAGAAATACAAGATCACCCGCGGCGGCTTCACAACGTGCCTGCAGCCGACGCCGCGATGGGAGCTGACGTCACGGTCGGTGACCCTCAACCTGGAGCACTACGCCATGCTCACCAACTCGTTGTTCAAGGTGAAGGGCGTCCCGGTGTTCTACATGCCGATCTTCTATTACCCCGTCCAGAAGGACGATCGCGCGACAGGGTTCCTGATTCCCACCTACGGGTCCTCGGATATCAGAGGCCAGTCCCTGAGCAACGCGTTCTTCTGGGCGATCAGCCGCAGTCAGGATCTCACGCTGCTGCACGACTGGTACTCGCAGACGGGCCAGGGCTTCGGTACCGAATACAGGTACGTCCGTGGCCCGGGCTCCGATGGCTTCCTGCGCTTCTACAATCTGCAGGAGCACGAGGCGCAGTACCGACGACACGACAACCCCTGAACGCCAGAGCTATGAGGTCCGCGGTGCGGGCACGCAGCGGATAGGAAGAGCGGTGCGGGCCAGATTCCGCGCCGACTACTTCTCCGACATCCAGGTGCAGCAGACGTACCACCAGAACGTGTACGAGGCGTCGCGGCGACAGCGCGTCTTCAGCGGGTCAGTGGGCGGGGCCTGGCGCGAGTACAACATCACCGGCACGGTCGATCGCAGCGAGTATTTTTACGGCACGACGAGCTCCACGGTCCGCGGCGGGGCGCCGCGCCTGCTGGTGAACCGGAACGAACGGCCGTTGTTCGGGAGCTTCGCCTACCTCGCGGTGAATACCGAGTACAACCGCC
The DNA here is from genome assembly GCA_963763095.1 of Vicinamibacteria bacterium. Classification (GTDB taxonomy): domain Bacteria; phylum Acidobacteriota; class Vicinamibacteria; order Vicinamibacterales; family JAENWD01; genus CAVUCH01. The sequence goes on from CAVXNR010000006.1 coordinate 126,278, forward strand.
TGATCGTCCAGCGGAAGACCGAGACCGAGCTGGTGGACCAGAGCCTGACGCGGTACGACATCCTGCCGCGAATCCGTGTCCCCTTCACCAAATGGCAATTCCTGACGGCGAACTCCACGGTGGCGTTCCGCTCGACTCACTGGACGGAGAGCCGCGACCCCCTTGGCCAGCAGGTCGATCAGGGTGTCTCGAGGAACTATTACGAGCTGCAGTCGCAGGTGACCGGCCCGGTGCTGAACCGGATCTGGACGTTCCCCGGGAGCAAGTACGCGGAAAAGCTGAAACACTCGATTCAGCCGTTCTTCAACGTCGGGCGGATCTCGGGCGTCGACAACTTCGAACGAATCGTTCAGATCGACTCAGCAGACACCGTGGTCGGGAGCACCACGCGCGTGGCGTATGGAGTAACGAACCGCGTGTACCGCAAGCCGGCAGGCGGCGGCCAGTCCCGCGAAATCCTGAACGCGACGGTCGGGCAGAGTTACTACACCGATGAGCGGGCCGCACAGTACGACCGGTATTACCAGACAAGCTTCAACGGCACCGCACCGACGAAGTTCTCGCCCCTCGCGATCGCGATACGCACGCTGCCGACCGACTACATGACGACGAACTTCCGCGCCGAGTACGACACGCGGTTTCACGCGTTCCGGACGATGGCGGCTGACGGGACGATCGACTGGCACGGATGGGTGCAGGCGAGCGCAGGCTGGAGTCAGCGGCGGTTGGTGGAGGGGCTGTCCGGTTTCGACGACCCTGATCGACTGGATCACTACATCAATGGGCTCACGAACGTGCGCCTGAAGCAGAACCGCTACGGCGTGATGCACCAGTTCAATTACGACCTGCTGCGCAGCAGCTTCCTGCAGCAGCGCATCATGGCCTACTACAATGCGCAGTGCTGCGGGTTCGCGGTGGAATACCAGGCGTACGACTTGAGCCAGCTCGGGTACAGTCCCGTGCAGAAGGACAACCGCCTGAACTTCTCGTTCACCCTGGCGGGCATCGGAACATTCGCCAATTTCTTCGGCGCCATGGGCGGGCCCTCCGGCAACGGCGGGTACTGACGCGCGGAGACGAACGGATCTTCAATGATCGACGTGCTCGTCACGGGCGGGGCAGGGTTCATCGGCAGCAACTTCGTGCGTCACGCGTTGGCCGCGCATCCCGACTGGCGTGTCACCACCCTCGACAAGCTCACGTACGCCGGACGGCTCGAGAACCTGCACGACGTCCTGGATCATCCGCGGCACGCGTTCGTGCGTGCCGACATCTGCGACAGCGCTGCCATCCGCCCCCTCGTGGCCCGCTCGGCCATCGTCGTGCACTTCGCGGCCGAAACACACGTCGATCGCTCCATCCAGGCGGCCGGCGACTTCATCCGCACAGACGTGATGGGCACGTTCGTGCTGCTCGAAGCAGCGCGTGATGCTCCGGGGCTCCGTCGCTTCGTCCAGATTTCCACCGACGAGGTCTACGGCAGCGTGCCCGCGGGCGCCAGCCGTGAAGGCGATGAGCTACGGCCGCGAAATCCGTACTCGGCCAGCAAGGCGGGCGCGGACCGCCTGGCATACAGTTATTTCGCCACGTATGGCGTCCCGGTCATCGTCACCCGTGCGTCCAACAATTACGGGCCGTACCAGTTTCCAGAAAAGCTGATCCCGCTGTTCATCACGAACGCGATCGACCGGCTTCCCGTGCCGCTGTATGGCGATGGCGGCAACGTTCGCGACTGGCTGCACGTGCTGGACCATTGCCGTGCCGTAGATCTGCTGATCGAGCGCGGCGAGCCGGGTGAGGTCTACAACGTCGGCGGCGGCAATGAGGTGGCGAACCTCGAGATCACGCGGCGGATCCTCTCGCTTCTGGATCGTCCCGACACTCTGATCCGCCACGTCCCCGACCGCCAGGGCCATGATCGGCGGTACTGCGTCGACACCTCGCGAGTGCGGGCGCTGGGCTGGGCGCCGCAGGCGGATTTCGAAACGGGCCTGAAGCAGACCGTCGACTGGTACGCCGCGAACGAATGGTGGTGGCGGCCGGTGAAGGAGCAGGACCCAGCGTTTCGGGCGTACTACCAGCAGCGGTACGGCACGACGCTCACCTGATGTTCACCGGACCTGTGCTCGTGACGGGCGCCGCCGGCTTCGCCGGCAGTCACCTGCTCGACGCCTTGCGCGGGCGCGGCGCCGCGGTAGAAGGCTGGGCGCGCCCGGACACACCCGTCGTTCTTCCGCCATCTTCCGCCAGGCGTGTTGTGGCGGCACGTCGAGCTGCTGGATTTCCCAGCCGTCCGCCAGGCGATCGCCGAGTCCCGACCGTCGCTCATCTTCCACCTCGCGGGCGCGGCCCACGTCGGGCAGTCGTGGCAAGCGGTCGCCCCGACGCTCGAGGTGAACGTGATGGGCACGGAGAACATCCTCGCGGCAGACCGGCAGCTCGGGCTCGGCGCAAGCATTCTGGTGACGGGGTCCGCCAGCGTCTACCGGGACTCCGAACACCCGCTGACCGAAGAGTCGGAGCTCGCACCCGCCAGCCCGTACGCAGTCAGCAAGCTTGCGCAGGAACAACTCGCGGTTCGGGCCGTCGGCGACGGGCAGCGTGTGTTCGTGACTCGTCCGTTCAACCACATCGGACCTCGCCAGGCGCCTTCATTCGCCACGGCAAGCTTCGCGCGGCAGATCGCGCGCATCGAGCGGGGCGGGGAGCCGCCGTTGATTCGTGTCGGCAACCTCTCTCCCCGGCGCGATGTGACGGACGTGCGTGACACCGTGCAGGCCTACATCGCCGTGATCGAACGTGGCACGCCGGGCATCGTGTACAACGTCTGTTCCGGCACTGCGCCGAGCATGCAAGAAGTGCTCGATGGCCTGCGCCGTCGAGCATCCGTCCAGGTCGACGTCGAAATCGACCCGGCGCTGGCTCGCCCGCACGACGCGCCGGTGGTCGTCGGCAATCACGAACGCCTGACACACGACACCGGCTGGCACCCAACGATCACTCTCGAGCGGACGCTTGACGACCTCCTCGCGTTCTGGCGGGATACTGTCGAGCGGGACGAGATCGGTTCCTGATCGCCCGTCGGGAACTGCTTGACAGGCGCGCCCTCATCGCGACATCATCAACGAACAAAAGGCGAAACTCCTCCGCATCGCGCCACTTCCACCATGGCTGCCAGAAGCGCGCCCCTCTTCCCGCTGGAGCTGCATCCCACCACGCGGGACGTTGCGCGGATGGTGAAGGATGGGGGCGCGGATGCCCTCACGGAGGCACAGCGACGGGCGGACGATGCGAGGTATCAGGAAGTGCGGTGCCGTTCCGCGCTGAATCCTGTGGAGGGCATGCCGTTCCGATGGACGCTCAACCCATACAGAGGGTGCACCCACGGGTGTCATTACTGCTTCGCACGGCGCTACCACGAGCAGTTCGAGCTTGGAGCGGGCGACGAGTTCGCCACCGTCATCCTGGTGAAGACAAACCTCCCGGAAGTGCTGCGCCGCGAGCTCGCACGGCCGGCCTGGACGCGCGAGCAGGTGGCTGTTGGCACGGCGACGGACCCGTACCAGCCGATCGAAGGCCACTACAAGCTGACCCGGCAATCGCTCGAGGCGTTGTGTGCCGCGCGCACGCCGGTGGGGCTCGTGACGAAGGGACCGATGGTCGTGCGCGACGCCGACCTGTTCACCGCAATCGCGGCGTGGCCTCGTGCACGGTCTATGTGAGTGTCCCGTCGGTCAACGAAGATGCATGGCGCCGTCTCGAACCGGGTACCGCGTCACCCTGGCAGCGGTTGAAGGCTGTGCGAGCGCTGGCAGACGCGGGTGTGCACGTCGGCGTGCTGATGGCACCGCTCGTCCCGGGCATCACGGCCGATCGCGAGTCGATTGAAACGACAATCCGTGCGGTCGCCGACCACGGCGCACGCTTCGTTGGTGCAAACGTGCTCTACCTGCAAGGTGGCACGCGCACCCACTTCCTGGAGTTTCTCGGGCGCGAATACCCGGAGCTCAGCGCGGCATACGACGAGCTCTACGCGGGGGGATCGAAGTACGCCAGCCGTGATTATGCGACCGAGGTGCAGGGCATGGTTCGCACCCTCAGGGCACGCTACGGCATGACGACGAGCGAGCGCCCGTCGCGGGAGGTGCCAGTGGCTCCGCCACCTCCGCGCGAGCAGACCGCGTTCGACTGGGGATGAGGGTACACACGAAAGGCCGGAGCGACGCCCCGGCCTCTCGTGCTGCCGCCTCAGACGCTAGGTCCCGTAAGCCAGAGCCGGCGGCTCCGGCGTCGATGCCACGAGCCGTGGCCCGCCACCATCCACCACGACCCGGTCTCCATCGACGCGAACGCGGAACTGCTGCCCGATGCTCCAGTGCTCGCTGATCGGCAGCTTGACGCATTCATCGATCACGCGCTTCAAGAACCGCGCGCCGTAGGCGAGGCTGTGGCCCTGTTCGACGATCATGTCGAGCGCCTCGTCATCGACCAGCAGCGACTTGCCGCGTCCCCGCAAGGTCTCGGCGACCTCCTCGAGATAGAGCTGCGCGATCTGCCGGACCTCGGGCTTCGTCAGCGGTGCGAAGAGGACGACCTCGTCGATCCGGTTGCGGAACTCGGGCGGGAACCGCCGTTCGAGCTCGCGCATCACCTCGCCCTCGATTGCCGCTGTATCGGCCGCCTGACCCGCTGCGAATCCCAGTGGGCTCGTGAGCTTGCGGAAGTGCTGCGAGCCCAGGTTCGACGTCATGATGATGATGGCATCGCTGAGGTAGACGCGCTTGCCGCGCCCGTCGGTCAGCCAGCCTTCGTCGAATGCCTGGAGGAACAGGTTCAGCAGGTTCGGGCTGGCCTTTTCCACCTCGTCAAGAAGCACCACGGAGTAGGGCGTGTCGCGCAGCTGGTTGGTGAGCACGCCGCCGCGCTCCGAGCCGACGATCCCGCGCGGCATGCCAATCAGCTTGTCGACGGCGACGCCGCCATCCTGATACTCCGACATGTCCACGCGGATCATCTTCTTCTCGTCGCCGAACAGGAACTCGGCGACCGACTTCGCCAGCTCGGTCTTTCCGACGCCGGTGGGACCGAGGAACAGCAGGACGCCGTCGGGACGATCGAATCCATCCTTGAGCGGTCCCTTGTTCAGGACCAGCCGCCGCGCCACAGCGCCCAGCGCCTTCTTCTGGCCGATCACCCGGGACGACAGCCGCGTCTCGATGTCCCGGAAGCGATCGCTCACCTCGCGAAACACCATGTCTTCCGGAATGCCGGCTACGTGCGAGATGACCGAGACGACATCGCTGGTGCGCACCTCGAACCGCCGATCGATCTCGGCTCGAACCGAGGCGGTATCGAGCCAGCCGATGACCTTGTCGGGCAGACGCAGGTGCCGCATGTATCGCGGGGACATGTCGAGCGCCGTCTCGATGGCCTCATCGAGGATGCGCACGGCGTAGTTCCGTTCCAGGCGCGGCCGCAGGTTGTAGAGAATGCGGCGCGTCTCCTCGATCGTCGGCTCGCATACCTGCACGGTGCGGAACCGGCGGGCCAGCGCCTCGTCTTCCTGGATGTATTCCTTGTACTCGCTGAGCGTGGTGGCGCCGATGATCCGCACCTCGCCGCGCGCGAGCACCGACTTGAAGACGTTCGCCGCATCCGATGGCGCGCCGAGCGCGGAGCCCGCACCAACCATCGTATGGGCCTCGTCGATGAACAGCAGGAGGTTGGGCCGTTCCTTCAGCTCGCGAATGACGTTCTGGATGCGGTCCTCGAACATGCCACGCAGCATGGTGCCGGCCACCATGCTGTTCATCTGCAGGTTCACCACCTGGCAGTCACGCAGCCGCACCGGCACGGTCTCGGGCTCGAATTCGATGCGCCTTGCGAGGCCTTCGACGATGGCTGTCTTCCCCACGCCGGGTTCGCCGATCAGCATCACCGAGTTCGCGCGCTCGCGATGGCAGAGGATCTCGAGCACCTGCTGGATTTCCTCGTCGCGGCCGAACACCGGTGGCGTGCGATCCTGTCTCGCGAGCAGGTTCAGGTTGGTCGCGAAGTGCTTGAGGAACGGCGGCAGCTCGAACCGCTTCTTCAAGCGCTCTTCGCGGATTTCGATGTCGCGCATCCGCGTCGAGATGCGGGAGACGAGCATCTCCGGTTCCACGCCATGCCGGCGGATGATCGACACGGGAATGCCCTGGCTCTCCTCGAAGATGGCCGAGAAGAGGTCGGCGGCTTCAATGGTCTGGCGCCCCGCGCGGCTCGCGTGGTGCAGCGCCAGCTTGAACACCAGCTTCGCGGCCGGCGAGACGCGCACGTCGCGGCCGGCGAAGGCCGGCACCATGTTCAGGTGCTCTTCGAGTGCCTGGAGGATGGCGTGCGGATTGAGCTCGAGATCGCGCATCACCTGCGAGAAGAGGTCCCATTCCACCTGGGCGAACGCCAGGAAGATGTGCTCATTCCCGAGGACGGCATGGTCGCGCCGGCGCGATTCCTCTACCGCGCGGTCGACAATCCGCTGCGCTGACTCTCCCACCTTGTTCTGGGCGATATCGAAGTCTTCCACGTTCGCAGCCTCCTGCGTTTGTACGTGGAGCAAGTTTAGGGCCACTAGCGTGAACGCCCCGCTGGCCGTGCGGACAAGGGGTTGCTGGCGTTCGGGTTGCGGTTCGGGACGGGCGCGGTGCCGCACGGAAGGCCCCGCGTGCGGAACGAGACGCGAAGGCGCTCCGTGCGGGGAAAGGAAGGGCGATGAACTGCCGATTACGAGCGTCCGAGCAGCGCGGCCACGCGCTGCTCGGTAGGCGGATGCGTGCTGAAGAGCGCCATCATGCCGCCCGCGCTGAAGGGCTTGATGATGAACATGTGCGCAGTAGCCGGGTTGGCCTCGAGCGGCACGCGGCGCGCGACGGCCTCGATCTTCCGCAGCGCGTTGACGAGCCCATGAGGCGATCCCGCGATCGCCGCCCCACCCGCATCGGCGGCGAACTCCCGTGACCGTGAGATGGCGGCCTGGATCAGGCCGGCGGCCACCGGCCCGAGGATCATCATCAGCAGCAACGCCGCGGGATTGGCGCCCTCGCGGTCGTCCCGGCTGCCTCCGAAGAACATCGCGAACCGCGCCGCCATCATGATCGCCGCGGCGATCGTCGCGGCCACCGAGCTGATGAGGATGTCGCGGTGCTTCACGTGCGCGAGCTCGTGGGCAATCACGCCATCGAGTTCTTCCGGACCGAGCGCTCGCAGGATGCCCTCGGTGGCAGCCACCGCCGCATGCTGCGGGTTGCGCCCGGTGGCAAACGCGTTCGGGCGAGCTGTCCGGGATGATGTACACCTTGGGCATCGGCAGGCCCGCGCGTCTGAGCAAGGCGCGCCACCGTGGCGTACAACGGATGCCCCGCCCCGACCTCCTGTGCCCGATACATCCTGAGGACGATCTTGTCCGAGTAGAAGTACGACACGAAGTTCGTGCCCGCGGCAAAGAGGAACGCAATCAGCAGTCCCTGCGCCCCGCCCAGCACCTCACCGATGAACAGCAACAGGGCGCTCAGCGCCCCGAGGAGCAACGTCGTCTTCAGTGTGTTTGTCATGGCTGTTTGAACGTGGCCTCCTCGGCCGCGGTGCAGCAGAAACGAAATCGTGCAGGCGCACCTCGTCGGACGAGCCCGTCTCCGATTCAGAACCCCAGGCGTGGACGGGAAATTCCCATCCGCTGGCTCCGATCGACACTGATGCGATCCGCGTGCCTGAGTAGCTGGTCGCGTTTGGGCCGGCAGCGCTTCAGCCCTGCACAGATGCGGGATGTGAGGTTAGGTGGCGGCGCTCCTCACCAGTGCAACCCGTGGCGCCGCGTCAAGGCTGGCTGAAGCCCCGATATAATCAGGAGCATGCGATCGACGTCCCCTAAGCTCGTGCTTGTGTGTGTCGTGGCGTTCGGAACCACGCTCGCCGCGGCGAGGCAAGCACCGCAGAGCACGGCAACCCAGAACACCGTGCCGCGAAGCACAGAACCGGCGGGCGCCGCTCTGCCGGCAGGCGGCACCGAAACGCCCCCGACGGAGCAGCAACTTGGGCTCCCGGTCCTTCCCGGTGCGCAGTTCTTGCGGTCCTACGACGCGGGGCGCGGGCAGCGTTATTACCTGTTCGGCACTCAGACGTTGCTGGACGGAGGTGGTCGCCTACTATCGCACGGCACTCAAGCAGCGCGGCGATGTCGTCTTCGAGCGTCCCGCCACCTACATGTTCGAGGTCGGCCGGTTTCGCCCCGAGACGATGGCCTTCCCGCCAGGCGTTACCGTGAAAGACTTCACCTGGGCCGGATCGGCGGGCTTCCCCAACCCCGTGCCCAACGCGCAGCCGGCAACGGTTTCCGACCGTGATCCAGATTGTGCCTGCGCCGTTCTGACCCTGGACCGTCTCGGCGTGCTTTACGTGTCCGTGCCCACCCCTGGCTACGTAGATCTCCCGCTCCTGCCTGAACTCGACGGATTTCTCGGCCAACCCCGCCTCAACTGCCGCGCGCGTTTCGAGGCCCTTCGATGCGGCGTAGTCACGCACCTGCTGCGTGATCTCCATACTGCAGAACTTCGGCCCGCACATCGAGCAGAAGTGCGCAACCTTGGCCCCTTCAGCCGGTAGGGTCTCGTCGTGGTATGCGCGTGCGGTCACCGGATCGAGCGCAAGGTTGAACTGATCCCGCCAGCGAAACTCGAACCGGGCCTTCGAGAGCGCGTCGTCCCACGCCTGCGCCCGCGGGTGTCCTTTGGCCAGGTCCGCCGCGTGCGCCGCGATCTTGTAGGCAATGACGCCGGCCTTCACGTCATCGCGGTTCGGGAGGCCGAGGTGTTCCTTGGGAGTCACGTAGCAGAGCATGGCCGTCCCGTACCAGCCGATCATGGCCGCGCCGATGGCGGAGGTGATGTGATCGTACCCGGGCGCGATATCGGTCGTCAGCGGACCGAGCGTGTAGAACGGGGCCTCGTCACACCACTCGAGCTGCTTCTCCATGTTCTCCTTGATCAGGTGCATGGGCACGTGGCCCGGGCCCTCGTTCATCACCTGAACGTCACGCTCCCAGGCGATCCGCGTCAGCTCGCCCTGCGTCCGCAGCTCTGCAAACTGCGCCTCGTCGTTCGCATCGGCAATCGACCCCGGGCGCAGCCCGTCGCCGAGCGAGAAGGAGACGTCGTACGCGCGCATGATCTCGCAGATGTCGCGGAAGTGCGTATAGAGGAAGCTCTCGCGGTGGTGCGCCAGGCACCACTTCGCGACGATGGACCCGCCCCGGGAGACGATGCCGGTGCGCCGCCGCGCCGTGAGCGGGATGTATCGCAGCAGCACGCCGGCGTGCACCGTGAAGTAGTCGACCCCCTGCTCCGCCTGCTCGATCAGCGTGTCGCGGTACACCTCCCACGTCAGGTCTTCGGGACGGCCCCCGACCTTCTCGAGCGCCTGGTAGATGGGCACTGTACCGATAGGCACGGCGGAGTTCCGGACGATCCACTCGCGCGTTTCGTGGATGTGCCGCCCGGTGGAGAGATCCATCACGGTGTCGGCGCCCCAGAGCGTCGCCCAACGCAGTTTGTCGACCTCCTCCTCGATCGACGACGTGACCGCGGAGTTGCCGATGTTCGCGTTGATCTTCACCAGGAAGTTCCGGCCGATGATCATCGGCTCGATCTCCGGGTGGTTGATGTTCGCCGGCAGGATGGCCCGGCCGCGGGCAATCTCACTGCGGACGAACTCCGCATCCAGCCCTTCGCGCAACGCGACGAACGCCATCTCCGGCGTCACCTCGCCTCGTCGTGCATAGTGCAACTGGGTGACAGGGCCTGTCCCGCGAAGCACCCGCCGCCTCAGAGAGGCCGGAACCTCCGGCGCAGCCGCTCCGCCCGGCACCGGGCGGTAAGACGATGACGTCTCGACCACCTGGCCGCGGCGTGCGATCCACTCGGCCCGGATCGGCGGCAGGCCCTCACGGACATTGCGCCCCTGCGGTCCGCTCGTGTCGTACACCCGCACCGGGGGCTCGCCGCTCGAGAGCGCAATCTCGCGCATCGGGACGGCCAGCGGCTCGCCGCCCCACTCAGCCGGTCACGTACACCTTGGTCGATGCCGGGAACGCGTCGGCGAAATCAATGCGAGGTGAAACGGCACTCATCGCTCACTCCAGTCGGCAACCAGATTAACGCGCGAGCTTCGGCCTGACGAATTTCTCTGCCGTGTGGGTGTCGGAGAAGCGGACCACCTTGACGTCCACCAGCCCGGCATCGCGGGCGGCGTTCATCACGGTCGCTTCGGACACGGCGGGGACACCCTTGGGGCGGACGGCCCAGATGGAGCCATCCTTCTTCAGGCTGGCCTGCAGCCTCTCGAAGAGCGTCAGGTCCCTGGGCGTGTTGATGGCGGCGATGATCACGTCACTGCTGCGCGCGACCTTACCGACGTGCAGATCGTCCACGCGCGCCGTGAGCTCGTCGAGAAACCACTGATCCGTGACGCCGAGCACCGACACGAGCATCTCGGGCTTGATGCCGAGCTTGTCGAGTACGCCCTTCGGGTTCCGGATACGCTCAGCCCACTGCTGCGCTCGCACGCCAAGGTTGAAGATCGCGGTGCCCTCGGCGATGGTTACCGTGAGCCGTCCCTCGTCGGACGTCAGGTCCGTCACGGTCTTGAAAGGAATGCGCAGGCGGAACTCACCACGGAAGAGGATGTCGTCCGTTTCGAGCGACGCGGTCCCGATGGATCGTCGTCCATTCCACGTCGCGATACAGTGAACGTCCTGCCCCATCCTTACCTCCAGCCGGACCGATCACTCCAGCTTCCTCAGAATCGCGCACTTCAGATAGTACGTCTCCGGCGCGCCCATCAGCACCGGATGGTCGCGGCCCTGCGTGCGCTTCTCGACAACGGACACGGCCGCGTGCGCATCCGCGGCGGCCTCGCGCAGGATATCGAAGAACAGCGTCTCGTCGACGTTGTACGAGCAGCTGCAGGTGATCAGCGTACCGCCCGGTTCAAGAATGCGCAATGCCCGCAGGTTGATGTCCTTGTAACCCGCGATGGCCTTCGGCACGGACGCCTTGTTCTTCGCGAACGCCGGTGGATCCAGCACGATCGTGTCGAACCGCTCGCCACTGCGCTCAAAATGGCGCAGCTCGTCGAACACGTTCGCCTCGCGCGCAGTGACGTTCTGGAGCCCGTTCGCCTGCGCATTCCGAGCGATCCGTGACACTGCGTCGGCGGAGATATCGAGCGCCACCACCTCGTCAGAGCGCGACGCGAGCGTGAGGGCGAAGCCGCCGTTGTAGCTGAACGCGTCGAGCAGCCGCCCTCTGGCGTACCGTGCGGCGGCGGCGTGGTTTTCGCGCTGATCGAGGAACAGTCCCGTCTTCTGCCCGTGCCACGGGTCGACGTCGAACAGGATGCCGCTCTCCGTGATCCCGATGCGCTCCGGCACGGAGCCGTGGAGTACTTCCACCTTCTGCTCGAGGCCTTCGAGCTGGCGCACGCGCGGATCGTTGCGCGCGAGGATTCCGGCGGGGCCGGCGATGTCGACGAGGAGCTGGACGATCATCGGCAGCAAGCGGTCCGTGCCCTGGGACAATGCCTGCAGCACGAGCCACTCACCGTAGCGATCCACAATCAGCGACGGCAGGAGGTCGGCTTCCCCGTGCACGAGCCGGACAGCGGTCGCATCCACCTGCAGCGTGTCGCGGAAGCGGATGGCCGCCTCGAGCCGGGCGCGCCAGAAGTCGGGCCCGGCCTCGACGTCGAGGCGCGTGAGCACGCGAAGTGCGATTTGCGAGCGGTCACTGTAGAGGGCCTGGCCCAGTCGCCGCCGCCTCGGGCCGATGACCGTCACCGTGTCGCCGGGCTCGGCGTTCACCTCGAGTACGTCGCCGCGATAAATCCAGGGGTGCCCGCGCCGGATGCGTTCTTCGCCGCGCGGGCCGATGGCAACCGTCGAGTGGGACATGAGCACGCCGATCCGCACAAAGGTGGGAGTGGTGAACGAATGCGGATCGCCGTGAGCTTATCGCGAGCGGCGCGGCACGGCAAACACGTGGGTTGCCACCGGCACCTGGCCGCAGACGCACGCGGCGCCGCCAGCCGGGATGGAGGCGCCGAGGGCGCGAGGCCGCTGCCGAGCGGCGGGCAGACTTGTTCACGGGCTGTTAGAATGCTCGAAATGCGCATCGCCGTCGGGGCCGACCATGCGGGGTTTGTGCTCAAGGAGCATCTGAAGTCCGCCCTCGACGCGCTCGGCCACGAGTGCGTGGACCTGGGCGCCTTCGACGAGACGCCGACGGACTACCCGCCGATCTGCGCCGCTGTCGGGCGAACGGTGGTGGCTGGCGGGGCCGAGCTGGGCGTGGTGCTCGGCGGCAGCGGGCAAGGCGAGCAAATCGCGGCGAACAAGGTCGCCGGCGTGCGCGCCGCACTCTGCAATGACCTCTTCACGGCGCGCCTGTCGCGGCAGCACAACGACGCCAACGTGCTGGCGATCGGCGCCCGCATCGTGGCGCCCGAGCTCGCGCGCGAGATTCTGACCTTATGGCTGGCCACGCCCTTCGAGGGCGGCCGGCATCAACGCCGCGTCGAGCAGATTGCGGCCCTCGAACGGGCCGCTACTCCCTGACCGCGGCACCCGGTCGCGGCCGGTGGACCCGGAGCATTCCCGATGAGCGCACACGCCACGTCGACGCCGCCCCTCATGCAGCGCAGCCTTGCCGACAGCGATCCCGACATTGCGCGGGCCATCGCCAACGAAACGGCACGGCAGGCGCACGGGCTGGAACTGATCGCCTCGGAGAATTTCGTCAGCACCGCGGTGCTCGAAGCGGCTGGGTCCGTATTCACCAACAAGTACGCGGAGGGCTACCCGGGGCGTCGCTACTACGGCGGCTGTGAGCAGGTCGACATCGTCGAATCGCTCGCAATCGCGCGCGCCAGAGCGCTTTTCGGGGCCGAGCACGCGAACGTGCAGCCGCACTCGGGCGCACAGGCGAACATGACCGTGTTCGTTGCCATGCTCAAGCCGGGCGACACGATCCTGGGCATGAACCTCGCGCACGGCGGGCATCTCACGCACGGTCATCCGCTGAATTTTTCCGGCAAGTACTTCAACATCGTCCCGTACGGGGTGCGGCAGGACGACGAGCGCATCGACTACGACGAGCTCGCCCGCCTGGCGCACGAGCACAAGCCGAAGCTGATCATCGCCGGGGCGAGTGCTTACCCCCGGGTGCTGGACTTCAAGCGGTTCCGTGACGTCGCGGATGAATCCGGTGCGCTGCTGATGACGGATATGGCGCACATCGCCGGGCTCGTCGCGGCCGGCATCCACCCCAGCCCGGTGCCGTACTCGGACTTCGTGACGACGACCACCCACAAGACCCTCCGCGGTCCGCGGGCGGGGCTGGTGCTCTGCCGCGAGCGGTACGCCAAGGACATCGATCGCGCGTTGTTCCCCGGCGTGCAGGGCGGGCCTCTCGTGCACATCGTGGCCGCCAAGGCCGTGTGCTTCAAGGAAGCGGCCGAGCCATCGTTCGCCGGTTACCAGCGGGACGTCGTCGCGAACGCGAGCCGGCTTGCGGGCAGGCTCGCCGGCGGCGGTTTCCGCCTGGTCAGCGGCGGCACTGACAATCACCTCATGCTGGTAGACGTATTCTCGCGCGGCCTCACCGGCAAGGTCGCGGAGGCGGCGCTCGGCAAGGCGGGCATTACCGTCAACAAGAACGCGATCCCCTTCGACAAGAACCCACCCATGGTCGCCAGCGGCGTCCGGATCGGCACGCCGGCGGTCACTACGCGCGGAATGGGTGAAGCCGCGATGGACGAAGTGGGAGAGCTCATCATCCGTGCGCTGTCGCACGTGGATGACGAGAGCGCGCTCGCCGCGATCAGGCAGGAGGTCGAGGCGCTCTGCCTCAGATTTCCCCTATACCCCGAACGGATGTAGGTCCGCCAGGGCGGCCCACGCGATCCCATCGTGACGCCCGATCCCGAGAGACCCGCCGAATCGCTGGCTGCGACCGTCGATCGGGCCTTCGCGCCCGGCGGCGCGATTGCTTCGGCAGTGGACGGCTTCGAACCGCGTGAAAGTCAGCGCGAGATGGCGGCCGCCGTGGCGGCTACCCTCGAGGAAGGCGGCGTGCTGCTCGTGGAGGCCGGCACGGGCACGGGCAAGACGCTCGCCTATCTCGTGCCGGCGATCCTCCGGGGCGAACGGGTCCTCGTGTCGACCGGCACCAAGAACCTTCAGGAGCAGATCTATTTCAAGGACCTCCCGGTGCTGGAGCAGGCGCTCGGCGTCCCCTTCAAGGCCACCTGCATGAAGGGACGCGCGAATTACCTCTGCCTGCACCGGTTCGAGGCGCTCCGTGACGAGGCCGCGGTATCGGGGGTGGCGACGCCGCTGCCGGGATTTGCGGCGGCGTACGACGCGCGGATGTTCCTCACCATCATCGACGCATGGGCGGCCCGCACTGAGACGGGCGACCGTGCCGAGATTGCAGACCTCCCCGAAGACCTCCCGCTCTGGAACGACGTGTCGGCTAGCGCGGAGAACTGCCTCGGAGGAGACTGCCCGCGTCACCACGAGTGCTTCGTGACGCGCATGCGTCAGCGCGCGGAAGATTCGGACGTCGTGATCGTCAACCATCACCTGTTGTTCGCAGACGCGGCCTTGCGTCGCCACGCGTACGGCGAGGTCATCCCCGACTGCCAGCACGCGGTGCTCGACGAAGCGCATCAGCTCGAAGACGTCGCCACGCAGTACTTCGGCGTCTCCGTGAGCACCTGGGGTGTGGAGGATCTGGCGGGTGACATCGAGCACTGGTCCGCCCGCGTGCTGCCGCAGCCCCAGCGCGGGGCGGTGCTCGACGGCGTCGAGCACCTCCGGCGCCATGCCCGCGCCTTCTTTTCCGCGCTGGAGTCGTCCCGCACGACGCGGGAGGACCGCGTGCGCCTGACCGCCGACACCCTTGAAGCCGCCGGCGAGATGGGCGCGGACGTGGTCGGGACGCTGGACGGGCTCGAGGGCACGCTACTGCTCGTACACCAGCAGACGGGTTTGGGCGGAGAGCCCCTGGTGCAGGGGGCGCCAGCCGAGGAACTGCTGGCGCTGGCACGCCGTGCAAAGCAGTTGCGGGCGGACCTCCGCTTCCTGCTGCGCGCCTCCGACGACGAGTATGTCTACTTCCTCGAAGTGCGCGGGCGCGGGGTATTCCTGAGGGCGGCACCCATCGACGTATCCCAGATGGTGCGCGAGTCCGTGCTCGATCGGCGGACCTCCACCGTGTTGACGTCCGCCACCCTGAGCGTGGCCGGATCCTTCGATTACGTCCGAAGCCGCCTTGGTGTGACCCGGGCACGCGAGCTGCGCCTCGCATCCGAGTTCGACTACGCGCGACAGGCGATTCTTTATCTGCCGCGGCGCATGCCACATCCACGGCTGCCGGGCTTCGGGGAGGCGGCGGCCCGCGAGATCGTCGCCATCCTCGAGCGCACACGTGGGCGCGCCTTCGTCCTCTTCACCAGTTACGCGATGCTGCGGCTGGTCCAGCCCATCGTGGAGAACGGGGTGGAGTATCCGGTCCTGGTGCAGGGCACGGCGCCGCGATCGCTGCTTCTCTCGCGGTTCCGGGAGACCCCGCACGCGGTGCTGCTCGCCACCTCGAGCTTCTGGCAGGGTGTCGACGTGATGGGTGAGGCGCTGAGCTGCGTCATCGTCGACAAGCTGCCGTTCGCGTCGCCTGGCGATCCGATCACCGCCGCGCGCCTCGAGGCGATTGGCGCCCGTGGCGGCGACCCGTTCGCCGAGTATCAGGTGCCGCTCGCGATCCTCACGCTGCAGCAGGGTCTGGGACGGCTGCTTCGCCACCGGCTGGACCGTGGCGTGCTCGCCGTACTGGACCCCCGCCTGCGCACGATGGGGTACGGGCGCCGTTTCCTGGAGTCGTTGCCTGCCGCGCCGATCACGGCGGACCGGGCCGACATCGCGCGGTTCTTCGAGCCCGTGTTGAACGCCTGAGCGTGCACCGGCGCGGGTTCGCACGCGCGTCGGGCACCGGACCTTTGGGAGTAAACTAGGAGCGTTTTGACGATTTGGTCTGCTCATTCGGAGGATACACACATGGTGAGACTCAGCCGCCTGTGGGTCGGCATGCTCGGGCTATTGGTGATGATGCTGCTGGCGGCTCCCGCGTCGGCTCAGACGGGGGGACTCCGCGGGAAGGTGACCGACGCCGCTGGCAAGCCCGTCGAAGGCGCGACGGTGCTGATCGAGTCGAAGGGCGTCACGCGGAAGCTCACGGTCAAGACCAACAAGAAGGGCGAGTTCATTCAGATCGGCCTCTACCCCGGCGAGTACAAAGTGTCCGCCGAAAAGGAAGGCAAGGTCGCGGTCGCGGACAACTTCCGTGTCGGTCTCGGCGACCCGTCCGTGCTCGATCTGCAGCTGAGCGCGGGCGCTGCCAATAACGCGGCAGAACAGCAGAAGAAGATGGCGGAACTGCAGGCGTCATTCGACGCGGGTGTGGCGGCGACCAAGGCGCAGAACTGGGATGAGGCCGTGGCCGCGTTCGAGAAGGCCGCCGCGACCGCGCCGAACTGCCACGACTGCTACTACAACATTGGATACGCCTACTTTCAAAAGAAGGACTATCCGAACGCCGAGATTGCGTACAAGAAGGCGACGGAGCTCAAGCCGGATTACGCGGAAGCGTGGAATGCGCTCGCCAACGTTTACAACCTGCAGAAGAAGCTCGACGAGGCGCTCGCAGCCAGCAACAAGGCGGCGGAGCTCTCACAGGGCGGCCGCCGGCGCCGCCGGCGCGGCGGGCGCGGGCGGAGGCGGCAACGCCGGAGCCCTCTACAACCAGGGCGTGATTCTCTGGAACCAGCAGAAGTACGCCGAGGCCAAGGACAAGTTCGAGGCGGCCACCAAGATCGACCCGAAGCACGGCGAGGCACAATACCGGCTCGGGATGTCGTATGTAAATCTGGGCGACATGCCGAAGGCCGTGGCCGCGTTCGAGAGCTACCTCGCCGCCGAGCCGAGCGGGTCGCACGCTGAGGAAGTGAAGCAGTTCATCGGCGCGATGAAGAAGTAGTGCCGGTTGATGCCGGGCAGGTGACGGCCAACCTGGCGGCGGTCCGCCGCCGGCTCGAGGCGGCGGCGCGCGGCGCGGGCCGTAGTCCCGCATCGGTACGCCTGGTCGCCGTCTCGAAGACGTTCCCAGCCGCCGCGGTGCGCGCCGCGGCGGCTGCCGGTCAGGTCGACTTCGGCGAGAACAAGGTGCAGGAAGGTCTGCAGAAAATCGCGGACGCCTCTGGCCTGCCGCTTCGCTGGCATCTGATCGGGCACCTCCAATCCAACAAGGCGCGCCGCGCCGCCGCGGCATTCCACACCATCCACTCGATTGATAGCGTCGATCTGCTGCGGCGGGTCGATGCCGCGGCGGCCGAGGCGGGCACCGTGCCGGAGCTTCTGGTGCAGGTCGATCTCGCGGGCGAGACCACCAAGTTCGGGGTTCCCGAGGCTGCGGTGCAGGCCGTGTTCGAGACCGATCTCCGCGCCGCCCGGCTGACCGGGCTGATGCTGCTGCCGCCTGAGGCCGACAATCCGGAAGACGCACGTCCCTGGTTTCAGCGTCTGCGGGAGCTCCGCGACCGACTGGCCTCCGCTGGCGTTCCGGCCGACCGCCTGCGCGATCTCTCGATGGGCATGAGCCACGATTTCGAGGTGGCCGTGCAGGAGGGCTCCACGATGGTCCGGATCGGCACCGCCATCTTCGGGCAGCGCACACCGGTAGCGGCACAGGAGATCACTCGGTGAATATCACGCCGCTCGACCTGTTGACGCAGCAGTTCACGACATCTGTACGAGGGTTCGACCGCAGAGAGGTGTCGGAATTCGTCGCGTCGCTGGCAGCCAGGTACGACAATGCGCTCCGTGAAGCGGATCGCCTGCGAGACGATCTCGGCCGCACGGAGGCACTCGTCGAGGAGCACAGGGAACAGCAACAGAACCTGCGCGCCACGCAGATGACCGCACAGAAGCTCGCGGACGAGATCCGGCTGACGGCTGAACAGGAATCGCAGCGCATCATCGATGAGGCCCAGGCGAAGGCCGCCGACCTGGTGCAGGGCGCGGCGCCGCGTCTCGAAGCCCTGGAACGCGAGATCGCTGCCTTACGCGCCCGGCGCGAGCAGACGGCCGCCGAATGGCGTCCACCGTCGCCGCGCTACAGGCCACCCTCGAAGCCGTCAGGGCTGGGACCTGACAATGCACATTGCCGAATGCACAATGCACACGGCGTCAGCTGACGCCGCGGCGCGGCTCGCACCCCATTGGTGTGTTGGAACCTGATTCGTCGCCGCATTCTGCATCATTCTGCATTGTGCATTGTGCATTGTGCATTTGGCATTGCCGTGTGCCCTTTCGTGCCAACCCCCACCGGCGCCAGCTGCCCGGTGCGCGTCACCCCGCGCGCAGGCCGTACGGCGATCGCCGGCGTGCGTGACGGTCAGCTGATCGTCAAGCTCGCCGCCGCGCCTGTCGATGGTGCGGCCAACGGCGCGCTGGTCGCTGCCCTCGCCGACGCCTTCAGCGTCCCCACACGCGCCGTTTCCATCATTGCCGGTCAGCGCAGCCGGACCAAGCGGGTGGAGTTCGCGGGTGTGACGCCGGCGACGCTCGCCGCGCGACTCGCCGCGCTGCTCCCCGAATAGCAGCATAATCACGCCACGTCTCACCGGCGCTCGTGGGCCAGATCGATTCGTCCGCATTCGTCAACTGCCATGCTCGCCGACTGCATCGTCACCAACGCCCTGGAGGTGATCACCTGTGCCGGTCCGGCGCCCAGGCGTGGTGCCGACCAGGCGAATGCGCGGTCCGTTGCCAATGGCGCGGTGGCTTCACTGGACGGTGTGATCGTGTTCGCCGGGCCGTCGGACATCTGTGCCCGTGAGGTCGAGCCCGGTGCGAGTTGCACGGTCCTGGACGCGGCCGGTTGCACGGTCGTGCCGGGTTTTGTGGACGCCCACACCCACCTGGTGTACGCCGGCGACCGGCGGAGCGAACTGCGGCAGCGGCTCGCCGGCGCCACGTACGCGAGCATCGCAGCCGAGGGCGGCGGAATCCTTCAGACCGTGCGCGCCACCCGGGACTGCAGCGAGGATCTGCTCGCCGCTGCCGCCCGGGTGCGCCTCGACGAGATGCTCCGGTGCGGCACTACTACGTGCGAGGTGAAGAGCGGATACGGCCTCACGACCGACAGTGAGCTCAAGCTGCTGCGGGTAATCCGGCGCCTGTCTGACGAGGGGCCGATGGATCTGGTGGCGACGTTCATGGGCGCGCACGAGATCCCGCCTGAGTACCGCGGCCGGCGAGATGACTACGTGCGGCTGGTCGTGGAGAACATGATCCCCGCAGTCGCCGCCGAGGGGCTGGCGGAGTGGTGTGACGTGTTCTGTGAAGACGGCGTGTTCACGGAAGACGAGTCGCGCCACATCCTCAGGGCCGGGCTCGCCGCTGGCCTGCAGCCCCGCCTTCACGCCGACGAGCTCGGACCAAGCGGCGGCGCCAGGGTGGCCGCGGAATTGGGAGCACGTTCGGCCGATCACCTGATCTTCGTGGACCGCGACGCCGCCGGGCGGATGGCACGGGCCGGCACGGTTGCCACGCTGCTGCCGGCGGCGGCGTTCTTCCTGAAGCTCGGGCGTTTCGCGCCCGCACGCATGCTGATTGACCAAGGGGTACCGGTTGCGCTCGGGACTGACGTCAATCCCGGCGGCGGTTTCACGCCGTCGATGACATTCGTGATGGCGCTGGCGTGCTTCGGCATGGGCCTGACGCTCGAAGAAGCCCTGGTCGCGGCGACGATCAACGCCGCCTACTCGGTCAACCGTGAGAGTCGCGTCGGGAGCCTCGAACCCGGCAAGCAGATGGATGCGGTCATCATCAACGGCTCCGCTGTCGAACTCCTGCGCCCCGGGGCCGCCACGATCCGTACGGTGATCAAGCGCGGGCGCCTGGTGCACACTGTCGAATCATGACCGACGTCCTGAAGCCCCGACCTGCCGCGCTCCCGGTGACGCGTTCGAAAGAGACCCTGCCATGTCGAAGCTGACCGAACTGACCGTCACCGATCTGCTCGAATCGTTCGCATCACCGGCTCCGACGCCCGGTGGCGGATCTGCGGCGGCGCTCGCCGGCGCGCTCG
The DNA here is from genome assembly GCA_963763095.1 of Vicinamibacteria bacterium. Classification (GTDB taxonomy): domain Bacteria; phylum Acidobacteriota; class Vicinamibacteria; order Vicinamibacterales; family JAENWD01; genus CAVUCH01. Next base: position 146,512 of record CAVXNR010000006.1, read on the forward strand.
GTGCCTCGCTGCTGATGATGGTCGCTGCGCTGCCCAGGACGCGCAGCGGCACGGATACGGACCGCGCGGCGCTGGACGATGTGCTCCGTGAGCTGCGGCACAGCCGGGACCACCTCGCCAACCTGGCCGACCAGGACAGCGACGCCTACGAGGCCGTGATGCGCGCGTATCGGCTGCCGAAAGCGAGCGAGCAGAACAAGGAAGAGCGCAGCGCTGCCATTCAGGCAGCGCTCCATGGCGCTACGGAAGTACCGATTGACGTGATGCGTGCGTGTCATGCGGCCGTGCGGGAAGGAATCACGGTCGCGCGCTCGGGGAACCCCTCAGCGGCCAGTGACACAGGGGTCGCCTTCGAGCTGCTCCACGCGGCGCTGAAGGGCGCGGCCTCGAACGCGGCCATCAATCTCGGGAGCCTGCAGGACACGGGCTTTTCCGCCGGCGCGGAAGCCGAAGTGCAACGGATCACACGCGCCATGGACGCCGCGCTCGCCGAGGCGCGCCAGGCGCTCGGCCCGGCGTAGCAGGCCCTCGGTTCCGGCTAGTGGCCTAGCGGATCTGGTGGAGCAGCCGGTCCCAACGCGTACGGGTGAAGAAGTGGACGACCACTGATGCGGCACTCCGCAGCGTGGCGCCGAACCCCTCCTCCTGGTACGCCTGGCGATCGCCCTCGTACAGACCAGTACACCATCAGGGCCTTGCCCTTGACGTAGGTGCGGGGGAGAAAGCCCCAGTAGCGGCTGTCCTGTGAGTTGTCGCGATTGTCACCCATCACGAAGTAGTGATCGGCAGGAACGGTCACCGGCCCGTACCGCTCGCGCACGTCGTAGCTCGCCACCTCCTGGCCTTCCGGTGTGGGCGGGACCAGGAAGTGCACGTATGACTCATTGAGGGGCTTGCCATTGATGTAGACGACCTTGCGCCTCAACTCCAGCGTCTCGCCCGGCAGCCCGATGACGCGCTTGATGAAGTCACGCTCGGGTTCCTCGGGATACTTGAACACCACGACATCGCCGCGCTGGATGGGATCGATAGGCAGCAGCATCCCCTCGAGGCGGGACGCGGTCGGCGCGAACACGAATTTGTTCACCAGCAGGTGGTCGCCGACCAGCAGGTTGTTCTCCATCGAGCCGGTCGGGATCTTGAACGCCTGCACCACGAACGTGCGGATGAAGAGCGCGAGGATGACCGCAATCACGATCGATTCGAAGTACTCGCGGCCGGTCGATTTCCTGAACGTCGTCGCCATCAGTCCTGCCCTACTTTCAGCACTGCGAGGAAGGCCTCCTGCGGGATGTCGACCTGGCCGACCCGCTTCATGCGGCGCTTCCCTTCCTTCTGCTTCTCGAGGAGCTTGCGCTTGCGGCTGATGTCGCCGCCGTAGCACTTCGCCAGCACGTTTTTGCGCAACGCCTTGACCGACTCGCGCGCGATGATGCGAGTTCCGATGGCCGCCTGGATCGCGACGTCGAACATCTGCCGCGGGATGAGCTCGCGCATCTTCGACACGAGCGCCTTGCCGCGTTCGTAGGCGGTATCGCGGTGCACGATCACCGAGAGCGCATCGACGGGGTCGCCGTTCACCAGGATGTCGAGTCGCACGAGCGGCGATTCACAGTACCCGGTCACGTGGTAGTCGAGCGAGGCGTACCCGCGCGAGAGCGTCTTCAGGCGATCGTAGAAGTCGAGGACGACCTCGTTGAACGGCAGCTCGTAGGTAATGAGCACGCGATCCGACGCCAGGTACTCCAGCCCCTTCTGCACGCCGCGCTTGTCCTGGCACAGCTGCAGGATTCCGCCGACGTGCTCCGAAGGCGTCAGCATCATCGCCGTGATGACGGGCTCCTCGAGCGTCTGGATCCGCGCGGGATCCGGCATCTTGGCGGGGCTGTCGACTTCGTGCACCACGCCGTCGGTTGTGGTCACCCGGTACAAGACGCCTGGCGCCGTCGTCACCAGGTCCATGTCGAACTCGCGCTCGAGCCGCTCCTGCACGATCTCCATGTGGAGGAGCCCGAGAAAGCCGCAGCGAAAGCCGAAGCCGAGCGCCGCCGACGTCTCCGGCTCGAAGAACAGCGAAGCGTCGTTCAGGCGCAACTTCTCGAGCGCCTCGCGCAGTTCCGGATACTCGATGGCCTTCGACGGGATACAGGCCCGCGAAGACCATGGGGCGCAGTTCCTTGAACCCCGGGTACGCCTGCGCCGCGGGCCGGGCCGCGTCGGTCACGGTGTCGCCGATCTTCGCGTCGTCGACCTTCTTGATCCCGGCGACGATGAAGCCGACCTCGCCCGCGGTGAGCTCGTCGACGACCAGCGGCTTCGGCAGGAACACGCCCACCTGTTCGACCGGAAACTCCTGGGCGGTCGCCATGAGGCGCATCTTCATTCCCGACCGGATCACGCCGTCGATCATCCGCACGACGATCACGACACCACGATACGGGTCGTACCACGAGTCGAAGATCAGCGCTTTCAGCGGCTCGGTGGTGGTGCCCTTCGGGATGGGCAGGCGCTCGACAATCGCATCGAGGATCTCCTCCGTGCCGATGCCTTCCTTCGCGCTCGCCAGGATCGCGTGGTCGGCGGGCAACCCGACGATGTCTTCGATCTGCCGGCGGGTCTCGTCCGGCTGGGCGCCGGGCAAGTCGATCTTGTTGATGACCGGAATGATTTCGAGCCCGCTCTCAACGGCCAGATAGGCATTGGCGAGCGTCTGGGCCTCGACGCCCTGCGACGCATCCACGAGCAGCAGGGCGCCCTCACAGGCGGCCAGCGAGCGGGTCACCTCGTACGAGAAATCGACGTGGCCGGGCGTGTCGATCAGATTGAGGACGTACTGGTTCCCGTTTCTGGCCTTGTAGTGCAGGCGTACGGGGTGGGCCTTGATGGTGATGCCCCGCTCGCGCTCGAGATCCATCGAGTCGAGCACCTGCGCTTCCATCTCGCGCGCCTGAAGAGCCCCGGTGAACTCGAGGAACCGATCCGCAAGGGTCGACTTTCCGTGATCGATATGCGCGATGACGGCAAAATTCCGGATGAACTGCTGATCCAAGGTGCCTTCATTATGACAGACGGCGCCGCGGGCGCCGGGCAGGACGGTCCGTGTGGAGCCGGGACGGTCTGTGTGGAGCCGGATAATCCGTGTGGAGCCGAACGGTCCGTTTTAGAGCCGGATGGCCGTGTGGAGCCGGATGGTCCGTGTGGAGCCGGGACTTCAGTCCCGGCGGCCCCCCTACCTGTCTTCCATCCGCACCCAAGGCTGCGGCACAGTGGGCCCCGTGTACTCCGCGCGCGGCCGGATCAGCCGGTTATTCGACAGCTGCTCGAGCACATGGGCAGTCCACCCGGCGCAGCGGCTGACCGCGAAAATAGGGGTGAAGAGCGCGATCGGTATGCCGAGCGCGTGATATGTGGATGCCGAGTAGAAGTCGACGTTGGGGTTCAGGTTCTTCTCGGCCTTGACCAGGGTCTCGATGCGCTCCGACATCTGGAACCACTGCGGCTGGCCGATGCGCTTCCCGAGGTCGCGGGACATCTGGCGGAGGTGCACCGCCCGCGGATCCATCGTGTGGTAGACGCGATGGCCGAACCCCGGAATTTTTTCCTTTCGGGCCAGCTTCCCGCGCACCGTGCTCTCAATCTTGTCTGGCGTCGCATCGGCACCCAGATCGAGCAGCATCTTCATCACCTCGGCGTTCGCCCCGCCATGCAGCGGTCCTTTCAGCGTCCCGATCCCCGCGACCACCGCTGAATGCACGTCGGTCAGCGTGGCCGCGGCCACGCGGGCCGCGAACGTCGACGCGTTCAGCTCGTGATCGGCATGGAGCACGAGGGCGACATCCAATGCGCGCGTGGACAGCGCGTCGGGCCGAGCACCGGTGAGCATGTACAAGAAGCTCGCCGCAAATCCCATGGCGGGGTCCGGCTGGATCGGTCCGCCGCCTCCCTCGAACCGGCCCAGGGTGGCCACCAGGCTTCCCAACTGCGCCGTCAGCCGCACGGCCTTGCGGTAGTTCGCGCCGGGCGAGTTGTCCGTCGCGTCCGCATCGTAGTGCGCGAGCGCAGAGGCGAGCGTCCGCAGCAGATCCATCCCGTCCGACCGCGGCAGCGATCGAAGCAGCCGCACGATGCCCTCCGGCAGCGGGCGCGCGACGGCGAACTGCGACTGCAGTTCTCCGAGCTCCGCGCGGGTGGGGAGCCGGCCGTGCCACAGCAGGTAACACACCTCTTCGAAGGTGGCGTGCGTAGCGAGATCATGAATGTCGTAGCCGCGATACGCGAGGACGCCGCGGTCGCCATCGATGAAGCAGATTCCGGACGAGGTCGCGACGACGTCTTCGAGACCAGCCTTGGAAACCCTCGGGTCGGACGCGGTGCTCATGATGCCGCGATCATATCTGAAGGCCGCGACGGGACCGGCTCAGCTCGCGCGACCGCGCGGTACCGAGCGTTACCTGTCGATCTCGGCGAAGCCAGGCGCTCTCCACAGGCGCATCGTCTCGTCTACCGAGATCGTCGCCAGCGTCCGACCATCCGGGGCGAACGCGAGCGAACATGAGGACGGTTCCGTGCGCCTTGAGCGTGGCCACTTCGCGGAGGGCACGGATGTTCCAGAACTTGACGACACCGTCGGCGCTGCCGACGGCGAGGGTGTGGCCTTCCGGGGAGAAGGCCAGCGAATGCACCCCGCCGGCGTGGCCTCGGAAGACTACCGGTTCGGACCCGGGGGTGGTGCTCCACAGCCGGACAGTCGTGTCGACGCTGCCGGTGGCCAGAAGGCGTCCGTCGGGTGAGAACGCGACAGCCTCGACTTGCCCGAGTGGCCGTCCAGCACGCCCGTCTTTTCCCACGTGGCTGCATCCCAGAGATGGACACGCCCGCCCTCATAGCCGATCGCGAGCGAACGGCCGTCAGGTGAGAACGCGTACGCACCCGCGCCTCACCCGTTCTGCGCCGGGCTCGAGCCGTGCAACCGACGCTCGACTGTCCACGTCCCAGATCCCCACCGCCGCAGATGGCGGCCCATAGGCGACAGCGACAAGGCCCCCATCCGGAGAAAAGAGCGGCGCCAGGAACGGCGGCGACGGGAGAGTAGAAGGGAGAGTAACCGTCATGCGTGGCGTCGGCACCTCCTGCGACACGTCCCAGAACGCCAGCGCGTTCGGCGGTGAGGTTGTAGCGAGGAGCGCGCCCTTCGGCGAGAACCCCGCGTTGGCATGGGGAATGACCGCCAGCTTTCTCCACGAACGTGCATCCCACAGGGTGACCTGGCTGGACGAGGGAACCGATCGCGCGAGCAGCCGCCCATCCGGCGAGAATCGGACGTATGCGACAGCGCCGGCGTGCCTGTCGAAGATGTCGGTGTCGGCGGGCGCTGTTGCATCCCACGTCCTGGCGGTTCCGTCGAGGCTGGCCGTGGCAACGGTCTTGCCGTCAGGCGCGTAGCTCACGCTGAAGATGCGGGAGAGATGCCCGCGGAACGTCGTCACGGCGCGTCGTCCCTCGATATCCCACAACTTCGCCGTGTGGTCGAGACCGCCGGAGATCAGGCGACTCCCGTCCGGAGAGAACGCAATCGAGTACACCGCTCCCTGGTGGGAGCCGAGCGTGGCGACCGGGCGGCGTGTCGGCGCGTGCCACAGCCGCACGGTGCCATCGATGCCCCCGGATGCCAGCAACTGACCATCCGGTGAGAACCGCACGCTGATGACCAGCCCCTGGTGGCCCGCAAGTGTCCCGACGATCGTCCGCGAGCCGAGATCCCACAGGAGGATGGTCCCGTTGCCGTGCGGAGTGGCAAGAAGGCGGTCATCGGGCGAGAAGTCCAGCCAGCCGCCGGACGACGTGTGTCCAACCAGCGCGGCCAACTTCGTCTGCGAGGCAACGTCCCAGAGTGTCAACTCCGCCGGAGTATCGAGCGCGTACGGGTAGCCGGCCATCGATGCCAGCGTCTTGCCGTCGTGGCTGAATGCAACCGAGAGCCCGCTGCTCCGCTGTTTGCCCAACGTCGCCAGCAGCCGCCGGGTCTCGACATCCCAGAGATGTACGACCGCCGATTTGGCGGTCGTGGCGAGCAGCCGGCCATCTGGAGAAAACGCGATGCCGTAAACAATGCCTTTGGCGTCGGCGGCCTGGAGTGTTGCCGCGAGCGCGCCGGACGGCAGGCTCCACAACTGTATTCTGCCGTCGCCACCGCCCGTGGCTAGCAGCCGACCGTCTGGAGAGGTGGCGCTGCCCCAGATCTCCGCTGAATCACTCCTGATGGTCAGGAGCTCTCGTGGCCGGGCGAGGCCCCAGAGATAGCGCCACTCGAAGGTGCGCAGGTCCGGTTCGCCCGCCTTCGGCCGGTGTCTCGCCAGCAGATCACGCGTGCGTGCGACGTTGCCCGCATCCCATGCCTGGAATGCCACACCCATATCTGCAGCATAGAGATTCTCGCTAAGGGTCACGGCTGTGCGTTCTGCGCGACGCCATTGCGCGTTCGAGACGAGGAACCCGGCGAGGATGGCTCGCGGCGAGACCGAACCACAGCGCCGCCAGCAGCGGCTTGCGCCGGCACCAGCGCCAGACGCGTTCGGCTTGACCGACCGGTCTCGCGGTGATTGGCGCCCCCTCGAGCCAGCGCTCGAGATCCTGGGCGAGCGACTCCGCGGAAGGGTATCGGCCTTGGGGATCCTTGTTCAGGCACTTGAGACAGATGGTCTCGAGGTCGCGGTCGATGGAGGCGTTGCACGAACGCGGCGCGGCGGGCTCCCGCTCGATGACCTGCTGCAAGGTGGCCATGGGAGTGGCTGCCTCGAAGGGCGGGTGGCTGGTCAGCAGCCGGTACAGGATGGCCCCGAGACCGAACACGTCCGCGGCGGTGGTCAGCTGCGTCCCGCCCGCCGCCTGCTCGGGGGCTATGTAGCCGGGCGTGCCCAATACCGTGAGCGACAGGGTGCTGGTCCCGTCCCGGGCCAGAATCTTGGCAATGCCGAAGTCCGTGACGTGTGGGTCGCCGGCGGCGTCAACCAGAATGTTGGCTGGCTTCAGGTCGCGATGGAGCACGCCGCGTTGATGCGCATGGTGGACGGCGCGGGCAACCGTCGCCATGAACCGGCCGATGTGTGCCTGCTTCGCCGCAATCGCCGTTCGGGAGAGGGTGGCTTCGCCGCGTCCCGGCGCAGGCAGCGCATGGTCGGCGATCTTCTGCTCGAGGCTGCCGCCCTCGAGCAGCTGCATGCTGAAATAGTGCTGCCCGTCGTGCTCACCGATCTCGTAGATCGGCACGATGTTCGGATGCGCCAGATTGGCGGCGGCCTCGGCCTCGGCGTGAAAGCGCTCCACGGAGAGCGGCGACGCCAGCGCACCGCCGACGATCGTCTTCAGCGCCACGAGGCGATTGAGCGAGACCTGGCGGGCGCGGAAGACAATGCCCATACCGCCACGGGCAATCTCGCCGAGCAACTCGTAGTCACCGAAGCGGCGAGTTCCGCCCCCGTCCTCGGGAGCGATCGTCTCCGCATAGGAGGCGACGCGGGCGGGGGCGTTCGCGGCCTGCAACGCGGACACCTCCATAAACGCTCCGGCCATTTCGTTAGACGCGAGCAGCACCTCCACGTCACGCGCCAGCTCGTCGTCGACGCCGGCCGCAGCGCGCACGAATCGCAAGCGATCTGGCAGCTCCCGTTCGAGAGCCGCCAGGAAGAGGTCCGAGACCACGCGCCAGCGCTCCGCATCCATGACTCGATTCAACGTGTTGTGGTCCGACCCACCCCGTCTCTCATGGCACGAAGAGTATGCCCATGTGGCGGGGAGCCGCGAGGCATTTTTCAGACCGGCTCGATCTCGAACGCCGTCCGGCCCCGGATTACGGCCCGACTACGTGTCTTCAGGGCATCTTGAAACAGACGTCGCCTTGGTACCTGAAAATCGTCCGCTGCGTGTTGAGATCGACGGCGCCGATGTTCCATACGGTGCCGGACGCCCCAGCGAACCGACCCGTGCCGCCACTTATGCTCACCGGGTACGAAAGGATCGCATACAGTCCGGTCGCGACTTCCTTTGCTTTCGCTTCGGCGAGCGCGATCTCCAACGTGTCGCCGGCGTCGGTCGTCCAATGATGCTGAATGGAGAAGACGACCGTGCCATCAGCTGCTGGCGTGACCCCGAGGAGCGAGGCGGAAACAGCCCCTCGAAGATCGCCGGTGGCCGTCCCGAGGGTGGTGTCGGGGGTGATGAAGTTCGTCATTACCGATCCGCCGACTGGCGTGCAGTGCGGCTGTGCGTTCGTGGACTGCGCAGCTGCGGCCGAGCCCGCCAGACAAAGCGCCGCCACCATGGCCGCTCGCACGAACACTCCCTGCATGCCTTCGAGACGCGTGCTGTCGCTCATTCCGCCCTCCCTCTCTTGACACTTTCACCGGCAGATGGTACCCGAGCCAGCACCAGAGGCCTGCCCGTGCTACACTGCCGCGCCGCACGGGGCCCGCGGTGAGTGGGCCTTCTCGGCGCATCCGCGTTCACGGTGTCGCTCATAAGGTAACGGCGGAAAACGCCGCGCCGAACTGTCATGGGCGCTCGATCATGTCGAGAGTCGCGGGTGTTCAATGAATGATGACGATCGTGACCGGCGTCCGCCACACGATGTCACCGGGCTGCTGCTCGCCTGGAGGCAGGGAAGCCAATCGGCGTTCGAGGAGTTGATCCCGATCGTTTACGATGAGCTTCGCCGCCTGGCGCACCGACATCTGCGCGGCGAACGCCGCACCCACACCCTTCAAACCGCTGATCTCGTGCATGAGACTGTACTTCAGGCTGGTGGATTCCAGCCGCGTGCAGTGGCAGAACCGGGGGCACTTTTTTGCCGTGGCGGCCCAGTGTATGCGTCGAATCCTCGTCGATGCGGCGCGGGCGCGCGGGTCGCTGAAGCGGGGCGGCGATCAGACGAGGGTCGACCTGGATGCCGCCCTGGCCATGGCTGACGCGCCGAACATGGATCTGGTCGCGCTCGACGAGGCGCTGTCGGCGCTTTCGAGTGTGGATTCGCGGCGGGGTCGCGTCGTGGAACTGCGGTTTTTCGCGGGACTCAGCGTCGAGCAGACGGCGGAAGTTCTCGAGATTTCGGCCGAGACTGTCATGCGCGACTGGAAAGTCGCGAGGGCCTGGCTGTTCGGGCAGCTCAATCCGCCGGCACCCGCCCCGTGAACTTCGCATCCCGAGTCACTCCGCAAGGATTCAAAGGGAGCGTGGCTGGCGCGGCGTTCATCATCCCAATCGGCGCATCTGCACGTCACCGCCGCCCCGCTGGTGAACGCCTCTCGTGTCCCCCACAGCGGAGGACGGGCACGGTCGGGTATTTCGGGTAGCGCAGATCCACGCTGCTGCGGGCGCACCGGTAGAACAACGTGCCTTTCGCCGACGGAGTCGGCCGCACGTGCGCGCAGGTGGCGCAGAGCCCGAGGCTCTGGTCAGCACTCCTTGACGCGGTCATCGAGCCAGTCAGGGCGAGGCCACAGCGCTGCCGCATCCGGCGGCGCCGACAGGACCTCGGCGAACACGACAGCCGCCTGTCGCATCTCGTCCAGGGTGCCGAGAGTGATGCGCGCGTGGTGATCGAGCGGAGGAAACGGTCGCGCCACGCGCACCTGCCGCGACGCGCAGGCGGAGGCGAACGAACGGCAGTCGCGGCCGACGTCCACCATCAGGAAATTCGCATCGGACGTGTACGCGGTGCAACCAGCGCGGCCCAGCGCCGCGAGCGTGAACGCCTTCGCCTCCCGGTTGAGGGCGCGCTGCGCGTCGATGTGCGCCACGTCCGCCACCGACGCTCGCGCCGCGGCGGCGGCGAGCACATTCATCCTCAGACCACCCAGCCATGGGCGGAGGCGCCGAAGCGTCGTGGGCTGTCGCCACGACATAGCCGACGCGCATGCCCGCCATGCCGTGGATCTTCGAGAAGGTGCGTGAAACCAGCACCTGCGGGTCGGCGGTGGCGAGCGGGATGGCCGTCGCATACGAAGGCGTTTCGGCGTAATCGTGATAGGCCTCATCGACGAGCACGGCCGTCCGAGGGGATCGCGCATGGACGCCTTCGATGAACGCCTGCACGTCGCCACCCGCATGAGCGGTAGACGTGGGGTTGTTCGGGTTGCAGAGATACACGAGACCGCTGCCGCCGACGCGATCGAGCATGGCGTCGAGATCGAGCCGCCCGTGCGCGTCCACGCGTACCTCCACGACGGGTGCGCCCCTTTCGCGCGCACGATCGCCCGGCAGCTCGAATGTTGGCGAGGCGGTCAGGAGGCCCGCGTCCGGGGACGTGAACGCCGAAACCACGGCCTCGAGAATCTCGCTCGAGCCGCATCCGAGGGCGACGTGGTCCGGTGGCACTCCGACCTGCGCGGCTATCGCCGCGCTCGTGTCGGCCATAGCGCGAAACGCGTACCGGTTCGCCTCGGGAAGTGAATCCCGGATGGCCGCCAACGCTGAGGCCCCGGGACCGTAGGGGTTTTCATTGGCGCCGATGCGGATGACCTCTGCCCGATGCGGCACCTGCGCGAGAGCCGCGCCGGGAGGAATGGCGACCGCACGGCGGGTGCCGCAACCCCATCCCGCGAAGGCGAACCCGCCCGCGCCGATGGCACCCAGAAACGCGCGGCGGGAGGGGGACATTCCGGAGCTGGCTCAGTCGCCGCTCGCCACCTGCGTGTTGAGGGCGACGCTGTCATCCGCGAACTGCTGGACGATCGACAGGAGACCCGTGTACAGGAACCCGATCTGGAACAGGACCAGGAACGGCACGGTCCCGTAGATCCGGTTCGACAAAGCATAGAACACGGTGAAGGTGAAATACAGCCCGAGCGACAGCTCAATGAGCGGCTGCACCAGGCCCGCCTGCCGGTATTTCTTGCCGATCCACTCGTCGCTGTCCTGTTCGATCCGATACTTCGGCGTACGCGCGAACTCGGTCTGCTGCCCCGAGAGTGCTTCGAACACGGCCCGCGCGTTGTTCACCGCCAGGCCAATGCCGATCGACATCAGAAACGGCAAATACTTCAGCCGCGTGACCCACTGTTCCTTGTAGACCTCGCGCTGGCACACCATGTAGAAGTTCGCGACCGACATCGTCGCCGCAAAGAACAGCGGAATGTCGATCAGCAGCATCTCGGACCAACCCATGTTGTAGCGAATCACCATGGACGGGAACATCAGGATCGAGAGCAGGACCATCAGCACGTAGTTGAAGTTCGCGGTGAGATGGAAGAATGCTTCCGCCTTGACGCCGAACGGCTGATTCGACTGCAGGATGCGAGGCAGCAGCTTGATGCAGGTCTGGATCGAGCCTTTCGCCCACCGGTGCTGCTGCGTCTTGAACGCGTTCATCTCGACGGGCACTTCCGCCGGCGCGATCAGGTCCGGAATGAAATGGAACTGCCACCCGCGCAGCTGCGCGCGGTAGCTGAGATCGAGATCTTCCGTCAGGGTGTCGTGTTGCCAGCCGCCGGCATCGGCGATGGCGGCGCGCCGCCAGACCCCCGCCGTTCCGTTGAAATTGAAGAAATGGCCCGCACGGTTGCGGCCGCCGTGCTCCAGGACGAAGTGACCGTCGAGCAGAATCGACTGGATCCGTGTCAGCAGCGAGTAATCCTGATTGATGTGCCCCCACCGCGCCTGCACCATGCCCACCTTCGGGTCGGTGAAGTGGTGGATCGTACGGAGGAGAAAGTCTGACGGTGGGATAAAATCCGCGTCGAAAATGGCGATGAACTCACCAACCGCCTGGTGCATGCCGGCCTCGAGCGCGCCGGCTTTGTAGCCGCTGCGGTCGTCCCGGTGAATATATTTGATGTCGATGCCCTGAAGCGCTGCCCGGCGGACTGCCAGGGCGGCAACGCTCTGCGTCTCGTCAGTGGAATCGTCGAGCACCTGCACTTCGAGGCGGTCCCGCGGGTAGTCCATCCGGCAGACGGCTTCGACGAGGCGATCCACGACGTACAACTCGTTGTAAATGGGCAACTGGACGGTAACCGTCGGCAGCTCGTCGAACTGGCCCGCGGCGACCGGCACCTGGTCCTTGTGCCGCATGTAGGACCACACAAGGTAGTACCGGTGCCAGCCGTAGGCTGCGAGAATGATCAGGATGAAAAAGTAGGTGGCGAGGACGATGGTTTCAAGAGGCGTCATAACGAGGCGAGTTCAGCTGGACAATCCGATGATTATACTGTCGAGTGACGGTGAGTCAACGCAGCACAAGCGTTAAGCCCACAACATCCCCGATGACTGGCCCCGACATTCGCGATCTGCTCGAGCGTGTTCACCGCGGCGACCTCCCGCCATGCGATGCCGAAGCGTTGCTCGCGGACCACCTGCGGACGCTCCCGTTCGAGGACCTCGGCTTTGCCCGCGTCGACCACCACCGCTCCCTGCGGCAAGGCTTCCCCGAGGTCATCCTTGGCTTAGGCAAAACTCCCGCCGAGATCGCCCGTATCGCCGAGCGCATCGTCGCGCGAGGTCATACCCTGTTGGTCACGCGCGCCGATGCTGCGGCATTCGCTGCCGTGCTGGCCGTGGTTCCCGGGGCGACATACCACGAGAGAGCTCGCGCTATCACCCTGCAGCAAAACGACATACCTGCAATCGGAGGCGGCGTGTTGGTCGCCGCAGCAGGCACGTCCGACTTGCCCGTCGCCGAAGAGGCAGCTCTTACAGCCGAGGTGATGGGGAACACGGTCGACCGTCTCTACGATGTAGGGGTCGCAGGAATCCACCGTCTGCTTCGCGAACACAACAGGCTCCGGCTTGCCCGGGTGATCGTCGTCGTCGCAGGAATGGAAGGCGCGCTACCCAGTGTAGTGGCGGGGCTGGTGCAAGTACCTGTCGTGGCCGTGCCTACCAGCGTCGGGTACGGCGCCAGCTTCGGCGGCCTCGCGGCACTGCTGGGCATGCTGAACAGTTGCGCCAACGGCGTGTCGGTGGTGAACATCGACAACGGCTTCGGTGCGGGCTGCATCGCAAGCTTGATCAATCACTTACCGCCTCACCCGGGGCTGGACCGGGCCTGAGAGGCGTCCGGTATTGACCGGGTCGCGTTTCGCTTGCTAGACTAGCGGGTTCCCTCTGCCGGTCACGGGCGCGTCGGCAAGGGTCCTCCGTTCACTCCCCCACACACGAGCGTTCGCGTCACTCAAACCCGGCTATGAACTCCGGCGCCCTCAGGGCCCTCGAATTCGATCGGATCGTCGACGCTGTGCGCAGCTTTGCGCTGACGCCGACCGGGGCGTCCGTGTTGGCGATGCTCCGGCCGGACACCGACTCCCGCCGGGTTCAAGAAGCGCTGCAGGCGACGACCGAGACGGCGCGCTACCTCGCGGATCAGCCGCTGTTCCCGTTGCGTGCCCCCGACGATCTGGAAGAGTTGCTCGCGCTGCTCGGTGTCGTCGGGCGGGCCCTGGAACCTGCGCGGCTGCTGGCGCTCGCGACGTTTCTCGAGTCGATCGAGACTGCGGCGGCTGCCGTGCGCCGGGCCAGAGGCAACTACCCGAGGCTGACGTCGATCACGGCGCGTGTCGCATCGTTCACGGACGAGATTGCGGGCGTGAGGCGGGCGATTGCGGAGCCGAACGAGGTCATGGACCACGCGAGTCCGGCCCTGGCGGCGAATCCGCGATCGCCTCCGGAAGCAGCGCGGCCGCCTCCGCGGCACCCTCGAGTCCTACCTGCGGGGAAAGGACACGGGAAAGTACCTCCAGGAGCAGGTGGTCACGGAGCGGAACGGGCGTTACGTGATCCTCGTCAAGGCAGAACACCGGGGCAGCATCCCCGGGATTGTTCACGGCAGCTCCGCCAGCGGCGCCACGTTGTTCGTCGAGCCGCTCGCCACCGTTGAAGTCAACAACGAGATCGTCGCGCTCGAGGAGCAGGAAACCGAAGAGGTCCATCGCATCCTGCTGGCGCTGACCGATTCCTTCCGGAACCGTGCAGCCGACCTGCAGCGCAGCACCGGCGTCGCAGCCGAGCTCGACGTGCTTCAGGCAAAGGCCCGTCTGTCCCAGACCATGGACGGGACCGCCCCCACGATCGCGCAGGATGGCCGGCTGGTGCTGATCAAGGCCCGCCATCCGTTGCTGATGCGCACGGTGGCGACGCGATACTCGAGCGATGTGCAGGATCTGCCGGCAAGCCCGGTGCCGGTAGACATCCTGATGGAGCCGCCGCACACGGCGCTGCTGATCACGGGCCCGAATACGGGCGGGAAGACGGTGGCGATCAAGACCGCGGGGCTTCTGGCGCTGATGGCGCAAGCGGGTTTGCACATTCCGGCGGACCCTGGGTCGACGCTGCCGATTTTCAGATCGGTCTTCGCCGACATTGGCGACGAACAGTCGATCGCCGCGAGTCTCAGCACGTTCTCGTGGCACATCACGAACATCGCGTCGATGGATCGTGAGCTGCAGCGGCCGGCCCTCGTGCTGCTCGACGAGCTTGGGGCAGGGACGGATCCGACCGAAGGCGGTGCCCTGGGTGTCGCGGTAGTCGAGCATTTCCGCAAGCGTGGTGCGCTCGTGATCGGCACCACGCATTACGACGCGTTGAAGACCTATGCGTCGACGACACCAGGGGTGATGTGTGCCGCGTTCGGGTTCGACCCGGACGGCTTCACGCCCACGTACCGGCTGATGTACGGCACGCCCGGCCGCAGCCTGGCGCTGGAGATTGCGGCACGCCTTGGCCTGCCGCAGTCGATCATCATGTCGGCGAGAGAGCAGGTCAGCACTCGGGACGCGCAGCTGCAGCATCATCTGGCACGCGTGGACGATGACATCCGCGGGCTGGATCGCGAGAAGGCGGCGGTCGCCCGCGAGCGTCAGGCGATCAAGGCGGCGGAGGCGGAGTTCCGGGAGCGGGACCAGGCACTGAAGGAACGCGAAGAGCAGTTCCGCCGCAAGGTAACGGACCGCATCGAGGACCGGGTGCGCGAGGCTCGGCGCGAGATCGACGCTGTGGTGGCCGACCTGAAGAAGCGCACGTCCGTGCTCGCCGATCGCGTGACGCGCCAGTCGATGACACCGCGTCTCACCACCGGCGATGCCGGGTCCGCACGCCTGCAGGCGCAGGCCGCCATCGAGGAGGTGGCCGAGCGGCTACGCGCGGGCGTCGAAGCGTCTCCAGCGCCGCCGCCGGAACCGGTCGAGCAGCGCAGCCCCCGTTGTCGGCGACAGGGTGGCCGTCGGCGGTCTCGGGCTGGAAGGTGTGGTCGTCTCGATTCACGGTAGCGCGGCAGAGATCGATGTTCGCGGAAAGCGCATGCGCGCGAAGGTGAAGGAGCTTCGCCTCCTCGGAAAGCCCTCGCCCGGCGCCGCACCACAAGCGCAGGTTCGCGTGAATGTGACATTGCAGCCGCGGGACGGCCTGGTGAGCGAGATCAATGTCATCGGCTGCAACGTCGACGAAGCGCTCTCGCGCACGGAGCGGCTCCTCGACGACACGCTCGTGACGGAACAGAAGTCCGTTCGGGTCGTCCACGGCTACGGGACCGGTCAGCTGCGGCGCGCAATCGTCGGCCTCCTGAAGGATCATCCGCAGGTGGCGAGTTTCCACCATGCGCCCCCCGGCCAGGGCGGCGACGGCGTCACGGTCGTGGAGTTGAAGGACTAGTGCCGCTCTTCCCGCAGTCGTTCATCGACGATGTGCGGCTGCAGGCCGACATCGTGCAAGTGGTACAGGACCACGTGCCTCTCCGGAAATCCGGTGCGACGTACAAGGGGCTCTGCCCGTTTCACGGTGAGAAGACGCCGTCCTTCCATGTGAACCGGGAGAAGGGGTTCTTCCACTGCTTCGGCTGCGGCGTCGGCGGCGATGTGTTCAAGTTCGTCGAACTGCAGGAGAAGGTCGGGTTCACTGACGCGGTGCGCATGCTGGCACAACGGTTCGGCATCGCCGTGCCGGAACTGATGGCCGATGGCAGCGAGCGGAGCGACGTCGCGGAACGGGAGGCGCTGCTGAAGGTGCACGAGGTGGCGGCCGCCTGGTTCGTAGGCCAGCTCGCCGGCCCGGCCGGCACCCGGGCGCGGCAGCAGCTCGCGGATCGCGGGATAGCGCCCGCAACAATCGAACGGCTGGGTCTGGGGTTCGCGCCCGCGTCCCGGGACGCGTTGAAGTCGTACCTGCTGCAGCGCGGGTTCCCGCTGCCGCTGCTCGTGCGCAGCGGACTGGTGACACAGCGCGACGGCGGCGACACCATCGATCGGTTTCGTGGCCGGCTGATCGTGCCGATCTGCCGCGACGCCGGGTCGGTCGTGGCGTTCGGGGCCCGCGCGATGGAGCCGGATCAGCAGCCCAAGTACCTGAATTCGCCGGAAACCGCGATATACGTCAAGAGCCGGACGCTGTATGGCCTGAATCTCACGAAGGCCGCTATACGTCAGGCGAACTACGCGATCCTGGTGGAGGGGTATTTCGATTTCGCGCAACTGCTGCAGGCTGGCGTCGGCGCGGTCGTCGCATCCTGCGGGACGGCGCTCACGCCTTCCCAGGCACAGCTGCTGCGACGCTTCGCGGGCAAGGTGGTCCTGAGCTTCGATCCCGACGCGGCCGGGCAGGGCGCCGCGGTGCGCTCGTGCGAGATGCTGGTCGGCGAGGGCTTCACCGTCAACGTCGCCTTGCTGCCGCCGGGCGAGGATCCCGATACGTTCGTCCGGCGGCATGGGCGCGAGGCATACCAGGAACTGCTCAGGCTGTCGCAGCCGTACCTGGAGTTCCTGCTCGATCGTGCCTCGCGCGAGCACGATCTCTCGTCCGACGATGGTCGCCGGGGGTTCCTCCAGGCGATGCTGGGGGTTGCCGCAAGAATCCCCGAGGCGGCCGCCCGGGACCAGTTCGCCGACCGGCTGGCTCACAAGGCCCGAATCACCGAAGAGGTCGTCCGGGCCGAGATCCGAAAGGCCGCCGTGGCCAAGAGGACCACGCTGACCCCGCGCGAGATGCCGGGCGCGTTCACGATCAAGCCCGCGGAACGGGGTTTGATCTGGGCGCTAGTGCACGAACCCGTGGCCGCTCTCGCCGCGCTCGAGGGGCTGGACGAGGAGGACTTGCAGGCATTGGCAGCACGCCGGGTGTTCGAAGCGGCGCGCAGCCTCAATGGCGCCACAGCCGAACAGGTACCGATACGGCTGCTGGAGCGTCTAAAC
The DNA here is from genome assembly GCA_963763095.1 of Vicinamibacteria bacterium. Classification (GTDB taxonomy): domain Bacteria; phylum Acidobacteriota; class Vicinamibacteria; order Vicinamibacterales; family JAENWD01; genus CAVUCH01. The sequence continues at coordinate 163,677 of CAVXNR010000006.1, forward strand.
GAGCAGGAAGCGCAGCTGGTCACGGGCATAGGCGCCGACCCGACCCGTTCCGCGCCTGCAGAAGATTGCGTGCGGGCGTTGAGGCTGCTGCGCTACGACCGGGAGCGTGCAGCCCTGCAACGGGAGATCGACCGGCTTCAGCAGGAAGCGGCGCCGGGCGTCGCCGCGCGAATCGAGCAGCTTGGATTGCAGAAGATCGACCTCAAGCGCCGCATCGAGGCGCTCGGGGCGGAACAGTGGTAACCGCGCACGGAGCAGGCGCTCAGGCGGGCTTTGTCATCATGTGTAATGTGAAGGAGGCGACCCTTGTCGATTGAGGACAAGTACGACGAGGTACGACAGCTGGTCAACATCGGCAAGGAGAAAGGCTACTTGCTGTACGACGAGGTCAACGAACTGCTGCCCTCGGAGATCACCTCGTCGGAAGAGCTGGACGATCTGTTCAACACCTTCGGCAGCGCGGGCATCGAGGTGCTCGACGCGGATCAGATGAAGTTCCGCGACGAGAAGACGTTCGATCGCACCGCCGAGGGTAGCGAGGAGATTGAGCTCGACCTCACGCCGGGCGCGCTCGACAAGACGAACGATCCCGTCCGGATGTATCTGCGCGAGATGGGCACCGTGCCGCTGCTCACGCGCGAGGGTGAAGTCGAGATTGCCCGCCGCATCGAGCGTGGAAAGCTGTCGGTCATCAAATCCATCTCCCGCACGCCGATGGTCACCCGGAAGGTAATCCAGCTCGGCGACGACCTGAAGGCCGAGGAGCGGACGGTTCGTGAGCTGGTGACCTTCTCGGACGATGAGCTGACGGAAGACAAGCTCGAGGACCGCAAGCGCGAAGTACTGCGGCAGGTCGATGCGGTCCGTAAGGCCCGCGTCACAATGCAGAAGGCGGAGGAGAAGCTCGTCGACGTTCCGAAGAAGGACAAGAAGAAATACCGCAAGTACCGCTGGAAGATGCTGCGGTGCCGGGTCGATCTCTCACGCCGCATTCGGGACATCGAGTTCACCGAGATCGTCAAGCGCCGCCTGATCGAGGAGATCAAGGATCAGGTGGAGTCGGTGCAGCGCGTGCAGCGCGAGATCGACGCGATCGAGCGGCAGCTCAATCCGAAGAACAAGCGCCAGAAGGTGAAGGAAGAGGATCGCAAGAACCTGCTGAAGCGCCAGAAGGACCTCCGGGTTCAGCTGAAGGCGATGTCGGACGACTTGCAGGAGACCCCGGAGCGGCTGCGGCGCACCCTCGAGACGGTCATTCGCGGCGAGATCCAGGCCGAGCAGGCGAAAAAGGAGCTGGTCGAAGCCAACCTGCGCCTGGTCGTCTCGATCGCGAAGAAGTACACGAACCGCGGACTGCAATTCCTCGATCTGATCCAGGAAGGCAACATCGGCCTGATGAAGGCGGTCGACAAGTTCGAGTACCGCCGCGGGTACAAGTTCTCGACCTACGCGACGTGGTGGATCCGGCAGGCCATCACGCGCGCGATCGCCGACCAGGCGCGGACGATCCGCATCCCGGTCCACATGATCGAGACGATCAACAAGCTGATACGCACGTCCCGCGCGCTCGTGCAGGAGCTCGGACGTGAGCCGACGAGCGAGGAGATCGCGGTGCGGATGGACATCCCCGTGTCCAAGGTCCGCAAGGTGCTCAAGATCGCGCAGGAGCCGATCTCCCTCGAAACGCCCATCGGCGAGGAGGAAGATTCGCATCTTGGCGATTTCATCGAAGACCGGAACGTCATCTCGCCGTCGGACGCCGTCATCAACCTCAATCTGCGCGAGCAGACCGAGTCGGTATTGAAGTCGCTGACGCCGCGCGAGGAGAAAGTCATCAAGATGCGCTTCGGCGTTGGCGACGGCAGCGAGCACACCCTCGAAGAGGTGGGCCAGAGCTTCGCGGTCACCCGCGAGCGCATCCGGCAGATCGAGGCCAAGGCGCTGCGCAAGCTGCGGCATCCGTCGCGCAGCCGGAAGCTGCGGGCGTTTCTCGAAGGGCGGACCCCCTAGTCACCCTCGTCCCCCATTCGGACGGCCCTTGGCCGTCCGAACGACGGGCCCATAGCTCAACGGTTAGAGCGACCGGCTCATAATCGGTCGGTTCCAGGTTCGAATCCTGGTGGGCCCACCAACCTTCGCTGGTCCGTTCCGGACACATGGGTATAACCCTCCCGTCCGGATCATCGATACCTCGCGGGCGCGCTGACGGAAAGGCTCACAAAATAGTCAAGCTCGCTCGAGAGGCAGGCTCAATTCGTCAGCCAACTTTTTCATCGCCCGGCTCACCGCCATGCGGGCCGCTGCTGCGGTTGGCTTGCCAGTCGCAACAGCCACGTCGCTGAAGGCAAGTCCCATCTCGAATCGAGCGACGATCAGCTCACGATCGATGGGCTGGAGGCGCTTCATCGCGCTCTCGTAGTGCTCCACGCTTTCTTTAGCAATCAACGCCTCGAGAGCACTCACCTGTTCGTCTTCGACTTCCTCAGGCACAAGGGCGCTGAAACTTCGGTGCCGCGTCCGGCGGATTTCATCGCAAATCAGATTCCTGACAGTCTGGCGCAGGAAGGCTTGAAGCGCACCCACCCGGCGGGACTCGAACGTTTCCAATCGCCTGAGCACACGTAGCACGGCCTCCTGCACGAGGTCTTCGGTATTGAACTTGTCGCGAGCGAACTGCGGAAGACGGCCATGGGCCCAGCGCCGCAGCGGCGGCAGGCAACGTTCGACCAGGACCTCGACTGCGGTCCGATCACCTTCGTGAGCGCGCTTCAACAACTCCAGCGTCGACTCGATGATGAGATCACCTGGGTCCGGAATCAGCTCCCGCTCACTCAAATTGCCCTCGCTCGTGGCTGGTCCCCGGCAGCCCACATGGACAGAATCGACCGCCTTTCACTATCCTAGCGGCTGCCGCCCGTCATTATCAATCTGCTCAACCTGCGAGGAACGCGGAGGCTGCCTTGAGTCGCGCGAGCGGATTGATCGTGACTCTACTCGCGATCCTGACGACTGATGTTGCCAGCCAAGGGTTGGTCACGGGGGTGGACATCCGGGGAACGGTTCGCGATGCCTCGGGCCTGGAGCTGCACGACGCGACCGTGGTCGCGACGAGCCTGGAGACGGGCGTCACGAGGCAGGCGCGGACGGATCGCGAGGGTCGATACGCGATCATGGCGCTGCCGCCAGGCTCGTATCGCATCTCCGCCGCATTCCCGGCATTCGCCACGCAGATCCGCAACGACGTCGCCATCCTGCTGGGACAGGTCGCGTCGGTCGATTTCGAGCTCCCGCCGACTGCTCGCGAGAGCATCGTGGTGATGCCGACGACGCCGATCGTGGAAGTCGGCCGGACCGGCGTGTCCTCGGTGATCGAGCGCGATCAGATCGATGCGCTGCCGATCAACGGGCGCAACTTCATCAGCTTCGCGGCGCTGACCCCCGGGGTGACCCCGACCGAGCCGGCGATCCCCGGTGCAGAGACCTCGGGTCTCTCGTTTGCCGGACAACGTTCGCGTGACAACAACCTGCTGGTCGACGGACTCGATAACAACGACCGGATTCTCGGCAGCGCGCTGGCCAGTCTGAGCCAGGAGGCGGTGCGCGAGTTCCAGGTGCTCACCACCGCGTACTCCGCGGAGTTCGGCAACGCCGTCGGTGGCGTGGTCAACATCGTCACCAAGTCGGGCACGAACAGGCGCAGGGGCGAGCTGTTTCTGTTTCACCGGAACGAGCATCTGAACGCCAAGGACTATTTCGAGCGCTTCGATCCGTTCGGGGATGCGGTTGACCGCGACAAGGCGCCCTACCGTCATTACCAATGGGGTGGCACCGTCGGCGGTCCGATCAGACCCGACCGGATGTTCTATTTTCTGGCGCTGGAGAGGCTGGAGGTCGAGGCCAGCAACTTCGTGAACATCGACGCAAATGCCGCGGCGATGTTCGAGGCCGGCGGCTTTCCTGTTGCGCTGGGCAACGTGCCCTACGACGTGAAGACCACGCAGGCAATTGGCAAGCTGTCCCACCACTGGTCGGGCGGGCGCTCCCTGACGCTGTCGGGCCACTACTCCACGGTGACCAATGGCAACTTCCGCAGCTACGGCGGCCTCACGGCGGCGAGCCATGGCGTCACGCAGGACCGGGACGATTGGGCCCTGTCGGCGACCGACAGCACGGTCTGGGGCACGAGCTGGGTCAACGAAGCGAGAGGGCAGGTCGCGCGTCACGATCAGCAGACGCTGGCGCTCGATCCGCGGTGCGACGGGCCGTGCACGAGCGAATCCGAGGGCGGGCCCGAGATCGTCATTCCCGGCATCGCCACCGCGGGCAGGAACATCTACGAGCCGACGGTTCGCGACAACTGGCGTCTGCAGATCTCCGACTTGGTCAGTCATGCGTCGGGTTCCCACATGGTCAAGGCGGGCGCCTCCTTCACCTATCTGGACCAACGGGCGCGTACGCCACTCGAATTCGGCGGCTCATTCACGTTCGCTCCGCTCCCGGCGATTCCCGGAGTGCTCCCGGTTCCAGTGACCGCACTCGAGGCGTTCGCGCTCGGGCTGCCGGCCCTTCATGTTCGCGGGTTCGGCAACAGTGCCGGGCCATTCACCTACCAGGAGCTGACCGCGTTCGTCCAGGACGACTGGCGCCTCACATCACGGCTCACCCTCAAGGCCGGGCTGCGCTATCAAGTCCAGATCTGGCCGGCGACCGAAACGACCATCCCGAGTGTCGGGGGCACTTCTCTTCGCTATCCGTTTCCGCAGGACCGCAACAACCTGGCGCCGCGTCTCGGGATGTCGTTCAATCTGGATCGCAACGGTCGCAGCTCGGTCGATGCCGCGTACGGCATCTTCCATGGCAGTCAGCTGGCCACCATCCTGGGTTCGCAGATGGTCTTCGACGGCTCACCGGATGGCGTCAGGCTCCTGGTCGCGCCGTTTCCGGCCAGCGTCGCCGCCTGGCAGGCCCCAGGACATCTCATCGCTGAGCCGGCCGTCCCGTTCCCGAGCTCGGTCGTCACGGTGGCTCCGGGGATGCAGAGTCCGTTTGCGCATCAGGCGTCGATCGGCTGGAACCGGCAGATCGGTGAACGCGTCCGTCTATCGGCGAGCCTTGTTTCCGTCGTCGCGGAACACCAGATCGGCAGCGTGAACTACAACCCGATCGTTCCCGCCCTTGGACCCGGGCGCCGGCCGAATGACATTGCCGGCATCGCGGGAAGTTCAGCCGAAGTGTTCCAGTTCACCGATTTCGGTCGCTCGCACTACCGTGGGCTGCTGCTCTCCTTGCGGGGCCGCCCCAGGGGTGCGTCGGATTTCATGGTGTCTTACACGCTCTCGAAAGCCGAGGACAATTCGAGTGTCTACATCGGGCAGGTCGAGTCGAATGGCGCCGGACGCAACCCCGACGATCTGCACGGGCTTCCCCTCGACTTCGATCCTGAGTCGGAGCGAGGCCCCGCGGATAGCGACCAGCGACACCGGCTGGTGCTGAGCGGATCGCACGACGCCCCGGGGGGCTTTCAACTCGCGGCCATCGTCACCGCGGCGTCCGGCCGGCCGTTCACGGCGCTGGCCGGCGCCGACCTGAACGGCGACGGTTTGCTCTTCGCCGATCGCGCGCGCACCGACGTCCTCGATCCGGCCGCCAGTGTGGCGCGGAACAGCGAGCGTCTCGGAGGTGAGTTCCGGATCGACCTCCGCATCGCCAAGCGCTTCGCGTTGAGTCGATCGGCAGCGATCGACCTGCTGGTCGATTTCTTCAATCTGTTCAATCGGACCGGCTTCACCGAAGTCAACAACGTCTTCGGACCCCGCCCGTTTCCACAGGAGCCCGCGCATGACACGGCGGGACGCGTCACCTACGGTCGTCCCGAGAAGGCGGCTCCGCCGCGTCAAGTCCAGCTCGGTCTCAGACTGAACTTCTAGCGCGCATGGCGATTCGCATGAGTGATACATGACAGGGACCGGCGCCGATCTTTTCAAGGGCAGCGATCGGTTCACGATCACCCGTCGCATCGGGCAGGGCGGTATGGGGGTCGTTTACGAAGCGCACGACCGGCTCCGACAGATGCCGGTCGCCGTCAAGACGATCGAGAGCGGCGATCCGACGGCGTTGTACCGCTTCAAGCGGGAGTTCCGGTCGCTGTCGAACATCACCCACCGCAACCTCGCGACCCTTTATGAATTGTTCGCCGACGCGACGCCATGGTTCTTCACCATGGAGCTGGTGACGGGCGTCACCTTTCTCGAGCATGTGAGACCGTCGGGATCCACGGAGTACAAGCGCCTGTCGGCCGCCCTCACCGAGCTGGTCGCCGGGCTGTCGGCGCTCCATTCGTGCAAGAAGCTGCACCGCGACGTCAAGCCGCCCAACGTCCTCGTCGAACCCGATGGACGGGTCGTGGTGCTGGACTTCGGGCTGGTCATGGATCTCGACGGCGGATCTTTTGGCACCTTCTCCGAACGCGACTGGGTTGGCACGCTGGCGTACATGGCGCCCGAACAGGCGACCGGCGACATCCTCACCGCGGCCGCGGACTGGTATGCCGTCGGCGGACTGCTGTTTCAGGCGCTGACCGGCAGGCTCCCGTTCGATGGCGATGCACAAGCGGTCCTCGACGCCAAGCTCGCCCGGGACGGACCCTCTCCGCGCGACGTCAACCCCGACACGCCGGAAGCACTCGACCGACTCTGCGCGCGGCTGCTGCGGCGCGATCCGGACGAACGTCCGTCAGGAAAGGAGATTGTCGACCTCCTCGAGTCCCGGACAGCGGTCGGGGGTCGCATCGGACCCCCGGCCGCCCACGAACGTCCGATGGCTCTCATCGGACGCGAGGCGCACTTGGCGGCGCTCGAGGGCGCCTATCAAAGTGTCCGACGCGACCGGTCGGTCGTCATGTTGGTTCACGGCCCGTCGGGTTCGGGGAAAACCGCGCTGGTCGAGGACTTCCTCGATCGGCTCAGCCTGTATGACGACGTGCTCGTCCTCTCGGGGCGGTGCTACGAGAGAGAATCGGTGCCCTACAAGGCGCTCGACAGCGTCGTCGACTTTCTGAGCCGGTATCTGACGCAGCTGTCGGGAGCTCAGATTCGTGAGCTCCTGCCTGATGACGCGTCGCTGCTGGCGGAACTCTTTCCGGTCCTCGGTTCGGTCATGGCCGCCGAATCGGCCGCTGCGACTCCCATCCTCGATCCGCGGGAGCGACGCCGACGCGCGGTCGGCACGTTCCGCACGCTGTTGTCCAGGCTGACGGCGGACGTGCGGGTGACCGTCTGCATCGACGACCTGCAATGGGGGGATCTCGACAGCGCGCTGCTGATCAACGATCTGTTGGGCCAGCGCTCGGGCCCCGGACTGTTCCTCCTCGCAACCTACCGGACCGAAGACGCGGAGACCAGCCCGTGTCTTCGTGCCCTGCTGGACGGACCGCCACTTCCGGGGATGGAGCGGCGGCAGCTGTTCCTCGAGCCACTCTCCATCGGCGACGCCAAACGACTGGCGTCGGAACTGCTGGATGACCAGGGTCTGGGGAGCCGCGCCCAGGCGGCGGCCATCGCACGGGAATCTGGCGGGAGTCCGCTGTTCGTGTACGAGCTCGTCGCGTACCTGCAGAGCGGTGACGGGCTCACCCAGCTCCCATCGTCGGCGGACGACATCTCGCTGGACTACATGCTGCGGCGACGGCTGTCGCGCGTCCCTGCCGAGACCGCGCACTTCCTCGAGATCATGGCCGTCTCGGGCCAGCCGCTGCTCGAGGCCGATGCGTTCGCAGCTGCCGATCTGCCCCGTCGCGATCCTGGCATCCTGGCCTTCCTTCGCAGCGCACGGCTGGTGCGTACGCGGGGATCCGGCGACGCCATAGCAGTGGAGATCTACCACGACCGGATCCGCGAGACCCTGGTGGCGTCGCTCGACGCCGACGTTCGTCGGCACTGTCACCAGCGCCTGGCGCTGACCCTTCAGGCATCGGGGAGGGCACAGCCAGACGTGCTCGCCGAGCATTTCTTCGGCGCAGGCGACCTCGCCACGGCCGGACGGTCCTACCTGACGGCAGCCGATGCTGCGGCGGATGCCCTGGCCTTCGATCGAGCGGCTGAGTACTACCGCCAGGCCCTGAACCTGCAGCGACCGGCGGGAGCGGAGTCAGCGGCGCTGAGGGCCAAGCGCGGCCGCGTTCTCGCGAATGCCGGTCGGGGGTGGGAGGCGGCAGAAGAGTACCGTGCGGCGCGCGAAGGCGCGGATGAGGCGACGGCCCTCGAGCTCGAGCGTTTGGCCGGCTATCAATACTGCATCAGCGGCCACGTCGAGGAAGGTCGCCTGGCCCTGCGTGAGGCGCTGGTGCGGGTCGGGGAGACGATGCCCGCCACGCCGCAGCAGGCCATCTGGCCACTGGTTCGTGATCGCGCACGGCTGCGACTGAGGGGCATGATCGCCAGCGATCGCGACCCCGAACGCGTCTCGCCACTCGCCATGGCGCGCATCGACGCCGTGTGGTCGGTCGCCACCGGGCTCTCGCAGATCGATCTGGTCACTGCCGCAGCGTTTCAAGCGCGCAACCTCCTGCTGTCGTTGCGCGCCGGTGAACCTTACCGCGTGGTCAGAGCCCTGGCGCTCGAGGCGATCAGCTGCGCCCTCGAGGGCACGCGGCGGCACCAGCGCGTCACCGCACTGCTCACCGCGGCCCGGCAGATCGCGACGCGGATGCAGGAGCCGCACGCGCTGGGCATGGTCGCGCTCGCCGACGGCATCGCTGCGCTCTCGTGCGGGCGGTGGCACGAGGGCGAGGCGGCGCTCTCCTCCGCCGAGACGACGTTCCGGACCGGGTGCGTCGGCGTGATCTGGGAGTTGGCCACGCTCCACCACTTCCGCGTCTGGACGTTGGCCTTTCGCGGGGCCTATGCCGAGATGATGTCGTACGGACACCGCGTGCTCGACGAGTCCCGCGAGCGAAACGACCTCTACACGCCGGCGACGATTGGCATGTTCGTCGAGCCGATCGGGCGGCTGCTCGCCGACGATCCGGACGGCTCACGGCACGCCCTCGAGGAAGTGGCTCGGCGCTGGACGCATCGCGGCCTCAGCCTGCAGCGGGTGATGGAGCACATGCAGAGCACCTTCATCGATCTCTACGCCGGGGATGGGAAGCGCGCCTGGGATCGGGTGAACCAGTGGTGGCCCGAACTGCGCGCGGCGCACCTGCTGCGACTGGAGCAGATGCGCATTCAGATGTTCCACATCCGGGCCAACTGTGCCATCCAGGCAGCGCTTGCGACCGGCTCCGATCGGCTGCTGGAGTCGGCCCGCAAGGATGCGCGCCGGATCGCCCGGGAACGCGCGCCATGGGCGGAGCCCGAGGCCAAGACGATTCTTGCGGCGCTTGCGGCGCGCCGCGGCGATCGGTCGGGCGCGGCGGTCCTGCTCGGGCAGGCAGCCGACCGCCTCGAGGCCCTCGATCGCGGCCAGTTTGCACATCCTGCACGCTGGCAGCAAGGGCGTCTGCTCGGCGGTCAAGAGGGCCGCCGCCTGACTGCGGCCGCTGAATCGAAGATGGTCGAACAAGGAATCTCCAATCCGGAACGCTGGGTGGACCTGCACCTCCCCGGCTGCACCGTTTAGCCAGGCCTACCTCACGCTCATGAGCCCATCACAACCGGTCCAGAAGATCGCCATCCTCGGCGGTGGCCTCGGCTCTCTGACAACCGCCTTTGCGCTGACCAGCCGGCGCGACTGGCGGAGTCGCTACGAGATCACGGTGTATCAGGTGGGTTGGCGTCTGGGTGGGAAGGGCGCGAGCGGTCGAAACGGGGAGCCGGGCTACGGCCACCGGATCGAAGAGCACGGCTTCCATGTCTGGATGGGCTTCTACGACAACGCATTCAAGATGTTGAAGGACACCTATGCCGAGTTGGCCCGGACGACGGGTCCATTCCGGAAGTGGACGGACGCCTTCAAGAAACATAGTCAAGTGGTGATCGAGGAGCTGGACCAGGGCCAACGAAAGCGGTGGCAGGTTGAATTTCCCACCGGGCTTCGCGAGCCGGGCACTCTTGTGCGGCTCGGACTCCTGGGCTATGCCGGCAGGATGTTCAAGCTGCTCTACAAACGACTACCCGATGCGCCGCCGCACCAGCAAGCCGTAGTGGCCCCGCTCGCCCGTCTGTGGCAGCGAATCTGGCGCACGACGTTCATCGCGCTCCTCCTCGCGCTGGCACTCGCGGAATACTTCCTGCGACTCGGTGAGCACTGGGTCAAACGCCAGCTTGCGGGCTCGCGGAGTGCCGGCGCGCGGGCCGTCCTCAACCCGCTGGGCAGACTGCTCACCTGGATCGTGCGGACGGTGCGCGCCGTCGTCGAAGCCAGCTCTCAAATTGTCATCGCCTGGGCCGCCACCGCCGACGTCTCGGACCCGGACGATGCGCGGCGGCTGCGGATCTTCTTCGACCTCTCACTGGCGGTGCTTCGCGGGATCATCGTCGACGACATCATCGCCAACGGCTTCGATTCCATCGATCATCTCGAGTTCAAAGAGTGGCTCAGTCGGCACAATGCACGTCCGGAGAGTGTCGACTCCGCGATCGTCGATTCGATCTACCGCGGCAATTTCAGCTTTACCGGCGGCGACCTGAACAGGCCGAACTTCGCCGCGGGTGTGGCGCTTCACTGTTTCCTGAGAATCTTCCTCGACTACAAGGGTGCCCTGCTCTACAAGATGCAGGCTGGCATGGGGGACGTCGTCATCGCTCCCCTCTTTCAGGTGCTCGAGAAGCGAGGGGTGCGCTTCGAATTCTTTCACCGGGTCGACGAGCTCGTGTACGACCCTGACACGAAGCTGATCACGGCCATCGAAATGACCGAGCAGGTGGCCGTCAAGGGTGGCGAGTATCGCCCGCTCGTCACAGATACCCGTGGACGACGGGGAAATTGCCGGCTGGCCGAGCCAGCCGCGCTTCGAGCTCATCGAAGACGGGGACGAGCTCAGGGCGTCGGGGATCAACCTCGAGTCGCAGTGGGCCGAGCCGTGGAAGGGCAGCACGCGCAAGCGGTTGACTCAGGGGACCGACTACGACCTGGTGGTCCTCGGTATCTCGATTGCGGCGCTCGGCGGCATCTGCAGACAGCTGGTTGAGCACCTTCCCCAGTGGCGAGACATGATCGAAAGAGTGGATACCGTCGCGACGCAGGCGATGCAGCTCTGGCTGTCGCCGAACCTCGCAGGGCTGGAGTGGCCGTTGCCCTCGACGCTGGTCGTGAACTACGAGAGCCCGGGGGCGAACTGGCTGGATGCCTCGCAGGTGATTCCGTTCGAGCGGCTGCCTTCGCAGATCGGTTCTGTGGCGTATTTCTGCTCGGTGCTGCAGGACCCGCCGACGATCCCGGCAGCCGGTCCCAGCACCTTTCCCACGGATCAGCGCCGCGGCGTCCAGCAGGCCCATCAACGCTGGATCGAGCAGCATGCCGCGCACTTATGGCCGGCGCTGACGGGCAGTGCGGGCGGGCCCGCCCCCATCCACTGGGAACTGCTCCACGATCCGGACAATCGCAACGGCGCCGCCCGGTTGGACTGGCACTATTTCCGTGCGAACGTCGAACCATCCGATCGGTTCGTGCTGTCGTCGGTGGACGCGACCCGGTTTCGATTGCGTCCGGATCAATCGGGGGCCGGCAACCTGTATCTTGCCGGCGACTGGACGCACAACAAGTTCAATGGCGGCTGCGTCGAGGGCACGGTGATGTCCGGGCTGCTCTGTTCACGAGCGATTGCCGGATATCCCCGAAGCCTGTTTGGCGAGCGCCCGTTCGGTATCTTCGGCGTCTGAGGCCGCCGTGGCAGGCTTGAGCTCTTCCCTCGCCCAGCTGCGGAAATCATGCCCGAACATTGCGGTACCCCAGCTGACTCCGAACACGCGTTGTATGCTGATCAAAATCTTGAACGTCTCATAGACCATGACGGTCGTGAATGTCACCGACAGCCACAGGACCACCGCTTCAACGGGCAGACCGAACCAGGCACCGACGAACAACCCCATCATGTGCCGTTCTTTGTAGCCCCACCACAAATAAGGCGCGGCCAGCGTGGCTTCCCACAAGATGCTGGTGAGCGCCACCCAGAACACGGTGAAGCTGACGGCTTGCCAGTTGATGAACCGCTGCGTCGTCCTGAACAGCAGAATGCTGGGAAGGAGCGACGCGGCGACGAGAAACGTGAAGTAAGAGGGAAAGCCCTCGTGATGCTGATGAGGCCCGAACTTCTTGTACAGCCACGCCGCCGCAACGAGTGCGATGGCAATCAGGAGCGGCTTGAGCAGAAGCACTCGGGCTATGAAAGGTGGCAGACCACGACCATTCTGCTGCGGAGGCACCTCGTAGTCCGGCACGTTGTACAGCTTCAGCCAGTACTCGTCACACCAGACGTACACCGAGAGAATGGCGATGAAGCCAAGAGCATAGAAGACGAACTCCTCGGGGGGGATGTGTGGGCGGAAACGGCGAGTTGCGAACTCGAAGGCCGGGAAGAGGCCGTTCACCCCGAAGAACGTGGCGTTCGCATTCTCGAACTTCAAGAAGGCGTGACCGAAGATGATGTCGAGGAGAAAGCCGACGGGGATCAGCGTCACGAGCGTCCAGCGGTACGCGCTGCGCCGGTAATCGAGGGCATTCGCCCCGGACGGTGTCCCCCTGCGCAGCAGGACGCGGCCGCCGCGGCGGAGCATCCCGCCGCCTTCATCGAAGCACCGGCAGAACCATCGATGGAGGGCCAGAACGGGCAGAAGGTAAATCAGCAGGCTGACGGTATAGCCGAGCGGCGTCGGGTTCAGTTTGACGTCGCTTGGCTTCATGGGCACCCTGACGGTGTACAGAGTGAGCACCGCCGGAAAGACCAGGACCAGGAGGATGGCACACACCACCCTGAAGTTGCGGTCGCGCAGCCACGCCGACGCTTCCTTCACAGTGTTCATTCGGAACCTGCCTTTTGAGGATGGGGAAGAAGCATATACGAGAGTAATAACGAAGAAGCGGCCAAAGCGAACGCCGCGGACACCGGATCCTCGATTGGCTCAGCTGGCGGCTTCAACACCCAACCTGTCGCAACCGGCTTATCAACAGGTTCCAAACTGGCGCTGTTGCGGGGCCCAGCAGGATCGAGCAGTCACCACCGAGGACGATCGGAAACTCTTCGCGGTCGAGAACATGCCCGATCGCATCAGCGAGCTGCGGGTCCATGCGGCTATTGCATCCGCGTTGAGAGTCCCGGTGGCCGCGTCCCGTGCCGCCGAATACGGCGGCGCTTCCACGCGTACGGCATATCGGGCTTTCAGCCGCTCGACGAGTCCGTGGGACAGCATGCTGCTGGACAGGCGGTCGACACCCGTTGGCTTGAGTCCCAGGATCGACAGGGCTTCGACGATGGCATATGGTCGCTCGCACATCAGTGCTTCCGATCCTCCGACCCGCGCCGCACGTCCTCATCGCAAGCGGTCTCTGCGTCAGCCCCGTTTCGCCCGGGCCTTTGCGACTCCGGCCGTCCGCTTTGCCATGGTGGTCTTCGCGGCTGGTCGTGCTCTCGGCTGTCGACCGACGGCCGCCCCCTTGACCGGCGGCGTACCAGCCAGGGCATAGGCTTCTTCAATCCAGCCGGTGATCGGCGCCTCCACTTCGTCCCTGTGCCGGATGTGGACGATGTTCGCGACCTTGAGCTTCGACGCACGGGCACTCCGGCGTACCTGGCGACCCGTGAGCACCCGGTTCAGGAACACGCACACTTCCAGAAAGCGCTTCTTCGGACGCACGAAGAAGTAGCACGACCGGCGCGCGAACATGATCGAGTTGTGTGAGGCATAGATCCGCTGGTCGCCCAGTGATGCTCCGAACTCACGCAGCCGTTCCCACGCTTCCTGCAGATCCTCCGGCAGGTCGCCTGTGAGGGCTGCTTCGGTCGTGGTCCAGCAGTCATGCGGCTCGCCGTCGGTCACCCATTCCTTGCAGTGGTAGCATTCCCGACCCGCCATGCCGCAATCTTCGCGGCCGCCGCTCCCATCGTCAAGCCTCGTCGAGCGTGATACAGTTTGTCTCCATGCACCGTGGCACGCACAGCCCCACGCCGAAGAACGTGGCACACCGAGGCTCCGCCGATGCGGGGCCTTTTTTATTGGCGCCGCTGCATCGGCGCCTGCGGCGCCGGGCTGGCAGACGCTGATGCGTGCGCCGTCCCTGGAAGACGTTCAAATCAAGCGTTCAGCAATGTCCCACGACCTGGAAAATCTCATAGAACTTCAGCAGCTCGAGACCGCGGCAGACGGAGCACGGCGTCTGGTAGCGGCCACGCCGCAGCGAATTGCCGGTCTCGACGCGCAGCTGTCGTCCGCCGAGGCTGCGCTGGCCGCCGCTCGCGAGCAGAAGGGACAGAGTGAGACGGACCGCCGAACGCTGGAGAAGGATCTCGCCGCCATCAGGGCGCGCCGCTCCAAGTTTCTCGATCAGACCATCGAGGTGAAGACGAACCGCGAGTACCACGCGCTCCAGCACGAGATTCAGATGGCCGAAGAGGAGATCAAGCGGCTCGAGGACCGCATCCTCGAGAACATGCTCGCCCTCGACGATACCAACACGTCCATCGCGGCGGCAGAGGCGGCCCGAACGGAAGCGGAGCACGCGGTCACCGCCCAGAAGCAGACCCTCGAGCTCGAGCGGCAGCATGCGGAAGGGTCACTTGCGGAGATTGCGCGCCAGCGCGAGGCTATCGTCGCAAAGATTTCACCCCAGGCGTACGCGATCTTCGACACCGTGTCCCGGGGAAGAAAGAGCCCGGCGGTCGCCGCGGTGGTCAACGGTCTCTGCAGCGTCTGTCACGTGCGGATACGGCCCCAGATCGATCAGGACGTCCGGCGCCGTGAGCAGATCGTGCAATGTGAGAGCTGCACGCGCATCCTCTACCACCCGGCGCTGCATCCCCCCACCGGCGCCCCGCAGGCCTGATCACCGGCGATCCCGGAGGCTCGCTGCACGGCGACCCCCGGCCGACCAGCCGCTCGGGAGTTCACGCCCTCGAAGCCCTGATGAAACCAACGAGCCGCCCGGCGGCAGTTCCCTCGCGCCGGTACGAGTAGAACCAGTCCGGGTGACAGGCCGTGCACAGGCCGCTCACGTGAATCGCCGCTGCGGGGACACCGGCCGCCTCCAGCTGATCGCGATTCGCCGTCCACAGATCCAGCTGCAGACGTTCACCATGGCGGAACCAGCGCCCGAGATCGGCCTCGTCCTGTCCTGCCCCGCGAAAGACGTCCATCAGTTCGGCGCCCACCGTGTAGCAGCAGGGCCCGATGCTGGGACCCAGTGCCGCAATCAGGTCACGCGGATCACTGCCATGGAGCTCACGGAGGCGGGCAACAGCGGCAGCGGCGATTCCGGCTGCGGTGCCGCGCCATCCCGCGTGCACCGCCGCAACGGCGCCGCGGCGGCTGTCGGCGATGAGCAGGGCCGCGCAGTCGGCGACACGAACCGTAAGCATCAGCGACGGATCACCGCTGACCAGGCCGTCGGCTCGAGGCCGGTGCGGGAGCTCACCAGCGGGCGCATCGATCACCGCGGCACCGTGAACCTGGTGAACGGCCGCGAGCGCGTGCCGGGAGACGCCGCCGCTGGCCGCGAGTTGCTGCCAGTGCGCCTCGCAATCGGGCCCCCCCGCGACTATAGCGAGCTCCCGGGTCGTCCACCCATGGATCGCGAGTCGAGCAAGCGGGACGCATTGCAGCAGTGCGCCCCAGGGCTGCCCGGTCCACGTGAACGCAGCAGGAAGCAACGGCGGCTTGGGACGGATCGGATCGGGCATCGTTTCAGGGAGTCCAGCCGCATTGTAGAGTAGCGGCATGACCATCGTGGGCATCGGCATGGACGCGACCGACCTCCCGCGCATCGCGGCTGCCATCGAGAAATATGGGGACCGATTCCTCTCCCGGATCCTGACGGATCAGGAACTGGCCTACTGCCGGCGCCGCAAGGATCCGGTGCCGCACGTGGCAGGCCGATTCGCGGCGAAGGAAGCGGGGATGAAGGCCATCGGCACCGGGCACTCGCAGGGTGTGCTCTGGCGCGACGTCGAGGTGTTCCGCCACGGCGGGCCGCCGCAACTCCGGTTTCACGGCGCGGCGGCGGAGCACTTCGCACGGCTCGGGGCGGAACGCGCGCTGTTGACCATCACTCACGCGCAGACCATCGCGATGGCGCACGTGATCCTGGTCGGCCGATAGCAACCCGCGGTTGCCGCTCGCGCCTGGTTCGACCCTTGTTCACACCCTGCGCCGCTTCACGACCGTCGCAACTCCCGTCACGCCAGACACTTCTCCGTACACGTTTCAGCGGCAGCGCAACGGCAGCGTCCTTGCCCCCTGGGCGTCCGAACCGGGCGCGCCCTCTCCGGGCGTGCATCCCGCACATCGGAGGCCGACATGGTGGTCAAGATCACGCCGAACGACAAGGGCAACCCGCCAGGCAAGCTGGCGGACGCTGAACTGCATTTCACGGACGGACCCCTCGAAGGCCTGAAGCTGATCGGCTTCGGGATCTGGGAGCGCCGCAGCGGCGGGTCGCGGAACGTGACGTTTCCGGCGCGCCAGTACAGCGTCAACGGTGAACGACGCAGTTTCGCGCTGCTGCGGCCTGCCGTCGATTCCACGGCGCAGGATCGGGTACGCGATCTCATTCTCCAGGCCTATCAGGAGTACGAGAGCACGGCCGCGGTGGCCGGGTGAGCTCTCCGCACAGCACAGGGCGGGTGCAGACGTGCGGATAGTTGATCGCGAGGCGAGTAGTGAGAATCACGCCGGGACCAGGGTCCCGGCGTGGGGTGAACAGGGTGGCGGCCCGCCTCGGGCCGTCACGGTGGTGCTGGCGCTGCGGCGGCGCAGAGCCCGTGCGCGCGGTGTCTATCTGCTGAACGCGCGGCGACCCTGCCCGACTCGCTATTCCGACTGCCGCCGGAGGAAGGCCGGAACGTCGAACGCACTCGCCCCCTCGTCTCTCAGCGCCTGACCCTCGGCGCCGACGGCAAGGGCGGTGGGGAGCTCGAGCGAGGGCCTTCGCGCGAAGGCCGCCTTTGACGCGGCGGCGACGTCGATCGACTGCCCGGAGCCACGGAGGCGGGCGGTGTAGTCGTGCAGATCCACCGGTGTCTGGCTCGCCGTCGCCGAAGGCGACCGCATCGCCCCGGCCCGGTCGAAGCCGGTGGCGATCACGGTGATCTTCACGCGGTGCTCGAGCGCGACATCGATCACCGCGCCGAAGATGATGTTCGCATCCTCGTGCGCCGCCTCCTGGATGATCGAGGAGGCCTCGCTCACCTCGATCAAGGAGAGATCGGGGCCGCCGGTGACGTTGATGATGACGCCACGCGCGCCTTCAACCGACGCGCCCTCGAGCAGCGGGCTCGAGATCGCGCGCTTGGCGGCTTCCATCGCGCGGTTCTCGCCCTCGGCGATTCCGGTGCCCATCGTGGCGAGCCCCATGCCGGCCATGATCGTCTTCACGTCGGCGAAGTCCAGGTTGATCAGGCCTGGCACCAGGATCAGATCGGAAATGCCCTGGATCGCCTGGCGCAATACGTCATCAGCCGTGCCGAACGCCTGATTGAACGTGGTGTTGCGGTTGATGATCGAGAGCAGCCGCTCATTGGGGATCGTGATCACCGTGTCCACACAATCGCGAAGTGCCTCGAGGCCTGCCTCGGCCTGCAGCTGGCGCTTCTTGCCCTCGAACTTGAAGGGCTTGGTGACGACGGCGATGGTGAGGGCGCCGAGCTCGCTGGCGAGACTCGCGATCACGGGGGCCGCGCCGGTGCCCGTGCCACCGCCAAGACCTGTCGTCACGAAGACCATGTCGGCGCCATCGAGGGCCTGGATCAGTTTTTCGGTGTCCTCGAGCGCGGCGTGCCGGCCCACATTCGGGTCGGCCCCGGCCCCGAGGCCCTTCGTCAGCTTGCTGCCAATCTGCAGCTTGACGGGCGCCGGGTTCACGTGCAGCGCCTGCAGGTCGGTATTGGCCACGATGAACTCGACGCCATCGAAGCCGGCCTGCACCATGCGACTGACGGCATTGCCACCGCCGCCGCCCACACCGATCACCTTGATGCGCGCACCTGCGCGTCGCTCCTCCTCGAGCATCAGCCGCAACTCCTTTGGATGGCCGTCCACGAGGTCACGCACCTTCGCGACGGTTCGATTTGGCTCCGACATCAACGCCTCCCCCTGCTTAGATCGAGCCCTAGAAGAACTCCCGGAACAGCGACCCGAGCCGTCCCGTGAGCCGCGCAATCGCGCCGACGCCCGCCGTGCGGCTGGCTTCCACCGCCTGGCTGCGTTGTGCAAAAAGTGTCAGTCCGACCGCCGATGCGAAGGCCGGACTGTTGACGTGGTCCGCGAGGCCACCGACGCCGATCGGCGCCCCACGCCTGATGGGGAGATCGAAGATCTGCTCGGCAATCTCCGGCAGCCCGTCGAGAATGGCGCCGCCGCCGGTGAGCACGATCCCTGAATTGAGCGATTTTTCGTATCCGGCGCGCCGGATCTCGTCCCACACGAGGTGGAAGATCTCTTCAGCGCGGGGTTGCAGGATCTCGGACAGGATGCGCCGCGGCATGACGCGTGCGCGCCGGCCGCCCACGCTCGCGACTTCCATCGTTTCGTCCTCGTCCACCATCGCCGTGAGCGCACACCCGCACTTGCGCTTCAGCTTCTCGGCGTCGGGGATCGGCATGCGGAGACCGACGGCGATGTCGTTGGTGAAGTGATCGCCGCCGACGCCGATGACCGCGGTGTGCCAGAGGCTGCCGCGTTCAAAAATCGCGATATCGGTCGTGCCGCCGCCGATGTCGACCAGCGCGACGCCGAGCTCCTTCTCGTCGGGCGTGAGCACCGCCTCGCCCGCCGCAATCTGCTCGATGACGCTCACCGCGACCTTCGCGCCGGCCCGGTTCACGCAGGAAATGATGTTCTGGATGGAGGTCGAGCTCGTCGTCACGATGTGGACGTTGACCTCCAGCCGGGTGCCTGTCATGCCGATTGGCGCGCCGATGCCGTCCTGTTCGTCGACGACGAAGTCCTGCGGCAGCACGTGCAGGATCTCGCGGCCGTTCGGCAGCGACACCGCCTTCGCCGCGTCGATCGCGCGCCGCACGTCGTCGCGCGTGATCTCCCGGCTCTTGCCCGCCACGGCGATGACGCCGCGGCTGTTGAAGCCTTTGATGTGAGGGCCGGCAACCGCGAGGTGCACGAGGTCAATCTCCACACCCGCGGTCAGCTCGGCTTCTTCGATGGCCTTCTTGATCGACTCCACCGCAGCCTCGAGGTTCACGACCACGCCGCGGCGGATGCCGTGCGATTCGGCGACTCCGATCCCGACCACGTCGAGGCTGCCGTCATCGAGCATCTCGCCGACGATGGCTGCCACTTTCGACGTGCCGACGTCGAGCCCTACCACGTAGCGTTCCCTGCGTGCCACGAGTCCTCCTGGGGATCCGGTCAGCGCGGCGCGTGCGCGTCTCCACTGTCGCTTCTCCGCTGCGCTGCCCGCGCGGCGGCCTTCTGAGCGGCCGGTGTCGGCCGCACGTAGATGTGGTTGTCGAACCTCACGTCGGCGTACTCGATATCCGTGAAGCGCTCGTGCAGCGCCGACGAGAGGTCGACGTACGATTGGAGCCGCTCGAGAAACTGGTCATCGCCCAGGTGCACGAGCGTCGTGTCGTCGTCGAGGAGCACGACGGCATCCCGCACGTTCGACACGTCTATCTGCGACAACCGCCGCAGCATGGCCGCCCGCGGTGCGACCGACCCGAGCAACCGGTTGGCCAGATCGGCCCGGCCTTCATCCACGGCCGCTCCACCTTGGTCGGGTGATGCGCTCAGGCCGTCGATGATCGGCAGGTCGAACTGCGCGTACTCCGGCCCGTACTCATCGATGACGTGGCCATCGGCGTCGATCAGGTACAGGTCGGCCCCGAGCCGGCCGATCGCCATCGGCTGCCGCTCGCTCAGGGTGACCTCCACGGTTGACGGCAGCACGCGACGCAACGAGGCGTGCCCCACCCAGGGGGACGACATGACACGCCGCTGCCACCGATCGAGATCCACTGCCAGCAGGTGCTGTCCTCGAAGTCCCTCGAGCAGGACGAGCACCTCACCGGTCGAGAGCCGCTGATTGCCCCGCACGGCGATGCGATCGACGTGCAGTGCGCGTGCCTGCGCCACCTGCTGCTGCAGCAGGTACGCGCCGGCAGCGAACAGCACCAGCGCCGCCGCGCTCCGCACCATGCCGAGAGCGCGTGCCCACGAGTGACGCCGCCGCGGCGGGTGCACGTGGGCGCGCCGGAAGCGCTTGTCCGCCGGGGCTGCGACCCGCATCAGCGAAGCTCCTGCAGGATGCGCACGCCACAGTCGCCGATCGACCCCGCGCCCATCGTGATGACCACGTCTCCCGATCGCGCCATGCCGGCAACTGCAGCGGGAACATCGGCCAGATCGGGCACCACATCGACACGACCGGGTGCCGCCGCGGCCACGGCTTCAGCGAGCCACTCGATGGTCACGCCGGGCTCCGGCTCTTCGCCCGCCCCGTAGATGCCGGTGAGCACGATTGCATCCGCCAGCGCCAGCGCCGGGCCGAACTCCTCCCGCAGCTGCCGGGTGCGGGAATACCGGTGCGGCTGAAAGGCCACGATGATCCGGCCGGTGCGTCCGGTGCGGGCCGAGCGGAGCACCGCCGCAATCTCCGTCGGGTGGTGCGCGTAGTCGTCGAACACCGCCACGCCAGCCGCCTCGCCCTTGCGCTCGAAGCGCCGCTCGGCACCCGCGAACGACGCGAGTCCCTCGGCAGCGGTGCCGAACGGGACGCCGAGCTCCAGGCCCACGGCAAGGGCGGCGAGCCCATTCTGCAAGTTGTGCCGGCCCGGGACGGCGAGACTGAACTGCCCCAGAGCCTCCTCACGACCAGCGCGCCGCCGCACCACCGTTGCACGACTGCCACCTGCCGAGAACTCCACGTCGCGCACGCCGAGGCCGGCGTCGTTCTGATCGATGGCGTACGTCACGACCGGTGACGTCACGCGTGGAACCATCGCCCGCACGTGCTCGTCGTCCGTGCAGAGCACCGCCGCGCCATAGAACGGGGCCTTGCTGGCGAAGGTGACGAACGCGTCGGCCAGGTCGGCAAACCCGTTGTACCGGTCCAGGTGCTCGCGGTCGATGTTGGTGACTACGGTCATGGATGCCATCAGCCGCAGGAACGATCGGTCGCTTTCATCCGCCTCCGCTACCAGGTACTTGCTCGTCCCGAGCCGTGCGTTGCTGCCGAAGGCCGGCACGTGCGCGCCGATGATCGCCGTGGGATCGAGACCGGCGTGCACCAGCATCACCGCGATCATTGACGACGTCGTCGTCTTGCCATGGGCGCCACCGACCGCAATCGAGAACCGCGGCCGCATGATCTCGGCCAGCATGTCGGCGCGGAGGATCACGGGAATCCCGCGACGCGCGGCCTCGACCACCTCTACGTTCGTCATGCTCACGGCCGAGGAGATGACGACCACGTCGACCGTGCCTACGTGCATCCGGTCGTGCCCGGCGTGAAACACGAGCCCGAGCGCCGCGAGCCGCTCGGTCATCGGCGACGGCTGCGTGTCCGAGCCGCTGACCGTGTACCCGAGTCGAAGGAGCACCTCCGCAATCGCACCCACCCCGCTGCCGCCCACGCCGACGCAGTGGATTGCCTTCGTCCGACCGAGCACGTCTACTCCGGCGCGCCGGCCGCCTGGTCGCCCCGGTGGCCGGCGAGCACCAGGGCCCGGTCGACGATGACGCGTGCGGCGTCCGGTGTCGCCAGCCGGCGCGCTGCCCGGGCCATCCGCTCGCGCCGTTCGTGGTCGTGCGCGAGCGCCAGGACGGCCGCCGCAAAACGCGTCCCCGTCAGCTCACGCTGGTCGATGACGTCCGCGGCACCCGCACGTGCGAGCACGTCCGCGTTCTTCCGCTGATGATCGTCGGTGGCGGTCGGCAAGGGCACGAGCACCGCGGCGCGACCCGCGGCCGTGATCTCCGCCAGTGTCGTTGCGCCCGCACGACAAACCACGACCTGGGCTCGCTTCATCTCGCGATCCATGGCATAGAGGAACGGCTCGACCCGGGCCGCAAGGCCGGCGCCGATGTAGCCCTCGCGGACCATTTCGAGGTCGCGCTCGCCTGTCTGATGCGTGACTGACAGGCGTATGCGGGTTCGTGCCAGCTCCGGCGCCGCTTCCACAGCGGCCACATTGATGGCGTGTGCCCCCTGAGAACCGCCAAAGATCAGTACTCCGACCGGCGCGTCCGGCTCATCGCGGGCGCCCACGGCATCATCGTCGAGGAACGTCGAGCGCACCGGATTCCCACTGACAAACCCCTTTCCCTTGAAGTAGGGCAACGTCGCCTCGAAGGTCACCGCGGCGGCCCGGACGAACGGCGCCAGCGTGCGGTTGGTCAAGCCGGGAACGGCGTTCTGTTCCAGCAGCAGCGTCGGGATGCCGCGTAGCGCGGCCACTGCAACGACCGCCCCCGAGCTGTACCCTCCAACGCCGATCACGAGGTCGGGTCTGCGCCGCGCCAGCAGGCCCACGGCGTCTGCAGCACCCAGCGGCAGCAACCCGAGCCCCAGTGCGCGCTCGCTGATCGACTTGCCCTTCAGCCCCGCGCTGCGAATGAGGTCCAGCGCAAAGCCCTCGCGCGGGACGACGCGTGTTTCGATCCCTTTCGCCGTGCCGGCGAAGCTGACGATCGCGTCCGGCACCCGCGACAGCAGCTCGCGCGCAACCGCGATGCCCGGATATAGGTGCCCCCCGGTGCCCCCTCCTGCTATCACCACCCGCAACGGGCGCGGCAACGACTTGCGCGCCATCACGCCTCATCGCCGCCCACCGGAGAAGCATGCTGCGACAGGTTCAGCAGGACCCCCATGCCCACCAGGTTGATCAGCAGCGACGAACCACCTGCACTGACGAACGGGAGGGGGATGCCCTTCGTCGGCATCAGTGCCAGCACGACGCTGATGTTGATGAAGGCCTGCACGGCGATCATCGCGGTGAGGCCCATCGCGAGAAAGCTCGCGAACGGGTCCGGAGAACGCAAAGCCACACGCAGCCCGCGCCACGTGATCACGATGAACGCAACGAGCACGAGCGTGGTGCCCAGCAGCCCGACTTCCTCGCCGATGACCGCGTAGATGAAGTCGGTATGCGGCTCGGGCAGGTAGAAGAGCTTCTGGACGCCCTGCATGAGCCCGGCGCCGGTCAGGCCGCCGGTGCCCACCGCAATGAGCGACTGCAGAATCTGGAACCCCTGGTTGAGCGGATCGGCCTCGGGATTGAGGAACGTCGTGAGCCGCCGCATACGATAGGGCTCCGCAATCGCAATGGCCGCCAGCGCGGGAATCGCGGCACCGGCGGCCACGGCGAAGTAGCGCCAGTCGAGCCCCGCCGCGAACACCATCAGCGCCACGACAATCAGCATCGACACCGCGGTGCCGAAGTCCGGTTCCAGCAGCACCAGCAGCACCATGGCACCGCTGACCAGCGCGATTGGCAGCAGGGCGTACCTGACATCGTTGACGCGGTGCATGCGGCGCTCGAGCAGAGCGGCCGTAAACAGGATCAGTGCCAGCTTGGCCAGCTCCGATGGCTGCACGCCGAAGCCGCCGAACCCGAACCACCGCCGCGTGCCGTTGATCGGGCCGCTCAACAGCACGAGGCACAAGCCCGCACCGACGACTGCCAATGAGGTCCAGATGACCACCGGCTGCCGGTACACCCGATAGTCCACCCGCATGACGATGGCGAGGGCCGCAATGCCGAGTGCGGCCCACATCGATTGCTTGATCAGGAACAGGTACGGGCGGTGGAAACGTTCCATCGCCATCATCGCCGACGCGCTGTACACCATCACGATGCCGGCGAATACGAGCAGCAGCGTCGCAAAGAAGAGCACCTTGTCCGACTTCAGCTTTCGCGCCATGGTTCAACCGTTTCACACCGCCATCCGGCGGTGGCCGATTCCGATTCGAGCCCGCCGGATCCTGCGCCGCCCCTGCACGCCGGCGATCGGCGCTACAGGTCCGGCTCTCTTTCGCCGACATACAATCGCAGCCGCAAGGCCGCCGCGCTTCGGGTGAGCAGTCAGCGGTCGTCAGTCGAGCGGGGTTGAGACACCAGCTTCGCAGGCCGGGGCAGCCCGCGTTCCCAGCAGCCAGCTCTCAAGCGCGCCGATTCGACTGACGACTGCTCACTGCTCACCTCCTCGTGCGCTACGCTCCCGCAGCTGCGCGACCGCGTGCGTGAAGGCACGGCCACGGTCCGCGAAGCTCGCGAACATATCGAAGCTCGAACACGCGGGCGCAAGCACCACCGTGTCGCCGGGCACCGCCAGGCCGAACGCGACGGTGACCGCTTCATCCATCGAGCTCGCGCGGTGCACGGGCAGCAGGTCGGCGAGCGCGTCCTCGATACGCGGCGTGCACTCGCCAATCGCGATCGCACCCCGCGCCCGTCCGCGGAGCACCTCGCGCAGGTCCTTGAAATCGCCACCCTTGTAACGGCCGCCGAGAATGGCCACCAGGCCTGAGGGCACGCTCTCGAAGGAGCGCTTCGCGGAGACGATGTTCGTGGCCTTGGAGTCATTGACGAAGTGCACGCCCGCGACGTCGCCTACCAGCTGCATGGCGTGCTCGAGCCCGGTGAACGCGCGCACGGCGGTTGTGATGCCCGTCTGCTGTCGCGCCTGCGAGCCGGCTGATCGCCGACGCCGCGAGCACGTCGCTCAGGATGTGCTGTCCGGGGACGCGCACGGCCGAGAGCGGCACGAGCGGCTGATCGCCCGTCACGCTCCGCTCAACGACCGTGTCGCCCGCCACCGTCACGCCTTCGCTCACCTGCTCGAAGCCGAACCAGCGCAGGCGCGAAGGCGCAGCCGAGGCGATCACCCGCGCCGCAGAATCGTCCGAGTTCACCACGGCCCAATCAGTCGGCTGCTGGCGCCGGAACACGCGGGCCTTGGCCGCGGCGTACGCCTCTACGTTCGGGTGGCGATCGAGATGGTCCGGCGAGAAGTTCAGCAGCGCGGCTACCCAGGGGTGAAATCGATCGGTGCTCTCCAGCTGGAAGCTGCTCACCTCGACGACATGCACCGTGTCAGGCGTGGAGTCATCAACCTGCTCGGATAGCGGCACCCCGATGTTCCCGCCAACCCGCGCCCGCACGCCGGACGCGTCGAGCATCCGTCCGGTCAGCGTGGTGGTCGTCGACTTGCCCTTGGTGCCCGTGATCGCGATCACGCGTCCTTTCAGCCAGCGGCACGCCAGCTCGATCTCGCCGATGACCGGCACTCCCAACGTGCGCGCTTCAGCCACGAGCGGCTGGTCGAGCGGTACGCCCGGGCTCAGCACTACCAGGTCCGCATCGACCAGGGTGTCCCGCCGGTGTCCGCCGGCCTCGAGCGCGACGCCCGCTGCCGACAGCCGCTGCGCCTCGGCAACCGTGTCGGACTGTTCCGTCAGGGTCACCCGCGCACCACGGCGTACGAGCAGCTCCGCCGCTGCTACCCCGCTTCGCGCCGCACCGACAACGGTCACCCGCAGTCCCTCCACCGAAAACACATCCATCGCCCTACCGCAGCTTCAACGTCGTGAGGCTGAACAGCGCGAAGATGATTCCCATGATCACGAAGCGCGTGATCACCTTTGGTTCGCTCCAGCCCGTCAACTCGAAGTGATGGTGCAGCGGCGCCATCTTGAACACGCGCTGTCCCGTCAGGCGGAACGACACCACCTGCAGGATGACGGAGGCGGCCTCCATGACGAAGACGCCCCCCACCACCAGCAACAGCAGCTCCTGCTTGATCAGGATCGCAACCGTGCCGAGCGCGCCCCCGAGTGCGAGCGAGCCGACATCGCCCATGAAGATGTCTGCGGGATACGAGTTGTACCAGAGGAAGCCGAGGCTCGCGCCCACCAGCGACCCGCAGAAGATCGTCAGCTCCGCCGCCGGCGCGAAGCGCACCAGGAGCAGGTATTCCGCGAGCACGCGATGGCCTGTCACGTAGGCGAGCGCGGTGTATGCCGCGGCGGCAATCGCGAAGGTGCTGATGGCGAGCCCGTCCAGACCGTCGGTGAGATTGACCGCGTTCGACGATCCCACGAGCACGACGACGGCAAAGAACACGTAGCCGGCGCCGAGGTCCGGAATGAGCCACTTGAAGAAGGGGAAGATCAGACGCGTGCTGTACAGGTTGTGATGGGACAGCACGAGCACGGCGACACCGACACCGAGCGCCACCAGCAGTTGTGCGCCAATCTTGTAGCGCGGCCGCAGCCCGTGGTGGGAGCTGCGGGTGATCTTGAGGTAATCGTCGGCGAATCCGATCGCGCCGAACATCGTGGTCGCGCTGACGGCAATCCAGACGTACACGTTCGTCAGGTCGGCCCACAGCAGGGTGGGAACGATCGACGCCGTCAGGATCAGCAGCCCGCCCATGGTCGGCGTGCCCGCCTTCGCCCGGTGCGACGCCGGGCCTTCCTGGCGGATGACCTGCCCCACCTGGAAATCGCGCAGCTTGCGGATCATCCACGGGCCGAGCAGCAGGCTGAGGACCAGCGCGGTCAGGCTCGCGGCCGCCGTCCTGAACGTGATGTACCGCGTGACGTTCAGGACGGACGCCACCGAGTGCATCGAGTAGAGCAGCCAATACAGCATCAGCTCCACTCCGCCTTCAGGCGTTCGACCACCAGGTCGGTGCCGATGCCGCGCGAGCCCTTGACCAGCACCAGATCGCCGGGCGCCACCGAGGCAAGCAGCAGCTCTGCGGCCTCCGCGCTCGTGCCGACGTGCACGGCTGCCTCGCCATGCAGGCCGGCGTCGCGCGCGGCGCCCGCAAGCGCCGCCGCGGCGACACCACCGACGGCCACCAGCCGCGAGATGCCGGCCTTGACCGCGGCGTGCCCGCATTCGACGTGCAGGGGCTGTGCGAATGCGCCGAGCTCGAGCATCTCCCCGAGCACCGCAATCTTCCGCTGGATGGCTGCGATCCCGGCCGACGGCCTCGAGCGTCCGCAGGAGCGCGGCGGGGCTCGAGTTGTAGGAGTCGTCCACGAGCGTCACGCCCGAGCGCAGCCTCACGATCTCGCCCCGGTGGCGTGCCGGCCGCAGGGTGCCAGCGCATTCGACAACGTCGTCCAGCGGCACACCGTGCAGGTGGGCCACGGCGGTCGCGGCGAGCACGTTCTGCAGGTTGCCGAACCCGAGCAGCGGCACGCGAAGGTCCGCGTCACCGTCCGGTGTGCGCACGTGTGCGCGCGTCCCGTCCACGCCCAGCTCCTCGATCCGGGTTGCGCGGATCTCCGAGTGGCTCGACGTGCCGAAGGTGACCACGCGCCCGGCGAACGCCGGCGTGCGTGCCATCACCCGCGGGTCGTCAGCATTGGCAACGAGCACGGTGGACGGCGTGGCGCCTTCGAGGATCTCCGCCTTCGCGTCCGCGATCGCTTCCGGTGAGGTGAAGAACCCGAGATGCGCGTCTCCGACGTTCGTCCACACCCGCACCTCGGGTTCGGCGAGGGCGACCAGCCGGCTGATCTCGCCGGCATGGTTCATCCCGAGTTCGACCACGGCGACGTCCGGGCGGGCGCGCAGTTCCAGCAGTGAAAGCGGCAGCCCGATGTGGTTGTTGAAATTGCCGGGGTTCCGGTACACCTCATAACGGGCGGACAGGAACGATGCGGTGATCTCCTTCGTCGTGGTCTTCCCGGCGCTCCCCGTGATCGCAGTCACACGCGCTCCCGATGCCAGGCGCACGTGCCTGCCAAGCGTCTGCAGGGCCGCGGTCGTGTCGTCCACCTCGATCACCAGAGCGCCTTCCCGGTGCGCAGTGTCCGGGTAGGCGGCGCGCGAGGGGGCCCGCTCGATCATCACGCCACATGCACCTGCGTCGAGGCTCTTCCCCGCATACGCTGCGCCGTCGAAGCGGTCACCGCGAAGCGCGATGAACAGATCGCCGCGCTGCACCGTGCGCGAATCGATCGAGAAGCCGTCGATGACCTGCGCGGCGTCGCCAATCAGCAGGTGACCGCCCACGGCGGCCGCAATGGCACCGGCAGTCAGCACGAGCGGCGTTCGCATGCGGCTCAACGTCATCCCACCCGCTGCCGCGAACGGCGGCGGGCCAGTGCCTCGCGCGCCACCTCGACATCGTCGAACCGGTGCGACCGCTCGCCGATGACCTGAACCTTCTCGTGGCCCTTCCCGGCAAGGACCACCAGGTCCCCGGCCTCGCCGAGATCGACCGCACGCTCGATTGCCGCCCGGCGGTCGACGATGGCCATCGACTCGGGCCCGTGGATCACGCGCCGCTCGGTTCCGGACTGCACCGTGCGTTCGCTCGGCTGCGGCATGCCGCGCATCACCTCGTCGATGATCGCGGAGGGATCCTCGGAGCGGGGGTTGTCGGACGTGACGATCACGACGTCGCTCATCCGGCCCGCTACGGCTCCCATCAGCGGGCGCTTGGTGCGATCGCGATCCCCTCCGCACCCGAACACCGTGATCACGCGCCTGGGGGACAGGCCCCGCACCGTTTCCAGCAGGTTCTTGAGCGCGTCATCGGTGTGGGCGTAATCGACGACCACCGTGACAGTCGTCCTCGGCAGACGAGACGACTTCGAAGCGTCCCGGCACGCCAGTCAGGCCTGCGATACCCGCCTCGATTGCCTGTGGCGGCAGGCCCAGGGCGACACCGGTCGCAACCGCCGCCAGGATGTTGTAGACGTTTGGCCTGCCGACCAGCGGTGAGCCGATCTGCACCGCGCCGGCCGGCGTGCGGGCTTCGAACCGCAGCCCGTTGAGAGTCAGCGTGAGCGGTCCGGGCGACACGTCGGCCGGACGCCGCACCGCGTACGTCACTGGCTGCCGCGCGGCCTCGATGAACATGGGGGCCCGCGGGTCGTCGGCGTTCACGATCCCCGGCGCACCCTCCGGCAGAATCTCGAAGAGCCTCCGCTTGGCGATAGCGTAGGCCTCCATGTCACGATGGAAATCCAGGTGGTCGCGCGTCAGGTTGGTGAACACGCCGGCAGCGAAGCGCGTGCCATCCACCCGGCGAAGCGCCAGTGCGTGCGATGAGACTTCCATCACCGCCGCGCGGCATGAACGGTCTGCCATCACGCGCAGCATCGCCTGCATGTCGGGCGCCTCGGGCGTCGTCCGGGTCGCCTCCCGCTCCTCGTCGCCCAGGCTGTAGCTCACCGTTCCCATCAACCCGCAGCGATGCCCGGCGGCTTCGAAGACTGCGCGGAGCAGGTACGCCGTCGTGGTCTTCCCGTTCGTGCCGGTGATCGCAACGACCGACAGATCCCCGCTGGGATGCGCGAAGTAGCGGTCGGCCAGCAGTGCAAGCGCCAGCCGGGCGTCACCGACCTGCACCCAGGGCGCCGGCACGTCCAGGCGCGGAGGCTCCTCCGCGATTACGACCGCGGCCCCCCGCGCGACGGCCTGCGGCGTGAACGTGGTGCCGTCCGCATGCTGCCCGCGCACCGCCACGAACACCGTGCCCGGCAACGCCCTCCTCGAGTCGTAGATGACGCCTGTCGCCTGGGTGCGGCCCACGCCCTCGGGCACGGGAACGCTGCGGCTCAGCGCCTCGCGCGGGAGCGCGTTGAGCAGCTCAGTGATCGTCACGGCGCCAGGCCCGCGTCCGACGGTGGCGTGCGTGGCGCCCGGTCAAGCCACAATTCGCTCGGGACCGCCTCGTCGAGCGGAGTCCCCACTTCGGGCCGCTGTGCGACGACGATCCCATCGCCGTGAATTCGCGGGCGCAGTCCGAGCGCCACCAGGCGTTTGAGCGCATCGCGCGCGCTCATGCCTCCGAGATCAGGCATGGCGTGTTCGCCTCCGCCGAACACGGCAGCAACCACATCCTGGCTGTCGGTGTTGATGCGGGTCGACACGGCGGGTTCCCACGCGTCCCGTCGCACGAGCACTGGCGGCTCCGGATTGAGCGACCGGGGCACCCCAAGGTGCCGGATGGCGGCTTCGGCGATGCGCTTGAAAATGGGCGCGGCGACCGCACCGCCGGTGTAGCCCTTGCCGTGCGGCGAGTCCAGAACCACGAGCACGGTGATGACCGGCTTGCGTGACGGCAGGAATCCGACGAAGGACGCCATGTAGTCGGATTTCGAATAGGCGCCGTGCACGAGTTTCGCGGCTGTCCCTGTCTTCCCGGCAATGGTGAAGCCCTCGATCTGCGATGCCTTCGCGGTGCCGCGCTCGACGACACCCTCCATGATCGTCGTCAGCTCGGAGGCGGTCTCGAGGCTGACCGTTTCACGGAGCACCTTCGGCTGCACCAGCGTTCGCGTGCCATCGCGATGCGTCGCCCGTACCAGGTGCGGCTCCATGAGGCGGCCGCCGTTGGCGACCGAGCTGACCGCCGTGACCATCTGGAGCGGTGTGACGCCAATCTGGTAGCCCATCGACACCGATGCCAGGGCGCTGTCGTTCAACTGGGACCAGACAATGCCCGGCGACTCGCCGCGCAGATCAGGTGACAGCATGGTCCCGAAACCGAACCGGCGCACATAGCGGTTCATGCGCTCCGCACCCACCCTGAACCCCACCTTGATCGCCCCGACATTGCTCGACTTCACGATGACGTCTTCGAAGGACAAGGCGTCATATCGGTGCATGTCGTTGACCCGGCGGCGCTCGCCGATCAGGATCGAGCCGTTGCTCACGTCGAAGATGTCCGTGGGCTTCACCAGCTTCTCGTCGAGCGCGGCCGCCGCCGTCACCACCTTGAACGTGGATCCGGGCTCATAGATGTCCTGCACCGCGCGGTTCTTCATCAGGTCCTTGTCCAGCACCGCGGCCAACGCGTTCGGGTTGAACGTCGGCTCGTTGGCGAGCGCGAGGATCTCGCCCGTCCACGGGTCCATGATGATCGCGGTCCCGCCCTTCGCTCTGTGCTCGAGGACGCCCGCCTTCAGCTCTCGTTCCGCGATCCACTGCAGCGTCTGGTCGATCGTGAGCTGCACGGTCGCACCCGTCGTCGGGGGACGCTCAGTACGGCTGAACACGTGGCGCCGCGCGTCGGTCTGGATCAGGGCTGTGCCGGACCGTCCCCTGATGAGCGGGTTGTAGGCCGCTTCGATTCCGCCGAGCCCCTGGTTGTCGAGGCCGACGTACCCGATCACGTGCGCCCCCAGCGACGTGTTCGGGTAGAACCGGCGCGGCTCCGTCATGAACCCGATGCCCTCGAGATCCAGCGCGGCGACTTTCCGGGCCTCGGCGGGAGACACTTGCCGTTTGACCCACGCAAACGCGCGGCGGCGGCTGAGCCTCTCGCGCAGCGTCGCGCGGAACTCCGCGTTGCAACCGTCGAGGACGGTGCACAGCGCCGCAATGGTCTTGCCGGGGTCCCGGATCTCACTCGGCACCGCACAGATTGAGTCCGCGTCCACGCTGAATGCCAGGACCCGATCGTTGCGATCGAGGATGTCGCCGCGCTTCGCAGCCACGTCCAGCGTGCGCTTGTGCTGCCGCTCGGCGCGGGCGACGTACGCATCGTGCTGGTACACCTGGAGGTACAGGAGGCGCGCCTCGATGGTGATGCCCCAGGCCGCAAACAGCGTCAGGACGATGGCGAGGCGCCGGCGAATCGTGCGCCGCCAGGATTCAGGAGCGTGCTCGGACACGAGAAGGCCTCCTCGCTAGCGGCGAGCTACGACGGACTTGGAGGGTGGTTCAACGGGGACCGCTCGCTCGAGGACGACGGCCTCGGCGGAGGTGGGCTCCACCATGCGGAGCTGGCTCGTGGCGATCGCTGCGATCCGCTGCGGCGCCCTGAGCGTCTGGATCTGCAGGCGCAGGTGCCGGTTGATTTCCATTTCCTGCTTGCGCGCGCGCTCCATCTGCTCGACGCGGTAGCCGTGTTGCAGCAGCTGAAAATGCTGCCAGGCGGAATAGATCACCAAGGCGAGGATGACCGACCCGATCCAGGCCCAGCGCCAGAGATCGCGCTGGCGCGAGTGATCGATTTCCCGCACGATCTGATTGTTGCGGACGTCCTTGCTGATGGCGTAGTCGAGAGCTTCCATCATGCCTCTCCGGTCGTGCCCGCGTAGGCGAGGCGTTCTGCCGCGCGCAGCTTGGCGCTGCGAGCCCTGGGGTTGCGTTCCAGTTCCTCGTCACCGGGCACCACCGGCCGCTTCGTGAGTACCCGGAGGATCGCGTCAGCCCGCTCCAGCGCGCGGAACGTGTGCTTGACGATCCGATCCTCGAGCGAGTGGAAGCTGATCACGACGACCCGCCCGCCCTCGCGCAGCCGGTTCACCACCTCGCGAAGGAACGCGTCGAGGCCGTCGAGCTCGCGATTCACCCAGATGCGCAGTGCTTGGAACGTTCGTGTCGCGGGATCGATCCGCTGCCAGCCGCGCGTGGGCACGGCGCGGCGCACGATCTCCGCCAGCTGCCCCGTCGTCACGATCGGCTGCCGGCCGCGTGTGTCAACGATCGCGCGCGCGATCCGGCGCGAATGGCGCTCCTCGCCGAACTGGAAGATGACGTTGGCCAGATCGACCTCACCCGTGGCGTTGATCAGGTCTGCTGCGGTAGGGCCGCTGCTGCGATCCATCCGCATGTCGAGCGGCTCGTCGCGGCGGAAGCTGAAGCCGCGGCCTTCGCTGTCGAACTGGAGCGATGACACTCCGAGGTCCGCGAGTGCGCCGTCAATCGTGCCGACGCCGCGTACCGCGAGCACGTGGGCCATCGACCGGTAGTCGGCGTGCACGAGCTCCACCCGCTCGCCGAACGAGGCCAGCTCGGCGCCCGCGAGCGCAAGGGCGTCGGCGTCCCGGTCGAGCCCGATGACGCGTGATGCACCCGCTTCGAGCAGCGCGCGCGCGTGTCCGCCGAGGCCGACGGTGCAGTCGACGAACAGGCCACCGCGTTCAGGCGCGAGATGCATCAACGCCTCAGCTGTGAGGACCGGTTCGTGGATGGACACGCGACTGCCTCCCGTGGCCGGGTTCGTCAGATCCCGAACTCCGACAGCGCCTTCGCGTCGTCGTCGGTGAACGGCTCGCGCTGCAGCTTGGAGACGAACCGCTCGTGATTCCAGATTTCCAGATGGTCGTACTGGCCGAACACGTCGACCTCGCCCGTCATGCTGGCGCTGTCGCGCAGCCGCTGGTGGATGAGGACGCGACCCTGCCCGTCGAGCTCTCCGACCTGGCCGAAGTAGTTGACGCGATCCAGGAACTTGGCGCGGGCAGGATGACTCGACGGCACGCTGGCCAGCTTCGCTTCGATGGCTTGCCACACTGGCATGGGATAGATGCGTACGCTGTCGCCCGTCAGGCTCGTGACGAACACATCCGGGCCGTGCGTGTCCTGCACGAGCGTGCGAAAACCGTTCGGGACCTTCAGGCGTCCTTTTTCATCAATCTTGGCGGGCGCAGTGCCCCTGAGAACGGCCTTAGGCTCCACTTCACTCCACAACAGTCCACCGGGATACTAGAGAACAGCCCTTGGCCTGTCAACGGAAATCCACGTGGCTCAGTCACTTACGCCTGACTTTCGCCGCCCAGGCGAAGTGCCCGTCGGTCGGCTGAAACGGATGTGGTGGGAACCTGCGTGCTAGCATGTGAGAGATCGCGCAAGCAGCGGTCTGGCGACAGGGAATCCGTCCTGGTGCCCGGCTGACGTTGCCCGTCCCTGTAAGTACATGCTTCGCGCGGCCCTCATCGGATTCCCCTCGACCGGCAAGACCACGCTGTTCCAGCTGATGACGGCTGCGCGCGAGCAGACGCGCGCGCATGGACGCGGGGAGGCCAGCATCGGGATCTCGAAGGTTCCCGACCCGCGCCTCGACCGGCTCACGGCGATGTTCAACCCCCGCAAGCGCGTCCCGGCTACGGTCGAGTTCGCCGACATTGGCGGGACAGCCACCGGGACCGCCCAGGCGCTCGTCGACGTTGCCGCCTACCGCAACGCCGATGCACTCGTTCACGTGGTGCGCGCATTCCGCGATAGCTCAGTGCCGCACCTCTCCGGTTCCGTCAACCCCGCGCGGGACGCCCAGGCCATGGAGGACGAGCTCATCCTGGCGGATCTCGGCGTCGCCGAGCGCAGGCTCGAGCGGCTCGACAAGGATTTGAAGAAGACGCGTACTGCTGATCTCGAGCGAGAACGTGACGTGATGGTTCGCTGCAAGGAGGCCCTCGAAGCCGGCACGCCGCTCCGCGCGCTCGATCTCGCCGGGGATGACCTGAAGCGGCTGCGCGGGTTTCAGTTCCTGTCCGCAAAGCCTCTCCTGGTTGTCATCAATCTGGACGAAGCGGACGTGGCCGCTGTCGGCAGTGACGTGAGCCGAGCGGCGGAGGCAACCGGTCTCGGGCCCGTTCTCTCGCGCGCCGCAACACGGGCGGTCCCACTCTGCGCGCGGATCGAACTGGAGATCGCCGAGCTCGAGCCAGCCGACGCAGCCTCGTTCCTGAGTGACCTGGGCCTGCAGGAGTCTGGACTCGATCGCGTGATCCGCGCCACCTATGACCTGCTGGGATACATGTCGTTTTTCACGGTGGGTGAAGACGAGTGCCGCGCGTGGTCGATCCCGCGCGGGACCATCGCACAGATCGCGGCTGGCGAGATCCACTCCGACATCGCGCGTGGGTTCATCAGGGCCGAGGTCGTCGCCTACGAACCCCTCGTGACGCGCGGCTCGATGGCCGCCTGCCGCGACCATGGCGAGGTACGCCTCGAAGGCAAGGAGTACGTCGTGGCCGACGGCGACATCATCAATTTCCGGTTTGCCACCTGAGAGCGGGAATGAACACCTGCCGGCGTGTGATCGAGCAGCGCACGTAGCACGAGAGTAGGCACGTCATGGTTCGCACGGTCGTCGTGTGCGAGGTTCAGGTTCCGTTCGTGCACGGCGGCGCAGAGAATCATGTGCGCAGTCTGGTGGACCAGCTGCGCGCCCGCGGCTATGAGACCGACCGCGTGGCACTGCCCTTCAAGTGGTACCCGAAGGACGAGATCCTTGCGCACGCCGCCGCCTGGCGGCTGGTCGATTTGAGCGAGTCGAACGGCCGCACGGTAGACCGCGTGATCGCCACCAAGTTCCCTGCCTATTTCGTCCGCCACCCGTGCAAGGTGACCTGGCTGATGCACCAGTACCGCGCGGCCTACGAGCTGGCGGGCACGGAATACAGCGACTTCGAGCACGTCGAGGGCGATGTCGCGCTCAGGCGGCGACTGGTCGCGCTCGATACGCAGATGCTGGGGGAGTCGCACCGCATCTTCGCAGGTGCGGCGAACGTCGGGCAGCGCCTGGAGAAGTACAACGGCCTGTCTGCGGAAACCCTGTACCATCCGCCGGTGCTCGCGGAGCGCCTCCACGGCGGCCCTGCCCGGGACTACGTGCTGGTCGTCAGCCGGCTCGAGACGATCAAGCGTGTAGATCTGGTCGTCGAAGCCATGAGTATGGTCCGTCATGGAATCCGGCTCATAGTCGCGGGTCACGGAACCCAGGGTGCGAACGTGACCGCCAGGGCCGAGACGCTGGGCGTTTCGAACCGGGTGCATTTCGCAGGCGCGGTGGATGACGAGACGCTCATCGAGTTGTACGCCGGCGCGCTCGCCGTAGTCTTCGCACCCTTCGACGAAGACTTCGGCTACGTGACGCTCGAATCCTTCCTTGCCCACAAGCCCGTGATTACAGCGGCCGACGCAGGCGGCCCACTGGAGTTCGTCGAGGACGGCACCAACGGCGCCATCTGCGAGCCCACGCCCGCGGCCATCGCCGCCGCCATCGACCGCTATGCGGCGGATCCCGCGCGTGCAGCCTCCCATGGCGACGCAGGGTACGAACGCGCCCGCCTGATCACGTGGGACGGCGTCATCGAACGCCTCCTGGCGGACTAGCGCGTGGGCTGCCGTCCGCCGTCGCGAGCATCGCGACCAGCACTGCCGGCGAGAGCACGAGGGCCGCGCCGACAGGCTGTAACGGCCGGCCGTCAAGGTAGAATCCGCGCGTGGCCGATACTTCGACGACCTCCGTCATCGTGCCCGCCTTCCACGAGGCGGAGGGGATTGCGGACGTCATATCGGCGCTCGTCACCGCCGGACCCTGGCACGAGATCATCGTGGTGGACGACGGGTCGAGGGATGACACGGGCGGGCGGGCACGAGCCGCCGGTGCAACGGTGCTGCGGCACCCGTACAACAAAGGTAACGGTGCCGCCGTCAAGACCGGGCTGCGCCATGCGACCGGGGTGCACGTGCTGATCGTGGACGGTGACGGGCAACACTCGCCATCCGACGCGCGGCGACTGGTCGACCGCGTGGGCGACTTCGACCTCGTGATTGGTGCGCGGGCGGCGGCGACGCAGGCCACGCTCGGCCGCCGCGCGGGGAACGCGGCCCTGAACGGCCTTGCCACCTACCTGACCGGGCGGCGCATCCCCGATCTGACGTCCGGGTTCAGGGCGGCGAAGCGTGCGGTGCTGCTCGAGTTTCTGCACCTGATTCCGAACGGCTTCTCCACGCCGACCACGACCACGCTGGCGTGCATCAAGGCGGGCTACAGCGTCGACTTCGTCCCGATCCAGGCGGGCCGGCGGCAGGGCAACTCGAAGATCAAGTTCGCGCGCGACGGTGCGAAGTTCTTTTTGATCCTGGTGAAAATCGTCACGTTCTTCAGCCCGCTCCGCGTGTTCCTCCCCGTGAGCGTCGTGTGCTTCTCGGTCGGGGCGTTGTACGCCGCGTGGACCGTCGCCACACAGTCGCACCTCACGAACTCGTCAGTGCTGCTCATCGTCGTGTCGGTGGTCATCTTCTTGATGGGCCTGGTCTCGGAGCAGATAGCCGCACTTCGTTTCGAAGGACGGCGCTGACGCGGTCACACCGGACCTCACCGTAACGGCCAGCATCGACCGCCCGCCGGCGCGCATATACTTAAGCTCGGACTCGACGTCGATGGCGCCACCACAGAAGTTCTATGCAAGTGCTCGTCATCACTCCCACTTACAACGAGCGGGACAACCTTCCCGACCTGGTCCGCGCGGTGCTCGCCCGCGACGGCTACCGCATGATGGTCGTAGACGACAACTCGCCTGATGGCACGGGCGACGTCGCGGACGCGCTCGCGCGCGAGTTCCCTGGCCGCGTCGATGTGCTCCACCGCACGGGACCACGAGGCCTCGGCCGCTCGTACATCGACGGAATACGCCGCGCCATCGAAGACCCGGCCGACGTGATCTGCCAGATGGACGCCGACTGGTCACACGACCCCCAATATCTGCCGGCACTCGTGGCCGCGACGGCAACGCACGACGTCGTCATCGGGTCCCGGTATCTGAACGGGGTCAGCGTCGTGAACTGGCCGCTCCAACGCATCATCCTGAGTACCTTCGCGAACAAATACATCCGCGCGGTCACGCGGCTGCAACCGAGTGACTGCACGAGCGGGTACCGATGCTGGAAGCGCGAGACGCTCGCGTCCCTGCCGCTTGGCCGTGTGGTGTCCGAGGGGTATGCGTTCCTGGTCGAGATGCTCTTCCAGGCTGCCGAGCACGGGGCCAGGATCGGCGAGGTCCCGATCATTTTCGTCGAACGCCGCAAGGGCGTGTCGAAGCTGTCCAGCAGCGTCATTCTCGAATCGATGCTGACGCCGTGGCGGCTCGTGCTGCGGCGCCGGAGCTAAAGACCGAACGAACGGTCACCGGGCCGTCGCCGGGTTCCGGACGGCACGCCCGGCTCTTTGTGCTGTCCTGCTTGATCGACACGGATCCAGGGGCCATACTGGCCTTCGCTCATTGGAGCGGACCGCCATGCGCGTGATCATTTCCCGCACGTTCGTTCTCCTGCTGGTGCTTCTGGCAACCCCGCCGGCGGCCACCGGTGGCACGCTGCGCGTCGAGTTCAGGGACGGCTACGTGACGATCAGCGCGGTCAGCGTGCCGTTGCAGCAGGTGCTCACTGAGTGGGCGCGCCTGGGCCAGACGCGCGTCGTGAACGTCGAGAAGCTCGGCGGCGCACCACTGACGCTGGAACTCACCCACGTGCCGGAGAAGCAGGCGCTCGAAATCCTGTTACGGAGCGTACCCGGCTATTTGGCCGCCCCGCGGGCGACACTGATCCCGGGTGGCTCGCAGTTCGACCGCATCGTGGTCATGGCCGGGACGGTAGCGCCTCCGAGCCAGACCGCCGCCGCTCCGCCCGCGCCGCTGCCGCCGCCGCCCACTCCGATGCCGGCTCCGGCCGTGGAAGATCAAGATGAACCGGTAGCGCAGGAAATCCCCGGCCAAGCCCCCGACCAGGCCGCCGACCAGTCCCCCGACCAGGCCGGCGCCGGCGAGCAGGACCCGGATCAGCCGCAGCCGCAACCGCAGCCGCGCACGCTGTCGAGCCCGGGCGTCCAACCGATTCCACCGGCACCTCAGGGGCAGAACAACGACGGCGACGGTGCTCCCCAGCAGCAGCCCGCCGGCCCGGCCGCAGTGCCCGGCGGTGGCGCGTTGGTGTCACCCACGCCCGGTCAGTTGCCGCTACCCCCGGCGAAGCCGCCGAACCAGCAAGATCAGTAGCGTCGGCGCTGGGCGGCGTTCGGCTCGCCAAGCCGAAGCCGATGAACCCGATAAGTGCGTACAGCTAAGGCCGGACTACCTTCCCTCTCGAGCAGCCCCGTCAATTCCTGCGCCGCTGGAGTATCTGCCAATGTCGATCCCTCGGAAACTGCACACCGGGTAGAATGGCCCAGGCCACACGGCGAGTTGCATTGCTCCGCTGCCGGGCTCCCGTGCAGGCACCGGACTGACGTCGCGTGACAATGGCCGAAGTCGTTCGCTTCCGTCCCGAGGATCGCCGCAGCGTCGAGGCGCTGTACCGGCGCGTGTTCGGCAATGATGCCGCCGACGCAAGCCGCCTCCGGTGGGACTGGCAGTACCGCCGAAACCCCAACAACCCGGACGGGCTGCCCATCATCTGGATTGCGCGCGAGGGGCCGAGCATCATCGGGCAGTACGCCACGATGCCGGTCAAGCTCTGGGTGCGCGGGCGGGAGGTACCCGCCTCGTGGGGCACCGACGTGATGGTCGCGCCGGAACGCCAGCGCCAAGGCGTGGGTGAGGTTCTGTTCCGCACGTGGGACCGTCATGTGGGGGCGTCGCTCGGCCTGGGGCTCTCCGAGTCCTCGCATCGGCTGTTCAAGAAGCTTCGGTGGCCCGAAGCCGGGCCAGTGCCCTGCCTGGTGAAGCCGCTGACACGCCGCGCGTTCCGGCGCCCGAACTGGCCGGAAGGTGTCAATCGCGTCGTGTCGGCCCTGACGCTCCCTCTCGTCAAGATCATCGCCCGGTCGCGGCCGCTCCGCGCCGAGATCGAGATGATCCGACGGTTCCCGGGTGAGTTCACGGAGCTCTGGGAACGGGTTGCGCCGAAGTTCGACCTGGCGGTTCGGCGTGATGCGCGGTACTTGAACTGGAAGTACATCGAGGCGCCGCACGTGCGCTACGCCGTTGCGGCGCTGAAACGTGAGGGACGGTTCGAGGGATACGCGGTCTACCGCCATTTGCAGGAACCGCGCGGGCGCGTGACGAGCCTGGTGGATTTTCTCGTCGATCCAGAGGATCAGGCCGGGATGAAGACGCTGCTGCGGTGGATCGATCGTGAGGCGCGCGAGGCGGACTCCGACAAGGTGCGCACCTACTCCCTGCACACGGGCTACCGGAAGTGGCTGCGTAACTCGGGCTACTTCACGGTCAAGTCGGGTATGGAGTTCACGCTCAAGATCAACGACGTGCCGGTGCCCGACCAGTTCTACCAGCAGACGGACCGGTGGCACGTGACGTTGGGCGATTCCGACCAGGACCACTGACGACAGCGCCGGGCATCCGTCCACCGCATGGAAGCAGGAGTAATGCAGTGCCGCTGATAGATCAACTCGCCGCCGAGATTCAGGCCGCCATGAAGAGCCGGGAGCAGACCACGCTCGACGCTCTCCGGATGCTGAAGACGGCCTTGACGATGAAGAGCGTCGAGAAGGGGCGCGACCTCGACGATGCGGAGTCGGTGCAGGTGGTCGGCGCGCTCGTGAAGCAGCGCAGGGACTCGGTCGAGCAGTTCACGAAGGCCGGGCGACAGGAGCTCGCGGACAAGGAGTCGGCCGAGATCCTCGGTGCTCCAGCGGTACCTGCCGGTTGCCGCCACACCGGAGGAGATCGCGGCCGCCGTTGACGCCGCTGTCAAGGAGACCGGCGCCGCATCGCTGAAGGACATGGGACGCGTGATGAAGGCCGCCATGCCACGGCTCGCGGGCAAGCACGCAGACGGCAAGGCAGTGAACGAGGCGGTGCGGAGAAAGTTGAGCTGAGCAGGTCCGGAAAACTTTCTCCCGCCGTGACCGTCTAACCCCAGTGAAAGAGGCGCCCGCCTCTTCCATCCTCCATCTGGGGTCACCGGGCCACCGGCACGACCCCCTTTTTTTGGTACCCGCCGGCGCTACAGGAGCACGGACGCGCGGAGACGAGCAGCCGCCGCCGAGCTCGAGTGATCACGCACGCCTGCCTCGTCTCGTCTGTCGCACGCCGCCCGGACGCCGCTGCTCGCTGTAGTACCCTTGTCGCCAGCCCATGAGCACACCTGCGCCCGGCCCGGATCCTGAGGCCGGCAGCGTCTCCAGCGCGCAGATCGCGCAGCCCCAGACTCGACGACTCGCCCGATCGGCGGGCGTTATTGGCATCGCCACGATGACGAGCCGCGTGCTCGGCCTCGTGCGCGATCAGGTCATGGCGTACCTGTTCGGCGCGGGCAACGCCGTCGACGCCTACAACGTCGCGTTCCGGATCCCGAACCTGGTGCGAGACCTCTTCGCGGAAGGCGCGATGAGCGCGGCGTTCGTCCCGACCTTCACGCGGTATCTCACTCGCGAAGGGCGCCCCGCCGCGTGGCGCCTGGGCAACCACGTCGTCAACGCGCTCTTCGTCGTAACGGCGCTCGTGGTGTGCGCAGGCCTGCTGTTCACAGAGCCGCTCGTGACGATGTTCGCGGACGATTACAGCCAGGTACCAGGCAAGCTGGAGCTGACTATCCTCCTCACCCGGATCATGCTGCCGTTCCTGACGCTCGTGGCAATAGCCGCCGCGTTCATGGGGATGCTGAACTCGCTGAACCGGTTCTTCGTGCCCGCGCTGTCGCCCGCGATGTTCAACGTCGCGAGCATCCTGTGCGCGATCGTCCTCGTGCCACTGATGCCACGAGTGGGCCTCCCACCGATCACCGCGATGGCGATCGGCGTGCTCATCGGCGGCGCCGGGCAGATCATCACGCAGTGGCCGCTGCTGCACAAGGAAGGGTACCGCTACCGGCCTCTGCTCGATCTGCGCGAGCCGGGACTGCGCCAGGTCCTCGTTCTGATGGGGCCGGGAACGCTCGGGCTCGCAGCGACGCAGATTAACGTGTTCGTGAACACCGTGCTGGCGACAGGCGAGGGCACTGGCGCGGTGTCGTGGCTCAACTACGCATTCCGGCTGATGTACCTGCCGCTCGGAATTTTCGGCGTCTCCATCGCGACGGCTGCCGTGCCGGCCATCGCACGCCATGCGGCGCGCAACGACATCCCCGGCATGCGACACGAGGTTGCCAACGGGATAGCGATGATGGCCGTACTGAACGTGCCTGCCACGCTCGGCCTCGTGGTGCTCGCCCGGCCGATCATCGCCATGCTGTTCGAGCGTGGAGCGTTCGTGCCGCGCGATACGGAGGCCACCGCGGCTGCGCTCGTGTGCTACGCAATCGGGCTCACCGGGTACTCCGTGGTGAAGGTCGTCTCGCCGACGTTCTATGCGTTGCACGAGAGTCGCAAGCCCGTGATGGTCAGCGCCGCCAGCGTGCTCGTCAATGCCGCGCTCAATATCATGTTCGTCCAGCGATTCGGCTACCTGGGGCTCGCGGTCGGGACCTCGCTGACGGCCCTGCTGAACGCGTCGGTGCTGCTGGAGATGCTGCGGCGGCGGCTCGGCGGCATCGAAGGGACACGGCTGCTGGGCGTGTTCGGCCGGAGCCTGGCCGCATCGGTCGTCATGGCGGCGGCTGCCTTCGCTTTGGACATGTGGCTCGCCCGGTTCCTGCCAGGGCGATCGCTGCTCCTGGAGGTCGTGCGGGTCGGCACGACGATCTCCGGATCACTCGTCGTCCTGCTCGCCGCGTCGTGGCTCGTTGGACTCCACGAGATCAAGGACGTCGTGCGTGCGATCACCGCGCGCCTCAGAGGGCCGAGGCGCAGCTGACGTCCATGCTGCGCCGCGCTTCCGCGATCCTCGGGCTCGATCGGACCATCCTGCTGATGGCGGCCACGCATTTTGCG
Source organism: Vicinamibacteria bacterium (assembly GCA_963763095.1). GTDB lineage: Bacteria > Acidobacteriota > Vicinamibacteria > Vicinamibacterales > JAENWD01 > CAVUCH01. The sequence goes on from CAVXNR010000006.1 coordinate 206,093, forward strand.
GTGGACGGCTACTCGAACATCTACGCGCCGCTGCTGCCGCTGCTCATCCCGCGGCTCAATCTGTCCCTCGCGGCGGCGGGTGCCCTGACGATGTGCTTTCAGATCGCGGCGTCGGTCTCGCAGCTGGGGTTCGGACACGTTGCCGACCGGTGGCGGCCGCGTCTCCTCCTGTTCGCCGGTCCCGTCGTGTGCGTCGTGGTGCTGAGCGCGATTGGACTTGCCGGCTCGCCGCTGATGCTCGGAGTCGTGCTGGTCGCCGGCGGGCTGGGAGCCGCGGCCTTCCATCCGCCCGCGGCCGCGCTCGTGCACCGTCTTGCGGGTGAGCGCCAGGGCTTTGCGATGGCCCTGCACATCACGGGCGGGTCGGTGGGTTTCTCGCTGGGGCCACTGCTGTTTGCGCCGATCATCCAGCGGATGGGGCTGCACTGGAGCCCGGTCGTGGCCCTGCCGGGGCTCCTGTGGATCTGGTTCTGCCTGCGGCGCGTGCCTTCGGCCGAGGAGACACACTCGCGTGCAACCGGTGGAGGATTTCGGGCGCTCAGGCCGTATGCGTTCAACCTCACGCTGCTGTACCTCATCGTAGTTCTGCGAACGTTGGCGTCCCTGAGCTTTGCGACGTTCGTGCCGGTGATGCTCACGAGACGGGGTGTGTCCGTCAGCGGGGCGGCGGCCGCGATCTCGCTCTACCTGTTTGCGAGCAGCATGGGAGGATTCACTGGCGGACCCCTGGCCGACAGGTTCGGACCGAAGCGTGTCATCGCGTTGTCGCTGGTGACCGCCGTGCCGTTTCTCGTCGCCGCGCCGTTGCTGCATGGATGGTGGTTCCTGGTGATGCTGGCGATGGGCGGGTTTTTCCTGCAGTCGACGCTGCCGGTCAACGTGACGTTCGGACACCAGGTGGCGCCGGTGAGCGCGGCGACCGTCTCGTCATTGATGATGGGATTCGCCTGGGGTACGGGCGGCCTCGCTGTACCACTCGTGGGCATGCTGGCGGACCGTATCGACATCGCGCCGGCTCTGATGATCATGGGGCTGGCGCCCCTGGCTGCCGCCGCGTGTGCCATGCCACTGCCCGGCGGACGTCTGCCGGTTTCGGCCGACGCTCTCGCCGAGAGTGTGCGCACGGTCGCCCCATGAAGGTGGTGACCGCGGCGAGCACGTCCCACGCTGGCCCAACACGGCCGTCGCGGGGCATGGAAGTTGCTCAGGTCCTCTCGACAGCTGTGTGGTACGATCGGCGCATCCTCGCAGCTCGGACATGATTTAGCAGGCTCATCAATGCGGCGCTATCCTCCTCCCTCCGCCATGTCCGCTTCGTTCGGTCCGGGTCCGATGACGCCGGCGGTGAAGTGGCTGCTCATTTCGAATATCGCCATCTTCCTCATCACCAGCTTCTGGCCGGACCCGGTGCGGGTGCTGGGGCTTCGCCCGCTGGAGGTATGGGGCGGGCTCCGGGTGTGGCAGGTCGCCACCTACATGTTCCTGCACGCGAACCTGCTGCACGTGGGCTTCAACATGCTCGCGCTGTGGATGTTCGGGGTGGAGCTCGAGCGATTGTGGGGCACGCGGTTCTTCGTGCGCTATTACGCGATTACGGGCGTGGGCGCCGGCCTCTGCGTGATGCTCGTCAGCGTCTTCTCGACGCAGCTGGCGCAAGCCGCCACGATCGGAGCCTCGGGCGCCATCTTCGGGTTGTTGATGGCGTACGCCCTCTACTTCCCGCACCGGCAGATCCTGCTGTTCCTGCTGTTCCCGGTGTCGTCGCGCGTGTTCGTCGCCATCGTCGGGCGCGGTGAACCTGTATTCAGCCATGACCGCCACCAACGCCGGCGTCGCCTATTTCGCGCACCTGGGCGGCCTCGTCGTCGGGTACCTCTATCTGAAATCGAAGACGCCGCGCTTCCATCCCATCGCGGAAATCAAGTATCGCTACCTGAAATGGAAGATCAACCGCGTGAAGCGCAAGTTCGACGTCTATGCCGGGGGACGGGCGGATGACGTGAACCGCCGGATCCACTGACGCCGCAGCGTCACTTGCGGAAGTAATCGTCAGTCTTGTCCAGCCAGTCCTGGCGGATGGGACTGAACATGTCGAGCTCGAACGTGTCTTCGAGCGCCTCGGCCTGGTGCTCCACCCACGAGGGGATGTGCAGCACTTCGCCTTCGCGCACCGTGATCGACTCACCGCCGACGAGGAATTTCAGCGCCCCCTGGAGCACATAACTCAACTGCTCGCTGTCGTGCGAGTGCATGGGCACCACGGCGCCGCGCTTCAGGTACACCTGCGCGAGCATCTCCCGGTGACCGGTGATGAACTTGCGCGAGATCACCTCGGTCACCTTTTCGAGTGCGATTTCATCCCAGCGGTAGAGACGGACGGGCTCGGACACAAGACATCCTTCTCTGATGCGCATCGGCCGTGCGCGGGCGGAGCGCGCGACGCGCGGTCACGCAAAAACGCGCTGCAAATCAACGCGTTTTGCACGAAACGCGGCGCCCCGAACGGCCGGAGTATAGCACCGGGCGAATGCTATACTTTCTGCGTGATCTGCCCCGCTCCCCGTTCTCGACGCGCATCACTTCCTGCGCCCGCGAGGGCGCGTCACCGTCCGATCGGAGGGCTGCCGTGAAGGCATCCGCCGCACCGCCCGGCGCGGCCACGGCGGAGGCTCCAGCGAACATCACACCCGCGCTGACGCACGCCGTGGCGCGTCACGACCTGCTCGCCGCCTATCGCCTGATGCTGCTGTCGCGGCGGCTCGACGACAAGGAGATTCAGCTCAAGAACCAGAGCCAGATTTTTTTCCAGATCAGCGGCGCAGGACACGAGGCCGTGCTCGTCGCTGCGGGCATGCATCTGCGCGGCGGCTACGACTGGTTCCACGCGTACTATCGGGACCGCGCCCTCTGCCTGACCCTCGGTGTGACGCCGCTCGACATGCTGCTGCAGGCCGTCGGCGCGAAAGACGATCCGGCCTCGGGCGGACGCCAGATGCCGTCGCACTGGGGCAGCAAGCGCCTCAACATCGTGTCGCAGGGGAGCCCGACGGGCACGCAGGCCCTCCAGGCAATCGGCTGCGCAGAAGCGGCGCTGCTCTACCGTGACATCACCCAGATCGCCGGACGCGAGGAGCGCTTCCACCCGGACGAGGTCACCTACCTCTCGATCGGTGACGGCGCTACCAGCGAAGGCGAGTTCTGGGAGTCGCTGAACACGGCGTGCATGAAGCGACTGCCGATCCTCTATCTGGTGGAAGACAACGGGTACGCGATCTCGGTCCCCGTCGACGCACAGACGCCCGGTGGCAACATCGCCCGGCTCGTCGTCCTCCTTCCCGAACCTCACCGTGATGGAAGTGGACGGCACCGATTTCCTGGCCAGCTACGAGGTGCTCGGCACGGCGGTCGCCCGGTTGCGTGCCGGCGCGGGCCCCGTGCTCGTGCGCGCCACCGTCACGCGCCCCTACTCGCACTCGCTCTCGGACGATGAGCGCCTGTACAAGTCACGCGAAGAACGCGACGAGGAGGCTCGGCGCGATCCGCTGCTGAGGATGTCGCGCCTGCTGATCAGCGACGGCGTAGCCACGGAAGCCGAGTTGGCCGAGATGGCCACGTCCGTCGATCGCGAGATTCAGGCGGCAACCGATCAGGCGCTTGCCGCGCCGAAGCCCGCCCGCGACACGGCGGGCCTGTGGGTGTTCTCACCGCATGTGGATCCTGCGGGCGAGGAGTTCGCGGCCGAGCCGCGCACGGACGGGAAGCCCGACACGATGGTGGCGGCGATCAACCGCACGCTGCAGGACGAGATGGCGCGCACGCCTCAGATTGTCGTCTTCGGTCAGGACGTCGCCGATTGCAGCGACGAGGCAAAGCTCACGTCGGTGCCCGGCAAGGGGGGCGTCTTCAAGGTGACGCACGGCCTCCAGAAGGCGCATGGCAGCAGCCGCGTGTTCAATTCACCGCTGGCGGAGGCAAATATCGTCGGGCGCGCGGTGGGCATGGCGCTGCGCGGCATCAAGCCGGTGGTCGAGATTCAGTTCTTCGACTACATCTGGCCGGCGATGATGCAGATACGCGACGAGATGTCGATGATGCGCTACCGGTCCGGGAACAACTTTTCCTGCCCGATGGTCATCCGCGTGCCGATCGGCGGCTACCTGCGCGGGGGCGCCCCGTACCACAGCCAGTCAGGGGAGAGCATCTTCGCCCACTGCCCCGGCATCCTCATCGCGTTCCCCTCGAATGCGGTCGACGCAGCCGGGCTGCTCCGCACGGCGATCCGATGCGACGATCCGGTGATGTTCCTCGAGCACAAGCATCTGTACCGGCAGACCTACAACAAGGGCGTCTACCCGGGGCCGGACTTCACCATCCCGTTCGGGACCGCTGCGCTGAAGCGGGAGGGCTCGGACGTCCTGGTGATCACCTGGGGCGCCCTGGTCCAGCGCACGCTGCTCGCCGCCCAGCAGGCGGAAAAAGAAGGGTTGAGCGTCGCGGTGCTCGATCTGCGAACGATCATCCCGTACGACTGGGCAGCCATCAGCACCCAGGTGCAGCGCTGCAACCGCGTGGTGATCGCGCACGAAGACCAGCTGACGTGCGGTTTTGGTGCGGAGATCGCGGCCCGTATCGCCGACGAGCTATTTCACTGGCTGGATGCGCCAGTTCGCCGCGTCGCTGCCATGGATACGCCGGTCGCGTACGCTCCCGAACTCGAGGAGGAGATCCTGCCGCAGGCTGCCGACGTGCTCGCGGCCGTGAGGGAGATCGGCCGCTACTGAGCGCGAGTCACACCGCCGAAGTCTGGAGCCGGCACTTCAGTGCCGAATCCGGCCGGGCTGAAGTCCCCGCCCCACATGCAGAGGTGAAGTTCCGGCCCCACATGCAGATGGTGAGGTCCCGGCCCACGTGCAGACCCACATGCAGGGCTGAGGTCCCGGCCCGCATTCATGGCTCGAGTCGCGGCTTCACATCAGAACGCTGCGTCGCCGTCCCTCACGGGCGTTCGGGATCGACAACGAGCCGCGGCGGTCCCCCGGCGCTGGCCGGACCGCCGGACTGCTCGTAGACTCGCGTGATCGCCTCGTACCAGATATTCGCGATCTTGGTGTAGCCCGCGTCGGTGGGGTGCAGGCCGTCGACGCCAATCGAGCCGGTCGGCGTGCCATTGAGACCACCGAAGAGATCCACCAGCGCAACGCCCTTGTCGCTTGCAAGCGCCGCAATTTCGTTGTTCAGCTCGACGACAGCCTCTGCGCCCCCGCCACGGGAGCCATTCGGATTCTGCGGCGGGAAGTTCGCCAGCATGACCCGCACGCTGCGTCTGCGAGCGATCCCAATCATGTCCTCGAGGCCTGTGATGATCCGCCCGATCGCGGCGTCGAACGAGCCGCTCGACGCCGCGCCCAGCAGATCGTTCGCGCCATGGAGGAGCAGCAGCACCTGCGGCTTGTCGGCGTTGAGCACGCCCGGCAGGCGCGTGACACCGCTCGACACGCGCTCACCGGCCCGACCTCGATTCAGCACCACAACGGTCTGGTCGATGTAGCGGGCAGACAGGAGGGCCTGCAGCTTGTATGGATACGATTCGATGAGGCTCAGGAGCAGCGTCGTAGGGTCGGGGGAGGTCGTGCCCTCGGTGATGCTGTCGCCAAAGGCCACGAAACGCACGGACGACAGCACCGGCACGGCAGAGACGATGACCGTGAAGCCGCAGGAGCCGGAGCTGCCGCGGCTATCCGTGGCCGTGCACGTGACGCGGGTCGTCCCCAGAGGAAACGATGTACCCGATCCGGGCGTACACACGGTGGAAACCGGTGCAACCCCGCCAGTCGGAACCGGCGTGTCGAAGGTCACCACGGGCGGCTGTCCAAGGCGCGCGAGCGCCTGGACATCGGCCGGACACGTGAGCGCCGGCGCCGGTACCGGAGGGTCGGGGCTTGTCGGCGACCCCCCGCACGCGGGCAGCAGCGTTGCCAGAACAATCCAGGGCAGGCGGCAGCGGGCTATCGGTGTGAAACGGTCGAACACGTCTGGTTTTGCCACCCTAACTCGCCGGCTGGCCGGCAACCAGGGCCAGGAGTGATGTGCCTGCAGGGCTTACGATCTTACACGATCGCTTCGGCGTGCCGCGGCCGGCAAGCCCCCTACGCACGGCGGTGGCCGCCGCCATGCTGGTGATGCTGCTGCCCGCCGGCGTCCTGCGCGGAGCGCGAACCCCGGAGGTGCTGCGCTCCGTTGCAGCCCTGCCGCCCCACCTCGCCGGGCTTTTCTCCGAGGCCAGCGGCTTCCACAAGCTGCAATCGGGCAGCTACCTCGTATTCGATCGGCGCGCTCATACGGTGTACAGCGTGGACGCCGAACTGACCACCGCCACCAAGATCGTCCAGGTGGGCCAGGAGTCGGGCCGGATCATTCAGCCGGTCGCGTTTGCGGTGTCCTCGGAAGGCCGCTTCGTCGTGGCTGATGCGCCGGTCGGGCGGGAGCGCGTGCAGCGGTTCGGGCTGGAGGGCACGCGGCTTGGAGGCTTCGTCCTGCCCGGGCGGATGGAGGCACGCCTGCAGTACGGCGGCATGGTGCTGAACGGGGTGGCGTCCATCGAGTATGAAGGAGAGTCCATCCTGCTGAACCAGCCCGAGCGCGGCGCACTGATAACCGAGTACACGCTGGAAGGGACGCCTCACCGCAACATCGGGCTGCTGCGCGCAACCGGCCATGAAGCGGACCCGGACCTGCACCGCATCCTCAACACCGGGATTCCGCTGGTCAACCCCCAGGGCGGCTACTACTTCGTCTTCCAGGCCGGCGAGCCCCGGTTCCGCAAGTACGACGGCAGGGGCACGCTGATGTTCGAACGCGTCATTCAGGGTACAGAGCTCGATCTCCTGATCGCATCACAACCCACGACATGGCCCGCGCGAGGAGGCATTCGTGAGATGCCGATGGTGCCGCCGATCGTGCGGACCGCCGCCGTCGACCGCGCCGGCGGTCTCTGGATCTCCTTCACCGTGCCGTTCACATACGTGTACGACGCCGACGGAGAGAAAACACGTGTCGTGCAGTTCTACGGCGCAGGCATCATGGCGCCCACGAGCCTCTCGTTTGCTCACGACGGGCAGCTCCTGGCGACACCGGGATGTTATGTGTTCGACCCCGGAAGTGCCCGCGGCGCTTCGGCCCCGGGCCCACGCCGTCCGTGACAGGCTGTGGATTGGATCCACACCCGCCCGGGGGGCTTCGACGCCGGGCCTAGGCCGCCCACACAGCGGGTGCGACCTGACCACAGCGGCCGTGACATGGGCACAGCGCCAGCGATCAGCCGGGCGCATGCTACGATCCCGCACATCGATATGACCCCGGAACAGCAGGGTGTGGCTGACGCCAATGACATCTTCTATCGCGCGCTCTCCGGTCGCGATCTGTCCGGCATGGGCGAGGCCTGGTTTCCAGCGGACTGGGCCGAGTGCGTGCACCCTGGTGGCGCGGCGCTCCGGGGGTGGGATGCGATCCGCGACAGCTGGCGCGGCGTTTTCGAAGGAAACGCCACCATCACGGTCATCCCTGGTGACCTCCGCGTGCGCATCGTGGGAGACGTCGCCTGGGTATCGTGCGTCGAGCGCATCGCGGCGGCCGAGGGCGATGAGATCCACAGCTCGCTCGCGCAGGCCACGAACATCTTCGTGCGCCACGACGGCCGCTGGCGCCTGGCCGTCCACCACGCATCGCCCGTACCCTACATTCCGCCACCGGTCCCCGGTTCCGGATCCCTGGTGAACTGACGTGACCCACGTGCGGGCGTCATCCGCGCTTGCGACGCTCGCCGCCGCGGGGCTGCTCGCCGGTCCGACGCGCGGTGCGACGGACAACCGCACGCTCACCGCCGTTGCCGGGATCACGGTGGGGCACGTCACGCTGGCGGAACGGCCGACCGGCTGCACGGTCGTCCTCGCGACACCGGCGGCGGTTGCAGGGGTGGATGTCCGTGGCGCAGCGCCGGGCACGCGCGAAACCGATCTGCTGTCCCCCATCAACATGGTCGATCGGGTAAACGCGATCGTGCTGGCGGGCGGCAGCGTCTTCGGCCTTGATGCCGCGTCCGGCACGGTGCGGTGGCTGGACGAGCGTGGCGCCGGGTACGAGACATCCGTCGCCCGCGTGCCAATCGTGCCTTCCGCCATCCTGTTCGATCTGGGCGTCGGCGACCCGAAGATCAGGCCGACTGCCGATTGCGGCTACCGCGCCGCCGCCGCGGCGAGCGCCGAACCGGTGACCGAGGGCAGCGTGGGCGCCGGATCGGGTGCGACGGTGGGGAAGATGCGCGGTCTCAGCCGTGCCATGAAGGGCGGCATCGGTACGGCGGCGATGACGCTGCCGAACGGCCTCATCGTCGCAGCGCTCGTGGCGGTGAATGCCCACGGTGACGTCATCGACCCGGCGACGGGCGCCGTGGTGGCTGGCGTGCGCACCGAAGACGGCCGTGGGCTTGCGGACGCGAGACGGCTGCTCCGTGACGCCCCTCCCGCCGCTCCGAGGTCGGCCGAGAACACGACGCTGGCAGTCGTCGCAACCAACGCCAACCTGACCAAACCCCAGGCGGTCAAGCTGGCGCAGATGGCGCACGACGGGTTTGCCCGCGCCATATCTCCGGTGCACACGCCGGCGGATGGCGACACCGTGTTTGCGCTGGCCACCGCGACGCGGACAGGACCGGACGACCTGCTGCTGGTCGGCGCGCTTGCCGCGGACGTCACCGCGGAGGCCATTCTGCGAGCAGTCCGCGCCGCGACATCGGTGCCCGGCGTTCCTGCCCTCAGAGACCTCGGACGCTGAGCGCCGCCGGCGCGACGTCCAGCTCCTCATGAACACGCACCTGGCCCTCCTGCTCGCGTACTCCGTCGGGCTGGTAGGGCTGGGCGCGTGGATCGGCCGACTCGTTCGCGGCCCGCGGGACTTCTTCGTGGCCGGCCGTGCCCTGCCGGCGCTGCTGCTGTTCGCAACAATGCTGGCGGCGAACATCGGTGCGGGATCGACCGTGGGCGCTGCCAGCCTGGGCTACCGCCAGGGGCTCAGCGCCTGGTGGTGGAACGGATCCGCCGGCATAGGCTCGCTGCTGCTGGCCTGGTGGATTGGCCCGCGGATCTGGCAGGAGGCGAAGCGGCGCGAGTACCTGACCGTGGGCGATTTCATCGAGGCGCACTACGGCCGCAGCGCGCGCGCACTGACGTCGGCCGTGTTGTGGGTCGCCACGCTCGTGATCCTCGCCGCGCAACTGATCGGCGTCGCGTCGATTCTGCACGTGGTGGCCGGCGTGCCGCGGCCGGCGGGCGCGGCCCTCGGCGGGGTGGTGATCGTGTGCTACTTCGTCGCAGGTGGGCTCCTCAGCTCGGCCTGGGTCAACCTGGCGCAGTTGATCGTCCTCCTCGCGGGGTTCATCGTGGCAACGCCGCTCGCGGTGGCGGCTGCGGGGGGGATGGGGGCTATCGCGGATTCACCGGATCTGCCCTCCGGGTTCTTCTCGTTCGCGGGCCCGCACGGGAGCGGCGTCCTGCTGCTGGCGCTGCTCGGTCCGGCGTTCATGGTGTCTCCCGGGCTCCTGCAGAAGATATTCGGGGCCGTCGATGCACGCGCGGTGAGGATCGGGGTCGCGGCGAACGGCATCGCGCTCATGTGCTTCGGGATCATTCCGCCAGTCCTCGGCATGGTCACGCGCGTGCTGCATCCGACGCTCGCCACCCCCGACCTGGCCCTGCCGACTGTGCTCGTACACCATCTGCCGCCGGCCGTCGGATCGCTGGCGCTTGCGGCAGTGTTCTCGGCTGAGGTGAGCTCCGCCGATGCGGTCCTGTTCATGCTGTCCACGTCCTTGTCGCAGGACCTCTATCGCCGGTTTCTCCGGCCAGACGCCAGTGACGAGCAGGTGCTGTCGGTGGCGCGGGGGGCAGCCATTGGTGGAGGGATCGCGGGCATCGGCCTCGCGGTCATCATCCCGACGGTGATCGGCGCCCTCGCCGTGTTCTACGGGGTGCTCACCGTCGTCCTCTTCGTGCCGATCGTGGCGGCGCTGCACCTGCGCCGTGCCGGCGCACCGGAGGCGCTGGCGTCAGTGCTCGCCGGCATGACCGTTCTTGTCGCGACCCATCTGCACACGGGTGGCGCTGCGCTCGGGGGCTGGCGCCCCGAGACGCTGGGGCTTGCAACCGCGGGAGCCGCGTTCGGCTCGGTGCTCGCGGCACGATGGAGACGGCCGGATGATTGAGGTCAAGGGGCTCACCCGACAGTTCGATAGCCGGATCGCCGTGGAGGACCTGTCGCTTGCAGTTGGTCAGGGCGAGATCTTCGGCCTGCTCGGACCAAACGGCGCCGGCAAGACCACCACCCTCCGGATGCTGGCGGGGTTGATCAGCCCGTCGTCGGGCGAGGCAACCGTTGCGGGAGTGCCGCTCGTGCGCGAGCGGATGAACGACATCCGGGCAAAAGTGGGCTTTCTCACGGAGGCGCCGGGGCTGTGGGATCGTCTCACCGTGAGGCTGAACCTGCTCGTCTATGCACGCCTGTATGGTGTGGACGACCCGGCACGCGCCGTGAGTGAGGCGCTCGGCATGTTCGACCTCGAGGATCGTGCCGACAGCCTGGCGGCGCAGCTCTCCAAGGGCATGAAGCAGAAGGTTGCGATCGCGCGCGCGCTCTTGCACTCGCCACCGGTCCTCCTGCTCGACGAGCCGACATCGGGCCTCGATCCGCAGACCGCCCGGCTCGTGCGGGAGCTGGTGCTCGCGTTGCGCGACAAGGGCCACACCATCATCATCTCGACGCACAATCTGGACGAAGCCGAACGCGTGTCGTCGCGCATCGGCGTGCTGCAGCGGCGGCTGATTGCGCTCGACACGCCCGACGCGCTCCGACGGCGCCTGTTCGGGCAGCGCGTGCGCGTCCGCCTGGCGGGTGGCACACGCGATCATGCCGAAGCCGCGATGCGGGCCGGCGCTCATGATCTCCAGGTGCTCGAGGACGGCTTCTCACTCGCGATGGACGATGTCGACCGTGACACCCCGGCTATTATCCGCGCGCTGGTGGAAGCAGGCGCAGAGGTGCTCGCCGTGATTCCGGCGCAGGCGCCGCTCGAGGACGTGTATCTGGCGCTGATCAACGACCAGAAGGAGAAGCCGATCTCGTGACGTTTGCCACCTATCGCGTGTCGGCGCTGCTGGTCAAAGAGCTCGCCGAGCTGCGGCGCAACCGGGTCGCGCTGGTGCCCGTGCTGATCCTGGCGGCCGTGACGATCGTGCTGCCTTTCCTGATAGCACTGGTGATTCCGACGTTCGTGGGCGAGCCGCTGTCGGGCGACCCGGAGTTCGCGCGTGCCGTAAAGCGCGGGACGGTCCCGCCCGGCACCAACATGAGCGACGAAGCCGCGGTGCAGGCGTTCATCTTCCAGCAGTTCATGCTCCTCCAGCTGCTCATCCCGGTCACCGGTGCGATGGCCTTCGCGGGCTACAGCCTCATCGGGGAGAAGCAGGGGCGCACGCTGGAACCCCTGCTGGCGACCCCCATCACGACGGCTGAACTGCTGATTGCGAAGGGCCTTGGCGCGCTGCTGCCGTCGCTGGCGATCATGCTCGGCACGCTCGCCATCTACCTGGCGGGCATGCTCGCCTTCGCCGAGCCGCACGTGTTCTCGGCGGTCCTGAGCGCGCGGGCGGCGCTGCTCGTGCTTGGCTTTGGCCCGATCGGCGCGCTGGTGGCGCTGCAGATCGCCATCCTGGTGTCGTCGCGCGTCAACGACCCGCGCACGGCACAGCAGTTCGGTGCCTTGCTGATTCTCCCGATCACGATCGCGTTCGTGATGCAGTTCAATGGCGTCATCCGCCTGACCGTGCCCGTCATCGTCATTGCGCTGGTGGTGCTGTTCGCAGTCTGGGTCCTCCTGGTGATGCTCGGGGTGGCGCTCTTCGAGCGCGAGGCGATCCTGACGCGCTGGAAGTGATCACACCACGGGCGGCCGGGGGGGCCACGACGGTGCTTGACGCCTGCCCTGGGAGGGGCGTATGAATGAACAGTCATTCAGTGTCACCGGCAACTACTCCCCGCTCCACTGCCCGGCTGTCCGCTGCGACAGCACCGGCCCGCCGCCGCGGGGCCGCCACATCCGGCGTCCGTCCAGCGCAGGACAAGCGCGAACGTATTCTGACCGCCGCCACCAAAACGTTCGCGCGCCGCGGGTTCTTCAACGCACAGGTGGCTGATGTCGCCCGCGCCGCCGGCGTCGCGTCGGGCACCGTGTATCTGTATTTCCGGAGCAAGGACGATCTCCTCGTGTCGATCTTCGAGCGCACGATGCGATCGGCCATAGCCGAAGGCCGGGCGGCACTGGACGGGCTGCACCCGGAAGCGAGCCTGCGCCGCATCGCGCGGCTGCACCTGGAGCGCCTCGGAGCCGACCGCGACCTCGCCGTCGTGTTCCAGGTCGAACTGCGCGGGACGACGAAGTTCATGGAGCGCTTCTCCGCCACGTACGTGCGGGAGTATCTCGGGATCCTTCGCGACGTGATCGCGGATGGTCAGGCCCGGCGCGTGTTCCGGGCCGGGATCAGTCCGACGCTCGTTGCCAAGGCGCTGTTCGGCGCGCTCGACGAGATGGCGACCAACTGGGTGTTGAGCCCACGCACCTACGACCTTGCCGCCGATGCCGACCCGATTGTCGACCTGATCCTGAATGGCGTGCGCACGGGGCAACGGGCGTGAGGCGGTTACCGTGTCTCGGGCTCGGTGTATGGAGCCTTCGATGAGCGACGTCCTTGCCGCGTCAGCCGCTCCTGCCGCGTACGGACGAGCGCCGCTCGTCCGGTCAGTTGCCGTGCTTGGCGCAGGTACGATGGGTGCGCAGATTGCCGCCCACTTCGCGAACGCCGGCGTACCGTCGCTGGTCCTCGATTTGACGGCGGACGTAGCGCGACAGGGGCTCGAGCGGGCGCGGACGCTCAGGCCGGATCCGTTCTTCACCGCCGACTGCGCCGCTCTGATCAGCATCGCGGGCTTCGACACCGACTTCCGCCGGATCGGCGACGCAGACTGGATCATCGAGGCTGTTGTCGAGCGGCTCGAGATCAAGCGCGAGCTCCTCGAGCGCGTCGATGCGGTGCGACGTCCGGGCTCGATCGTCAGCTCGAACACGTCGGGCATCCCCATCAGCGCGCTCGCGGAGGGACGGTCCGACGATTTCCGACGCCATCTCATTGGCACGCACTTTTTCAATCCACCGCGGTATCTCCGTCTGCTGGAGGTCATACCGACGCCGGAAACCGACGCCGCCGTGGTCGCCGCCGTGGTGCATTTCGCGGACCACCGCCTCGGCAAGGGCACGGTCATCGCGAAGGACACCCCCAACTTCATCGCCAACCACATCGCGCTCTATGGCGTCATCCGCACGCTGGAGGCGCTGCAGTCGGGGCGATACACGATTGAGGAGATCGACACGATTACGGGGCCTGCCCTCGGCCGGCCGAAGAGTGCGACGTTCCGCACGGGTGACATCGCCGGCCTCGACATCCTCGCGCACGTGGCGCGTACCCTGTACGACCGGCTCCCGGAAGGCGATCGCGAGGCGTTCCGCGCGCCGCCGCTGCTGGAGGACATGCTCTCGCGCGGTTGGCTCGGAGAGAAGACGGGAGGGGGCTTCTACCGGCGCGAGAAGAAGGCGCACGGCGAATCCCACATCCTTACGCTGGATCCCGGGACGATGACCTACCGGCCGAGGCAGCCGATACGGCTCGCCTCGATCGAGGCCGCCAGGGCGATAGAGGACGTGCGCGAGCGCGTACGCACGCTGTTCAACGCCGGAGACACGGTCGGCGAGTTCCTGCGCGAAACGCTGGCGCCGACGCTCGTCTACACAGCGCGGGTGGCACCCCGAATCGCCAACAGCATCGACGACGTGGATCGCGTAATGCAGTGGGGCTTCGGGTGGGAGCTCGGGCCCTTCGAGCTGTTCGACGCGATTGGCGTCCGCGAAGTCTTGAACGCCTGGCGCGCGCACGTTCCGGCCGGCGATGACGTGCCTCCGCTGGTTCGGGAGGTCCTCGATGACGGGCGCAACCGGTTCCGCGAGACGGCTGTTCCACCGGCCGCGCCGGGTCTGCAGATCCTCCGGGCGGCGAAGGAGCGCTCGGCGGTGCTCCGGAGGAACGCCGGGGCCAGCCTCGTCGATCTCGGGGACGGCGTCGTGTGCGTCGAGTTCCACTCGAAGATGAATGCGATCGGCGGCGACACGCTCGAGATGCTGCAGGCCGGCGTGGCGGAAGCCGAGCGTAATTTTACCGCACTGGTTGTGGGCAACGACGCGCCGAACTTCTCGGCGGGCGCCAACCTGATGCTCCTCCTGCTCGAGGCGCAGGAAGGCAACTGGGACGAGATCGACCTGATGGTCCGCTCGTTCCAGCGCGCCACCACATCGCTGCGGTACGCGGAGGTGCCGGTGATCGCGGCGCCGGCCGGCCTGGCGCTTGGCGGCGGCTGCGAGATGGTGCTGCAGGCCGATCGCACCCAGGCCGCTGCCGAAACCTACATGGGCCTCGTGGAGGTCGGCGTCGGGCTGATCCCGGCTGGCGCGGGAACCACGGCGATGCTCGCGCGCGCGATGGAGAGCCTCCCGGTCGGCGCCGACCTGCTCCCGGCCGTGCAGCGCGTGTTCGAGACGATCGGCTTCGGGAAGGTGTCGACCAGCGCCCCTGATGCCAGGCGCATCGGCTATCTCCGCCCGGTGGACGGGATCTCGATGAACCGTGAGCGCCTGCTCGCCGACGCCAAGGCGCGTGCGCTCGATCGCACGCGAGAGGGCTACCAGGCGCCGCCGCGCCGGACGGCCATTCGCGTCGGCGGCGAGTCGGTACTGGCCGCGCTGAAGCTCGGCGTGCACCTCGCGTCGAGGGCAGGACGCATCACTGATCACGACGCCGTCATCGGCCGCCGGCTCGCGTGGATTCTTGCCGGCGGACCGGCGCCGCACGAGACCACCGTGGGCGAGCAGTACCTCCTGGATCTCGAGCGCGAAGCATTCCTCGGCCTCTGCGGCGAACGGAAGACGCTCGAACGGATTCAGCACACGCTGAAGACGGGGAAGACGTTGAGCAATTGACGCGCGGCAAGTCGAGTTTTTAGTGTTTGAGTTGTCAGTTTTCAGTTTTGGTCCTGAGAACTGACAACTGAACGCTGAGGACTGAGAGCTAGAGCCGTCATCGTACGAAAACCGACACCATGATTGACCTCGGCGCCGGCACTCCGCTCGTCCTCGTTCCCGGCATTCAAGGCCGGTGGGAGTGGATGCGTCCCGCGGTGGACGCGCTCGCCAAACACTTCCGCGTGCTCTCGTTCTCCCTCGCCGGCGAGCGGACCAGCGGTCATGTGTTCGACCCTGCGCTGGGCTTCGACAATTTCATCGTTCAGATCGATCGTGTGCTGGCCCAAGCGGGAGTCAGCAAGGCGGTGGTGTGCGGCGTCTCCTACGGCGGGCTCATCGCCGCGCGCTATGCAGCGTTGCGGCCACGAGGGGTGCGTGCGCTCGTCCTCGCCTCGGCACTGGCGCCGGGTTATACGCCGGATGCCCGGGTGCGCTTCTATCTCAGGGCGCCGTGGCTGCTCAGCCCGCTGTTCTGCGTCAACGCCTGGCGGCGATCCCGGCGTGAGATTCGGGCAGCGCTCCCCGCCCACCGTGACCGGCTGGCCTTTTCGGCCGGACAGCTCTGGCGCGTCGCGGCGCATCCCACGTCACCAGCCCTGATGCGCCACCGGATCCGTCTGCTCGACGGGGTGGACTTCGCTTCCCCGATGTCGTCGATCGTCGCCCCGACCCTGCTGATCACAGGCGAGCCGGCCCTCGACAGTGTCGTTCCACCGCACCATACGATCGGCTACACGCGCTTTCTGCCGCACGCGGAGAGTCTGACGTTCGAACGCACCGGCCACATCGGCCTCGTGACGCGACCAGTCGCGTTCGCCGAGCGCCTGGCCGCCTTTGTCGCACGCGCACCGCGCTGGCGAATCGGAGCGGACCAGCAGGGCGGTTGGCTGAACATGAGCACGCCACCGCTTCACGAACTCGCGGGTCCGGCCGGCCGGCTGGAAGCGTTGCTCGAGCGGCCGGTTCACCCGGGTGTGCCGCTGCGCGCCGCGGTGGTGTTTGCGCACCCTCACCCGCTGCATGGGGGCACGATGCACACGAAGGCGGTGTATCGCGCGACCAAGGCGTTGGCGGGACTGGGCTGTGCCGTGCTCCGCTTCAACTTCCGCGGCGTCGGGCAGAGCCAGGGCACGTTCGACAACGCGGTGGGAGAACTCGACGACTTCGGTGCCGGGCTCGATTTCATGGCAGCCCAGTACCCCGGGGCGGACCTGTGGGCGGCAGGGTTCTCGTTCGGCGCTTACGTTGCGCTCACGGCCGGCGATCGCGACCACCGTGTCTCGACGCTGATTGGCATCGCGCCGGCGCTGCACATGTACGATTTCTCCGGGTTGGCAAAAAGCGCCAAAGCGAAGTACTTCGTGCAGGGGGAGCGGGATGAGCTCTGCCCGCTCGCGGACCTGCAGGCGTTCTTCGCGCGCCTCCGCGAACCGAAGCAGCTCGTCGTGGTGCCAGGTGCGAACCATCTGTTCAACGGACAGGTCGAAGACGTCGGGCGTGCGATCACCGGGATGTTCGCAGACACACCAGGACCTCCACCCGCATGAGAACCAGGAACGCGGGCGGAAAGACGTCCGTCGCCGGACGCATCGATGCGGCTCTCGAATGTGCGGAAGGATAGGCAGGGGTGCAATGCAGGATGCGGTGATTGTTTCCGCAGTGCGCACAGCGGTGGGCAAAGCGCCTGCGGGCACGCTGCGCGCCACGAGGCCAGACGAGATGGCCGGCGTGGTGCTGCGCGAGGCGCTCGCGCGCGTGCCCACGCTGGACGCGTCCGAGGTCGATGACGTGATCATGGGCTGCGCGATGCCCGAGGCCGAGCAGGGATTGAACGTCGCGCGGATCGCGAGCCTGCGTGCCGGCATACCCGTCACGGCATCAGCGGTCACGGTGAACCGCTTCTGCTCATCCGGGCTGCAGGCAATCGCATACGGCGCCGAGCGGATCATGTGCGGCTTCGCGGGTGTCGTGCTGGCGGGCGGCACCGAATCCATGAGCCTGGTCCCGATGGGGGGCCACAAGGTGGCGCCGAACCCGGAGCTGGTGAACAGCTACCCGGATGTGTATCTCAGCACCGGGCTGGTGGCAGAGAACCATGCGCGCGAGTCGAGCATCTCCCGCGAGGCGCAGGATGTCTGGGCGTTGCGCAGCCACCAGCGTTCGCTCGCGGCGATCGACGAGGGACGTTTCACGACCGAGATCGTGCCGCTCACCGTACGCCTCGCGTCCTCCACTGGGAACGGCGGTGCGCCTTCGGTTCGCGAGCAGTCGTTCGCCGTGGATGAAGGCCCGCGCCGCGACACGTCATCAGAGGCGCTCGCCAGGCTGCGACCGGCCTTCCACATCGCAGGTACGGTGACGGCAGGCAATGCGTCTCAGATGAGCGATGGTGCAGCTGCGGTGCTGCTGGTTTCAGCCGGACGCGCAAGAGAGCTGAACCTCACACCGCTGGCGCGCTTCGTGGCGTTCGCGACAGCGGGCGTCGAACCCGAGCGGTTCGGTATTGGTCCGGTGCCGGCGGTGAGCAAGGTCTTGAAGCTGGCAGGCCTGTCGCTCGACGACATCGAGTTGATCGAGCTGAACGAGGCATTCGCATCGCAGGTGCTCGCGTGCCTAAGCGAGCTGGATGTCGACCCTGAGCGTGTGAACGTCAACGGCGGCGCCATTGCGCTGGGGCACCCGCTCGGCTGCACCGGCGCAAAGCTCACGACGACGATCCTCTACGAGATGCAGCGCCGCCGCGCCCGCTACGGTCTCGTCACCATGTGCGTCGGCGGTGGGATGGGCGCCGCGGGAATATTCGAGCGCCTGTGATTCGGGTACGGGCTTCAGATTCCGCGCCGCCGCCGCCCGCGGTGTGATGGCGCCGGCGGGCATGGGCGGAGCCCCGGAGCCCGGAGCCTGGAGCCTGGAGCCCGGAGCGAGGAGCCAGGGGCCTGGAACCGAGAGAACCCGAGAATCGGAGAACGTGACTGATGGCAACCGCAGCATCGACGGCAACCGGCGGCGCCTGGCTTCTCGAGAGCGCACCGGCAACGGACGTGTTCACGCCGGAGCGCATGACCAACGAGCACCGGCTCGTCGCGGCCACCGCCGCCCAGTTCTCGCGGCAGGAGGTGGTTCCAGCCGTCGACCGGCTCGAGCAGAAAGACTGGGCGCTCGCCCGCGCGCTCCTCAAGCGGTGCGGCGACCTGGGGTTGCTCGGCGTCGATGTGCCGGAGGAGTACGGCGGCGTCGAGCTCGACGAGGTGAGCTCGCTCGCGGTCTCGGAGCGCATGGCGCACTCTGCTTCGTTCGGGGCCGCGTACGGCGCGCAGGCGAACCTCTGCATCGTGCCGATCCTGACGTTCGGCACCAGAGAGCAGAAGCGCCGGTACCTGCCTGGCCTCGTGAGCGGGGACACCATCGGCGCGTACGCCCTCAGCGAGTCAGGGTCGGGGTCTGACGCGCTGAGCGCCCGCGCGCTCGCGACGCGGCGGGACGACGGGAGCTTCCTCCTGAGCGGCGAGAAAATGTGGATCACCAACGGCGGATTCGCCGATGTGATGATCGTCTTCGCGAAGGTCGACGGCGAGTCGTTCACCGCCTTCATCGTGGAACGTGCGTTCGGGAACGTCACCAGCGGGAGGGAGGAGCACAAGATGGGGCTGCATGGCTCCTCCACGACCTCGCTGCTGCTGCAAGACGTCCCGGTTCCGGCCGCAAACGTGCTCGGCGAGATCGGCAAGGGTCACAAGGTCGCCTTCAATGTGCTGAACTTCGGCCGCTTCAAGCTGGGCGCGATGTGCTTGGGAGGCTGCAAGACGGCGATCGAGGAGTCGGCCCGGTACGCCGCGTCACGCAGGCAGTTCGGACAGGCGATCGCGTCGTTCGGCGCGATCAAGCACAAGATCGGCGAGATGACGGCGCGCACTTATGCCCTCGAGTCGATCATGTACCGCATCGCGGGCCTGATCGACGCGACGGTGCACGCCGCCACAGATGAGAAGAGCCAGGCGCTGCTCGGCGCCCTCGAGGAGTTGGCCGTCGAGGCGTCCATCGCGAAGGTGTTCGGCAGCGAGGTCCTCGACTTCGTCCTCGACGAGAACGTCCAGGTCCACGGCGGCAACGGTTATGTCCAGGACTACCCCGCCGAGCGACGGTACCGAGACGCCCGCGTGAACCGCATATTCGAAGGCACCAACGAGATCAACCGGCTGCTGATTCCAGGCATGCTCCTCAAGCGCGCGACCAAGGGCGACCTGCCGCTGCTCGCCGCCGCGCGGGCGCTGCGCGACGAAATCATGGGCCCGGCGCCGCTCGGGCTCGACCCTGGCGATGGGGCGTCTCTTGCGGCAGAGTCGAAGGCGGTGGATGGGTTCCGCAAGACGTGCCTGCTGGTCGCGGGAGCCGCGGTGGAGCGCTACGGCGCAGCACTGCAGGCTGAACAGGAAGTGATGCTCTGGCTGGCTGACCTGCTCATCGAGACGTTCGCAGCCGATTCCGCCGTCCTGCGTGCGCGGTCATCCGCCGCCGCCGGCGAGCGCACGGCGCCGCTGCAGGCCGATGCCGCGCGACTCTTCGTCGCGACAGCAGCCCTGCGCGTAGATCAGGCCGCTCGCGAAGCGCTGAGTGCCATCGCGGAGGGCGACGTTCTCCGCACACAGATGGCGGCGCTGCGCCGGCTGCTTAAAGCAGGTCCAGTGAACACCGTGACCCTCCGGCGCCGCCTGGCCGAGAACACCACCGCCAGCGGCGCGTACCTATTCACCTGATACCGGCTGCGGCAACGCGCCGCGCCAGGATCGTCAATCGACCTCCAGCATGCGCACGAGATCCTCTGCGAGTGCGAGCTGTGTTCCTTCCGCCAGCTTGGCCCCGCCAGCCGTGAGGTGGAAGACGTCGATGGCGTTGTCCCCCTCCGTCGCGATCAGCACGAGGTCCACGCTGCATCCATGCTGCGAGATCACCCGGCTGATGCGGTGGAGCAGCCCAGGGGCGTCCTGCGCAACTATCTCGAGGATCGTGTGGCTGTGCGAGCGCGCCGCGTCGAACCTCACGACAGGCGCGATGCGCCTCGGCTCACGACCGTAGAGCGGGCCGCTCTGCTTTTCGCGCAGGAGCACCGCGATGTCCTGACGCCCGGCCACGACGTCCTGAAGGAGCCGCTCGAGCTGTTGTGACGCTCCCGGGGTCTGCCCGAACGCACCCTCGTCATCCGAGAACTCGAAGATGTCGAGCACGACACCCCTCGAGCTCGTCATCGCGCTGCCGCGCAGGATGTCCAGTCCGAAATAGGACAGCGTGCCGCAGATGTTCGAGAACAGCATCGGCTTGTCCAGGGTCACCACAGCGAGCTCCCACACGACTCCCTTCTGCTCGAGGAACAGGTGCACTTCGTCGCGATGGATGTCTCGCGCGAGCCTGGTGTGCTGGTAGACACGCGAGTTGTCGACGGTGACGAGATATCTCTGCGGAAACCCTTCGAGGAAATCAGTCAGCTCCTGCTCGCTGATATCCGCCGGACGCGTCGCCTGCACGGCACCCACGGCAGCCTGCCCATGCTCAATCACGTCGTCCCCGTAGGCGAGCGTCAATCGGTCGTGGGTCTTGAGGTATAGCCGCCAAAGCAGCTCCTCCTTCCACGGTGTGAGGGTGTTCGTGCCCATCCCCTGAATGTCCGCCAGGGTCATGACGCACAGCGTCTTCAGCCGCTCCGGGGTGCCGACCAGCGCGGCAAACCTCTGGATGACCGCCGGATCCTCGCTGTCGGATCGGAAGGCGACATGGGCCATCGCCAGGTGCTGGGCCACGAGGAACTCGATGCTCTGGCGTGCGTCGGCGTCGAGTTCGAGTCGGGCGCACATCGTCTGGGCGAAGCCGACACTTTCCTCGACCTGGCCGTCGTCTTTCCACCTGCCCACCTCGTGGAAGAGCAGCGCCAGGACGAGACGCTCAGGAGACCGTGTCTCCTGTAGCAGCGAGCGGAAGCGCTCGCGTGGGGGATCCGGGTCCAGCAGGCGCTCGATCGCGCGGATGCTCAGCAGGGTGTGCTGGTCGACCGTGTACTTGTGATCGAGCTCGGGGGGCATGCGGCAGGAGATCGCCGCAAACCCGGGGAACAGCCACTCGAGCACCCCGCAGTCGCGCATGTCCGACAGACGGGCATAGAGGCCCTTTCGCGGCGCCAGCCAGCCTACGAGCCGGTGCCGATCCTCCCTGGTCGGCAGCGCCTCCTCGAACGTGCCGGCGTGGACGTGCCGTGCGATGACCGCGAGCGCGTCGTCGGCCACGCCCACGTTCCGCTCGAGGGCGGCCTCGAACGCGCGCAGCCACGATGCCGGCTCGCCGCCCGCCCGCTCCTCATCTACGAATCTTATGCCGCTTGCGGTCACCTCCAGATTCTGCCCGGCCGGCTCGCGCCGCAAGGGATGCGGTGACGACCCCGTCAGCCTCTTCGCATGCACGAGGGCGCCACTGACCGCGCGCGCATGCGTGAAGTACGCGCGCATGAGCGCTTCGGCGCGGCCGGTGGTCCCGCGTTTGACCCCTGGGAGCCGCGCCGCCACCTGCTCCTGCAGCTCGCGGCTCAACACGTTCGCGTTGCGCGCAGCGGCGTGATGCAACATCGACCGGACGCGCAGCAGGAACTCTTCCGCTTCGTCGAGAGCCGCCCCGGCTGGCGGACTCACACCTGGAGCGAGCCTGGACAGCAGGCCGACAACGACCACATCCCGGAGGCCGCCAGGAGAGCTCTTCACGTCCGGCTCGAGTTGATAGATGGTGTCGTTGTATCTGGCATGGCGTGCCTCCGTCAGCCGCCACAAGGCGGTGCGCGTGGAGTCGCCCCGCTGCATCCCATGCACCTCGAAGCGGGCCTGCACACGATCGAACAGGCCGAGATCACCCGCCAGGAATCTCACGTCGAGCAGCGCCAGGGTGAGCTCGGGATTGTCGTCTTGCAGCTCCTCGTCTTCGAGTCCCTCGAGCTCGTCGATCGTGCGCACCTGGTATCCGACGGTGAGGTGGGCGTCCCACAGCGGGTGCAGCAGCGCGCTCAGAAAGCGCTCCTCCTCGGCGCCGACGCGCGTGCCAAACACGATCAGCAAGTCGACGTCCGAGTGCAGGCACAGCGTGCCACGGCCGTAGCCGCCAATCGCGCAGAGGACAACCGGCATGCTCAGCGCGCGGACCGCGGGTGCGGCACCGACGACGATTCGGTCCATGCGGTCCGAGAACGTGCGATGGGTGGCGCGGCCGCCGCCTCCTGCGGCGATTTCGGCCACGAACGCGCGACGGGCTTCATCGAGCTGACGCGCGACGGCGTCGCCTGGGCTGCCATGTTCACGAGGAGGAATGCTTGGGGGCCCCATGTTTTGCAGAGCGTGGGGCAGCAGCGCCGGCGGCGGCGTTGAACGCTGCGTGCGCCGGGATTGCCCTACCGTGTCTGAGCAAGAGAAGGACCAGCCATGGCACAGAGCGAGATCACGAGATCACACATGATTTCGCTTGAACTGGTCCCAAGGCGCGGCCGGGATGGGTACACTTTTGTTTGTTCGTTCGATCCGGCTCACATACCTGTAGGCTCGTGGGAGCCGCCCAGGATGCTTGTTGCGCGAGGCGCTCACCCCGGACGGCGCGTGGCGCATTGGTCGACCCGGCACTCACTCCCCGTACCACCGCGCGCGACGCAGGCTCGCCGGGCTGCGAACGCGAGCTTCTTTGAACCTACGAACGTACTTGTCCCATCGAGAAGGCGGGACGACAGAATTGTCTGAGTGTGCGCTCTTGACGCGTCGAGACGCGTAAGCCATCCCGCACGAGCCGCGCTCGCGAGGCAGTTGCACTCTCGGCGCCGGTGTTGTCAGATCAATGGTGGCTCAGGGGACCGTGCTCCCACGCCCATGCACCCATGATCGTCTGCCGACGCCGTCCGCCGTGCCCTGCGTGGTGGTTGCCGCTTGCCGCGATTGCTGCGATGACGCTGATGGGCTGCTCGCCGTCGGCGCCCGATGATGAACAGCACATCCTCCAGGAAATCGCGTCTTTTCGCGAGATGAAGGACAGGGGCTTCGCGAGCAGCGGCTCCCCCGTTCCCGAGGACCGGCGGAGGGCATTGCTGCCGCTCGCGTATTTTCCGATCTCGCTCGACTATCGCGTACCTGCGGTGCTTCGCACGTACCCCGACCGGCCGACGATGGAGATGCCGACGTCAACGGGGCAGCTGCGAACGATGGTTCGGGTCGGACGCCTGGACTTCACCCTGCGCGGCCATCAGCTGGGCCTCTCGGCGTTCGTGGAGGCCGGCGCCCGCGACCTCGACCGGCTTTTTGTTCCGTTCACCGATCTGACGAGCGGGACCGAGACCTACCCTGCCGGTCGGTACCTCGATCTCGACCGCACGCCAACCGGGCTGTACGTCATCGACTTCAACCGCGCCTACCACCCGTTCTGCTACTACAACGCGGCGTACGACTGCCCATACCCCCCTCGCGAGAACCGCCTGCAGGTGCCGGTGCGCGGCGGCGAGCGCATGAAGAAGTAGCCTGGCGCGTGCTGCAGGGCATCGTCCTCGACTTCGACGGCGTCGTCGTGAACAGCGAGCCCCTGCATCTCCGTGCGTTTCAGGAAGTGCTTGCGGCCGGGGGCCACACTCTAAGCGCGCAGGAGTACTACGACTGCTACGTGGGCCTCGACGACGCGGCGATGTTCGCCGCCTTTGCGCGGGACCGCGGCCTGGCAGGGCGCGCAGATTGGGTGCGGCAGGCGATCGAGGCGAAGACGGTGCGCATGCAGGCGCTGCTCGGCCATGGGTCTCCGCTGTTTCCGGGCGCGGCCGAATGCATCCGCGAACTGGCGGGCGCCGTGCCGCTCGCCATCGCGTCGGGTGCGCTACGGCACGAGATTCTGATGGTGCTCGACGACGCCGGGCTCACGCGGTGCTTCACGGCAATCGTCGCGGCCGGCGAGACGGCTCGCGGCAAGCCTGCACCGGATCCCTACGAACGCGCTGTCGAACTGATCCGAGCGACGTCTGGCGCCACGCTCGATCCTCGGAAGGTGGTGGCCGTAGAAGACACGACGCAGGGACTCGCGGCCGCGCGCGCGGCTCGGCTGCGGACCGTGGCGGTCACCACGACATACCCGGCCGACGTGGTGAGCAGTGCCGAAGTCATTGTGCCGACGCTGCGGGAGGTCACCCTGCCGCTGCTTGCAGCGCTGGTATCGGGCGGCGGCGCCGATGGGACGGCCGGAGCGGCTCAGTGATGGGCTTCCGCCCTGTTCCCCTTTGCAATTTCCTCGTACAGGTATGCCGCCGCGATCACACCGCCGTGGAAGTTCCCCAGATCGAGCTTCTCGTTGGGCGCATGAGCGTTCTCGTCCGGGAGACCAACCCCGAAGAGCACGGACGGGATGCCGAGTTCCTCCTGGAAGGTTGAGACGACAGGTATCGAGCCGCCCTCGCGGTTGAACACGGGCGCCTTGCCGAAACCTTTCTCGATGGCGCGCGCGGCTGCCTGCACGAACCAGTTGTCGAACTCGGCGATCCACGGCTTGCCGCCTTGCATCCGCGTCAGCTTCCAGTCGACGGTCTTCGGCACGATCTTCTTCAGATAGGCCTCGAACAGGTCCCCGATCTTCTCCGACTTCTGGTCCGGCACGAGGCGCATGCTGACCTTCGCCATGGCAACCGCGGGGATCACGGTCTTCGCGCCTTCGCCCGTGAAGCCCGCGAGCAGGCCGTTAACGTCGAAGGTGGGCCGCGCAGAGGCGCGCTCGATCGTGGTGTAGCCGCTTTCGCCGAACAGCCTGGGCGCACCGAGGTCCTTGCGGTACTTCTTCTCGTTGAACGGAAGCTTCAGGAACTCCGCGCGCTCCTCCGGTTTGAGCTCCCGCACATCGTCGTAGAACCCTGGAATCTTGATGCGCCCGCCGCGGTCCTTCATCTGGGCCAGCACCTGGCTCAGCACGATGGCAGGGTTCGCTACGGCACCGCCGAATGATCCCGAGTGCAGGTCAGTGGTCGTGCCTCGAAGGTCGAGCTGGAAGTACGCGAGGCCGCGCAGCGCATAGCAGATGGAGGGCACGCCACGATCGAACATGCCGGAGTCCGAGATGACTACGACGTCGGATGCGAGCTCCGCCTTGTGTGTGCGAATGAAGTCTTCTAAATGCGTGCTGCCGACTTCCTCCTCGCCTTCGATGAAGACGCGGATGTTGCACGGCAGACGGCCGTTCTGCTTCATGTGCGCTTCAATGGCCTTGAAGTGCATGAACACCTGGCCCTTGTCGTCCGCCGCCCCGCGCGCGTAGAGCTCGCCGTCGCGCACGGTGGCCTCGAACGGAGGCGACGTCCACAACTCGAGCGGATCGACGGGCTGCACATCGTAATGGCCGTAGAACAGGATCGTGGGCGTCCCGGGCGCGCCAAGCCAGTCGGCGTACACCATCGGATGGCCGGGCGTCTCGATCAGACGGGCGTTCTGCATGCCGATGCGTTCGAGTTCGTGCTGCGTCCACTCTGCGCAGCGCCGAACGTCTGCGGCGTGCTCGGGCAGGGCGCTGATGCTCGGGATCGCGAGGTATGTCTTGAGCTCCTCGACGTAATGATCGCGGTTGAGATTGATGAAATCGATGACGGCAGACGTAGACATGGTGGTCAAATCAGGTTCAGCATTGGCCATTGCGGATGGGCACGCCACCCGCGTTTCCGGCGGTTCGATTATGTCACCGGCCGGGCGTTTCGATTGGCAGGTCAGGCCGGTCGCCCCATTCCTTCCATGACCCGAGATAGTTGCGAACCACCTTGTGCCCGAGCAGACGTAACGCAAGGTAGGTGTGCGCCGCGCGATAGGCACCCTGGCAGTAGGTGATCACCTCGTGATCCGGC
Source organism: Vicinamibacteria bacterium (assembly GCA_963763095.1). Lineage (GTDB taxonomy): Bacteria > Acidobacteriota > Vicinamibacteria > Vicinamibacterales > JAENWD01 > CAVUCH01. The sequence continues at coordinate 232,135 of CAVXNR010000006.1, forward strand.
GTCACGCCGGCCGTTTCGTAGAGGGTCCGCAATTCGGCAGCGGGCTTGAACGTGCCCTCGGAGGTGAGATTGTGCGTCCATTCGACGTGGATCGCTCCCGGCACGGCACCTCCCCTCGCCGCCCGCACCATGGTGCCGCAATACTCCTCATCCGATCGCGTGTCCACGATGGCCACGCCGGGGCGCCCGAGACGTTCGCGCACGTCACGCCAGGTGGCCAACGTCTCGCGACGGGGCGTTCCCGTCCAGGCAGAGGCCGTGGGCGTCGTCACCGCCGTCGTGACCGCGAACCCCGTCGCGAGCCATGCCTGAACGCCCCCGTCGAGCACCCGCACGGCAGGGTGCCCGAAATACTCGAGGAACCAGAACACGCGCGCCGCCCGCAGGTCCGAGGTCCCGCCATATACGACGACTGGACGGTCACTGGTGACGCCGCGCAGCGCCAGCACGTGCTCGATCATCCACAGGAAGGATCGCAGCGGCGCATCGTCGGTGTCCGGCAGGCTGAAGCCCCAGAGATCCAGGTGCACCGCCTCCGGCAGGTGACCCGCCGCGAATTCCTCGGCTGCCCTGACATCGAGCAGAAGCGGATGGGGACCTTCGCGTGAGAGAAGAGACGAGAGCTCCTGCGGCGTGATGAGCAGCTCACGGCGGGCGTTTGCGTCAGGCGTGTTCGTCATGTCAGGAGCGAGTACCCTATCGCCGTCCGACGTGGCACGGCCTTCTTCTTCGAGCTTGACGAGGTGCGCGAGCACACTCTCCTCGGCCTGCCTCTGCAGGGGATCGGGCAGCCGATCGTAGATCATCCTGGCCAGCATCGCCGGCGTGGCGGGTCCCCGGGCAAGCGCTTCGAGCACCTGTGCCTCGCGCCGGCTCCGGTGGGCGAGGTTACCGCGGATCAGCTCGGCCGGGCGCTCGATATCAGCACCGTGCGCGGGCAGTACCACGGCCGGGTCGAGTGCGAGCACGCGCTCGAGTGAGCGCAGGTAATCCGCGAGCCGGCCACCCCGGGAGGCGGGGATGACGACCGTGCCGCCCGAGATGAGCAGATCACCCCCGAACAAGGTCCGGGACGGCTGGTGCCAGAGGCAGATGTGATCCGGCGAGTGACCCGGCGTGTGAACGACCACGAGCCCGTCGTCTGCGCCCGGGATGCTCTGCTCGTTCCGGAGCGGCTCTACCGCCAGAGCCAGTCGTCCATCCACATCGGGCCACGGGTACTTCAGCACGCGTACGGCGGGCCACTCGGCTTGAATCGCGGCGGCGCCGGCGGTGTGATCGCTATGTCCGTGTGTGAGCACGAGGCTTTCGAGCACGGCGCCGGAGTCATGCAGCGCGTGGCGCAACGCCCGGAGGTGCCGAGGATCGCCGACGCCTGCGTCCACCAGCACCGCACGGGGGCCCGGAATGAGCCACGTGCGATTGCCCTCTCCGGTCATCGGCCCGGGATTCATCGCAGGGAGCATCAACGGTCGCATGTCGGACGGGACCGGGCACTATTGAAGCTGATGTCAGCGAGAGTGTGCGCCGAGAGATCCGAGATCCCAACGCGCTCGGGCATTCACCGAGGCACGAAGACGACCGATTCCACCCCGCTGGTCTGCACGTCGGTGATCTGGGCTCCGGGCACGCCTGCGCCCAGCAGATGGCACCGGTAGCCGAACTCGGCTACCTGGGCGATGAACGCCGCTGGCGTGATCCCTGACACGAGCTCGAGCTGCGACGGGTGGACCTCCGACAGGATCACGGGTCGGTCTTCCCGCAGCAGGCGTGCGGCTCCGCGCAGTGCCTGCGGTTCGGCGCCCTCCACGTCTATCTTGATGAACGAGATCGGGCGCGGCAGCGGGTACTCGTCAAGCGCAATCACACGGGTGGGGCGCGTCTCGTGGCCCGCCGGAACAGGGGCGCCGGGTGTGCCGATGAAGGCGCCGCCGGAGTTCAGCGTCGCCGGCGCGAAAATCAGCTGGCCCGTGCCGCCTGTTGCCCCCACGGCCGCGCGCTCCAGCGTGACGCGCCGCTCGAACCGGTTCTCCGCGATGGCTAGATCGAGGCAGTCCGCGTTCGCCTCGAACGGCTCGAAGCAGTGCACCGAACCCGACGGACCAACGGCGGCAGCCATGTGCACGGCGAAGAGCCCGATGTGTGCACCCGCATCGACGACGTGCTGCCCCGGTTTCACGGTGTGCCGGACGAACTCGATCTCGTTCAGCTCGAAGCGGCCGCGCAGGATGTTGAGCCCGATCGCATGGTCCGCCAGGTCGATCGCAAGGCGCAGCCCGGGCTCGATCTCCTTGATCACCAGATTGCGCTCGTTCATCTGCGCATAGTCGCGGTTTTTCTCCTGGTACTCCTGCGAGGTGACGATGTCGTTGCGCAGGTCGCGCGTGTTCTGGTAGCCACGCATCTTCGGGAGTATGACGTCGTCGCTCTCCGGATCGCGGTCGAGCAGAATCCGGTAGGCCCAGACGATATGGTCGCGCGTCAGGCCCATCGGGTCAGTCTCCGTTCCTCCACTCACGGCCCCGGCGCGACATCAGCTCCTCGGCGTCGACAGGGCCCCACGTGCCGGCGGCGTAGTTCGGGAACCGCCGCGGCGGCAGCGCCTTCCAGACGTCGAGAATCGGCTGCACCACGTGCCATGCCGCTTCCACCATGTCGGCGCGCTGAAAGAGCGTCGCATCCCCGAGCATCGCATCGTAGAGGAGGCGTTCGTAGCCGGTGTTCGACTGCTCGCGGAAGTAATCGTTGTAATCGAACCTCATGTTGACGTTTCCGAGGCGCAGCTGCGGCCCGGGGATCTTCGCGCTGAAGCTGAGGGAGATGCCTTCGTCCGGCTGGATGTGAATCACCAGCTGATTGGGCGCGAGCGTCTCGACGGGCGTGTCGCGAAACAGCACAAACGGCGGGCGCTTGAACTGAATCGTCACCTCCGTCTCCCGTTTCGGCAGCATCTTCCCGGTGCGGAGGTAGAACGGGACGTCGGCCCAGCGCCAGTTGTCGATGTACAGCTCCAAGGCCACGAACGTCTCGGTGTTGGAGTCGGCTGGCACCTTATCCTCGCGGCGGTATCCAGGCTGCTTCGCGCCCTTCACGGTGCCGGGTCCGTACTGGCCTCGCACGGTACGCCGCAGCACATCTTCTCCGCCGAATGGCTGGATCGCGTGCAGCACCTTCGACTGCTCGTCGCGTACGGCACTCGAGCCGAACGAGATTGGCGGTTCCATCGACACGAGGGTGATCAGCTGAAACAGGTGATTGGGCACCATGTCTCGCAGCGCACCCGAACCGTCGTAGTAGCCCCCGCGGGCTTCGACGCCGACCGTTTCGGAGGCGGTAATCTGCACGTGATCGATGTAGCGGCGGTTCCAGATCGGCTCGAAGATGCCGTTGCCGAACCGGAACGCCAGGATGTTCTGAACGGTCTCTTTGCCGAGGTAGTGGTCGATTCGATAGAGCTGCCGTTCGTCCAACACAGCCAGCAGTTCGCGGTTCAAGGCCCGGGCGGATTCGAGATCGTGTCCGAACGGCTTTTCAACCACGACCCGGCGCCAGCGATCGTCCTCCTCCCCCGTCAAGCCGGCGTCGCCGAGCTGCCGGACGATGGGGGCAAAGAGATTCGGGGCGGTCGCAAGGTAGTAGAGAACATTCCCTCCGGCGCCGTGGTCCTTGTCCACGGCAGCGATCCGTGCCCCGAGTTCCCCGTAAGCCTCAGGGCTCGAGGCGTCGAGCGTCAGGTAATGAAGGCGCAGCACCACCCAATCCACCACCACGGGATCGCTGTGACCGTCGTCGCAGCCGAGCAGGTCCTCCTTCGCCTGACGCCTGAACTCGTCGTCGGTCATGCCCGACCGTGCGGCCCCGATCACCGCGAAGTGATCTGAGAGCAAGCCGGCCTTCCGCAAGTTGTAGAGGGCCGGCAGCAGCTTGCGCCTGGTGAGGTCACCGGACGCGCCGAAGATCACCATCGTGCAGGGCGGGGCCTGCGGTGTGGAGCGGTGATCCTCCGCTGCCGCGGCTGCGGGCGGGGTGTCTGCCTGTCGAGTGATCTGATGCATGAGCTTCACCCGAATCAGCCGTCGCCTCGTGCCTGCAGTTGTGCGGCGGCGGCCTGGTCCACGAGCCACACCACGTGACCGGTGGCGTAGGTCAGACGCTGCGCGGGAAGGCGATCGGGATCCCTGTCACCCGCGAGCACGGCGGCAAGCGTGTCCGCCTTCTCGGCCCCGGCCACCAGCACGCGAATCTGGCGGGCAGCAAGGATCACCGGGAAGGTGAGCGTGAGCCGGTTGGTCGTGAACTTTGCGACGTAGTTGCGAACGACCCAACGATCGCGCACGTCGAGCGCGACCGTGTCGCCGAACAGCGATGCCGTGTGACCGTCGGAGCCCAGGCCGAGCAGCACGAGATCCAGCTGCGGCACGCCGTGCCCGAGCTGGACGCCAGTGAGCGCCCCCAGCGTGCGCTCATAGTCACGGGCCGCGGCCTCGATGTCCTCGTCTTCGCCTCGCATGCGGTATATCTGCCCGGCAGCAATCTGGAGGGGCTCGAGCAGGGCCTCGTGCGCCATCCGGTAGTTGGATTCCGCGTGGTCGGGCGGCACGCTGCGCTCGTCACTCCAGAGGACAATCACGCGCGACCAGTCGAGCGAAACGGGACCGAGCCGAGCGAGCCGCTCGTACATCCCACGCGGCGTCGAGCCTCCCGACAGTGCGACGAGGCAGCGTCCGCGCTCGACGATCGCATCCGTGGCCACCGCCACGAAATCCGCGGCCGCCGCGTCCATCAGGGCCGAAGCGTTCGGGTAGGTCCTGATGTCCATGACGGGAATCAACTGTATCATCGGCCGCGGACGATGGTCCGGGCGCGGGACGGGACGGATTTGCGGACAGGATTGGGAACGGCCGGGGCGCTTCGGCCCCGGCCCCAGACATTTCATCCCGCGCGTGACCAATCGCGTACAGAGTAGGGCTGGGGCCGAAGCGCCCCGGCCGTCTGCGTCACCCCCAGTGACGAATCAGGGACCGTGTGGGACCGGGAGGCCGAAGCGCCCCGGTCATCTCTGTCACCGGAAAACCCGAGGCGATGATGCTCATCCTCGTGATCGATATTGGCGGCAACAACGTCAAGCTCCGCCACCCGAAGCAGAAGACGGTGGTGAAGATCCCGTCCGGTCCCGAGCTGACGGCGGCCCGCATGGTGCGGGAGGTGAAGCGAGCGGCCGCCGACTGGACGTACGACGCCGTATCGATTGGTTACCCAGGCCCGGTGGCGGATGGCCGGCCGGCGCGCGAACCGCACAACCTGGGCGGAGGCTGGACACGGTACGACTACCGCGCCGCGTTCGGCAAGCCCGTGCGCGTCCTCAACGACGCCGCGATGCAGGCGCTTGGCAGCTATGAGGGTGGCCGCATGTTGTACCTCGGGCTGGGCACCGGCCTGGGCTCGGCGCTCGTCATCGACGGCGTCGTGCAGCCGCTGGAGCTCGCGCATCTGCCGTACCTGAAAGGCCGCACCTTCGAAGACTACGTGGGCCAGCGTGGGTACAAGCGTCTCGGCAAGGGCGCGTGGGCTCGGCACGTCGGTCACGTCGTCAAGGCGCTGAGAGACGCGCTGCAGGTCGAATACGTCGTGCTCGGGGGCGGCAACGCCAAGCGGCTCGATCGTCTCCCGGACGGGTGTCGGCCAGGGTCGAACGCCAACGCCTTCAAGGGCGGCGTGCGTATGTGGGACACCCCGCATCCAACCCGCCGGCGCGCCGCGCCCCCGCGGGGACCGACCGCGCGCAAGGCCTGACGAAAGGCGTTACCATCGCGCCACCGGAGCCCGGCACGTGACGAACGGTGTGACGAACACCTACGGCTCCTTGAATCGACCCGCCGCGCGATCCCGGAAAATGCATCGAGCACGCTGGCGGGCGACCGCCGCATCAGTGCGGACGTCCCGCCATGCTGCGTCCCGTCCCTCGCATGACGAGTTCGCCACCACATCAACACAGCTCGTCACCGTTGTGACCGGCAGCACCTGCCACCAGCACCGTCCGACGTGAGCGGCACGGCATTCGCTCTCTAGCGGAGGACGCAACCGGTTTCTCCGGGTGCGTTCACGTTGAATGCCCTCGTGCACAGGGCTGAAGGAGCTCACATGAATATTTTTGTCTCGGGGCGCCGCTGGGCGCTGCCGTTCGCGGCGCTGGCCCTCGCCATCGTCGCGTCGGCCGCCCCCAGCCTGGCGCAAGAGCGCTTCGGAGCGCTCACGGGCGTCGTGAAGGACGATACCGGGGCCGTGCTGCCGGGCGTCACCGTCGCAATTACTAACAAAGCGACGGGCAAGATCTATACGGTCGTCACCGGCAACGACGGCGGATATCGTCTGCTGGACCTCGAACCAGGCCGCTACAGCGTGCGGTTCGACTTGACCGGGTTCTCCGCCGCCGAATCACCGGATGTGAACCTGCTGCTCGGGAAGACCCTCGACGTGAGCCCTGTCATGACCGTGGGCGGCGTGAACGAGGCGATCACGGTGAGCGGAGACTCCCCGCTCATCGATACGAGAAGCACGACGATCGCTCACAACGTGACCGCCGAGGAATTCGACCGGATTCCGAAGGGCCGCAGCTTCCAGAACCTCGCCATTTCGTCTCCGTCCGTGAACGCGGGCGAGGTCGAAGGCGGCATCCAGGTCAACGGGGCGAGCGGATCCGAAAATTCGTTCACGATCGATGGCGTGGTCACGAACAGCATCGTGAACGGCGCAGCCCGCCAGGACGCCGTCTTCGAGTACCTGCAGGAAGTTCAGGTCAAGACCGGCGGCATCAGCGCGGAGTACGGCGGCGCGCTCGGCGGCGTCATCAGCGCCGTGACCAAGTCGGGCGGGAACACCTTCCACGGCGAAGGCCACTACTACTTCAGCGGATCGCCCCTGAGCGCTGCGCCAGTGAAGCGGCTGGTGCTGGACCCTCGTGACGACATCACGGTGAACTACTACCAGGACGAGAAGCAGGACGACTTCAGAAACGAGATCGGCGCCTCGGTCGGCGGCCCGATCCTGAAGAACAAGCTGTTCTTCTTCGGATCGTTTGCACCGCGGTACGTGAACCGCACCAACGAATACCACTTCAATAACGGCGCCGAGCAGGGCAGCATCGACCGCAAGCAGACCTTCATGAGCGCGTTCGGCAAGATCAGCTACGACCCGAGCAGCCGCCTCAGGACCTCCATCTCGGCGCTCGCGACGCCGACCAAATCGACGGGATTCACGCCGGCCTACGACGGAACGGGCCCGAACGTGCTGAGCAGCACCCTGAACGCGAACGAACCGAACAAGACGCGCGGCTTCGAGCAGCCTCAATACAGCTACGCGGGGACGGCAGACATCACGCTGACCAGCAGTTCGCTCCTGAGCGTGCGCGGCGGGTTCTTCGACGACAACTACATGGATACCGGAATCCCGCTGACGAACCCGGTGGAGTACGGGACCTCGAACATCGGCCTTCCATACCCGATCCCGGCAGACCTCCAAGGCGGCGTGGGGTTCCGCAACACCCCGCGCGTGCAGATCAACAAGTTCGATCACACCCAGCGCGGGTACGTCAACTTCGACTATATCCAGTCAATCAACTTCGGAGGGCAGCACAGCCTCAAGGGCGGCTTCGGCGTGCAGCACACCACCAACGATGTGGACCTCTCGTATCCCGCGGGCGGATACGTCACCGTCTGGTGGGATCGCTCTTTCGTGAGCCAGGCCACCGGGCGCACGGATCGTGGGCAGTACCGGCTACTACCAGGTCGACGACATCGGCACACGCGGCAAGGTCGACTCGAACATCCTGTCGCTGTACGTCCAGGACCAGTGGACGCTGAACAACCGGCTGACGCTGAACCTCGGGCTCCGCACCGAACACGAGACGATCCCGTCGTTCAGGCCGGACATCCAGGCCACCGCCTTTGAATTCGGCTGGAAAGACAAGCTGTCGCCCCGCCTGGGCGCAAGCTACGACTGGTTCGGCGATGGCCGGTTGAAGGTCTACGGCAGCTGGGGCCGCTACATGGACTGGACCAAGTACGAGCTCGCGCGGGGCGGGTTCGGCGGCGACATCTGGTTCGCGCACTATCGCTCGCTCGACACGCTCGATGTGTTCTCGCTGAGCGGCGAGAACATGCCCGGGCGCAACATCTGGTCGGACGAGCCGGGCAGCTTCCAGGATCTGCGCGTGCCGAACTTCGACACGGTGGACCCGAACCTCAAGCCGATGAGCCAGGACGCGTTCAACGTGGGCAGCGAATACCAGCTCAATCAGAACACCGTGTTCACGGCGAGCTACGTGCACAACGAACTCCGGCGCACGATCGAGGATCTCGGCGTGCTGGAGAACGGCAACGAGATCTACAAGTACGTGAACCCCGGCGAGGGCATCGCGAAGACGATGAACCCCTCGGGCCTGACGGCGGTCTTTCCAACGCCCAAGCCGAAGCGGCAGTACGACGCGCTGGAGCTGACGCTGACCCGCCGCGTGTCGAAGAACTGGTTCGGCAGCGCGAGCTACGTGCTGAGCCGGCTGTACGGCAACTACGCAGGGCTGTCGAACTCGGACGAGATCTCGACCCCCACCACGAACCGGACATCCGCGACGGCACAGCAGGAAGCTGGAAGCATCGCGCGTCCGGGCAGCAGCGCCAATCGCGCGTGGGACCTCGACGAGCTGGTGTGGGACTCACACGGCAACCTGAACGTGCTCGGCCGGCTGGCCACCGACCGGCCGCATGCCGTGAAGCTGTACGGAGCGTACCTGCTCCCGACCGGCACGCAGATCGGCGCCTTCTTCTACGGCGCCAGCGGCACGCCGGTGAGCCGGATGGTTCAGACCGTCAATCGCATTCCGATCTTCGTGGACGGCCGTGGCAGCCTCGGCCGCACGCCGTTCCTGTCCCAGACCGACCTGCTCGTGTCGCACGAGCTGAAAGTGGTCAGCGACAAGAAGCTGCGGCTCGAGCTGAACCTGCTGAACGTGTTCAACCAGAAGACCGCTCGCCACGTCTTCGACACGGTGAACCGGCCGCGCCGGTCCTCGTCGGCGATGAACCTGTCGCAAACCGACCTGGCGCAAGGCTACGACTACAACGCCTTGCTCGACGCCTCTCCGGATGGGGCGAACGCGCGCGACCCGCGCTACCTCATGGAGGACCTATACAACCCTGGCCTGCAGGCGCGAGTCAGCGCGAAGTTCATCTTCTGAGCGACGCGAGTCCTCGCTCGGCGCCGGACACGCGGGCGATGGCGCGTGATTCGGACCCGCGGGAACCTGCGGCCAACAACTGACGTAGACAGCTGGGTCGGAGCGTGGTGTCACGCTCCGGCCCGGCCGATGCGGACAGCGTGCCTGGGAGGCATGATGAGCATCAGAACACTCGTGGTGGACGACGAGCCCATGGCGCGCGAGCGCATCGTCTCGCTGCTGGCCCAGGAGCCCGATGTGGACGTGATCGGCCAGTGCTCTGACGGTGGCGAAGCCGTGGCGGCCATCCAGAACCTCTCGCCCGACCTGGTCTTCCTCGACGTACAGATGCCGGCGGCAGACGGCTTCGGAGTGCTCCGCCAGATCAAGCGCGAGCAGATGCCGATGGTCGTGTTCGTCACCGCCTATGACGAGTACGCTCTGCAGGCCTTCGAAGTACATGCCCTCGACTACCTGTTGAAGCCGTTCGGCCGGGACCGGCTGCAGCAGTCGCTCGCGCACGCGCGGCGGCAGCGGGAGGGGCACCGGGCCGGCGAGCTCGGGCGCGGCCTCATGGCGCTGGTGGATGACCTCGCACCGGAGCGGAAGCCGGATCGGCTGGTAGTAAAGTCCGGCGGCCGCGTCTTCTTCGTGCGCACCGACGAAATCGAATGGATCGAGGCCGCAGGCAACTACGTGCGCCTGCACCTGGCCACGCAGACGCACGTGTTCCGCGAGACGATGAACGACATGGAGAAGCGGCTCGACCCCGAGCGCTTTTTCCGAATCCACCGGTCCCGCATCGTCAACGCCGATCGCATCAAGGAACTGCAGCCGTGGACGAGCGGCGAGTATCTGCTCGTGCTCCAGAACGGGGCGCACCTCAGACTAAGCCGTAATTACCGCGAGAAGCTTCAGCAACGCCTCTTCCGCCGCCGCTGAGCCGGTCGGCCCGAGCGCTTCACAGATAAGGGCCGAAGCCATCTGCGCTGCGGCCCCGCACGGCATCCTGGAGTCCACGGCGCTTGCTTTTCTCCCCTCCCGGTGCAGAATAGCCGGCACACGGCGAACAGCCCCAACCGCTGACGGCATCCGCCGGCTCCCGAGGGTGACACGTGCTGCGCATCAGACTGATTGCGGCCCTGCGGGTCGCCCTGCTCGGGGCGATAGCCGTCGCGTGGCCGATCAGCGCACAGCAACTGGACCCGGCCGGGTCGCTCGGAGAGGTCCCGTTGCCTGGTGGTCTGCGCGGGGCGCTTGAGGCGATCGGCGATCCCATCACTCCGGATCGAAGCCAGTTCCTCCTCGAGTTCATCCGCCGCACCTACAGTGGGCGGTCGGCCGCGCCTAAGGAAGCAGGTGGCGGGCTGCCGGCGCTCGTCGCGTATCTCGAGCGCTCCACCGCGGATGGCGCCCACCCGGGGGACGCCGGCCATGGTGCACCCGTAGACACCCTGCCCCTCGGACTTCCGGAATCGGTCTGGCGCGACATCGTCCTCGGCGGCCGTCCCGCACCACACGGCTTGTTGAGCAGCATCCTGCAGTCGCGAAATGCCGCGCTCCTGTACTACGGCGTGTTGTCCCTGGACGACGAGACGAGGTCGTGGCTTGCCGGCCAGCCAGAGTTGGTGGAGGTTGCGACGCGGTATGTCGGCTCGTTCATCGCCGCCGCCCCATCGCTACGCGTCCGCGGCGGCACGATGCGCGTGCCCGGCGGAGCGCCCGCCGAAGGATCGTGGGAAGCGCTCGCCGGCGCTCGCGTGAGCCAGCCGGCGGCATTCGTCCGTGCGCTCCTCACGCGCGATGAGGGCCGTCTCGCCTTTTTCTTCGGCGCGCTCGCACCGCTCACCGAGCGCCAGGTTGCATTTGCGCTGCGGCTGGATGCGCCACACACCGGGGACCGTATCGAGGCGGCGCAGCGGCTGCACCTCGTGTTCGCGCGCCTGATCCTTGGCTCGGACCTGGAAAACCGGACGTTCTGGCGACCGGCGGTCGACCCCGCGCTCCTCGCGAGCGATCTGCGCCTCGACGCCAGCGGTGCGCCGGTGCTGCCGGGCACACAGGAGTTCTGGAGGGTGGTGTTTGCCGCCACGGCTCCACGCGAGAGCGCAGTCGACCCGGCGATTCTCGAGGGCGAACCGGTGCAGTTCGGGTGGCTATGCGATCAGGTGTTCGGCACCGATGCCAATCTCGCACTTCGGCGGTACCGCACCGTGCTGTTTGCGTCGCGCCTGGGTGTCGCACTGACGCCAGCAAACGTTCACGGCAGCGTGGACGCCATACGCGCCGCCTTGGACTACCCTGCTCTCAGCACGATGCTGGAGCGCGGGCGGGTTCACGACCCCGCGGTGTTCGCGCAAGCGGCGCGGCGCGCCGCGCACCTCTCGTCCATCGACAATGACAGCCGGGCCGCCCGGGCGATCGCGCAGTATCAGGGCACGCTGGCGATCGTCGCGCGCGCCGCGTCTCGACGCAGTATCACGCCGGAGCGCCTCGCGGAGCTCGTCTCCTCGCTCTCTGCGATCGAGCCGGCGGAAGACGGAAACTACGAGGGTGCACTCGTGCGATGGCTCGAGGCCCACATCGTGCACACGGCGGGCGCGTGGGAGGCCGACCTGCTTCGACTGGTGGCCGGGCCGGCGCCTCCGGAGCCCCGGATCGTTCTGTGGGAAGGAACCCGCTACCGTGCCGACCCTGCATATGGCGAGACCGTACGCATATCACGCCTGCTCGGAGAGGATGCACGCCCCTACGTCTCGTCGGCAGCAGAGCTCGTCGCCCTGGCAGACACGCTGAAGGCGGCGGAGTTGCCTGCCGACGCGATCCGGCGCAGTGCCGCGCGTGTGTCAGCCGTGGGCCAGGCTGTCGGGTGGGAGGGGCCTGGCGACTGGACCGGCGATGCGGCGGAGCGTTACGGCACCGTCTCCCGGGCGCTCGCAGTGGCGGCACGTGGGACAGACACCAGCGGCGTTCGACGGCTCGGCCGTCGGTTGCTCGAGCTCGCGGACGATCTTCTCGCGCGCGGCCTGCTCGAGCTGACGTATGCGATTGCGTTGGGTCAGCCCGAGCGTACGTGGGTGAGTGCCGGGGACGTTGCCAAACGCCACACATTCGGCCTGCGTGCGGCCACACGCCGGCCTGCGTGGGAATTGCCCGCAATCACTGCCGGCCTTCGCCCCGGCTTCGGCGTGACGGGGTCGTTGCTGGGGCTTGACGCCGCGCTGGCTGACATGGCGCTCGTCCGGCTGTCATCCAAGCCGCCGCCGCGCCGGCCGATGCTGGCCGATGTCAATCGCAAAGCGTTCATCCAGGCCGCCACCCTCGTCGAGCCCGCGTGGCTCAGCGACGACGATCTCCAGCGGATAGTGGCCGCGATGCGAAAGGGGCGCGAGCGTGCGGCCGCCCTGCAGCGCCCAGGGGATGCGCTTGCGCTTGCGGCGGACTTGCGATTGAGTGCCTCGCGCGGCAGCCTTCTGTCGTGGATGGTTGCCCATGACCCTGAACGCGTACCCGCGTTCCTGTCGCCCAGCGAGCTGCTCCTGAGCGGCCTCGGCGCCATACCGGACGACAGCCCCCTTCATGCGTGGGGGGCGCCCGCACTCTCGAGGACAGGGTGCCTGTGCCTCCGGCTCCCGCGGCGTGAACCGGGGGAGGCGATCGCAGGGCGCTGGGGCTCGGGGGTGATGGTCAGCAGCTTTCCGGACCTCAATCTGCGCCTGGCTGAACTGATGGGCGAGATGCAGATGCCCGCGTCGCTTCTCGGGCCGGTGCTCGCCTCGGCCACGCTCGACTTCGTGAACACCGCGGTGAGCCGGGACGAAGACGACAGGCGCGGCCTCGTGGAGTTCGTCCAGGCCCTCGACAGGCAACGGCTCGAGCAGTATCTGGCGCTGCTGACCACGGATGGCCCGCTCGTGCCGATGGAAGACGCACCGGAAGCTGCGCCGATCTCGCAGGCACGGCCGTGAAGGCGATGTGGGCTGCCGCGCTGGCGCTGGCGGGAACGATCCTGCTCAGCGCCGATCAGGCGCCCACCGTTTCGATCACCGCTCCTCAGAAGGAGACGGTGGTCAGCGGCCCGACGCCCATCACGGTGGCGGTCTCCAGGGGCGCTGCCGTCAAGACGGTCAGCGTGTTCGTGAATGGGCGTCTGGTGTGCACCATCGAGCGGCCGCCGTTCGGGTGCAATTGGGATCCGGGGGCTGTCGTGCGGGGACATCACGTCCGCGTGGTCGCCACGCTTGCTGATGGCACGCAGCTGACCGACAACGTGCGGACGAAGGACCTCGGGTACACCGAGCGTGCGCAGGTGGACGCGGTGCTCGTGCCCATCATCGTCACCGATCACGGAAGGTTCGTGCGGGGCCTGCAGCGCGGTGGATTTCGAGGTGCTGGAGGACGGGGTCCCACAGCAGCTCGTCGCGTTTGCGAGTGAGGACAGCCCGCTGGATCTCGTGCTCGCCATCGACGTGAGCGGCAGCATGGAGAACGCGCTCGAGGACGTCAAGGCGGCGGTCAAGCAGCTGCTATCCAGGCTGCGGCCCGGGGACGCGGCCACCCTCATCGGGTTCAACGAGACCACGTTCCTCGTGGCCGAGCGCGAGAAGGACCCGCGGGCACGCGAGGATGCAGTGGGGCTGTTGACCGCCTGGGGAGGCACCGCACTGTACGACGCCACTGTGCGTGCGGTCGACCTGGTCGGCCGCTCCCCTGGGCGCAAGGGCATCATGCTCTTTTCGGATGGCGACGACCGTCACAGCCTGACGCCGCCGGAAGCGGCGGCGGCTCGCGTGCAGTCGGGCAACGCGATGTTGTACTCGATCGGCTTCGGCTCCGGCGCATCGGTCCCGGCGCTCCGTGCTCGGCTGGAGCAGTACGCCCAGTCCACCGGAGGCCGCGCATTCTACCCCCGCCACACCGAGGAACTCGGAGCGGTCTTCGGTGACGTCATCGCCGAGTTGTCGAATCAGTATGTGCTCTCGTACGTGTCCAGCAATGCCAAGTCCGACGGTGCCTGGCGAACCATCCGGGTGCGCGTGCGCAAGGGCAAGTACGACGTTCGCGCGCGGCGAGGTTACCAGGCAGTCAGGGCCCGCAGGGCTGGAAAGGTGACGCCATGAACAAGGTCCGCATCCTCGCAGCGGTGGTCCTTCTCTGCTGGATGCCCACAGCGTCAGCACAGCAGGTGCCGCCCGAGCAGCCACCCTTTCGCACGGGTGTCGAGCTGGTGACGGTTGACGCCACGGTGCTCGACCGCCAGGGCAAGCCGCTGCGCGGACTGGCCGCGCAGGACTTCGTCGTGTCAGTCGCCGGCGAGCCGCGCCGTGTGGTCTCCGCCGAGTTCGTGGACTGGACGGCTGGCCCGGAGCGACCGTCCGACGGGGACCGGGTGCCGGTCAGCACGAACGAAGGTGCCCGCGGGGGGCGTACGTTCGTCTTCGTCGTCGATCAGAACACGCTCGAGTCCGGCAGCGCCCGTCAGATCGCCGCCGCCGCGTTCGGGTTGTTCGGGCGGCTCACACCGGGAGACCGGTCGGGGCTGGTCGTGATGCCCGTGGGGCCGAAGATGGAGCTCACATGGGCGCACGATCGGGTCCGCGACGAGCTGCAACGTATTGGCGGTCTGGCGCATCGCGATTCGTGGGAGGGCGGCAGCCTGGCCGAAGCGCGCGACATCGCGACCCAGAACACCTTCGCGCTCCGCCAAGTCGCCGAACGCGAATGCGGCAGCTCAGGGGGTGCGTTCGCGGGCGGTGGGGCTGCCACGAGCGGCGGCACGCAAGGCAGTAGTGGTGGTGGCGGCGGCGGCGGCGGCGGTGGCCAGGGAGGCGGCGGGGGATCCTCAGGGGGCGGTGCGGGCGGGAGCGGCGGGGGTGGTGGGCAGGGGTCGGCCGGCGGTGGCGGTGGCGGTGGCGTGAGCGGATTTGGCGCTTCGTCGGGCAACCAGTGTCTGCGCAATATCCAGATGCAGGCTGACATGGCCTGGCGATCGGCTCAGGCGACGTCGCTGACGAGCCTGACGGCCCTGCGTCAGGTCCTGACGACGCTCGCTCAATTTGGCGGCGACAAGATGCTGGTGCTCATCTCGGGCGGTCTGCCCCTCGACGAGCGCGACCAGATGTCGCTGCTGTCGGCGGTGGCTGCGGACGCGGCCGCCGCCAGGACCACCTTGTTCACGTTCTTCGTGCCGCCCTCGGGAGTCTCGGCGACACGGCGTACGATGACCTCGTCGCCGAGCGCCGACGAGCGGATCCAGGGCTGGCCGCTCGAGACGCTCGCGAGCATGACCGGCGGCGCATCGTATCGAGTGGATGTCGGCGCGCAGTCGGCCTTCGAGCGCCTCACAGGCGAGCTGGCCGGCTACTACCGCCTCGGTGTCGAGAGAACACCCGGCGACCTGGACGGCAAGGCACGGCCGCTGAAGGTGCAGGTGTCGCGGGACCACACCGCTGTCCGCGCACGTGCCATCTTCGACGTCCGCACGTTCGAGGACCGCAACAGGAGCGCGCGGCTGAATGCCGCCGTGACGGCGCCAACACCAGCGACCGGCATCGGGTTGCGGATCACGAGCTATGTCGCGCCGGACCGCGACGATCCGTCGCGGCTGAAGCTGGTCCTGGCCGGGGAAGCGTCGCGGCTGGCGGATGGCGAAACCACCTTCAAGGTCGGCCTGCGCGATCAGCAGGGCCGGGAGGTCATCTCGGGAGAACAGCAGCTCGGCACCGTAACCGGCGATCGCCTGCCCTTCTCGGTCAACGTGCCCGTCTCGCCCGGCACCTACACCGTGCGGTTCGCGGTCATGGACAATGCCGGTCACGTGGGATCGGTCGATCATCGCGCCGACGCATACAAGGTGCCGCTCGGGCCGCTGTTCGGCTTCGGTCCACTGCTCGTGCGCATCCCCGCCGCGCAGGCATCAGAGCCGTCGGTGGCTCTCGAAGGCGTCGGCCAGAACGACCGCTTGGGACTGCAACTCGATCTTGCGGGTGCGGGCGATTCGCTCGAAGGCACGGATGTCGTGTTCGAGATCGCCTCCACCGCAGACGGCCCGGCACTCGTGGAGTCGACTGCGAACGTCTCGGTGAACCGGGAGCGCGGCACCGTTCTCGCGGAGGGCGTGGCCGATGTGCGGCTGCTACCGCCGGGACGATATGTGGCGCGCGCGACGGTTTCCTCCGGCGGCGACACTCTGGGGCACATGCGTCGCACGTTCGAGATCGCTGGAGCCACGCACGCGGCGGAGGGGGCATCGCTGCTGGCGGGGGGAGCCGCCGCACGGACGGTTCCGGCACGCCTGGCAGCGCGCGCGGCGGGCGGCATGCCACAGTTCGCGGTGTCGCGGGTGCTGGAACCGCGCGTGCTCGGAGCGTTTCTCGACCGCGTCGCGGCGCGGCCGGATGCCTCCGCCCCGGGGATCCAGCAGCTCCTGGCCCAGGCGCGGACGACCGGCACACGCGAGCTCCTCGTGCCGGATGCCATCAAGCCCCAGGCGCCCGCAGCCGCCGCCTTCCTGAAAGGATTGTCCCTGCTCGCCCGACAGCAACTGGACCATGCGGCAAACGAGTTCCGCGACGCGCTCCGGGCATCGCCCGACTTCTACCCGGCGATGGTCTACCTCGGCGCGTGCTACGCGGCGGGCGGAAAGGATCGCGAGGCGGCCGGCGCATGGCAAACGGCCCTGATCCGGTTGGACGACTCCGTCGATGTGCACGTACTGCTCGCGGAAGCGCTGCTGCGACAGGGCCGCGGCGACCAGGCGTTCCAGGTGCTCGATTCGGCCCGGACCCGGTGGCCGGAAGACGCCGAGTTGAACCGCCGGTTCGCGACAGCCGCGATCGCAGCGGGGCGGTACGTCGAGGGGCTCGAAGCCGTTGAAGACGTCCTCAAGTCGAACATCGATGACGAGCCGCTGCTCGCGCTCGGACTGCTGGTGTTGTACGAGGCGTTTACCAATGGCGAGCCGATTGTGAGCCCTGAGCAGGACCACGCGCGGATGACGCGGTTCGCTGACGCGTACCGCACGCGAGGCGGACCTTCACTCGCCCTCGTGGAGACGTGGGTGTCGGCCGCGGCACCCCGTTAGGCTAGCGGTCGGCATTCAACAGCCCTTTGCTTGGCAACACTCGATCTCGTCGTCGCATGAATGCCTCCTGCCGCTCGATGCGCAGAAGGCGGCGCGATTGGCTCAGGTCGAGATCGCGGTTCCCGCTCGAGCCACCCGGCGGCCGCGGCTCCAAGAGTAGAATGCCCGCATGATGCCGAGCGCGACCGGGCCTGTAACCGCGTCCCTATCCCATCCGTCCACTGCTGCGGCGCCTGCCGTGACGCGAGTCCTCTCCATCGATGTGTTCCGCGGGTTTGTCATGTTCCTGATGCTCGCCGAGGCGATGCAGCTGTGGACGCTCCACGACGCATTTCCCGCGAGCCGCTTCTGGGGGTGGGTGGCGTTCAACACCACGCACGTGCCGTGGCAGGGGTGTTCGCTGCACGACTTGATTCAGCCTGGCTTCTCGTTCCTGGCCGGAGCCTCCCTCCCGTTCTCCATCGCGAGCCGCAGGGGCAGGGGCGAGAGCTTTCAGAAGATGCTGGGGCACGCCGTCTGGCGCAGCCTGATGCTGATCCTGCTCGGCATCTTCCTTCGCTCGATGAGGCATCCGCAGACCTACTGGACGTTCGAGGACACGCTCACCCAGATCGGGCTCGGGTACACGTTCCTGTTCCTGATCGCGTTCGCACCGGTGCGCGCGCAGGTGGCGGTGTTCGTCGCAATTCTCGTGGGCTTCTGGGCCGCATTCGCGCTGTATCCGCTGCCCCCCGCGGGTTTCGATTACCCCAGCGTGGGCGTTCCAGCGGACTGGCCCCACCTGTACTCCGGCTTCCTGGCGCACTTCAACAAGAACTCGAATCTCTCGTGGGCGTTCGACGTGTGGTTCCTCAACCTGTTCCCGCGAGAGGCGCCGTTCCGTTTCAACGAGGGCGGCTGGTCGACGCTCAGCTTCATTCCCACGCTCGCGACGATGGTGCTCGGGATGTGGTCGGGTATGTGGCTGAAGACCTCGCGCTCGATGACGGAGAAGCTGAAGGGCCTCGTCCTATCGGGTGTGGCTCTCACGCTTGGCGGCCTCGTGCTCCAGTGGCTGCACATCAACCCGATCGTAAAGCGGATCTGGACCTCCTCGTACACGCTGTACAGCGGTGGTCTGATCCTCCTGATGCTCGCGGCGTTCTACGCGCTCGTCGAGGTGAAGGGGTGGAAGCGGTGGGCCTTCCCGCTCTTGGTGATTGGCGCCAACTCAATCGCCATCTACGTCATGAGCTGGACGCTCGAGCACTTCGTATCGGCGGCCCTCGTCAGACATCTTGGACGTGCGCCGTTCCTGGTGCTCGGGACGCCGTTCGAGCCCGTGCTGCGGGGCGCCGCCGTGCTGCTCGTGTTCTGGGGCATCTTGTACCTGGATGTACCGGAGAAAGATTTTCCTGCGTATCTGACGCGCGCGATCGCACCCTCCCGTGCCTCAACATGCCGGGCAGGCCGCCGCCCTGCGATTAAACCCAGTGCTCGCTTGTGGTGTCCCGCACCGCTGATGTGGGGCAGGGCTTCAGCCTTGATGTGGGGCAGGGCTTCAGCCCTGCAAATCGGTGCGCGCTAGCAGGCCTGAAGGCCTGCCCCACATGACTACACAAGTGAATCGCGGGTTTAGTTCACCCGTTGCGCAGCACCTCTGCGGGATCGATGCGTGCGGCGCGCCGCGCCGGCAGCCAGGCCGCGAGCGCCGCGACAGTCGCGAGCACCGCGGCCGCACCTGTCAGTGTGGTGGCGTCGGTCGCCTCGAGCCCGTAGAGGAGACTGCTGACGAACCGGGAGGCCCACAGGCTGATCACCAGGCCGACGGCCACCCCGGCACCTACCAGCCAGGCGACGCGCCCGAGCACCAGGCGCACCACACGCCCGGCGTCTGCGCCGAGTGCCATCCGCACGCCGATCTCTGTGCGGCGGCAGCTGACGGCGTAGGCGGTTACGCCGTACAGGCCGATCGCGGCCATGAGGAGCGCCAGACCACCGAAGAATGCCGAAAGCACCGCCACCAACCGCTCCCGGACGAAGAGCGCGTCGAACTGTTCGGCAAGCGGCCGGAAGGTGAGCGAGACGGACGGATCGACTCTCGCGAGCACGTCTGCCAGACTCTTCGACAGGAGCATCGGCGATCCCGTGCCCGCCGCGCGCACGACGATATTTACGGAAGCCATCGCGGGCTCGCCGGACGCTTCCGAGCGCTGCTGAAGGGCCAGATAGACCGTCGGCGGCTTTCCATCCCGCGGCGATCGGTACACCGCGTCCTCCACTACTCCGATGACTTCTAACTGGGTCTTTTGACTGCCCGGCGGACCTTCGCGCGTGAGGATGTGACCGAGTGCGTTCGGCCCCTTGATGTACTTGCGCACGAATGCCTGGTTGACGATCGCGACGCGTGCCGCTCCGGCCCGATCGCCGTCGGTGAAGTCGCGGCCCTCGAGCACCACGGTTCCAAGCGCCTTGAAGTAGCCAGCGCTCACGGCGTTGAACCACACGACGCGCTCCTGCTCGGGGAGATCAGCGGTGTCCAGGCTCTCGAAGGAGCTGTTCCAGCCCATCCCGCTCCCGGGCGTGAGAAAGGACGCCCCCGCGTGGGCGACGCCGGGCACTGCTGCGGCGGCCTTGCGCAGGCGTTCGAAGAACGCCACACGGTCGGCTGGCTCGATCTTGCTGTGCTGTGCATCGACGGTGACGATGAGGACGGGATCACGGTCTAACCCGATGTCCACGGTCGCGAGGGTCGCGAAAGTGCGCACGAACAAGCCTGCTGCTACGACCAGGACGAGCGAGAGGGCCACCTGTGCGATGACCAACGCGGTCGCCAGACCTCTCCGGCCGTCTCCTGTGAGCGAGCGGCCCTGCTGCTTGAGGGCATCGTTCGGATCCACGCGTGCTGCGCGGAGCGCGGGCGCGATGCCGAAGACGAGCGCGGTCATGATCGTGACCGCCGCCGTGAACGCCAGCACGCGCCAGTCGAGAGGCACGTCGAGCGTGACGACCGCGCGGAACGTGGACAGCTGGGAGACCAGCAGGCTCGTACCCCACCGGGCGAAGAGCAGGCCAACCACGGCGCCCGCGGCGGAGAGCAGCAGACTTTCGGCGAGCAGCTGCCGCGCCAGACGGAACCCCGACGCTCCCAGTGCGCGGCGCATGGCCAGCTCGTGTCGGCGCGCCGTGGCGCGGGCCAGCAGCAGGTTGGCAATGTTTGCGCACGCGATGAACAGCACCAGACCCACCACCGCCATCAGGGTCAGCAGCGGCCGCTCGTACTCCTTCCGGAGCTCCGACGGGCCAGCGGCAGCGCTGACGAGGGTGAACCCGTCCCGCAGGTAGGATTCCAGGTCCTGAACCCGCCAGTCCTGAGGCATCGTCGCCTCCCGGATCTGCGGCTGCAACCCGCGCAACGCGCGAGTCGCCTCCTCGATTGTTTCGCCAGGCTTCAGGCGCAGCATGATGTCGAGCCACCACCAGGAACGCGAGTCGAGGGCGTTTTCCGGACCGTCCCGGAAGAGGTCGACGGTGCCGAGCGGCACGGTGACGTCGAACCCGCGACCCACGACAGGCCCGAGAAACCCGGGCGGCGTCACGCCGATGATCGTGAAGCGCGTGCGATTCAGCGAGAGAGGGCGTCCGATGATGTCGGCATTGCCGCCGAACCGGGCCTGCCACCACCGGTAGCTGATGACCGCCACCGGACCGTCAGACCCGCCGCCGCGTCGATCGTCAGCTGGCGTGAACGTACGCCCGAGGATCGCGCGCACGCCGAGGGTCTCGAAGTAGCCACCGCTCGCGTACAGGCCGTCCACGAACTCCGACTGGCCGCCGCGAGCGAGATCGAAGCGTTCCGTGCCCCACGCCGCGGCCCCCTCGGCGAATGCCGCACGACGGTCGCGCACCTGTTCCCAGAGCGGATTGGTCCACGATCCGCCATCCAGCAGCACGAGCCGGGAAGGGTCCTGCACGGGCAGCGTTCGCAGCAACAGCCCGTTGACCATGGAGAAGATGGCGGAGTTCGCGCCGATGCCGAGCGCCAGTGATAGGACCGCCACAGCAGTGAAGATTGGCGTCTGGCCCAGCACACGGACGCCGTACCGCAGATCGTGGGCAAGGTCGTGCGCCCAACGCGTGCCGCGGGCGTCACGGCAGTCTTCTTTCAGCTGCTCGATGCCGCCCAGCTCGAGCCCGGCGAGGCGGCGCGCCTCGGGCTCCTCCATCCCTCCCTGTACGAGATCCGTCACCCGGCGCTCGAGATGATCCCGCAGTTCCGCTGCCAGCTCTGCTTCCGCGCGCGTCCGCCGCACCAGCCGACCGAGCCAGGTCATGTGATCTCTCCTTCGGCATTCGCGAGAATGAGGCCGATCGCTTCGGCAAGCCGCCGCCAGCCGGATTCTTCGGCCGCCAGCTGCCGGCGACCCTTGCGGGTCAGGCTGTAGAACTTGGCTTCACGCCCGGTGTCGGACGGCCTCCATTCCGCCGCGAGCAGGCCGCGATTCTCGAGGCGGTGCAGCGCCGGATAGAGCGACCCCTGCTGCACCTGGACGACGTCCCGCGACAGCTGCTGCAGCCGTTGCGCGATGCCATAGCCATGAAGGGGGGCTGGCGCGACGACCTTGAGGACGAGCAGGTCGAGCGTGCCCTGGGGAATATCGGATCTCGGCGTCGCCATCCGGGTGATACCTCCAGCTTCTACACATAACGCGTCACGTGTAGAAGGTCAAGGCGTCAGGACCGACCGGGCGATTGCGATCCGCCGGGACTGAATCTAGCGGCCTACTCTCAGCGGGAAGTCAGGCGTGTTGCGCGAGAATCTCTGGACCGTCGGCGGCCTCGAATGCCTCGCGTGCCCGCTGGTGGCGGGCGTCGACGAGTGCGAGCAGTCGCGCGAACTCCGGCGAGCCGGTTGCCCCGCTCCACTGCGGGTCCGTGCGCATGGACGACGGGCAGTGGAACCCGCCCCTCACTGCGACGTCGAGCGCCGTCAGCGCCAGGTCCAGCTCGCCGGCCTCACAGAGATACATCCCCAGGATGTACACGCCTTCGGGGTCACGGAAGCTGCTCGCCAGCAGCTGGCGTGTGGCGTCGCGCATCTCAGGCCCCCGCTCCATCGCCGCCCGGTAAGTGACCGCGAGGAGCCGCGCGTTGTCGTACGCCGCGGTCCGCTCGAGATCGCGCAGGGCGGCGATCGCACGCGCGCGGTCACCGAGCCGGCAAGCCGAGAGGATGGACGCAAAGCTGTGGAGATCCACGTCAGTGTCGGTCGCGCGGGCGTGCTCGCCCTTCAGATAGAACGTGTACGCGACACTCGTGCGCACCCCGGGATCGTGATGACGGGCATGCTCGTAGGCCGCCACCGATGCGTCGAGCAGCCCGCAGTAGCGGCACGTTGTCACGAGCGCCGCCAGCAGGTCGGCATCGTGCCGCCGTGCCCGCGCCCGGGTGAGCAGTCTCACCATGGCTTCGCTGGCGCGCCCGAGCTCCACCTCGAGGTGCGAGTACAGGTGGTGAGCCATGGTGAGCCCGGGGTTGAGCGCCAGCGCGCGTTCGAACGCGCGTTCCGCCCGCACGAGGTCTGCCTCGGGATCGGGGCCGCCGTACTTCGACAGCACCCGCAGGACACGCCCGAGCCGCGCCCATGCCGGCGCGTAGCCGGGGTCCAGCTGCACGGCCCGCTCGTACAAAGTGCGCGCTTCGGGCCACCGACCGGTTTCGGTCATGAGCTGGTTCGCACGCAAATAGAGCTGGTACGCCTCGGCGCTCGAGGGCACGTCGCTGCGGAGGTCGCCCTGGTCTCTGCTGGTGAGCGGAACGTGCAGCGACGAGACGATCGCGTGTGTGATCGAGTCCTGGAGCTGAAACAGGTCTTCGACCGGCGCCTGAATCGTGTGTGACCACAGCAGCGAACCCTGCGGCACCTCCACGAGCTGCGCCGCGACACGCACCTGCGAGCCGACGCGCAGCAGCGAGCCGGTCAACACCACGTCGACCGCTGCCTGATCGGCGAGGGCGCGCAGGTTCGGCGTGTCACCGGCCAGCTGCATGGCGGTCAGACTCGAGCGCACCACGATGGAATCGAGGCCCGCCAGCGAGGCGGAGATGGCATCGGCGAGGCTGAACCCGAGAAAGTCGGTGTCCGGGTCGGGCCTGAGCAGCCGGAAGGGCAGCACGATGATCCGCGTCAGCATCCGCCGGCTCTCAGCGGTCGCCACCCTGGACGGGGTCGACGCCTCATCCCCCGCCAATGATGCGGAGAACGCGCTCGCGGACATCGGCCTGTCGGCCGGGTTTTTTGCAAGCGCCGACAGCAGGGCCGCCTCACACCGCTCGGTCGCGGTGCCCGGCGGCAAGTGTGCCGGGGCTTCATAAGCAATCGCGTGCGCAAGCTCGATCGTGGTCCTGCCGTCGAAGGGCGGCCGCCCGGCGAGCATTTCGTAGACCACGACAGCGGCCGCAAACAGGTCGGTTCGATGATCGACGGCGCCACCTCTCAGCTGCTCCGGCGCCATGTACCGCGGCGAGCCCAGCACGACGTCTTCACGGGTGATCGCGGTCGCAGCGTTGTCGGCGTGCTCCGCCCCGCGCGCGAGGCCAAAATCGAGCAGCTTGACGCCGTGCGGCGTCAGGAAGATGTTCGCCGGCTTCAGGTCGCGGTGCACGATGCCGCGCTCGTGCACGACGGCCAGCGCGTCGAGCACTGCACAGGCAACGGCCACGGCGTCGGGGTGGGGCAGCGGCCCGCGCCCCAGGCGCTCGGCGAGCGACTCCCCGGCCAGCAGCTCCATGACCAGAAAATCCATCCCGTCCTGCTCGCCCACGTCGTGAATCGCGCAGATGTGCGGGTGATTGAGCGCCGCGATGGCCCGCGCCTCTCGCTGGAAGCGTTCCCGCCGCTCGGGATCTCGCGACATGGCAGACGGCAGCACCTTGACGGCAACATCACGCCCGAGCCGGGCATCGTGCGCTCGATACACCTCGCCCATCCCGCCTGCGCCGAGCGCGGCGCGGATCACATACGGTCCGAGCGTGGTGCCGTTCTCGAGTGCCATTGCGCAGAGCAGTCGCAGCTTCTCTTATCGTCCTATCGCCGGGTGCCCACGATCGCCCTCAGCTGCCGCAGGCGCGCGTCGAGGGCTTCCGGGCTGGTCGAGGCGTACTTCGGCGGCAGCAGCCGCCGGCTCGAGGCTTCGAACACCGCCAGCAGCTCCATGTACTCGAGCAACTCCTCGTCGCGGCTCGGGAAGTAGTCGGAGGCAGCCCGGATGAAGTGCTCCGCGCTCACCGAAGCGCTGCCGCCATCCTGGCGGGCCGCATCGTCGTTGGCCAGCAGAATCACCGCCTCGATGTCGGCGTTGCTGTAGCCGACCAGGCGGGTCGAGAACTCGGCTCGAATCGCGGTGAAGTCCACCGTCGTTGCGATGTGGTTCTTCCTGACCTGCGCCGCCACCACCTGCTCAACGTCCTCGGGCGTCTGCACGTATAGAAACGGGATCTTCCGATCCAGCCGCCCCGCCCGCTTGAGATCCACATCCAGCTTGTCGGGACGATTGGTCATCACGAGAAACAGGATGCGGCCCCTGTTCGACGTGTCGGACATGAACTCCTTGATGCGGGCGATGACCCGCGAGGAGGTGCCGCCGTCGCCATCGCCGTCGGTGTTGCCGAAGGCACGGTCGCCTTCGTCGATGATGATCACCACCTGGCCGATCGCCTTGACGACGGTCAGGATTTTCTCGAGGTTCCCCTCCGTCGCGCCCACCCACTTCGACCGGAAGTTCTTCAGCTTCACGGTCGGGAGGCCGCATTCCCTCGCGAACGCCTCGGCGACGAACGTCTTGCCCGTGCCCATCGGGCCGGTGAACAGCATCCCCATCGGCACACGGCTCGTGCGCCCTTCGCGAAT
Source organism: Vicinamibacteria bacterium (assembly GCA_963763095.1). GTDB lineage: Bacteria > Acidobacteriota > Vicinamibacteria > Vicinamibacterales > JAENWD01 > CAVUCH01. Next base: position 257,317 of record CAVXNR010000006.1, read on the forward strand.
GTTCTCGGCAATGACGAGCAGGTCCTTCTTGACCTCCTCCATGCCGCCGACCACGTCGAAGCCGTGCTGCGGCTCGACGAACTCGACCAGGCCGAAGCACTCGCGCTCGAGGATCTCGCGCTTGCGCCGCACGATCAGCCGGTCGGCCTCGCGGCGTGCGCGATCGGCGGACGCCGTGCCCGGATCCGGCGGCGCCGCACCCGGGGCCAGCAGCTGCAGCAGCTCGTCGCGACCGAGGCCGGTCGTCAGGGCCGCCAGCTTGTGCGCGCGCTCCGCGGCATCCGGCGTGCTGCCGAGTATGCCGGCAATGAGCGTCTCGCGTGCGGCGCGATCCTCTTCCGCCACGGGCGGGGGCGCGAGGATGGCCGCAATCTGGACGACCTTCAGGCCGGCGGTCAGGTCCGCATAGTGATCCGCGTCGCTGTCCCGGAGCATCGGGTCCGCAAGCTTCGCGGCCGCACGCCTGGCCTCCCGGTCCGGCATGGGCACCTCGACGACGGCCACCTTCGGGTTCGACACCAGCTTCGGCGAGAGCTCGGCCAGGTTTTCGGTCACGAGGAGCACGACGTTGTCACCCCGCTCGATCTCGGGCAGGAACGACCACCGGTGCAGCGTGACAATGGCGGCGCGGTCGCCGTCGGCTTGAAACGACGGATCGCCCGAAGGCGCCAGCGTGTCGGCGTACTCGAGGATGACGGCCGTGCGGGTTGATCCGACGAGCAGCCGCTCCAGCGCCGCGAGCACGCGTTCCTTCGGCGAGGCCAGCAGCACGTCGTCTATCCCCACCGCCGGCGAGGCGGGCATCTTCGCAAACCGGACACCCGTCGAGAGGTTGTAGACCGCGATCGCGTCCTTGTTGTCTCTGAGCAGCACCTCGGAGAGAAAAGCCGTGAGACCGAGCAGGCGCTGCTGCTGGACGATGGTGTCGTAGACGTTGCCATGGAGGATGAACATGGCCGATTCGCCGCGCAGGTAGCGGCGGCGCAGGTCGTCGGCCCACGAGGGAAGGACGCGGGCCTCGCTCACGTTGTGATCCCCAATGAGTTGAGCATCCGCTCGGTGTCGGCGGCGCTCTGCTCGATCGATTCGACGCCAGTCAGCAGATCGTTCAGCTGCCCGGACAGCTCCTGCGGCGACTGCATGGTCACGATCTGATCCCCGATCAACTGGAACGAGTTCTCGATTAGATCGAGCTGGCCGCGTGCGACGTCGAGGTAGCGCCGAATCTCCTGCACCTTCTCGAGCCGCTTGCCGAGGATGGCGAGATTGCGCTTGGCGATGTCGATTCCAGGTCCGGCGCCTTCCCCCGTCCGGATGGTCGTCTCCCAGCGGCCGCGCTCGCGCTCGACGGCCACCACATCAACCGTGACGAGGTACTGCTCGTAGCGCGAGCAGGTCACGGCCAGGTCGATGAAGGCGTCGACCAGCTTGTCGGTCTTCACGAGCTCGCCCCGGAGCAGGTCGCCGGTGAACGACGGGTTCTGCGCCGCCAGGCGGCGAATCTCCTGCTGACGATCCACGAGCCGCTGCACGCGCGCACGCACCTCCTCCTCGAGCGTCGTCATGCGCTCCGCCCGCTGCTGCTCGAGCAGCGCGTTCCGGATCTGATCGAACTTCGGGTCCCACAGCAGGTGCTGCAGGCGTGCCGAATCGGGCGCATAGAGCAGCCACAGTGCCTCGGCGCCGAGCGCGGCAATCGCCAGGACCGGGTTCAGCGTGATGCCGGCGGCAGCGAGTGCTCCGACGAAGAGCGACAGGTTGTAGGGGTTCCGAAACGCCAGTTTCAAGTATGGCCGCTTGCCGAAAAGGGCACTGCTCGCCAGATCGGTCGCCGTCTCGCGCAGGGCCGACGCCATGGCGCTCCGGGGCCTGGCCGCGGCCGGTGCCGCCTGGGGCTGCGGCCCCGCCGAGGACGGCTTTTCGGGCGCGCTCATACGGTCACATTCTACGTGGCGCGCGGCTGTGGCGCGTAGAGCAGGTCGAGCAGCTGTTTCTCGACGACGCGGAACTCGGCGGCAGACTTCAGGGCGGCGTCGCGCACGGGAAAGTACGGCACGTCGACGCGGTGCAGGATGCGCGCGGGGCGGTTCGACAGCACGTACACGCTGTCGCCCAGATACACGGCTTCCGACACATCGTGGGTGACGAAGAGGGTGGTGTTGTCCTCGGTGCGCGACACGTCCAGCAGGAGCGACTGCATGCCCCATCGCGTCTGCGGGTCGAGCGCGCCGAACGGTTCGTCCATGAGCACCAGCCGCGGGCGATTGATGAGCGTGCGAGCGATCGCCACGCGCTGCTTCATCCCGCCTGAGAGATCCTTCGGGTAGCGATCCGCAAACTCCTCGAGCCCGACGGCCTTCAGGTAGTGATCGGAGCGCTCCCGCCGTTCGGCCTTTCGCACGCCCTGCAGCCGAAGGCCGTACTCGACGTTATCGCGGACGGTCAGCCAGCCGAAGGAGGTGTAGGCCTGGAACACCATTCCCCGCTCCCGGCCGACGCCCGTCACGGGCGTGCCGTCGAGCAGCACTTCACCTTTCGTCGGTGCGAGCAGGCCCGCGACGGCCTTGAGGATCGTCGACTTTCCGCAGCCGGACGGACCGAGGAACACCACGATCTCACCGATGTCGGGCTTGTTGAGAATCTCGAACGACACGTCGCGCACGGCCTCTGTTGCGCGCCCGGAGCGATCACGATACGTCACCGAGAGGTTGCTCACCCGCAGCGTCGGCGTGGACGCCGCGGGGCGGGGCGTGTAGGTAGGCGGCGCGGCCGCACCGCGATCGGCAACGGTGACGGCGACGGTGCCGGGCTCGCCGGCCTGCGGAGTCCCCTTCGCGGCGCCCTCGCTCATGCCTTCTCCCGCCACCGGAAGAGCGCGCTCGAGATCATCCGGATCAGGACATCCGTCAGCAGCCCGATGCCGCCGATGACCAGCAGGCCGGCGAACGACCACGAGGCCTTCTGGTGCGTGCGGGCGAGCTCCACCATGTATCCGAGCCCGTGTTCAGGGTTCACCGCCTCGGCGAGGATCACGTAGGTCCAGGAGATGGCGTTCATCACCCGGAACGAATCGAAGATCTCGGGCAGAGCGGGCGGCAGCAGCACCGTCCGCACGACCTGCGCCCTGGTGGCGCCGAGGGTGCGCGCCGTCTGCACCAGTTCCTCGGGCACCGCGCGAATGGCGGATACCACTACCGGCAGGAGGTACACGAACACCCCGAGAAACAGGAACGCGATCTTCTGTTTCTCGTAGATCCCGAACCAGAGAATCAGGAGCGGGATGAAGGCCGAAATCGGCATGTACCGGAGCGGCGCCACGATCGGCTCGAAGATGCGGTTGATGGGCTCGAAGGCGCCCATCAGCACGCCGAGGGGCAGCGCCACGGCGGACGCGAGCACGAACGCGATGGCGATGCGGCGCGTCGAAACGAGGATCGCGTTCAGCAGGTCGTACTGGATGAACAGCTGGAGCGTGCCGCGGACGACCTCGCTCGGCGAGGGCAGGAAGTCAGGTGGTGCAAACCCGCCGTACGTGAGCAGACACCACCCGCCGAGGACCACCGTTGGCGCCACGAGCCCAAGCAGCAGCGCCGTGCGAGGCGACAGCGGCTCGCGCAACTCGAACAGTTCCCGGCGTCTCATCGAACTGGACGTCTACCCCTCCGTCGCGAGCACGACCTTGATGTCCGTGCGGCGGTTCAGCTGACGTCCGGTCTCGGTGGTGTTCGGCGCCATCGGATTGCTCGCACCCCGGCCGATCGTCTGGAACCGCGTCGCCGGCATGCCCGGGAAGCTCTTGAGGATGTAGTTCTTGATGGCGAGCGCGCGACGCTCGGACAGCGTCATGTTGCCGCTCGGCGAACCGGTCGAATCCGTATTGCCCTCGACCCGCAGATACGTGTTGCCAAACGACGTCATCGTCTCGCCGAGCGCATCGAGCACGAAGTACGAGCCCGGCATGATCTCGTCGGAGCCCGGCGTGAAGTGGATCTGGATCTGCTTGTTGATGATCGCGCGATCGTTCGAGGACGGCGACCTGGCCGCGAGCGCCGTTTCCTGCACCTTCTGGCCCGGGTAGGCGGACGCCAGCGCCGCCAGGAACCGCGTGTCGGCCCAGTCGTTAGCCGACACCGCCCTCGTCACCAGCCCCTTCTTGCGCCAGATCACGAACGCCGTATCGAATAGCGTCTCGTAGTGCGCCTTGCCTCCCGTGAGGCCATAGAACTGGGCGTTGTCGGCGTACGGCGTCAGCTTCAGACCGGAGAGCATGCCAGACACGGTCTCTGTATCGAGCTTCAGTGCCTTCCCGACAACCGCATAGGCGGACGCCGGGTCGGCCTTCATCATCTCGATGCCGTCGAACCAGCCGTGGACGAAATCGCGCACGGTTTCCGGATACTGATCGATGACGTCCTGCCTCGCGCAGAGCGTGTCGGCGATGATGTTGGTGGCGGCGGTGGTCGATACGAGCACGTGCGCCTCGTCTCCGCGGGCGGTCACGGCGGACGACAGGTCCGGCTCCCAGGTGACGGCGGCATCCACCTGGCGCGCCTTGAACATCGCGGCCGCGGCCGGGGCGTCCTGCGTGAAGATGATGTTCTTCTCGACGGCCGCCCGGTCCTCGGGCGACAGGCCGGACTGCGTCAACAGGTAGAGCAGGAGGAAGTGCGAGGGCGTGAACTGCGTACACGCAATCCGCTTTCCTTTCAGATCCTCGACGGACTTGATGCTCGCGAGCGAGACGATGCCGTCTCCGCCCCGGGACCAATCCTGCATCAGAATCGACCGCGCCTTCTGGTTCTGCTCGCTGAGGATCGACGCTTCGCGCGCCCAGTTGTCGACTGTGTTCCACATCACGTCGACATCGCCCTTGCGGAACGCCGCCAGCTTCGCGGCCGGATCTTCGATCAGCACGAACTTCACGGCGAACCCGTAGCGCTTCGCGTACCCCGACTGGGCTCCCGGGTCGAGGCCGCCGTTCACCACGATGCCCGGTGCGTGGCCCGCCCACGTGTTGATGGCCACGACCAGCGGACGGCCGATTTTGCCGGACCCGGACAGCGCCGCTTGCGTCACCCCGGCCGCCCCGGAGTTGCGGCCCGGGTCTGGCGGTGCATTCTTGAGCGCCTCGAAGTCCGAGGACGACACCGGCGTGCCGCTGCCGCCGGCCGCACCCTCGCTCCTCCCGACCGCCCACCGGCGCACGTCCTGGCCCTTGTAGTGCCAGAACGCGTAGCCGACGACGGCCACGATCACGAACGTGATGAAGAGCTTGGCAAATGGGGTCAGTTTCATGATGGCCTTTGATTCGAACCCGCCTCACATCGTCTTCTGGCCGGCCGCGGCTTTCCTGGCCTTCAGCTCGGCGAGCTGCTGCCGCGCCTGCACGTCGCCGACCTGGTTGCGGAGCGCCGCGAGCCGCCCGTCGAGCGACGTCCCGGCCAGCTCCGATCCAAGGTTCGCCTCGGCGATGGTCGTTTTGATGTGCTCGCGCACGTTGTCGAGCGCCTTGACATCGGCTTCGACCGACAGTCCATCGAGCTGCTGCTGGATGCGGATGCGGGCCTGCGCCGACTGCATTTTCGCCAGCATGGAGTCGCGTTCGGCCTTGAGCTTCCGGATCTCACTCTGCACGCCGATGAGGGAGTTCTTGGCGCTGTCGGCGTCCGCCTGCGCGGTGTCGAGCTCCGCCTTCATCTCCGCCATGTCGGCGGCCAGCTGGTTCTTCTTCTGGATCAGCACGAGCGCGAGATCGTCCTGACCGGTCTCGAGCGCGGCCCCGAGCTCGGCCTCGGTCTGCGCGAGATCTTTCGTGGTCTGCTGTACGCGCGCGTTGACGTCTTCGCGGCGCCGGATGATGGCCGCCGTGGCCGTCTTCAGGCGCGTGTACTTCTCGACCATCGAGTTGATGGCGTTCTCGTACGCGATCTCCGGATGCTGCTTTTCGACCCCTGAAATCCAGAGCGACAGGAAGCCGCGCCAGAGATTGCCGAAACGGGAAACGAGCCCCATGTTCAATCAGCCTTTCTCTAGAACAATACGTGGGCGCTTCACGCCGGTTCGCCGGCGGACCCGCCCGTGGGGACGTGCAGCCGCGGCGAGTCGCGCACCACGCGTGCGACCGCCTCCTGGCCGAAGAACTCGAGCACCTGCTGCACGCCGAGCTTCTGGTCGTTGCAGGCGCGCGCCACTGCCTGCTGCTCCTGCACGCGGGCGGTCATGACGCTGCGGATCCGTGCGACCTCTTCTTCGAACTGCCGGATGCGCAGCTCCGATTCGCGCAGCAGCGTCTGGGTTTCGGACTCGCCGACGCGGATGTAGCCCTCGAGCGCCTGGATCTCGGCCGCGCCCGTCTCGATAATCCGGTCTATGGGCACGCCGAAGGCCTTGAGCGATGCTTCGACTATCTGTTTCTTGACCGCCGGGTCGGTGCCCGCCGGCAGGGCGGCCAGCAAGTCGCGGGTCTTGGTGACCCGGTCGCGCTCCTCGGCGGGAATGCCAGCCGCCTCGAACACCTGGTCGAACTCCACCTGGCCGCTCGGCGAGGCCGGCGGGGGTGACACGAAAAAGGTCGAGGGGTCCGGAGGGGTCGCCGGTTGATTGGACGGCACGTCAGGGGCGTCTCGAGCGCCGGCCTCCTCGTCCTGTACGACCAGCCACCCGAGCACGGTCGTGCCCCAACCCTTCTTGTCAGCCATGACGTGTTCGGAGTCCTTCGTTTCGGGCCGGAATCGTGACGAGTGTAGGGCGGCCGGCAGGGCGAGTCAAATCGGCAAATCGCTCCCGCGGTCGACCCCACTCGGCCCAAGCGGGGGCCAGACTGGGGTACACGGAGTCCGTTGAGCCAGGGGCTCGCTCGCCCGTGCTGCAACAGGGATGGTAATCGCGAGCCGGGCCGTCTGTTGCGGCCGAGTTCGCGTACACGCATGAGGTGTCCGTCGGTGCAGTGACCTCGCCGGAGCCGGGCGGGAAGTCTGCTGGGCTTGTGGCTGCGAGGTTACGCGCGGAGGTACCTGCCCACGGAATCGCGCCGCAGCACACCACGCTCGACGAGCCGGTCGAGCAGCTCGAGCACCTCAGGGTGAGGCATCGCCCACAACCGCGCCCCCTGAGCCGCGGTCAGGTTCAGGCCAGGCATCTCCTGGTATTCGCAAGCAATGCGGTGCAGGATGGCGGGGCCGACGAGTGTCTGAATGTGAGACATCACTCGTTCTCCTGGAAGAAGTTGAGGGCGCACGGCGCGGGCGCGTACGCCAACCAATCGTCGAACACGACAACTCTAGACGGGCGTTGTCACGGCGACACGACTGCCGTGCCCCAGCCATGTAAACTCTGGCCCAGCGCTCAGCCCCAGCTTGGCTGCGCCGACGCGGCACGACAGGTCGTCCGGACAAGCCAATCTCCGATGCGTCCAGCGGCAGAGCCCGTTGGTCGTCGAATAAAAAAGGCGGCTGCTGTGACCAGCAGCCGCCCCATGTTGTGTCCGCGCTGGTGATTAAAAGTTCAGGCGGACCGCGAACTGGGCCTGGCGGTTCGTGCCCAGCCCCACCGTGCGGCCCACGGTGCTGGTCAGCCTGCCGAACGTCCCTACAGGCAGCCGTGGTGTACCGCTGTTCCGGCTGAACCTCGTTTTCGCCGGTGCCGAGCGCGTTCGGCAGGGTGGCCAAGGCCCGCTTCGTGACCTAGTGCGCCGACGCGGTGCTGTTGCTCCGCACGCGCCGTGCCACGCGTGGCCTGCTGGAATTAACTTCAACGTAACTTGTTCGTCTCGCCGACGTCACCGACGGCAGTCAATCTTATGTGGTGCTCAACAGCTGGCGCGGCTGCTTTGCCTGCTCGCAATCGTCTCGAATCGTACGGCGGAGAAGTATTCATTTCGGAAATCGGGGGCTACCACGCGGTCGCTCGATGTGGAGCCAGGTAACGATGCCGGTTAGCTCGTCTTTCAACTATCTGTGCGGAGGTGAATAACGATGCCACACACGAACTCTCGAGAGCAGTCGCTTGGAAACGGGGCGGGGCGACGCGCCTTCCGCGTGCGGACCGCCGCCCTCCCCTTCGGCATTGCGGCGCTACTGCTTGCGACGCCGGTGCCCGGGAGCGCGCAAGGCAGTGCAACCGGCACGCTCGCCGGGATCGTCGTAGATGGCAGCGGCGCGGTGTTGCCTGGCGTCACGGTGGTCGCCCGGGGCCGTGATACCGGCCTCGCGCAGCAGACGGTCACCGGGAACGCCGGAGAATGGCGCATTCCCGTTCTGCCGGTCGGCTCGTACGAGCTCACCTTCGAGCTGGAGGGGTTCAGACGGCTCGTCCGCAGCGACGTCACCGTGGAGGCGGCAGTGACGCGCTCGCTCCCGGTGACCCTCGAGGTCGGGTCGATCTCCGAGTCGGTCACGGTCTCGGCTGACGCGATGCTGCTCACCCCTACCACTGCCGCCACGGCCCGAAGTCTCACGGCGGCGGAGCTCGTGGCCATCCCAACGTCGACGGGGAGCTTCACACATTTGCTATCCGCTGAGCCGGGCGTCAGCGCCGACCTGCCGCCCGTTCTGACCAACGGGACTGGCAACATCTCGCCGTCGGTGAACGGGACGCGCACCACGAGCACCAGTCTCTTCTTCAACGGGATCGACGCCACGAATCTCACGTCGAACGAAGGTTCGATGAGCGACAACATTTCGCCGGCGCCCGACATGCTGCGGGAAGTCAAGCTCCAGACCAGTCTGTATGACGCGTCAACGGGACGGTCCGGCGGCGGGAACTTCCAGCTCGTGACACAGAGCGGCTCGAACGCGCTTCACGGAACGCCCTGTTCAACCTCCAGCACGAAAAGCTGAACGCGAACGACTTCTTCTATAACAAGGACGGCATCGACAAGCCGAAGGCGCGTCGGAACGAAGGAGGCTTCACCGTCGGCGGACCGCTCCGTCAGAACCGGATCTTCTTCTTTGGCGGCTATCAGCGCACCCAGGCCGAGACGGGTTTCGTGCCCGACTGCCAGCAGCATCACCGTGCTCCCGCAGGCGCTGCAGTTGATCCACGGCGCGCGGACGCACGAGAACCTGCTGGCACGCGTTCGCCAGCTGAACCCTGCGTTCCCCAGTCGATCCCGAAGGCACAGTGCTCAGGTCCGAGCGACACGGCGTGCATCTCCGATGTCGCGGTGAACCTGCTCAACCTCAGAAATCCGGTGACCGGCGACTTCCTGATCCCGGCGCCGCGTGCGGGCGGCGCGGTGATCGGCAACGACATCAACGCGGCGGGCTCCACCGGCGGGAATCCCTTCATCCGCCAGCGCAACGTCGTCCCGGCCGAGTTCACGCAGGATCAGTACACGATGAAGCTCGACGGCCAGGTGACGGAGGAGCATCGCCTCAGCGGAACGTTGTTCTACGCGAACTTCCCCGGCTTGGACCCGTTCCCGGACCCGTCGAGCCTGGCCTCGCCATTGACGCTGCGCCGCGCCGACCGCAACATGACCGTCGCGCTGTCGCGACACGCATGATCTGGGGCGCCAACAAGGTGAACGAGATGCGCGGCGGCCTGTTCTCCCTGAACAACATCGCGGCAGCTGGACGATGAGTTCCTCGGCATCACGAACGAGAGCGATCGGCGTGCCGAACCCGGCGAAATTCTTCGACGCCAGCGACGCGACCACGCGGCTCGGGCCACTACATCGGGGCGCCCGGCGGCACGCTGGACCGTTCTCGTTCGGCGGGCCAAACGACTCGTTCAACAGGCGCGAGCAGCGAACGTGGACGATCGGCGACACCCTGAGCTGGACGCGGGCGCGCACGCGCTGCGGATCGGCGGCGAGTTCCGGCGCAGCGCGTTCGACACGAACCTGCCGGAGGAACAGGCGACGGAGTTCGAGAAGTTCGACAATTTCACGCAGCTGCTGCGCGGCGTCGCGACCGAGGGCGACACGCAGTTCGGCATCACCGACAAGCGGTTCCGCTTCAATGACTTCAACGTCTTCCTCGCCGACGACTGGAAGCGTCGGCGCAACGCTGACCCTGAACTCTGGGCGTGCGCTACGAGTTCTTCGGGTTGGCCGACCGAAGCTCAACGGCCGGATCGGCAACGTCGATTTCGAGGCGCTCACGAACTCCGAGAACCCGGTCGAACGCGTTCATCGTGCCGAGCAACGTGCAGAACACCGGCTTCGCGGCGATCGACGCGGCGATCGACGCGTCGCGCGGGCGGGCAACAAACACACGCTGAAGGGGCAGGACTGGAACAACTTCGCGCCGCGCGTCGGGCTTCGCCTGGGCGCCCGACGGACGAAGTGGGTCGTCCGCGGCGGCTACGGCATCTTCTACGATCGCCCGTCGGCGGCTTTCATCAACACGGTGTTCAGCAACTACCCGTTCCTGCGCGAGCAGTGAGGTCACCTTCCCGAGCCGCGCCGTGCCGCTCGTGACGCGCGTGGTCGCAGCAGGATCCGAACTATCCCGTTCAATCAGTACCTGCCGAACCGGATCGTCCGGACGGCCGGCGCGAGCGGAACCTACCAGATCCGCGACGGTACGAACGTGACGCGCGGCGCCGACGGCTCGCTCGAACCCGATCGACCCGGCGACGGGGCTGCCGACACGCGGCAACATGGCCGAGACGTTCGAGTTCCGCGCCGTCGATCGCGACCTGCAGACACCGTACGATCCAGCAGTGCAACTTCGGCGTCCAGCGCGAGCTCGGGCGCAACATGGTCCTCGAGGTGCGCTACGTCGGGCAGCAAGGGACGAATCTGCTGGAGGCGCGTGCCTTCAACCAGGGGTACGACCTCAACGACCCGGCCACGCCGGACTACATCTTCAAGCGGTTCAACGACGCCTACGTCGCGGCGGGCAGTCCCGAACGGCCCGCTCAACGCGGCGCGACGGAGCGCGAGCGCGGGGTCGGGCAGGGCGTTCGGCTTCGCCGAACTCCGTCCCTGGGCGGCATGGTCGACTACAACCTGGCCAATGCGGCCGGGGCCTTGATTGGGTTCGAGGCGCGCGCGCCGATCCTCGGGTTCAACATCCCCGAGGCGGTCCTGCTGGCCAACACCGGCCGCTCGATCTACAACTCGCTGCAGATGAGCCTGCCTGAGGCGCATGTCGAACGGGCTGCAGTTCAACCTCGTCGTACACCTACTCGCGCTCGAAGGACACGAGCTCGGCGGATCCCGGGAGCACCGCCGGCGGCGGCAAGCCCGATGTGCCGAACGCAGGCTTCGTCGTGCAGGGCGACAAGCGCAACATCGACGCGAACTACGCGCTGTCGGACTTCGACCGGCCGCATCGGTTCAGCGGCAGCTTCGTCTGGGAGCTGCCCGGGCAGGGCATGCTCGGCGGGTTCCGGCTCTCGGGCTTCGTGCAGCTGCAGTCAGGCCTGCCGTACTCGATCTACTCGGCGGAGCCGGAGCTCGGAAACGCGTCGCAGTACGGCGACCTCGTGCGCGGCTCCGGCGGGCTCTATCGCCTGGGCTTCGGGCGGCCGAGCCTGTGCGGTACGCTCGACGAGCTGCGGCAGCACGGATCGGATCCGACGGAGGCGGCGTTCAACAGGAGCGTGCTCTGCTCGCCGACGACCACCGCGGGCGGCTACCCGGCAACCTGGGCTTCGGCAATCTCGGCCGCAACGTGCTGCGCGGCTTCTGGCAGCGCCGGGTGGACCTGAGCATCGCGAAGAGCTTCGGCCTCGGGGCCGAGCGCAAGGCCGAAATCCGCTGGGATGTCTTCAACGTGTTCAACAATGTGAACTACGCGCTGCCCAACAACGTGATCGGCGGCGCCGCGACCGACTTCGGAAAAATCACGGACTCGGTCGGGGGACCGCGCGTGATGCAGTTCGGACTGCGGTTCCGCTTCTAGCCTGATCTGGAGCGCTGGCGCGATCAGGAGGGCAATGTTGCACTCACACAACATGGGGGGCATCTGCCCGCTTGAACGCGCCTGCGCCACCCGAAATCGTCCCGGCTAGTGGTGTGTCGCGGATTCAGTGACGCGATCGAGGGCGGCCCGTCCTCGCTTGACCTTGGTGATGATGTCGTCGACGGTCTTGGTCCACACGAAGGGTTTCGGGTCGTCGTTCCAGTGTGATGCCCACACGTCGATCGCGGCTCCGGCCTGCGCAAACGCAGCCGGAGGTCCGACCTTGTGTCACCGTTCCCAGTGGGCTTCTTCGCGTACCCGCTCAGATCGGTCAACGGCGCACTCGATAGCGTAGGTGGAGCACCCGGTTGCCCTGAATCGCCTCGTCAGGATCCTCCAACAGGTGTTGCGCGTGGACCGACCCGAAGTAGCGTTTGCCGGACCCGAACACGACGGGCGCGACGTCCATGCGCACCTCGTCGATCAGACCCGCGGCAAGCACCTGGCCACCGACGTCGCCAGCGGCGACCTCGACCACGCGGTCACCCGCGAGCTCCTGCGCCTTGGCCATGGCAGCCTCAATGCCGTCGACGAAGTAGAACGGCGCCTCGGGATACCAGCCCTCGGGCCTGCCCCGGTGGGTCACGACGACGACGTGGTCGACCCCAGCCGGAGGTGTCCCGTCCCAGCCGTTCGTCATGTCGAAGACGTGGCGACCGACGATTGTCGCCCCGATCTGGTCCCAGTACGGCCGGATGTAGTCGTAGGACGTCTGCGACACCTTCAAGACGCCGCTCTCGTCCAACGGCACGTCACCGCTGAGCAACCAGTCGAACAGCGGTCCGGGCTGGTCGTTCTCGTCCGCGATGAAACCATCTACCGACACCGAGCTGTACATGACTACTTTGCCCAACGGGTCCCTCCTCTGCTTTGGGGTGCCTCCAAGTTAACGTTTCGTGAGCTGTCGGTCTTGTAAGAAATCAATCGACCGGCAACGGCCAGCTATCCAGCACGTGGCCAGGATGTTCGCGTAGGAACCGCCGCCGGACTTCGACGTACTGGGTCGGCGTGAGCCCGGTGAACGCCCGGAACTCGTGGCCGAAGTGGGCCTGGTCGAAGTAGCCTGCGCCACCGGCGAGGTCAGCCCGGTCGATTGGTTCAGCGGGGTTGATCGCGAACACGGTGGCGGCGAAGCGGAGGGTGCGGGCCAGCCGCTTCGGCATGATGCCGATGAGCTCCTTGAACCGCTGTGCCAGATGAGTGCTGCTGACACCGGCTGCCACGTTCAGGTCGCCGATCGCCACCGCCCCGGAGTGCAGCTCGCGGACCTGATGCTGGAGCACGGGGTCGGCGTGCCGCGGTACGGCCATACGACTTGAAGCGACTCGATGCGGAATACTTCGTGAGAGGAGTAGCCTCTACAAACGGCCGCTGCGCGCGAGTTGCGCGCACGAGTCGAACGACAGAATCTTCACGAGCGATGGGCTCGGCATGCACGGTTCAAGACCCAACGAGGTAGAACCCGACGCGGTTCCAGCCTGCGCCGGCGAGCACAAGATACGTATCACCGACGCCGGTCCGCACCGCGTCCGCGAGAACCATGACCTCGAACGGCACCTTCTCGTCCGTGGTGCCGCCTTGGTCCTTGCCCGTGTACCAATCAATCAGCTTCATGCGTGAAGCGCACGAGATGCCATCCGGCGGTGATGAGCTGCCGTTCGATCGAGGCGTGACGATTCAGCAGGTCGGCAGCGCTCGCAAACTCGGACTTCCTCGGGGCCTGCCGATGCGAATCGCTGGAACAGGTACCCACGTCCGAGGCAGCACGCCGCGCAGCTCGTTTCCTCCCGGTCGCCGCGCCCGTAGTGCCAGGAGATCCATCGACTTCTGCGGGCACGCGGGCCCGGCAGTTGGCGCCATCCCAACGAGCGGCGGGGTTCGACATCTTGCTGCGCCGGAACGGGCGTATTCATCGAGACCTCAATCGTTACGTGGCTGACAGCCCCACGCCGTCCAGGCACGAACCGACGATACGCACGTGCTGTAAGAACAGGTCGACGGTCCTGTAACAGAAGCGTTAAATCCGGGGGCGCCTGGCGGGGCCACTCAGGTTGATGCACGTCTCGCCGAGCGTCGTCTCGGAACCAGGCTGGCAGCTCGCCGTCGTGCTCGAGGGCTTTCCCGCGGAGTGCTGCTAGAGTGGCTCGCGATGCCAGGTAAACGTCCGCTGCGCGTAACCGCGCTTCACGTCGGGGGTCTGTGGGCGATAGCTGTCGTTCAGCCCCTGCTCGATGTGCTGGGTCGCGCACCCGAGTTCTTCGTCGCCCATCGTGCCGGGCCCACCGATCTCCTGCTGCTCCTGGCGGGGCTGCTCCTGGTGGCGCCTCTCGTGCCCATTGCGCTGGTCGCCGCGGCCGGTGTGCTGGGCCCGAGGGTCCGGTCGATCGTCACCGCGACCATCGTCGCGATGCTCGTGGGGCTGGTGGCGGTCCAGGTGGCGAAGCAGCTGGGCGTCACGCGCTGGACAGTTGCGGTGACGCCGGCGGTGGCTGCCGGCGTGATGACGGGGCTCTTGTACACCCGGTTCGCGGGGCTTCGCAGCTTCTTCACAGTGCTCGGGGCGGGCATCCTCATCGTCCCGGCCGCCTTTGCCCTCCAGCCAGGCATCCGGCGTCTCATCGTCCCGAACACGAGCCGGTCAGCGCCCGCGGACCCTGCCGCCGCGGGGTTTCGCCCGGCGCCGATCGTGCTGATGGTGTTCGACGAGCTGCCGCTCGTGTCGCTCCTCGATGCCGATCGGAACATCGATCCGGCTCTCTATCCGAGCCTGTCTGCGCTCGCACGCGACGGTGTGTGGTTCCGGAACGCCACCACCGTGAGCGACTACACCCGCTGGGCGGTGCCCGCAATCCTGACGGGCCGGCGCGCACGACCGGACGCTGTTCCGACGGCAGCGGACCACCCTGACACGCTTTTCTCGTTCCTGGGCCGCACGCATCGGCTCGAGGTCATTGAGGCCGCCACGGGCATGTGCCCTCGGCCGTTGTGTGAGGACCCCGAGGACTCACTCCGCCGGCGTTTCACCGGCATGGGCGGGGACCTCTCGATTGTCGCCGCCTATGTGTTCCTCACGCCTGATCTTCACGAGCGCCTGGAGCTGCCGGACCTCACCGCCAACTGGGGAGGGTTCAGCGCTGGCGCGGACGCCGGCCTGGATTTGTCACCGGGTGCGTGGCAGCGGCACGTGCAACAGCGTTTCAAGGACGACCGGCGGCGATTCGCCCAAGCCTTCATTGACGGGATCAGCGCGTCCGATCAGCAGCCCACGCTGTATTTTCTTCACGTTCTGCTGCCCCACCAGCCATGGGTGCTCCTGCCGAGCGGGCAGCGCAATGCGTCGCTGGCGCCGCTGCCGTCGGCGATGCGTGGGGTTCGCCGGGGCGACGATTGGGAGATCGCGCAGAACCAGCAGCGCCACCTGCTGCAGGTGGGGTACGTCGATAACGTCGTGGGTCGAGTCGTCGCGCGGCTGAAGGAGGCCGGCCTGTACGAGCGCGCCCTGCTGGTGATCACGGCCGATCATGGCGTTGCGATCACGAAGGGCCTGAATGTTCGCGGCTTCACGGTCGGGACTGCACCGGAGATCATGCGGGTGCCTCTGGTCATCAAGTTCCCGGCAGGCACCGAGACATCCGCTGTGCTTTCAGCCGTCACCCCGCACGGCCAACGCGTCAGCGATCGAAACGTGGAGACCGTCGACATTGCACCGACGGTTGCTCAGGTCCTCGGCCTCCGGCTCCCCTGGGCCACGGATGGAACATCGCTGCTCGACGTCTCCGCTCCGCCGCGCGGGGAGAAGCGCATCGCATATGACTCCGGCAAGGCGATTCAGCGGTACGGGCCCGAGGGGCCTCCTCTTGACGAGGTGCTGCGGCGGCGTCTCGAGACGTTCGGCGCGGCGAACACGTACCACATCCCCAGGCCACCCCGGTTCGGCGAGCTCGTCGGCCACGCGGCCGCCGAATACCGCGTCGTCGACCGTCCCGAGATGGCCGACGTACGGTACGCGTGGCAGTACAACACATTCGACCCCGGCGCGGACGCGGTGCCATTCGACGTCAGCGGTGAGCTGCGGGGCCGCAGTGAAGCCGCCGGGCCGGCATATCTCGCCATCGCGGTGAATGGCGTCATCCGAGCGGTGACGCGGACGTGGACGTCCAGATCGGGATGGCTCGGAACACCACCCCTTGATTCCTGGCGGCGCGGGCAGAACTCGGTGGACGTGTACTCGATCGAGGAATCTGCGGGGCGCCCCGTGCTCGGGAGGATGCACCGGCGTTCGTCGAGGCCGGATGACCTCAACCTGATCTCCGGCGCCGCCGCACAGGTACTGGGACATCCGCCAGGCCGGCTTTCACCGGCACCAGAGGATGGGACACGGCATCATCCGGTGGACCCGGGCAGACGCGGAGGTCACCGTCCCCCGCGTCGAGCGGGCGCCGTCGGCGCTTCGCCTGAGGATCGCCCGTGCGGTCGAGCCCGCCGCCAGGCTGACGGTGACAGCCAACGGCTGCACCGTCTACGACGGGGTCGTTCCGCACGAGGAATGGGAGACGACCCTGCCGCTCGCGCCCTGCAGGCTCGCAGGCGATCAGCTCACAATCAAGCTGGTGACCAGAGTTCCACCCCGTCCGGGCGAACAGCCGTCGCGAACCCAAGGTGTAGCCATACGATACCTGCACCTGCTGAACGAGGCCCCGACCGGTGGAACGGGCGCGCACTGAGACCGAAGTAGCGCACGTCAGCGGGCCGAGTACATCACCCGTACTTCGCTCACAGCAACGCCTCTCGCGCCTGCGTTCGCGCCTGCTCTGAGAGGCAGGCCCTCCACGACCACGACCGCTTCGTTCGTCCCCGGCGCTACAGAACCTGGTGGCAGCGACCACTCGTACGCGTGCCAGCCGGTTCGGAGGGATTGAGCGGGCAGCTCCGTTCGATTCACACGCAGTCGCACCGTCGCCGCAGCACCCGGGCTCTCCAGCCTCGCCTGCATCCGGATCCCCTTGGGCGCCGGGCCTGCGATCGGCAACACGAGCCGAGCCTCGGGCGCCGTCATCCAGCGGTAGGCGCCGACCGGATCGTGGTCGACGGCAGACCAGCCGTGCCCCGTCAGCTGCGCCTGTTCGTCGCGGGCCATCAACAGGACCTCCGATACGGCGTCCGGCGTGCGCAGCAGCCCGGCAGTGTCGATGCTGAAAACGCTCGCGGCTTTCGCACCCGTCCGCAGCATTGTCCGGCCCATCGCCGTCACGGGAACGCCGCCGAGCGCGATCAAGGCTGAGACTGTCACGGCCTCTGGGGCGTGAACTTCGATTCTGTATGTGTTCGCATGGCTGTCGAGTCCGGCCCCACTTGCCCCGTCCGCCACAATTCTCGCTCGGAGGGAACGGGCCGTCTCCTCGGACCGTGTGATCTCGATACTGGCACCCTCCGACGAGCGGTCGATCACGCGCGGCGACAGCGGTGTGTCATCGCTGGCATAGAGCACCGCGGATCCCCCAGGCGGCACTCGCACCATCACGCTGCCAGTGCGCATCGTCGCGGAGACGTCGGCCCAACCGTCAGACCGTAATTCCTGGCCTGACCAGAGGCCGCGTAGCGAGTACACGGACAACGGCCCTGCCGCAATCGGCACCCGGAAGGCCTCCCTCGCCTGGAGAACAAAGGCGTGCGCGAGACGGCCCTGCGGTGTCCAGACGGCGACGGCCGCTCCTCCGGCCGTCCTGACGATGTCGCGTGAACCCTGTCTGATTGCCGCTTCCCCGTCTCTGGATTGGATCTGGATCCCGGATACGCCGCCGGCTCCTGAGCCCGCCGTCTCTGGACCTGCGGGGATGTTCAGGTCGATGCCGGCGGAATCAGTCCGCACCACTGCTCCGTCCCGATTGCCGCGAGTGCCGGTAATCGCAACATTGGAGCCGGCCGTGTGCGGCAGGTCGTGCGGTCCGCCGATGGCCGTGAAGGCAGCGCCTCCACTCGCCACGAACTGTGGCAGGTAGAAGGACGGCACAGCTATCGCGACCACCATGCCATCCGAGAGGCGAAGCAGGAAGTCCGGCAACCGGCCGGCGGTCAGCGTCAATGGGCGATGGCTGACATTCAGTGCATGCTGACGGAGCCGCCTGGCCGAATTGGGGAAGGCAAACACGTCGAAACCGGCTGCCAATCGCGTCCGCAGAATGACGGGATCGATCGGGGCGACCTCAATCTCGCGCCCTCTCGCAGAGTCGTCGCCGAGCAGCTTGAACATCACCAGCCGATCGACGAGAAAATTTTCGTGCACGAGAACGCTGCGTGCCGGCAAGGCGCGGAACAGCGCATCCATCTGGGTGGCGGCACTGGCGTCCCGGCTGCGATCGTTCGCCGCGTAGTTGTGCGCGAAATTCCAGAGCGGTACGGTCAGCGCGGCCACGCTGCACACGAGGCCTCCCCAGGGCACCCGTCGGGCGAATCGCGCCGCGCGCTCGGCACCAGCCGCGGCGGTGACCCAGAGCACGAGGATGCCAGGGATGAGGAACACAGGCGTGTCGACCACCCGGTAGTTCGCCGCGAAAGCCACGATCATCCCCAGGGTGGGAAGAAGGAGCAGGCTCTCGGCGAGCCGGTGCCGAAGAAGCCACACCGCGCCGATGGTTGCCAGCACCAGGCCGGGGATCGTCAGCTCAGGCGCCAGCACGTGCTCCACGAGCGACGGAAGGCGGTCGCGCATGACGGCCTGCCATTCGAAAACAAACAGGCGGTCCTGGAACTGCCGCCCAAGCATCACGTTCAGCAGCTCTCGGACGGTCGTGGCGCGCGATTCGAGGTACACACCGGGCTCATGCGAGCGGATGAGGATGAACGCGTACTGGAGAATGCCTGCCGAGACAATCGCGGCCGTCGTCGCGAGCGTGCGTGCCCGGGTTGCAAACCGGCGATTGGTCATCAACGCATACGTCGCCATGCCCGGCGCCAGCGCCACGATGGTGGTGTGATTGCCCAGTCCCGCGGCGAACACGGCAATTGCCACGAAGAAGTACCCATCACGGCGCGTCTGACCCCAGGCGAGCAGGGCCAGCAGCACACCCGCGACGATCGCCGCATGCAGCGTGTACACCTCGGCGATGACCGCTTGCGACCAGAACACGCGGCCGGACGCGAGTCCCCATGCGGCTGCAAGGCTGACGATCCGTCCGCACCCGAGCCGGCGGGCGATGAGGAACACCAGCGAAACGGCGACCGCACCGAGTAGCGCGGAGAAGGCGTTGATGCGATACGGCAGCGATCCGAATGGCAGCAGCGATACCGGGTGCGTGAGGAGCACGTACAGCGGGTATCCCGGGTTGTGCGGCACGCCCAGGACGCGCCCGATGAACTGGAACATCGGCGTGTCGAGTAGGGCAACGAGCCCAGGCGCGAGTGTCCGCGCGTAGACCACCAGCGCCGCGGCGCCAGCACCGGCCGCATAGAGCGCGTCTGACTGAGCGGTCGCTACAGCCGAGTCTGCTGCGTGCGGAGATTGCGATTGGGTCAATGCTGTCGCTGGACTGGGATCGTGAGCGGTTGAAGGCGGCCGCTGCGTCACGAGCGTAGGGCCGCACGGGAGGCGAGTCAAATCGGCGGCGCGCCCGCGTGCGGCTGTTCGTCACCCTCACGGTCGGACGCAGGTTCATCGGCCGCATAGAATGAAACTGACCGTGCAGCGGTTGGAACTGTGGCGTGCCTGGTCGTCCTGAATGGGCTGGTACGCGAAGCACACGCAGGCGCCCGGTCCCAGAAACGAGTCTGCGAGTGACTGACGATGAAGAGTGAGCGTTCCCTTCTCGTGACCGCTCTCCATCTGGCGGGGCTGTGGGCGGTGGCGATCGTGCAGCCGCTGCTCGACATCCTCGGTCGCGCCCCTGAGTTCTTCGTTGCGCATCGCGCCGGGCCGACCGATATCCTGCTGCTCCTGTTGGCGCTGCTCGTTGTGGCGCCTCTCGCCTCAATCGCATTGATTGGCCTGGCGGGCGGCCTGGGCTCCCGCGCCCGCTCGCTCGCCACGGGCACGATTATCACCGTGCTCGTGGGTCTCGTGGCCGTGCAGGTGCTGAAACACCTGGGGGTCACGACGTGGACGGTTGCCGCTGCGCCCGCCCTGGCCGCTGGCCTCGCGGCTGCCATTTCGTACAGCCGCTTCGCGGTCGTTCGCAGCTTCTTCACGGTGCTGGCGGCAGGCATCCTGATTGTGCCTGTCGCGTTCGCGCAGCAGCCCGGGATCCGCCGCCTCATCGTGCCTGATACGAAGCGGTCCGCGCCCGCCGACCCAGGCACGGCTGGCATTCGTCCGGCTCCCGTGGTGTTGATCGTGTTTGATGAATTGCCGCTCGTCTCGCTGCTCGACGAGGGTCGCAGCATCGATCCGAACCTGTATCCCAGTATGTCGGCCCTGGCACACGACGGAGTGTGGTTCAGGAACGCCACGACGGTGAGCGCCTACACCCGGTGGGCACTGCCGGCCATCGTGACGGGGCTCCGCCCCAAACGGGACGCGGTGCCAACGTCCGGCAATTATCCCGATACTCTTTTTTCGTTCCTCGGCAGAACGCACCGGTTCGAGGTCATCGAGTCGCTGACGGCGATGTGCCCCCGGTCGTTGTGTGTCGACCCGACTGACACGGTGCGCAGGCGGCTCTCCGGGATCGGTGCGGACCTCTCGATCGTCGCCGCCTATGTGTTTCTCACACCCGATCTGCAGAAGCGTCTGCGGCTACCCGACCTGACGACGCAGTGGGCCGGCTTCAAGCGGGGAGCGGCCGCCGGAATGGATGTGTCGCCCGGTGCGTGGCAAAGGAGCCACGACAAACGCTTCATGGAGGATCGGCGGCAACTCGTCGGGACTTTCATCGAGGGTATCAGCGCGTCCGACCAGCAGCCGACGCTGTACTTCCTTCACACCCTGCTGCCCCATCAACCGTGGGTGCTCCTGCCGAGTGGCCAGCGCAACTCGTCGCTCGCGCCGCTGCCCGGCGCGCTCCGCGAGGTCCCATTGACTGACGAGTGGGAGCTCGCGCAGAACCAGCAGCGTCACCTGCTGCAGGTGGGGTTCATCGACCGGCTGGTGGGGCGGGTAGTCGCCCGGCTGAAGGAGACCGGTCTGTACGAGCGCGCGTTGGTGGTGATCACCTCGGATCACGGCGTCGCCTTCATGGCGGGCGAGCCGAACCGAACCCTCTCGCTCAAGAACGTGGCCGAAATCATGCGCGTGCCGCTGTTCATCAAGTTCCCGGCCGGTGTCGAGACTGCGTCGTTGTTTCCACAGGTCAACGAGCACGGTCAGCGCGTCAGCGATCGTAACGTCGAGAGCATAGACATCGCGCCAACGGCCGCCCACGTCCTCGGTCTGCAGCTCTCCTGGCCCACCGATGGCGCATCGATGCTCGAGGTCTCGGCTCCGCCCCGCCCGGAGAAACGGATCGCCGCTGGCGAAGGGAGTACAGGTTCAGCGGTACGGAGCTGAAGGCCCGCCGATCGACGAGGCGCTGGGCCGACGTCTCGATACGTTTGGCAGCGCCAACATGTACCGGATCCCCAGGCCTCCACGTTTCGGCGAGCTCGTGGGACACCCCGTCACCGATTACCGGATCGCCGCGAGTCCTCAGATCACGGACCTCCGGCATGTCTCGAAGTATGCGCAATTCGATCCCGACGCTGACTCGGTTCCGTTCGATGTCAGCGGTGACCTGCGCGGCCGGCGCAAGGAGGATGATCCGGCATATGTCGCCGTCGCCATCAATGGGGTGATTCGGGCGGTCACGCGCACGTGGGCGTCGAAGTCCGGATGGCTCGCCACCCCGCCCCTCGACGCGTGGCGGCGCGGCCAGAACTCGCTCGAGGTGTTCCTGATCGCCGAGTCAGATGCGCACCCGGTGCTGGCCCGGGTGCAGCGGCCAACCTCCCCACCCGAAGACCTCAACCTGATCTCGGGCAGCGCCGAGCACTACTGGGAGGTGCGCCTGCATGGGTTCCGGCGGCATGAGAGGATGGGCCAGGACCTAATCCGCTGGACGCGGGCCAACGCGTCGCTCACCGTCCCGTTGCGCGGACGCAAGCCGTCCGCGATTCGCGTCAAGATCGCGCGCGCAGTAGAACCGACGACGAGACTCACCGTCACGGCGAACGGGTGCTCGCTGTATCAAGGCGTGGTGCCGACACCGGAGTGGGAGGCCACGCTGCCGCTGACGGCGTGCCCCCTTGCGGGCGACACGCTGACCCTCGGCTTCGCCACCAACGCGACGCGGCCAAAGGATCGCACAGACCCCAGAAGGCTCGGGGTGGCGGTGCGGCACGTCATCCTGCAGATGGGCAACGATAAGAGGGGCAGTTGACGCCATCACCCTTCGAGGCGCGCCCTGACGTCGTCCGGAATGCGCACCGAACGCGCGGCGGCATAGTCGTACATCACCTGCACGGTCCGCGCCGTCGCCACGACCTGCCGCGTCCGGCCATTCACGATCTCGGTACTCGAAGGTGAAGCTCGAGTTGCCCACGGATGCCACGCGCAGGTGGACGATCAGGCGTTCACCCGCCGTCGCCTGGGCGCGATAGTCGCACTCCACACGCGCCAGGATGAAGCTGCGGGGGATGCCGGTCACGCCGGTGAGGCGCTGCCAATGGGCAAAGCGCGCCTGTTCGAGGTACGTCAGATACACCGCGTTGTTCACATGGCCGAGGGCATCACAGTCGCGGAAGCGGACTTCGATCTCGTGTTCGAACGTAGTCATGTCTCAAGGCCCATCTTGGTTACGTGAGGCAGGCGGTCAGATCGTTGCGCGTCAGGCGCTGATCGTCCTGGGGCTGGCCGGCCCGAGCTCGACCCGGTTGAAGGCAACGACGCTGAGCGCACACGCGAGAAGCATCACCGCCGCCGACGTGAAGAATGGGAACTGTACCCCGAACTGGTCGAACACCCAGCCGCCCCAGAGCGGTCCGATGATCCGCGCCAGGCTGCCCAGGGACTGGGACACGCCGAGCGTGCTCCCCTGGTCCCGTGCATCGGCGAGTTGTGAGATTGCGGACAGCATCGATGGACTGTTGAACCCCATTCCCATCGCCAGCAGGCCGGCCACCGCGGCCAGCAGCGGCACCGTGCCGGCCACCGGCACGAATCCGAGCGCCAGGGCGATCGCGAAGATGGCCAGCGGTACGAGCCGCTTCTCCCCGACTCTCTTCACCACACGTCCAACCAGCACACCCTGCACGGTGGCCAGCACGACGCCAATCCACGCGAACATGTACCCGATCGTCGCGGACGTGAACCCGAAGCGCCGCTCGCTGTACAGAGCAAACGTCGCCTCGAAGCTCGCGAACGCGGCGACCACGAGGAAGTACACGAGCAGCACCATCGGCAGGTTTGGCTGTGCAACCGCGCGCCGGATGACTTCGATACGGCCGGGCCTCGACGTGTCTCTCACGTGCGGGGGCCGGGACTCGGGCAGCAGGAACACCGCAGCAACGAAGTTCGCCAGTGAGAGCGCCGCCGCGAACCACGCCGGCGCGGCGTAACCCCAGTGGCTGAGGAATCCGCCGATGGCGGGTCCGAAGATGAACCCCAGGCCGAACGCCGCTCCGATCAGCCCCATCCCGCGGGCACGCGTCTTGGCTGTCGTTGTGTCCGCAATGAACGCCTGCGCCGTCGGAATGTTGGCGCCGGCGATGCCGGCGAGGCTCCGCGCGAGAAAGAGCATCGGCAGCGAAGTGGCGAGCGCAAAGAACGCGTATGACAGGGCCGAGCCGAGCAGCCCGATCAGGATGACGGGCCTGCGCCCGATTCGGTCGGACAACCGCCCCCAGAACGGCGCAAACAGGAACTGCGCGAGCGAGAACGAGGACGACAGCAGGCCAACCATCACCGCCGACGCGCCGAAATGCTCGGCGTAGAACGGCAGCAGGGGAATGATGATGCCGAACCCGAGCAGATCGATGAAAACGGTGATGAAGATGATGAGGAGGGGCGACACGAGGCGGTGGCGTCAGAGACGTCGTACGACGTCCGGGAAGCTGCGCCAGACGGGCACGCCGCAAAAATGGGTGCCCTCGGTGCAGCGCGGCGAGATCAGGCCGTTGCGCACGACGCACGGGGGCCCGACGTATCTTGCGAGCTGGGGGTGCTTTGCCCGCACCTGCGCGACCTCGTCCATCGAGGCGAGATAGATCTCCTCCTGGGCGTTGAAGCACGTGCGGAGCGTCCACTTGTGCAGGAAGGCGATGAGTGCGCCCGACTCGACCATCCGCAGCGTCTTGGCGTTCGGCAGCACGTACAACGCGAACTCGAGGGGCACGCCGAGCTCGAGCAGCCGGTTCTTCGCTCGCCATGCGTTCTGCATCGCATCCTGGTACACGGCCAGCGCGTGTGCGTTCGCTGCAACCAGCCGGGGCACGACGTAATCAGGCGCCGCGGTGTCCGCGAACGTCATCAGCGGCCGCGACGCGGGAACCATCCGGTGGCGCTGATCCTGCGAGTCGGCGGTGTGGCTCAGGCGCTTGGCGAACGTGTACGAGGCATGGTGCAGGCTTCGCATCATCGGCGAGTGATACGACACGTTCATCACGTCCAGGCGGTATCGATTACGCGCGGGATTGAGCACGCGATCGAGAGCCTCCTCGTCTGGCATCTCGTCCTGCGTGAGCCCGAACGTAACGCGCACGGCCTCGGCAATCACTCTCGGGGCATCCGGCGAGCTGTCGATCAACTGCGATACCCGGCCGCCGAGCCGTCGGTCGAACTCACGCGCGAACGCGTCACCCTCTCCGCGCGGGCGTGGAAAGCCGGACTCGGGCAGCTCCGATGCCGCGAGCTCTTCACAGCCGACCTTCTCGAAGAACAATGGATCGATCTGACGGACCAGTTCCACCATGCGCCCGATGACCAGCGACGCTTCGTGCGGCGTGTCACCGGCGGCACTCATCCGGCGCAGCCGGTGCAGCGTGATGCCCGAGATCGTGTGCACCATCGAGGTGAACGCGCCGATCGGGATCACGTATCGCGCTGTCTCGATCGCTTTCTTCTCCGCCTCCCGTTCGATCCCTTTCAACCGCTCGACGCTCACCCGCGGCGTCACGTACCTCAACTCTTTCAGGATGGCGAAGGCATCGTCTTTCAGCAGCGCCGAGAGCTCCGCGTAGGCGCCCCAGGCCGACAGCACCGCACGCTCGTACACGTCGAGCGCCTCACCGGTGATCGGCGGCACGAACGCGCGCGGTTCCTTCAGCTTGACGTAGCGCTGGCTCGACTGCTCGGAGTTGTAGAACGGGTACCCGTGCAGCACGCTCCAGACGAGCTGGCGCGAGATGTTCTCCAGGCCGAACTCGAAGTGCGCGTGCTGGTAGACCGTGTGGTGCCCGGCCTCGAAGGTGAGCGCACCGATCGTATCGCGCTGCCGGTCCGTGACTTCGTCTGCCGCGATGACGCGAGGCGAGTAGCAGGTCCGCGCCGCCGCGATGGCGCCGTCGAACGCATGCACCGGCGCGTTCCGCAGGGTTACGAGGGGAGCAGCAGTGCCGAGGGTCGGGATGGACAAGGACATGCTGGTGTCTTCAATCCCGCCAGTACTTACCGTATTCGTCCATGAAGGTCAGCGTGTCGAGCGACGGCATCCGATCGAAGAAGAGCACGCCGTCGAGGTGATCGTTCTCGTGTTGGACGACGCGCGCCTGGAACCCGGCGAGCTGCAGCTCCTGTCGTGCGCCCTCGCGATCCAGCCCGCGGATCTTGACGCGCGTGTAACGGGGGACCCTGCCGCGGATGTCGGGAATGCTCAGACACCCTTCCCAGTCGGTCTCTTTCTCGTTGCCGATCGGGATGACCTCGGGGTTCACGAAAGGCACGGGCACGATGGCAGGCTCCTCTTCGTCATCAGCCGCATCATCCTGCATGCCGGCGATGAAGATGCGCACGCCCTCGTGCACCTGAGGAGCGGCGAGACCGATGCCGTGGTACTCGTCCATCGTCTCGATCATGTCGTCAATGAGTTTCTGGACGGCCGCTGACTTCAGGTCTGCCCGGTCGAGCGCGCGCGCGCGCTTGCGCAGGACAGGGTGTCCCATGCGCGCGACCTTGAGGATGGACATGGCTTCCGGATTATACCTGCCCCCCCATTGGGGAGTCTTCAGTCCTGAGTTTTTAGACCCAGTGCTCGCTTGTGTTGTCACTGAACCACTCATGTGGGGCAGGGCTTCAGCCCTGCAAAATCGGTACGCGCGAGCAGGCCTGAAGGCCTGCCCCACTGACTACACAAGTGAATCGCGGGTGTAGTTCCTCAGTTCCTCAGGTCGTTCCGCGGCGATGCCCGGTGCGGGCAGGTCTCCATACATCGGACCGCGGCCGTTCGGTCCGTAGGTTGCGGCACGACGACTGAATACTGAAAACTGAAGACTCAAAGACTGACGACTGAGAACTGAACGATGTCCGATCACACCTACCGCTTCTGCCCGATCTGCAGCGGCGCCCTGGAATCACGGCTGCTGAAGGCTGGCGAGCCCGAGCGGCTCGTGTGCAGGCAGTGCGGCTTCGTCTTCTACCTCGATCCCAAGATTGCCGTGGGCACGATCATTCGCGCACGGGAAGGCGGGATCGTCCTCGTGCGCCGTGCGATCGAGCCAGGCTTCGGTAAGTGGGTGTTCCCCGGAGGATACGTCGATCGCGGCGAGGAAATCAGGTCCGCCGCCATCCGGGAAGCGCGCGAAGAGTGCGGCCTCGAGGTCGCTCTGGAAGGGCTCGTCGACATCTACTCGTACCCCGGAAAAACGCCGATCATCGTCGTCTACGCCGCGACCGTCACCGGCGGAACGCTCTGCGCCGACGACGAATGCCTGGAGGCACGCGTGTTCGAGCCTGCGGGGATTCCCTGGGACGAACTGGCGTTCAGGAGCACGTACGAGGCGTTACGCGCCTATTTGAGCGCCGGCTCGTAGGAGCGCAGTTGCGGAACGTGCGCCCCAGGAAATCGTGTGTTCGCCTGTATGCCCGGCCGCGCCTGCGGGCTGCGGCCTGTGGCCTGCCGCCCGGGTCGTCAGTCCGACAACCCCTCGGCCTTGCGCTCCGTCGCCGTGATCTTGCCGGCGGCCGCCTGCAGCTCCGCTTCACGGCTGAAGGGGATGTCCGGAGCCGTCACGAACCGCTTCACGGCAGCGGCCGTGCCGCCCACGTTCAGCTGCTTCATCAGGAAGGCGAAGCGCTCCTCCAGCGACTGCCCCAACGCCGCCTTCACGTCGTCGCCCATCGTCCAGAGCTGCGCCTTGAAGGGACCGATGGCCTTCTTGCGCGCCTTGTAGAGGAACTGCTGCTCGGTATCGTTCGGCTTCCGCTCCTCGGCGGCGTTGTCCTGCAGCCATGCGTACATCTCTGCCTTCAACTCCGCCGGGAACTGCGGGTGGTCGTACACCATGTTCTGGAAGTCGGTCGCGAGGTGGATCTCACACGCGCCGGCCTTCGGGAATGCATCGAAGGCTGATGGCGGGAGCGTGGACGCGCCGTGCTGCACCGCGCCGCCGAGGCCGTAATCCCTGCGCGCAACGCTCGACAGCTCGTGAAGGGCCTCGAGGTCGATCTGCACGTCCATCCGCGGCTTGCCGTCGGCGCCGACGAAGCCACCGTGGGCGGTGCCGGTCTGCACGCTGATTTTGCTGATGCCCACGTGCTCGCCGCGCTTGCGGAGCTGCGCGTGGTAACCGCGCATGAACGCGTGCAGCTCGTGAACATCAGAGTTCTTGCCACCCACCTCACCGATTTCTCCGCCGACCGATACCGTCAGCCCGTCCGGCTCGTGGCGCCGGCAGAACTCCGTGAAATCAGCCGCGAGGTCGCAGTTGACGGCCTGCTGTTCGTCGAGCGTCGACTTGTCGAGATCCACGAGGGTGGAGGTGTCGATGTCGATGTTGTAGAACCCGGCCGCAATCTCCTCGCGGATGAGCCCCTTGAGCGTGTCGAACTCCTTCTCGCGATCCGGGCTGTGGTACTTCTTCGCGTTCACCTGAACGTGATCGCCCTGGATGAACAGCGGGCCGTCGAAGCCCTCGCGCAGCGCGGCGGCCGTGATCATGGCGGCGTACTCGTGCGGGCGCTGTTCCGTGTAGCCGATCTCGGAGCGGGCGATCTCGAAGATGATCGCGCCGGCGTCCATCGCTTTTGCCGCGCGGAACGCCGCGCGTGCCGTGTAGTACGACATGACGCGGATGTTCATCGCCGGCACCGTGAAGCCGCTCGCTTCGCCGCGGCCCATTGCCATGTAGAGGTCGTGGAT
This sequence comes from Vicinamibacteria bacterium, assembly GCA_963763095.1. Taxonomy (GTDB): domain Bacteria; phylum Acidobacteriota; class Vicinamibacteria; order Vicinamibacterales; family JAENWD01; genus CAVUCH01. Next base: position 285,491 of record CAVXNR010000006.1, read on the forward strand.
CGACGCGGGCCGGATGCCCTTCGCGGCCGCGACGCTGCGGATAATCCAGCGCGCCGTGCCTTTGATCTCCGGTGTGGCTCCGAGCGCACCGGTGTGCGCCAGCCGATCGATGAGCCCGCCGTCGACAGGGCCGCCTGACGGCAGGAACGTGTCTCCCTCTGCGCGGCCGAGCGCAGCGGTGGCCGCGAGGATTTCATCCACGGACTGGAACTGCATGATGACGAGAACTCCTTCAGATATGGTGGTACCGGCCCCGGCAGGCGCTCAGCGCTCGGACGGAACAGGTGATTGTACAACGGGAAAACCGTAGTCTTCTACGACTGCGGCGCGCGCGGCCTCGCGGACCATCTCGGCGATCGGGAGCATCCGCTCGGCGTTCTCGATCTCAGCGGGCCTGGCCCGGGTGACAGGGTGCCGAGGGGTGAAGAGCTGACAGCAGTCCTGGTCCGGAATGATCGAAATGTGGAAGCTCCCGATTCGTTCGGCCTCGGCCGTGATCTCTTCCTTGTCCATGCCCACGAGCGGCCGCAGAACTGGCAGGCTGGTTGCCGATGAGATGACGGCCATGTTGTCGAGCGTCTGCGACGCCACCTGTCCCACCACCTCCCCGGTGACGAGCGCTCGCGCCCCGACCTGCCGGGCGATCGCATCCGCGATGCGCATCATCAGCCGCCGGTAGATGACGATGCGGAGGGCCGGCGGGACCGCGACCACGACCTGCCGCTGCAGCTGACCGAACGGCACCTGATAGAGCCGCACCTGAAGCTGATAGCGCGCGAGCAGCGTGGCGATCTCCCGGACCTTTTCCTGCGATGTGGCCTCGTGAAACGGATAGCTGTGGAAGTGCACGAAATGCACGGAGCACCCGCGGCGCATCATCCGCCACGCAGCCACCGGCGAGTCGATGCCGCCCGACAGCAGGCACACGACACGGCCGCTCACGCCCCCGGGCAAGCCCCCAGGCCCCCGCTCCTTGCCGAAGGAATAGAACGCGTCTTTCGAGACGAACTCGATGCGGATGTTCAGTTCGGGGTTGTCGAGGTTCACGGGCCAGCCGAACGCCGCCTGCACGCGAGCCCCGACCAGCCGCTCGATGTCCGGCGAGGGTATCGGAAAACGCTTGTCGGCTCGCCGCGCCGTCACACGGAAGTTCCTGGGTGATCGTCCCTGCAGATCCGTCAGCAGCGCCTCGATGAGGAGGTCGAGATCCGGCGCCGTGCGACGTGCAACGGCGAAGTTGGCGATGCCGAAGACGTGTCGCAGCCGATCGCGGGCGGCCTCCCACGTCGCACCGGGGCCGAGCACCACCTCGATCCGCCCCATGATGGATCGCACCTCGCGCACGTCGAGATCCGCGGTTGCGAGCTTCACGTGATTGACGAGGCGGCTGATGAACCACGGACGGTTCTTTCCCTTGAGGGCGATCTCCTGGTAGTGGATGACAATCGAACGCATGGGGATCTATCGGCCGGCTTCAGGCTCCCTGGCCCGCTCTGCTCGGCCTTCGGGCTGGGCCCGTTGACGCTGATCGCATGTAGTCTGACAGAAAGGATGGCCTGATGAGCGCGTATCACCTGCTCGCGCTGATGGCGTGCGCCGTCGTGACCGCCGGACAGCGATCCCCCTGCCCTGCAGCCGGATGCGCCGATCGCGTGTGATGCCTGCGGGGAATGGAACAGGCCCCGGGCTCCGTTCCGGGTGTTCGGCGACGTTACTACGTCGGCGTCGCAGGACTCTCCGCGGTCCTGGTCACGTCGGAGACGGGAAGCATCCTGCTCGACGGCGGGCTGCCGGAATCATGTATACCGGGGCCAGACAGGGCGTCAGGCCACAGCGTCCCCACCCGTGCCCAGCCGCTGCAGCTTGTCGATGAGGGTCGTGCGGCTCAATTGCAGCAGCCGCGCAGCCTTCCGCTTGTTGCCGCCCGTCCGCTCGAGGGAGCGCAGGATTAGCTCGCGTTCGAGCTGAGACACCACGGACAGAAAGTTGAGGCCCTCCTCAGGAATCGACACCGACGTGGTCAGCCGCGATTCCGAGGGCTGCCGGATCTCCTCTGGCAGCATGGCCGGTGTGATGTCGCCCTCCGAGCCGCTCATCGCCACTGCGTACTCCATGGCATTTTCCAGCTGGCGAATGTTGCCCGGCCACGGATGGTTCATCAGGATGCGCACGCACTCCTGGCCAAGGGTCCGCACGGGCATGCCATTGGCCTCGCATGACTGCCGGACGAAGTACGGCGCCAGGAGCGCGATGTCCTCGCGTCGTGCACGCAGCGGCGGCAGCCGGACAGGCACCACGTTCAGCCGGTAGTAGAGATCCTCGCGGAACGCGCCCTCCTTGACCATCTTGCGCAGGTCCAGGTTGGTTGCGGCGATAATGCGGATGTCGAACTTCACGGAGCGGGACTCCCCCAGCCGCTCGACCTGGCGATCCTGCAGCGCCCGCAGGAGCTTGGCCTGCAGCGGCAACGACATCGTCGAGACTTCGTCGATGAACAACGTCCCTCTATGTGCCAACTCGAAGCGGCCGGCGCGCGACTGCACGGCGCCGGTGAAGGCGCCCTTCACGTGCCCGAACAGCTCCGCTTCCGCGAGTCCGTCCGGAATCGCCGCGGCGTTGAACGCGACGAACGGCTGATCGTGCCGCGTACTGTTGTGGTGGATGGTGCGGGCGATTAGCTCTTTGCCCGTACCGGTCTCACCCTCGATGAGGATCGTGCTGTGCATCGGCGCGATGAGCTCCAGGGTCGAGAACACGGCCCGCATTGGTGCACTGCACCCTACGATGTCGTGGAACCTGAACCGGCTGTGGAACTGCGCCGGCACCTGGGCATTCTCCTGAGGCTGCTGCTGCTCGACGGGCGCCCGCAGGATTCGCAAAAGCTGTGACAGCTGGAAGGGCTTGGTCAGGAAATCGACCGCCCCTCGCTTGATGGCCGTGACGGCGTCGCTGACACCTCCGAACCCCGTCATGACGACAGCCCGCATCGTCGGGAAAAGCGTCAACGCCTCGTCCAGCACATCGAGCCCGTTCGCGTCAGGCAGGCGCAGGTCGACGACGAGCGCGTCGTACGCGAACGCATGCAGGCGCTCAAGCCCGGCCGCGGCATCCGCCGCCTGCGCAACCGAGAAGCCGCCGGCCTCCAGGCCGTCGGCTATCGCCTGCCGCAGCGTCGGTTCGTCTTCGATGAGCAGAACGGAGAATCCGCTGTTATCAGTCATGCGTCTTGGAAGCAATCACGTCGTCGCCACGTCCAGGACGGCTGTGGCCGGTTCGGGACAACACGTCCGAGAGGGAGACTGCGTACCTTTGTTCTCGGTTTATCAACAGTCGAGCTTTAGGCAAGGTTCCCGCTTTCGTCGGGCGACCGGCGCCGCCGGCCCGCGTCCATGACCGCCCAGGTCGTCGCGACTACCTATCTCGAGATCACCGCTCGAGCCGATCTCCGGACCGGGCGCGCAACGCGCGTCCCATGCACCATCGCACGCGTGGAGGTGCCGACGCCCGCGCTGAACCGCTTCCTGTATGTTGCGGTCGGACAGTCATGGGCGTGGAACGATCGGCTCGAGTGGGACCCGGCCCGGTGGCGGGAGTACGTCGATCGCCGGGAGCTCGAAACCTGGGTTGCGTATGTTCGCGGCACACCCGCCGGGTACTTCGAGCTCGAAATGCAGGGAGACGATGTCGAGATCGTCTACTTCGGCCTGCTCCCGGCGTTCATCGGGCTCGGGCTCGGCGGCACGCTGCTGACGGCGGCGATCGAGCGCGCCTTCGGCCTCGGCGCGGCGCGCGCCTGGGTGCATACCTGCTCGCTCGATCACCCGCAGGCGCTCGGTAACTATCTCGCGCGCGGCATGCGGGTGTATCGGACGGCGGTTGACCACGGGAGCGCTGTCCGCCGGGACTGAAGTCCCGGCTCCACAATCACACCGGGGTGCCGGCGCACCTCGTACACCGTCGCACCCTCGGAAGGCCGTCACCCTTGGATGGCCGTCGCACCCTCGAACGCCGTCGCACCCTCCCCCGTGCACCCGACGTCCGTACTCCGTGCTACCCCCGCCCCATGAAGGGCATCTTCGTGGCCATAACGGTCATGAAGGGCACATTGGCGTCCAGCGGGAGACTCGCCATGTAGAGCACGGCCCGAACCACGTGCGAGATATCGAGCAGGGGCTCCGGCGCCACTTCGCCATTTGCCTGCAGCACGCCGCCCGAGAACCGCCTGGTCATCTCCGTCTCGGCGTTGCCGATGTCGATCTGTCCACAGGCGATGTCGAACGCACGGCCATCTAGCGCCGTGGACCGTGTGAGGCCCGTGATCGCGTGCTTGGTTGCGGTATACGGAGCGGAGTTGGGACGAGGCACGTGGGCGGAGATCGAGCCGTTGTTGATGATGCGTCCGCCGCGCGGCCGCTGCGCCTTCATCAGCCGGAAGGCCTGCTGCGTGCAGAGGAATGCGCCCGTCAGGTTCACGTCGACAATCGATTGCCACTGCTGGACGGTGATGTCTTCCAGCGGAACCGCGGGAGCGCTCACGCCCGCGTTGTTGAAGAGCACGTCGAGGCGCCCGAACTCCGCGCGCACCCTGTCGAACAGCTGCCGCACCGAGTCTTCGTCGGTCACGTCCGCCGGCACGGCAATCGCCTGCGTGGCGTGCGGCGACGCCTCGCGCAGCGCATCCTCGAGCCGATCCCCCCGGCGGCCGGCGAGCACGACCGCATAGCCTTCGGCAAGCAGTCCTAGAGCGACGGCGCGGCCGATCCCGCTGCCCGCCCCGGTTATGAGCGCGACCCTGGGTGGTGTCTCCACGTCGCGAACGGTAACATGGCGCCGAAGCCGCATGCACGAAGCCCTAAGCTCAGGACCGGTCCTCCCATGCAGATCCTAGTCACCGGCGCAGCCGGCTTCCTCGGCCGACGCCTCATTGAAGCCTTGCTCGAGGAACCCACCGGCCTGCCGCCAATCGCGCGCATCATCGCCGCGGACGTGACCCGGTGTCCCATTGAGGACCGGCGCATCGCCCACCGGCAGGGCACGATCGCCGACGTGGATTTCGTGCACTCGATCGCCGAGCCCGACATAGACGTCGTGTACCACCTGGCTGCTGTCCTGAGCGGCCAGTCGGAGGCCGAGTTCGACACCGGCATGCACGTCAACGTCGATGCGACGAGGACCCTGCTCGAGGCGTGCCGCCGGCTCCGCCGCCCGCCGCGGGTGGTGTTTGCGAGCACCGTCGCCGTGTTCGGTGGCGAGCTGCGTGCGACCGTGTCCGAGGACGCCGTCGTGAGGCCGCAGTCGTCCTACGGTACGGAGAAGGCCATAGGCGAGCTGCTCGTCAGCGAGTACTCGCGCCGCAGCTTCATCGACGGGATCGCCTGCCGCGTAGCGACGGTTGCGATCAGGCCGGGCAAGCCGAACTCCGCCCTGTCGTCGTTCGTCAGCGGTATCGTCCGGGAGCCTCTTGCAGGGATCGCGACGGTGTGCCCGGTGCCGCCCGATACACGTCTCTGGATTAGTTCGCCCCGAACTGTCACGGCCAATCTGCTCCACGCCGCACGAGTGCCCGCAGCCGCCCTCGAAGGCCAGCGAGTGTTGAACCTGCCCGGGCTCGCGGTGACGCCCGGCGGGATGCTGGACAGCCTCAGGCGACTCGGCGGCTCGGAAGCGCACGCGCGTGTACGCGTCGAGATTGACGAGCGCGTCGCGCACGTCGTATGCACCTGGCCCGGCGCGCTCGACGCAAGCCGCGCGATCCGTCTCGGGTTCATGGCCGACCGCAATATCGACGAGCTGGTCGGTGAGTACATCTCGGAGCAGCGCGGGTAAGCAGACGGACGAGGCGTGGACGTCCACACGACATTGCTGATAGTGGGAGCGGGCCCGTTCGGGCTGGCCGCGGCATCGCTGGCTCAGGATCGCGGGATCGATCACCTGATGATCGGCGGCCAGATGGCCTTCTGGCGTCAGCACATGCCCGCCGGCATGTATCTCCGGTCAGCGGCTGACTGGCACCTCGATCCCGCGGGCGTCTGCACCATTGAGCGTTTTCTCGGCTCGCGCGGCCTCACACGATCAGAGGCAGAGCCGCTGTCGTTGCGGCGCTACCTGGAGTACACGGACTGGCTTCAGGTGCAGAAGGGCCTGCACCCGGTTGACGATCGCGTCACGGCGTTGCATCACGCCGGGGGAACGCGCGCCCGGTTCAGAGCCGAAATGGCGAGCGGTGCTGTCTTGACTGCCGAGGTCGTCCTCCTTGCGCTGGGGTTCGGATCGTTTGCTCACGCGCCCGCCGAGATCGTGAGCAAGCTGCCCACCGGACGCTGGGCACACACGTGCGACCACGTGAATCTCGAGCCCTCGAGAGATCGCCGCTGCCTCGTGCTTGGGGGCAGGCAGAGCGCCTTCGAGTGGGCGGCGCTGCTCAACGAGGCAGGTGCGGCATCGGTGCACGTCGTGCACCGGCACGAGAGTCCTCGATTTGCCGAGGCCGACTGGTCGTGGGTGGGACCGCTGGTCGAGCGCTTCGAGGACGAGCCCGGGTGGTACCGAAATCTTCCAAAAGTCGAGCGCGACGCGCTGGACTACAGGCTCTGGTGCGAGGGCCGCCTGAAGGTCGAGCCCTGGCTCGAGGCGCGGTGCCGCGCCGAGCGAATCACGGTCTGGCCGAGTACCACCCTCGCCTCAGCCAGTGAGGGTCCGGGTGACGCGGTCACGGTGCGTTTCGATAACGGCAAGGCCGAGGCGTTCGACCAGATCGTTCTCGCCACTGGCTATAAGGCCGACCTGACGAGCGTACCGTTCCTCACGCGGGGGAACCTCCTGCCGCTGGTGGCTTCTGACAGCGGCCGACCGCTGCTCGATGACACGCTGCAGACCACGGTTGACGGGCTGTTCGTCACGAGCCTTCTTGCGAGCCGCGACTTCGGTCCGTTCTTCGCGTTCACGGTCTCGGCACGCACCTCAGCGCGCCTCGTGATGCGGGGACTTGGCGAGAGAGGGCTCGCAGCTGCCTCGAATGGCTGAGCGGCGTCGGCGCGGCTGATACCTTGCCAGCGCTAATCAGAACGCGAACGCGACGACCCTGTGGGGCAGGGCTTCAGCCCTGCACGTCTGGCCGAGTCCCCCGGAGATTGACGAGCGCGGCTGCCGCCTCCCCGGCGCGGTGACCGCTCACGACCGCGCTCTCTATCGTTGCAGGCAGGCCCGTATCGATCCAGTCGCCGGCGAGAAACAGGCCCCTTACAGGTGTGACCGTGCGCGGCCGCTGCGGCTGCCCGGGCGCGAGCGAGAAGGTGGCGCGCTTTTCCCTGACTACCACTGCGCGGACAACTGTCGCCGCCCGCGCCGCCACCAGCGCGTGCCGCACTTCTCCGACGGCGAGATCGATCAGCTCCCGGTTGCTCTTTGCGACGATGCTTTCGGCGCCGCTCGACACCAGGGATAAATGCGACGCCGCCTCGCCGAATGCCTGTCGCTTGTCGAAGATCCACTGCATGGTGCGACCCGGGAGCCCGACAAACGGCACCGACGTCACGGGGCGATCGAGCCACAGGTTCACTGTGACAATGGGCGACGACCTCATCGCGGCCGCGGCGGCGACGATGGAAGACATAGCGGCCGGCGGTGGCTCGAGCGTCCGCTCCAATGCGTGCCAGGGCACTGCACACACGACGGCGCCTGCTTCGATCCGCTCGCCGCGCACCTCCACGTGTGACAGGGCACTGCCTGCGCACACGATGCGTGCAACCGCTCCAGTCCTCACCTCGCTGCCGCGGCCGGCGAGCCATCGCGCAGCGGGCGCCGCGTACAACGCATCGAGCGGGACGCGCGGCAGCCCGATCGCCGCATCCAGGCGCGATCCGCCGAACATCTGCGCCAGCACGCGGACAAACGGCGCAGCCGCGGCGACGTCCATCTGCTGGTTCAGCGCTGCTACGGCCAGCGGCTCCCAGAGCAAGGCACAGAGCCGCGCGGTTTGCCGGTGCCGGCGGAGCCACGCGCCGACCGTCTCCTGTTGCTCCCGAGGATCGATTGGCTGACCGCGGCTGTGTCGCCGCGCCGCGCGCGAGAGTGCTGGTCCAATCGCGAGGGCAGCCGCGCGATCGCGCCAGGAGAGCGCCGTCCATCGGAGCAGACCGCCTACCAGGTGCAAAGGCGGCGGCAGGTACATGGACCGCAGGCGTGAGTGACGGCCGCTTCGATCGATGACCTCGATGTCGAGTTGATCGTCGAGCTGCACGAGGTGAGCCGTACCGATGGTCCCCAGGAACCTGAAGGTCTCGTGGTAGCAGCCGAATACCGCGTGCTGCCCGTTGTCGACGACTTCGCCGGTTTCGGGATCGGTGAACGCGGCGGCGCGACCACCAAGCGCCGGCCTCGCTTCCAGGACCAGTACGCGCAAACCGCGCCCGGCAAGATCCACCGCCGCGCTCAGCCCGGCGAAGCCGGCACCGACAACGACGATGTCAGGCGCCGGCACGCAATCCCGCGAGCGACCGCGCCCAGATCATCGCCGCAATCGCCGCCCGGCGCGGGCGTGGCACGCGGATGGTCTCGCTGAACACGTCGTAGTCCGCACGCTCGATTCGATCGAGGACGTTGCGGTAGATGCCGCCCATGATCTCCGCGGCGACGAGCGACCTTCTGTCCTCGGCCGGCAGCAGCGCATTGGCTCGCCCGTAATACCCGCGCGCACGGTTGCACTGGTAGGCGAGAAGACGCCGCACGCCCTCGGTCACCCGGCCTGCCCGCAGATCGGGCTCGGTCACAGTGAAACGGCGGAGGTCCTCCGCTGGCAGATACACGCGGCCCCGCTCCAGATCGACCCGCACGTCGCGGATGATGTTCGTCAGCTGCAAGGCGATCCCGAGGTTCACCGCGTAGTCACGCGACTCCGGCCGCGTGTAACCAAAAATCTCGACGCAGATCAGTCCGACCGTGGACGCCACGCGCCAGCAGTACTCGTAGAGGGCTTCGAAGGTTTCGTAGCTCGCGTTGCGGAGGTCCATGTCCACACCATCGACGAGGTCCTCGAACGGACGCCGCGGCAGACTGAACCTGTCGATGAACGGCTGCAGGTTTCTACCCTGGGCCGTCTGTGGAATGCCACCGAAGCACCGGTCGATCTCGGCGCGCCAGGCGTCCAGCGATGCCCGTGGGTCCACCGCTCCCGGCTCGTCCACCGCATCGTCGACGGCGCGGCAAAAGTCCCACACGGCGATGATGGCATCGCGCTTCGCGGCGGGGAGAACGAGAAACGAGTAATAGAAGCTCGTATCGCGCGACAAGGTCGGTCAGGGCTCCTGCTCGGGTCCGAGCCTTCAGGCTACAGCAATCGGCAGGCGGCAATCCGCATGGCAGATCCCATCAGCCGGCCCAGGGCGTCTCCGGGCGTTTCAGGCGATTCTTCTGCCCCACGTGATCAATCCCGCGACCAGCCTGGGAGCATCAGCCGCACCCAGCGAGGGCCGCCGATTGAACACATCGAAGCCGGACGCTTCGAGCCGGTCGAGGATCCTCATCGCGCCGAGCCACGTGAGGCGCAGTTCGTACCTGAGACGTCCGTGGACACCATCGCACACCGGCCGGCCGCGTTCGAACAGCTCGCGCGTCGTGGCCGTCGCCCGCCCGAGCGCCGCCTGCCACGCGAGCGTCATGCGCGCGGAGTCGAGGTCCGCATCCCGGGCACCGGCGGCATCGCGTTCGGCCAACGGGATGTACAAGCGGCCCCGGCGCCAGTCGATGGCAAGATCCTGCCAGAAGTTCGTGAGCTGGAGGGCCGTGCAGAGCGCGTCCGACGAGCTGTCGAGTTCGGTGTTGCGGTACCCGGCAATCCGTAGAACGAGCCGTCCCACGGGGTTTGCCGAACGGCGGCAGTAGTCGAGAACGTCGTCCCACGTGACGTATCTCTTCACGACGGTGTCCTGGCGGAAGGCGCTCAGGAGATCCTCGAAGAGGCCCACCTCCAGCGAGCACGACCGGATGGTGTGCGCCAGGGCCAGAAAAATGGGATCGGCGTCGACAGCTGTCCGCCGGGACTGAGGTCCCGGCTCCACCTTGACGGAGGGCTGGACACCATGAAACCGCTGGGGCGTGAAGGCGGTTTGATCTGGCGCCGGGGCTTCAGTTCCGGCGATCTCGCTGCCGGCGGCGCGCAGCAGGCGCCGGTGCCAATCGTCGAGCAGCGCATGCCGTTCGGCGAGCGTGTAGCCGTCTTCGTCGGCGAAGTCGTCGGCCGTCCGGGCAAACGCGTACACGGCAGCAACGTGCGGCCGCATGCGTGACGGGACCAGACGGGATGCCACAGGGAAGTTTTCGTAGTGCGCCGCGGCCAGGCGGGCGCATGCGGCGTAAGCGTCAGCGAGCGGCACTACCATTCCACATCGGAGACGCCCGCACGCGCATTCGCCAGACGCGCCAGCACGAACAGCAGATCCGACAGGCGATTCACGTACGCCAGCAGGTCAGGATCGACAGCGCCGTCCCCAAGCGACACAATGTAACGCTCGGCGCGGCGGCAGATGGTGCGCGCCACATGCAGTGCAGCCCCAGCCGGCGCGCCACCGGGCAGGATGAACCGACGGAGCGGCTCGAGCTCGGATTCGGCCTCATCGATCCACCCCTCGAGCCGGCGTACGTCGTCCGCGCCGAGCGCCGCCTTGCGGACGCGGCCGGCAATGCGTGCGTTGGGATCCGCCAGCCGCGCGCCGAGGGCGAACAGATCGTGCTGCAGCTGCACCAGCTGCGCGGCCAGCGCGGGATCGGCGCCGCCGGCCAGGGCTAGTCCCAACATCGCGTTCAGCTCGTCTACGTGCCCGTATGCCTCGACACGGGGATCCGACTTGCGCACACGGGTACCGTCGAAGAGCGCCGTTTCTCCGGCGTCTCCAGTGCGCGTGTAGATCTTCACGCCCCGATTCTATCGCGCCTGGCGGAACGGCCAACCGCGGCGACGCTTCGCGTGCCGGCTGCTGCCGCGTCGGCCGAAAAGCAAGTCCTGGCTTCACATCGGGTGACCTTGCGGGCTCGCCCCGTGAGCGATGGCGCAGTACCGGTATCGTGAGCGCGCCGTCCACACGCGCCTCACGTGGCCGCACATGCTTGGCCGTCGCCGCAGAGGCGCAAGTCCCAGACCCAACGGATGACGAAAGCCGAACCAACGCGCCGGACGCTGCGAGGGCGCACGCGTGCCCCGCAGCCGCCACTGCCGCTTGCGCCCGAGCGCCGCCGGTTCCGCACGCGCCTGCTGGCGTGGTATCGGCGCCACGGACGCGACCTGCCGTGGCGATCGACCGACGACCCGTACCACATCCTCGTGTCCGAGATGATGCTCCAGCAGACGCAGGTGGATCGCGTGCTGCCCAAGTACTACGAGTGGCTCGCGAAGTTCCCCTCGCTGGCCACGTTGGCGGAGGCCCCGGAGGCCGACGTGACGAGCGCCTGGCGCCCACTTGGCTACAACATCCGCCCCGCGCGCCTGCAGTCAATCGCCCGCGAGGCGGTCAGCAAATTCGGCGGACAGCTGCCGTCCGACGAAGAGACGCTGCTCTCGTTCAAGGGTATCGGGCGCTATACGGCCGGCGCGATCCGCAGCTTCGCGTTCGGCGCCCGCGCGGCCATCCTCGACACGAACGTCGCACGCGTGCTGTTCCGGGTCTTCATCGCCGAAGGCGATCCGAAGAGCCATGCGATGAAGGCGCGGCTCTGGCGCATCTCCGAGACGCTCGTGCCGCAGCGTCACGTGTTCGACTTCAACCAGGCACTCATGGATCTCGGCGCGACCGTGTGCACGGCCCGGAAGCCCAGGTGCCCTGCATGCCCATTGGCTCGCATGTGCCGGTCGGCAGGACGGACGTGAGTCGTGCGCCGGTGGTCGTGGCTGCCGCGGTAATCGAGCAGGACCGGCGGTTTCTACTGACCCGGCGTCTCGAAGGCACACACCTCGCCGGGCGGTGGGAGTTCCCCGGCGGCAAGTGCGAGCCTGGCGAGACGCACGCCGAGGCACTTCGCGCGTGAGCTCGAAGAGGAGCTCGCCGTTCCCGTGGCCGTCGGGCAGCGCATCCTCGTCACGACGCACGCCTACGACGAGCGGACGGTGGAGCTGCACTTCTACGAGACGCGCCTGCTTGGCACACCGACCCCGCAGCTCGGTCAGCCGATGCGGTGGGCCTCCCGGGAGGAGCTGCGTCAACTCGACTTCCCGGCGGCCGACGCGGCGCTCATCGCGCTGCTCACGCGCGAATGATTGTCGGCTAGCTATCTGCAGCGTCGCCGCAGCTCTCTTCAGCGCGCCGTCCGCCGTCCACAAACGCGCACCGCTGACTCGCGCCGACGCGAGAAGGTGCACGTCAATCCATCCCAGCCCGCGCCGGCCAGCTGGTGGACCTCGACGAGTTGCAAGGCCTCGTCCTAGAGACCGGTTCCAGTGTTGGCAGTCGCTGAAGCAGGGCCTGCGATTCCGGCACTACAGCTCGCGATATTCGTTATGCCGCCGGATGCGCCGCCGGCTGAATCTGCAATCCGGGCGGCCCGCTCAGGGCGGGGCGAACGGCAAGCCCGTGACCACAGCAGGCGTGCCCGCCGGGAGGATCGTCACCGCCGTCCCCTCCGCGGCGAAGTCGCGGTGGACATAGCCGAGGGCGATGGCGCGGCCGAGGCGCGGTGAGAAGGCCGCGCTCGTGATGCTCCCGACCTCCCGCCCGTCGACGGCGAGCGGAGATCCGGATGGTGGAACGAGGGTGCCGTCGACCATCAGGCCTGCCAGCCGCCGTGCAACGCGGCCGTGCCCGCGGTGCAGAATCCGGATGATGACCTCCTGTCCGACGTAGCAGCCCTTTGTCATGCTGATCGCGCGGCCCTCGATGCCAGCCTCGAGTGGAATCGTCTCACTCGTCATGTCGACGCCGAAGCGAGGCGTGCCCGCCTCTATCCGCAGTGCCTCGGCGGCGAGAGCCCCGAGCGGCTGCGCGCCGGCGCCGAGCAGGTCGCGCACGATCGCCTCGCATGCAGACGCGGGACCGAGGAGATCGACGGCCTGGATCCCGAGATCCTCGTGGCCGATCAGCACCAGGCGCTCGCCGTCGCGGTCCACCTCCATGAACTCACGCGGTTGGATGAGCACGGCTTCGTCTGCGCCGGTGATGGAGGCCAGCGCCTCGCGTGCAGCGGGCCCGCAGACGACGATGGACCGCGCGCCGTCCGGAGCGCGCTCGTCACCATCCTGGGAGTGACGGGTCCATGCCACGCCGCGCTCGATCTCAACCCGCTCCGTGAAGATGGACGCATCGAATCGGGCCGCGAGCGTCTCCACAACCTGCGGCTCCGTCTCGAGCGCCAGGTGGTCATCCCGCCGCAGCACCCGCATGTCGCTCACCATCCGGCCCTGGGGGGTCAGGTACGCGGCATAACACCACTGCCCCACCTGGAGCGATGCGATGTCGTTCGTCAGGACGCCGTGCAGGAACGACACCGCGTCAGCTCCCGCGACGCGCAGCCAGCCGCGCGCGCCACGCTGCCCGACGGCGGCGCCCGTCCGAGCCGCATCGTAGCCCGTGTAGTCGGCGCTGGTCGTGTGATCAATCACGGCGGTCCATTCGCGAGGTGCCTGGCATCCTGAATTCTGCATTCGCGCGGCATGCAGGTGCTGCATTGTGCATTGTGCATCGTGCATTGTGATGGGCCCAGTGACCCCTCTGCTATGCTCAACCAGATGCCGTATTCATGCTCTCATTCTAGAGTCTGCCGTGTCGTCGCGCTCTCGTGCCTGGGCATGGCCCTGCTCGCGGGAGTGGCTGATGGGCAGTCCCCGTCCTCAGAATCCTCTCAACTGCTCGTGTTCGTGAACGGCACGCGGCTGGGCGAAGCCCAGAGCACCGTCCAGCGCACCGACGAGGGGTGGACCATCACCTCGACCGGCCGGCTCTCCCCACCACTCGACCTCGTGACCCGGCACATGTCAATCCGGTACGCGCCGGACTGGACACCGCTCGGGCTCGAGATCGACGCGCTGTCGCGCGGAGCCCCGCTCGCCATCAACACCACCGTGACCGGGTCCACCGCGGCGAGTGACGTGACACAACTCGGGCAGACGATACAGAAGTCGGACCCCATCACGAAGGGAGCACTGCTCCTGCCGAACATGTTCTTCGCCTCGTTCGAGGCGCTCGCGCTGCGGCTCTCGGCGCTCGCCGAGGAATCCGCGCGCTTCACCGCGTACATCGCGCCACAGGCGGAAATCCAGATCGCCGTCCGGCGGCTCGGTGCCGAGACCATCGAGACGCAGCAGCGTGCGCTGCGGGCGCGGCGGTTCGCCGTGACCTTTATGAACCCTGGCAAACCGCTCGAAAGCGAGATGTGGATCGACGAGAACGGGCGTCTGCTGCGGTTCGGTGTTGTGACGCAGGGACTGGCGGTCATGCGCGAAGACGTGTCGTCGGTTACGACGCGACGGCAGAACATCACGCGCGCCGGCGACGAAAGCGTCCGGATCCCGGCCAATGGCTTCAACCTGGTCGGCACGCTGAGCAAGCCCACGGGAAATCCGGACGCCAAGGGCCGGTACCCGGCCGTGATCATGGTCGCGGGATCGGGCCCGACCGACCGTGACGAGACGGTGGGAGGCATCCCCATTTTTGGCCAGGTCGCCGGCATGCTCGCCGACGCCGGGTTCCTCGTGGTCCGGTACGACAAACGTGGTGTCGGACAGAGCGGCGGCCGCTCCGAATCGGCTACCCTGGCCGACTACGCGGAGGACGTCCTGGCCGTACGACGGTTCCTGTCCGAGCGCAAGGATGTCGACGATCGCAGAATCGCTCTCTTCGGCCACAGCGAAGGCACCGCCATTGCTCTCATCGCTGCATCGCGCGATAAGCAGGTGGCATCCGTGGTCCTTGCCGGGGGCGCCTCCGGTCCGGGCGCAGACCTTGTCCTCGAGCAGCAGCAGGCCGTGCTCGCCGCCAGCACTCTGTCCGAAGAGGAGAAGGCGTCGCGGATCGCGCTGCAGCGCCAGGTGCAGGCCGCCGTGCTCGGGACCGGCGAATGGAAGGACGTGCCCGACGACGTGCGGCGGCAAGCCGACACGCCGTGGTTCCGCAGCTTCCTGGCCTTCGATCCCGCAAAGCTGATGAGCGATGTGCGGCAGCCGATCCTGATCCTTCAGGGGGAGCGCGACAAGCAGGTGCCGCCGCAGCACGCCGACAAGCTTGGCGAGCTTGCCCGCGCGCGGAAGAAGGTGCCCGCCGAGCGCGTCAAGGTGGTGAAGCTGCCCGACCTGAATCACCTGCTCGTGCCCGCGGAGAGCGGCGATATCCGCCAGGCCGCAGGCCTTCTCGGCCCCAGCGTGAGCGCCGACGCCGGAGCGGCGGTGGTGGAGTTCCTCCGCCAGTGGATGCCGGAGCGCAAGTAGTGAGCGGCGCGGGAGATCGCCTACTCGTATCGCAGTGACTCGATCGGATCGAGCCGCGACGCCCGGATCGCGGGCAGCAGGCCGCTCACGAGCCCGACGACCACCAGGATCCCGGTGCACACGAGCAGCAGTTCGGACGACAGCACCAGCTGAATGTCGAGCTGCCGCGTCGAATCGTCGAGCAGCTCGGAGAGAAACGGCCGCGGGCTGAACGCCCAGACGAGCACGTACGACAGCAGCACGCCCACGAGCCCTCCCGCGAAGCTGGTGGCCACGCCTTCGAGGAGAAACTGCAGCAGGATATGCCGCCGCCGGGCGCCAAGCGCCTTCCGGATGCCGATCTCGCGTGTGCGCTCCTGCACCGACACGAACATGATGTTCATCACCCCCACGCCGCCGATGCCGAGCGTGAGGATGCCAATGAACCCGAGCACCAGTTTCAACCCCGTGGTCATCCCGCTCGTGATCTTCGCGGCTTCGGCGGAGCCGAACGCCCGGAGTGCGCGCTCATCGTTCGGGTTGAAGCCGTGCCGCTTCCCGAGCAGCTCCCGGACCGCCCGGTCAGCCTTCGCGTCCATCATCGGATCGACCGACTGCCAGACGAGCACGCTCAGCCACTGCTGGTACCAGAGCTGATTCACCACGGTGTAGGGAATGAAGATGCTCTCCTTGTCGGGCCGGAAGTAGTTCGAGAGCTGCGCCTTGTCGTTCATGACGCCGATCACTTCGAACGACATGCCTTTGAGCCGGATCGTCTGACCGACCGCGCTCGCCTGCCCGAACAGCTTGCGATTGACCTCGGACCCGATGAAGGCCACGCGCCGGCGCAACTGTGTGTCCTCGGCCGACAGGAACCGTCCCTGCCCAGGCGCCGGGGTTTCCGAGCGCATGACGCCGTATTCGGGCGATACGCCGCGCACAAGGTAGCTGGACTGCTTGGTCCCGTACGCCACGGTCATGTTCTGCACGAGCTCCGGGCTCGCGTAGCGCACGAGTGGCAGCTCCGCCACCGCATGTGCGTCGGCGATTGTCAGCCGGACGCGCTTGCCGGCCCGCTCGCCACCCGCCTGCATGCTCGTCTGCCCGGGCCACAGGATCACGACGCCCGAACCGAACGCATTCGCGAAGCCCCGCGTGAGAGCGCCGTGGAACCCGTTGCCATACGAGAGGAGCATCACCACGGAGACGATGCCCCACGAGATGCCGAGCATGGAGAGCCCGGCGCGGAACCGGTTTCGCGCAAGCCCGTACATCGCCTCGCGCCCTATCTCGCGGAACAGCGTCAGCCCGCGCATCCGGGGCACCCTGGCAGCAGCAGGCCGTTCGACCACGAGCGCGTCGAAGCTGATTTCGGTCATGTCACATCTCGTAGCGGAGTGCTTCGACCGGCGGCAACTCCGCAGCGCGGCGCGCGGGATATACGGAAGTGATGACGCCGACGAGGACGAGCGACAGGACCGTCATGAGCCCCGCAAGCGGGCTGAGGATCATGCCCGTGAAGCGCTCCGGCATCGGCAACAGGTTTACGAGCGCACACAGGCCCAGGGCGACTCCCATGCCGAGAGCGCCGCTCACGAGCGTGATCATGAAGCCCTCCAGGAAGAACTGCCGCATGATGTTGCCGGTGGTCGCGCCAAGCGCCTTCCGCACGCCAATCTCGCGCGTCCGCTCGCGCACGGCGATGAGCATGATGTTCATGACGCCGACTCCGCCAAGCGCCAGCGTGATGAACCCGACTGCAGTGAAGAAGTTCCGCATCGTGCCGACCATGCGGCCGAACATCAGCGAGTTCACGGAGGTGTCCCACATCCACATCGCCTCACGGTCTTCGGGGTCGAAGCCGTGGCGGCGTGCAAGGACAGCACGGACATCACGTTCGAGCGGCCAGTCGATGTCGTCGATCCGGCCGGTGCGCGCGCTCAGCTGTCGCGGCAGGTCGTCGACGACCCACTGCTTCGGCGCCACGATGATGTTCGACACCACTCCCGCAGGGGCGTCGGCCCGCGGAAAGTCCTGCGCCATCGCGGCAAACGGGACGAAGATCTTGTCGTTGTCGGGTCCGCTGTAGTTGCTGTCCTGATCCTTGTGGCGGATCTTGCCCACCACGATGTAGCGGAACCCCTGGATGGTGATCTCCTCACCGAGCGTATTGCGCTTCGAGAAGAGCTGCTCCGCCATGTCGGCCCCGATGAGCGCCACTCTTCGCACCCGCCGCTCGTCGTCCCAGTTCAACTGGCGGCCGTACTCGAGATCGAGCGTGCGGATGTCCTGGTATGACGGTTCGATGCCGTGGACGCTGGGCGCCGCGGCGTTGTAGCGGCTCTTCACCTTCAGCCCGCCCCGCTGCAGTTCAGGCGTTGCCACCGCCACCAGCCGCGCCTGCTCCTGGATGGCATGCGCATCGTCGGCGGTGAGGAAGATCTGACGACCCGCGCGCTCCCCGCCCGCCTGCTTGCTCGTGCGCCCTCCCCAGGTAATCCCGATGTTCTTCCCGAGCTCGCGCAGCACGTGCTCGTTCCCCTGGCGGAAGCCCTCGCCCGTCGCGGACAGGATGACGACCGAGATGATTCCCCATAGGATGCCGAACATCGTGAGGAAGCTGCGCAGCTTGTTCGCGCGCAGGTTGGCGATCGTCTGGGAGAAGGCTTCTTTCATGTATCAGCTCGGGAGGATGACCTTATCTCCCTGCTTCAGCCCGGTGATCACCTGGGTCCGGGTGCCGTTGCCGACGCCGGTCTTGATGACAACTGTCTTCCGTCCGGTCTTCGCCAGCGGATCGAGCATCTCCACTGTGGGGTTACGCTTGGCGTCGTAGGTGATGGCCGCCTCGGGGACGATGAGCGAATCAGGGTGCTCCTCGAGGACAATCTCGGCGTTCGCCGTCATGTTCGCCTTGAGCTGCTTGGCGCCGTTGACGACCGAGACCTTCACCTCGAACGTTGTGACGTTCTCCTTCTCGGCGCCAATCGGCGAGATCTGCGTGACGCGGCCCTCGAACTTCTGGTCCTTGAACGTCTCGACAGTGATGCGCGCCTTCTGTCCGAGGCGAACCTGGCCGATGTCGGCTTCGTCCACCTTCCCGCGCACGAACACCTCTTCGATGTCGCCGAGCGTCATGACGAGCGTGGCGTTTGCGCCGAGGTTCAGAATCGACGAGACGGGGCTGCCGAGCTCGACGTCGCGGGTGAGGACTGTGGCGCGAATTGGCGCCTTGATGGTGGAATTCGCAAGGTCCTCCTGGGCGCGCTCGACGGCGGCACCGGCCTCAGCCACCGCGGCCTGTGCCTCGGTCACGCGGGCGCGGCTCACCACCAGCTGTCCCTGGGCGGCGCGCTGCCGGTTCTCCGCCATCTCCAGCGCACTGGTGGCATCGTCGAGCGCCGAGGCGGCGAGCAGCTTCTGCTCGTGCAGCGACTGCGCGCGCTCGAAGTTGCGGCGCGCGAACGCCACGTCCGGGCTTTCAGCCTCGATGGTGTTCTTCTTCAGCTGCGCTTCGGCGGCCGCCAGGGCGGCGCGCTTCGCCAGAAGATTGGCGTCGAGTTCTCGGACTCTGGCCCGGAGCTGTTCCTTGTCGAGCTCGGCGAGGACGGCTCCGGCAGGCACGACCTGGTCGACGTCCACGTTCAGCTTCTCAATGATGCCGTTCGCCTTCGACTTGACCTCGACTTTCGTGACCGGTTCCACCTTGCCGGTGGCCACGACCGACCGGACCATCGTGCCCCGCTCGACGGTGGCAAGCTTGGAGGGGTCCACGTTCACCGAGGCCCCCTTGAGTGAGGTGTAGCCCCAGACACCTGCAATCAGGAGCGCGACGACGGCTCCAGCCAGAATTGAACGCTTGCGCCTTTTCATGTAGTCCTCTTCGATGCGGCGGAGGGCCAGCGGCTGACCGCGTGCTACCCCGTGATTACGAGCCGCCGGAAGGGGAAGTTTCAGTTGGGCTATCATGAAGCCCGGCCGTGCCATCCAGGCCGGCTGCCACCAGGCGAATCCAACGCGTATCAGCCTCCCTCACCCACTATGAGCATGTGGACCATCCAGACGTGTGAGCCGAGCGAGACAGGCCCGCTGACCTTCCGTCTTCCCGCGGGAGCCATAAAAACCGTAGGCCGGGCCACCAGGGCGGACATCGTGCTCGATGCGGCGCTGGTCTCGCGTTTTCACTGCCGCCTGAGCGTCACGCCAACCGACACCCTCGAGGTGGAAGACCTCCAGAGCACCAACGGGACCTGGGTGAACGATGAGCGGGTGGGGCGGCTGCAACTCGCAGCAGGAGATCGGCTGCGGGTGGGGCGGGTCGAGCTGAAAGTGGAGCGGGCCTGAGGTCTACACCAGGAACGGATTCGTCCCACGCTCGCGGCCTATGGTTGTCGGCTCCCCGTGTCCCGAGTACACCCGCGCCTCATCGGGAAACGCGAACAGGACGGACCTGATCGATTCGATCAGCGTCT
This sequence comes from Vicinamibacteria bacterium, assembly GCA_963763095.1. Taxonomy (GTDB): domain Bacteria; phylum Acidobacteriota; class Vicinamibacteria; order Vicinamibacterales; family JAENWD01; genus CAVUCH01. The sequence goes on from CAVXNR010000006.1 coordinate 305,345, forward strand.
GGTAATCGCCCCCCGGCAGGTCCGTCCGGCCGATCGAGGACGCGAACAGCGTGTCTCCCACGAAGAGATCGAGTCCTTGAGTCCCCGCCAATCCGACCTGGAGGCAGACGCCCCCGGGACAATGTCCGGGTGTGTGATGTGCGCGCACCTCGTAGGTGCCGAAGGTGATGACCTCTCCACGCTCATAGAACCGATCCACCGGCGGCTGCGGCTCGACCTCCAGGCCGAACATCAGCCCCTGCTGCACGACGGCCTCGTACAGCGGAAGGTCGGCCTCGTGCAGCACGACAGGTGCGCTGAACGCCCGTTTCGCACGGCCGACGCCGGTGATGTGATCGAGGTGGGCGTGCGTCAGCAGGATGTGCGTGACGCGCAGGGCAGATGATTCGGCCGTGCCGATCACCTCCTCGATCTCGTCCCCGGGGTCGATCACAATCGCCTCGCGGGTGGCCTCGCAGCCGAGGAGATAGCCGTTCTTGTGGAAGGGCGGCGCCCGGTGCGTCGACAGGAGCATACGGAAGTATGCCTTAGACGACACCGGCTCCAGGCTCCAGGCAGGCTCCAGGCTCCAGGCTCCCGGCTCCTGGTTCCAGGCTCCAGGCTCCGGGCTCCAGGCTCCGGCTCCGGGTCCGGGCTCCAGACTGCGGGCGCCGGTCGGGCACTGTGGAGCCGGCACTTCAGTGCCGGCGTGCCGCCTTTTCGACGGGCACTGTCGCCCGGACTGTGGTCCCGGCTCCACATGTGAATCAAGATTAAAATCCCGCGATGGTCCCGGTCACCCTGTCCGACATCCAGGCCGCGCGAGGGCGCACAGCGGCGGACGTACGGCGCACGCCCGTCGTGTCGTCGGACTGGTTGTCGGACGCGAGCGGAGGGACCGTTCTGCTCAAGCTCGAAAGCCTGCAGGTGACCAATTCGTTCAAGTCGCGGGGCGCGCTGAACGCGGCCATGCAGGTTGTCGCTCGGCACGGTCAAGGCGCCACGATTGTGACGGCATCGGCGGGTAATCACGGCCGGGCAATCGCGTGGGCCGCCGAGCGGTTGGGCGTCAAGGCAATCGTGTTCACGCCCCGAACGGCGCCCGAGACGAAGACGCGCGCCATCGCGAGGCACGGAGCCGACCTCCGCGCGATCGCGGACAACTACGAGGAGGCGGAGCGGCTTGCGCAGCAGCACGCTCGGGACACCGGGGATGTCTTCGTTTCTCCGTACAACCATCCGGACGTCATCGCGGGCGCGGGGACGATCGGACTCGAGCTGATGGAGGACATACCGGGTCTCCAGTCCGTCCTGGTGCCGATCGGCGGAGGAGGACTGATCAGCGGCGTGGCAATCGCGATGAAGGCCCTGGCTGCGCGGATCGAGGTGATCGGCGTTGAAGTCGAAGCGTCGTCCGCGTTCTCTGCCGCGCGCGCCGCCGGTCGCATCGTGAACATCACCGTCGGCGAGACGATTGCGGACGGCCTGGGAGGAAACGTGGATCCCGAGACGATCACGTGGCCTGTCATCCGCGATCTCGTCGATCGCATCGTGGTCGTGCCCGAACGCGCGGTGCGTGAGGCCGTCCGCAACCTGCTCGCGGAGGACCACCTGGTTGCCGAGGGCGCCGGGGTGGCCGCGATTGCCGCGTCCGCCGGTCTCGCCGGCATAGAAGGCCGACGCGCAGCAGTGATCCTGACGGGAGCCAACATCGATCTGCCTCGGCTCACGTCGCTCGTGGCGGCCTCGTGATGCTCACTTCTTCGGGGGCATAGAGGGCCGGAGCTCCACACGGCTGGGCAGGCTGCGGTCGGGGTGGGCCAGCAAGTCCATCACGACCTGCGCCACGTCTTCCGACGCGAGCTTCCAGTCCTTGCCACTTGCGCTCCCGCCCCGTGAGAATTCCGTCGCAACCGACCCTGGCATGACGTAGCTCACGCGGATGCGATCGTGCCGCACCTCCTGCATGAGCGCCTCGCTGAACGCATTCAGGCCGGCCTTCGACGCGCAGTACGCGGCACCGCCCACGAAGGCGTTCTTCCCGGCGAGGCTGCTGATGTTGATGATCCAGCCGCCACCCCGCGTGCGCATCTGCGGGATTGCCGCACTGCAGCAGTAGAAGACGCCGGTGAGGTTCGTCTCGAGCACGCGATTCCAGTCCTCATCGCTCATCTCGGCGACGTTCGCAAACGTGCCGATGCCGGCGTTGTTCACGAGGATGTCCACGCCGCCGAACCGGCTCACCGCCGAGCCGATCAAGCGATCCACATCGCCGCGCGTGCGCACGTCCGCGCGCACCGCCTGGAGCCGGTCGCCGTGTGGCGCGAGCGTCTTGCGAGCGGAGTCGAGGTGCTCCTGGCTCAAGCCGCTGATCGCGACGCTTGCGCCCTCCTCGAGCAGCGCCGCCGTGATGGCCAGGCCGATACCGCGGGAGCCGCCCGTGACGACGGCTACCTTCGAATTCAGATGTGAGGTCATGGGGGTTGTCTCGCGAGGCTGAGGGACGTCGCACCGTCAGGCGACAGTTTGCTGCCTGTCCCCGTAATATAGCGCAGCGATGCAGAGTGTCGTAATCATCGGGGCCGGCGAGATTGGCGCGACAACCGCGCTGGCCCTTGCCCGCCTCGGGTGTGCGCGCGAGATACGGCTCGTCGGCGGCAGCGGCACGGTAGCCGCCGGCAAGGCGCTCGACATCCTGCAGTCCGGCCCCATCGAGGGCTTCGATGTTCGCGTCACCGGCTCAACCGATGTGACGGCCGCGGGCGGAGCCGCAGCAGTGGTGATCGCGGATCGAGAGACCGCCGATGGCGAGTGGCGGGACGATGCTGGACTGGATCTGGTGCGTCGACTTGTGCAGATCGCGCCAGATGCGCCAATCGTCTTCGCCGGGGCAGGCCAGCGAGGCGTTCTCGCGCTCGCGCATCGCGAGTTGCGGGTCGCCCGCGGACGTCTCATCGGCAGTGCGCCAGGCGCGCTCGTCTCGGCCGCGCGCGCCATGGTCGCGGTCGGCGCCGGCTGCTCCGCCGATGACGTGGCGCTGGCTGTGGTGGGCGTGCCAGGTTCCTGGATCGTGGCCTGGAATGAATGCACTGTCGCGGGCGCACCAATCACCGCCGCACTTCCAGCTCACGTGCTGGCGCAAATGGATCGGCACACGCAGGCGAGCTGGCCGCCGGGCCCATACGCGCTGGCCTCCGCAGCCGCGCGATGCGTGGCGGCGATTCTCCGCAACGGGCGCCGGCGCCTCACTGTGTTCGCAGCGCTGGAAGGAGAGTACGAGGCGCGGCGAGTCGTGGCGGCCGTCCCAGTCACACTCGGCACGTCCGGGATCCGCTCGATTCACCCTCCCGCCCTCAGCACCCGCGAGCGCGTTACCCTGGACACCGCGCTGCAACGAAGTAACCCGTGAAGTGACAATCAGGCTGCGGGCTGCAGACGGCGGGCTGCAGGCATGTCTGGCCTCAGGCCCGGACGAGCACGGGCAGGGATCGAACGTCCGAAGTACGATTGCCCATGCACATCGGCCGACTCCTGATCCCGCTCACAGCCGCACTCCTCATCGCCCCCGCGCCCCAAGCGCAATCGCCAGGTGCTGCCGCAATCGCCGAGTCCCGGTACATGGAACACGTCAAGTTCCTCGCGTCCGACGAACTTGCGGGCCGCGGCAACGGCACGCCGGGCCTCGAGCGGGCCGCGCAGTACATTGCGGATCAGTTACGAATGGCCGGCGCCCAACCGGCCGTGAACGGATCGTGGTTCCAGCCGTTCCAGATCGTGACGGGCCTCGAGGTGCGGGAGGGCAACAAGCTCACGATTGCCGGAGAAGAGGGAGCCACCACCTTCCAACTCGGACGGACGTATCTTCCGCTATCCGTGGTGACCGACGCCGCCGCATCCTCCGCATCAGAGGCATCGCTGCCGCTCGTATTCGCCGGATACGGGATCTCGGCGCCCACGGCGAACTATGACGACTACGAGGGTCTCGACGTGCGTGGCAAGGCCGTCGTGATCTTCATGCACGAGCCGCAGGAGAACGACGGCAAGAGCCCGTTCGACGGCCGCGCATTCACACAGCACGCCAGCCTCATGCAGAAGGCCATGGTGGCCCGCGCGCAAGGGGCGCGGGTGCTGCTGCTCGTGATCGACCCCTCGCACGAGGCCGACTCCGCCAACTACGGCGGCTGGCTGCGCGACCCGCAGGCCGATGATTACGGGATAGCGGTGCTGCGGGTCGAACGCGCGCAGCTGCAGCAGGCGCTCGGCGCCAGCCTCGACCTGGAGGCCACCGCGCGCGCGATTGACGGGGACCTCAAGCCGCGGTCGCGTCCGCTGCCCGGCGTGAGCGTCGACTCCGTCGAGCGCTTCGCGAAGGTCCGCCGCGAGGTCCGCAACGTCGTGGGCACGATCGCCGGGGCGGATCCATCGCTCGCACGAGAAGCTGTCGTGGTTGGCGCCCATTACGACCACCTCGGTCTTGGCGGACGGCACTCCATGGCACCCGATTCGACCGGACAGGTCCACAACGGCGCCGACGACAATGCGTCCGGCACAGCGGCGCTGCTGGAGATCGCTCACGCCCTCGGCGGCGCGGCCGCGAAACCGGCACGCACGGTCGTGTTTGCCGCGTTCGCGGGCGAGGAGCTCGGCCTGCTCGGGTCGGCGTGGTACGTGGAGCACCCGGTGGTGCCGCTCGAGGCGACCATCGCCATGGTCAACCTCGACATGGTGGGCCGACCTGCCGGGCGCGTGCTCGTCAGCGGGGTCGAGTCGGCACCAGACCTCGATGCCGACGTGAAGGCCGCCGGCAAAGGCAGGAAGGTCGGACTGAAGTCGTTCCGCGAGGGGGCAGGCGTAGGCTCGAGCGACGACACGTCGTTCCTGGTCCGGAAGGTGCCGGCTATCGGCTTCTTCTCAGGCTTCCACGCCGACTACCATCGGCCGTCGGATGACCCGGACAAGATTGACGTGGCGGGCGCAGCGGAGGTGGCGCGGATTGCCGTGTCGCTCGTGGAGCGCATTGCGAACCGGGCGGATCGGCCGGTGTTCGTCGAGCCGCCACCGCAGTCCCGGCACACGGCATCAGGCGCCGGTGGGGGTTACGGCGCCTACTTCGGATCCGTACCGGACTTCGGGGAAGGCGAAAAGGGCGTGAAGTTCGCGGACGTTCGCGCCGGGAGCCCGGCGCAGAAGGCAGGACTCCGGCGCGGGGACGTGCTGGTCTCGTTCGGAGGCGCGCCCATAGCCAACCTTCAGGACTTCACGTTCCAGCTGCGAAGCCGGAAGGCTGGTGACGTAGTGAGCGTGACGGTGCTGCGGGACGGTCACGAAGTGACCGCCGATGTCACGCTCGGGACACGCCCATAGTGAACCAGGGGGGTGCCGGCGAAGTACTGCCTCGCCGACTTCCCCATCACGATGAATGGAACGTTCGCGTCCGCTCAGGCGGGCATCGGCCGATGCAGCGAGAGGCCCGTCGCGAAGTCGGCGAGTCGCTTGCGGAGAATCAGGCGCCCGCGGTGCAGCCGCGACTTCAACGTCTGATCCTTCACGTTCAGCACGGCACTGGCTTCCTCTGTCGTCAGCCCCTGGATGTCGCGCAGGACGACCGGCACGCGGTAGATCGGCGGCAGTTCCAGCACCGCCTTCATGAGCCGCCGCCGCATCTGGCTGCGCATCATTTGCTCGTCGGCCAGCGAGGACCAGTCGGCCACTTCCCTGAACGCGGCTGATTCGCCGTTCGGGCTGGCGTCGAGGCTCTCGTCAGGAGCCTCGCTCGCGCGCGCGGCTCTGGCGTTGCGCAGCCTCGACATGGCGGTGTTGAAGGTGATCCGGTAGATCCACGACGAAAGCGCCGAATCGCCCCTGAACGCGTCGATCTTGCGGACGACCTTCAGCAGCACGTCCTGGGCCACCTCTTCCGCGTCCTCCCGGTTCTTGGTGTATCGAAGCGCCAGCTGGAAGATCTTGGTGCCGTAGGTCGACGCAAGCTCCGCTACCGCCAGCTGATCCCCTGCTCGCAACCGTTCGATGAGTCGTTCTTCCCGTGCGTCACGCATTGGTGGTGTTTGCCTCTCGTGTCTGTAAGAACACGAGAAGCCACGGGAATATTCCGGACGACGATGCTCTCTTGGCAAGCGACTACGACTCAGCTACTTAGCGACGGCAACGATGCCGCTGGGAACTGAGAATGAGATCGGGAGGTGTTTAGGAGATCGGGAGGTGTTTCACTTCGTCGGATCCGCCGAGCGGGGGAACACATCGTTCACCTGGGTGCCGAGGTGCCACCATCTTGCGCCGCGCGCCCGAACACCTCACAGAATCGCAAGATGAAGACATCCCCGACCTCAGGCAACGGGACAGAACGCCCGAGCAGGGCCTCGAGCGACGTCACGCCGTGGTCGGCAATTCCGCAGGGGACGATCAGACGGAAGAAATCGAGGTCCGTGTTCACGTTGAACGCAAACCCGTGGCTGGTGACCCAGCGCGAAATGCGGACGCCGATGGCGCCTATCTTCTCGGGCCCGCGCGGTGTGTCGGCCCACGCGCCCGAGAGGCCGTTGAGACGCCGGGCCGTCACGCCGAAATCCGCGCACACGCGGATCATCAGCTCCTCGAGGTCCCGCACGTACGCGTGCACGTCGCACCGATCCGGCTTGAGGTCGATCACAGGGTAGCCCACGAGCTGCCCCGGGCCGTGGTAGGTCACGTCGCCACCGCGCCCCGTTTCGTGCACCTCGACGCCGCTGGCCGCCAGCACCTCCGGCGACGCGACGATGTGCGAGCGGGCGCTGTCCGTTTTCACGCCGAGCGTGATGACGTGCGGGTGCTCGAGCAGGAGAAGGACGTCCGGGATCCGGCCCGCCTTCCGATCCTCGACGAGTGCGCGCTGTAGCGCGAGCCCCTCACCGTAGGACACGACGCCGAGCCGTCGCACTTCGATAGGCTGGAGCATGACCGGAGTATTGTTCCGCGTAGCGCCTTCCAGTGCCGCCCGCCGCCAGCTGCCAGCCGCCAAGCAACCACGTCAGCCTACAACGTGATCACCTGATCCGGAGGATTTCCCCCGAGCGCCGCGTAGAGATCGGGGAAGCAGCCGACTTGCACGCCCGCGACCGTGTCCTTCACCCGGCACTCGCCTGGTTGCGTGCGTCCACGGCCCTGACGGTCGCACCAGCGCGGCTCACCCTCCGCAAGCCCGCGTTCGAGCGCACACATGTCGCAGATCATGAGGAGCATGCCCTTCTGCTCCGCCACGCGCGCGAGCCGCTCGCCGAGCGGATCGCCCCGTCGCAACGCGAACACGTTGTCGTCGAAGAAGAACATGCCGGCAACCTCGACGCCGTGGGTGCCTGCCTCGAGCTGGGGCAGGATCATCTGGCCGAGTTTGTAGCTGGCCGAGCGGGGGCTGACGAACACGTAAGCAACGGTCATGTCGGCACCCTAGCAGGCTTTCGGCCCGATCCAGAACGGCCGGCGATCAACGTGTTAGGTAACTTCGTAAACTCTCCGGTCCCCTGATGGGCGAAGTGTCCGGTCCAGGGTCAAACTGACCATTACCGACGTGCCGGATCGATCGCGCAGCGTGAGTTCGTCGAGAATGGTCGGATGCGTGTCGCGCCTCCGCCGGGACAACTGATCGATCTCGGCAGCCACAGGCTGCACCTGCACTGCCAGGGTGCGGGCGATCCGGCCGTCGTGTTCGACGCGGCACTCGGCGCATCATCCCTGAGCTGGACCTACGTTCTGCCGGAGGTGGCCTCGTTCGTCCGCGCCTGTGCGGTGGATCGCGCGGGCTTTGCGTGGAGCGATGCAGGGCCGCTGCCGCGCACGACGCCGCGCATCGTGGAGGAACTGCGAACGGTGCTCGCCTCCGCCCGCATCCCACCGCCGTATGTGCTGGTAGGGCACTCGTTCGGCGGTCTCACCGCGCGCCTGTTCCTGCATCGGCACCCCGAGGATGTCGCCGGCCTGGTGCTGCTCGATCCGGCATATCCCGAGGACTGGACGCCGCCCTCGCCCGCACTCGGAGCACTCGTCCGCCGGGGCGCACAGCTGTGCCGCTACGGGCGTCTCGCCGCACGCTTCGGCATCACGGGACTGGTCGCCGGGCTCGCTCGCGCCGGCGCGCCAGGCGGCGCACGCGTGACCGCGTTTCTCGCGAGCCGGGGCGCGCTGCGGCGCGTGGACGAGGAAGTGATGGCGCCAGCTGCCAAGCTGCCAGCGGACGTGCGCGCGATCGCACAGCGATTCTGGACGCAGGCCAAGTTCTTCGAAGCCCTCGGCAGCCAGATCGAGTCGATCGGGGTCAGCGCCGCCGCGATCCCCGTGGGCCAGGATTTCGGAGACGTGCCACTGGTCGTCGTCTCGGGCGAGACGAATTCGGATGCGGGACAGCTGGGCCGGCAGGCGCGGCTTGCGGCGCGCTCTACGCGCGGGCACCACGTGGTCGCGAAGGGCAGCGGCCACTGGATTCCGCTCGATCGGCCCGACGTCGTGGTCGAGGCGATCCGCCAGGTTGTCGCAGCTACACGCCCGCGGGGTCGAACTGCTCCAACTGACCTTTGATGCGGGTCATGAACCGATCCGCCACGGCGCCGTCAATCAATCGGTGATCGAACCCGAGTGCCAGATATCCCATCGGCCTGATCGCAATCGCATCGTCGATCACAACAGCGCGTTTCTCGATGGCGCCCACGCCAAGGATTGCCACCTGCGGCTGATTGATGATGGGCAAACCGAACTGGGCGCCGAAGTTGCCGGGGTTCGTGATCGTGAAGGTCCCGCCCTGCACGTCCTCGGGCTTCAGGCTCTTGGCACGCGCGCGGTTGGCGAGGTCGGCAATCGCGCGGCTCAGGCCCAGCAGGTTCTTTTCGTCTGCATTCTTCAGCACGGGCACGATGAGCCCCCAGTCGAGCGCCACCGCAATCCCGATGTTGATCTCCTTCTTGTAGACGACGTTGTCACCGTCGACGGACGCATTGACGATGGGCACAGCCCGGAGTGCATCCACCACCGCTTTGGTGATGAACGACATGTACGTGAGCTTCACACCTGCGCGCTCGTACTCCGCCTTCTTCTCATCACGCAGCTGCGCGACGCGCGAGAAGTTCACCTCGAACACCGAGTGCACGTGCGCGGAAGTGCGCCGGCTCACGATCATGTGCTCGGCAATCTTGCGGCGCATCACCGTCATCGGCACGACTTCCACCGACGCACCATCCCTGAATGCAGGGGTGTATCCGTCCGACGGGCTCACCGATGCGCCCGGTGTGGTGGAAGGCGCCACGGCAGCCCCGTGCTCGATGAAACCGAGGATGTCGTGCTTCGTCACCCGCCCACCCAGGCCCGAGCCCTGGAGACCGCGAATGTCGATCCGATGCTCCTTCGCGATCTTCCGCACCAGCGGCGACGACTTGGCGCGGCGCTGCTCGTCCTTCGACAGAACGCCCTCGCCGTTCGCCGACCGTTCCATGCCGGGTGCGGGCGCAGCGACCGGACGTCCTGGCCGCTTGGCGGAGGCGGCCGGCGCGTCGGATTCAGCCGCCACGCTCCGCGGCGACGGTGAGCCATCAGGCTGCGGCTGCGGCGCAGTCACGGGCGGAGAGGCGGCGGCACGAGCGTCCGGGGAGGTCTCCGGACCGGCGGGGCGCGCCTCGCCTTCCGCTCCAATCGTCGCGACGACGCTGTTGACGGCAACCGTTTCACCCTCCTTGACCTTGATCTCCGCGAGCACGCCAGCGGCCGGCGACGGGATCTCGGCATCCACCTTGTCCGTCGATATCTCGAACAGCGGCTCGTCACGATCGACCGCGTCTCCAACCTTCTTGATCCAGCGGACGATCGTGCCCTCGGCAATCGACTCGCCCATCTGCGGCATCAACACTGGCGTGGACATCGGTGATCCTTCTCGACTTCAGGCTTCAGGCTTCGGGCTGCGGGCCTGGCGGGCTCCGCTGGCCATCAACGCTCGCACGCGAATTCTAGTATTCCGCCAATCGCCTCGCGGCTGCCACCACGCGGGCGGCGTCCGGCAGGAAGGCGGCTTCGAGCGGGGGGCTGTACGGCACGGTCGTGTCGAGCGAGGCCAGCCGTGTCACGGGAGCGTCGAGGTACTCGAACGCCTCCTCGGCAATCGTAGCCGCGATCTCCCCACCGATGCCGCCCGTCCGGGGCGCCTCGTGGAGGATCAGCGCCCGGCTCGTCTTCGCGATCGACGCGAGCACGGTTTCCTTGTCGAGAGGCGCCAGCGTGCGCAGATCGACCACCTCGGCTTCGATCCCGGCCGAGGCCAGCTGCTCCGCGGCGTCGAGTGCCACGTGAACCATGGCCCCGAACGTGACGATCGACAGATGCGTGCCCACACGCCGTATGGCCGCCTTCCCGATTGGGACGATGTAATCGTCGGCGGGCACGTCATCCTTGATGCGACGGTACAGGAACTTGTGCTCGAGGAAGAGCACGGGATCATCGTCGCGGATGGCAGCCTTGATCAGGCCCTTCGCATCGTGGGCCGTCGAGGGCTCCACGATCTTCAGCCCCGGCGTGTTGAGGTAGCTTGCTTCCGGGTTTGCCGAGTGGAACGGGCCGCCTCCCACACCGCCGCCACACGGCCCACGGACCACCAGAGGGACCCCCGCACCGCAGCGATAGCGGCTCCGCGCGGCGAAGTTGGTGAAGATGTTGAAGCCGCACGCGAGGAAGTCGATGAACTGCATCTCCGCCACCGGCCGCATGCCCGCGTACGCGGCGCCAATCGCCGCGCCGATGATCGCCGTTTCGGAGATGGGTGTGTCGATGACGCGCTCGCGCCCGAAGCGTTCCATCAGGCCCTCGGTGACCTTGAAGGCACCGCCGTAGGCGCCGACATCCTCACCGATGATGAACACGCGTGGGTCCCGGGCCATTTCCTCGCCGAGGCCCTGGCGGATCGCCTCGAGATAGGTGGCCTGCATCAGGCCTCGGCGAACGGTGACTTGACGATCTCGAGCCGGGGTACGACGACCAGTTCGTCGCCGGCCCACACACCGCGACCGGCGTCGGCGGGGTCAGGCATGGGCGACGCCTCGGCCAGCTGTGCCTCCTCTTCGGCATACCCGTGCGTCATCCCGTCGATATCGTCCATCTCGGCGCCGCTGGCGACGCCCTCGGACAGCAGCCAGCCCCGGTAGCGCGCCAGCGGATCGCGTTCGCGCCACTCGTCCAGCAGTGCCCGTGGCACGTAGCGGCCGTCGTCGTGCTCGGCGTGCCCCTTCATGCGCATCACGTCGACCCCGATGAGCGTCGGGCCCTCGCCCGCGCGCGCACGGTCGACTGCACGCCGCGCCGAGTCGTACACGGCAAGCACGTCGGTCCCGTCAATCATCTCGTGGGGAATCCCATACGCCTCCGCACGCCGATCGATGCGGGCGATGGCCATCTGTTCGGAGATCGGGGTGGAGTAGGCAAACTTGTTGTCTTCGGCGATGAGCACCAGCGGCAGCCTCTGCACGGCCGCGAAGTTCAGGCCCTCATGGAACGCGCCGGTGCTCGTGCCGCCGTCGCCTATGTACGTCATCGTGACGATTTGCCTTCCCTGCATACGTGCGCCGAGCCCGAAGCCTGCCATCACCGGGATGAGATCGCCCAGCATGCTGATGGGACCTATCAGCGTCCGCTCGCCGCTGCCCGGCGAGGGCATGTGAGAGAAGTGCACGTTCAGGTCGCGCCCACGCGTCGGCGAGATGGCGCGGGCCATGTACTGCGCGAAGATGTCGCGCGGCCGCACTCCAAGCGCCACGATCGAACCGAGGTTGCGGATCAGGGGAGCGAGCGCGTCTTCCGGACCAAGCGCGTATGCCGAGGCCACGGACTCGCCCTCCTGACCAAGGCTCCGATAGAGCCCGCCCACCACCTTCGATTGGCGATACAGCAGCACCAACCGCTCCTCGATGTCCCGCGTGAGGCGGATGTAGTAGTAGAGATCCAGGAGTTGCGGACGGGGGAGCATTTTCAGGCTGCGGGCTGCAGGCCGCAGCCTCCAGGCCCGTCGGGCTGCAGGCCAAAGTCCGGGCCAGACTGTGTCTGCAGCCTGCGGCCTGACGCCTGCAGCCCGGAGACGTCACACATGTATCGCCGCGCCGTGCGCTGCGTGCGCCGCCTCGCCCACAGCCTCGGACATCGTCGGGTGCGCGTGAATCGTGCGGATGAGCTCTTCGACGGTGCACTCGAGCCGCAACGCGAGCACCGCCTCGGCGACGAGCTCCGTCGCGCGGGGACCGATGATGTGGACGCCGAGCACCTCGTCGTACCTGGTGTCGGCCACGATCTTCACGAACCCCTCGGTCTCGTTCGCCATCCGTGCGCGGCCGAGCACGCTGAAGGGGAAGCTGCCGATGCGCACGTCGTAGCCGCGCTCGCGCGCCGTAGCCTCCGTCAGCCCTACACTGCCGATCTCCGGATCGCAGTAGGTGCAGCCGGGCACGTGATCGTAGTTGATCGGCCGCACGTCTTCGCCGGTGAGCCGCTCTGCCACGAGGATGCCCTCAGCGGACGAGACGTGCGCGAGTTGCGGGTGGGGCGCCCCATTGACCGTGATCACATCGCCGATGGCGGAGATGCCAGGCACGTTCGTCCGATACAGGTCGTCGACGACCACGTAGCCGCGTTCCAGGACAAGGCCAACATCCCCGGCCCCGAGCCCGTCGGTGACGGGGCCACGCCCGGTCGCCATCAGCAGGTAGTCGGCCGTGAACGACTGGGTCTTGCCGCCGGACAAGTCGGCCTCGATCTCCACCGAGTCACCGTTGACCCGCGCCGCCGTGACCCTGGCGCCCGTATGCGCGGTGATTCCCTGCTTCCTGAACGACTTCTGCAGCTCCGCCGACACGGCCTCATCTTCGACGGGCACCAGGCGCGGGAGCAGCTCGAGAATGGTGACCTTCGTGCCGAAGCGGTTGAAGATCGAGCCGAACTCCACACCCACCGCACCGCTGCCGAGAATCACCATCGATTTCGGGATTTCCTTCAGGTGAATGGCTTCGTCGCTCGTGATGATCCGGCGTCGATCGATCTCTATCCCCGGGACGCCAAGCGGCTGCGAGCCGGTCGCGACGACGAGCTCCTTCGCCTGCAGCTCCTGCTCCTCCTCACCGGTCACGGCGACCTTGCCGTTGCCGAGCAGGCGCGCAGTCCCCTTGACCCACGTAATCCCGTTCTTCTTGAACAGGTACTCGATCCCCTTCGTCAGGCCGTTGACGATCTTGTCCTTCCGCGCGTGCACCTTGGCCACGTCGATGGATGGCGCGCCACCGTCGAGCACGATGCCCCACTCGTTCGACTGCTGCACGATCTTGTAGGCGTGCGCGTGCTCGAGCAACGCCTTCGTGGGGATGCATCCCCAGATCAGGCATGTTCCCCCGAGCGCCTTCTGGCGTTCGACGACGGCGGTCTTCAGTCCAAGCTGCGCGGCCCGGATGGCGGCCACGTAACCGCCGGTGCCGGAGCCCACCACGACGAGGTCGAACGCTTGTGCCACAACATGCTCCCGACGAGACGGCGAACGGATCCTTTTGAGAAGGGGTGCTCTTGTGCTTACCGCTTCAAGGAGGACAACGGGATGAAGGTCTGCGGCGGCGCTTCAGCGGGCGGCGCCGGTTCCGACGCATCGTCCTCGGGCGTCAGCCGCTTGAGATCGGCGCGCAGCTGGCCGTGCTGGTATCGAAGCTCCCAGTACCTGCTGCGTCACCGTGTCGAGGCGTCGCGCCACCCCGCGCGCGCGCATCCACGCCGCGAGGGCGAGCACGAGCGCGAGCCCGATGGCCAACCACACCGTCACCTGCAACGCTCCCTGAAGAATCCACAAAGGTCGTACGTTATCCGCGCCTCGGACGGGGTGTCAACCGAGCGCCCGACGCGGGGCGCTCGTCGCTTGGCGGCAGGCGGCCGGCGGGGTCAACGGGGAACTTTCGACAATCAACGGTCAACGGTCAACGGTCACGGCGACGGTCGACGGTCGACGGTCGACGGTCGACGGCCGACGGTGACGGTCGGCGTCTCGCGCCAAGCCGCCCAATGCGAGCGGCCAAGGTCACCGTGCGCAGCACTATCGTCAGTGCCGCGCGCGTGCCTGCGCTACACTACGGCGTCCCGAGACCCCCGTGTCCACACGCCAGAAGACCCTGCTCGTCGTCGACGCGGACGAACTGGCGCGCGAGTCGTTCCACGACGCGCTGCGCGAGGACTACCGCATCGTGCGCGCCGCGAGCGCCGAAGGGGCGCTGGCGCTGTTGATCCGCGACGAAGTGGATGTCGCCCTGGTGGACGTGCACCAGCCGGGCATCTCCGGCTTCGAGCTGCTGCGCATCCTCCGCGAGAATTATCCCGGCGCCGAAATCATCATGACCTCGGCCGGGGCGGACGTCGCCTCGGCGGTGGAGGCGATGAAGCTCGGCGCGTTCCATTTCGTGACCAAGAACGTCCGGCGCGACGAGATCCGCGCCCTGGTCGCGCACGCGCTCGAGCGCCAGGATCTCAGCCGCCAGGTGCTGCGCCTGCAAACCGAGGTGGATGAGTCCACGGACCGCGAGTTCGTCGCCGGTCCCAGCCCGAACACGCGCGGCATCCTCGATCTGGTGCAGCGCGTGGCGAAACTCTCGGCCACCGTCCTCATACTCGGCGAGAGCGGCACCGGCAAGGAACTGCTGGCGCGGCTGATCCACCGCGGGTCTGAGAGGCCGGACGGTCCGTTCGTCGCCGTGAACCTGGCGGCGATCCCCCGTGAGCTCGTGGAGAGCGTCCTCTTCGGCCACGAGAAGGGCTCGTTCACCGGCGCCATCCGGCAGCAGATCGGCAAGTTCGAGCTCGCCTCGGGCGGCACGCTGTTTCTCGACGAGGTGGGCGATCTCCGCACGGAGCTGCAGGCGAAGCTGCTGCGGGCGATCCAGGAGGGCGAAGTCGAACGCATCGGCAGCCCGCGCCCGGTGAAGACGGACTTTCGCCTGATCGCCGCAACCCACGTCGATCTCGACAAGGCCATGAAGGAGGGCCGGTTCCGCGAGGATCTGTTCTACCGGCTCAACGTCGTGCGGCTGAAGGTACCGCCGCTGCGTGAGCGCACCGAGGACATCCCGGAGCTCGCCCGCTTCTTCCTGCGCCGCTACTCGACCCGGTTTCGCAAGGATATCCGCGACATCTCGGAAGGCATGATCCGCACGCTGCAGGCGTACTGGTGGCCCGGCAACATCCGGGAGCTCGAGAACCTGATCGAGCGGCTGGTGGCGATCACAGACAAGGAATGGCTGACCGAGGAGGACCTGCCGTTCGAGTTCCTCTTCGCTCAGCTCGATGCGCAGCCGGAGTCCGCCGAACGCCTCTTCGACGACGCCTGCAGACACTTCGAGCGCAACTTCATCCTGCGGGCGCTCGAGAAGAACGGCTGGAACGTGACGGGCACGGCGCGGCACCTGGGCCTGCCGCTCTCGACGTTGAAGTTCAAGATGGAACGGCTCGAGGTGCGCGAGCTCGCGAGAAAACTCCGCGGCGTGTAGCCCTGCCCGTGCGGCCGGGGCGGCCATGCCCCGGCCTGCACGGTACCGTCACTTCCGCGGCAGGACGGCGTCCTTCAGCGGCTTGGCGATACGGGCTTTGACGACCGTCTTCGCTGGAATCTTGATCGCATCGCCTGTGGCGGGGTTGCGGCCCATCCGGGCCTTCCGCTTCTGGACGACGAGCTTCACCATGTTGGGCAGCGTGAACTCACCGGAGCGCTTCAGCTCCTTTTCGGCGAGGGTGTTCAACTCGTCGAAGAACTCGCGTGCCTGAGTCCGCTTCATCTCGAAGCGCTCGGCGAAGTGCGAGAAGAGTTCCGATTTGCCCATGCGGCGGGCTTCAGCCATGTGCTTCCCCCTGACTACAAGCGCGCTCTGCTTCAGCCGCCACATGTCGCGCGCGCCGCGAACAGTGCGGAACCATTGCCGAAATCCGGCGTATCCTAGCGCGCGCTCACACGAGTGTCAATGATGCGTGCGCCGGAAATCGCGATTTTCTGGCCACGGATGCTAGAATTTTGGCCCGATGTCAAGTCACAGAACTCGAGACGTTCCCCAATCCGCGGCCCGGCCGCCCGTTCGAAATCGCGATCGACTGTCCCGAGTTCACGTCGATGTGTCCCAAGACGGGATTGCCGGATTTTGGCACGATTCGCATCACCTACGTGCCCGGCGAGTCCTGCATCGAGCTGAAATCACTGAAATATTACCTGGTCGGTTTTCGCACCCGCGGCATCTTCTACGAGAGCGTCACCAACGAGATTCTCGACACGTTGGTGGCCGCATGCGCCCCGGAGCGAATGACCGTGGTCGGCGACTTCACGCCACGCGGGGGGATCAAGACGGTCATCACCGCCCGGTATGCACGCGAGGGCTGAGGATGGAAGAGCCCGTTCGACTCCCCATCGAGGACACGCTGGATCTTCACGCGTTCCATCCCCGCGACGTGAAGTCGGTGGTCGACGAGTACGTGACTGCCGCGCACGAGGCAGGCCTCCGGGAGATTCGCCTGGTGCACGGTCGGGGCACCGGCGTGCAGCGCGGGATCGTGCAGGCCGCACTCGAACGTCACCCGCTCGTGCTGGAGTTCCGCGACGCCGCCGACTCGCACCTCGGCGCCACGATTGCCACGCTTTCTGAGCCGTGATCCGGGCGGCGGGCCGTGTGCGCCACGCGCGCGCCCTAGTGTCCCTCTGTCGCAAATTTGGAGCACTTACAGGTCTCGAAAGAAGCGCCACGCCACGAGCGGCGGCCTCGCGGGGCTCGCCCGTTAACGGGTGCGCCCGGCAACCCTGTGTTCTGGGGCGTTTCGGTACGCCCGACGCGCCGTGCCCACAGAACCTGCGTGGAAGCCGTCGCGGCATGGGCGTTGCCTCGATAGCCGATCTGCGCAACATCACGAGAGGTTGTTCATGCGTGTACGAGCGACGGTTGCAACCACGACGGTTCTGGCGATAACGGGGCTGCTGCCATCGCCGGTGCTCGCACAAGACGCGCCCGGCGAAGCCGAACCGCAGGAGGTGCACGCGCCTGCCGAAATGATTGCCGGGGCCGTGACGCCGGGGTACGTGACCGGCGCGGGGTGGCGGGTCGACCTGAGCGGCGGCACCGGGAGCCCCGCCGCTGCCCTCACGCTTCCGGTCACCCTGCCTGCGCTCGCGCAGGATCCGCCGGCGCAGCGCCCGCGACCTGTCGCTTTCGAGTACAGCGACGGTTACCACACGCGACGCAAGATCCACGTCTACGCGAGCCTGGCGATGGTGCCGCTCTTCGTCACGCAGGTCGCGCTCGGCGACAGCCTCTACACGGACGCGACCGAGGGCAAACGCACGGCGCACATCGTGGTCGGCAGCAGCATTGGAGCGCTCTTCGCGATTAACACCGTCACCGGCGTGTGGAATCTGTGGGAGGGCCGCAAGAACCCGTCTGGCCGCGCTCGGCGCCTCACACACGGGATCCTGATGCTGGGCGCTGATGCGGGATTTCTGGCCACCGCGATGCTCGCGCCCGGCGAAGATGGCAGCGGCGACAAATCGACACACCGGGCCGTGGCGCTCACGTCCATGAGTGTGGCGGTCGCGAGCTATGTCTTCATGCTGCTCACGAGGTAGGTGATGGCGCCCCCGGCCTTCGCGTCGGCCGCCCTTACGTGGTGGTCGGCCATGTATAGCGATCACCAGGCGGTCTCGGTCACCGTGCGGTTCCTGCACCTCGCGGGCATCCTTGTAGGGGGCGGCACCGCGCTGGTCGCCGATCGGCACGTGCTGGCCGCGATGAGCCGCGACGTGGCGGCGCGCAACGCGGCAATCACGCTGGCGGGCGCCTCCCACCGGATCGTCGTGCCGGCCCTCGCGCTGATGGCACTGACGGGCGTGCTGATGGCGACGGCGGATCTGGAGACCTTCCTGAACTCGCGCGTGTTCTGGATCAAGATGCTCATCGTCGGATTACTGCTGCTGAATGGAGGAGGGCTGGTGCTCACCGAACGTGCTGCCGCTCGCACGGCCGGCGACCGCGATTGGGCGCGACTGCGGATGGCATCGGCGGTGAGCATGGTGCTCTGGCTCTCGGCCCTGCTCGCGGGCACATGGCTGACGGTCGGTGCTTGAGGATCAATCAGATATGGCCAATACGCGCAAGCTCACGATTGTGACCGAGGAACCCTCGGCGGCCTGTGCGGACTGCACCCGCACATCGCGACGGGGCTTCCTGGGGCAGATCTCGAGCGCCGCGATCGCAGCCGCGCTCGCGTCCGAGCTGGCGGGATCCGACGCTGATGCGCTGCCGATCTCGGAATTGCCGGGCGCTGGAGCTGAAGCCGAGCGGACCTACCCGTTGCCCGCCGCCGACGGCGTCACGATCGATTCCGACGCGCAGGTGATCCTCGTCCGGCACCAGAACCGCGTGTATGCGTTCTCGCTCGCCTGTCCGCACGAGAACACCGCGCTCCGCTGGCGCGAGCAGGACGTCCGCTTTCAATGTCCTCGTCACCAGTCGAAGTACCAGCCGGATGGTACGTTCATCTCGGGCCGGGCGACGCGGAACATGGATCGCTTTGCCGTGCGCCGCACGGGCGACACGATCGTAGTGGACATGAACCAGTGGTTCCGGTCCGATCAGCAGGCCACCCAATGGGCGGCGGCGGTGGTCGCGCTCTAGTCGGACGCTGCCATCAGAGCACGCCCGGCAGAACCCTCCACCTGACGCGCTCCATGTAGCCCACGTACTCCGGGTCACGCGCCAGCGTTCGTTCCTCGTATCCGCTGCGCACGAGCAGTGAGACGTCGCTCACGACGAGCAGCACCACGTTCCACCAAACCGGGTGGGCAATGAGGAATGAGACGTGTGTGACCAGGTACCCGGCATAGATCGGGTGGCGCACCCATCCGTAGATACCGGTGCACACGAGTCCACGATGCGCGGGCATGAGCCCGAAGCTCCGGCCCAGGGTGAGCTTGCCCGTGATGATCACAGCGAGCCCCGCGGCGGAGGCGAGAGCGGTGTACATGTCCGGCACCAGCGCGTCGCCGATGGGCCTGATGAGCGGCACGCCCAGGATCGAGACCGCGGCGACCACGCGGGCCTGCCACGTCAGATCAATGATGGCGGCCGGCCGCCTGATGGCGGTCATCACGACGACGAGCGTCTCGCTGACGAGCAGTAGCAACCCCGTGACGTGGCCCGTGCGCACGTATTCCGACGCGATGCTCGTCGCGAGGATCACGAACAGGCTGCTGATGAATGCGCGGGCCACGAACTCGCGTGTGCGCTCCGGCACCCGCGACCAGGCGGCCTCGGTCCGGCCCACGTCGGCGCACGGAACGGTCGCGGTTACGCCGGCCATTCGACCGCCTCCTTCGCCGCAGCGCGCGGCGCGCGCGCTCGGGTGGGCCGCCGTGGACGTGCGGGCGTCTTCGGGGCCGCCTGCTCGTCGAGGAAATAGCTGGCGCATGCCTTGTCGAGCAGTTCGCGGCTGATTGCCGGATCCCTGCCGTCGTAACGGCACAGGTTGACCACCTGCTCGACGAGGTCGCGGGGCTGGCACGCGCGCATCTCGATCCCGCGTGGCTCGTAGTAGCGCCGCACGAGGTACTCGACGACGACGGGGTCGAACACCAGGCTGCGTTTCCGGCAGTTGAGCGCGAAAATCTGGGAGAACTCCTCCGGCGTCGGGTTCTTGGCGTAGATCTTGTACGGAATGCGCCGCAGGAATGCTTCGTCGGCCAGCGACTCCGGATTGAGGTTCGTGGCGAACACGATCAGCACGTCGAACGGGATCTCGAACTTCTTGCCGGTGTGCATGGTCAGAAAGTCGATCCGGCTCTCGAGCGGAACGATCCACCGGTTGAGGAGGTCGCGGGGACGAATGCGCTGGCGCCCGAAGTCGTCGACGACGAACACGCCGCCATTGGCCTTGAGCTGCAGCGGCGCCTCGTAGAATTTCGAGATCTGGTTGAAGCTCAGGTCCAGCATCTCGAGCGTCAGCTCCCCGCCGACGGTGACTACGGGGCGCTTGATACGGACCCACCGGCGATCGGGCTGCACGCTCTTGATGATGCTCGGCCCGCTGTCGGCGGGAGGCTCGAGCGTCACGTGGTTCACGGGATCGAACATCGTGACGACCTGGCCGTCGATGTCGATCGCGTGCGGCACGAACATGTCGCCGCCGAGCGCACGGCCTACGCCTTCCGCGAGCACTGTCTTGCCGTTGCCGGGCGGCCCGTATAGAAAGATCGCCTTGCCGGAGTTCACGGCCGGGCCAAGCTGGTCGAGCGTGTCGGGGGCGACGATCAGATGTGTGAAGCCCTCGCGGAGCCGCGCGCGATCCAGGAAGCCTCGAGTGTCGCGCCCGTGCCGCACGTAGGTGCAGTACTGGGCCAGCGGCACGGGTGCCGGGCCGATGTACTGGTTCGCGTCGAGGTACTGCTGGCCGCGATCACGCCCGAGATCCGTCAGACCGTACTTGTAGCCGGCGCTCCCGCCACCCGTCGCGCCCCGCACTTCCACGAGCTTTTCGAGCCGCACATGCTCGACGATCTGCTCGAGCAACGCGAACGGCAGCCGCAGGCGCTCGGCGAGCGCCAGCCCCGTCGCCTCACCGGTGTAGAGCGACTTGACGAACAGCTGGCGGAGCTGCTCGAACGACAATCCCGTCGCCTCCAACGTGCCGGGAGCTTCAGGCACCGGCGCCCTGCGCTCGACGACGGCCGCAGCCACTGCTTCACTCACGAGAACACCCTCGGTTCCGGATGCTGAATGCGAATTTCGAGCGGCTTACTTCCCCATCGGCAGAAGCACCTGCACGAACTTGATGGCAGCCGGGCCGATCGCCACGACGAAGATGGCGGGGAAGATGCAGAACACGAGGGGAAAGACCATCTTGACGCCGGTCTTCGCCGCGGCTTCCTCCGCCCGCTGCCGGCGCTTCGTGCGCAGCACCTCGGAGTGGACGCGGAGCGACGTCGCGACGCTGGTGCCGAACTTGTCAGTCTGAATGAGCATGGTCGCCAACGAGCCGAGGTCCTCGAGCCCGGTGCGGTTCGCGAGGTTCCTGAGCGCGTCTGCACGGCCCTTGCCGGCGCGAAGCTCCAGAGTCGCAAGGCGGATCTCTTCCGACAACGCGGGGTGCGTGATCGCCAGTTCCGTCCCGACGCGCAGCAGCGCCTGGTCGAGTCCAAGCCCCGCTTCGACGCTGACGACAAGGAGATCGACCGCGTCGGCGAGCGACAACTGGATGGCGTGCTGACGGCGCTTCGCCAGCCGTGCGAGCACCATCCCGGGCACGACGTATCCGAGCAGGCTGCCAGCCAGCGCGATCATGATGTTGGGCTTGATGATCAACGGCGTCGCAAGCAGTGCAAAGCCCACAATCGCCACGCTGAAGCGGATCCCGTAGAACACCGTCAGCGCTTCGTCATTGCGATGTCCCGCCTCGATCAGCCGCTGACGCACCTTGCCGATTTCCGAGGACATCCGCGGAGCACGTGCGCCGAGCCGCGTGAAGAAGGCCTTCAGCTGCCCTCCGCGCGAAGGCGTCTCCTCTCGGACCGCGGTGCCAATCACATCCTGCAGGCGTTGACCGAGGTCTGCGCCGCGTACGGTGGCGAGTCGGACTCCCACGAATGCGACGAGCCCCGTCGCGAGCAGGAAGACCAGGACCGGGACGAACATCACCATCTCACACCTCGATCTTGACGACCTGTCGAATCCACACGTAACCCGTCGCCTGGAGAACGAGCGTGGCGACAATCATCAACCGCCCCATGTGCTCTTCGAAGAGCACCTGCATGTGCTCGGGATTGATGAATGACAGCGCAATCGCAAGCGCCGCCGGCAAGGCCATCAGCACGTAGCCCGTCATTCGTCCGTGCGCGGTGTACACCCGCACCTGGCGGAGAATCTTGAACCGTTCCCGGACGACGTGCGACAGGTTGTCCAGGATCTCCGAGAGGTTGCCGCCGGTCTCGCGTTGAATCAGGACGGCGGTGACGAAGAAACGGACATCGATGAGCGGCATGCGCTCGCTCAGGTTGCCGAGCGCATCCTTGAGCGCGATGCCGAAGTTCTGCTCCTCGAACGTCTTCTTGAACTCCGGGCCGATGGGATCCGGCGCCTCGTCGGCGACCATGCCCATGGCGGTCGTGAACGCATGGCCGGCCCGGATGGCGCGCGACAGCAGATCGAGAGCGTCGGGGAACTGCTCCTCGAACCGGGCCATTCGACGGGTGCGCTTGCGCATCAGCACCAGGACCGGCGCCGAGGCGCCGGCGAGAAAGCCGGGCAGCAGGGCCCACGGCATGCGAGACGCAATCACCGCGATGGTGCCCGTCACGAGCCCCAGCCCGACCGACATCAGCACGACGGTGCTGACACCCACGTTGGAGCCGGATTGACTGATGATGTCGGCCAGGCGTCCGCCCCACCCCATGCGGCCGGCGAGCCTGTCGAGAATCGGGAGCGCGCCGATCACCTGCCGCTTGAGGATCGAGGCCGATACCGGCTTGTCCGTGTCCTCCATGGGAGGGAGGGTGAGCCCGGCCACGCGGGCTTCGATGCGGCGCTGCTTCTGACGCACCGGCAGCCAGACGATCAGTGCGTAGCCGCCGACGATCACGCCGGCACCGACCATGAACATTACGAGGGGCAGGATGTTGCGCATCATCGAACCTCGGTCACGCCTTCGAACATGTCGGGCGGCAGGTGGATACCCGCCGCGCGGATCCGATCGGCGCACTTGGGGCGGACGCCGGTGGCGCGGAAGCGGCCGATGACCTTGCCGTCCTGCGTGACGCCGACCTTCTCGAACAGGAAGATCTCCTGCATCGTGATGACGTCGCCCTCCATGCCCGTGATCTCCGCGATGCTGGTCACCTTACGGGAGCCGTCCGACATACGCGTCTGCTGCACGACCACCTGCACGGCGGCAGCGATCTGCTGACGCATGGCCTTCTCCGGCAAATTGACGTTTCCCATCGCGATCATCGTCTCGATGCGCGCGAGCGCGTCACGCGGGGTGTTGGCGTGGACGGTCGTGAGTGACCCATCGTGGCCGGTGTTCATCGCCTGCAGCATGTCGAGCGCCTCTTCACCACGCACCTCTCCGACCACTATGCGGTCGGGGCGCATGCGGAGGGCATTGATGACGAGCTGCCGCTGCTTCACCGCGCCCTTGCCTTCCACGTTCGGCGGACGCGTTTCCATCCGCACCACGTGCTCCTGGTGCAGCTGCAGCTCCGCGGCGTCCTCGATGGTCGCGATGCGGTCGCGGTCCGAGATAAAGCTGGACATGACGTTCAGCAGCGTCGTCTTGCCTGCGCCGGTGCCGCCGCTGATGATCGCGTTCAGCCGCGACTTCACGCACGCGCTGAGAAAGTCGAGCATCGGCCGCGTGAGCGCGCGGAACCCCACGAGGTCGTCCGCCTTCAGCCGGTCCTTCGGGAAGCGGCGGATCGAGAGCAGCGGGCCGTCCACGGCCAGCGGGGGGATGACCGCGTTCACGCGCGAGCCGTCTGCGAGGCGCGCATCCACCATCGGCGAGCTGTCGTCGACGCGACGGCCGACGGCGCTCACGATCCGGTCGATGACCCGCATCAGGTGCTTGTCATCCTGGAAGGTCCCCGGCACACGCTCGAGCACACCGTGGCGCTCGACATACACCTGCTTGTACGTGTTCACGAGGATGTCGTTGATCGTCGGGTCGCGGAGCAGCGGCTCGAGCGGCCCGAGCCCGAAGACCTCGTCGAGGATGTCGCTGAGGATCTGCTCGCGCTCCGCCATGGTCAGCGGCTGGCTCTCTTCGCTGAGCAGCTCGAACAGCAGCGTCCGGATGTCGCCTTCGGCGCGGGCGCGGTCGACCGACGCCAGCGCCTCGAGGTTCAGCCGGTTCAGCAGCTTCCGGTGGACGTTCGCCTTCAGCTGGATATATTGCGGGCGCGGTGGCTCCTGGCGCGCCGGGCGCCCCGGGCCCGCCGCGGGAGCCGCCGGAGACTTGGCTCCCGGAGGGCCACCAGGGGGCGGTGCGATGATCGAAGCCGTTGACATGGGAGGTCTACCTTTTCACAACTACGCGGAGTCCGACCACTCGACTCCCGCCTACCAGCTGAAGAAACTGAAACTGAGCGCCGACTTCTTCTTCTCGACCGCCTGGGCATCCTGCGGATCACCGGGCGAGATGAGTCCTTTGCTGAAGCGGCCGAACTGCCCCGCCATCTCGGACCCATTTGACAGCGCGAGCGGGACGCCCGAGTTGAGGGCGGAGGAGACCGTGGCGTAGTCGTTCGGAAACGTGTGGTGCACCGTGTACCCGAGCGCCGTCTCGATCTGGGTCGCGGTCACGCCCGCCGCCCCGCCGCGATTGAGCAGGATCCGGACCCGCTCGCCGCCGATGCCCAGCTGCCGCACGCGCTCGATGAACCGCTGCGCGTTGCGCACCGACGGCACGTCCGGCGTGACGACAACAAAGACGCTGTCGGCGGCATACAGCGCGCCCAGCGAGCACGAGTTGATGGCGTTGCCCGCGTCCACGATGACGTAGTCGTAAGCCCGGCCCAGCACGCGGAACAGCTCCTCGATGGCGCCCGCGTCCGCCGCCGACGGACGGTCGGCCTGGTCGGATCCAGCCAGAATCTCGAGTTCAGACTTGTGCTTGGCGACAAGTTCCTTGAGGAAGTCGCGATCGAGCCGGTGCAGATTGTCGATGGCGTCGAGCACCGTGAAGCGGGGGCGCATCCCGAGGAACAGCGCCACCTCACCGAAGCACGGCTTCAGATCGAGAATCAGCGCCGGGCGCTTCGTCTGCCGGCACAGCTCCACCGCAGCGTTCACCGCCACCGTCGTTGTCCCTGCACCGCCCTTCGCGCCAAAGAACACGAGGGTCTGGGACGGCTGGGTTGCGGCCGTGCTGGACGATTCCCGCCGGGCCGCCGCGCGCCGGACCGCCGCATGGAACGGTTCCTCGGGCACGGGCCACATGAAGAACTCGTTGGCGCCGGCACGCATCGATTGCAGGATGAGATCCGGGTCCGCCGTCTCCGCGATTGCAAAGATAGTGAGCGCGGGATGCCCCGCCCGAAGCCGCTCGATGGCTCCGAGGCCGCCAGGGGCGTCGGCCCGGATGTCCACGAAGGCGAGGTCCGGCTCCATGTACTCCGGCCTGCGGGCGTCCTCGACGATGCCGATTGGGACACTGCCGGATCGCACCAGGCGGCCGAAGTCGCGACGGAAGTCGTCGTCGCTGCTGACCAGGAAAGCGGCAAGCTGCGCCATGATCACTCCACGAGACGGATGACGGTGGGGAACGCTCCGGCGGGTATGGGAACCCCGGTCGGAGTCACGACGCCGGGAACGGGCGTGATCCGGCCATAGACGTTGTTGCCGCTCCGGGTTTCGATGAAGAAGCCGAGAAAGTTGGCGACCTTCAGGTCGGTGTTCCGGCCTTGCTGCACGCCGATCGCGTAGTAGACGGGGTCATACAAGGGAATGATCGCGACACGCGGGCTGGGGTGCTGGTTGCTGACCACCCGCTGGCCGTTCCAGTGCGCGTTCGGGTCCCGCGCAATCAGAGCGTCGATCCCCGAGTTGGTGGGTCCGACCATGCTGCCCGGCTCCATCAGGAGCAGGTCACCGATGCTGACAATCTGAGTGTTGCAATTCGCGATATTCCAGTCGTACAGGGAGCCGCCGGTCAGATTCGCCATCGACCACGAGAAGTAGAAGCTGGGCTGAATCTGGTTGCCCGTGCCCGCGCGAAGCATCATCGAATGGCCGATGTCGCGATACGTGTACCCCGTGTAGCTGGAGCTCGTGACCGGCCGGTAGACGTCCGGATTGGCGAGCACGTTGTTGTGGCTGTCGGTGTAGTCGAACCAGTTGGCGTTTCCCGTCTGCTCGATCCAGCGGTCCGGGATGATGAACGGCTTGGCGCATTGGACAGATGCCGTCGGTGATGCCTCGGCCGTTGCGCTGGCGTTGATGTCCACGCTCGCCACGCCGAAGATGCCGCCGAGCAGCGTCGGCACTGACCCGCTGCAGCCGGTGCAGGTTCCGCTCGCCGCAGTGCGACGGACCTCCACGTGCACCCGGTTGTTCGCCCCTGCGGGCGACAATGGAAAGGTCACGTCGGCGCCTTGAATGTCCACCGGCCGTCGCATGACGGTGTTCGCGCGCGCGGCGCCGAGGGCACTCTGGACGGCCGGACCGCTGATGGACCGGTTGGCGAAATCGTCGTTCGCGAGGGCCACGGCGCCGGCGAGAGCGGCGGCATCAGCCGCCGTCTGCGCCTGGGCGCGAGCGGTCATGAACATGCCGACGTCAATGGCCAGGGTCGCCGACGCAAGAAAGGCCATGAACCCCATGGCGACAAAGACCAGCGACATGCCACCCTCGTCGCGATGCAGCCGATTGAGCATAGGATTCATGGGGCTCCTCTCTTTCACGGTTACGTCTCTCCGGTCCTTCCGCCCATGCGGTGACCGTGTCGACGCTTGTTAGTTCTGCTTCTGTCCGAGCGCCGATTCGTACTGCTTCTGCGCGGACTTGAGCTTCTGCTCGGCGCGCGCGATCTCCTCGGCGCGTGCCTTGTCGATCTCCGCCTGGCGTCTGGCCGCCTCGGCCTGCCGTTTGTGCAGCTCGGCTTCCAGCCGCGCCTGCTCCTTCGCGGCCTTCTCCGCCTGAACTTTCTCAGCGGCGGCTTTCTTCGCGTCAACCTTGGCCTGTGCCGCCGCAGCCTTGCGGTCGCGCTCATCCTGTTCGGCCGCGGCACGGGCCTGCGCCTTCGCCGCCGCGCGAGCCTTGCTGTCGGCCTCCGCCCTCGCTGCCGCGGCTTTCTTCGCCGCCGCGCCAGCCTTGCTGTCGGCCCCCGCTTTTGCGGCCGCGGCTTTCTTCGCCGACGCCTGGTCTGGAGGTGCCTGGTGTTCCGCAGCTTTGCGATCTCCCGCCGGAGCACTTGTCTGCTCGCTGGCGGGGGCCGCGGGATCCTTCAGATCGCCCGTGCGGCCCGGTGTTCCGTGAGGAGCTGCAGACTGCGGGGGAGGCGCCTCTGTCGATGGCTGCGACTTCTGGTCGCGATTCCACGGCGCCGGGGTCGGGGTGGTCTTGTTCAGCGGCGCCATGAACGGCTCCGCCATGTCGGGGACCGAGGACGATACGCCCGTGGAATTCCGCCGGAGGATCGTCGGCGTGATCATCACCACCAGCTCCGTCTGATCCTTGCGCGCCGCCTTGCTCCGGAACAGCAGGCCGAGAATGGGAATGTCACCGATCCCCGGGATCTTGGACATCTGGGATGTGACTGTGTTGTTCATGAGGCCGGCGACCGCGAACGTCTGGCCGTCCTGCAGCTCGACCTCGGTCTCGGTCCGCCGTGTCGAGATCGCGGGCACGCGGAAGCCCTGGAGTATGACGGCGTTGCCGAAGTCGAGCGAGCTGACCTCCGGGCGAACCTTCAGCTTGATCAGCTCGGTGCCGACGATGGTCGGAGTGAAGCTGAGCCTGACGCCGTATTCCTTGAACTGGATGCTGATGCTCGTTGCGCCGCCTTGCCCCTGCACGACGGGGTACGGGTACTCCCCACCGGCGAGGAAGCTGGCCTCCTTGCCGTCTTCGGCGATCAGGTTGGGTTCCGCCAGACTCTGGAACAGTCCCTTTTCCTGCAGCGCACGGACCGACGCGCCCAGCGCGTTCTTCGAATCGAACAGGAACAGGTTCAGGTAGTCGCTGAACACCAGCGCCTTGCCGAGGGTCGGGTTCTGCTGGTCGAAGAAGGGTGCCGAGAACTGCTGCGTCGTCGAGCGGCCGAACGTTCCGTCCTTGCCGTCGGCAAAGAAGGAGACACCGAGCTCGCGCATGGCGGTCCGGCTCACTTCTGCGAACCGCACGCGCAGCAGCACCTGCCTCGAGGCCATCCCCTCCTGCTGTTTCAGCAGGTTGACGACATCCTCTTTCTTCTCGACGTAGCCGGCCGCGACTTCGGCGGCCTTGTCCATCGTGTACTTGCCCGAGACCGCTCCCGACAGCACCACGTCCGCGCCGTTGCTCGCGACGGTGATCTTCTCACCAGGGAACAACTGCGTCAGCCGCGCCGAGAGTTCGCTCAAATCGCGCTGGACGATGACTTCGTAGCGGGAGATGCCGCCGGAGCGGTCCCACACGAACATGGAGATGGTTCCCGGTGCCTTCCCATGCAGCAGAAGCTGCTGCGGTGTTGTCACCATCGCATCCGCAATGTTGGGAATCGTCAGCGAGACACGCGTGATCGGTTGTCCCACCGAAATGACCGCAGAGCGGCCCACGAGCAGCTGCACCGTGCTGCCGCGAGTCTCGGTTGCGCCGGCGTCTGCCGGCTCGTTGTTGCGCGCGATCGTTCCCTGCAGCGTCTGCGCGTGCGGGGCCGCGATGCTGACGATGACGAATAGTGCGACGGCGCGCAGCGGGCTCATCGGCCGGGGGGCGCCTGACGCAGGCCTGGGGCTCATGCAATCCTCCTAACGAACGACTTCTTCGGAACGCTTGTCACCACGGATCATCTCAACTGTCACCGTCGGTTCGACGTGCACCGCCGCGAGCACCGGAGCTGGGGGAACGAAACGCCGCGAGCGCGCCGGCGCAACCAGCTTCGCGGCAGGCGCGTCGCCGAGCAGGCCCGCGGGCCGCACGCCCGCCGTGACCGGCGAGCTCTGATCGAGCGGGTTGCGCAGCGCGAGCTGAATCTTGCCTTCCGTGCTGGCGAGCGTCAGGCGCTCGGCCTGCTCTGGATCCACGAGCAAAGTCACGACGGTGACGGGCATCGGCTTGCCCCCCTCACCGTCCTGTTCCATCTTCGTGCCCGCAGCGAGCACCTGGACGTTCGTCAACACCACCTTCGACGTGGTGTCGGCCTTCTGGTCCGTCGCGCTCGCCACCGCGACGACGTCCACCCGCGTGCCGGGCAGCACGTAGCCGGCAACGCCGATGACCTCGTTGACGCGGACCGACACTGCGCGTTCCCCCTCGGGAATCATGATCGGCAGGCCACTGCCCGCCTCCTTCGACGCAAGCTTCATCGGCAGGATCAATTCGTTCTGGATGAGGGGCATCACGAGCCCTCGGCCGACGACCTCCTCGGGCTTTTCGAACACGCCCGCGGGCAGTGCGGCAGCCGGCCACTCGACGATGCGGACGTCTTCAGCGCGGATCGCCGAGCCGACCGGAAGGTCGGCCGCGGAGACGACCACCGACCGCGTCGGCACCGACGACGAGGCCGCCGACGCCGGCATGTTCTTGACGTAACTGTAGGTGCCGTAGGCAAGGCCGCCGCCGGCGGCAATCGCGACGAGCAGCACGAGAAGCAAGCGGATGCGGGCCATCGGTCTAATCTCCTGAATGGGGACGTGGCAGCCGGCGTTCACCAGCGGCTCTCGCCTGTCGCCCCGCGCGTGTTATTCCTGTCGCATCAGCGCCTGGGCGCTCATCGTCAGAGCCCCGCCCGCCGTGGTGGAGCCTGCGACGAGGGTCGCGATCGGCTGCAGGGCCACGAACGTGTAGGGATAATTCACGGTGACACGTGCTGCCGGCATCGCGTTCCCGTTGACGGTGAGCGTGGCCGCGTTATCCACAACGACGCCGGCCGTGCTCCAGCCCGTGAGCTGTCCCGCCTGCATGTAGTCGCGCACGCGCTGGGTGACGCCCGTCGAGGTAGCGCTGGGGAGCACGGCGATTCGGGCACCCTCGCGCGCCGCATTGGTGATCACCTGCCACGTCTGGTATGCGCGTCCAAACTCGAAGATGCCGACGGACACCAGGAGCAGGAGGGGAATCGTGATCGCGGCTTCGACCAGCGCCGCCCCCTTTTCCGATCTCCACTTGCGCATACGTCACTCCTCTACTGCCACATCGTTGCGAACACGGCCCCGAGCGCGAGCGCGGGACCGTAGGCGAATCGTGTCCGGGGCGCGGCCGCGTCGATGGCAGCCTTTGCCGCTGCGGGATCGACGACCAGCTGCGCGGTGCGTGACATCGTGGTCACCAGGCGCCCGCGGCGCCACGCGTGCGCGAGAGCCAGCGCGCCACCCGCGACGGCGCCGACGAGGAACGCCACGACGATCTGCTGGGGCCCGAGCACTGTGCCGAGCGCCGCCATCAGCTTGACGTCGCCCCCGCCGGTCCCGCCGTATAGCCGGCCCGGCAACATGAGGGCAAACCCGAGTACACCTCCCGCCACCGCGAGCGGCAGCGTCGTGTCGGTGAGTCCCAGCGCGGCAAGTGTCAGCCCCACAAGAGCGGTTCCCGCCGTGAGCGCGTTCGGGATGCGTCCCGTTCGCACGTCGATGGCCGCTGCGACCACCGCCGCCACGATGACGACGGTGGTTTGGAGTGCGTCAGATGTTGCTGGCAGCAATGGTTTGCCAGAACACCGCGTTGATGGTGGTGCCGACCGCCGTGACTGCGCCCACGGCGACGACCGTGATGAGAGCGACCAGCATCGAGTATTCGAGCAGGTCCTGACCCTCAGCGTCCTTCAGCGACCGTGTGAATCGGAGCAACGTGTTCATCTCATTCACCCGCTGCACCGGCGCACAGGGCACGGGCGACTGCCCAGCCCTGTGCGCCTGGTGCCGCGTGACTAGAGAGCCGCCGCGATCGCCTCGAACTGGGTGACCACCGCGCCGCCGGCCGCCGTGATGGCCGCCACGGCCACGATCGCGATCAGCGCCACGAGCAGTGCGTACTCGAGCAGGTCCTGGCCTTCGCTGTCGCGGCGGATGGCAGCAATGAAATTCACAAGAGCGTTCATGTCGTCCTCCTGCGCCGGGGTGAGCGGCGCTTGTTGTTGAGAGTTACGGCCCGTGTCGGACCGCGTGTGGCAGACGACATCGCAACGGATGTGCCGGGGACGGCCGCACACCGCCGACACGACCTTAAGCACAGCGCAATCGGGCGCTTAGCGGCCGTGCGTCGCACGAAAGGCGGGGCGGGCGTTTCACCAGTCAGGATGCAGCCACCCACGAGTTCTGTAAGCGGTCGCTCGGAATCGTGATGAATTCGTCTCAGGCATCGAGCGCTGGATCGTCACGGTCGGCACGTGGGGCCTTCGCGCAAAGGCATTGCTGCCGATATAGAGACTGGGGCGGACGGGCATACGCCTTGCGATACGCGGCAGGGGAAGAACTGTGAAGAGGATCTCACTGACACTACGGGCGCGCGATCTGGCCACCTCCATGGCGGGGTTCGGCGCCGTGCTCGGTACGCTCATCGTGTTCGACGAACGGGTCGCGCGACAGCTCGCCATTCTGAGCAAGCGCGCGCCGGAACACGAACTGCTGGTGATGCGCGACTGGTTCGGATCGCTTGGCTCCGCGGTGGCCGCAGCCGCTCGCGATCAAAGCATCGACCATGCGCCGATGCTGGTGTTCACGGCCGTCGCCATCCTGCTGGTGATCTTCATGGTCAGGACCTGAAGTGCCCCTCGTCCTAGCCCTCGAGCCTGACCTGCGACAGGCCGAGGCCCTCGCCCCCATCCTCGAGCGCGCCGGCGCCGAGCTGGTACTCGCGCGCTCCAGAGAGGACGCGGTGCGCGCGCTGGCCCTGCGCGTACCGGACCTGATCCTCGTGTCGGCCCTGGTGTCGCCGCGTGACGAGGCGGAGTTCACCAGCTACCTCCGGACGCGGCCCGACACCGCCCACCTCCAGACACTGTCCATCCCGATACTGGCGCAGGCGTCCTCGGTGGAGCCGGCAAAACGCCGGCGCTTCGGCATCGGGCGCCTGATATCGAAAGGGACGGCCGGTGCTCCGAGCGGCTGCGCACCGGACGTGTTCGCGGATGAAATCAAGGCGTACCTCGAACGCAAAAGTGAGCTGAGGACGCAGGAGGTCTGGGTCGCCCGAGCGCCGCTGGCGGACGCCCGCCGCGTGGAGAGCGCCGTGGAGACCGGCGAACCGCCGGCGGTTATCGCCGATCAGCGGCCGAGACCGTCTACCCCGGTCCCCACGGGCGCACCCGATGAGGAACGCCGTCCCGAGGCATCCAGCACGTACTGGGCCTGGGACAGCGGGCCGGCCGACGCCATCATCCCGAACCCCGAACCGAACGCGGTCACGGCATCGCCTGAAGAGGACGCAGAGCTCACGGCCCTGGCCGCCGCACGTGGGGACGCGGAGCGCGAACAGGCCGCCCGCGAAGCGGCGGAGCGCTCGTTCGTCGCCCGTGAGGAGAGCCTGATCGAGGAGGCGCGGGCAGAGCGGCAGAACCGTGACGAGCGGGAAACCGAGCTACGCGGGCGGGAGGAGGCGGCGCTGGCCGAGGCCGAACGCCAGCGCAACGCGCGCGAGGCGGCCGAGCGCGGGTTTGCCGAACGCGAGCGCGCGGCCGAAGCTCGGGCGGAGGCAGAACGGAAGGCGAGGGACGAGGCGGAGCAGGCCCGCATCGACCACGATCGACTCGAACGTGCCGAGCACGAGCGGCTGGCCCGCGAAGCCACCGAGCGCGCCACGCAGGAACAGGCCGCGCGCGAGGCCGAAGAACGCTCGGCACGCGAGCTGGCCGAACACGAGCGAGCTGTGCGTGAAGCGGCAGAGCGTGCCGATCGCGAGCAGGCGGCGCGCGAACAGGAAGCTCGCGAGCGGCTTGCTCGGGAGGAGGCAGAGCGCGAGCGTGCTGCCCGCGAGTCTGCGGAACGTGCGCTCGCCGAGGCCGAGCGCGTCGCCCGGGAAGAGGCCGAACGGCTCCGGGAACGCGAGCGGCTCGTGCTCGAACAGGCCGAACGTGAGCGGCTCGCCCGTGAAGCGGCCGAACGCGAGCGGGAGATCCTGGCGCAGACCGCCCGTGAACTCGAGGAGCGCGAGCGCATCGCACGGGAAGAGGCGGAACGGGAGCGGGCGGAGCGCGAACGGCTGGTGCTCGAACAGGCGGAGCGGGAACGGGCGGTGCGAGAGGAAGCCGAGCGCGAGCGTCTGATCGAGGAAGCGGCGGCCCGCGAACGACTCGCCCAGCAACAGGCCGAGCAGGAGCGCGCAGAGCGTGAACGGCTGGCCGCCGAACTTGCGGAACGCGAGCGCCTGGCGCGTGAGGAAGCGGAACGTGAGCGGCTGGCCGCCGAACTTGCCGAACGCGAGCGCCTGGCGCGTGAGGAAGCGGAACGCGAGCGGCTGGCATTCGAGCAGGCGGCGACGGAGCTCGCCGAACGGGAGCGTCTCGCACGAGAAGAGGCTGAGCGCGAGCGTGCCGCGCGAGAGGCGGCCGATCTCGAGCGGGCCGCCCTGGAGCAGGCGGCCCTGGAGCTGGCCGAGCGCGAGCGCCTCGCCCGGGAAGACGCCGAGCGCGAGCGCCTGGCACGCGAGGCCGCCGAGCGTGAGCTCGCCGCGCGCGAAGCGGCGGCGGCACAGGAGCTGAGCCATCGCGAGCGGCGGGCCCGCAAGAAGGCGGAGCGCGAGCGCGTCGACCGGGAAGAGAAGGAGCGTGAGCGCGCCGCCCGTGCGCAGGCAGCCGCCGAGCGTGCTCAGCGCGAGCAGCGGCCCCACAAGCGAGGCGCCGGCGGACCGCTCGTGCTCGTGCAGCCTGACGGGACCGACACGCCCGATGACGCGTCGCTTCTGGAGGCATCCCCGTCCCCCTCCGCAGACGGATCCAATCAGCCATCCCAGCGGGGACTGCCCGGGGACCATTCGTCACGATCCGGATGGGAGGAGGCCGAACGCGAGCTGGCCGCGCGGCAGGCCGAACGCGAGCACATTCACCGTGAGCGCGTCGTCCGCGAGCTGACAGTGCAGGCGGAGGCACTCGCCGAGGCGGTCAAGGCCGCCCAGCAGCTCGGCACGGTTTCGCCGCAAGGGCACTCGCAGCGAGCTCCTCGACGCGGGGATGCGCCCGCCCGCAGGAACGCGGCGGCCGGGGCGCGCGGCGGACGCGCTCACCCGGCCCCCGACAGGGAAACCTTGCAGAGCCCCGTCGTACGAGACCGGTAGTGGCGAACCTGTCTCCTACGACGCCCTCTTTGGGGGCGGAGCGGACGATGTGGACGTCGAGGTCACGTCCGACCTCGATGGGGCGCCAGCCGATGTGGGAGCGGATGCGGCCGCGGCGAGGAGCGGCAACCGATCCCAGCGGCAGCGGCCCGCGCCGCTCGTGCTGTGGGCCCACAGGGGGCACTTCGGCGGGACGCGGCGGGCTCACGGGGCGAACGGGACGGGCGAGTCGCAACAGGGGCGGGTAGCGGCGCTGAGCGATCTGCACGCGATTCTGAAGGAGCTCAACATTCCGCCGGCCCTCGCCGAGATCGGCTACGCCGCGGGCTGCAAGATCAAGCGGGTTCGCGTGAAGCGCCGGCCTGGCCCTCGCCCCGTCGAGAAGAACGCCCCGGTTGTCATCCTGTCGCGCAGGGCGCTGGAGCGGCTGAGACCTGCGATCGTTCGCCGCTCTGCGCCAGACGCCGCCGCAGCCAGCGGTTGACCCGTTCCACCTGAACGGCCGCGCTTCAGACCACACTTCTGGCTTTCCCGCGTGCTTTCTGTAGAATGCCGGGGATCACCTGTCGCGTATGGGCGCGGCAGCGCCCCCGCGCGCCGGTCCTCCCGCGCGCCGGAAGGTCCTCATGCGATATCGCCTGCTCGCCACCTTCGTCATTCTCTGCGCTGCCGCCGCGATGGCGTGGCCGGCAGGCGTCCGCCTCCGAGCGGCCCAGGCCGTTGCGACCCCCCTCGCGCCCTACACGGAAACGATTCCTGAGACGCAGGTGACGTTCGACATGGTGCCGGTGCCCGCTGGCACGTTCGAGATGGGTAGCCCCGAGAGCGAACCCGGACGCCAGGCCGACGAGGGGCCGCAGCACACGGTGAAGCTGCCCGCGTTCTACATGGGAAAAATTGAAGTCACGTGGGACGAGTACGACCAGTTCGGGTTCAGCCTCGACCTGCAGCGGAAGCGCAAGCTTGGAACCCAACCCTCGAAAGAGGGCGCCGATGCCGTGAGCCGGCCAACGCCGCCCTACGCGGACGAGTCGTGGGGCTGGGGCAAAGAAAAGCAGCCCGTCATCGGAATCACTCACTACTCCGCCGTGAAGTACTGCGAGTGGCTGTCAGCGAAGACGGGAAAGAAGTACCGGCTTCCGACCGAGGCCGAGTGGGAGTACGCCGCGAGAGCCGGAACGAAGACCGCGTATTCGTTCGGCGAGGACCCTTCCCAGGCTGGCGAGTACGCCTGGTATAAGGAGAACTCCGAGGAGCAGCCGCATATCGGCGCGCAGAAGAAGCCCAATGCGTGGGGCCTGCACGACATGCACGGCAATGCCGCCGAATGGACGGCAGACGCGTACGACCCTGCGTTCTACACGAAGGCCGGCGCGTCGCCAGTGGCGCCGTTCAACGACGGCGGCGACGCCCTCTACCCGCACGTCGTGCGAGGCGGTTCGTGGGACGACGACCCCGCCCGCCTGCGCAGCGCGGCCCGGCGCTCATCTGAAGAGAAGTGGAGCCGCCGTGATCCGCAGAACCCCAAGAGCAAGTGGTGGCACACCGACGCGACGTTTGTCGGCTTCCGCGTGGTCCGCGAAGCTGAGTGAGATCCAACCCTGAAGCCTCTGTTTCTGTTTGTGATGGAGCAACCCGTATGAGCAGCCACGACGACACCCTCGGCGCATCCTCACGGCGCGACTTCCTGCGCACCACCACGGCGGCCGTCGTCGGCGGCACGCTCGCCTCGACCGTCAACATTCCGGGAGCCTTCGCCGCTGGAAGCGACGAAATCCGCGTCGGCGTGATCGGCTGCGGCGGGCGCGGCACGGGCGCCATCGGCAACGTGCTCGCCTCGGCGCCGGGCGTCCGGCTCGTCGCGGTGGGAGACCTTTTTCCCGACCGCCTCGCCGAGAGTCTGAAGAACCTGGCGAAACTCGGGGACAAGGTCGCAGTGCCCAAGGAGCAGCAGTTCACAGGGTGGGACGCGTACCAGAAGGTCATCGCCAGCGACGTGAACTATGTGATCCTCGCATCGCCGCCCGGATTCAGACCGACCCACCTGCAGGCCGCGATTGCGGCCGGCAAGAACGTGTTCACGGAAAAGCCCGTGGCGGTGGACGCGGCGGGCTACAAGACGGTCGTGGCCGCCGCGGACGTGGCGAATCAGAAGGGCCTGGGCGTCGCGGCCGGCACGCAGCGGCGCCACCACGCCGCGTATCGCGAGGCCATGAAGCGGCTGCACGATGGCGCGATCGGCGACATCGTTGCAATCCGCGCCTACTGGAACCAGGGCGGGCTCTGGAACAAGCCGCGCGAGGCGAGCTGGAGTGACATGGAGTTCCAGCTGCGGAACTGGCTCTACTACACGTGGCTGTCAGGCGACCATATCGTCGAGCAGCACGTCCACAATCTGGACGTCGGGAACTGGGGCATGAACGGGATTCCGGCCCGCGTGTTCGGCGTCGGCGGACGGCAGGCGCGCACCGCACCGGAGTACGGCCACATCTTCGACCACTTCGGTCTCGAGTACGAGTACGCCAACGGGGTGCGCATGCAGAGCATGTGTCGCCAGATTCCGGGCACGCCGGGACTCGTCGCTGAGGCCTTCGTGGGAACCAAGGGAACGATGGACACGCAGGATGGCCGCCGCTACGAGATCAGCGGTCCGAACGCGTGGAAATGGTCGGGCGAGTTTACGGATCCGTACCAGCAGGAGCACACCAACCTGATCGAGAGCATCCGTGCGGGCAAGCCACTCAACGAGCTGAAGCAGGTGGCCGACAGCACGCTGACAGCCATCTGTGGACGAGAGTCCGCTTACACCGGCAGGGTGGTCGCCTTCGACCAGTACCTCGCGACCGATCACAACATCTCGCCGGCGAAGCTGGATTTCGGCCCGATGGCCACGCCGCCGGTGGCCGTTCCCGGCAGCGGCACCGGCACGATGTAGCAACGGGCAGCAAACGGCCGGGAGGCTGGCGGACTGGCGCTTCGAGGCGACCGGTCCCGTCCGCTTCCCGGTCGCCTTCTCCTGCAGACTCACCATGCGTCGAATCGTCCCGCTCTCCGCCGCGCTCGTCTTCCTGATCGCCACCACCTTCCCCATCGCGCAGGAGGCCGCGCCCCGAAGGGTCCTCTACCTCACGCAGTCAATGGGCTACAAGCACGAGGTGCTGCCTCTCAGTAAGAAGATGCTCGTCGAGGTTGGACAGAAGCACGGCTTCGCTGTGACCGTCAGCGATGATGCCTCGGCGATTTCCGCCGAGAGCCTGAAACCCTACTCCGCGGTCGTCTTCTATACGACGGGCGAACTGCCGATGAACAACGATCAGAAGACAGCCCTGATGGCCTGGATTCGGGGCGGCCACGGCTTCATCGGCATTCACAGCGCGACCGACACGTTCTACCAGTGGCCGGATACGGCGAGATGATTGGCGGCTACTTCGACGAGCACCCGTGGAACACACAGGTCACGATGAAGGTCGAGGATCACGGGCACCCCTCGACGAAACACCTCGGCGCCGCGTGGACCGTCGCTGACGAGATCTACCAGTTCAAGAACTACTCGCGAGATGACAAGCACGTGCTGCTGTCGCTCGATGTGGCGTCGGTAGACCTGACCGCCAAGGGCGTCAAGCGTGCCGACCGCGACTTCGCCAATGCCTGGTACAAGTCCTGGGGCTCGGGCCGCGTATTCTACACCGCCCTGGGGCATCGTCCCGAGGTCTGGCAGGACCCCGCGTACCAGCAGCACGTGGCCGGCGGCATCTCGTGGGCGATGCGCGGCAAGTAGCGCCCCTCGCGCGCGGCACCGCCGCGGGCCTCGTGGCCTGCGTCTCCCTGGCGGTGGCGGGCGCCGGGACGGCGCCCACCCTCAGCCGTTTCGAATCCAGCGAACCGCACATGGGAACGACCTTCACGGTCGTGCTCTACGCCGCCGACCCGGCGCGAGCCGCGCGTGCGTCAGGCGCTGCCTTTGCGAGAATCGCGGGGCTCGATGCGCGGCTCAGCGACTATCGTCAGAACAGCGAGGCCATGCGCCTCACGCGGGAAGCCGTGGGCCGTGACGTGCGGGTCAGCGACGACCTGTATCGTGTCCTCTCACTCTCGCTGGCGATGAGCAGCCGGACCGGCGGCGCATTCGATGCGACGGTAGGGCCACTGTCGCACCTCTGGCGCCGCGCGCGGCGCCAATCGGAACTGCCGCAGCCGGCCGACATCGAGGCCGCGCGCGCGGCGAGTGGAGCGGCGCTGGTGCACCTCGATGTAGCGTCGCGATCCGTGAGGCTTGCGCGCGCGGGCATGCGACTGGACTTCGGCGGGGTTGCAAAGGGCTACGCGGCGGACCGCGCCCTCGACGTGCTCCGGGAGACGGGCATCCGGCGCGCGCTGGTCGTCGCTGGCGGCGACGTTGCCGCGGGTGACGCTCCTCCCGGGGAGAAGGGCTGGCGTGTGACGATAGCGCCGTTCGACGCGGCGATGCCAGCCGCGACACGGTCGCTGACACTTGCGGGGGCCGCGGTGTCCACGTCCGGCGACGCGGAGCAGTGGGTCGACATCGGTGGTGTCCGTTACTCACACATCTTCGACCCGCGAACGGGGTGGCCGCTCACGGGGCACCGGCAGGCGACGGTCATGGCGCGTGACGCCACGACCTCGGATATGCTGGCGACCACGCTGTGTGTGCTGGGGGAGGATGGATTGGGGCTGGCGGACCGCACGCCCGGCGCGGCAGCGATGATCGCCGTGCCGGATGGCTCCGCGAGCGTGCGGTGGGCGTTCTCGCGGCGGTGGAGTGAACTACGCCGGGACTGAAGTCCCGCGCGGTCCGTTTGACGCGCATGGAATCAACACAGGAGGACTGATGCGCAGATTCGTTTTGGGTGTGCTTCTGGCTGTGGCGGCGGCCATCTCGCTGACTGCGGCGGGCGAGCAGAACACGCTGACAGCTACCGAAACGGCCGCCGGCTGGAAGCTGCTGTTCGACGGCAAGACGACAACGGGATGGCGCGGCTGGAAGCAGCAATCGGCGCCGGACGGATGGAAGGCCGTGGATGGAGCGCTGACGCGCGTCGCCAAGGCGGGCGACCTGATCACGATCGAAGAGTACGCGAGCTTCGACTTCGCGTTCGACTGGCGCATCGCGAAGAACGGTAACAGCGGTGTGTTCTTCCACGTCGCCGAGGGCCAGGACCTGCCGAGCACCTACACCACCGGACCTGAGTACCAGCTGATCGACAACGACGGCCACCCCGACGCCAGGAACGGGCCCGACCGGCACGCCGGCGGCAACTACGCGCTCCATCCGCCGGCCAACGGCGCGCCCCGGCCCATTGGCGAGTGGAACCAGTCGCGCATTCTCGTCAACGGTCCGCACGTGGAGCACTGGCTGAACGGTGTGAAGGTGGTGGACTACGAGTTGTGGAGCGCCGATTGGAAAGCGCGCGTGGCGAAGAGCAAGTTCAACACGATGCCCCGCTATGGCCTCGAGAAGACCGGGCACATCGCCCTGCAGGACCATGGCGACGAGGTGGCGTTCCGGAACCTCAAGATCAAGGTGCTCGACAAGCACGGGCTCGTAGAGCCCAGCCCGCCTGGCCCTCACACCGCCAATTCGGAGACGAGCGACAGATGCCCACTGCCACCCGATTGAAGCTGTCCGTGATGATGTTCCTCCAGTACTTCGTCTGGGGGACCTGGTACGTCACCATGGGCACGTACCTGCTGAGAACACTCCAGTTCTCCGGGCAGGAGAGCGGCCTGGCGTACAGCACCACGGCGCTTGCGGCGATGGTCTCGCCGTTTTTCGTCGGGCTCGTCGCCGACCGCTTCTTCGCGACCGAGCGGATCCTCGCGGCTTTGCACCTCGTCGGGGCGCTGCTGCTGTTCTACGTCTCGACGCTGACCGACTTCAGCACGTTCTACCCGGTGCTGCTCGGCTACACGCTGTGCTACATGCCGACGCTGGCGCTGACCAACTCACTATCGTTCCACCACATGCGCGACCCGGGACGTGAGTTCCCCGGCATCCGCGTCCTCGGCACCATCGGGTGGATCGTGGCGGGTTTTGCCATCAGTGCTCTTCATGCAGAGAGCCTCGCCCTGCAGTTCCGGCTCGCGGCCGGCGCGTCGGCGGTGCTCGGCCTGTTCTCCTTCGTGCTCCCGCACACTCCTCCCGCACGCGTCGGGCACAAGGTGACGACGCGTGACATCCTCGGCCTCGACGCATTGGAACTGCTGAAGGAGCGATCCTTCGCGATCTTCGTCATCGGATCGTTCCTGATCTGCATCCCGCTGCAGTTCTACTACGCCTTCACGAATCCGTACCTGACGGAGCTCGGCGTCACGAACACCGCTGCAATCCAGACCATGGGGCAGATGTCGGAGATCGGCTTCATGCTGGTGATGCCGTTCTTTTTCCGCCGGCTTGGCGTCAAGTGGATGCTGCTGATCGGGATGGCGACCTGGGTATTGCGATACGTCCTGTTCGCGTTCGGCGACGGCCACTCCCTCATCTGGATGGTGTACCTCGGGATCCTGGTGCATGGGATCTGCTACGACTTCTTCTTCGTCACCGGGCAGATCTATGTGGACCAGAAGGCGCCACTGCACATCCGAGCTGCGGCGCAGGGCTTCATCGCGTTCGTGACGCTGGGCGTCGGGATGTTCGTGGGATCGTACATGTCGGGGTGGGTGGTCGACCGGTACACCTACACGGAAGGCGCCGCACAGCTGCACACCTGGGAGCCGATCTGGCTGATCCCTGCCGGGTTTGCCGCGGGGGTGCTCGTGCTGTTCGCGCTGTTCTTCAGGGCGCCCGAAGAGAAGCCGCGTTGACGCGTGCGGAACCGCAGGGACTCAGATTGGGAGACCTCTCATGAACCGTCGTGATTTCCTCGCATCCTCGGTCGCAGCCGCCGGCGTCGCCGGCCTGCACGCAGGTGGGTCGATGGCTCAGGCACAACAGTCCTCGCAGGCGTACTACGAGCTGCGACGGTATGAACTCCGCGTCGGCCCGATGCTCGATCGCATGCACGAGTACCTGAAGGACGTGTCGCTGCCCGCCCACAACCGGGCCGGCGTCCGCACGGTCGGCGCGTTCACCCCCGTGTACGGCGGGCTGTCACCGGCAATCTACCTGCTGCTGGCCTATCCGTCCCTCCAGGAGTTCGCGTCGTTGGGGGCACGGCTCGAGGCCGACGCGACTTTCCGGAAGGCTGCGGACGCACACGCGGGACTCCCGGCCACCGATCCCGCGTACCTCCGCGTCCACAGCCAGCTGATGGCCGCACCGGCGTTCATGCCGGCACTCGAAGTGCCCCCGTCCGCCGCCGGCAACAAGCCGCGCATTTTCGAGCTGCGCACCTACGAAAGCCACAGCAAGCGGGCGAGCCGGAAGAAGCTGCAGATGTTCGGCGAGATGGGCGAGCTGTCGATTTTCAGGCGGACGGGCCTGCGCCCCGTGTTCTTCGGCGACAACCTGATCGGGGAGCGGCTGCCGAGCTTTACCTACATGCTGACGTTCGACGACATGGCCGCCCGCGAGAAGAACTGGGGAGCGTTCATCGCGGATCCCGAGTGGGTCAAGCTGCGCGCAACCGAGGGCTACACCGATCCCGAGATCGTGTCGAACATCACGTCCATCATCCTGCGGCCGACGCCGTATTCACAGCTCTGATGCCCGGTGCCCCGCGCGATCGTGAGGCTGCATGCGTCTGATGGCTGCCGTGGCCGCCTGCGTTCTGGTTCTCTCGGCGGGCGGTGCCACTCGCGCACAGGCCCCCACCCCCAGTCTGCTGACGGCCCGCTGGGATGCGCACTGGATACGGCCTGCCGACGCGCCGCCCAGGGGTTTCGGCGTTTACCATTTCCGGAAGACTTTCGATCTCGCATCGGTGCCTGCGCGATTCGTGATCCATGCAACCGCGGACAACCGCTACGAGCTGTACGTGAATGGACGGCGCCTGATGACGGGCCCCGCACGAGGAGACCTGAACCACTGGCGATTCGAGACGCAGGACATCGCAGCGGCGCTCCGGCCCGGCCGCAACGTCATTGCCGCCGTGGTCTGGAACTTCGCCGAAGAGGCGCCGATGGCGCAGGTGACCCACGAGACCGGGCTGCTCGTGCAGGGCGATACAGCCGCTGAGCGGCTGGTCAACACGGATCGCACGTGGAAGGCGGTGCGGAACGATGCGGTGTCGCTCCTGCTGATCGACCGCGCATCGATCTTCCACGAATACTTCGTGGGCGGCCCGGGCGAGCAGGTCGACGGGCACCGGTATCCCTGGGGATGGGAGACGGTGGAGTTCGCTGATACGCCCTGGGGTGCCGTAACCGAGCTCACGATCGGAGGACCGCGAGGGATCCGCGACACCCCCTCGCGCTGGATGCTCGTACCCCGGGCAATCCCGCCGATGGAGGAAGCGCCCGAGCGCTTCACACGAATCGCGCGTGTGGACAGCGGTAACCCGCCATCCGCCGTACTGCAGGGGAAGGGTGCGTGGACGGTGCCTCCACGCAGCACCGTGACGCTCCTGCTCGACCGCGGGCACCTGACCACGGCGTATCCCGAGCTCGTGACGACTGGCGGCCGGGGAGCGGCGATCACGCTCACCTACACCGAGGCAGCGCGAGCGAAGGCGCCGGGCGGCACGAAAGGCGAGAAGGGCAATCGCAACGAAGTCGAGGGCAAGGCCGTGGCTGGCCTGCGCGACCGCTTCGTCACGGACGGCGGCCGCGGCCGTCTGTTCCGGCCCCTGTGGTGGCGCACGTTCCGCTATGTCGAGGTTGCGGTCCAGACGGCCGACGAGGCATTGGCAATCGATGACATCCGCGCACTCTTTACCGCCTACCCCTTCGAGGAGCGCGGCCGATTCGCGAGCAGCGATCCCGTGCTCGGCAAAATCTGGGAGGTCGGCTGGCGGACCGCGCGTGTCTGCGCACACGAGACCTACATGGATACGCCGTACTGGGAGCAACTGCAGTACGTCGGCGACACGCGCATCCAGGCCCTGCTCTCGATGTACGTCGGCGGCGACGACCGGCTGGTGAAGAACGCCATCGGGCTGTTCGACGAGTCCCGTCTGCCCGACGGACTCACCCAGAGCCGCTACCCGACGATGCTGCCGCAGATGATTCCGCCGTTCTCGCTGTTCTGGATCGGGATGATGCACGACCTCTACCTGTGGGGCGGCGACGAGGCGTTCGCGAGACGCTACCTCCGTGGCGCGGGCGAGACGCTGCACTGGTTCGAGGCGCGGCTCGCACCCTCCGGGCTGCTCGGGAAGCTCGAATGGTGGAACTTCGCCGACTGGGTAGAGGGCGCGGGGTTCGATTTCGGCGAGCCGCCAATGGACGGGGGCGGCGACTCCGTCGTGCTGTCGTTGCAATTCGTCCTCGCGCTGCGGGAGGCCGCAGACCTCGAAGCGGCGGTCGGCCGCGCAGACGCTGCCGCGGCGTACCGTGCGCTGGCCGACAAGGTGGCCGCTGCCGTCACGCGCACCGCGTGGGACGAGGGCAAACGCTTCTTCGCCGATACGCCATCCAGGCGGACCTACAGCCAGCACGCCAACCTGCTCGCCGTGCTCGCGGGTCTCGTGCCAGGGGCTGAGCAGCCGGCGTTCATGCGTCGGGTGCTCGACGATCCGTCACTCACGCAGGCCACCTACTACTTCCAGTTCTATCTGTTCCGCGCCATGAAAACCGCAGGCCTGGGCGACGACTACCTGCTGCGGCTCGGCCCGTGGCGCAAAATGCTGGACCTGGGCCTGACCACGTGGGCGGAGACGCCCGAGCCGACGCGCTCGGATTCACATGCCTGGAGCGCGCACCCGAACTACGACCTGCTCACGACCGTCGCGGGAGTCGAACCGGCAACCCCCGGGTTCGCCACCGTACGGATCCAGCCACACCTCGGCACCCTGACTGGGGCAAAGGCGTCCGTCGCGACGCCGCGCGGCCTGGTCGTCGTCAATT
This sequence comes from Vicinamibacteria bacterium, assembly GCA_963763095.1. GTDB lineage: Bacteria > Acidobacteriota > Vicinamibacteria > Vicinamibacterales > JAENWD01 > CAVUCH01. Next base: position 349,249 of record CAVXNR010000006.1, read on the forward strand.
ACGTGCGATCGGGAGACTCACTCACGGCCGATGTCACCCTGCCCACGGGAATGACCGGAACGTTCCACTGGAAGGGTAAAGAGACGAGCCTCCGTTCCGGAACCCAGCACGTCGTCAACTAGACCCAGTGCTCGCTTGTGGTGTCACCGCACCGCTGATGTGGGGCAGGGCTTCAGGCCCTGCAAATCGGCGTGCGCTCTAGCAGGCCTGAAGGCCTGCCCCACATGACGACACAAGTGAATCGCGGGTTTAGGTCCTGGCTGGAGGAACTGGAATCTTAATTGGCCACTCCACCGTGCACGGGTGAAGCGCAGGCCGACTCGACGTCACGCCTCTTGTGCCAGCAGCGCCGTTGCGAGCTCCACATAGCGGTCGACCGCGGTGTGCAGCTCCGCGACCGGGACCTGCTCGTGATCGGTGTGCGCCACCAGGATCGAGCCGGGGCCGAACAGCAGCGGCATGCCCCAGCGATCCAGAAAGGGAATGTCGGTCGTGAACGAGAAGACTGCGGTCTCGAAGCCCGGGACCGTGGCGAGCGTCATGGCGGGCACTTCGAGCACGACGTCGATCCGGACGCCGTTGCCGACCGGCGCCAGCAGCGAGAGAACGTCCGCTGCCGGGCCGACGGTGCGGAACATGACTTCCGCTTCGGCGTGTGGCGGAATGACGTTCGGTGCGATGCCGCCATCAATCAGTCCTATCGTGTAGTGGGTGCGCCCGAGCGGCTCGCGCGTCGGCCACGGAATCGATCGCAGCCGCACCAGCGCGTCGAGCAACCTTTCGATTGCCGATTCCCCCGTCTCCGGAAACGCCGAGTGCGCGGCCCGTCCGGCGGCAGTCAGCTTGACGCGCAACGCGCCTCGCGTGGCCAGCCCGAGGCGACTATCGGTCGGCTCCCCATTGATCAGGAAGCGACACGCGTTCGGCACCGCGTTGGCGGCGCGGGCGCCGTCGCTTCCGCGCTCCTCGCCCACCACGAAGAGCGCGCCGACGTCACGCACGCCCTGGCTGCGCAGCCGCTCGAGCGCCGCGATCTGCACGGCGACAATACCCTTCGCATCGCATGCACCACGCCCGTACAAGAGACCGCCCTCTTCCCGGCTCGGCACGAACGGCGGCACACAGTCGAAGTGGGTCGACAGCATCACCTGGGGAGGATCGATCGTGGCGAGCACATTGAATCGGTCATCGGTGACGGGTATTTCCTCCACGCGAAAACCGCGGCGCCGCAGGTACGCCGCGAGCCAGCGCCCGCAGTCTCCTTCCTGACCCGTGGTGGAATCGATGTCGACCAGGGTCCGCGCGAGCTGGAGCAGGCTCAGCGTATCCATCGTTCCAGCTCGGTTCGCGTGTCCGTGCGTGCGTCGCGGTACTTCACGATGACCGGGGTCGCAAGCGACAGGCCCCAGCTCGCGCCCTGGCCAACGGTCACGGCCCGTGCCCCGGGCACGACGACGGCCCCTTCCGGCACCACCAGCGGCTGCCCTTTCTCGGCGTGCACGATACAGCCGTTCGGCAGATCGTAGAGTGGGGTCGATCCTGTCATGACGGTGCCCGCGGCGATCACCGCGCGCGCACGCACGACAATGCCCTCGTAGATTCCCGTGTTCCCACCCACGAGCACGTCGTCTTCGATGATCACCGGCAGCGCGCCGACGGGCTCGATGACGCCGCCGATCTGGGCGCCTGCGCTCAGGTGTACTCGCGCTCCCACCTGTGCGCACGACCCCACGAGCGCGTGGGAATCGACGAGCGTGCCCTCGCCGACATATGCCCCGATGTTGATGTACATGGGGGGCATGCAGATGACGCCGCGCGCGAGGTACGCGCCGTCGCGGACCGAGGACCCTCCTGGCACAACGCGGACCCCGTCGGCCGTCGAAAGGCGCTTCAACGGCAGCGTGTCCTTGTCGACGAACGGCCAGCGGCCGTGATCCATCGACACGTCCGCCAGCCCGCCCCAACGGAACCCGAGGAGAATTCCCTGCTTCACCCACGTGTTCACGCGCCAGCCCGTTGCGCTCCCCGCGTCCGGCTCCGCCGCGCGCACCCGCCCGGCAGACAACTCCGCGCGCAGCTGCACGAAGACGGCTCGGGCTTCCTCGCGGTCTGCCGAGTCGCCCGCAGAGAAGAGCGCGGTCACCTGGTCGGAAAGAGGAGACATCTCGGTTTTCAGTGTTCAGCTCTCAGTTCTCGGTCTTCATCCAGCCACCCGCGCGGCCAGCCCCAGCTCACCGAGCGCTTCCGCGATCTTCCCTCTGCTCGTGTCGGCGGGCGGCACCATCGGGAGGCGGTAGTTCTCCTCGAGGAGCCCCAGCATCGCCATGGCGGACTTCACCGGGATTGGGTTCGATTCAACGAAGTTGACGAGCATCAGGCGCATCAGGCGTCTGTGCTCCCTGCGGGCGGTGGCGAAGTCGTCCCGCTCAGCGGCCTCGACCATCCGCGCCATCTCGGCCGGCACGATGTTGGCCGCCACCGAGATGATGCCGCGGCCTCCTACCGCCATCAGCGGCAGCGTGAGGGCATCGTCGCCCGACAGCACGATGAAGTCTTCCGGCACGATGCGAACGACCTCGCACATCTGCGTCATGTTGCCCGACGCTTCTTTGACTCCGACGATGTTCGCGACGGCCGCGAGGCGGACGACGGTGCGGGGCTCGATATTGCAGCCCGTCCGGCCAGGCACGTTGTAGAGGATGATGGGAAGCGCGGTGCGCGAGGCAATGCGCTCGTAGTGGCGGAGGAGACCGTCCTGTGTTGGCTTGTTGTAGTAGGGCGTCACCGAAAGGATGCCCTGAACCCCCAGGTCCTCGAGCTCGCGGGCGAGGTCGGCCACCTCCTCGGTGTTGTAGCCGCCCGCGCCAGCCAGGACAGGCACACGCCCACGAGCCTCCGCGAGCACCAGTTCCACGACGCGCAGGTGCTCCTCGCGCGTGAGCGTTGGGCTCTCCCCAGTCGTGCCGCACGGCACCACGAAATGCACGCCCTCGTCAATCTGGCGCCGGGCGAGCCGGCGCACGGCTGGCTCGTCGACCGCGCCGGTGGGCGTGAACGGGGTTACGAGGGCGGTGCCGAGACCGGTCCATGGTTGTCTCATATGGGTCCTCTCCTCGAGCGGATGTTGCGCGCGCATGACTAAGGGCTAAGGGCTAAGGGCCAAGGGCCAAGGGCTAAGGGCTAAGGGCCAAGGGCTAAGGGCTAAGGGCCAAGGGCTAAGGGTCAAGGGCTAAAGGCGTTTACCGTTGACCGTTGACCGTTGAGCGTTGAGCGTGACGTTAACCGTGGACCGTTAGCCGTTAGTCCCTTAGCCCTTAGCCATCGGCCCCCTTAGCCCTTAGCCTTCCTCACAACCCGAGCACATCGTGCATCGTGTACCAGCCGCGGCGTCCCCTCACCCAGCGGGCCGCAACCAGCGCTCCCCGCGCGAAGGTACCACGGTCGCGCACCGTGTGCGTCAGTGTGATCGTCTCGGAAGGACCGTCGAAGCCGATGGTGTGGGTGCCAGGTATCGAGCCGGCGCGGGTGGCGGCCACGTCGATTGCACGCGCGTAGCCGGCTGATTCCATCGCTTTCTGCAGTAGGAGCGCCGTACCCGAAGGCGCATCGCGCTTGGCAGCGTGATGCATCTCGTGCACGTAGGCGCCGTATTCCTCCTGAGGCCCCAGCAGGCGCGCTGCCGCTTTCACGATCTCGCCGAAGAGAATCGCACCCGTAGAGAAGTTGGGCGCCGCGACGGCCCCGATTCCGGAGCGCTCCACCACCTGCCTCACGCGCACGCTCGCATCCTGCCAGCCGGTGGTGCCGATTACCACGTTGATCCCCGCGGCAGCCAGGCCGCGTACGTTCTCTTCGACCGCGGCGGCGACGGAGAAATCGATCGCCACGTCGACATCCGGCCAGCGGCCGGGCAGCAGGCCCTCGCCCCGGTCGTTCGACGTCTCGTCCAGCACACCCGCCACCTCGCAGCCGTACTCCGGCGCGAGCGCTTCGACGAGCCTTCCCATACGGCCGTGTCCCAGCAGCAACAATCGCATCGTCTTGAATTATTTCTGTCGTGAGCGATGCGTCCGATTCGCAGGATCGCTCGAGCGCGTCAGGCTTGCCGCTTCAGGCTGCGCACCCGATCAATGGCCACAGCGGCAACGATGATCGCGCCAATGATGATTTCCTGGATGTAGTTCGGCCAGCCCATTTGCTGGCTCCCGTTCCGCAGCACCGCCATGATGGTGGCGCCGATCATCGAGCCGAGGATGGTACCGACGCCGCCGTTCAGCGACCCGCCGCCAATGACCACCGCCGCGATCACATCAAGCTCGGTCCCGATGGCCACGGTCGGATCGCCCTGCCGCAGGCGCGACATCTGCATGACGCCAGACAACCCGAAGAGCAGGCCCGCGAGGCCGTAGATCCAGATCTTCATGCGGTCGACCGGGATCCCGCAGGCGCGCGCGGCCGCTTCGTTCGAGCCGATGGCGAACACACGCCGCCCGAACACCGTGCGCCTGAGCACGAGGGCGGCCAACACTGCGAGGACGACCGACAGCCACACGCCCGGTGCGACGATGAGCCACTCCGGGCGTGGGAACGTGACCGCCAGCTCGTTGATCCACGTCTCCGGAATGTTCACGGTCTGCTGATCCGCCACCCATTTGGCGACACCGCGAGCCACGCCAAGCATGCCGAGCGTGGCGATGAAGGGAATCACCTTCAGGCGTGTGATCGCCAGCCCGTTCACGAGGCCGATCACACCGCCGGCGGTCACACCGAGCAGCAGCGCCAGCAGTGGCGTCATCCCATCCCGCAGGCCCAGGGCGGTCACCACGCCAGTCAGCGCGATCGCCGAGCCGACGGAGAGATCGATCCCGCCGCTCACGATGATCATCGTCATGCCGATCGCGCCGAGGGCGACGATGACCGTCTGGGCCACAACGATACGGAAATTGCGGACGGAGAGGTACTGTGACGGCGAATCGGTCATCAGCGCGAAGACGGCGATGACCGCGATCAAGCCGAGGAACGGTCCGAGCCGTGCGAGCACCTGCCGCCGCCGCGCGCCGGCAACGGCGACCTGTTCCGCTTCGGTAACAGTGGTCATTTCAGGCAACGGCCTCCACGTCGATGGCGGCGTGCAGCACGGATTCCGGAGTCCACTCGCTGATCGGTCTCGGTGCGGTGAGCCGGCCCCGGCTCATGACCGCCAGCCGATCGCAGAGCCCGAACAGCTCGGGCAGGTACGAACTGACTACCAGTACCGCCTTGCCCTCGTCCGCGGCTTGCGCGATGACCTCATATATCTGGGCCTTGCTCCCGATATCGATGCCGCGCGTCGGCTCGTCCAGCAGCAGGATGTCGCACTGCTGGTGCAGCAGTCGCGCAAGTGCCACCTTCTGCTGGTTTCCTCCCGAGAGCGTCACGGCGGGCTGGTCCGACGTTCGTGCGCGCACGCCGATCGCCCTCATCCACCGGGTCGCCTGCTCTCGCTGTTCACCGAGGCGGATCCACCCGCGCGTCGCGCACGCCCCGAAGTTGGTCAGCGTGATGTTGTCGGCCAGCGACATGGTGAGCGCCAGCCCCTCGCCCTTGCGGTCTTCGCTGAGGTATCCCATGCCGGCGGCCAGTCGCTCGCGCAGCACGCGTGAACGAAGCGTGCTCCCGGACGTGCGCCTGCCGGCCGACACGGTCACCTCCCCGCTCGAAATCGGATCGAGCCCGAAGATGGCGCGCACCATCTCCGTCCGACCCGAGCCCATCAGTCCGGCGATGCCGAGCACTTCCCCGCGGCGAAGATCGAAGCTTGCGGATCGCACGGCGGGGGCCGCCCGGAGGCCTTTGACGGAGAGCACGACCTCTCCTGCGTCGTGCCGCGTGCGAGGAGGAAAGAGATTCTCCACCGGCCGCCCGACCATGTGCGCCACGAGCTGCTCGTTGGTCGAATCGGCAATCCCGCCAGTGGCTACGCTCCGCCCGTCCCGCAACACCGTGCAGACGTCGGCAATCTCGCGGATCTCTTCGAGGAAGTGACTGATGTAGACGATGCCGAGCCCCTGGGCGCGCAGCCGCCCGATCAGTGCGAACAGCCGGTCCACGTCGGCCCTCTGCAGGCTGCTGGTCGGCTCGTCCATCAGCAGAATCCGGCAGTCGGACGCGAGCGCACGGCAGATCTCCACCACCTGCTGCGCGGCAATCGGGAGCTCCCCGACGATCCGGTGCGGCCGCAGCTCAGGGTGGGGAAAGTTCGCGAGCAGCTCGCTCGTGCGGGCGTAGGCGGCAGCGGGATCGACGACGCCCCAGCGCGCGGGCTCGCGGCCCATGAGGATGTTCTCCGCCACCGTCATGTGCGGACAGAGCGACAGTTCCTGGTGAATCAGCGCGATGCCGTGACGGCTCGCGTCGAGCGGCGACGCCGGCCGATACGCCTGGCCATCAATCTGGATTGTGCCCGCATCCGGCGGCAGCGCACCCGCCAGCACGTTCATGAGCGTGCTCTTGCCGGCCCCGTTCTCGCCGATCAGCGCGTGAACCTGCCCCGCTTTGAGCTCGAAGCTCACCCCATCGAGCGCCACAGTGGCGCCGAAGCGTTTCTGGACTCCGTCGACGTGGAGAAGAGACATCAGCGAATCATGTAATGCACGATGCACAATGCACAATGCACACTGCGCGACGGGTGGGCAACAAGTTGGAACAACACCCGCACGCGAGCCGCAACGCAGCGGCGCGATCTAGTTCCGGCATTCCCTTGTGCATTGTGCATCGTGCATTGTGCATTAGGCCCGCGAAAGCCGTGCTCGTCAACGTCCGTTGCTCGCCTCCGCGAGCACCGGATTCGACAGGATGCCCAGCCCTTCGACCTCCACTTCCATGATGTCCCCTGGCTTGAGGAACACGGGGGGCTGCCGCGCGAAGCCGACGCCGGAGGGTGTGCCGGTCGCGATGACGTCGCCGGGTTCCAGCGTGACGGTCTCGGTCAGGAAGGCGATCAGCTGATCGATGCCGAAGATCAACTGGGCCGTCGAGGAGTCCTGCATGACATTCCCGTTCAGGCGCAGGCGGATGCGCAGCACGTGGGGATCGGCAATCTCGTCTGCCGTGACGATGGCGGGCCCCATCGGCGCGAAGGTGTCGCACGACTTCCCCCGCTGCCACTGCTTGTCGGCAAACTGCAGGTCGCGCGCGCTGACGTCGTTGAGATTCGTGTACCCGAGCACATACTCGTAGGCGCGCTCGCGCGGCACGTGCTTCGCGTGGCGGCCAATGACGACCGCGAGCTCCGCTTCATAGTCCACCTGCTGGCTGACCGGCGGGAGGTAAACGGGCGACGCCGGGTGCGTGACGGCGGTCGTGTACTTCGAGAACGTCACCGGCGAGCTCGGCAGCGGCATCTTGCTCTCGGCAGCGTGGTCCTTGTAGTTGAGCCCCACGCAAATCAGCTTGCCTGGCCGAGGCACCGGCGCCAGCAGCCGGATGTCGGCAAGCGGAACGATTGCTCGGGTCATCGTGCGCCTGGCCTCCTCGAGCACCTCGGCACCGAGATCGCGTGCAAACGCGAGCGCGCGCGGGAGATAGGGGCCATCCAGGTCGTACCAGGCGATCAGCGGGGCGGCGGCGTCGGGCGCCTTGATCACGGCCGCGAAATCGAGCACGTGGACCTGGTCCGGGAGCAGGGCGCCGAGCCTCGGCGCGGCATCGCCGGACGTCTTCGCTACGAAACAGACGATGCGCATAGTGACTCCGCGATGAATCAGAGCTCGACGACGCCCTTCACGTAGTCCGGCGCCTTGTGGGCTCCATCGAACGCCTGCGGCACGTCCCCGAGCGAGGTGTAGTGGTGCGTGACGATCGGGCCGACGTCCACGCGCCTGCTCTCGATCAGGTTGAGGGCGCGGTCGTAGGTGGCCGGGCGATGGTCGTCAAGGAACCCTCCCGATGCACCGACCGGCGAGACCAGCGTGGGCTCGAGGAACTGGACGTTGTTCATGACGCTCAGATCCACACCGGCGTGACCGTGGCCATAGAGGAGCACGGTGCCCTGCTTGCGGACCAGCCCCGGGATCTGCCGGAACAACTCGCCGGCGCCCGACGCGTCAATCAGGTACTCGACCCTGCGGCCTGCCGTCGCGTCCCGCACCGCTTCGATGATGTCGACGTCAGGCTCCAGCGGCTCCGCGCCGAAGCGCCGGGCAAGCGAGCGCTTGAGCGGGTTCGGCTCGCTCACGAGGATCGGGCCATCCCAGTCGAGCGCCCGTCGCAGGTACTGAATGAACAGCAGCCCCGCGGGCCCGGCGCCGCTCACGAGCACCGTCCGGACGCGCCGATTGGCGTCCGCGTGCTTCAGAGCATACCGGGCATGTGCCCGAGAGACCATGTCGGACGAGTGCACGATGCAGCCGAGCGGCTCCGTGAGGGCCACGTGTGCGCTCGGCGCAGCGCCGGCGACGGCGATGGCGTTCACGGCGGGCACCGTGATGTGTTCCGCCAGGCCGCCTGGGAGGCCAGTGATCCCGTGCTCCCGGTAGGAGGCGCACTGGTGCGAATCGCCCGACGCGCAATACTCGCAGATCGGCCGGCGCGCACTGTGGCAGTTGATCCCCTGATCCACCACCACGCGAGTGCCGGGCCGCAGGTCCGAGACAGCCTCTCCGCACTCTTCCACAACTCCCACGATCTCGTGGCCGAGCACCTGGGGATGTTCTGACAGGGGCACCGGCACGCCTCGGTGATCGGTGTGGTAGTTGGCGTGCCCGCTAAAGATGTGGAAGTCGGTGCCGCAGAGACCGACCGCGGTCACGCGCACGCGTACGTCGTGGCGGCCGGGCGCGACGACCGGAATGTCGCGAAGCTCGATCCGGCCCACGTCAACGAGTACGGCGGCGCGCATAGGAACAGGCTACGGGCTGCAGCCTGCAGGCTGCAGGCGCAAACTGGCATTCAGGCTCGGCACCGCAGTCTTCACTCCAGCCCCGCCAGGAGCCCGACCGGCCCGCAGCCTGTTGCCTGTAGCCTGCAGGCGAGAAGCATCGGCCGTCACAGCGACACCGACTGCTCGGCCCAAATCTGGAACTCGCGGTGCTTGCTCTCCTCGGCCTTCGCGAGCACCTCCCCGGACGCGACACGGATGACGTGCTCGAACACGCGCGACCCGACATCCTCAATCGTGTCGGTGCCGTCGATGATGCCGCCGGCGGAGAGGTCGAGGTCCCGCGACATGCGCTCGTGCACGGCGTCGTTCGACGCGAGCTTCACCACCGGGGCGATCGCATTCCCGATCGTCGTTCCGCGACCGGTCGTGAAGACCACCAGTTGTGAACCGGCCGCGACGAGACCTGGCGTCGACTCCTGGTCGTAGCCGGGCCCCTGCATCAGCCACAGCCCCTTGCCCGAGGGCACCTCGCCGTAGCCGCAGCAGCCCTCGACACGCGTGGTGCCCGCCTTGGCAATGGCGCCGAGCGACTTGATGGTGATGTTGAGCAGGCCGCCCGCGACGTTGCCCGGACTCGGATTCTCACCGAGCGCGCTCCCGAACTTGGAGGCGTACACCTTGTACCAGTCGACCATCTCGTAAACGGCCTCGCCGGTCGCTCAATCCTTGGCGCGGTGCGCGAGGATGTGCTCGGCGCCACAGAACTCGGGCACTTCGGTGATGACGACGGTGCCCCCTTGCTGGATCAGCAGATCCGCCGCGTGACCGAGCGCCGGGTTCGCCGAGAGGCCTGAAAAGCCGTCGGATCCGCCGCACTTGACGCCGAGAATGAGCTCGCTGACCGGGGCCACCGAGCGCGTGGCCTCGTTGATCGCGGGCAGCATGGCCGCGACCTCCTGGAGGCCGCGCTCGATGACGGCCTGCGTGCCGCCCGTGTCCTGGATGCCGAACCGCACGACTGGTTTGCCGAGGTCCAGCTTCTCGTGCTGCAAATACCGCTCGACCTCGGTCAGATTGGTCTTTTCACAGCCGAGGCCAATGAAGATCACGCCCCCGACGTTCGGGTGAGCGGCGTAGTTCGAGAGCGTCCGCAGCATCACCTGGATGTTCGAACCATCCGCGCAGCCGCAACCGCGGCTGTGCGGGATCGCGACGACACCGTCCACGTTCGGAAACCGCTCCCGCTTGTAGATCGAGAACTCCGCCATCATCGCGATCTGCTGGGCCTCGTGGCTCGCGCACATGCTGGTCGGTACGATGAGCAGGAAGTTGCGCGTGCCGACGCGGCCGTTCGCACGCCGGAACCCCATGAACGACCGCCGCTCCGCCTCGGGGACGTACTGCGGCGGTTCGGACGCGAATGCGGCAGGCAGATCGCGCACGACCGGCACGTCGTTGCTCATCGACTCGGGGGTGATGGGGTCCCCTTCCGCGATCCCGCGGGACGTACCGATCGGCTGACCGTATTGGCGGACGAGCTCGCCAGGCGGAATCGCCCGCGTGGCCAGGCGATGCCCCGGGGTGACGGTGCCACGACTCGTGACCTCGCGCCCGTCGGGCAGCCGCAGGGTGATGCCGGGCCCGAGCTCCGTCTTGACCACCGCGACGTTATCGGCCGGGTTCACGATGATCGCGAACGCTGCGAGCGGGGCTGCAGTCGCTGTGTGATCTGTCACTGGCTTGCTCCGTGGGCTGTCACTTCGCTGGCCCGACTGAAGTCGGGCCTACACTGTCCATTCTCCCGCCGTCACCCCGCGGCCCGACTGCTTGTCCCGATCATGGAAGATCTCGAGTCAGGCTCCCCGCGCGATTCGGATGTGGAGCCGGGACTTCAGTCCCGGCGATCTCCGATCCACGATCCGCAACTCAGTCGATGTCCGACGTGTCCAGCCGGCCCGCGTCGCGGAGCTCGGCGAACCGGCGGACCGTCTCCGCGATCCCCTCATCGGCGCTCGTCTTTGGCAACCCCGCGACGAGCCCACGGAGCGCCGTGTCGTCGAGCGACGGCGGCATCGGGATCGGCGGCCCGCCGAACGTGATCAGCCCACGCGAGGACCCGGGCAGCTGCGCATCGATGCGGCTGACGATCGAGGCCACGTCGATCGCCTCGCCATGGAGGTTGAACACGTGGGCGCCCCCGGGCGCCTGGTCCGCGCACGCGATGAACGCCGCCGCGGTATCGGCCGCGTAGATGAAATCGGTCACGCCGCTGAACCGGATGTCGAAGCGCCTGCCGAGGAGCGCCGCCTTCATCGCGCGCGTGGGATCGCTTGTGATCCCCGCGTCGCGCCCGACGCCGTACACGCTGAACGGGCGCAGCCCGACGGAAGACAGCCCGTTGTCACGATAGTAGATCCGCGCATTCCCCTCGTTTGCCTGCTTGAAGACCCCATAGTGCGTCAGCGGTGCGGGCGCGACGCTCTCATCGACGGCCTCATCGCTCAGACCGAACACCGCCGCCGAGCTCGCGTAGACCACGCGGTCGGCACCGAGCGCGCGCGCCGCCTCGAACACGTGCAGCGTGCCGAGGACATTCACCAGCGCACCGCGTGGCGGGTCGGCGCGGCAGGTGGGCACCTGGAGCCCCGCGAGGTGAATGACACGTGTCGCGCCGGAGGCCTCCAGCGCGCCACGCACGGCCGCCCCGTCGGTCACGTCGCCCTGCACGAAGCTGACGCGCGCCAGGTCCGCGGGATCGACGATCGCCTCCAGGCGGCGGCGGTCGCGGCTCTGATCGAACACGACCGGCTGATCCCCACGCTCGACGAGGGCCTTCACGACCCACGCGCCGATACAGCCCAGCGCTCCGGTCATGAAATACGGGGTGGCCATCGGATCCCTGATTCTATCGCAGGAGATTTCGGCTGAGTCGCCGGACCTCGTGCTGGTCGTGGGGCAGGGCTTCAGCCCTGCTGCGCGCGTGTCAGCAGGCCTGAAGGCCTGCCCCACATGCGAGACCTCGCAGGCCTGAAGGCCTGCCCCACATGGGAACCCCCACACTCCTTCGCCCTGCCGCACGATGCGCGGATTGAGTGAGCACATGGCACGGCGAATTTGCGGCTATGATCGCGAAACCCTTGCGGGTGTTTCCCGCGGTTTTCCTGGAGCTGCTGCTGATGATGTTGCGAGTCCCCTTCCGCCATCCCGTACGGGCAGCTGCGCTGGTGGCCTTGGCGTGCACCCTCTGCGGCGCCGCCGCCTGCTCCCGCGGCGACTCGGCAAAGGCCTATGCGATAGGCGTCGTGCCCAAGGGCACCACGCACGAGTTCTGGAAGAGCATCCACGCGGGAGCCATCAAGGCCGCACGCGAGCTGGATGGCCGCGGAATCAAGGTGAACATCACGTGGAAGGGCCCGCTGCGCGAGGATGACCGCGAGCAGCAGGTGCAGGTGATCGAGGGCTTCCTCAGCCAGGGCATGAACGGGATCGTGCTCGCACCGCTCGACGAGCGGGCGCTGGTGCGCCCGGTGGAAGAAGCGAAGCGCGCCGGGATCCCGACCGTGATCATGGACTCGGATCTGGCCTCCGATCAGATCGTGAGCTTCGTGGCCACCGACAATCTGAAAGGTGGCGAGCTTGCGGCCGACCGCATGGGGCAGCTGCTCGGCAACAAGGGCCGCGTGCTGCTGCTCCGGTACCAGGAAGGGTCGGCGAGCACCACGTTTCGCGAGAATGGCTTCCTGCAGCGGATGAAGAGCACGTATCCTGGCATCAACGTCATCTCGTCCGATCAATATGCCGGGCCCACCCGCGACACCGCCAAGCGGGCAGCCGAGAACCTCCTCAACCGCTTCGGCAGCGACCTCCAGGGGATCTTCTGCGTCAACGAGTCCTCCACGGCGGGCACGCTCCTGGCGCTGCAGGACATCGGCCGGGCCGGCAAGCTCGCCTTCATTGGTTTCGACTCCAGCCAGCCGTTCATCGAAGCGCTGCAGAACGGGCAGCTGCAGGGGCTCGTCGTGCAGAACCCGCTCAACATGGGCTATCTCGGCGTGATGACAATGGTGGACCACCTGCAGGGCAAACGGGTGGAGCGCCGGATTGACACGGGCGTGTGGATGATCACGAAGGACAATCTCGATACGGCGCAGTCGCAGGAGCTGTTGAAACCGCCGATTGATCGGTATCTGGACTGAGGTCCTGCGTGCAGGCTCCGCTCTGACCGAACCGCGGGGGTGGATGAACCAGATCGATCGGTCTCTCTGCGCAGCCCGCTACGGAACGTCAGTGCTGTCCCGTGGAGTGTCCACCGCATACCCGCGTACACGCAGGTGATCCACGATTGCCTCACGGGCCGCACGAGCCGTGAGCGGCTCGCACGCAGCGATCGCGCCTGGCAGGAGAGGAATCACGCTACCGCTCAGGGACGGCACCCGTCCCTCGAGGCTCATCACGAACGACTGGCTCCCTTGTAACAGCGACAGGGCCCCGAGGCTGAAGAAGGGCGGCACGGGCAGCGCGTAGTCGCTTCCCTTGAAGCGCAGGCGGGTGGTTGCCGCGATCGCGGTGAACACACGCCGGCAGGGCGGGATGTGGCCGAGCAGCGACTGCCCCGCCATCCAGCCCGGTACACGCAGACCCAAGGCCTCTACGATGGTCGGCGCGATGTCGACACTCTGCACCGTCTGACCGACACGCTCGCGCCGTGCCCCTCCAGGCAGGCGCACCAGCAACGGCACCGCTCGATCGGTCCGAGAGCCCTGCGCATGATCCGAGTAGACGACGATGAGCGTGTCATCGAAGACGGCGCGCTGTCGCAGCAGACTGAGGATCGCTGCAATCGACCTATCGGCGTCGAGGATGGCATCGTCGTAGAAGTCAGGCATCCAGTCCCCGACCTGCACCTTCCCGGCCGAGAAGTGCTGAACGCGGGGCGAATACTGCGCCCCGTGGGTCACCATCAGGTGAACGTGCGCGAACCAGGGCTGGCGCGTGCTGGTGAGATACGTCGTGAGCTGGCGCACACGAGTGTCATCCATGTACTGAGCGGCCATCGACTCGGTGACTTCGGCAAAGGCCGGCCGCTCGCGATGTCCCGCGAGCAGCGCGATGCGGCTGCCGACACGCTGTACCATGCTGTCCAGGAAGTACCCACCAGACCCGAATCCGAGGAGCGCCCGAGTGAGGACCGTGTCAGAGCCCACCGCGTGGCCGTTCAACACATCGAAGCCGCCGCGAAGGTTGAAATCTGTCGAGGCGCCATAGTGACGCACCGCGAACTGGCCCGTGCGATAGCCAACTGCGCGCAGCAGCGCCGGCAAGTGAAGCACCGACGGCTCGCCGCGCAGGATGTCCGGCGCGAAGATAACGCGCGTGTCAGTGGGTAATCGTCCCGTCAACATCGCGGTGAGCGCGCCGCCTGTATTGGCCGCGTTCGAGTAGGCGTTGGTGAAGACCAGTGCGTCACGAGCCAACTGCGCGAGAGATGGCGAGGTCGCGCGATGGTACCCGTACACCGAGAGGTGATCGGCATTGACGCCGTCCATGCCGACCAGCAGGATGTTGGGCCGACGGGCGGGGCGCCCTGGCTCGTATCGGGCTGCGAGGGGCTCAGTCACGAACTCGAAGCCAGCACCGGCACCGGCGAGGCACACGAGTCCGACCGCGCAGACAGCTGCGAATCGGCTGAACCCTCCGCCACCGCGCACCCACGCGGCCCACCGGCCGACCCGGCGCCACACGATCGCAAGGCCAATGAGGACACCGGCTGCGTATGGCAGTCGGCCACCGCGCAACGACGCGATGCCCCAGCCAAACAGCGTGGTGGTGAAGTTGTCCACCAGCAGCAGTGCGGCCGCCCACAGCACCAGGCTGGGCAGCGCACACATGGCAAATCGAGCGGCGAGCTGAACCGGTGAAAGGGGGATCCGCGCCGCCGCATCGAGTACCACGAGCACGAATGCGCCGGCGGCGACGACGGGCAGCAGCGCAGCACCGAACACTCCCCAACGGCCAGCCCATGTGAAGGCGTTCAGGAACGACGGTTTCGTCAGGAAGAACAGCCATTCCATGCCGACGAAGAAACCCGCCGCGAGGGTGTACATTGTCGCCCAGAGCCGCAGCTCGGTCGGCGGACCCGCCCTGCGACCGCGTGACTCCGTTGAAATCGGTGTGGCGACTTGACCGCGCGTAGCGTCACTCACTTCGAGAGCGTCAGCCGCCAGCGGTCGCTGATTGAGCGCGAGATGCGACGCTTGAGCATGTCCAAACAGTCAGAGCAAGCGACACGCCGGGTAACGATTGGCGGCGGAGCGCCTGATGCACAGCAGATTGCCGCGATGCTGGCAGCACCGCAGGGTCCCATTGTCGCCGAACTTCCGTCGCGCAGCCTCGCCGTGACCGTCACTCCCGGGTGTCGAAGCGCCCGCCGACGCATGGCCAACGCTCGAAAGATCCGGAACTGACGGCGGAGAACTGAACCTGATAACGTCCTGCGGTATGCGTCCCATCCCGCGTCGTCGCTTTCTCGGCGTGCCGCTGGTCGCGGCCGCTTCGGCGGCCATGACATCGCCAGGCCCGCAGCGCACGGAAGGTGCACCTGGGGAGTTGCGCCGGCTGCGGCATTCTGGATTTCTGGATCTGCAGGTGAACGGGTTCGCGGGCGTGGATTTCAACGACCCGGCGACGTCACCCGAGCACGTACACCACGCGCTCACCGCGCTTCGGAGCCACGGTGTCACCCGCATTCTGCCGACGATCATCTCTGGTCCGCTCGAACGCTATGAACGGTGTGCGCGGACGCTGTTGCAGGCTGACGCACCGGCGATCCTGGGCCTTCACATGGAGGGGCCCTACATCTCTCCCGAGGACGGCGCGCGCGGCGCTCATCGGCGCGAAGACACCGCCCCCGCGTCGATTGACGACTTCAAGCGGCGCCAGGATATCGCCGGTGGACGCGTCCGAATCGTCACGCTCGCGCCGGAAGTGCCTGGTGCGCTCGCTCTCATCGAACACCTGCGTAAAACGGGCGTCCGCGTCGCTATCGGCCACACGGCCGCCACCCCCGAACAGGTGCGGGACGCCATCCGTGCCGGCGCAACGCTCTCGACACACCTCGGGAACGGGTGCGCCCAGATGCTTCCAAGGCACCCGAATTTCCTCTGGGAACAACTTGCCGCAGACGAGCTCCTCGCCTCGATCATCGTGGACGGGCACCACCTGCCCCCGGCGACGGTGAAGTCGCTGGTCCGCGCGAAGACGCCCCGCCGCGTGGTGCTGGTCACCGATGCGATTGCGGCCGCCGGACAGCCGCCGGGTGATTACCAGCTGGGTGCGCTCACGGTACGGCTCGACCAGAACGGCCGCGTGGCGGTGCCCGGGCAGCCAAACCTGGCGGGATCGGCCTTGTCGATGGACCGCGCCGTGGCCAACACCGTGAAGTTCGCTGGCGTCACCCTCGACGATGCGCTGGCAATGGCGTCCACGACGCCGTCGGAGTACCTGGGGCTGAAGCCGGCGGGGTCGCTCGATCTCGAATGGGATCCTGCGGCGTTCACCTTGCGAGTCACGAGAGTGGACGATTGACCTTCCGTCCTCACGCCTCGAGCGTCGCTGAGCACACCGCCTCCGCGAACTCCTCGAAAAACGCCTCGCACCCGGGCTGCGGCGCCCACGCGTAGACGCTCGCCAGCGCGCCGTCCTGCCGCACGCTGCCGAGCGCGCGCAGCGGTTCGACCGTGAGCAGCACCTCGCGCGGCAGGGTCGCCCCGTAGTACCGCCGGAGCCGCTCGATGGTCAGCGTCTCCAGGAGGAGCACCGGTTCGGGCTCCCGGCCCAGCAGGATTCGATGGGCGATGGCGTCCGTTTCCGGCTTGTCGAAGCTCGGGCCATCAATCGCGGCCACCTTGAGCGTCGGTATGCCCGCGAGGCTGCGCGCCGCCTCGGCCGTGACGTTCGGATAGTGGGCATCGGCGCCGTCCATCATCGGATACCGCCGGCCGTACAGCGCGCTGAACCCGGTCGCCAACAGCACCCCGTCGCTGCCCTCGAGATCGTTCGGCAGGTCCGCGACGTCGATACGCGAGTGGTAGTTGACGCCGTGAATGGTCTCGCGCCGCTCCGGGCCGGTGTGAGCCAGGTCGACAACGCGCGTGCGGAACGCGAGGTAGCGCCGCGGATCGAGTCGATCGAACCCCGCACCGTCCGGCAGCAGGTGGAACGGAGCGTCGAGGTGCGACCAGGTGTGATTGGAGATCCCAACGCGATCGCCGGCCTGGTTCACGCCGTAGACGCCCCACATGTGCCACTCGTTGGTGGGTCCCCTGCTCGCGATGGGGCTCCGCTCGATCCGGGGAGCCTGCGGGACGTGGATGTAGTCCGTGGGTGAAAGATCGATGCGGATCAGGCGCGACATCTTCTTCTTGGGCTCCAAAGTGACCGGCATCGCCGGGACTGAAGTCCCGGCGCCACGACGCGACTCGATCCGATCTCCGGGACTGAAGTGCCGGCGCCACGACGGCATCGGACCTTGCCAGATCGGCGGACCGACTCAGTGTGGAGCCGTGGCTTCAGTCCCGGCGGACCCGACGTCCACGGCTCGCCCGCTGCGTGCGCTCTGGTAGATGGCTTCGACTATCGCGAGGCTCCGCCGTCCTTCCACGCCACTGCACAGCGGCTCACGCCCGTCGTGAATCGCGGCAACGAAGTCTTCGATCAACCGCTGGTGGCCGCGAACGTCGGACACGACCGGCGACGCGGCGCTGCGGTTCGTGTCGGCCTCGACATCCGGGAGCAGGCCATCGATGGACGTGCGCAGGTCCGCCGCAATCACCCGGTCGTGCTCGAGAACGATGGTGCCTTCGGTGGTACTCAGCTCCACTCTCCTCGCGTATCCGGGGTACGCGGCCGTCGTGGCTTCGAAGGACGCCCGCACCCCGTTCTCGAACTCCAGGATCGCCAACGTGGTGTCTTCCACGTCAATCTCGTGCAGCAGCGTCGCGGTGTGGGCGAAGACACGGCGTACGGGCCCGAGCATCCAACCCAGGAGATCGACCGTGTGGATCCCCTGGTTGATCAGCGCGCCGCCGCCGTCGAGCGCGCGGGTGCCACGCCAGCGCGAATCCGTGTAGTACTCGGGCGCGCGATACCACTTGACCCGTGCAGAGGCGAGCAGCGGGCGGCCTAGTGCGCCCGACATCAGCAGCTCGCGGAGGCGGACGAATGACGGCTGCGTCCGGTCCTGGAACAGCACCCCCAGCCGGACGCCGGCCGATCGCGCCGCCGCGATCACCCGATCCGAGGCAGCCACGGCGACGTCGAGCGGCTTCTCAACCAGAACGTGCAGCCCTGCACGTGCGGCCGCAATTCCCTGGTCGGCATGCAATCCCGATGGGCTGCCGATGATGACGGCGTCGAGCGGACGGTGCGCGAGCATCGCCGCCAGGTCCGGGTACGCCACGCCGCCGTACAACTCGGCGAGCTTCGCGGCACGCGCGTGATTGGCCCCGTGCACGGCGACTATCTGGACCCCCGCGATTTCCCGACAGGCGCGCGCGTGGGTCTCGCTGATGTTGCCCGCCCCGATCAGTGCGATATGCGTCACGGACGGATTATGCACCAGCGATCCTGTTGCTGTGGCAGCCTGCGGTCGCGGTCCGTTTCGCCGATGGCCCGATGCAGTCGGGCCGCTACATGGGGCCGCATCAGGCGACTGCGGCACAGGCGTAGAATGCGGGCGTTGGTCGTCGGACCCGGAGGATGTGAATGGAACTGAAAGCTATCGAACCCGTCTCGTCCGCGAAGGTGCTCGGCGTGTTCTACACCGCCATCGGGCTGATCGCCGGCGTGATCGTCGCCGGCATCGGATTAACCGGGGCCGTCGTGGGCCACGCATCAGAAGGGATGAACCCGATGCTGAGCGGCATGTTCAGCGTCGGCGCCATCGTGGTCCTGCCGGTGCTCTATGGCGTCATGGGTGCCCTGGGAGGGATGATCTTCTCGTGGCTCTACAACGTCATCGCCCGGCTGGTCGGGGGGATTCAGGTGACGCTTCAGTAGCCCGCGACGACCACGCCTTCCACGCGGACTCCACGTCTGCGGCTGATGGTCTGCCGGTCGCGACGATGATGCGGTAGCGGAACGTGGCGGACTGCCGCGGCTCGATCGCGAAGTTCAGCACGTCCTTGCCGTCGCTGAGCGCCTTCTGGCCCAGGGGGTTGGCCGCAAATAGACCGTATCCGCGTGCGTGCCAGTAGGTGGGGTGGCCCGGGTTCTGCGGGTGATCGAGGATGGCAATCGACACCGGCTCCGCGCCGACGTTTCCGGACAGGGTGCACCAGCGGCCGCGCGTGCCCCACACGGCTGCTCCCTTCGTGCCCTCACTCGTCAGATAGACGCCGTTCACGCCCGTGTTATCCATCGACGCGACCGTCGTCGGACGACCGGCGGCGTCCGTGAACATCTCGGGCTTGGTGCTCGGCTCCTCGAGCGCGCGCGTGACGCGCAGTCCGAGCACGCCTTCCTTGTTGTCGGCCAGGGAAACGCGCTTGTCCTGAGCGGTGAGGGTGATCACCAGGTCAATCGTACGAGTCGCCGGATCGCCGCGGAACGTGTAGGACGTGTTCTGTTTGAGCGACACCGAGCCGTCCGGCATCACCCACTCTGAGCTCGTGACGAGCTCGCCGTGATCGTCGCCCCCCTTCGCAACCGTTATGTCGCGGTGGAGAACCGTGCCCATCTTGTGCTTGTCGGCCGCGGGGATCGCGTCGGAGTTGTTCCAGAAATCGATGCCATTCACGTCGCCGTAGTTGAACCAGAGGCCTACGTGATGCGGATGGTCGACGCGTTCACCCGCGCGCGGCTCGAGCGGAAACCCACGCGTCACAGCCGTGCCCTTGGCGGTGCGGATCGGAAACAGCACGGGCTTCTTCAGCGTGGCCGGCCAGATATACGAAGTGAACGGCTTGCCGTCCATCAGGACGTCGACGCGGCGGTCGGCCTCCTTCCGCACGACTTCCACGCGGGCCGCCGGCCCGGCCTGGGCCGCGAGGGAGGCCACGACGCCGAGGAGCATTGCCGACGCGAATACCGCTGTTCTCACGCCATCCTCCAGAACGCCGCCGGGACTGAAGTCCCGGCTCCACGCACATGATGCTTCAGGCCACCGCCGGGACTGAAATCCCGGCTCCACAACATGATGATCCACGGTGCCGCCGCTCACCAGTCATGCACCGTCCCGTCGAGTCTCCTGTTCACGGGCAGGTAGGCTCTCACATACGGATACTCAGTGGCGAGGGTCTCGTCCATGTCCACGCCAAACCCGGGAGCGTCACCGGGGTGCATGAACCCGCGCTCGAACGTGTACTCGTGCGGGAACACGCGATCGGTCGCCTCGCTGTGCGGCATGTGTTCCTGGATGCCGAAGTTGTGGACGCTCAGCCCGAAGTGCAGCGCGGCCGCCATGCAGACAGGGCTCAGGTCGGTGGCCCCGTGGCACCCCGTACGCACCTGGTGCAACTCGGCGAGATGCGCGATCTTCACGAGATGTGAGAGCCCGCCCGCGTGGACCACCGAGGTGCGGATGTAGTCGATCAGCCGCCCCTCGATCAACTGCTGACAGTCATAGATCGTGTTGAACACCTCCCCGACCGCGAGCGGCGTCGTGGTGTGCTGCCGGATCAGGCGAAACGCATCCTGCGCTTCGGCCGGGACGGGATCTTCCAGCCAGAAGAGGCGATGCGCCTCGAGATCCCTGCCCAGGCGAGCGGCCTCGATCGACGTCAACCGGTGATGCACGTCGTGCAGCAGGTGGACGTCGGAGCCGAACTCCTTGCGCAGGCGTTCAAAGAGCGTTGGCACGAACGCGAGGTAGCGTGCGCTGCTCCACGCGTGCTCCGATGGCAGACCGCGTTCCGCGGGCTCGTACGGCACCGCGCCTTTCGGAACGCCGTAGGTGCTCGCCAGACCAGGAATACCGCTCTGCGCGCGCACCGCGACGTATCCCGCCTCGAAGTGACGCGCCACTTCCCGGACGGTATGCTCGACGTCGGGGCCGTTCGCGTGGCCGTACACCATGACCGCGTCACGCGAGGCGCCTCCGAGCAGCTGGTAAACCGGCACGCCCAGCGACTTGCCTTTGATGTCCCAGAGCGCCGTGTCGACCGCGCCGATCGCGGCCATTGTCACGGGACCGCGGCGCCAGTACGCGCCCTTGTACAGGTACTGCCAGGTATCTTCGATCCTGCGCGCGTCCCGCCCGATCAGCAGCGGCACGACGTGCTCGGAGAGATAGGCGGCCACGGCCAGCTCCCGGCCGTTCACCGTCGCGTCGCCCAGGCCGTACAGGCCGTCTTCGGTCGTGACCTTCAGCGTGACGAAATTCCGGCCGGGCGAGCAGACGATGACGCGGGCGTCGGCAATCCGCATGGATCGGAACTCAGCCCTCGCTCAGCTGGACCATGCGGATTCTCGGCACCAGCAGCTGGATGATCCCGAGTGCGAGCAGGTACGCCGACGCCGCGATGATGAACACGGTCAGGTAGCTCCCGGTCCACTCCAGCACGTAGCCGGTGATCTTCGCGATCAGCATGCCGCCGATCGCGCCGGCCATGCCGCCGAATCCGACGACCGTTCCGACGGCGCGCCGCGGGAACATGTCCGACGAGAACGTGAAGATGTTCGCCGACCAGCCCTGGTGCGCCGCGGCGGCGAGGCTGATGATGGCCACGGCCCCCCAGACGTTGCTGACGACGGATGCGAACATGACGGGCGTGACGAGCAGGGCGCAGATCAGCATGGCCGTCTTGCGTGCCGCGTTCACGCTCCATCCGCGCGCAATCAAAGACGATGACAGCCACCCGCCGCCGATGCTGCCGACGCTCGCCACCTGGTAGATGATGACGAGCGGCAGGCCCATGTGCTTCAGGTCGATCCCGTGGTTCCGGCTGAGGAAATCAGGAATCCAGAACAGATACAGCCACCACACCGGGTCGGTCATGAATTTCCCGATAGCGAAGGCCCACAGCTCGCGATGCTGGAACAGTGATCCGAGCGGCACGGGAGTAATCGCTTCCGGGGGATCGCTCCGAATGTAGGCAAGCTCCGCCGCTGACAGCCTGGGATGCTTCTCCGGCGGGAAGTACATCGTCCACCAGAAGCCAATCCAGAGGAACCCGATCAGTCCGGTGATCACGAACGCCCAGTACCACCCCAGGTAGAGCGTGATCGGCGGCACGACCAGGGGCGTCAGCAGCGCGCCGACGTTGGTGCCCGAATTGAAGATGCCGGTGGCCTTCGCCCGATCCTGTTTCGGAAACCACTCCGCCACGCTCTTGATGGCTGCCGGAAAGTTGCCTGCCTCGCCGAGGCCGAGCACGAAGCGCGCAATCATGAAGCCGGCAACGGACGGCGTGGCCACGATGCCCACGAGTCCAAGGACGGCGGCCGTCGCCGGCCCGATGAGCGTCGCCTCGGCGTGTGCGATCGCGGCGACGCTCCACACCACGATGGCAATCGTGAAGCCCAGCTTCGTGCCGAGGCGATCCATCATGCGGCCGGCGACGACCAATCCGATCGCATACGCCATCTGGAAGGCAAAGACGATGTTGGCGTAGTCGATCTCGGTCCAGCCGAACTCCGCCTGCAGCGTGGGCTTGAGCAGACCGATGACCTGCCGATCGACGTAGTTGATGGTCGTGGCGAAGAAGAGCAGCGCGCAGATTACCCAGCGGTAGCGGCCGATCGGAACGCCACGTGCGGGCAGGGACGAGACCTGAGTTGGCGACGCAGGCACAGGACCGCCTTGAAGAACGCAGCCGGCGAGCGCGCCACTCTGTCGGGCGGATTGGGCTCGCGGTTACTGGTTGACGCCGCTGGCCAGGAACCCGCCGTCCACGACGAGCACCTCGCCCGTAACGAAGCTGGCGGCCTCGGACGCGAGGAACACGGCCGCACCAGCCAGTTCGTCGAGCTGCCCGAACCGCTTCATCGGAGTGCGCAGGAGGAACTCGCGCCCCCGGTCGGTGCCGTCGAGCAGGTTCGAGTTCAGGGGTGTCCGGAAGACACCAGGCGCAATCGCATTCACACACACGTTGAAGGGCGCCCATTCTATCGCGAGTGACTTGGTGAGGGAGGCCACGGCAGCCTTGCTCGCGGCGTACGCCGCCACCTCGAACAAGGCGACGAAGGACGAGAGCGAGGCGATGTTGATGATGCGGCCGTAGCGCCGATCCACCATGTGGCGGCCGAACACCTGCGCGGCCCGCAGGGTGCCCGTCAGGTTCGTTTCGAGGATCGCGTCCCAATCCTCTTCGCCGAGATCGAGCGTCGGGACGCGCTTCGTGCGCCCGGCGCAGTTCACCATGATGTCGACCTTGCCGAACGCGTCGACGGTGGCAGCCAGGAGGGCCCTCAACGAGGCGGAGTCGGTGACGTCGGATGCGACGCGCAGCGTGCGGCGCCCGAGCTGCTCGATCTCGGCGGCCGTCTGGTCGACGAGCTCAGCACGGCGCGCCGTGGCGACCACGTCGGCGCCGGCGTGTGCCAGACCCACCGTGAGCGCCCGTCCAATTCCGGATGTACCGCCGATGACCACGGCCGTTCGGCCGGTGAGATCCAGAGCTGCGAAGGGCATCGTGCGCCAGTCTAGCGCAAGGGCGACGGCAGGAGACGGGCGGCCTGGCGGATGTGACGCCGGGCGGCCGAGCCGTGGACGTTCGCACCCACACTGCCGTTCGACGGACCGGCGGGCACCATCGGCGTACCGTTGGTGCCGTTGATCGCGGGCATGCCGGTTCCGTTCACGCCCGCGAGGGCGGCTGGCGCATCAAGCGGCGCCGGGCGACCCTCTGGCAGCGGCGATTCGAGCGCTTGCGCCTGCTGTGCGACCGACAGGTGCTCGCTCATCGCCGCGCTGGCGCGCTTGGGATCGTGCGCCCGGATGGCGTGGTAAATGGCCCGGTGGAGATGAGCCGACTCCTTCAGATCGCGCCCGTGCTGCGCGGTCTTCCGCCGCTGCTCGTAGAAGAGGGCGGACACCATCTCCACGAGCGAGGCGAGAATCGGGTTGCCCGAGGCTTCGGCCACCGAACGATGAAAGCGGATGTCGTGGATCAGGAAGGTCTGCGGATCGTCCAGCGCGGCAAACATGCCGGTGATCTCTTCCGCAATGGTGGCGATCTGCTCGTCGTTCGCACGTTCGGCGGCAAGACCCGCCACT
Source organism: Vicinamibacteria bacterium (assembly GCA_963763095.1). Taxonomy (GTDB): domain Bacteria; phylum Acidobacteriota; class Vicinamibacteria; order Vicinamibacterales; family JAENWD01; genus CAVUCH01. The sequence goes on from CAVXNR010000006.1 coordinate 373,323, forward strand.
CCGACCTCGAGCGCACGCCGCGCCTCGAACATCTCGTCGCGCGTGAATCCGTGAAGCGCTGCGAGAAAACTCAGCGGCTCACTGCCAAGCGTCGGGGGACCGTCAGTGATGAAGGTGCCGGCACCGTGGCGGGTCTGCAGGACGCCGATCGCTGAGAGAGAGCGCAGACCCGCGCGGACGCTTGGCCGGCTCACACCCAGCTGGACGGCCAATTCGCGCTCGGCAGGCAGACGATCGCCGGGGCGCAGTTCGCCCCGCTCGATCAGCCCGCGCACATGCTGCACCACGAGTTCTGCGGTGACGCCGTCGGAGGATTTCATGGCTCCTGACCTTTGGACGTCCAGAGGTAAAACCACCGCTACCCCGAACGAGATGTCCGATCCGGGTAAATGAATAACACTAGCTCTGAACAGGTGTCAAGCATCTCATCGCCTGAGCTCGATGTCCTCGCCGGAGTCGTGCCTTCACTGGGGCTTCTGTAGCCCAGTCTCTCTGCGACTCGCTTATGTCCCACCTGCGCCCCAATCGGTTGGATCAAATTATGGTCTGACCAGTCAAATTTTTGTTTCTCTCCAGTTGGGCGTTTTACGGCCGTAAGGTGATCAGCATCTCCGGCGCGCGTTCCTGCGACGCGAGATCCTGGCAACCACGTTGCGCACACGCCCGGCAACGATGACCAACCTCCGCCAATCGGGCCCTCGTCTGCGGGAGGGCGCGAGAACCGCATCGACGGTGCGAGATTGCTGCGGCAAAACCTGCACGGTCGCGGGCCGCCCGACGTGGTGATCCACGGAAACCGGCTGCTCCCGGGATTGCACGTGCGGGCGCGTGGCGCCTCCTGGTGCGTCCGCGGGGTCGTTTCTTATTCCGCGTGCGAGGTCATCACACTCACGCCCGTGCGCGATGCGGCCAGCTCGGTGGGTCCGCTGGCGCTCATCGTGCCGTTCGACCGCATCACGCCGGTCGGGCGAACGTTGAGATGGCGTTCGTGCGGCGTCGCGCAGCTGAGCGCTGTGCTCGCGATGGCGATTCGCGACACCGTTGCGGGCGGCGCCGGCCATCTGTTCGGGCCAGACCTCGTCCTGGTGCCGTGGCAGTGGGCGCCCGCGTCCGCACTGCTGCACGGCGATGCCAGCGCTGTGTTGCTGGCTGATGCCGTGGGCCTGGGCAAGACCATCCAGGCTGGAATTGTGATGGCTGCGTTGCGCTCGCGGGGCAACGGAAGCCGCGTGCTCATCCTGACGCCGGCCGGTCTTCGCGACCAGTGGCGTTCGGAGCTCGAGCGGCTCTTCCCCGTCAGCGCCAGCGTCGTGGATGCCACGTGGGTGCGCGACGCGCGCCGCAGGATGCCGGCCGACGTGAACCCCTGGCGCGTCGTGTCCACGGCGATTGCGTCCATCGACTTCGTGAAGCAGCCCGAGGTCCTTGCTGCGGCCACAGATGCTCCGTGGGACGTGCTGATCGTCGACGAAGCACACAGCCTCGGAGCCGTCACCGATCGGCAAGCGGCGGCGGCCGCGGTGGCGGGCTGCGCGCGCCACGTCGTCCTGCTCTCCGCGACGCCCCATACGGGACGCGATGGGGAGTTTGCGGCCCTGTGCAGCATCGGGTGCGTGACAGGGGACGGGGCGCCGACGCTCGTGATTCGGAGGACGCGTGAAGACGTTGGGCTCGATGCCGGCAGGCGGGTGCGTATATCACGCGTTCCACTGCACGCGGCCGAGCAGAGGATGCATGCGCTGCTGCGCGAGTACGCGGGCGCCGTCTGGCACGAGCGCGGCACGCGATCCGCCGCTGCCCGACTCGCGATGACGGTGCTCCTGAAGCGGGGGGCTTCCAGCGCCTGGGCGCTTGCTCGTTCGGTGGCGCATCGCCTCCATCTGCTCGGCCCCGGCGATGATGCGCCTGAGCAGCCGGTGCTGCCATTCGACGATCCCGGCGAGACCGACGCCGCCGACACGGAGATGCCCGCAGCGTTGGGGGAGCCCGGGCTCGACGAGCCGGGGCGCGAGCTGCGCCTCCTCGCCGCCTTGGGCGACGCGGCACGGCTCGCCGCCGTGTCGGAAGGCAAACTGGCGCGCGTCGCCACACTGCTCCGGCGGACGCGTGAGGCCGCGATCGTCTTCACCGAGTATCGCGACACGCTCGACGCTGCGCTGCAGGCGCTCCGGCCTCACGGGCCGGTTGCCATACTGCACGGTGGACTCTCGCGCCCCGCGCGCCGCGAGGCGGAGGATGCCTTCAACACGGGCCGCGCCCGTGTGCTGCTGGCAACGGACGCCGCCAGCGAAGGGCTCAACCTCCACAGGCGGTGTCGCCTCGTCATCAACATCGAGCTGCCCTGGAACCCGGTGAGGCTGGAGCAGCGGGTTGGGAGGGTCGATCGGTTCGGTCAGCGCCGGCGCGTGCACGCCCTGCACCTGACAGGGCGCGACACGGCGGAAGGGTATGTCCTCGAGCGGCTCGCCGCGCGGGTGCGAAACATCCGCCGAGCCCTCGGTGAGACGTACGACGGCCTCGTATGGGACGACACGCTCCTGGCTGCTGGTGCCCTTGGGACACAAGCAGCCGAGACGCCGGACGTTCCGGTGGCCGGAGCCGCATGGCGAAGCTGGCTGCCCCCGCAGCGGGACGAACGCCGCGTTTGCGAGTTGCTGGATGCCGCCCGGCAACTCGCGGGCGCCGCACAGCAGCGACACGCAGCGCCTCCCGAGGGAGACCACCTGCCCCTGGCGATCGTGCGCGCGGGTCAGCGCGCACGCCTCGCGCTGGCACCCGGCGTCGTGCTCGGGTTCCGTGTCGACGCACGCTCGGCCGCGGGTCGGCCGGCAGCATCCACCATTGTCGTCGTCCACGTCGCGTTGGACCCTGCGGCGCTGTCAGGCGCGCGCCCCCCGACGCTGCTGACGGCCCTCCTTCCGCTCGCGGCGGCAGCCGCGTCGCGCGAGGGTACTGCGTCCCTTGCCGAAGACCTCGAGGCGCATCACCGATACACGGCGCGCGCAACCGCCCGCGAAGCGGCGCTTCGGACGGCCGCCACCGGCGATGACGGCGAGGCAGGCGGGCCCGTGCAGCCGGGCCTCTTCGATCGGCGGGCGGTGCAAGAGGCGGCGCAACAACGGGAGTCACGCGAGGGCAGGCGGGAATTACACACCACGCGGCTGGCCCAACTCGCGCTCGGAGGGCACATCGAGGAGCGGCTGTCGGTGCAGCCCATTTTCGGGCTGGTGCTTCGATGATCGACGTCGCGGGACTCGGGGGATCGCTCGTCTCAGGAGCGTACGCCGCGAGCTTGCTCAGAAGTGATGGGCCATTGCCGGAACCGGCCATTGCGGCGCGTCTTCGCAGGTGGTGGCGTACCGTCGATGCGCGGTGCGGCCCCGCGTCCAGCACCCGCGCGCTGGCCGATGTTGCAGCATCCTCCCTGGCGGAACTGCTCGGGTTCACGCTGCGGCGGCCGCAGCCGCTGAGCGACACGGCCTGGAGTGCCGTGCTCGAAGCACCCGATTTCTCTGCTCCCCTCGTGCTCACGCCCTGGGGTGCTTCGCTGGATGCGGCGTGGCGAGCCTCCGTGCGACACAGCATCTCGAGGCACGCGCGCTGGTGCTTCCTGTTCAATGGCACTCACCTCCGCGTGCTCGACGCCGGGCGTACGTTCGCGCGCAGGCACATCGAGTTCGACCTCGAGGCCGCCGCTGACAGTGAGGGGGCGGCTCGTCTCCTGGCGATGCTCGCTTCCGCCGAGAGTGTGCGCCCCACGTCCCTGGCGGGAGCGGGCTCGCCGCTTGCGTCCATCGTCGCGGCATCCGATGCACACGGGCAGCGCGTCTGCGCAGGGCTGCGAGATGGGGTGCATCAGGCCATCGAACGACTGCTCACCGCGCTCGGAGAAGGCGGACGCGCCCGACGCGCGCCGCCGCTCGAGATGGTCTACGAGCAGGCACTCACGGCCGTGTACCGCATCCTGTTCCTCTGCTTTGCGGAGGCCCGCGGCCTGGTGCCGACATGGCACCCCGTGTACCGCGATGCCTACACGATGGAATCGCTGCGGACCACGGCCGAGAGCGCCGCAGTACCCGCGCGGGCTGTGGGAGACCTTCCAGGCCATCTCGCGCCTCGCGCACCACGGGTGCGACGCCGGCGATCTGCGTGTGACCGCATTCAACGGGCGCCTCTTCGCACCGGGACGCGCCCCCCTGCTCGACCGCAGGCCTTTGCCGGATACCGACGTGCGCGAGGTCGTACTCGCGTTGTCGACGACAGCATCACCAGGCGGCACCCGCGAGCGCGTGTCCTATCGCGATCTGGGCGTCGAGGAGCTCGGGGCGGTCTACGAGGGGCTTCTCGATTACGAACCAGCACTCTCGCCGTCCGAAGGTCCCGCCTGTCCGGGACGGGTGCCAGCAATCGCTCTCGCGCGGAGTCCTGTCTCTCGGCGCAAGGCAACCGGCACGTTCTATACGCCGCGTGCAATCACGCGATTCCTCGTCCGCCACGCGCTCCAGGACCTCGTGCGAGACGCCACCCCCGAGCGCATCCTGACGCTGCGCGTCGTCGATCCCGCAATGGGCAGCGGGGCGTTTCTCGTGGCGGCGTGCCGCTTCCTCGCCCGGGCATACGAGGCGGCCCTGATACGGGAGGGCGAGTGTCACGAGGCGGACGTGTCGGGAGCCGATCGCGCAGGCTTTCGAAGGCTGGTGGCGCAGCGGTGCCTCTTCGGCGTGGACCTGAACCCGATGGCCGTTCACCTGGCGCGCCTGTCGCTATGGCTCACCACGCTGGCTGCCGAGAAGCCGCTCACTTTCCTCGATCACCACCTGCTGGTCGGCGACAGCCTCGTTGGCGCATCGCCCTCAGAGGTAGCGCGCCAGCCACCCGGGCGCAGGCCCGGGCGGCGCATCGATGCGCGTCAGCTTCCATTGTTCGATGCGTCCCAGCTCACCGACGCGGCCGCCGGCGTCCGTGCAGCGCGGCACGAGATGGAGCAGACGCTCGATGACACGGCTGCGATTGTTCGCCGGAAGGAGCAGGCGCTTGCCGCGCTCGCGACGACCGGCGCGCTACAGTCGTGGAAGGCGATGGCCGACCTCTGGTGCTCGGCATGGTTCGGCGCGGCAGCGCTGCCCAGAGGCGCGTTCCATGCACTCGTGGACCACGTGCTGACAGGGCGCAGCGCGCTACCCGAGGCCACGGCGACACGGTATCTGTCCGAAGTCCGCCGTCTGGCGGGCACACGCCGGTTCTTCCACTGGCCGCTGGAGTTCCCTGAAGTGTTTTTCGGGGCCGATGGACGCGAACACCCTGACGGCGGGTTCGATGCGGTGATCGGCAACCCTCCCTGGGAGATGCTCCGCGCTGACGCCGGAGTACGTCCCGCATCCGGGGACGCCGACCGATCGGGGGTACTGCGGTTCACGAGAGACTCGGGACTGTATCACGCGCAGTCGCGCGGCCACGCCAACCAGTACCAGCTATTCGTCGAGCGTGCGCTGCGGCTGGCCAGGCCCGGCGGTCGGGTCGCCCTCGTCGTGCCGTCGGGCATCGCCCACGATCACGGGTGCGGGCGGTTGCGTCACCTGCTGCTGCGCCAGTCACGCGTCGAATCGCTGGTCGGATTCGACAACCGCACGGGTGTCTTCCCCATCCACCGCAGCGTGCGGTTTCTGCTGCTGACCGTGACCCGCGGCGGGGAGACGACGCGGGTGCGGTGCCGTTTCGGGCTGCAGGACCCGGCAGCACTCGATGCGCTGGGCGAGGCGACGCAGGAGAGTGCGGCGACGCAGGAGAGTGAGGGCGGCGATTGGTTCTCCCTCACACCTGCACTGCTCGAGCAGCTGTCGGGGCCCGGACTCGCCATCCCGGACGTACGTGCGCCGCTCGACCTGGCGATCATCGAGAGGGCCGCACGGCAACATCCGCCACTCGGGTCGCCTGCCGGGTGGCACGTCCGCTTCGGCCGTGAGCTGAACGCCAGCGACGACCGCAAGCATTTCACGACCGCGAGGCGCGGGCTCCCCATCGTGGAGGGCAAGCACCTGACCGCCTTCGCCGTCGACACCGACGCCGTCACGCTTCGAATAGCTCCCGGCACAGCCGCACGGCTGCTCGACCGCCCGAACACGTTTGGCCGTCCGCGGCTCGCGTTTAGGGATGTCGCCAGCGCGACGAACCGTACCGACGCTCATCGCAGCGGTCGTGCCGCCCGGGTGCGTCACGACTCACACGCTCTTCTGCCTGCGGACGCGCCTCGCCATCGATGACCAGTTGGTGCTCTGCGCGCTCTTCAACAGCTACCCTGCCAATTTCCTGGTGCGGCTGAGGGTCTCCACGCATGTCTCGCTCGCGGTGATGGACGGGTTGCCGGTTCCGCGCCCGCACGCGGGCACTCCCGTGTATGCGGGGCTGCTCCGGTGCGCCAGAGTCCTCGCCGCAGACCCTGCGCACCGCCCCGCGGCGGCCGACATGCACGCCCTCGCTGCGCGCGCGTACGGCCTCACCGATGAAGAATTCGCGCACGTCCTGTCGTCCTTTCCGCGCGTGCCGGTAGAAGAGCGCCAGCACGCCCTGGAGTCACCGATGTGGACGGCCCGCCGGGACTGAAGTCCCGGCTCCACAACGACCCCTAGGCTCGGGGCTCCAAGCTCCGGGCTCTCGGCCGCGGTCGGCCCCGGGGGGCCAGACGAGCCCTGGAGGCTGGAGCCCGCAGCCCGCTGGGTTCCAATGTGGAGCCGGCACTTCAGTTCGGGCGGACAGGCCGGAAACAGACGGCTCACAGCAGCGCCGCCACCGAACTCCCGATCAGCAGCGCGAAGACAATGCACGCGTAGATCACGAATCTCCAATCGCGCTGCCGGGCGAACTCGGCGATCGACACGGCCACGCGCGCTACCGGCGTCGCCATCAGCACCACGAGCCCGACGGCGAGCAGGATGCCGGTCATCCGCGCCCCGGGCACGACGAACGTCAGCACAAGGCCCGCGGCAAGACACGCGGTGCTCGCGCGGGTGCCAACCGTGAGGACGCGGCCCAGTGCCAGCTCGGTCCGGCGGTTATGATCCGTGCTCATCGCGCCCCCACATACATCACGATCGCCACGACGAACAGCACCATCGCCAGCAGCAGCCGCAGCCACCGGCTGTCGATCCGGGCGGACGCTCGCATCCCGAGAAACGAACCGACCTGCACTCCGACCACCGCGGCGGCGGCAAGGCCAGGCACGAGGACGCCGTGCCCGTAGTAGATGACGGCACCCGCGGTGGCAGTCACCCCGATCATGAAGGCGCTGGTCGCGGCGGCCGCGCGCAGCGGAACGCCGCACCACGCGTTCAGCACAGGCACCTTGATGAAGCCGCCGCCCACACCCAACAAGGACGACACGTTGCCCGCCACGAACGACGCCGCCAGCGCCAGCGGCAGCCGCTTGAACCGGTAGGTCACTGTGCGCCCGAGCCGCTCGTCGTGATATCGCCCGCCGAGCGTGCCCGGGTCCGCGTCCGCCTGGGCGATCACGTTCGAGTGGCGTAGCCGCGCCAGGGTGACGGCACCGGCGAGCACGGCGATCCCAGCGAACAGGACGCGCAGCGTGGCTGGCGGAAGCATCTGGGCGGTGATGCCTCCCAGGAGACCACCCGACGCTGTTGCCACTTCCAGCAGCATACCCAGCCGCAGGTTGATCATCCGCCGTCCCGCCGTGGCTGCGGAGACGGCGCTGGAGGTGGCAATGACCGTCGTGAGGCTGATGGCTGCGGCCGCCTGAAAGGGCATGCCCACCACGAGGACGAGAAACGGCACGAGGAAGACGCCGCCACCGAGGCCGAGCAGGGTGCCGAGCAGGCCGGCGACACTGCCCAGTGCCATGGTTGAGAGGACGAGAACGGGCGTGAGAACGGGCATCGTGTACAGACAAAAACAAACCGGTCGGCCCTCGCCGCTCGCGAGCACGACCACGCGCTTCATCCTACTTCGGGCGAATCGACCGAGGACTGACGTTCTGGGCTTGAGCGCACTGTGTGAGACACGCCCTCATGTGGCGGGACTTCAGTCCCGGCCGGATCCGCCCGCCCGGACGCGGTAGGATCACGCCCGCTCATGCTTCGCCCCCTGCTCCTTCTTGCGACGGCGTTCATCATGACGAGTTCCCCGCCAGACGCTGCGGATCTCGCAATTCGGAACGTCCGCATCGTGCACGGTGACGGGCGCGTCACGGCGCGGGCGACCCTCACTGTGCGCCACGGGCGGATAGCCGCGATCAGCGCCGGCGATCTTCGCGGCGGCCTGCGGCCGCGCCGCGAGGTGGACGGTGCGGGACGCACGCTGATACCAGGTCTCATCGACGCACACGTGCACGTCACGGATTGGGCGCTGCCGCTGCTGCTTCGGCATGGTGTGACGACGGTGCGCGACCTGCACAATGCGCCCGCCTACATTCTCCCGCTCGCGCGCGAAGATGCCCTGGACCGTCCGCGGATCGTTGCGGCAGGCGCGCTGCTCGATGGACCGGGCAGCTTCTGGAAAGACGCCCGCGTCATCAGCACGGTGGCCGACGCGCGGGCCGCCGTGCGCGATCAGGTCGCCGCGGGCGCCGGGGTGATCAAGGTCTACACGCGGCTGCCGGTCGCGCTCATCAGCGCCGTTGTGCAGGAGGCGCGCGCGCGCGGCACCCCCGTGGCAGCGCACCTCGGAAAGACGACCGCCGTGGGCGCCGCGCGTGCCGGCGTCAGCAGCATCGAGCACCTGAGCGGGGTAGCCGATGCCGCATCGGATCAGCCTGGGCGCCTGCTTGCGGCACACGACGACTTCCTCGCGGGCTGGACCATGTTCGAGCGCGAGTGGGCGCGTCTCGATCCGGCGCGGCTCGACGAGGTCGCGCGCGCACTCCGTGCGGGAGGGGTCGTCCTCGTACCCACCCTCGCTCTGCACGAGGCGTTCGCGCGCCTGGCGGACCCCGATCTGCTGCGCGACCCGGCCCTGGCCGGCGTGCCGCCGCACGTCCTCGAGCGCGAATGGGATCCGAAGGACATCATGAACCGTGCACAGTGGACGCCGGACACGATGCGCGACTTCAAGGCCGCCGTGCCGGTGCTGCAGCGGTTCGTCGCCAGTTACGTGCGCATCGGCGGGCGAGTGGTTGCCGGGACGGACACGCCACAGCAGTTCGTGGTCCCGGGTGCGAGCCTCCACCGAGAGTTGCAACTCTATGTAGCGGGCGGGCTCACGACCGCGGCGGCGCTCAAGGCGGCGACCACGAACGCGGCGGATCTGCTGGGAATCGCCGACCGCGCGGGCACCGTGGAGATCGGCAAGGATGCGGATCTGGTGCTGCTCGATGCGGATCCGCTTGCCGACATCTCGGCGACGATGCAGATTCGGCTGGTGATACGCGGCGGCTCGATCGTCTACCAGCGCTGACCGCCCGAATGGTCCCGCAGGATCGCGTACAGCGTTTCCATGATCGGCACGGCGATGCCGTGTCCGCGCGCCCGCCTGACGAGCGCGCCCTGGAGTGCCTCCACTTCCAGGCGTTTGCCCGCCTGGAGATCGATCAGCAACGATGACCGTGTGGTCGGCGGCAGCGCGTCCGCATACACCCGAACGCGAGCGGGGATGTCGGGGGGGACCGACACGCCCTCCGCCCGCGCCACCGCCTCGACCTCCCCACACGCGCGGATGAAGAGGTTGCGGGTCTCCTCGTGCTCCCAGAGCGGACCAATCGGCAGCCGCGACGCTCCGGTGAAACCGGCAAACGGGGCGAGGTAGATGCATTTCTCCCAGAGCGGCACGCGCGCGTCAGGCACGACTTCCGTTTCGATCCCGGCGTCCTGGAGGAGTGCCCGAAGCATGGCGGCCCTGGAGGAGACCTCCGCTGGCGCATCGAATGCCTCGCCGAACACGATGCGGTGGTGGGTTCCCGTCTGCTCGATTATCCCGGGGGCTGCAATTGCGGTAGCAATGTAGGCGGCTCCGCCGAGCACGTGTGAACCGCCGATGACAGCTGCGGCTTCAGCGGGGCTGTCCACCCCATTCTGCAACGTCAGCACCGCTGTACCCGTTGCGGTGAGCGGCCGCAGCATGGGCAGTGCGGTGTCGTTGTCGTAGGTCTTCACAGCCAGCAGGACGAGGTCGACGGGCCCAACCTCTCCCGGACTGTCCGATGCACCCGGGTGCACCTTGAACTCGCCACGGGACGCGCGGACCGTCAGGCCGCGTGCGCGGATGGCCGCCAGGTGCGCCCCGCGAGCGATGAGCGTCACGTCGTTGCCGGCCCGAGCCAGCATGGCGCCGTAGTACCCGCCCACGGCGCCGGCCCCAATCACCGCAATCCGCATCGTCCTGCTCCGAAGCACTCGACCGCGCCCGGGCGGGACACCGCCGGCCGATCCAGGCGGGACCTCACGCTCCCGCGCACGCCGACAGCCGCACGCGCTTCCGGCGCCAGTAGGCGTAGGCCGGCAGGCCCGCTGCCATCAACAGCAACCCCGCAATCGACTCGACCGGTCGCTCCAGCAGGGTGTTCACCACGAGCCCCATCGAGCCAACCACGAACACGAGCGGGACGACTGGGTAGCCCCAGGTGCGATACGGGCGGGCGAGATGGGCGTGCGTCCTGCGGAGCCGGAAGATCGCGAGCCCTGCGAGCACGTTGAACACGACCGCAGAGAACATCACGTACGTGAACAGCTGCTCGTAGCTGCCCGAGAGCGTCAGCGCGCAGGACCAGCACGCGATGCCCAGAAGCGCACCGTGCGGCGTCCGGTACTTCGGGTGCACCAACGCGGCGAACCGGAAGAACATGCCGTCAACCGCCATCGCGTACCCCGCGCGGGAAATCGCCAGTACCGCGGACATGTTGCACCCGAGGGTCGAGAGGCAGACGATCGCGGCCACCATTGTTGCGCCGAGCGGCCCGGCGATGGCCGTCATCGCCTTCTCCGCCACCCGTGGCGCCCCGCTGATTGCGTCGAGCGGCAGCGCGACGAAGTAGCCGACGTTCACCAGCACATACACGATTGTCAGGCCGAGCGTGCCGTAGATGAAGGCGCTCGGAAGCGTGCGCGGCAGGGTCGTGCACTTCCCCGGCCGCGAAGGCCAGATACGCCCACCCCTCGTAGGCCCACATGACGGCAATCATCGCCACGCCGAAAGCCGCCAGCGGCCGCGCCACGGGTGGGACGATCGGCGTCAGCTCAGGCGTGTGCGGCCAGACGGCGAGCGCCACGACCGGAATCGCCACGACCGCCATCACTTTGAGCACCGTCACGACCGCCGCCAGCCGGCTCGCGGCTGCGACGCCAAACAGGTTGGCGACCGCGAGCGCGGCAATCGAGACCGCGGCCACGACCTGCCCCGCCGAGATGCTGAGCGCTCCGAGCGGCAGGGGAATGGTCGTCAGCAGCCGAGTGGTCGAGAGCGAGGGAGCGAAGTAGCTGAAGGATTCAGCGAAGCCCACCGCGACCGCCGCCGTGCCCCCGGGCAGCACGACCAGCACCATCGTCCACCCGAAGAGAAACGCCACGAGCGGGCCATAGGCTTCCTCGAGGAACACGTACATGCCGCCGGATCGCGGCAGCATCGCGCCCATCTCCGCGAATGTCAGGCCGCCGGCGCAGGCCATCAGTCCACCAGCCAGCCAGGCACCCAGCACGAGCGGTGCAGACGGCAGAGCCTGGACCATCGCACCGGTGGTGAGAAAGATTGCCGAGCCGATGACGTTCCCGACAACGAGCATCGTGGCGGGCCAGAAGGTGATGCCCCGAACGAGGGACTGCTCGCTGGTCGGGGCGAAGACGACGCCGGGATCGCGCAGCGGGCTCGCTGTTGGCATTCGGGGCCGCGACTCTATCACACGCAGTCGAGCCCTTCCTCACCGCGCGACACCGGTCGCAATTCCGAGCCGCGCGTTGCGACCGCGCGGGCGTCGTACTGCGTGCTAAGATCGGGCGGCCCGAAGGACGAAGGCACCTGGCGTGACGTTCTTCGACGGAGGCTGCTCACATGGCGTCTCGGCTCACGACGTTCATCGTGGTCCTGATTGTTGCCGGGACGCTCGTCGCCGGCCTCATCGTCGGCGCGCAGCGCGACGACGAGAGCGGACCGGTCGATCTCATCGTCACCAACGGCCGCGTGTACACCGGCAGCGGCTCCAAATTCGCCGAGGCGGTGGCCATCCGCGGCAACAAGATTCTCCGCGTCGGCACCAACCGTGGAATCAAGCGTCTGCGCCGCGCGCAGACCACTGTCGTCGACGCGCACGGCGGCTCGGTGCTGCCAGGCTTCAACGACGCCCACGTGCACCTCATGAGCGGCGGCCTTGCGCTGTCGAACGTCAACCTGCTCGATGCGACAACGCTCGAGGACATCCAGTCGGCGGTGAAAGCGTTCGCAGCCTCACACCCCGAGCGCCCGTGGGTTCGGGGGCGCGGCTGGTACTACGACCCGTTTCCGGGCGGGCTGCCGACGCGCCAGCAACTCGATGCCGCGGTGCCGGACCGGCCGGCGTATCTGGTGGCCTATGACGGCCACACCGGCTGGGCGAACACCCGCGCGCTCGAGGCTGCCGGGATCACGCGCCGCACACCGAGCCCCGCCCACGGCGTCATCGTAAAGGATCCGAGGACGGGCGAGCCGACCGGGGTGTTGAAGGAAGCGGCGCAGTCGCTGATGCAGAAGGTCCTCCCGCAGCCGACGCGGGCGGACCGGCTGACCGCACTCCGCGCGGCCATCCGCGACGCACAACGCCTGGGTATCACGAGCGTGCAGAACGCCGGCGGCTCGCCTGACGACCTGGCGCTGTTCGACGAGCTGCGTGCCGCGGGCGAACTGCAGGTGCGCGTGTACGCGGCCCTCTCCATCACGCCAGAAACGGCTGACGCCGATCGCCAGGCAATCGAGGCGGCCCGTGAGCAGTACCGTGACGACCCGCTGCTCAAGTCAGGAGCGGTGAAGCTCATGGCCGATGGCGTGATCGAGTCACACACCGCCGCGATGCTCGCGCCATACGCGAACAAGGCGACCACCGGCTCGCTGAATTTCTCCCCAGAGGCGCTGACAAGCCTCGTCGACGCCCTCGACAAAGACGGCTGGCAGATCCTGATCCACGCCATCGGAGACGGCGCAGTCCGGGTGTCGCTCGACGCGATCGCGCACGCCGCGAAAGTGAACCCGGCCCCGGCGCGCGGCCGCCGTCACCGGCTGGAGCACGTCGAGACGGTCCATCCGGCCGACGTCCCGCGCTTCGGTGCGCTTGGCGTGATCGCGTCCCAGCAGCCGTTCCACGGCACGCCGACCCCGAGCCAGATCACCGTCTGGACCGAGAACATCGGGGACGACCGCGCATCACGCGGCTGGGCGTACGCGTCGATCATGGCCGGCGGCGGGCGGCTGGCGTTCGGGAGCGACTGGCCGGTGGTCACGCTCGATCCGCGCGCGGGCATCCACATGGCGGTTACACGCACGACGGCCGAGGGGCTGCCCGAGGGCGGCTGGCATGCGACGGAGCGCATTCCACTCACCGCGGCGGTGGATGCGTACACGTCGGGAGCGGCCTGGGCGTCGTTCGACGAGCAGCGCAAAGGCACGCTCGCGCGCGACCTGCTGGCCGACATCGTCATCCTCTCGGCCGACATCTTCGCGCCAGACGCGCGGGTGATGGACGCGGTCGTGGAGACGACGATCTTCGACGGCAAGGTCGTCTACACGCGTCCGGCGCCGGAGGCGACCGAGTAGCAGGGCTGCGCTCACGGACACAGTTCCACAGGCTCACGGCTCCAGGCAGCCCTGAAGGGCTGCCCCACATGACAGTCACACTACTTCATGACAGTCACACTGGTGCACGGCGACCTCGATCGGCACGTCCGCGTAATTACACAGCGGTTCGACCGAGCGCATGCCGATCGATCGCCTGTGCAAGCCCTGCCTCGTCATTGGTCGCCGTGATGTGGAACCCGCCCTCGAGCAGCTCCGCTACGCTGTTGCCCATCGCCACACCGGTGCCTGCGAACTCGAGCATCTCGCGATCGTTGTAGTTGTCGCCCACCGCCATCACGCTTTCGCTCGTCAGGCCGAGCGCGCGCGCCCATTCCGCGAGCGTCGTGCCCTTCGTCACGCCGGTCGCCAGCACGTCGACGAGGATGAAGTCGCGCCACACATACTCGACGAACGACACCGCGTACCGATGTGCGCGGGGCGCGGCCTCGAGCAGCGCGATCAGCTCGCGCATCCGCGTCACGCCGCCTGTGAACATCACCTCGATGGGGTCCTCCCGAAGGCAGGCCTCGAGCGGCAGCGTCTCCGAGATGAGCGCACCGTAGCGACCGTAATAGCCCGCCCGCGACGGGTGCGTCCAGTCGAGCCCGCCCGAGACGAGCTGACCGGCCGCCGGCCGATCGAACACGACCGCGGCCTCGCCGCGGAACGCAGCCGTCTGCTCGAGCACGTGGCGCGCCACCTCCCTCGGCATCAGGCGCCGCAACACCGTGGTGCCATCGAGGCGCCGCACGATGGCGCCGTTGCTCGCGACGATCACGACCGGGAGCCCCAATTGCTCGGCCACGGGCTGCGCAAAGGTGAAGCCGCGGCCCGTGACGAGCGCGACCTCGATTCCGCAATCGAGCGCCTCGGCAACCGCCCGCCGGTTCTCGTCCGGGATCCTGCCGGTGTGATCGAGCAGCGTGCCGTCAATGTCGATGGCGATGAGGCGGATCACCTGACGCCTATTCGCCCCGGACACGCTTCGAGAAGGCGGCGTACGCGCCAGGGCTGCGGGTTTCCCACCAGGCGATGAAATCGCGCGCGACGGCTTCGATGCCTGCTGCCGTCGTCGCGTCTTTTGTCGTCTCGCGCACGCCCGGCACCAGGTCGCGGATGCGCTCCCAGACAAATAGCAGCTCGCGGCCGCTCTGGAAGAACAGCTCCTTGTGGAGCACGCCACTCGTGACGAAGGAGGCTACCATCTCCCAATAGGTCACGACCATGCGGTACGAGGCGTTCTCGTCGGATCCGACCGGACAGAGGCGCGTGAAGTCGTCTATCATCCTCACGCGAAAGGACGATGAGAACCAGGCACGAGCCTTGCGCAGCCGTTCTTCACGCCGCATCTCGTACAGTTTCAGTATGAGCTGCGCATCGTCGTAGGTCGGCTGTAACGGGGCGGACATGGGAACTCCTGGACGCGCGGTGCGGAATGGACGGATGAGGATTGCTGGCCGGGGCGGCAGCGCGAACCCGCGGTTGAATCTTACACTCTGTGCGACCGCCCTCGTGGCTCACCAGGAGATACGCGCGTCATCGGTACCTGCTGCCCGCGCCGGCAACTGAGCACATCGCCATGACACCCCAGAAGCGCACGCTGCCCGCCCGCTACTACACCGATCCGGAGCTCTTCACACGGGAGCGCGAACGCATTTTCGCGACCATGTGGGCGTGTGCGGGGCGGACGGAGGAGATCGCCGCCCCTGGTGATTTCATATTGCGCGATGTCGCCGGGGAGAGCGTCATCATCACCCGGCGGAAGGATGGCGCGCTTGCGGCGCACTACAACGTGTGCCGTCACCGCGGCACTCGCTTGTGCACAGATACCAGCGGTCACTTCCCGGATCGGATCCAGTGCCCGTACCACGGATGGACGTACGACCTCGATGGACGCCTGCTCGGCGCGCCCCACATGGATGCCGCCCCGGGCTTCCGGCGCGACGAGAATGCGCTGACACCCGTTGCCGTCGGCGAGTGGGACGGCCACCTGTTCGTCACGCTGCATCCATCGGCGCCGCTTCTGTCAGAGCAGCTGCAGGGCCTGCCGGAGCGATTTGGGGCGTGGCGTATGGGCGAGCTGCGGCGCGCCTATCGCGTGACCTACGACGTGAAGGCCAACTGGAAGCTGCTGATGCTCAACTACTCGGAGTGCCTGCACTGCCCGCTGATCCATCCGGCGCTGCAGCGCAATGCCGACTATCTCAGCGGCGACAACGAACCAGTCACGGACAACTGGTTCGGGGGGGCGATGGCGCTTCGAGACGGCATCTTCACGATGAGCCGCGACGGCCGCCAGCGCCGCCCGCCGCTGCCCGGGCTCTCGGACACGCAGCGTCGCCACGGCTACTACTACGCGGTGCTGCCGAATCTGCTCCTGAGCCTCCATCCCGACTACGTCATGACTCACACGCTGTGGCCGATCGCCTGCGACCTGACGCGGATCGTCTGCGAGTGGCACTTCCATCCGTCGGAACATGCGAACCCGCTCTTCGATCCGTCCGACGTGATCGACTTCTGGGACGAGACGAACAGGCAGGATTGGCACGTCTCGGAGCTGTCGCAGGCGGGGATCTCCTCCCGCGCCTACCGCCCGGGCGTCTACTCGCCGCGTGAGGGGCTGCTGTGGGAGTTCGATCGCGTCGTGTCGCGGATCCTGGATGAGTAGTTGAGGGACGGAGCACTGCTGCTGTGCGCCGGAACTGGCTCGACATCCATGTGATTCACCAACCAGCTTTCACTAGCAGCACCACGTCGTTCGGCGTGTCGGCCACATGGTCGGGGCCGGCGGCATCGAGATCGGCCCTCGGAAACGGTCCCCACGCAGCCGCAATCGTCCGCATGCCGGCAGCACGGCCCGCCGCGACATCGTGCACGCTGTCCCCGACGTAGATCGTACGTTCGTGCGCAACGCCGAGCCGTTGCGCTCCGGCCATGAGCGGCGCCGGGTCGGGCTTGTGCTGCACGGTGTCGTCGTGGAAGATGCCAATCTCGAAGAAGTCTCCCAGGCGATAGCGCGACATCCCGAGGCGTGCGGAGCGCTCACGCTTGCTCGTGACCACGCCCAGCCTCACTCCAGACGCTCGAAGCGACGCGAGCATCGGCTCGACACCGTCGAAGGGTCGAATCAGCGCGTCGTGGTGCTCGTCATTGTGCGCGCGGTAGGTGGCAAGCATATCCGCCGCGAAGGCGGCGGGGTCTTCGGCACCTTCCGCAACCGCGATCTCGAGCAGCGATTCAGGCAGCGAGCGCCCGAAGGTCGCGATCAGCGCCTCGCGGGGCGGACACCCGGCCTTCAGATGGCGGGCGAACGTGTGCTGGCACGAGGCCAGGATCAGGTCCGTCGTGTCGATCAGGGTGCCGTCCAGATCGAACAGCACAGCCTCCGGCATCGTCATCGGAGAGCTCCCGCCGGGGCTGCCGGGCGGTGACTCCTCGCCACGAGCCACCAGAGAAGCACCGTCATCAACACCCCGCCCGCACAGGACACGAGGATCCCGGAACGAAAGCCTGCCGTGACGGCGACGCGCGCCACCGACCACGGGAGGATCATGCCCCCGAGTTGTCCGAGCGAGAGCAGCAGGCCGAATACCGCACCCGTGTGCTTCGGATACCTGTCTCCCGCGACAGATAGCGTCGTCGGGGCCATCGGCGCGATCGCGAGACCCGTGAGCAGAACGGCCAGTCCCAGCGTGAACGGTGTCCGCGCCGTGCTGATTGCCGCGAAGCCCGCCATGGCGGCCGACGAAGCGATCGCGAGGAGCACGAGCTTGGAGATACGCACCAGCACGAATGGCGTCACGAGACGACCCGCGGCGAGGGCACCCCAATACAGCCCCACCATCACGGTAGCTGACGCCTCGGGTACCGCGGCGAGCGTGTATGGGGCTATCCAGCCCGCCATGACGGCTTCGTTCCCGAAGTCGATGATGAGCAGGAGCATCAGCGCCAGCACCCAGGGATCTCTGAGGGCGGCGCGCGTGGTCCCTCGTGGAGCGGCGATCGGGCCTGCGATGGTCGGACGCGGCTGAAGAAGGTGGAGTACGCCCGCGAGCGCGCATGCGCCGGCGAGCAGCAGGAGGCGGGTGTGCACCTGCTGATACGTCGTGACGCCGCTGAACGCCAGCGGCACCGATACCGACCCTGCCGCCCCGAACACGCCGAGCACGTTCAGCATCGGCCCGCGGCGATCGCCGTATACGGTGGAGACTAGCGTGTTGGCGGCTGCATTGACCGCGGCACCCCCGACGCTCATCAGCAGTGCGGCAATCATCGCCTGGCGGAATCCGGCGCCAGACGCCAGCAGGAACACGGCCGCCCCCATCACCAGCGACCCCGCGGCGAGCACGTGAGTGCTCCCGAAGCGATCGACCGCGCGACCCGCAATCGCCGTAAAGAGCAGCTGCCCCGTGAAAAGCGTCAGCAGCAGCCGTGCCTGCGCGGCCAGATCGAGGCCGGCATGCGCCATGGCCGCGGGAATCCCGAACAGCTGCCCGAGCAGCGCGAGGATGATGCCGAAGATCCACTGCCCCGCGACGGCGGACGCCATCAGGCGAGTGCGGGACGCGGAGAGCATGTGCGGAGACTATTGTGCGCCCTTAGCCCTTGGCTCGTAACCTTTAGCCCTTAGGGCTTTAGCCCTTAGCCCTTGGCCCTTAGCCTTTAGCCCTCGGAGCATTCAGTAAGGCGTCCCCTTCTCTTCGCGTTGTCTCTTCAATGCCTCCGCATACCATTCCAGCTCCGCCGCGAACCGTTCGAAGCGCCGCCCGGCCCCGGGTGTCAGCTCATTGCCATCGTGATCGAATGCCGACTGGACTTTCGGCACCGGGAACGTGCTCGAGATGCTCGGCATGCCGAGCTCGCACAGGATGGCCTGCAGGTGAACCGCCGCCCGGACGCCGCCAAACTGGCCACCGGAATACGACACGATCGCGGACGGCCGGAAGTAGTACTCCTCGAGAAAATGATCCAGCAGGTTGCTGAGCGCCGGCGGCACGCCATGGTTGTACTCGCCGGTGACGATCACGAACGCGTCGGCCGCCCGGTACAGCGTGGCCAGCTTCTCGAGCACCTCGGGCGCTTCCCCCTTCGGATACTCCTTGTACATGCGATCGAGCAGCGGCAGCTTGACCCCCAGCGCATCGACGAACGACACGGTATGGCCGCGCGCCTTCAGGCGGACTTCGACGAAGCGTGCCGCCCGGATGCCCTGCCGTTCGCTGCGGACAGAGCCATAAACAACGACGATGTTCAATGCCATGCAAGTCTACCGCTCGTACGACTCGCGACGGGCAGCCACCGAGAGCCGGATCACGTACCGCAGCGGGTCGGCATCGAACCGCGCGCGCAGGTCGTTGAGACTGTCCGCACCGCCGTAGCTGATCGACGAGCAAAGGTGCTTCATCATGTCCTGGAAGACACTGCGTGCCGACCCTCTGAGGGGCACGCTGACCTCCATCCCTTCGGCGCCCAGTGCCTGCAAATCAATCACGTCGGCATCCTCGACGTCGAGACGGTCCTTGATCGCCTGAATTGACGCCATCCCACGCAGGACCTTGAACGGCACCTTCACCGCCTTCTGTGATTCCGGCAACAGGACGGACTTCTGCACGACCTCACCAGGCGACTCCTGCGTGCCGGCGAACGCACTGCCGAGCATCACCGTGTCCCCTCCCATCAGGAGCGCCTCGCACACGCTGCCGTGCCGCTTGATGCCCCCGTCGGCGATCACCGGCACGTTGTCGCCAACCCCCTCCCGGCATTCGACCAGCGCCTGCAGCTGCGGCACGCCGAAACTGGTGGTGATGCGGGTGGTGCAGCCGCCGCCCGGGCCGATGCCCACCTTCACCGCACTCGCGCCGCGATCTGCGAGGAACCGGGCGCCTTCAGCCGTCGCCACGTTCCCTGCGATCACCTCGGCATCGGGGAACCGGGCGCGCACACCGGCGAGCGCCCGTTCCATGACCACCGAGTGCCCGTGGGCAATGTCTATCACCAGCACGTCTGCCCCGGCGCGCAGGAGCTCGGCCGCGCGTTCGAGGTAGTCGCCACGCGCACCAATCGCCGCACCGACCCGCAGCCGCCCCAGATCGTCGCGTGTGGCAAAAGGGAGCCGTCGTTGCCGGAGCAGGTCCCGCGACGTGATCAGCCCGATAAGTGTGCCGTCCGCGCGCACGAGCGGCAGCTTCTTCACCTTGCGCGCCGCCATCAGGCGCTCGGCGTCGGGTAGTGACAGATCGCCCTCGTGCAACACCAGCTGGTCGCGCGGAGTCATCCGCTCCGCCACGCGCGCCGTGCTGTCGGTGAGGAAACGGATGTCACGCTCGGTGAGCAGCCCCACGAGCTTGCGGGCGCTATCGACGACCACCAGCGTGCCAACCCGCGATCGCAGCATCGCCGCCGCGGCCTCGGCAACCGTGGCATCGGGTTCGATGGTGTAGGGGTCCTGGATGACGCCGTGTTGCGACCGCTTGACGACCTGCACCTCGCGGACCTGCGGCTCGATGTCGCCCGGGCGGAAGCCCCGATCGATGATCCCGATGCCGCCCTCTTCCGCCATGACGATGGCCATCGGCGCGCGCGTTACCGTGTCCATGTTTGCCGACACGATCGGGCGGCTGATGGTCAGGCCTTTCGTGAGACGGGAGCGGAGATCGATCGTGGCGGGATCACGGCTCTCGATCAGGCTGAACTGCGGCGCCAGCAGGATGTCGTCGAACGTACAGCCGTGTACGAGCTCACGAAGGGTCATGTGCCGGGATGATATCAGCGGGAACGTCGTCGCTCAGCGAGGCGTCGGGGACGCACCCCGCGGGCCCCGCGGAAGATCGCCCAAGATTCGCTGCAGCGTGCTCACGTGGTTTGCAATGCGCTCGATCGGCGCGCGATGCGCGTCGGCCGATGGAGACCGCCGCGAGGTCGGCAGCCAGTCCCGCGAGGCTTGCGATGGGCTTTCGAAGTTCCTGTATGTGTTTGACCAGCCGCTCGTGCTCGAGCGCCTGTTCGCGGGCGCGCTGAAGGATGCGTTGCCGTTCAGGATAGGACGCGTCGGGCTGGATCAGCAGAAAACGCCGGCCCCTGGCCCCTACCGCCGTGGCGATAATGGCCAACTCCGCGCCAAGCGAGTCGGTGGCCATGAAGGCTTCGCTCGAGAGCCGGCCGTCGCCGATGCTGTCCCAGAACTGATCGGCTTCGGAGAGAAACGAGTCGAGCACCGGAAACACGGAGGTGAGGGTGACGCTCTCGTTCTGCGCCTGGATGAACACCCGGACGAACCAGGGCGGCAGCGGGTAATCGCCCATGCGCACGAACCCGCCGTCGAGGCGCTCCAGCACCACGAACTCCAGCGCCGAGCAGACATCCGCGAGCGCAACATTGGACACTCTGATATCTCCCAGTGGCGCCCTCAGCCCGCAACCATCGCGCGGGTAAGCTTCATGAACGCCTCTTCGACGCCGGCGCCGGTCAAGGCACTCGTTCTCACAATGGACCACCCTTCCTCGGCGATCTTCCAGAGTGCCTTGTCGTCGACCTGCCATTCCGCGACGAGGTCGGCCTTGTTCATGGCGAGAACGAACGGCACACGCCCCGCTGCCTCCTCCGCGGTCTTCTGCAGGGAGCGCGCCGTGTCGAGCGTGAGCTGGCGCGTCCCGTCCGCGACCAGCAGATAGCCGGCCGCGCCGCGCAGGTACGACGCGCGGACACTCTGGAACGCGTCTTCCCCGTAGATATCCCACAACACCAGAGTGACCGGATCGTCGGCGACCGTCACGGTCTTCTTGTCGACCTTCACCCCGACGCTGGTCATGTACTTGTCGGAGAAGATGCTGCTGACGAAACGCGAGACGAGGCTCGTCTTGCCGACGCCGGTGGCGCCGAGCATGCACACTTTCTTCTGAATCATCGCGGCGTCACTTTCCGGACACGTCGGCGGATGGCAGCACACGGAGCGATACGCGCCGGTTGCGCAGCTTGTCGCCCTCGAGGACCCCGTCGCCGAGCGGCTCGCGGCTTCCGACGCTTCTGGTGATCAAATCGGTCGCGATGAGCCGCTCCCCATCGAAGGCGGCCTGCACGCGCTCCGCGCGGCGCAGGCTGAGCGGATCGTTCGACTCAGGTGGGCCGTCAGTGTCGGTGTGCCCTACGATCTCCAGCCTGACGCGCCGCCCGCCAGCCGCGGCCAGGGCGTCTATCGCACGCACCCGCCGGACGTGGCCCTGCAGCACACCGTCGCTGCCAGCCGCCAGCGTGGCGAGGCCGCGGGCGAACAACACTGGTGACGCAGCAAGCTGCCGTGCGAGATCGTCGATGGCGAGGTCGACCGCGGGTCCCGGATCGTAACGGAGAACGCCGCCAATGGCCGGCGCGATGCGGGCACTCTCGACGATCCATTCGGGCGAAGCCGCTCCGTCGGCCCGCAGCACGCCTTTCGCAAATCGGAGCGACAGGCCGGCCGGCGGGCGGAGGATGACCCGCGCCCTGCGGACGACCATCTCCGGGTCGAGCGCCTGGTATAGCTGCCACGCCCCTGAAACACGGGCGGCCGACAGCTGGTGCGGCGCCAGGAGCGATTCCGGGTCAGGCGCCAGCGGATCGCGCAGACCGTTGACCAGATGCCGGCCCCACCACTTACGCTCCGCAGAAACCACGACAATGCCCGGTTCGGCCCGGAGCGCGTCGAGATAGCCGTTCCATCGCGCGCGCGCCTGCAGGGTGAACACCAGCCAGATGCCGGCCAGCAGGACAAAGATCGCCAGACCCACCCAGATCAGCGGGGAAACCGGCTTCTCGCGGCGCCGGTACTCGGCGTGCAGCAGACCTTCGAGCGCCGGACGCACCTTCTGGAAAGGCGTCGCGTCGTCGCTGAATGCGCGCAGCGCCTCGCCGTGATACGCGTGCACGTACTCGAGAACCTCCTGCAGCGCCGTCCGCAGCTCCCGTGGCGCCGTGCCGCGTATCACCGCCGCGAGGATCGCATACGGCCCCTGTTCCACCCATACGGTCACGTCGCCGACCTGCAGCGCCTCCAGCGCGTCGTTCTCCGACACGCGAAACGAATCGTGCGCGAAGTCGCGAATCGCCGTGAGCATGCCCGACACCATGTCGGCGTCCTGCGCTGGCGTGGAGCCCTCGGTCACGTGCTGGAGGAGCAGCCCGGTGCGGCGATCGATCAGCAGCACCTGCTCGACACGATAGACGAGGGTGTTGAGGAGAACGACTTCCGCGAACGACCGTCCCGTTCTGAGAGCCGTCAGGCGCCATTGGATGGAGCGCCAGGAGAGGCTGTGCTCGAGCGTGCGGTTGAGCGTCTCGAGCATGCCGCTGAGGCTCGCGGCGATGGCCTTGCGAATCGCGGGGCCGATGACCGGGAACAGCGCATCGGCGAGCGGCTGCGGGTTCTTGCGGACGGAGTTGGTGATCGCCTCTTCGATGGTGGGCGCCAGCGCACGCGTCAGCTGCGGATCGTGCTTGCGCAGGAGAACAGCCTCGGGCAGCACGGCGCTGACGTCGCGCGCTACGCGGCCGGGATCGCTGATCCGCGCCTCGAGGGCGCGAATCTCCCGCTGTTCGGGTCCGATGATCAGCGAGCGCAGCTCCGCGAACTCGGTCACCGGCTCCGCATGGCCGCTGCCCGCCCGGGCGGCGGCGCGGGCAGCCGCATCAGGCACTCGGCTCGCCCTCGCCCGCGGGGAACCTGAACTCTCCGTTCAGCCGCATGGCCATCTCGGTGAACAGGGCGGCGAGCGCCGTGCGATCCGTCTTGTCGCCGCGCAACTCCTGTGACTCGCGCGAGAGGCGGCCCAGGAGGTCTTCGGCTTGCCGGCGCAGTTCGTCCGAGAGCCCCTGGTGCTGGTCGTGCAGCTGCTGCCGCAGGTCGCGCAGGCCGCGCGCCATCTGATCGTCCAGCTGGCTGGCACGGCGCTCGAACGTCCGTGCCGAGTCGTTCAGCTCGCGAGCCAGGTCCTTTGCCGCTGTCGAGCGCTCATCCTGCTCGTTCTTCAGCCGATCGCTGAGAGACTCGACTTCCTGCCGGATCAGCCCCTCGATCGCCGTGAGGCGCTTCTTCACGTCCTCCCGCAGGTCGCTCGTCTCCTTCACCAGCCGTTCCTCGAGACGCGCGAGCTTTCGATCGTAGTCGCGCAGGTGGACGCCAAACAGCAGATCCCGCACCTTGTCGAGGCTGGCGCCGTCCGCATCCGACGTGCGCGGCTGCGCACCAGTGTTCTGTGGGTCGATCGTCGTCGTCACGGCTGTCTCCCTCGTGCTGCCTGTCGGACCCGCTCGGCGGCGACCTGCCGGGCCTGGCCTGCTGGCTGAAGTGGGGACGCAAGACCGGCCTCGCGTGGCGCGCTGCGCCGGAGCGGGGGGAACCTGGTCGCCATGCGTCGTTTCCGGGCCGAAAGCGTTCTTGAGGTGAAAGAGGGACCGTACTATAGCTCCGGGCGCGGCAATTCGCCAATCGGGCGCTGTACCGCGCCCGGCCGGCGCGTGCCGCACTGCGGCGGCGGGCGATAGAATGGATTTGAACACATCCCCCGAGAGGAGATTCGTGAGTCTGTCACCAGGTACGCGCCTCGCCCACTTCGAAGTCGTGGAGTCGATTGGCGCCGGTGGGATGGGCGAGGTCTACCGTGCCCGTGATTCCAGGCTCGGCCGCGATGTCGCATTGAAGGTGCTGCCGGACCACCTCGCGGCGGATTCGGAGATGCGCGCCCGGTTCGAGCACGAGGCACGTGCCGTTGCCGCGATCTCTCATCCGAACATCATGGCGATCCATGAGCTCGCGATGGTGGACGGCCAGCCGATTGCGGTGGTCGAGCTGCTGGAAGGCGAGAACCTGCGGTCGCGGATGGGGCGCGGGCTGCTGCCCTGGCGAGAGGCGGCGCAGCTGGCCGCGCACGTCGCCGATGGGCTCGCGGCCGCTCACGCCAAGGGCATCATCCACCGCGATCTGAAGCCCGAGAACATCTTCATCACGCGCGACGGCCGGCCCAAGATCCTGGACTTCGGCCTGGCGCGCACGGAGCCTGCGATGGCCGCTCTTGCGGCCGCGAGCACATTCATCGCCACCGAGCCCGGCCGCGTCATGGGAACGGTCGGCTACATGGCGCCCGAACAGGTCAGGGGCGAAGTTGCCGACGCGGCAACGGACATCTTCGCGTTCGGGTGCACGCTGCTCGAGATGCTGACAGGGCAGCGGCCGTTCGTGCGCGCCACGCCTGCCGATTCGCTCGCCGCGCTGCTGAGCGAACCCGCGCCCAACCTGCTGCTGTCCGGACTCGACATTCCCCCGCGGCTCGCGGATGTCGTGGCCCACTGCCTCGAGAAGGATCGCCTCCACCGGTTCGCGTCCGCTCGCGACCTCGCGGCGGCCCTGCGCACGCTGCTGACCGACTCCGCCGCGACTCACACGGCGGTTACCCGCCGCCGCGCACGGATGCGCTCGCTGGCGGTGCTGCCCTTCGTCAACACCAGCGGAGAGACCGAGGCAGACTACCTGTCGGACGGCGTCACCGAAAGCATCATCAACAGCCTCTCCCAACTGCCGAAGCTGCGCGTCGTGCCCCGCAGCACGGTGTTCGCCTACAAGGGCGTTGCGGTAAACCCGCGGTCGGTGGGGCTGGCGCTGAACGTGGACTCGCTGGTCACCGGCCGCGTGATGCAGCAGGGATCCCTCCTGAACATCCAGGCGGAGCTCGTCGACGTGGCGACGGAGACGCAGGTCTGGGGGGATCAGTATCGCCACCCGGTCTCCGAGTTGATCTCGTTGCAGGAGCAGATCGCCTGGCAAATCTCCGAGGCACTGCGGATCCGCCTGTCCGCGCCCCAGAAGAAGCGCTTCCGCAAGCGGGCGACAGGCAATGCTGACGCCTACCAGGCGTATCTCCGCGGGCGCCACGAATGGAGTAAGTGGCGCGCCGAGGGATTCCGGAGTGCGATCGGGCACTTCGAGGCGGCGATCAGCATCGATCCGAAGTACGCGCTCGCATACGCGGGGCTGGCGGAAACATACGGCGCCCTGGGCTACTACGGCCAGCTTCCGACCGACGTGGCCATGACCCGCGCCTCGGCCGCCGCCTATGCCGCGCTCGATCTCGATCCCGGCCTCGCGCAGGCGCACGTCGCGATCGGCATCTGCCGGATGTTCCACTCGTGGGACTGGATTGGCGCCGAGCACGCGCTCCGGAAGGCGCTGGAGCTCGAGCCGCGCAACCCGACGATCCACATGTACATCGGCCTGCTGCAGACGGCGCTGGGGCGGCACCAGGAAGCGCTGGCGTCCATGCGGCGAGGCCGCGAACTCGATCCGCTGTCCGTGCTCATGCAGATGAGCGTCGCATGGGCGCTCTACTTCGCGCGCCAGTACCGCGAGGCGCTCGACACGATCCGCGAAGTGACCCTGCTGGATCCACAGTTTCCCAACGCCCTGGCATTCCTGGCCATCACCTACGAGCGGCTGGGCCTGTTCGAAACCGCTGCGGAAACGCTCGGCCGTGCGACGATGTTCTTTACCGCGCGCGTGGGGGAAGACACAGTGAACGCGTTGAAGGCAGCCCTGAAGGCGGAGGGGCCCCCGGGCTATTGGCGCGCCAGGGTGCGCCTGGCCGAAATCCTCAGGCGTGAGAGCGACTCGTCCGGGGTTGCCGAGTATGCGAGCGGTGTCGCCATGGCGCAGGCGGGCGACATCGACGAGGCGTTCGTCCATCTGGATCGCATGACGGCGCAGCGGACCGGACAGGCGGCGTTCCTGATGGTCGATCCATCCCTCGACCCGCTGCACGGTGATCCGCGCTGGCACACGCTTCTGCGCCGCATCGGCCTGACGCCGTCGTCCTCCCCAGCATGACCGCGACACGCCTTTTTCTCATCCGTCATGGCGCGACCCAGCTCAGCGCAGAGGATCGTTTCGCCGGCGCGACAGACGTAGCGCTGTCGGACGAAGGTCGGGCCCAGGGGACGCGGCTCGCCGAACGTCTTCGCGACGATCGCGTGGTCGCCGTGTACTGCAGCCCGCTGCAGCGCACGCGGGAGACGGCGCAAATCCTCGCCGCACCGCACGCGCTCACACCGATCGAACACGCGGGTCTTCGCGAGATCGATCACGGGCGCTGGGAAGGGCTGACGCGTGCCGAGGTCGAGTCGCGCTTCGGCGGCGAGTACGCACGCTGGGAGGAGGATCCGTTCACGTTCGCGCCCGCAGGGGGCGAGTGCGGGCTCGATGTGATGGCGCGGGCGCTGCCCGTCATCCGCCACATCGTCGAGACGCATGCCGGCGAGAACGTCGTGGCGGTGTCACACAAGGCGACCATCCGGCTGGTAATCAGCAGCCTCCTGGGCTTCGATGCCCGCGGCTACCGCGATCGTCTCGACCAGGCCCCCGCGTGCCTGAACGTGCTCGACTTCAAGGACCCCGTGCGCGCGCGCCTGATGCTGTTCAACGACGTGAGCCACTATGGCGACCACCCGGGTCGGCCGCGTTCGCACCTGTCGAAGTGGTGGGAGTGACTGGGCGGCGGCGGCTGGTGGAAGGTAGGCGGTGGGCGGTGGCCTGCCTTGCCGTCGAGTCGCGACCAGTTGCCGCGCGGCAACGCTA
Source organism: Vicinamibacteria bacterium (assembly GCA_963763095.1). Lineage (GTDB taxonomy): Bacteria > Acidobacteriota > Vicinamibacteria > Vicinamibacterales > JAENWD01 > CAVUCH01. The sequence continues at coordinate 400,660 of CAVXNR010000006.1, forward strand.
CCGTGGAGCCGCAACTTCAGCACCGGCGGCCTTGAACTGTCTCTCGACAACCGGCCGCAGCACGCGCGTCCAGATCTCATACCCGCGCTCGTTCATGTGCAGCCGGTCGTCCACGAACAGCTCCGGGCGCGGCTCGCCGGAGGGCCCCAGCATCTCGCCCCAGATGTCGACGAAGGTCAGCCGCGCATCCGTCTTCGTGTAGGCCTTGATTCGCCCGTTCAGATCGAGCCACGCATTCTTCAGGTGCCAGCGCGCCGGGTTGGGCGCGATCGAGATGAAAATCAGGTGAGTCTGGGGCAACCGGGCATGAACCTTCGCGACGAACGCCTGCAGGTCGCCGCACGACATCCGGTACCGCCCGGCCGGACACGACATCGTTGCTGCCGCAGTAGAAGACGATCAGGCGTGGGCGATACGGAATCACGATCCGGTCTGCGAACGCGGTGACCTCGCGGATTTGCGATCCGCCGAACCCCCGGTTGAGCACCGGCAGGCCCGCGAAGTCGCCGGCCATCGTCTTCCAGAGGCGGATGCTCGAACTGCCGGCGAACACGATGCCGCCCGTCGTCGGCGTGGATTGCCGGTCGGCCTCCTCGAAGACGCGGATCTCGGGTTCCCATTGCGACAGGTCGAGGGCAGGCGAGGCGGGCGCTGCAATTTGACCCGACCCGGCGAGTGCCCCCAGCAGCCCTAAGACGACGTGGCGCCGCCGCCAAAACGCCCCGATGGCGGTATAGCGCCGGGGCCGAAGCGCCCCGGCAATCGGCAGGAAGAGCCAGCGAAGTCGGCGCATGCCGGCAGCTTACACGACGGGGCGCTGATCGCTGGTTCCCGGTGCGCGGAACGCCGTGGGCATGGCCGGGGCACTTCGGCCCGGCCCCACATGGTGGGGGCGGATTCGCAGCACGTGGGGCATCCGCGGCACGTGGCTCGGCGTTTTCGTGAGGGCGTCCCGCTCGCATCGGTCGCGGTGAGCGCTGCCGATCGAATCCCGAGGAAATCGACCATCCAGAGGCGCCCCCGCGGTTGGCTACAGACTGGTCCGCTCGTGGGACGAGCCGGTCGCAACCAGAGCCGTCGATTAGAATCGTCCACAAGCTTCATTTTGATGCTCACACTCAATCGCGCGTCCACGATGGGACTGGTGCTTGCGCACGGGCTCGTGGCGATGCTGCTCGTCTGGCCCGCCCATGCGCAGAAACCGGATTCAGCGGCTGGGCCGCGCATGCCCTCTGGGTTCGCCGCCGGTGCGGACGCCCTCCTCGCCAGACACTATCCTCAGGACGCCCCGGGCGCGGTGGCCATCGTGGTGAAGGACGGGCGCCCGGTGTTCCGCCGTGCGTATGGGTTGGCGGATCTCGAGTTCGGGATCCTGCTCGAGGCGGACATGGTGCTCCGCATCGGGTCCGTGACGCAAGCAGTTCACGGCCGCGGCGATTCTTCAACTGGTGGACGCGGGCAAGCTCGCGCTGGACGACGACCTGTCGAAGTACGTGGACGGGTACGGCACGGGCGGACGCCGTGTCACCCTCGAGCACCTGCTCACGCACACCTCCGGAATCCCGAACTACACCGACATGGACGAGTGGGCCCGGCACCTGCCGGAGGAGCTCACGCCTCGACAGATTCTCGACATGGTCAAGCTGAAGCCGCTGGAGTTCGATCCCGGCACGCAGTTCAAGTACAGCAACTCCGGCTACCTGCTGCTCGGCCTCGTCATCGAGAAGGCGGCGGGCCGTTCATACGCCGACTATATCCGCCAGATGGTGCTTCCGCTCGGCATGCGGCAAACGATGTACGACGACACGGTGCGTGTGATCCCGCGTCGCGCGCGCGGGTATGAATGGGAAGGCGATGAGTGGCGCAACGCGCGCTACATCGGTATGAGCCAGCCGTTCTCCGCGGGAGGGCTCGTCTCGACCGTCGACGACCTGGCGCTGTGGAACACGGCGATTGATCGCGGGCGCCTGCTCTCCGAATCGTCGCGCGCACGGTGGTACACACCGTTCACGCTGACATCCGGCAGGAGCACGGGGTATGCACTTGGGTGGTCGGTCACGAAGCACGAGGGCGTTGCGGTGGCCGAGCACGGCGGCGGGATCAACGGGTTTCGGTCGTGGGTCGTGCGGATCCCGTCGGAGCAGGTTTATGTCGCGGTGCTCTCGAACAACGGGACGTCGCGGCCCGGGACGGTCGCGCGCCAGCTGGCCGCCCTCGCCATCGGACGGCCCTTCAAGGATCCGTTGCTCGCCGTTGTGCCCGTGCCGACGCTGGAGGAGTACGTGGGGAAGTACGAGATGGCCGACGGGGAGCGGATCAGCGTCGGGATCGCCAAGGGCAGGCTGACCATTCAACAACACGGCGAGCCGTTGCCGCTCTCGCCCTCGGCGACGGCGGAATTCTTCGAGCCGGACGGCGTGCTGCGCGTGAGCTTCCGTCCGGATGCCGCCACAGGTGACATGAGCGTGACGCTGGCGGGCTGGGGCGAACCGCACGAGGGTCGGCGTGTGAGCCGGGAGTAATTGCTTCTACTTCACGGACGCCGAGTAGTCTTCGAACGTGCCCTTGAAGTCTTCGACCCCCTGCGGCGTCACGTGCCAGATGCGCGTGGCGGTCTCCTCGATCAGGTCCTCGTCGTGCGTGACCAGGAGCACCGTGCCCTCGAACTTCTGGATCGCGATGTTGAGCGCGGTGACCGACTCGAGATCCAGGTGGTTCGTCGGCTCGTCCAGCACGAGCAGGTTGGGCTGCAGCAGCATGATGCGGCAGAACAGCAGCCGCGCCGTCTCACCGCCCGAGAGCGCGGCGGTCGGCTTCATGCCTTCTTCCTGTGCGAAGAGCATCTGCCCGAGCAGGCCTCTGATCTCCTCGCGCGACTTCTCGGGGTCGAACTGGTGCAGCCAGTCGGCCGCGGTCCACCCCGGTTCGATGACCCCGGTCTGATCCTGCAGGAAATAGCCAATCGAGACCTCGTGTCCCCAGCGCAGCGTGCCGCTGTCGCGAGCGTCCGCCGGCACGTCCACGCCACCGATGGTGCTCTCCCCCGCCAACAGCGCGCGCAGCAGCGTGGTCTTGCCGGCGCCGTTCCGGCCAACGATCGCGATCTTCTCGCCGCGCTCGACAAACGCCCCGAATTTGCGCAGCACCTGGTGATCGCCGTAGGCCTTCGACACGCCCTCGCACTCGAGCGCCATGCGCCCGTGCGGGCGCTTCATCGTGAACCGGATGTACGGACGCTGGATGTTCGAGCGGGCGAGGTCGTTGGTCTGCAGCCGCTCGACTTCCTTCTTGCGCGACGTCACCTGGCTGCTGCGCGTGCCGGCCGAGAAGCGCGCGATGAACTCCTGAAGCTGCGCAATCTTCTTCTCGCGCTGTACCTGCTGCGCCTCGATCCGCGTCCGGAACTGCGTCTTCGCGATCACCATGTCGTCGTAGCCGCCGGTGTACGTGATGATCGTCTGGTAGTCGATGTCGGCGATGTGGGTGCACACCCGGTTCAAAAAATGGCGATCGTGGGAGATCACGACGAGGCTGCCCTGGTACGACGTGAGAAAATCCTCCAGCCAGTGAATAGAGTCGAGATCCAGGTGGTTCGTGGGTTCGTCGAGCAGCAGGGCGGGCGGGCTGCCGAACAGCGCCTGCGCCAGCAGCACACGGACGCGCTCGTCGCTCGTGATCTCGCGCATCAGGAGCTCGTGCCGCTCGTCCGCGATGTCGAGGCCCTGCAGCAGGATCGCCGCATCCGTCTCGGCGGTGTAGCCATCCTCCTCGCCGACCACCCCCTCGAGCTCGGCGAGACGCATGCCGTCGGCGTCGGTCATGTCGGGCTTCGCGTAGAGCTCTTCGCGCTCCTGCAGCGCGGCCCAGAGGCGCGGGTTGCCCATGACGACCGCGTCGATGACCCGCTTGTCGTCGAACGCGAACTGATCCTGCCGGATGAGCCCGACCTTCTTGGGCCGCACGACCGTGCCCTTCTGCGGGTCGAGGTCGCCCGACAGAATCTTCATGAACGTGGATTTGCCGGCGCCGTTGGGGCCGGTGAGACCGTACCGCCGGCCGGGCGAGAAGGTGGTGGTGACATCCTCGAAGAGCACCTTGGAGCCGTAGCGCATCGAGACGTTATGGACCGAGATCATCTGGGCGTACTCCGCGGGAATCTGTGCTTGGCGAACCAGTAATTCTAGCAGACGATTTGGCGCGGGCGGCGCGGCGGCGGGCGGCGGGCGGCGGGCGGCGGGCGACGGGCGGCGGGCGACGGGCGGCGGGCGGCGGGCGGCGGGCGACAAGATACAAAGCTGAAGCGCTCCCCGGCCAGGCGAGCCGGCCAGCCGCCAGCCGCCCGGCGCCGGGCATTGAGGTCTACAGGGAGGAACCATGGTCACGATGCGGGAGCTCGATCAGCAGTTCAGGATCAGGCCCGGCAAGCGTTTGCGGCTCAAGGACCACGACCCGGGCTGGTCCGGCGACAGGGAGATGCGAGCCCTGAAGGGCGACGCGCTGAAGGAGCGCGCCAAGGCCTTCATCCAGGAGAACCTCGGCCGGCTCGGGGCCGCGCAGGAGCGACTGTACGCGAACGACGTCTACTCCGTCCTCATCATCCTGCAGGCAATGGATGCTGCGGGGAAGGACGGCATGATCAAGCATGTGATGTCGGGCCTGAACCCGCAGGGGTGCCAGGTATTCAGCTTCAAGAAGCCGTCGGACGAGGAACTCGACCACAACTTCTTGTGGCGCTACTCGCGCTGCCTGCCCGAACGCGGACGGATCGGCATCTTCAACCGGTCCTATTATGAGGAAACGCTCGTCGTGCGGGTCCATCCGGAGATCCTCGGGCGGCAGCGGTTGCCACCCGGCAAGCGCAGCCAGCGGTTCTGGGAAGAGCGCTACGACGACATCAACCGCTTCGAGAAACACCTCGCACGCAACGGCACGCTGGTGCTGAAGTTCTTCCTGAACGTCTCCAAGAAGGAACAGCGGAAGCGATTTCTCGAGCGGCTCGACAAGCCCGAGAAGAACTGGAAGTTCTCTGGCGCCGACCTCGAAGAGCGCCGGTTCTGGGACGACTACCAGCGTGCGTTCGAGGACACGCTCTCGCACACGAGCACGAAGGCCGCCCCGTGGTGGGTCATCCCCGCAGACAACAAGTGGATCGCCCGGGGTGTGGTATCGGCCATCCTCGTTGAACAGATCAAGAGCCTCGGTCTCAAACGGCCGCAGGTGGCCGAGAACCAGGAGGCGATGCTGGCCAAAGCGCGGCAGCAGTTGCTCGCCGAACGGTGACGGCGTGCCGTCGCCCCTTCGCGCGCGCGTCGTGAGCCGATGACGGTACGCCGCGCTGTCATTGCCGCCTCCTTGCTGCTGCTCGCAGCCGCCGCCCTGGCGGCGGCGTGGTACTTCCGGCGGCCGGAGGCGCCGTCACCGACCGAAGGCGCGTGGACCGCTGTCGTCGTGACGTTTGCCGGATGGGGCGAGCCGGGCACCCGCGACGGGCCGGCGGAACTGGCGCAGTTCTCTGACCCGTTCGCGGTCGCGGTCACGCGCGGCGGGCGCGTGCATGTAGCCGACGGAGGCGACAGCAACCGGATCCGCGCCATCGATGGCGGCCGGGTGTTCACGGTCGCCGGGGGCCGCGGCGAAGGGTTTGATGATGGCCCCGGTCGCGACGCGCGCTTCCACACACCCTCGGGGATCGCGGTCGCGGACGACGGCGCGGTGTACGTCGCCGACACGGGCAATCACCGGATCAGGCGTATCAGCGCTGACGGGCACGTCACGACGGTAGCGGGCACCGGAGTACCGGGCCTGCGCGATGGAACCGGACGGGAGGCACAGTTCAACGGGCCCATCGGCATAGCCATCGCTGTGGGCCGGCCAGGCGTGAGGGCCGCGCCAGCATGGCTCGACCGCATACTCCCATGGTTGCGGCACTACGGTCGGAGCGCGCCGGTGGACACCCCGGCCGTCCATCTGATCGTTGCGGACACCTACAATGACGCGATCCGCATGGTCGACGGCGCCGGCATCGTGACGACGCTCGCCGGCGGAAGCGGTCCCGGGTTTCGCGACGGCACGGGCCCCTCCGCACAGTTCGACACGCCGTCCGGCGTTGCCGTGCTCCGGAATGGGACTCTGCTCGTTGCAGACACCGGGAACAGCCTCGTGCGGCGTGTCACGCCGAGCGGTGAAGTGACGACGGCGCAATGGCTGCCGATCGATGCGAACAGCGATGTCTCACTCTACCGGCCGACGGGCATCGCCGCCGCGCGTGACGGTTCGTTCTACGTCACGGACCGCCGGGCGCGTATCCTCCAGGTGTTGCGCGACGGCCACGCGCGCGTGCTCGCCGGAGGCGCCGGCGGCTTCGCCGACGGTCAGGGCCCTCACGCCCGGTTTCACAATCCCACCGGCATTGCTCTCGACCGTGAGGGCGCGCTCTTCGTCGCGGACGCCGGCAACTACCTGCTCCGGCGCATCACGCCGCCCGGCCTCTACGCGCCAGAGGCGCCGCGGTCGCCCCTGGCACCGCCACCCGGTCTACCCACCGGATCGCTTTCGCTGCGCCCGCTGCCGTGGCCGGTCGACCCGCAGTTCGAGTGGCACGAGCTGGCGGGAAACATGGGCGAAGCGCGCGGCAGCATGTCGGACGCACGCGAGCGCTTCCATGCCGGGATCGACGTGCACGCGAACGAGGGTGAAATCGTGCGCGCGGTCACGAGCGACAAGGTGAGTGCACCGCTCGCCGCACAGGGGTTCGACACGCTCAGCGAGAGCCTGTCGGTGGGACCGTTCACCTACGTGCACGTCCGCGTCGGGCGCGAGCGGAAGGGCGGTCCCCTCGACGAGGCGCGCGCCCCAATCGTCGTCGACGAAGGCGGCAGTCCCCTGCGCGTGCGCGTGCGCCGCGGCACGCGCTTCCAGCTCGGCGACCCCGTCGGGACCGTGAACCGCTTCAACCACGTGCACCTCAACGTGGGCACGCCCGGACGCGAGATCAACCCGCTCCTGCTGCCACTGGTTGGGTTCATGGATACGGTGCCGCCGACCATCAAGGCGCGAGGGATCATCCTGCTGAACGACGCCGGACTGCCCATCGTGAAGACGGGCAAACAGCTGGTGATCTCCGGCCGGGTGCGGATCGTCGTCGACGCCTACGACCAGGTGGACGGCAACGTGGCCAGCCGGCGGCTCGGGGTGTTCCGACTCGGCTACCAGGTGCTGCGTGCGGACGGAACTCCTGCACCGGGCTTCGAGACGCGGAGGATGACGATCGACTTCACGCGGCTGCCGCAGGACGCCCGCGCCCCGGCGCTCGTGTACGCTCCCGGCAGCGGCATCCCCGTCTACGGCACCCGCCGGACGCGCTTTCTGTACACCGTCACGAACACCGTGCACGACGGAATCGCGGAAGAGGGCGCGTGGGACACCACCACTCTCGAGCCCGGGCGGTACACGCTGCGAATCTATGCCGCCGACAGCGCCGGCAACGAAGCAGTCAAAGGACGAGACCTGGC